>CAVRFC010000004.1:0-42648 GCA_963720315.1 uncultured Chloroflexia bacterium
GCACGACCCTCGACGTCCCGCTCGGCCCGTTCCGGACGTGGATCGCGCTGCACGAGACGACCCACGCCTTCGAGTTCGAGGCCCACCCATGGCTGCGGCCGTACCTCGCCGAGCGGCTCGAGCGGCAGCTCCGCCTGTTCAGCCGCGAGGCGAGCGGGTGGGACGGGAGGCGCTTCGAAGCCTCGGCCGGGCGATCCGCGGCGAGGCGGACAAGGACGGCGCTGAGCACTGGATCGAACGGCTGATGAACGACGAGCAGCGCCGCCTCTTCCGCGAAACGCAGGCGGTGATGAGCCTGCTCGAGGGGTTCAGCGACTACGTGATGGACGAGGTCGGCCGGGACTGGTCCCCGGCGTCGAGCGGATCAGCGCGCGCTTCCACGAGCGTCGCCACGCCCGCCGGTCGCCGTTCGAGCGGGCGGTCATGCGCCTGACCGGGATGGACGTCAAGCTCGAGCAGTACCGAAAGGGGAGCGCTTCGTCCGGCTCATCGCCGAGGCCGGGGGCCCGGCCGCTCTCCGCCGGCTGTGGGACGGACCGGAGTCGCTGCCGCGCCACGGCGAGATCGACGAACCATCGAAGTGGATCGCCCGGGTCATGCCGGGGCGAGCGAATGAGCGCCGGCGAGGCGGCCGAACCTGCACGGACGGCCGGGCCGGGGAGCGGCGCCGATGGCGTTCCGTCGGCCATCGCCCTGTCGCCGATCCTGTCGGCCCGCTACCGTTCCGGCGACCTCGAGCGGATCCGCGCGGCGGCGCCCGGGTCCCGGATCGTCACCCTGTCGGTCGAGGGCCTGTCCGAGAACCGGTCGACGACGTCGAGGTGCTGCTGCACGGCTGGCTGTCGGCCGATGCGTTCGATCGCCTGCTTGCCCGCGCGCCGCGTCTCGTCTGGGTCCACTCGGCCTCGGCCGGGGTCGAGCGGGCCCTGACCCCGGCCTCCCGCGAGCGCGGCATCGTCATCACGAACGCCCGCGGCGTGTTCTCGCGACCCATCGCCGAGTACGTGATGATGATGATCCTGGCCGTCCGCCGGAAGCTGCCGGGGCTCCTGGAGCTCCAGCGCGAGCGGACGTGGCAGCCGCTCGAAGGCGGCGAGCTGCGCGACGTGACGGTCGGCATCGTCGGGCTCGGGTCGATCGGTCGGGCCGTCGGGGCGCTTGCGACCGCGTTCGGCTGCCGGGTGGTCGCGACACGCCGGCGGCCGGACGCCGCGGCGCGCCGAAGGCGAGCGTCGGGGGAGCCCTCGTTCGGCGAAGCGATGCTCGATCGTGTCGGCGGCCCCGAGACCCTGCCCGCGCTTCTCGCGGAGTCGGACTTCGTCGTACTGGCCGCGCCGCTGACCCCCGAGACCGAGAACATGATCGACGCTGAAACACTGGCGGCGATGAAGCCCGGGTCGTGGCTGATCAACGTGGCCCGCGGCCGGCTAGTCGACGAGCGAGCGCTCCTCCGGGCGCTCCGGGACGGGCCGCTGGGCGGCGCGATCCTCGACACGTTCCGCGACGAGCCCCTCCAGCCCAGCTCGCCGTTCTACGACCTGCCGAACGTCATCGTCACGCCCCACACGTCGTGGTCGAGCAGCCGCGTCCTCGACCGGAGCGTCGAGCTCTTCTGCGACAACCTCCGTCGCTTCGCGGCCGGCGAGCCGCTCCTCAACGTCGTCGATCCTCGCCAGGGCTACTGAGTGCAGATCGCCATCGTCGGGCTTGCCGGATCGGGCAAGACGACCGTCTTCAACACGCTGACCCGCGGTCACGCCGATACCGGCGGATTCGGCGGCCTCGAGCTCCATATCGGCGTCGTCAAGGTCCCCGACGAGCGGCTGGATCGGCTCGCGGCGATCTTCAAGCCGAAGAAGCTCGTCCAGGCCGACGTCACGTACGTCGATCTGCCGGCCCCGCCGGCGTCGTCGGAGGGCAAGGTCGGCGCCGAGGAGCTGCCGGCGGAGCACCTCGCCCGGCTGCGCGAGTCGGACGCGCTGCTCCACGTCGTCCGCGCCTTCGAGGACCCGAACCACCCGCATCCCGACGGCTCGGTCGACCCCGCCCGCGACCTCGAGCGGCTCGACTTCGAATTCGTCATCGCTGACCTGGCGCTCGTGGATCGGCGGCTCGATCGGCTGAAGGCGAGCGGTCGACACGGTACGCCCGCCGAGCGAGAGTCGAACGAGCGCGAGGAGGCGGTCCTCGTCCGGTTGAAGGAAGCGCTGGAGGCCGGCCGGCCCATCCGGGACGTCGAGCTCGACGAGGACGAGGAGAAGGCGATCCGCGGCTTCCGGTTCCTGTCGCAAAAGCCGGTCCTGGTGCTGCTCAATGTCGGGGAGAGCGAGCTGGCCACCGCCGGCGAACAGGTTGCCCGGATCGTCGCGGGCTACGACCATCGCCAGGCGATCGTCGACGCCCTGTCGGCACGGATCGAGATGGAGCTCGGCGAACTGGAGGCCGACGAGGCCGCGGTGTTCATGGAGGAGCTGGGGATCGCCGAGTCGGGCCTCGATCGGGTCATCGCGCTGTCGTACCGCCTTCTCGGGCTGATCTCGTTCCTTACCGCCGGGCCTGATGAGGTCCGGGCCTGGCCGATCCGCGACGGCTCGACGGCAGTCGATGCCGCGGCGGCGATCCACACGGACCTTGCCAAGGGCTTCATCCGGGCCGAGACCGTGGCGTACGAGGACCTGCTGACGCTGGGCTCGATGGCCGACGCGCGGAAGGCCGGCCGGCTCCGCTCGGAGGGCAAGACCTACCGGGTCCGCGACGGAGACGTGGTCGAGATCCTCTTCAGCCGGTAGGGGAGGACCCGGCCGTGCTCAGTTTGTGCCGGCCTCGCCATGCGGGTCGAACTCGGCGATGATCGCCCGGTAGTCGGCGGCACGCTCCTCGTCGTCTTCGTCATCCTCGTCGTCGGCCGTGATGAGGACGTTTTCGGTCTCGATGGGGGAAACGTTAACCGCTGCAGTCAGCCGGTCGTCGCCAACCAGGACGAACTCCTCGTCGCGCTCCAGCTCGGCGGCGATCGCCTCGATCAGCGTATCGTGCTCGTGGGTGTCCTGGACCCGGCGACGAATCGACTGGACGAGCTCGAAGAAGTCGTCCGGCTCCATCTCTGTCTCGCGCACGAGAAGGACGTCCGAGAAGATCTCGTCGTCGCCTTCGTGAAGCTCGTAGAAATACACGCTGACTCCGGTCGGGAAGGGGAAGGGTTGGACGGCAAGTATACGGTCGCACCTCGCCCAGTCCTCTCAGCCAGTTGATGATCGAACCGTCGCCGGTGGCAGGCCCGCCGGTCGTCGTCGTCGTCGGCGCGGCCGCGCGAGACATCGCCGAGGACGACCCGCGCGGCTGGCGGCTGGGCGGCGGCGTGTCGTACAGCGCGCTGACCGCGGCCCGGCTGGGCATTCCGACGGCCGCGATCATCGGCGTCGACGAGGAGGCGAGCCGGGCCCTCGAGCTCGACCTCCTGCGTCAAGCCGGCGTCGACATCGAGCTCGTGCCGCTCGAGAACGGCCCGGTCTTCGTCAACCTGGAACGGCCGGAGGGCCGCCTCCAGCTGTGCATTTCACGCTCTGACCCGGTCCCGGTCGGCGCGGTCCCCGAGGCGTGGCGCTCGGCCCGCGGCTGGATCCTCGCCCCGGTCGCGGCAGAGCTCCCCGAGGCCTGGGCGGACGTGCCTTCCGCGACGGCGATCGTCGCCGTGGGGTGGCAGGGGCTCCTTCGCGAGCTCGTCCCGGGCGAAGCCGTCCGCCACGTCGACCCGCGGCCGAGTCCGGTCATCGCCCGGGCCGATCTCGTCGGGCTCAGCCGCGATGACGTCGACCCGGCCACTGAGCTCGCCTGGCTGTGCCGGCTTCTGCGTCCGGGCTCGACGCTTGCGGTCACCCGCGGCGATCGCGGCGGCCTGGTCATGGACGGCGGTCCGGACGGGCCCGGACATCCGCGCCACTACCCGCCGGTCCGCAGCCACAACCCGATAGATCCGACCGGTGCCGGTGACGTCTTCCTCGCGGCCCTCGCGGCGGCCCGGATCGAGCCGCGCCTGATTGCAGGGCGGGTCGACGCCGGGTTCGACCTCCTCCTAGCCGCCGCGGCTGCCTCGCTGGTCCTCGAGGGCCCGGGACTGCTGGGCGTCCCGGATCGGAGTGCCGTGATGGAGCGGATGGCGGCCGCGCTGCGCGAGGGCTCAAGCCGGCCGGTCTGACGCCGCTAGCCCGTCGCCGCTCCTCCGCGAGGCGCCGGCCCCGTCGAGCCGCGGACCTCGAGCCAGACCGGGAGTATCACGTGGGTCGCGGGTCGCTCGCCGGAGACCTCGGCGCCGCCGCCGGCCCTGGCGACCGCGCGATCGGCGAGCTCCGCCGCCAGCTGGGTGACGGCCCAGTGGCCCATCTGCGACGTTGCCTGGGCGACGGTCGTCAGTGGCGGGTCCACGTATCCCGCCAGGTCGACGTTGTCGAACCCGACGACGCTGACATCCGACGGGATGCGCAGGCCCGCGGCACGGACCGCCCGCATCGCGCCGATCGCCATCAGGTCGTTGTAGGCGACGAGCGCCGTCACGCGCCGATCGCGAGCGAGGATGTCGGTCGCCGCGCGCTCGCCGCCGGCGACGCCGGCCTCGTCGCTCGCGACCAGGATCCGGTCGCCGTCGATCCCCGCCGCCCGCAGCGCGTCGTGAGCGCCGGCAAGGCGAACCGGGCCGTCGATGTTCCGCGGCGGCGCAGTGATCAGCCCGAACCGCTCGTGGCCGAGCTCGGCGAGGTGCCGGGCGGCGAGCGCGCCGCCCGCGTGATTGTCGGAGGCGATCGACGGCAGGCCGATCTCCGGATTCGTGGAGTTGACGAGGACGATCGGCAGCTGGGCGTCGGCCAGCCACTCGCGATGGCGGCCACCGAGGCTGCTCGCGGCGATCACGACACCGTCGACCCACCGATCGACCAGCAGGTCGAGATAGCCCGCCTCGCGTTCCGGATCGTCGGTGGCGTTGCACAGGAGAATCGCGTATCCCAGGTCCCGCGCCGCGTCCTCGACCGCCCGGACGAGCTGCGGAAAGAACGGATTCTCGATGTCGGTGACGATCAGCCCGAGCGTTCGAGTCGCGCGCTGGCGCAGCGAGCGGGCGACACCGGACGGTCGGTAGCCGAGCTCGCGGGCCGCCTCGAAGACCCGGTCGCGGGTCTCCGGACGCGCCCGACCGTGGCCGGCCAGGACGCGGCTGACGGTGGCCGTCGAGACACGGGCCTTCCTGGCGACATCGCCGATTGTCGTCGCCACGACATCGCCTCAGGAGCTAGTTGGCTCTCGCCGCCGCGCGATCCTGACACCTCCTTTCACCGACCGTGTGGCCGGTCTCAGCCGGGGATCTCCTCGAGTCGCACCGGTCGGTGCTCGTGGAGTGAACGTGTCGCGGCCTCGGCGATGCGGATGGCCGCGAGACCATCGCGGGCCACGCACGGGCTCGGGATCTCCCGTCGCGCCACCCGGATGAATTCAACGAACTCTGCCGCGTAGGCCGGCTCGAATCGGTCGATGAAGTCCGCCCAGGCCGGGCCTGCCGGCGGCGGGACTCCCGGCTCGACCGAGTGCATCGGCGTCCGCGGGCCGAGGCCGACGCTGATCGAATTCGCCGGACCCGAACAGCTCGGCCCTGATGTCGTAGCCGAGCGGGTCGTGGCGTGCGCAGGTCAGCACGCCCAGCACACCGGTCGTGAGGCGCAGGGTCGCGACGGCCGTATCGACGTCGCCGTATTTGGCAAATACCGGAAAGCCCAGCACGCCCCCATCTGCGTACACCTCCTCGACCTCTGCTCCGGTCAGCCAGCGCAGGATATCGAAGTCGTGGATTGAAAAGTCGCGGAACAGGCCACCCGACTGGGGAATGTAGCTCTCATGGGGCGGCGCCGGGTCGTGTCCGGCAAGGCGAACGATGTAGAGGTTGCCGAGCTCGCCGGTCGCGACCTTTCGCCGAGCCTCCGCGTAGCCGCGGTCGAACCGCCGCTGAAAGCCGAGCTGGAACGGGACGCCGCTCCCCTCGATCTCACCCGTGAGCGCGATCGAGTCCTCCAGGTCGTTCGACAGTGGCTTCTCGCAGAACGTCGGGAGGGCGCCCGCGATCGAGGCTCGAATCAGCTCCGCGTGGGCCGAGGTCGCCGCGGCAATGACGGACGCGTCGGCGGCGGCGAGGGCGTCGTCGATCGAGGTGGCCGCCTCGGCACCGACCTCGCCCGCGACCTCGGCTGCTCGCGCCGCGTCCGCGTCGGCGACGATCAGGCGGTCGACGCCGGGCGTCGAGCTCAGGAGCCGGGCATGGAGCCGGCCGATCCGACCGGCGCCGATGAGGGCGATCTTCATGCCACGGGCTCGCGATCGATGACCGGCTCGCGACGGGCGGTCCGCAGCGCATGGGCAAGGACGCGACGACCGATCGCGGCCGCCTCCGACGGGGGTCCCCAGCTGCTGTCCTGCTCGACCATCAGCCAGCCGCGATAGTCGCGTTCCGCGAGGGCCGCGAGACAGCCGTCGAGGTCGAGCAGGCCGGCGCCGAGCTCGGTGAACAGCTCGGGCCCGGACCGCCGCGCCGAAGTCGGCCAGCTCGCCGCTCCGCAGTCGGGCCAGCACGGTCGGGTCGACGTCCTTGAGGTGGACGTGGGTAACGCGATCGCCGTACCTCCGAAGCGCGGCCACGGGATCGCCACCGCCGACCAGCCAGTGGCCCACGTCGAGGCAGAGCGGAACGAGATCCGGTTCGGTCGCGGCGAGCAGGTGGTCGGTCTCAGCGGGCGTCTCGACGAAAGTTCCTGCGTGGGGATGGAACGCCAGCCTGCGACCCGCCTCGGCAGTGGCGCGAGCCAGGTCGTTGACGACGTCGACGAGTCGGCGCCAGCCGTCCGCCGTCAGCCGGGGGGCTCCGTCCGCGTCGGCGCGGCCGGCCCAGGCAGAGCGCTCGGGTGAGCCGTCGAGGGCGACGCAGAGAACGTCGCCGTCGCCTGCGACGAGGAGGCGCAGTCGTTCGACGGCCTCGTCGAGGGCTCCGTCTGCCGGTCCGTCGGCGCTTGTCGGCAGCGAGGCATAGACCTCGGCCAGTCGCAGCTCCCGGACCGCAAGGGCGTCCCGCAGCTCGCGGCCCTCCGGGAAGCCAAGGCCAAGCTGACAGCCGTCGTACCCGAGCCTGGCAATCTCGTCGAGGATCGTCGCCGCGCCGGTGCCGAGCCGGAGCTCGGTGACGTCCACGTTGTTCCAGAGGATCGGAACCGTCCCAATCGACACCGCCGCGAGCGGACCGCTGTCGGTGCGAAGCATCTCCCGCAGGGCGCGCGAACGCAGAACGAGCTCCGGGGCGGCCGTCGCGATCATCGGTGCTGCTCCTCGGCGACGCCCGCCAGCCAGCGCGCGTGCTGCTCGGGATGGTTCACCGGGCTGGGCGCGTCCCACCAACCGGTCTTGTCGGGCCCCGCGACCGCGAGGTCTCGGTTGACCTTGACATGGACGAGCGACGGGCCACCGGACGCGATCGCGCGGCGGACGGCCGGCGCGACGTCGTCCGGAGCTTCCGGCTGCTCGGCGTGGATCCCGAAGGCCCGGGCGATCGCGCCGAAGTCCGGCGAGTACAAGGAACCGTCGGGCGTCATGAAATCGGTCCATGCCGTCCGGCCGAAGAACGTCTGCTGGCCGCCCTTGATGCTGATCCAGCCCGAGTTGTCGAGGACGACGACGCAGACCGGCGTCCCGGCGAGGACCGCGGCCTGTAACTCCTGCATCGTCTGGAGGAAGTCGCCGTCGCCACAGACCGCGAGGACCTGCCGATCCGGCTGCGCCAGCTGCGCCCCGATCGCGGCGGGCAGCGTGAAACCCATCGTCGAGAACCCGCCGGATGTCAGGTGCGTGCGCGGCAGGCGGGTCACCCAGCGCTGCTTGACCATGCCCTGGGGGAGCCCCGCTCCGGTCACGACGATCGCGTCGTCACGCGTCGCTCGCTGGACCTCGCGGACCGCCCGGGCCATCGTCATCGGCGTCGCGTCGGAGCCGGACTTGATCTCGACCTGCTCCAGCCACGCCCGCCGCAGCCGGTCGATCTCCGCGAAGTAGGGAGTCGCGCGGTAGGCGGCCGGACCGCCGCCCGGGCCGAGAGCCGTGAGAAGGTCGGTCAGGCCCGCCCGGGCATCTCCGACCAGCGCGACCTCGGCCGGGTAGTTCTTGCCGATCTCACGGGGATCGACGTCGAGCTGGATCAGCTTCGAGGGCGGGATCGCGAAGGTGACGCCCTTGCGATAGGAGGACGCCGACCAATCCGTGAACCGGTTGCCGACCGAGAGAAGCACGTCTGCGGTCGAGGCCAGGGAGTTGCCGCAGGTCGACGCCGTATCGCCGATCGTCAGGCCGGCCAGGTCGTGCGTCTCATCGATCGCGCCCTTGCCGTTCCACGTCGTCACGACCGGCGCCCCGAGTCGCTCGGCCAGTGCCGTGACCGCCGTCCACGCCTCGGACAGGATCGCGCCACCGCCCGCCACGATGACCGGCCGCCGGGCCGAGCGGAGCAAGTCCGCCGCACGTTCCACGTCGTCGGCGGCCGGCCGAACCCGGCCGCGCGCCTCGCGCCGCTCCGGATCCGGCAGGCCGACATGCGCGGCCTCGGCCTGGACGTCCATCGGCAGGTCGAGGAGGACAGGCCCCGGCCGGCCGGACAGCATCGCATTCCAGGCCCGATGGAGGACGAACGGCAGTTCGTCGACGCGCGACGGCTGCCACCACTCCTTGACGACCGGCTCGAACACCCGCGGGTTGTCGGCGTGATGGCGGCGGTCGAACTCCTGGAGGACGCCGTGGCCGCGCATGTACGTGTGCGGCGAGCCGGTGATGAGTGGAACCGCCGTCGAATCCACGTATGCGGTGCCCATGCCGACGACGGTGTTCATCGCACCCGGCCCGATGCTCGTGAAGGCCAGCATCGGACGGCCGCTGGCGCGGAAATAGCCGTCCGCAAGGTGGACGGCCGACTGTTCGTGCATCACCTGGATCGTGCGGATGCGGTCCGTTCGGTCGAGCAGGGCGTCGGTGATGGCCCAGCAGCCGTGGCCGGGAATCCCGGTCGCGAATTCGACGTCGTGATCGACGAGAAACTCGATGACGATCTGGGCGCCGGTAAGGGTGCGCTGGGTCGCATCGCTCAACGTTCAGGGGTCTCCCGCGCCGCTGATGGGTCGATGGTGACGGGGGCGTGTAATCGATTGACCAATGCTGCGGCGAACGGTAGCATGACCGCCGGGCTTGTCAACGGCGATTTTGCGGGACGAGGAGACGGCAACCGATGACCCAGGTCGCTCCAGGCGGCGCCGCCGCCTCCCCAGACGCGCCTTCAGCCTCCCTCCCGCTGGCCGACAGCCCGCTGGGCCGGACGATCTCGACGACGGCGACTGACATCTGGAACAATTCCTGCGCGATCGACGAGCTCGAGTACGCGATCTCATTCGGGGCGGTCGGGGCGACCGCCAACCCAACGATCGTCACCGACGTCTGGAAGAGGGAGCCGGCGCTCTGGCGAGATCGCGTCCGGGCCCTTGCCCGCGAGCGACCCACCGCGACCGAGGTCGACCTTGCCTGGGCCGTCGTCGAGGAGATGTCGACACACGGGGCGAAGCTACTGAGGCCGGCGTTTGCTGCCCATGGCGGCCGCCAGGGTCGCCTCTCGATGCAGACCGATCCGACGCTCCATCGCTCGCCGGATCGGATGGTCGCCCAGGGCCTGTCATTCGTGACCCTCGCCCCGAACATCATCGTCAAGCTCCCCGCGACCTCGGCGGGGATAGCGGCGATCGAAGACGCGACATATCGCGGCGTCAGCGTGAATACGACCGTTTGTTTCTCGGTCGCCCAGGCGCTGGCCGCCGGCGATGCGATCGAGAAGGGCCTCAGGCGACGCGAAGGCGAGGGTCTCGAGGTGACGTCGATGGGCCCCGTCGTGACGGTGATGATGGGCCGGATCGAGGACTGGCTGCGAGTCCAGACGGAGCGCGACGGGATCGTCGCCGACCCGGGTGCGCTGCCGTGGTCGGGTGTCGCCGTCTTCAAGCGCGCCTACGACATCTTCCGGGAACGAGGCTACCGGGCGCGACTCCTGGGGGCAGCGATCCGCCACCACCTGCACTGGTCGGAACTGATCGGCGGCGATGTCGTGATCACGATGCCATCGAGCTGGCAGAAACGATTCAACGCGTCGGATGTGGAGGTCAGGCCGCGGATGGATGACCCGGTCGATCCGGCGATCGTGGCCGAGCTGACTGCCCGTTTCCCGGATTTCGTCCGGGCGTATGAGCCCGATGGCCTGACCCGCGACGCGTTCGACACCTACCCGCCGACGGCCCGGACGCTCAGGGCGTTCATCGCCTCGTACCACGACCTGCTGCACGCCGTGACCGACGCGATGATCCCGAACCCGGACGTCCGCGCTTCCTGATCTCAGGATCGTGAGCGAGCCGACGATCCATCCCCGCGCTCTGCCCGACGACCGGCCGGCTGACGCCCTCCACGTGAGGCCAAACGAGGACGAGTCGTTGTCGATCAGCCCGGCTCTCGCAGGCTGGCGGTACCTGTCCTTCTGGCTCGACACGGTGGACGGAAGGTCGCTCGTGGACGAGCCATCAGGCCAGGAGCAGGCGATCGTCGTCATCGGCGGAGGCGGCCTCGATGTCACTGTCGGCGCGCGCCGCTTCGAGTTGCCCGGTCGCGAGAGCGTCTTCGACGGCCTGCCGTCGGCCTTGTATGTCCCGCCGGGCAACGAACTGACAATCCGGGGGCTGCCGACCAAACCGGAACGTCGCGTCACCTTCGCAACGGCCAGCGCGCCGATGTCCGGGAGGGCATCCTCGCCCGACCCGATCCTGATCATCCCGGACGACATCAGGGTCGAGATTCGCGGCGCGGGCAACGCCACCCGCCAGATCAACCACATCATCGCGCCCGACTTCCCGGCCGACCGCCTCGAGGTCGTCGAGGTCCTGACGCCGTCCGGTAACTGGTCGAGCTGGCCGCCGCACAAACACGATGTCGACGACATGCCGGCGGAGGCTGTGCTCGAGGAGATCTACCACTACAGGTTCCGCCGACCGGAGGCGTGGGCCATCCAGCGGGTCTACCGGGCCGACCGCTCGCGGGACGGGATCTGGGAGGTCCGCGACGGGGATGTCGTCATCGTGCCCGACGGTTATCACCCGTTCAGCGCTGCCCATGGCGACGATGCGTACTACCTCAATGCCCTAGCCGGTGATCGGCGGACGATGGCCTGCTCGTTCGACCCGGACCTGGACTGGGTCCGCGACACCTGGTCGTCGATGGAGCCCGATCCGCGCGTCCCACTCGTTCCTCCCGTCGCGTCAAGCGCGGTCAGCTGACCCGCTCCGCCGGGAGCGCGAGACGTCGAGACGCCGCATCAGTCGGCCCAGGCGAATCGCGATGGCTCGATCGAGCGGCGGGTCGATCCGCCCCATCCGCCGCCGGCGGTCGGCGAGGTCACGGGCCCTGCCCGCGGCCGCGAACGCACCAGCGAGATCCCCGAGCCGATGCTCGCGGAGCTTGGCGACCTCGACCCAGGCGACGACGGCGATCGGCCCGATGCCGGCGGCCAGCGCCTCCCACGCCTCCGCGGCGGCGGCAAATCGGCCGAGACGCCGGAGGAGCCGCGCCCGCTCGACGAGGATCCGTTCCTCCGTCCAAGGCGAGTCGAGTCGGGGTGGCGCGGCGGGCGCCCTGGTCCGCGGCTTCCCGCCGTAGTCGACCGGCCTGCGGGCCGTCCACCACAGGTCGTCGTCGGGTTCCGGACGGTCCGTCGCCGACGACCCACCGATGGCGGTGTCGAGGCACCCCAGGGCTTCCTCGAGCCGGCGCTCGCGCGAATAGGCCCGAGCGAGACCGGCCAGGTCACCGCGGTGGGCGAGGCGACGACCGTCGTCATCGGCGAACTGCGTCCTCGACATGGACAAGGAGCCGAGCCAGTGACCGGACGTCTTCGCGGTTGTGGCGGACCACCGCGAGCAGGGGTTCGGCGAGGCCGGACCTGAGGAAGTCGAGGTAGCGCCCGGGTATCTCCCAGCCGTCCACGTCTTCGTGTCTGGCCACGCCGAGCAGCTCTGACTCGACCGTCCGCAGCCGGGCATCGGTCATCCGATGCTTGAACACCCGCCGCACGAAGGGCAGCAGGTCGAGGTGTCCGGCGTGGACGGGTGGGTCGCGTCGGGCCATGCGATACCGCGCGACGAGGAGCGGCCAGTCGAAGCCGCGGCCGTTGTACGTCACGAGCCACGCGTTCCGGGGGATGTGCGCCTCGAGCAGGGCGAGCAGCGCCGGCTCGTTCGGCTGGTCCGGCAGGAGCAGCTGGGCCTGCCGGAACCGGTCGGCTTCCCACCAACCCAGCCCGACGAGGAACGCCATCGTTCCGGCCGCCGTCGCCAGCCCAGTCGTCTCGGTGTCGAGGCAGACGAGCGGCACGTCGGGCGGCGGCTGACCCGGGACGCCGGCGAGGCGATCGCGGTCGAGCGGCAGGACGACGGTCAGCGGCTCACACCGGACGACCGCGTCGAGGTCGCTCCCGACGATCTCGCCGTCGACGGCCTCGGCCATGAGGCTCGCGAGAGTCGCCGACCTCGACCGGTCGGCGACCGATGGGCCCGCCGGCGGCCGGACGGCGGCCCGGTAGTTCGCGAGCCGTCGCTCGAGCGTCGCTCCGCTCACGCCGCGGCGACCGCTCCGGCACCGATTTCGCCAAGGAGCCTCAGGGCGAGTCCCTTCGCATCGGCATCCGGCTCGAGCCGCGGTCCTGTGCAGGCCGGGCAGCCGGCGTCGCAGCCGCAGGATGAGATCAGCTCCGTCGCCCCGGCGATCAGTTCGTCGTGACGTTGCCATAGCCGCTCCGACAGGCCGACGCCGCCCGGTACGGACTCGTAGAGATAGATCGTCGGTGCTTCCTGGTGGGGCGAGCGGACCTGGGTCACGAGGCCGAGATCGCGCGGATCGACCATCAGCAGGACGCTGGCGATCGTCTGAATCGCGCGACCGGCGCCCATCAGGGCGATGTCGAGATCGTTCCGGCTCCAGCGACCAGCGAGCGACTCCGCTGTCAGCCAATAGGCGGTCGTCTGGAGCTCGATCTCCGGCAGGTCGACGGGACCCCAGCCGACGTTCTCGTCTGTCACGAACTTCAGCTTCTTGTAGAGGGTGACGAGGCTGGCGACCATCACCTCGCCGTGGACGCGGCGGCCCGCGGGCGCGGGCGCCTCGCCGAAGACGTCCAGCGGCTTCAGCGTCACCGCCCGGTTGGCGTACGTGTAGTGATCGACGTCCACCTTGTGGACATACGCCTTCCGCTCGCCCCATTCCAACTTGTCGACGTGGTACTGGACCGACTCGTGGAGGTAGATCGCGTGGTCATGAACGAGGACCTGGGCGGCGAACAGATCGACCTCGCCGAGGACCCGCGGCCGATCCGGCGTCGTATCGATGATCACGACGTTCTCCGGGGCGGCCGACCGCAGCGAGATCTCCGAAGCCGGGAAGTTCTCCGAGCTCCAGTACCAGCGCCCGTCGCCCGCCTGCCGAACGTGGCCCTCCTCCGCGAGGAATGCCAGGAGATCGTCGGCCGCGCCAGGACCGAACCATTCACCGGGCTCGAACGGCAATTCGAACGTCGCGGCCCGCACGTGCGCCAGCAAGACGTGGAGGTTGTCCGGGTCGAGCCGCGCCTCCTCCGGGCTCCCGCCGAGAAGGAACTCCGGGTGATGGATGACGTACTGGTCGATCGGGGCCTGCGACGCTACGAGAACCGCGACGCTCGTGCCGCTGCGCCGCCCGGCGCGGCCGATCTGCTGCCAGGTCGCCGCGATCGAACCCGGATAGCCGGCCAGCACCGCGGCGTCCAGTCGGCCGATGTCGACGCCGAGCTCGAGCGCATTCGTGGCGACGACGCCGAGGATCTCGCCGGCCCGCAGACCTTGTTCGATGGCCCGCCGTTCTGTCGGCAGATAGCCCGCGCGATAGCCCCGGACCCGCGTACGCGGGCCATAGCTCTCGCGAAGCGTCTCGCGCAGTCCCGTCAAGAGAATCTCGATCGCGACCCGCGATCGGCCGAACACCACCGTCTGCCGGCCGGCGCGCAGGAACGGCAGCGCCCATCGGTTCGCGAGGGTCAGGGGCGATCCTCGCGCGCCCGTCGCCGCGTCGAGGATCGGTGGGTCGACGAGGAGGACGTGGCGCTCGCCGGCCGGCGCCCCGTTCCGATCGATCAATCGGGCCGGCCGTCCCGTCAGCAGCGCCGCCAGTTCGGTCGGGTTCCCGATCGTTGCGGAGCAGCAGACGATGACCGGGTTGCTGCCGTAGTGTCGGCAAGGCCGAAGCAGCCGACGAATGACGTTTGCGACGTGGCTCCCGAAGACTCCGCGATAGGTGTGGAGCTCGTCGATGACGATCACCCGCAGCTGCTCGAACAGCTGGAACCATTTCGTGTGGTGCGGCAGGATCGCGGAGTTCAGCATGTCCGGATTGCTGACGACGACCTGCCCCGCCTTCCTCACGGCGGAGCGGATTGCGGCAGGCGTGTCGCCGTCATACGTCGCCGCCGAGATCGACATCCCCGCCGCCCGCGACAACTCCGCGAACTCCGCGACCTGATCCTGCCCGAGGGCCTTGGTGGGGAACAGGAAGAGTGCCCGGGCTGCCGGGTCGTCCGCGATCGCCTGGAGGACGGGCAGGGCGTAGCAGAGCGTCTTGCCGGACGCCGTCGGCGTCACGACGACGATGTCATCGCCGGCGTGGACCGCCTCCACCGCATCAGCCTGGTGGGTGTACAGCTGGTCGATGCCGCGTGCCGCCAGGCCGGTGCGGATCCGTGGATCGAGCCACGGTGGAAACGGTCCGAACTCCGCCTCGCGGGCCGGAATCACCGCGTGGTGGACGACCCCGCGGGCGAGTGATGGCTCATCGAGGAGGTCGGCCAGGACGGACTCGGTGGCGGCGGGAGCATAGGTGCGCATCGTCGACTCCGAAACCGAACGGATGATCCAATTGGCGCGAGTGTAGCAGGAGCGTCGGCGCGGGTTGTGCCACCTTGTCTGTCACGAGCGCGCCGCCGCGCGCCCACCCACGATCCGTCCGCGCGTTGACATGTCAGCTGCGGGCAGCTACGGTTGTCGGAACGTGATCATGCCCCGGTCCGCGCCCCAGCAGTCCGACCGGCAGGACGAAGGCCCGCCCGACGCCGACGAGGCGTCAGCTGGCGCCGTCCAGCCGGCAGTCGCCGACGAACCCGAATCCGTCGATCTGTCGAGCCTGTCGATCGCCGGAATCACCCGCCGGCGCGTCGGCTGGGTCGTCGCCGCGCTCGTGTCGGCCTGGATCGTCGTCGTCTTCGCTCGGCAGGCCGGTGAGACCGCTGCCGCATCCAACCGTGCCGACCAGATCGCGCGCGAGAACGCTGCCCTCGCCGCCGAGATCGCCGCCCTCAAGAACGAGTTGGAGATCATCGAGCGTCCCGAGTACGTCGCCCAGCAGGCGCGCGGCTATCAGGTGGGCTCGCGGCAGGAAATCCCGTTCACCCTCGATCCAGCCGTGCCCGATCCCGGCCCGGATGCTCCGGGGTCGGCCTCGCTCCGCGTCGGAGCGCCCGAGGATACGGCCGACCCCGCTGGAGTCGTGGCTCTCGCTGCTCTTCGGCTCGACGGACTAGCTCTCCCAGCGGTCACCGCGCGTCGGGCGCCGGACTGGCGCGCCGGACTGCCGCGCTCGCGCGTCGTATTCTTCGGAGGGCGGCAGACGCGCGCTGAGGCGGGGCAGGCGGGCCGCCCATGAAGGGGAGTGGCGATGTTCGAGATCCCGGTCGAGGACCTGGTGTTCGTCGTCTGCACGCTCGTCGGTGGCGGCCTTTTGCTGATCACCGTGCTCGTCGACGACATACTCGGCGGCGTTCTCGAGGCGCTCAGCATCGACTTCGACATCGGTGGTGTCTCGCTCATGCCGCTGATGCTCGCGTTCGTCTCGATGTTCGGCGTCGGCGGGTTGTTCGCGACCCAGGTCCTGGACATCCACGGCGGCCAGGCGGCACTTGTTGGAGCGGTCTTCGGGGCCGCCGGGTTCGGCGTGGTGTACGCCCTGTTCTCGGTCATGCGCCGCTCGGAGGGAGACAAGCCGTTCTCCACCCGCGACCTCATCGGGCGTGACGCCTTCGTTGGCGTCGGCATACCGGCGGGTAAGAACGGCAGTGTGATCATCAAGGCGGAGGGTCAGACCCACGAGTTCGGCGCGACCGCTGCGGTGGATATCCCGGCGGGGACCACCGTTCGAGTGACTGGCATCGCCGGCATCGGCCTGATCGTCGCGCCGATCCAGGAAGCAGCGTCATCCGGGACCGCCGCCGGGCAGTCGATCGAGGGAGAAACCGACCGTGGGTGACCTGATCAACTTCATTGGTGGCGGAACGTTCGCCATCTTCCTCGCGATCATCATCATCGTCCTCCTGATCGCCTACCTCAGCAGCCGCTACAAAGTGGCCGGCGCGAACGAGGCGATCATCCGATCCGGCCGGGCGACTCCACTCGGCGGTGGCGAGGCCGGTCTCAAGGTCGTCCGCGGCCAGGGCATCGTCGTGCTGCCGCTCTTCCACAAAATCGGCAAGTTGAAGCTGACGGCGCGGCAGATCAACGTCAATCTTGCCGACGCGGTGTCTCGGCAGGGGATCAAGGTCGCCGTTCAGGGTGTGGCCACGTTCAAGATCGGGGCCGACGATGAGTCGATCCGCAACGCCGCGGAACGCTTCCTCGACGCCCAGGAGGAAGAGGTCGACTCGATCGTCAAGAACGTCCTCGAGGGTTCGTTGCGGTCGATCGTCGGCACGCTGACGATCGAAGAGCTCAATCTCGACCGCCAGAAGTTCCAGCAGGCCGTGCAGGACGCGGCGAAGGGCGACCTCGCGACGTCCGGCCTCCAAATCGATTCGTTCACGATCCAGGCGATCCGCGACGAGTCCGGGTACATGGACCTGATCGGCCAGCAGGAGACGGCTCGCCGTGAACGGGACGCCCGGATGGCCAAGGCCGGCGCCGACCAGGAAGCGGCCGTCCGCGAGGCAGAGGCGAGCCAGATCAAGATCAACGCCGAGCGCGACGTGTCGATCCGCCGTGCGGAGACCGAGATGCAGGTGGCCGCGGCCGAGGCGCGGGCGGCGCAGGCCGGGCCGCTCGCCCAGGCGGAGGCGCAGCAGGAGGTCACCCGCAAGCAGACCGAGCTCGCTCAGCTCGAGGCAGACCGCAAGCAGAAGGAGCTGATCGCCTCGACCATCAGGCCCGCCGAAGCGGACGCGGAGGCGCAGATCCGTCGGGCAGAGGGCGAGAAGGGCGCCCGGATAGCCCAGGCACAGGCGGAGGCCGAACGGGTCAAGCTCGCGGGCCAGGCCGAAGCAGCCATCACAATCACCAAGGGTGAGGCCAACGCGCGGGTCACCCTCGTCAATGCCCAGTCGGAGTCCGAGAAGACCAGGCTCGAGGGCAACGCCGAGGCCGGCGTCGTCTTTACGAAGGGCGAGGCGGAGGCCAAGGCTCTTGAGCTTCGCGCCCAGGCCTATCGCCAGTTCAACGAGGCCGCGGTCATCCAGACTGTCCTGTCGATGCTGCCGGAGATCGTCCGTGCCGCCGCGGAGCCAATGGCCAACATCAAGGACCTAACCGTGCTCTCGACCGACGGCGCGTCGGAGCTCGTCAGGAACGGGACCCGGACCGTCACCGAGGCCAGTGCCGTGGTAAAGGGCGTGACCGGGATCGACATCCCGGCGCTGATCGGGTCTGCCATGGGCGGCCGAAGCGGCGATGGCGGCGATGAAGGCGGCGCCGGCGGACCTGCCGGCGAGGGCGGTTCCCGGGGCGGAGGCGGAGGCGGTCGCGGATCAGGGAGCGGCGGCAGCGGCACGCGGACTCGTTCACCGAAGCCCGCTTCGCCAGCGGCGGTTCCGGCCCAGGCGACAGGAGCAGTGAGTCCGGAGCCGACCCAGCGGAGCACCGCGGCGTGGGGCCAGCCACCGGTAGCCGCAAGCGCTCCTTCGACGCAGGCGGCCACGGCGACGCCCGCCGCGCCCGCATCGCCGGCGACCACGGAGGCGGCTGGCCCGGCTCAGGATGAGGCGGACGCGGCCATGGCCCGCGTCGATGAGGCGATTCGCCAGGCCGGGCAGGCGACGGCGACGGCCCTCGGGACCCGGCCGGCGGAGGTGCAGCCGCCGGTCACCAGGGAGACGACAGTCAACGCTGCGGCCCAGCGGCTCGCTCGCGACCTCCGAGCGATTCCCGGGATCGAACGGTTCGGGGCGCTGCGGCTCGGGGAGCTGGATCGGGCCGGACCGCGACCGCTCCGGACGATGTGGCGCATCGCCCGCGACGAACTCGGCGAGCGATACGGCGAGATGACGATCGGCGAGATCCTCGATCGCTACGGCCGCGGCGGAGGCTCTCCGGGAGCGTCTGCCTAGCTTCCGCCGCCCGCTCTGCCGTTTGACGCACGCCGCGGATTCCGACCCGCCCGCTTCGCGGCGTCGGCGAGCAGGTACTCGATCTGGGCGTTCACGCTGCGCAGCTCATCGGCTGCCGAGCGCTCGAGCGTTTCCTGCCCTTCAAGGAGCACGGAGAGTTGGCCCAGCCAGCGCGGGCCCGGATACGCGCGAATTGGTCGGGCGGGGGCGAGCTTGTTCGGCTACGGTTTCCCTCATGGGTGTCAGGACGCTTCCCGAGGCAGAGCTGTTCGTGGATGCACGCGCGCGGCTGGGCGAAGGCCCGGTCTGGGACGCGCGTTCGGAGCGGCTCGTGTGGGTCGACATCGAAGGCATGGCTATGCATTCGACCGATCCCCAGACGGGCGCGACCACGACGCAGCCCGTACCCCTGCCGATCGGGATCGCCGTGCCACGGGAGTCGGGCGGGTTTGTGGCCGCGCTCGAGGACGGGTTCTACGCGATCGACGATGGCGGCGGGACGGAGCTGATCGCGGCAGTCGACAACCGTGCCCGGGGTCTGCGTTTCAACGACGGGGCGTGCGACCCGGCCGGACGCTTCCTGGCCGGGACGATGGCCTATGACGTCAGACCCGGCGCTGGGTCGCTCTACCGCCTCGAACCAGACCTGAGCGTCAGCCGGCTCCTCGAGTCGGTGACGATCTCGAACGGGCTCGGTTGGAGCCCGGACGGCGGGACGATGTACTACGTCGATACACCGACGGCGCGGATCGATGCCTTCGACTACGACGTCGACTCGGGCGCCATGTCCCGTCGCCGCCCGTTCGTGGAGATCGACGGCGAAGGCCGGCCGGACGGCCTCTGCGTCGACGTCGAGGGCGCCGTGTGGATCGCCCTGTGGCCCGGCTGGTCCGTGCGACGCTACCTCGCCGACGGAACCCTCGACGCGATTCTCCCGTTGCCAGTCGCCGAGGTCTCGAGCTGCGTATTCGGTGGACGGTCGCTCGATGAGCTCTTCATCACCACGGCCTGGACGGCCCTGTCGGACGAGGAGCGTGCTGCGCAGCCCCACGCCGGAAGTCTCTTCCGCGCGTCCGTCGGCACGCGCGGTGTGCCACGCAGCTGGTTCGCCGGCTGAGCATCCGTGTAACGGCGGACCGTCGAGGGCGTCATCTCGGCATGGGACAGCATCGATTCAACGACGCCCTGCGACGGCTTACCTTCCAGCGCTCCATTTGGCAGCGACCTTGCGCGCACATGTCCGAACTCCGGGAGGCGCCGCGATCAGCTCTCGAGTGTCCCGGGTGCAAGCGGGACGGTTCGAGCCATGTCCACCTTCGGATGTGCCTCACATGCGGCTCGATCGGCTGTTGCGACAGCTCTACGCGGAAGCACGCTCGCGGCCACTACGACGAGACTGGTCATCCGGTCATCCGGTCGATCGAAGGCGACGAGGAATGGGCCTGGTGCTATGTCGACCGGGCGTATCTGACGCCCCGACGGACGAACCCGGCGCAGGAGCGGAGCTAGTTCCAGCCGGCCGTCGACCAGCTGCTGCCGGACCACGAGGAGCCCGACCAGCTCGAGCCCGACCACGAGGAACCGGACCAGGACGAACCCGACCAGCTGCTGCCGGACCACGAGGAGCCCGACCAGCTCGAGCCCGACCACGAGGAACCGGACCAGGACGAACCCGACCAGCTGCTGCCGGACCACGAGGAACCCGACCAGCTGCTGCCGTTCCATGTCCCGCCAGACCACGCGCTTCGGGCAGCCTCGAGGACAGCCATCGCGGGGGAGTTGAAGGGCTTTCCAAAGATGTCGTGCTCGCCCTCCAGGACGACGCCGTCGCGGGTCAGGTGATCCGATCCGCGGGCCTGCTCTAGGGACCCGCCGCCCGTCGCCGGTGCGATCGTTTGCACGTATATGGGCAGTGGAGCCGACAGGATGTTCGTCAGCCGCAGCTCGCCTGACCCGCACGCGCCGGTCTTGCTGCAGAGGGGCATGTCGTATGCGCCGCTCTTCAGCAGCCGCTTGACCTGGTCCGGTGTCGCGTTCGGGAACTTGTCGAGGATGAGGGCCGCCGCGCCCGAGGCGATCGCGGCCGATTCAGAGGTGCCGCTGCCGCGCATGAACCGCTCATTGAGCATGGCCGCGTCAGCAACGTGGGTGTCGATGTAGGAATTCGGGACCCGGAGGCCCTGGATGTGGGCGCCGGGAGCCACGAAGTCAGGGGCGCGCGCCGATCCGGTCTTCGCTGCAGCTGAGAAGTCGGGCACCGTGTCGTCGGCCATTGTCGCCGTGCCCATCGAGTCCGACGCGCCGACGGCGATGATCCGCTTGTCGTAGGCGGGGTTTGCCAGCGCCGGCGAGGAACCCTTCGTCTGGTAGCCGCTGTTGCCGGCCGCTGCCACGACGACGATGCCAGCATCCCAGGCCTGCTCGACCGCGAAGGCCAGGGGGTCCACCCCGTACCACTGCGACGAGTTCGTGCCGTAGGAGATGTTCAACACGCGGATGTTCATGCCGTTGTCGTGACGGTGCTGGACGACCCAGTCGATCGCCGCGATGACCTGCGAGACGTCGGTCCCGCCGTCAGCAGTCGCGACTTTGACGCTGACGATGCGCGCATCCGGTGCCATGCCGCGGTATGCCGAAGCGGGTGCGTTTTGATACGGAGCGGTCAGGGCAGCGTCCCGACCGGCGATGAGGCCGGCCATGAATGTGCCGTGGCCGAACGTGTCGAGGTTCGTCAGGTTGGGGGCCTGGGACTCAAGCGACAGGTCGGGCCCGTAGATGATCTTGCCGGAAGTGGCCAGGCCTTCGACCGGGGAGACGCCGGAGTCGATCACCGCGACGTCGACGCCCTTGCCCGTGTAGCCCGCGGCCCACCAGGCCTGCGCGCCCGTGTAGTCGGTCGTAAGTGTCATGGAGTTGACGTCGTCGGCCGGGTCATAGCCCGTCGCCTGGACGCCGGTGGCCCCAAAGGCCGTCATGAGGAGGGCAAGCGAGATCGTGACAGTCAGCCGGCGGCCGCCGGTGAAGTCGAGGCTCCAGCCATAGGTGGGCGTCATCGGACCACAGTCAGTGATCGGGTCCCTGCGCCGGCGCGGCCGGTCTCTCGCGTGCTGCGTCCCTGCCCTGGCTCGTCCAAGGCCGTTCGCTGCGGCTGCACCATCGAAGTCCACCTTCAGGAGGGCTTGTTGATGCGGCGCCTGGTAACCGGGCGGTCTTGCCGATGTCTCGGAAAGATCCCTGGCTTTGCGTCCCCGTCTCTCGGCGGGTTTGCCCTGTTTCAGACCGGATCGTGCGACAGCCAACCTGGCTGCCGACACCCGGAAGGTACGGCCCGCCAGCGCGAGACCCCAATGGGCCGAAAGTACCGTTTGGTGCATCGCCGCATCGCAAGTATCTGGGGACACCGTTGTCGGACTACGCGATGAGCCGGTGCCGTCAACCCCCGGAGCCCTCAGGCGGCACTCCCCGGCGTTCCCAGCGACGACAGGCCCATGATCTCGGGGGCCGCGTTGCGCGACCAGGCCATCGACGCCCGCGGCAACGAGAACAGTAGCTCGAGCTCCTCTGCCGGGAGCGGTCGACCGAGGTAGTACCCCTGGGCTCGACTGCAGCGCAGCTTCCGGAGCCGTTCGAGCTGGAACGGCTCCTCGACGCCCTCGGCGATCACCATGAGGCGGAGGGCGCGTCCCATCGACACGATGGCGGTCGCGAGCTCCCAGCTGTCGGCGTCGGCCTCGTCGACAGCGACAAAGTCGCGGGCGATCTTGATCGCCGTTGCCGGGAACCGCTGGAGGTAGCTCAGCGACGAATAGCCGGTGCCGAAGTCGTCGATCGCGACGCCGAGGCCAAGGCCTCGCAGGGCCTCGAGCTTGGCAATTGCATCCTCCGCGTTCTGCAACAGCGTGGTCTCGGTCACCTCGAGCACGACCCTGGCGGGGTCGACGCCGGACGACCGCACGATCTCGGCCACCTGGTCCACGAAATCGGCCTGCTCGAGTTGGCGACCGGCGACGTTGACACTGATCTCGAGATCCTTCAGCTCAGGCCAGCGGTCATGCCAGTCCTTTGCCTGTCGACACGACTCTTCGAGCACCCACCGGCCGATGTCGAGGATCAAGTCCGAGGCCTCCGCCACGGGAATGAATTCCCCCGGCCAGACCATCCCGCGGGTCGGGTGCAGCCAGCGGACGAGCGACTCGACTCCGGTGATGCGGCCCGTCGCGACGTCGAAGACCGGCTGGTAATGGAGGACGAACTCCTCGGCCGCGACGGCCCGCTGGAGCGCCTCGGTGAGCGTGTGCCGCGCCGCGACCGCAGTCGCCATCTCCGGCTCGAAGAACGCAACCCGGTTCTTGCCGCGCGCCTTCGCCGAGTACATCGCCACGTCGGCGTTTCGGAGGAGCTCGTCGGCCGAGCCAAAGCCCGGATGGCCGGCCGCGACGCCGATGCTGACGGGCGCATTTGCCGACGCGCCGTCCTGTTCGGCGCCAGACCCGAACGCGCCGATGAGGCGCTCCGCCACGCGCCTCGCCACGGGCATTTCCGGGCGTATCCCAGAGGAGGACCGCGAACTCGTCGCCGCCGATCCGGGCGGCCAGATCGCCCGTCCGCAACGTCGCCTGGATGCGCTCGCCGACCGACGCGAGGAGTTGGTCGCCGGCGGCATGGCCCAGGGTGTCATTCACGATCTTGAAGTCGTCGAGGTCGAGGAACAGCACGACCGGGACGAGCCCAGAGGCGTCGGCCGACTCGAGGCGTTGTGCCACGCTCTGGGCGAAGAACGCCCGATTGGCGAGACCGGTCAGGGCATCGTGGTAGGCCTTGTGCTGGAGCTCCTCCTGGAGCCGCGACAGCGAGCTGAGTGACTGCTCCAACTGGCCGTTCTCGAGCGCAACGGCCGTGTGACTGGCGAGCGTCTGGAACAGCTTGAGGTCGTCGGCATCGAAGGGACTGAGGTCGCTCAGGCGGTTCGCCACAAGGATCGTTCCGACCAGGCGCGACTCACCGACCAGTGGTGCGTACATGGCGTTGCGGAAGCGAGTCCCATCCTCCGACGATGCCTTCGGCTCGCCGTGGGCGACGAGGAAGGCCCGGCGCTCCGCCACGCACTGGATCAGCTTCGGATCGTCAAGCGTGGTCCCGATTGACTGCATCATGTCGACCGCCTCGCGCGGCCCGACGCTCGTCCGCAGGATGTCCTGACCTTCGACCTGGGGCAGGAGCGAGACTTCGGCGATCTCCGCCCGGAACATCTTGCGAGCATGGTCGAGCAGGGACACGAGGGCTCGGTCCATTTCGGGGCTGCGCTGGAGGATCCGGGTTGACTCGTACAGCATCTCGAGGCCTTCGTGCTGCTGGCGCTCCGAGACGTACGCGCGGTAGGCGACGAAGACCGCGATGATCGGCACCGCGAACAGCAGCGCCGCGGCCGGCTCGACGAACAGGACCGTGATCACGAGCAGCGCGAGGCTGGTGTTCGTGAGCGACACGATCTCGCCCATCATGAGCATGCGTGGGATCCGGGCGTGTTGCGGCGCGCCCTCGGCCAGGGAGATCGCAGCGGTCACGGCGAACACACCCACCATGTTCTCGGCGGAGGTCGCCAGGAAGGCCGTCGGCCAGTCGCGCGGCCCGAAACTTGCGGTGACGCCGGCGAGCAGGTGGACGACACCGACGGTGACCACCGAGCAGAGCAGGAACTGGGCGAGGTTGAAGGCGAGCTTGACCGACCGCTGATGCCGGTTGATGACCAGCGCCAGGCCCGCCCCGATGAGACGGGCCGCGATGAACTCGGCCGGCGCGAAGAAGAAGATCCCGTAGACGACGGGGATCTCGCTCATCGAGAACGAGTGCGCACTGCGGCCGATGTGAAGGTGGACGACTTTCGCTTCGGTCAGATAGAACACGGCCGCGAGCACCCACCAGGGCAGCGTGATCGGGGCCTTCGCCGGCGGCCCGGCCGGGAGCTCGAGTGTCGCGAGCACCACCGCGACCGTCGCTGAGCACCACCGTAAGCGCCCAGACCCGGGCGGTGCCCGTTGTCGATGACCCTAGCCTTCGCACCCCGTCACGGAGTGCCGCGCGGTTCAGCTGGCGCGCGATCACGATGGCTCGCTCCGCATGATCGGCAGCGGAACGCCATGGTTGAGCAGGATGTTGTTTTGGTGGCCCGACGCGGCCGGCATCATTGCAGTCACGGTCGTGCTCTTTACCCGATGAGCTTGTGGCCCCGGTCCACAGGTGGTGCTCACGGTGCATTCAGTTGCGCGACGACACCATGGCCCGAAAGGGTCAGGACCCTGCCCGTGCCCAACCGCTTGCGGTCCTCAGCGACCCGCCCATACTCCGATTCCCATGAGCGTCCAAAGGCGATCCCGCAGGCGACAGCGCGTGCCGGGCTATTCGTGCTGTGACGACGACGGCGAGAGAGCGGCGAGGACCGAGCCGACCTGCCGCTATCCATCGCTCGGAGCACGTTCATGTTCCCCTCACCGTCTTCGCGGAGAACGTTTCTAGCCCTGACCCTGGCCGCCGCTTGCTGGGGCTTCGGGACAGTCATCAGCAAGCGCTCGATCGACGAAATACCGCCGCTCACGCTGTTGCCAATACAACTAGGGGCCAGCCTCGCCTTTCTCGCGCTGCTCATGCGGTGGCGAGGGCTACCGTTCCGGGATAGAGCGAGCCCGTCGATCCTCGTACGCCTGGGATTGCTCAATCCGGGCCTCGCCTACGCCCTCAGCCTGCTCGGGCTGGCCCACATCACCGCCAGCCTATCGGTAATGCTCTGGGCGATCGAGCCGATCCTGATCCTGTTCCTTGCGGGCTGGCTCCTACGAGAACGGATCGGTCCCTCGCTCATCGTCCTGTCCCTGGCCGCGGCCGCCGGGATGTTGCTCGTCATCTACCAGCCCGGCAGCGCCGGGAGTCCGCTCGGCGTCCTGCTGACCGTCGCCGGCGTGGCGTGTTGTGCGATCTACACCGTCGCGACTCGACGATGGCTGGCCGCGTCCGACTCAACGATGCAGGTGGTCGTCGCCCAGCAGACGTATGGGATGGCCTTCGCGCTCGTCCTCGCCGCGGCGGTGTGGTTGTTTGGCGGCGCGGCGCGGCTCGAGGACGTGACGGCGGCGGGCTGGGCCAGCGCGATCGCATCGGGCGTTCTCTATTACGGCCTCGCGTACTGGCTGTACCTGACCGGGCTGCGCTCCGTGGCGGCATCGGTTGCCGCGGTTTCCTTCTATCTGATTCCGGTCTTCGGTGTAGCCGGTGGCGTTGTGTTCCTCGGGGAGCGGCTCGATCCGAGCCAGTGGCTGGGCGTTGTGACCGTGCTCACTGCGATCTACCTGATTCTCCGACGCGCAAGCACCGCGACCAATGAGCAGGCGGACCAGCCCGCGCCGACAGAACTGCCCGCGAGGCCCCCTTGACCTTGAACTGGGTTCAACGTGTAGGGTCGGGGAATGAACGTCTCGGAAATCGCCCGGATCGTGGGGATTGCTCCATCAGCCGTGCGTTTCTACGAGCGCAAGGGCATCCTGCCGCGCGCGCCACGCCAATCGAACGGCTATCGCGAATACACAGACGACGACCTCTGCCGCCTCCGGATCGTCGTGAGCCTACGAAGGCTGGGTCTTGACCTGCCCGTTGCCGGACGCCTTGCTTCGCTCTGCCAGAGCGGGGAGTGCGATGCGATGGCCCGCTACCTGCTCCCGCTCGTCTCCGAGCAGCGGGCGGCGATCGCCAGGAGCCGGCAGGAGATCGAGGACCTCGACCGCGACCTCGCCGCTCTGGAGGTCAGCCTCCGGCAAGACGGAGTGGATGCGGAACTCTGCCTGGAGAGAGGAGGTGAACCTGATGAGCTACTGCGATTGCGACTGCGGCCCGAACTGTCCATGTCCGCCGACGACAGACTGCCCATGTTGACCCGCCGCTGAACACCGGGGCGATGGGCCCGTCGCCCCGGCCAGCCCTCGTTCAGTTCAGAGCGGGTCCTCTTCCTGGAAAACGACCTCGCGCTTCTTCCGGATCGACGGCAGAACGGCGATCACGAGCGCCACTGCCGCGGCGACGAGGAGTGCCAGCGAGATGGGTCGCGTCAGGAACACCGTCGGATCGCCGTGCGAGATGATCAGCGCGCGACGGAGATGCTGCTCGAGGAGCGGCCCGAGGACGAAGCCGAGCAGCAGTGGCGCCGGCTCGCAGCCGAGCTTTACGAGCGTGTAGCCGAGGATCCCGAAGAAGGCGATTGCGTAGACATCGAACGCGTTCTGGTTCAGTGAATACGTGCCAATGCAGGCAAAGGCCACGATCGCCGGGAACATGATGTTGTACGGGATCGCCAGGAGCTTCACCCAGATGCCGATGAGCGGCAGGTTGAGCAGGACCAGCATCAGGTTCCCGATCCACATCGAGACGACGAGACCCCAGAAGAGCTCTGGCTCGTCGACGATGACATTGGGCCCCGGCGTGATGCCTTGGATGATGAACGCACCGACCATTAGCGCCATGACGGGGTGCGCCGGCAGGCCCAGGGTCAGGAGCGGGATGAATGAGGTCTGGGCGGCTGCGTTGTTAGCCGATTCCGGGCCTGCGACGCCCTCGATCGCGCCGTGCCCGAACGTCTCCGAGTGCTTGGAGACACGCTTCTCGACGGAGTAGGAGGCGAACGCGGCCAGAACGTGCCCGGCGCCGGGGAGGACGCCCAGCACCGAGCCCAGGGCGGTGCCACGCAGCACGGGCCGGATGATGGCCCGGATGTCTGCTCGCGTGAGCAACAGATTCTTCACGGCTCCGACGACCGCTGTGCGCGTCTGCTCGTTCTCCAGGTTGCGCAGGATCTCGGCGATGCCGAACATGCCGACCGCGACCGACACGAAATTGATCCCGGAAAACAGCTCTCGGGCGCCGAAGGTGAAGCGTGGCGTGCCCGTATAGATGTCCTGCCCGACCGTGGCGAGCAGGAGTCCCAGGATGATCATCGCGATGGCCTTGATGGTCGAGCCGCTCGCGAGGGCGATGGAGGCGATCAGGCCCAGCACGACGAGCGAGAAGAATTCGGCCGACCCGAATCCCAGCGCCATGCTTGCGAGCGGCGGAGCGAACAGCACCAGGACGAGGATGCCCACCGAGCCCGCGAAGAACGAGCCGAGCGCCGCCGTTGCGAGAGCGGGCCCCGCGCGCCCTTGCTTCGCCATCTCATGACCGTCGATCGCGGTCACCGCCGACGACGTCTCGCCAGGCAGATTGATCAGGATCGCGGTCGTCGAGCCGCCGTACTGCGCTCCGTAGTAGATGCCGGCCAGCATGATCAGCGCCGTGACGGGCTCGAAGCCGAAGGTGATCGGCAGGAGCATCGCGATCGTGGCCGTCGGCCCGATGCCCGGCAGGACCCCGACCAGCGTGCCGAGCAGCACCCCGATGAAGCAGAAGAGAAGATTCTGCGGGCTCAGTGCCGTCGCGAAGCCGAGGGCGAGGTTGGCGATGAGATCCATCCCGGCTGCCTACACCGGGATCCAGGGGCCAACGAGAGGCACGCGGACGCGCAGGGCCACGACGAACACAAGAATGCACAAGATCGTCAGGCCCACCGCAACGGACAACCCCACCAACAGGCTCGTGCGCCGGCTCGCGAAGCCCGATACGAGGGCCGTAACGAACACGGACGGAACCAGACCGAGACCCCTGACGGTAAAGCCGAAGAACAGCACGGCGCCGATGATCAGCCCGACGGCCCGCCATGGGATGGCACCAATCGCCTCGCCTTCTCCAGCCAGGAAGCCCTTGGTTGCAATGACGCCGCCGAGGATTGCGAGGATGCCGCCGAGAACGAATGGGAAGTAGCCCGGGCCCATGCGCAGGGTCGAGCCGATCTCATACGAGGTCGCCATGACGGCGAAGGCGAGGCCGAACGCGATGAAGACCAGCCCGGCGAGGATGTCCTTCAGGTCCCGTTGCATGGGCTCCCCTCAGCACGCGCTGCCGGGCTCGGACCCGTCGCGACGGGCGGGACGTTCCCGGCCGTCCCGCCCGCGTCACTCCTCCTTACGGGACGGACACGCCCGCGGCCTCGATGATCGGCTTCCAGAGCTCGATCTCGGTTTCAAGCTTGGTCCGGTGTGCCTCCGGCGTCGCCTGATCCTCCGCAACCGGCGTCGTACCTAGCGCCAAGAACTTGTCGATCACGTTCTGATCCTTGAGAGCAGCCTTGAGGGCGTTGCTGAGTGCCTGGACGATCCCGTCCGGGGTGTCCTTCGGCACGTAGAGGCCGTGCCACACGCTGACCTGGACGTCCGGCAATCCGCCTTCCGTCGTCGTCGGCACATCGGGCAGGGCGTCGTTGCGCTCCGGGCTCGTGATCGCATAAGCCTTGACGAGGCCGGTCTTTATCCGCTCGGTCGTGTTCGTCGTCTGGTCGCACATGAAGTCCACACCTGCCTGATCGCCAAGGATGTCGTCCATGGCCGGGCCGGTGCCGGAATAGGGGACCTCGGTGACCTTGGTGTCGATAGCGCCCATGAAGAGCAGCCCGCACAGCTGCGAGGCGGCGCCGGGACCGGCATGGGCGTAGCCCACGGTGTCCTTGTTCGCCTTCACGTAGTCGACGAGCTCCTGCAGGGTGTTGGGCTCAAAGCTCTTGCGCCCGATGATCGTCATGGGCACCTCGGTGACCAGTCCGATCGTCTTGAAGTCCACGAGCGGGTCGTACGGCAAGTCCGCGTAGAGGGACGGTGCCGTCGACATGCCGATGTGATGCATGAGCACCGTATAGCCGTCCGGCGCGGCCTGAGCGACCTGGCCCGCGGCCAGCGTCCCGCCGGCCCCGGCGACATTCTGAACGACGACCTCCTGGCCGAGCGTCGCCTTCATCGGCTCCGCGATAAGACGCGTCACCGTGTCCGTCGGTCCGCCGGCATCGAAGGGAACGACCATTGTGATTGGTTGCTCCGGGTAGTTCAGTGCCGGCGAAGCCGCAGCGGAGGCTGCAGCTGTCGGCGATGCTCCACCCTGACTTGCCGCGGGAGCCGATGGTGAACCGGAACCAGTTCCGGTACAGGCGCTGACGAGCGTCGCTGCGGCCATCAGAGCGAGCCAGGTTCTGCCGCGCGTGTGCGTGATGCTCCTGGCTGTCGCCTTCGGGGTAATGTCGAACGACTGGTCCTGCTTCATGAAACGGACCTCCTCCTTGCCGTCCTACGACTGGGGTCCTTGGAGCCTAACACCGGGGTATATGTCAAGCACCGGAATCAGTCGCATCGCCTTCCAACGAGGTGACGATCTCCTCGAGTGCATCGGGCACAATTGGGTGCCCCTGAGATTGCTGTCGCCATAGAAGAGGAGAGGGTCATGCCGCTGTATCTCACGCGGTTCAGCTACACGCCCGAGACATGGGCTCGGCTCATCAAGAAGCCCGAGGATCGGCGGGCCGCTGCGCAGCAATACATCGAGTCGGTCGGTGGCAAGATGCACGGCTTCTGGTACGCCTTCGGCGATCACGACGGCTACAACCTCTGGGAGGCGCCCGACAACGTGTCGATGGCCGCCGTCGCAATCGCGATCGGCGCAGGCGGAGCGCTCAGCTCGATTCAGACGACCGTGCTGCTTACTGTGGATGAGACGCTGGCTGCGCTGGAGAGGGCGAAGTCGATCAAGTACGAGCCGCCCGGCAGCTAAGGCCGGCGGTTGGCGCCCAAAGAGAACATCTCGGATCCCAGCGCAGGAGGTTGCGCGAGTGTCATGTGACTAGCTGACGGCGCGCGTCCTTCTGAGGTTCTGCCCGATACATCGACCTTGCCCCAGGAACACTCTGTGTTGGGCCATGCGATGTCGACCGCACGCCGTTGAAGCGCAGGTTGTACTGGACCATGATCGGCCCGTGGTTCGCCGCATCTCGAGCTCGATCTTCGTCGGCCGGGTGACCGAGCGTGCCCAACTCGAGGCAGGGCTGGATGCGGCAGAGCGGGGGGAGCCTGGCCTGGTTCTTCTCGGGGGCGAAGCCGGAATTGGCAAGACGCGCCTTGTCGCCGAGCTGGGAGCGATGGCGGGCACGCGCGGAGCGTTGGTGGTTCGCGGTCACTGCCTCGAGGCCAAGGCCGCGAGCATGCCGTTCGCTCCATTCGTCGAGATCCTGCGCGGACTTCTTCTCGGCGAGCGCGCGGCAGTCCATGTGGGAACGGCTGAGCCCGGAGGCTCGGCATTGGCCCGCCTCGTCCCGGAGATCGAGCCGCATCCGGCAGGTGACCGCCAACCATGGACTGAGGACGAGCCCCGCCATCTGTTCTATGCCGTACTCGAGCTCTTCGGCGCAGACTTCGAAGGATCACCCGCTGCTCGTCGTTGTCGAGGACATCCATTGGGCGGATGCCTCGAGCCTGGACCTGCTCAGGTTCATCGCCGGAGAGCTGACTGCCGAGCGTCTCCAGATCCTCGGCACGTTCCGAACGGACGAACTGCATCGTCGTCATCCGCTCCTGCCGATCCTCGGCGAGCTCGTCCGTCTGCCTCATGTGATGCGGCTCGACCTACTGGCCCTCACGGAGCCAGAGGTGGCCGATCAGCTGACGGGCATCACCGGAAACCGCCCTGCCGACGATGTCGTCCAGCGAGTCTTCGCCAGGTCGGACGGCAACCCGTTCTACGTGGAGGAACTCTCGGGCCACGGTGCCGACACTCGTCTGTCGACGACGCTCCGCGACGTTCTCGCAGCCAGGCTCGCGATCCTTTCCCCCAATGCGCGTGGAGTGGTGGTCGCCGCCGCCGCGATCGGGCGTGAGGCCTCGCAGCAGCTGATCGCCCAGGTTGCCGCAGTGCCGCAGGAGCACCTGTTGGATGCATTGCGCGAGGCCATCGACCACCACGTGCTGGTTGAGGCCGATTCTGGCGGCCAGGCTGGCTTCGCATTCCGCCACGCGCTGATCCAGGAGATCGCACACGCGGATCTGCTCCCGTCGGAGCGGATATCCCTCCATCGGGCGATCGTGACGTCGCTCCAGGACGCCGGTGGTTCAACCGGCGAGATCGCTCGGCACGCCTTCCTCGGTCACGATCTGCCGACCAGTCTTACCTACTCCGTCAGGGCCGCCGACCATGCGATCGAGGCTCTCGGTTTCGCGGAGGCGCTCAGCCACCTCGAGCGAGCCCTCGAAATCTGGAGCCGGGTCAGCCTGCCGGAAGCTCTCGCCGGGCGCGATCAGGTCTCCCTGTTGACGCTCGCCTCGCGCTGCGCCGGGGCTCTCGGCCGATGGAACCGAGCGGTTGACCTTGACCAGGCGGCGCTCGCTCACCTCGATCCAAGGGAACGCCGGGACGAGCGGATCGTCGCCCTCCTCGACATGTCGTTTTGGGCGATGCTCGCCGACGACGAGGTTGCTCGGGCGGCCGCGATCCGCGAGGCAGCCGATCTCGTCCCGACCGATCCGCCGAGCGCCCTGCGTGCCCGTGTCCTGTCCGAGCTCGCGCGCCTCGCGGACCACAACGGCAAGTCCCTGGAGGCGCGGCGCCTCGCGGAAGAAGCGATCGAATTGTCCCGAGCCATTGGTGCACCGGCCGAAGAGGTGCGAGCCCTCATCCGGCTCGCAGAAGCCCTCGGCAGCCTTATGCAGCCGGAGGCATCCCTACGCGTCCTCGAGGAGGCAGAGCGGATCTCGGTCGAAGGGCACGCCCCGGCCGAGGACTTCGGCCAACTGGTGTTTCGGCAGGCCGACTTCTCATGGATGGCGGGTGACTTTGCCCGGGCGATCCAGATCGCTGATGCCGGCATGGCACGAGCCGCAGGTGCCGGCCGGTTCGGTCAGACGGCGGGGTTGCTGCGGGCCGTCAAGATCAGCGGGCTCGTGTCCCTTGGACGCTGGGACGAAGCCGAGACACTCTTGGACGAAGCGAGGCGAGGCGCTGCCGCTTTTACGGATCGGATCTACGTTCAGAGCTTCATTGAGGTCCTTATCCGTCAGGGCCGGATCGCCGAGGCGGCCGCCGCTGTGCGGGCGACGGACTTCGGATATGCCACGCCTGTCTTGGGCTCGTTCATCCTGGCTACCCGGATCCGCGTGGCGAACGCTGAGGGTCGCTGGGACGATGCTCGGGCCGCCGCCGAAGAGGCGATCGGGCTGCTGAAAGACCCGTTGCACGATCAAGGCATCACTACCACCTGGAGCTCTGCGTCGGCGGCGAGGCCGATCGGGCGGAGCTCGCACGCGCTCGGCGGCGGACGGCCGAGGAGGCGGAGGCGCGGCGGGTCGGCCTGGCGCGCCTGGCCCTGGGGCGACGCGCCGCGCAGGAGGCCATCGGAATGGGAGGCGCCGGACCCGGCATTGAGGCGCTGCTCGCCACGGCCGAAGCCGAGGGCAGCCGGCTCGAAGGCAGGTCGGACGCGCAGTGTGGGAGGACGCCGCCCGTCGCCGTGAGTCGCTCGGGCAGCCCTGGGAGACGGCATACGCTCGGTTCCGCCAGGCCGAAGCGATCCTGGGCACGCGAGGCCGCAAGCAAGAGGCGCTGCCCCTGCTGCGCGAGGCCCATCGGATCGCCTCGCAGCTCGGGGCACGGCCGCTCGTCGATCAGATTGAACAGCTCGCGCGCCGCGGCCGCATCCGTCTCGCGGCAGCGCCGGCGGAACGCCACGCCCGCCAGGCGACGACTCCCGAGGGTGTGGTCGTCGCGCTCACGACACGCGAATGGGAAGTCCTCTCCCTCGTCGCCACCGGGCACACGAACCGCGAGATCGGCGAGGAGCTGTTCATCAGCGAAAAGACGGCCTCCGTCCACATCACCAACGCCATGGACAAGCTTGGTGCCCTGAGCCGTTACGACGCAGCCGCGATCGCTACGCGCCTGGGCCTGCTCGATACCACGCCTGGTGGGAGTGCCGCCCGCTAGGTAGGCGTACCGGCAAACTAAGGGTTCCCCCAATGCCGGCCGCCCTCTGCGGGGCGACAGTTATGCCGAGTCGTCGGCTATCTCACGAATCGATCAGCGCCGGCGCCAAGGAGGACGTGATGGTTCTTGGAGGTAGGCGATTTGCCCAACTTGTGGTGGTTGCCTCGGTCGTTGTACTCGCGACACCTTTGGGTGCGGCGCCAACCCTGCTGGCAGCGGCACCAGCCAACGAGGTCACGAACTGGAACCGGATTGCGGCGACCACGCTCGTCGCGGTCCCGGGCCCGAACGGCGGTGCGCCGCCCGCATTCCAGATCAGCATGGGCATGGTACAGGGCGCCGTGTACGACGCAGTCAACGCGATCGGGCCGCAGCAGCATCGGCCATATCTGCTCAAGCAGCTGGCGGGTGCCAAGGCGTCGATCGACGCCGCTGTCGCGACGGCGGCGTACGACGTGCTCTCAGAACTCGTATCGACCGCACCCGAGAGAGCTCCGTTCCCGGGTCGAGCGGGACTCCTGAGTTCGCTCTCGTCGGCGTACGCCGCCTCGCTCGATGCGATCGACGATGACGCCTTCAGGAGGCAGGGCATCGCGGTGGGGCACGCGGCGGCCGAGGCCATGCTCAACGCGAGAGAGGGCGACGGACATTCGGGCCGTCTCAGTGGGATCCGGACTCCCGCGCCGGACACTGGCAGCCGCTCCTCAATGCGATGGGCCAGCCGATCCTCGATCCGACCCCCTGGGCGGGCGCAGTGAAGCCGTTCCTGATCCAGAGCTCGTCGCAGTTCCGCAGCGTGTCACCGCCCGCGCTTGACAGCGCCCAGTGGGCGGCCGAGTTCAACGAGGTCAAGAGCCTCGGCCGGGCCACCGGCTCGACGCGGAATGACGTTACTGACGCTCAGACGTACAAGGCTAAGTGGTGGCAGAGCGCGCCGGTCCTGAGCTGGAACGAAGTCGCCCGGCAGCTCATCGCCCGGAACGACCTCGACGCCGCCGACAGCGCGAGGCTGCTCGCACTGCAGAACCTGAGTGGGGCGGACGCGGCGATCAACTGCTGGAACGACAAGTACCACTTCGACTTCTGGCGGCCGTGGAACGCGATTACCACGACGTTGGACGATGGCAACGCCGCGACCGTCACAGACCCGACCTGGACGGCCCTCCTCACCGCGCCGTATCCCGAGTGGACCTCGGGCCACAACTGCCTCGACGGGGCCCACGTCGCGGTCCTGCGGATGTTCTTCGGCGACGCCCCCGGCGGCTTCCAGATCACGAGCACCTTCGTGAATCCCGGAGGGCCCGCGGTGCGCACGTTTGACACGTTCTCGCAGCCCCTCGCCGAGCTCATCGAGGCCCGCATCTGGGCCGGCCTCCACTATCGCAGCGCGGACGTGGCGGGCCAGCTGCTCGGCCGGAACGTCGCCGCTTACGGGGCCGCGAACTACTTCCAGCCTGTGGGCCGTTGACCCGAGCCGCGACCCGGGCCGCAACGGGCGGCCCCACAGCGACCCCCTGGGCGCACGCCGGCCGTTTCGACGGTCGGCGTGCGTGTCTGCTAGAACGCCGCCCGCTAACGCATCACCGAGGCACAGGTGGTGCCACTGCGCACCGCGGCGGCCACTCGGTGCTACCAATTCGCGGGGGGCATGGCTATCGTTGGCGGTCCAGGGTGGTCGGGTGCGGTCGGGAGCCGATCCGCGCCTGTGCCAGATCCATGCGCTGCCTAACCCAATGCGTGCCATTTGGGTTGGCCGAGGAGGAGCGAAGTGGTCGGCTATCGCATCAAGTCGGTCAGCGCGCTGGCCGTCCTGTCACTGCTCGTGTCCATCGTCGCTGCGCCGGTCTCGGGGGCAGAACCGAACGGGCGCAACTTCGAGCGTGTCCCCTTCGCAGGCATCGACCCCCAGATCCTGCCCGCCTCGATCGATGACGCCAGAACGGTCACGGTCATGCTCGAACTGAACGGCCTGCCCGTCGCCCGCCAGCAGGGTGCCGCAAGGCGACAGGGCCGCGAGCTATCCGACGCCCAGCGGGCCGCCGCCCGCGGGACGCTGAAGGCCAAGCAGGACCAGCTGCGACCGCGTATCGAGGCCACGGGCGGACAGGTGCTCGCCCAGCTTCAGGACGCCTACAACGGCGTGAAGGTCCGCGTCGCCCGATCCAAGATCCCCGCCCTGGCCGCGCTTCCCGGCGTGGTCGCCGTCCACGGGGTCACCGGTTCGAACCGACCAACACCCAGGGCGTGCCGTACATCCACGGCGATGTCGCGTGGGGCGGCGGCCTGACCGGTGCCGGCGTCACGGTCGCCATCATCGATACCGGGCTCGATTACTACCACGCCAACTTCGGTGGTTCCGGTGACCCGGCTGACTTCGCGGCCGACAACGGACTCACGATCGGGACCCCGGCGTTCCCGAACAGCAAGGTCATCGGCGGGACCGACTTCGTCGGCGACGACTACGACGCCAGCGCCGACGGCGCCGCCTCGATCCCGCATCCCGACCCCGACCCGCTCGACTGCAACGGCCACGGCAGCCATGTCGGTGGCACCGCCGCCGGGTTCGGCGTCACGGACGCCGGCGACACCTTCGCGGGTCCGTACGACGCCACGACGCTCGGCACGACCGACTTCGAGATCGGGCCGGGCGTGGCGCCCGAGGCCACGATCCTGGCGTACCGCGTGTTCGGCTGCGACGGCTCGTCCGACGTCGTCGATCAAGCGATCAACCAGGCGGTCATCGATGGCGCCGACGTCATCAACATGTCGCTCGGCGCTCCCTTCGGCGGGGCTACCGACGATCCCACCTCCGCAGCCGCCCAGAACGCCATCGAGGCCGGCATCATCGTCGTCGCCTCGGCCGGCAACGAAGGCCCCAACGCCTTCATGGTCGGATCACCGTCCACGGCACCCGACGTGATCTCCGTGGCCGCGCTGGACACCATCCCCGAGTTCCGGATGGCCACCATCGTCGGCGGGACCGTCAACCTGACGGCCATCAACGCCAACGAGCATCCGCTGACCTCGCCGGTCAGCGGCCCGCTCCGCGTGCTCAGCGACGGCGCCGGAGGCATCTCGCTCGGTTGCGCCGCGGCCGACTACGCCGGCGTGCAGCCCGGTGACATCGTCGTCGCCCTCCGGGGCGTGTGCGCCCGCGTCGATCGGGCGATCCTCGGTGAGGCGGCCGGCGCCGCCGCCGTGATCATGGTCAACAACTCCCCCGCGCTGCCGCCCCTCGAGGGCCCGATCCCGCGCGACGGCGGGATCGTCGAGATCCCGTTCCTCGGGGTGCCCGGGTCTGCGGGCGCGGGCCTGCTCGCCGCGAACGGCACGACCGTCACGGTGACCGATGCCGGCATCGCGCGCGAATCCCGGCTACCGCGGCCTGGCGTCGTTCACGTCGGGCGGGCCGCGCAGCGGCGACAACGGGCTCAAGCCCGACGTGACCGCTCCCGGCGTCAGCATGAAGTCCACCGGTGCCGGCCTCGGCACGGGTGGCGTGCGCATCTCGGGCACGTCCATGGCCGCCCCGCACACGGCCGGCGCCGCCGCGCTCGTGCGCCAGGCCAACCCGTCGTGGACGCCGAGCCAGGTGCGTGCGGCCCTCATGAACACCGCCAGCGGTGACGCGTCCGTGCTCACGAACGCCAACCCGCGCCTCGCCGGTGCCGGGCTCGTCCAGGTCGACCGGGCCGCGACCTCGGTCGCGCTGGCGACCGCTCCCAGCCTCTCCTACGGCTATGAGCCGCTGGGAGGCGCCTATACCGAGACGCTGACCGTGACCATCGCGAACAGCAGTGGTGCCGCCATCACCTACGCGCTTTCCTCGGCCTTCAGCGGCAGCACGCTCGGTACCGACGTGACGTTCTCGTCCCCGTCGGTCGTCGTCCCCGCCGGCGGTCAGAATTCGTTCGATGTCACGCTGGCGTTGACCGCCGGCGAGGTTGCCGCCTTGCCGGCGGCGTCGCAGGCGCCGGGCGCCCTGACCACGGTCCGCGGCGCCGTCACCGCGACACCCGCAGCCGCGGGAGCCGGTGTCTGGCCGCTGCGCATCCCGTTCCTGCTCGCACCACGCGGGCTCTCCAACGTCACCGTCGCGGGCACGCCGACGACCTTCGGCACTTCCACGGTCACGCTCTCGAACGGCGGCATCCACTCCACGTTCGCCGACGTGTACGCATGGGGTCAGACCGATCCCGCCGATTCGGTCGGCAACGCGATGGACGTGCGAGCCGTCGGCGTGCAGAGCCTGCCGGGCGAGGTGGGCGGCCTCCCCGCCGAGGACCGGCTCCTGATCTTCGCCATCAACACCCACGGACGGTGGTCCAACCCGAGCCAGAATGAGTTCGACATCGCCGTCGATGTCACCGGCAGTCCGGCGCCCGATTACTTCGTGGTCGGCGTCGACCTCGGGGCGGTTCTGGCCGGCGCCTTCGACGGCCGATACGGCTCGTTCGTGTTCACCGCGGGCGGGGACCTGGTGGACGCCTTCTTCGCGGAGGCGCCGATGAACGGGTCGACCGTGCTGCTGCCCGTCGCCGCGAGCAGCCTCGGCCTGTCGGCCGATGTGCACGACAAGTTCCGCTACTCGACCACAGGGTTCTCCGTGCTCGGGCCCCAGTTCGATGTGGTCGCGGGTAATCCGCGGTTCCGGCCGTGGGCGCCCACGTCGAGCCAGGGCGACTTCGTCCCGCTCGCTCCCGGCGCATCGGCCCCGCTCACGCTGACCTCGTCGGCTTCGGCGAAGTCCGACGGCACGCTCGGCTGGATGATCGTGGCCCTCGACGACGCCAATGGTGCGCCGCAGGGCGACGTGATTGCACTGCCGAAGAAACCGTAGAGGAGGCTCGCAAGCCGACTCGCCGAGCGCTCGGCCCCGGTCTGGCCGCCCGAATCCGCTTCGGGGGTTGACCGGGGCCGCACCGACCGAGTCATGCGGCCCCAATTGGCGCTATGGCGCCGCTTGGCTAGTCCCGCACGCCCCACGCCCGGCCCGTCGTGCGACGAGGCGACACGGACTCAGCCGCGCAGCCGGGTCGCGGGTCCGATCCGATCGACCGGGATGGCGGCCGCGGCGAAGACCGCTGTCACCTCGTAGGTCGAGACGGCCTCCACGTACCAGAGACAGACCTCGTCGGAGGAGGCGACGATCGTCTCGACCACCACGGCCCCGGCCCGGACGAGCGCCGCGGTGGCGACCTCGGCCGCGGCCGAGGTGAGCCCGGGCCAGAAGCGTTCGACCAAGAAGGTCGCCATCACGAGCCTGCCTGATCGAGCACCTCGAGCAGCGCGTCGACGACGGCATCGGGTCGCATAGCGGGCAGATCGTGGTCGCTGTCGTTCACGGCAACCGCCGAACTCTTCGTGGACTCGGCGAGGAAGGCCGTCTGACCGTCGTGCCAGATCCGATCGAACGCCAGGCGGACCTCGTCGGGGAGGTCCGACCAGCTATTTGGCGTCAGACCGGCCTGGAGCACGATCAGCGGGCGGTCACCGAAGAGTGGGGTCTTCGGGTCCAGGACCTCGTTGACCTGTTCGATCGCCTTCGTGAGATCCAGGTGCTCGTCGTTCAGACTGGGATCGGACTCGAAGGTCGTGAGCTCGTCGCGGTTCGCGGCGACCGCGACCGGTTCGCCCGCAGACTTCGGCGGAAGCGCGGCCAACCAATCGGCCGAGACATGCGACCCCCGTGGATCGACCAGGACGACCCCAACGATGTCTTCGGGGTGTTGGCTGGTGTACAGCGACACATTCCAGGCACCGCTGGAATGGGCGGCAAACACGATCGGACCGGTAAGCTCGGCCGCAGTCATGAGGGCGCGCAGGTCATCGACCTGGTCCTGCAGCGTGCGCGCTACCTCCGGCGCCGGTTGGCTTTGGTTCAGACCGGCGCGATCGTAGGCGCAAACGCGGGTACGTTCGGCGACGGCGTAAAAGATGTCGTTCCAGGTCCGCGAATCGCCCATGAGCCCCGATTCCCCCAGGACCGTTGGTTGCCCGGCCGGTGCAGTCCCGACGCAGAACAAATGCAGCGTGCGACCTCCGACGTCGACATCCGCAGCCAGCTGGACCGGGGCTGCGGCCAGGCTGGGCGCGGGAGGGGACGAGGAAGCGGGCGATGGCGAGCCCGACGGCGGCACCGACGGTGCAGGCGGCACCGAGGGTGCCGATGCTCCACCACCGCAGGCGACGACAGAGGCGATCGTCAGGGCAAGGGACGCGAACGTGGCACGGGACATCGGGCGACCTCCAGGGTGCGGATGCGATGCCCGACCCTAGGCGCAGGATCGCCGCCGATGAAATGGGGGATTCCCGGCCCCGCTAGCGGTTCTCATCCTCCTGGCTGTGGAGCCACGCCCCGAGTTCCGCCCTCGACCGGATCCCGAGCTTGCCGTACGCGCGGGCGAGCACGCCCTCCACGCTCTTCGGGGTCAGGAACGCCGCCTCGCCGACCTGGCGGTTCGTGAGCCCCCGGGCTGCGAGCCGGGCGACGACCGTCTCGGTCTCGGTGAGCGTGTCACTGGACGCCGCCCGACGGCCCATCCGCGCGAGTTCGGCATCCGTGATCTCGATCCAGGCTCGGGCGCCGAGCTCCTCGAAGATGGCCCGCGCTCGATCCAGGTGCGACATCGCCTCCCGTTTCGACTTGCGTCGACGGGCGATCCGACCGGCGATCAGCTCGGTCCGGGCTCGTTCGAAGGGCATCGGCAGGAGCGCTACCTCCCGGAGTGCCTCGGCAACGGCGGTCATCGCCGCCTCCATGTCGCCATCGGCCGAGTGCAGGAGGGCGCGTCCCCGCGCGGCGTTGGTAAGGACCCAGGGCCGCGGGACCCGCCGGCCCGACGTCTGGAGGTCGTCGACAACGACCCTCGCCCGGTCCAGATCGCCCGCGACGACCGCCGCGTCAAGCAGATCACCTACGAAGCGATGCCCAAGCGCCTCTCGCTGGCCTGCGGCATACAGCCGATCCGAGAGCGAACTGAGGATCGTCGCGGCCTCGGCCGCGTCGCCGCGCGAGAGTGCGATGAAGCCGAGGACGGCTTGATGACGGGCGGCGACCCAGTCGTCGTGGGGCACGAGATCAAGTCCGGCCCGGGCCGACACCTCGGCCATCGCGAGGTCGCCCCGGAAAGCGTCGACCCACGCCCGCGCCGCCAGCGCCACGCCCCTGTTCTGCGCCGACGCCCCCGTCTGTACCGCAAAGGTCAGGGCCTGATCCGCGTGCCGATCGGCCGCGGCCCAGTCGCCGAGCCAGAGCTCCGTCATCGCTAGGTCGGCCGCCTCGACCGGGATGGGGCGCTCGAACCCGCGCTCAAGGTCTCGCTGCAGCTCGCTCACCTGATGGACGTGGGCCCGCCCCAGTTCGTCAAGGTCTACCCACCACTGCCAGACCAGCGCGTGGGCACGCAAGCCCTCCATTCGCTCGTCGCCATCGGGACTTCGACGCGGCTCTTCGTCGAGCAATGCGACCGCCGACTCGACCTCCTCCCGATCGATGGCGATCCCGGCGGCGAGCCGAAGCGACGCCCGCTGGAGATAGGCACACGCGAGAAGGTCCGGATCAGGTTCGACGGGCGCTGCCGTGAGCTCGCCGATCGCAATCTCAGTTTCGGCGATCGCGCGCGCGACACCTGCGATGTCGGGTTCGACGGCGATCCGTAGCCGCAGGCGGGCGCGAAGGTCGGGGTCCGTCGCTTCGCTCAGCGCTTGTTCGCTGCGCCGGATCACCGCGGCACCGCCCTCATCCCAACCCTCGATCTGCGCCAGCGTCAGCAGCGCGGCGGCACGCCCATCGCCGGGAGGCATAGCCTCAAGCGATCCCTCGAGGAGTTCGCGGGCGCGGTCGATCTCGCCGGCGTCGGCGAACCAGCGCCCGGCGCGGCCGACCCGGGCCGTCCATTCGGCCCTGTCTGTCGATGGCGTCATGGCCGCCGCTCGTTCGGCCCACTCGGCGGCCATGGCCGTGGCGCCACGAACCCGGGCGGACGTCGCGGCCGCATCCAGCGCGAGCGCGCCTTCCGTCGACGCGCCTTCGATCGACAGGGCCAGATGGCGTCCTCGGTCCTCCACAGACGCGGCGCTCGCGGCAAGACGGGCGTGGATAGCTCGACGCCTGGTGGGCGGGACCGATGCTAGAGCGGCGGACGACATCAGGGGATGTCGGAACCGGACACGCCCCGAGCCTTCTGTCTCCACCAGCCCGGCCTCCTCCGCTAGGCGCAGCGCATCGTCGACCGTGTCCACAGGGATGGCGCCCGAGGCGCGGATCAGATCGACCGTCGGCGTCACCATCGCGGCGACGATCATAAGCACCTCCCGGACGTGAGTTGGCAGTCGGGCGATCCGCTCTTGTAGCAGCGCGCCGCTGTCGGTCGGCAACGGTAGGGGCTCGCCGGGCAATGGCCACCGTTCGAGTCGCGCCAGCCCTCTCGCAATCTCGATCGCGAGCAGGGGATTGCCGGCCGATGCCGCTTCGACGCGCGCCAGCTGTGGCCGCGTCAGGGTCATACCGACGCGGTCAACGATGAGGTGGTGCAGGACGCCAAGGCTGACGGGACCAACGCGCAGCTCGCTCGCGCCCGGATCCCGTCGCAGTGACTCGAGGAACGGCGCCGTGGACTCGCCCTCGACGGTCCTGATCGTGGCGACCACAGAGACCGTGGCTTCGCCGAGGCGGCGGAGCGCGAACCCAAGGGCCGCGGCGGACGCATGGTCGACCCATTGGGCGTCGTCGATGAAGAGCACGACGGGTCGTTCCTGCGCCACGCGGCGCAGGACGGACAAGACGGCCGTGCCCACCGTCCGGGGGTCCGCTGGCACGGTCGCCGGGCGGCGGAGCATCGCCGCGTCGAGGGCCTCGCGCTGCGGTCCGGGCAGGTCGTCCGCGGTCGCTCCGTCAACGTCGACAATGGGTTCGAGCAGATCCGTCAACGTCACGTGTGCGAGGTCGCGTTCCGGCTCGGAGGCGCGAGCCACGAGGACCGTGAGATCGCCGCGGGCGTCCGCCCGGGCGAGCGCGGCCTGCCAGAGTGACGTCTTGCCGATCCCCGCATCGCCGCTGATCACGAGCAAGCGCCTGTCGCCAGGTGGGCCCGCCAGGAACCCGTCGATGGCGGCCAGCTCGACGGTCCGGCCGAGGATCGGGTCGGCTGACATGACGGGAGTCTATGCGTGGAAGTCCCCGTCGGTTGCCCCGTGCGTTAGCGTCATGAGCGGCCCGGCGTGGTGCTGGGCCCGGGCTCAGCGATCGCCGCGGTTGCCGCGCTCTTGTGACCTCGTTTGCCGCCCTCGATCACCCT
>CAVRFC010000005.1:0-1636918 GCA_963720315.1 uncultured Chloroflexia bacterium
ACACGCCGGCGGCATTGGCGATGTCGCGCATAGTGACAACTCGCCCGGGCGATCCCTCGCCCGGCCTGCCGACCGACTTGACCGACGACAATCCTTGCCTCCCACGCCGTTTCCGGCTCTCGACCCGGTTTGTCCGGATCATAACGGGTCACAGCACCGCTGATTTCGATTGACAGCATACGATATGCCGCATACCATTGCGTGGCTCCTGGGAATTCCGGATCGTCGTCCCTATCGGCAACGCTCGGCTCATCCCCGGTATGCCACCGTCCTGGTGTCGGAGGAGGCGAAGATGACGGCTCTCGGCGATTCCTCGTGGTCGGGCTGGCTGCCCTGCTCAGCGTCACCGCCTGCGGGGGCACGTCTCCGCCGAGCACCTCGGGGCCCGCGGTCTCGTCCTCGGCGGCGCCCGCCGCTGAATCGCCGAGCGCACCGTCGGAGGCGACCCTCCCACCAATCTCGCCCGATCCATCCCTGACCGGGAAGCTCACGATTTGGGGATGGGAGGCGGCCATCAACACGCTCAAGGAGGTCGACGCGGACTTCGCGGCGGCATATCCCAACATCACCCTCGAGTACGTGGCCGCGCCGCCGGCCGACACCTACCGCAACCTGCAGCTGGCCGTCTCGGCCGGCTCAGGGGCCCCCGACATTTCGGTGGTCGAAGACTCTCACCTCGCCCAATTCGTCGAGCTCGAGGCGCTGGCCGATATCACCGACCAGGTCACGCCCTACATCCCGCACATGAACGCCTACAAGTGGCAGCAGGCCCAGGTCGACGGTCGCTACTACGCCATGCCATGGGACAGGGGCCCGTCGCGGTCTATTACCGCCGAGACGTCTTCGAAAAGGCCGGCGTCGACCCCGCGACGATCGAGACCTGGGACGACTTCTACGAGGCCGCCAAGACGATCAAGGCCGAGGCCGGCGTCCCAATGCGGCAGAACTCCAAGGCACGAAACTTCGGCCGTCATTCGAGAAGATGATCTGGCAGCGGGGCCTCGGCTACGTCGACGACCAAGGCGCGGTCATCCTCGACAAGGAACCCGCGATCCAGGAGGTCCTCGAGTATATGGGGCGCTTCTGGGATGAGGACCTGGCACTCGACAACGAGGAGTGGACGGACCCGTGGTATGCGGCGTTCGCGGACGGCACGGTCGCGACCCAGGTGGAGGCCGTGTGGATGGGAACGTTCTTCAAGAGCTTCGTCGCGCCGGAGGCCGACGGTAAATGGGGCGTGTTCAAGCTGCCGGTCTGGGCGGAAGGTGACGTGCAGGCGAGCAATGACGGAGGCTCGCAGCTCGCATTTTCGGGCAGAGCGAGCAGAAGGAGGCTGCCTGGGCCTACATCCAGTACCACCTCGGTCGCTACGAGTCCCAGCTGATGATGTACGAGAAGCAGGACATCTTCCCATCCCTCGAGCCGACCTACATGGATGCCTTCTTCAGCGAACCCGATCCTTACTTTGGTGGCGACAAGGCGCGCGAGCTCTTCGCGGGGACCGTCGCGGAGATCCCGAACGCGAGCATCTACACAGCCAACTACCAGGAGATGAACGCGTTGCTCCAGGCCGAGATCCAGAAATTCGCGCTCGGCGAGCAGACCGCCCAGCAGGCCCTCGCCAATGCGGCAAAGCTCATCCGGGACCAGACCCAGCGGCCCTGAGGCCCAGGTGCCCTCGACGAAGACTCCGCTCGCGGCCGCCCGACCCCCACGGGCGGCCGCGCCACGTTTGAGCTACCCGCCGGTCGCTCGCGTGTGGCGGCACCGCTGGCCCCTCCTCTTCATCGCGCCGTTCTTCGTCCTGTTCGCGGTCTTCTTCCTCTACCCGGTCGTGTTCTCGCTCTGGCTCGGGCTCCACAGCACCCGCGGGCTGGCGCGGACCGAGTTCGTCGGGCTTGGGAACTTCGAGCTTCTGCTCCGTGATCCGCTGTTCTGGGGCTCGATGGCCAATGCTGCGATCCTGTTCTTCATCTACGTCCCGCTCATGACCGTCCTGGCGATCGTCCTGGCGTCGGTGCTGAACGCCGGGTTGCTCCGGCTTCAGGGGCTCTGGCGGGCGCTGATCTTCCTGCCCCACATCACCTCGATGGTCGCTGCGGGTTATACGTTCAGGCTCCTGCTCGAGCGGGATGGCGGCTACGTCAACACGGCTCTGTCAGTTTTTGGCGTCTCGCCGATCCCGTGGCTGGACGATCAGTGGTGGGCCCGGATATCGCTCGGGCTGCTGATGATCTGGGCCTGGCTCGGGTACAACACCGTGATCATGCTCGCCGGCCTCCAGACGATCCCCCGCGAGCTCGTCGAGGCGGCCAAAGTCGACGGAGCCGGCCGCTTCCAGGCACTGACGCGGATCACCGTTCCCCTCCTTAAGCCGGTGATTGTGTTCGCGGTGACGCTCTCGATCATCGGGACGTTCTCGATGTTCGCCGAGCCATTCGTCCTCACCCGCGGCGGCCCGGCCCGGGCGACCGAGACTCCCGTGATGCAGATCTTCTCGACGACGTTCGAGGAGCTGAAATACGGTTACGCGGCCGCGATGTCCGTCGTGTACTTCGGCGTGGTCGTCGTGGTGACGATCGTCCAGCTCGTCTTCGTGACCCGCGGGGACGATCGGTGACCGGCCTTCCGGTCGCGCGTCGTGGCCGCTCAGAGTGGCCGCTCAAGGCGGTCGCCTACGCCTCGATCGTCGCCGTCAGCGCGTTCGCGATCTTCCCGTTCATCTGGATGCTCGTCTCCTCGTTCAAGCCGTTCGGGGAGATCTTCGCGGGTCGCTCGTTCCTGCCGCAGCAACCGACGATCGACAACTACGTCCGGCTGTTCCAGCAGGGCGACGCCCTCGTCAAGGTCTGGAACAGCCTTTTCATCGCGACGGTGTACACCGGGTCCGCCTTGCTGCTCTGCGCGCTCGCCGGGTACGCCTTCGCCAAGTTCCGGTTCCCCGGTCGACGTCTCCTGTTCGCCCTCATGCTCGCGACGCTGACGATCCCGTTCGCTGTCGTGATGATCCCGCTCTTCATCCTCATGCGGAACGTGTTCAATTGGATCGATACACCCTGGCCGCTGATCGTTCCGACTGCCGCGAATGCGTTCGGGATCTACTTCATGCGCCAGTACCTGCAGTCGCTGCCGGACGAGATGCTGGACGCCGCGCGAGTCGACGGCGCATCCGAGCTCACGATCTTCTTCCGGATCGTGCTGCCGACCAGCATCCCCGGCCTGGCGAGTCTCGGGATCATCTTCTTCATGGCGCGCTGGAACGACTTCCTCTGGCCGCTCGCCGTGCTGCGCTCCGACGAGGTCCGTACCGTTCCGCTCATGCTCATCGCGCTGCAGGGTCCGCCAGGCCGGACGGCATATGACGTGCTGATGGCCGGCTCGGTCGTCAGTGTCGTCCCGATGCTCCTGCTGTTCCTGTTCCTTCAGCGCTACCTCGTCGCGGGCGTCACGAGCGGCGCGGTGAAGGGCTGAGATGACTGCCGACGAAACCGCCGGCCGCCCGGAGGTCTGGTTCACCACCGGGAGCCAGCTCCTCTACGGCGAGGAGGTGCTCGCGGACGTGGAGCGGCATTCCGCCGAGATCGCGGCCGCGCTGTCCGCCGCGACGTGCATGCCCGTCCGGTTCGTGCCCAAGCCCGTGCTCACGACCTCCGAGGCGATTAGGGCGCTGTGCCTCGCCGCGAACGCCGATGACCGGTGCATCGGACTTGTGGCCTGGATGCACACGTTCTCGCCGGCCCGAATGTGGATCGCCGGGCTCGGAGCCCTGCAGAAGCCGCTCGCTCACCTCCATACCCAGTTCAACCGGGACCTGCCGTGGGCGGATCTCGACATGGACTTCATGAACCTGAATCAGTCCGCCCACGGCGACCGCGAGTTCGGCTTCCTGGTAGCCCGGATGGGACTACGGCGGATCGTCGTCGCCGGTCATTGGCAGGATCCCGCTGTCACCGACCGCCTCAGGGTGTGGGCGCGCGCGTCGTCCGGATGGCACGAGGCGCAACACCTCAAGGTCGCCCGTTTCGGGGACAACATGCGCGACGTCGCAGTGACCGAGGGCGACAAGATGGAGGCGCAGCTTCGACTTGGCCCGTCGGTCAACTCGTACGGGATCGCGGACCTCGTTCGGGCGGTCGGGGAGGTGGGCGACTCGGCCGTCGACGCACTGGTGGCGCAGTACGAGGACGAGTACGCCATGGTCGCAGCCCTCGGGCGTGGAGGCGAGCGGCATGCCTCGCTCCGCGATGCCGCCAAGATCGAGCTCGGGCTGCGGCAGTTCCTCGCCGAGGGCGGGTTCATGGCGTTTACCGACACGTTCGAGGATCTCGGCGGGCTCGTGCAGCTGCCCGGGATCGCGGTCCAGCGACTGATGGCCGACGGCTACGGCTTCGGCGCAGAAGGTGACTGGAAGACCGCGATCCTCGTCCGGCTGTTGAAGGTGATGGGCGCCGGACTCGATGGAGGCGCTTCGTTCATGGAGGACTACACCTACCATCTCGCGCCCGGGATGGCGGCCGTCCTCGGCGCCCACATGCTCGAGGTCTGCCCGTCTATCGCCGCGGACACGCCCACCGGCGAGATCCACCCGCTCACGATCGGCGACCGGGATGATCCAGTCCGGCTCGTGTTCACCGCAGCCCCGGGACCCGCGATCGTCGCCGGCCTGGTCGACATGGGTGACCGGTTCCGCATCGTCGCGAACCGGATCGAGCTCGTCGCGCCTGCCGAGGACCTGCCGAAGCTGCCCGTCGCGCGTGCGGTGTGGCGACCGGAACCGGACCTGACCACGGCGGCCGAGGCATGGATCCTCGCCGGTGGGCCACATCACACGGCCCTGAGCCAGGCGCTCACGTTGGCACACTTGGCCGACCTCGCCGAGATCGCGGGCATCGAGCTGGTCGCGATCGACGAGCGGACGGAGACGGCGTCGCTGAAGCAGCAGCTCCGCTGGAACGACGCGTACTACCGATCGGTGGGAAGGTGAACCCTCGGTACGCGATCGGGATCGACTTCGGGACGGAGTCGGCAAGGGCCCTGCTCGTCGACGTCGCGACCGGGGGGGAGGTGGCGACCTCCGTCCATGTGTACCGCAACGGCGTCATCACCGAGAGGCTCCCGATCGAAGGCGAGATCGTCGGCCTCGACGCCGACTGGGCGCTGCAAGACCCGGCCGACTATCTCGCGGCCGTCGAGGCGACCATCAACGGCGTTCTGAGCGAGGGCGACGTGGATCCGGGCTCCGTGATCGGGATCGGGATCGACTTCACGTCGTGCACGATGCTGCCGGTGATGGCCGATGGGACGCCGCTCTGCTTCATCCCGGAGCTGCGCCGCCGGCCACATGCCTGGCCGAAGCTCTGGAAGCACCACGCCGCCCAGCCTGAGGCCGACCGGATCAACGAGACCGCAGGGCGGCTCGGGGCACCGTGGCTGCCGCGCTACGGCGGCCGGATCTCGTCCGAGTGGTTCTTCTCGAAGGCCCTTCAGATCCTTGACGAGGCCCCCGACATCTACGCCGCGGCTGATCGGCTGATCGAGGCGGCGGACTGGATCACCTGGCAGCTCGCCGGGGTCGAGACACGCAACGCCTGTACCGCCGGGTACAAAGCGTTGTGGTCAAAGCGGGATGGGTTCCCCACCGCGGACTTCTTCAGGGCGCTCAACCCGGGCTTCGCCCACGTCATCGACGAGAAGATGTCGCGTGCCGTCCTTCCGCCGGGCGCGCGAGCCGGCGGGCTCGTCGACCGCTTCGCGAGCGCGACCCGCCTCGTGGCGGGCACGCCCGTGGCGGTCGCAAACGTCGATGCCCACGTCTCGGTGCCTGCCGCGACGGTCACGGGGCCGGGCCGGATGGTCGCGGTGATCGGCACGAGCACGTGCCATATGATCCTGGGGACCGAAGAGCGCTTCGTCGACGGGATGTGCGGCGTTGTCGAGGACGGCGTGATCCCGGGCTTCTTCGGCTACGAGGCCGGGCAGGCGGCCGTGGGCGACAGCCTCGCCTGGTTCGTCGAGAATGCGCTCCCGGCTGAGTACCAGCGAGCGGCCGAGGCGCGAGGCGTGTCCGCCCATGAGCTGCTCGCGGCGGAGGCGGCCGGCCTCGATCCGGGCGAATCCGGCCTGCTCGCCCTCGACTGGTGGAACGGCAACCGCTCCGTGCTCGTCGACGTCGATCTGAGCGGCGTCGTCGTCGGCGCGACGCTCGCCACGCCCGCTCCCGCGCTCTATCGGGCCCTGATCGAGGCCACGGCGTTCGGGACGAAGATCATCGTCGACGCGTTCACCGAGGCAGGCGTCGCGGTCGACGAGATCGTGGCCTGCGGGGGACTGCCCGGCAAGAGCGGGCTCATGATGCAGATCTACGCCGACGTCACGGGCCTCGAGATCAGGCTCGCCGGGTCGTCGCAGACGCCGGCCCTCGGATCGGCGATGTTCGCGTCCGTCGCGGCCGGAGAGGCGGCCGGCGGCTATGACTCGATCGTCGATGCGGCGGCCGCGATGGCCCGCCTCTCGGACGTCGTCTATCGCCCGAACCCCGCCCACCGGTCGACTTACGACGCGCTCTACGCCGAGTACCGTCGCCTTCATGACTACTTCGGGCGGGGGGAGAACGACGTGATGAAGACGCTGAAGCGGCTTCGCGACGAGGCGATCCGGGGGCGGTCCGCCGTCGTCGTGACGAGCGGGGCCTGAATGGTGCTCGACGACCTTCGCCTCCGGGTCCACCGTCAGAACCTCGAGCTGCCTCGGAACGGCCTCGTGGCCGGGACGAGTGGAAACGCGAGTGGGCGCGACCCGGAGAGCCGCCGGATCGTCATCAAGCCGAGCGGCGTCGCGTACGAGGAGCTCAGCCCGGCCGACCTCGTCGTGCTCGACGAGGTCGGCTCGGTCGTCGAAGGCACGTTGCGACCGTCGTCGGACACGCTCTCCCACCTCGTCATCTATCGCGAGATGCCCGCGGTCCACGGCGTCGTTCACACGCATTCGACGTTCGCGACGGCCTTCGCGGCCGTCGGTCGGCCGATCCCACCGTGCTTGACGGCCATTGCCGACGAGTTCGGCGGCGCGATTCCGTGTGGGGGCTACGCGCCGGTCGGCTGGGAAGAGATCGGCCTGGCCGTCGTGGACGGAATCGGGAGCTCGCCGGCGATCCTGTTGCGCAATCACGGGGTCTTCGCCGTCGGGCCGAGTGTCGAGGCCGCCGTCAAGACCGCGGTCATGGTCGAGGACGCGGCGCGGACCGTGTTCCATGCACTCCAGCTCGGAACCCCGATCGAGCTTTCGAGCGACGAGATCGCTCGGGCCAGACGGCGCTACCTCGCCGACTATGGCCAGCCCTGAGTCGCCGCGGACGCGGCGCACAGAGATGACGGGCGAAGGCGGGCCGACACTGCCGCCAACGATCCTGTTCGGGGCCGCGTATTACCCCGAGTACATGCCGTACGACCGGCTGGCCGTCGACCTCGACCTCATGCGGGCCGCTCATTTCTCGGTCATCCGGGTCGGCGAATCCGTCTGGTCGACCTGGGAGCCGGACGACGGCGTCTTCGACCTCGACTGGCTCGAGCCGGTGCTCACGGGCGCGCACGAGCGGGGCATCTCCGTCATCATCGGCACCCCGTCCTACGCGGTCCCGCCGTGGCTCCGCCGGAAGTACCCGGACACGACCGCCCACCGCACGACCGGTGCGCCGATCCCGTACGGGGGTCGTCAGAACGCGGACTTCAGCAATCCCGACTTCCGGTTCCTCGTCGAACGCCTGGTCCGGCGGATCGTCGAACGGTACGCGGCCCACCCCGCAGTCATCGGCTGGCAGGTCGACAACGAGCCCGGCCTGGAGCTGCTCCACAACCCGGGCGTGTTCGCCGGGTTCGTCGACCATCTGCGGGAGCAGTACGGAGACGTCGCCACCCTCAACAATCGCTGGGGTCTGACGTACTGGTCGCACCGGATCGCGCGTTGGGAGGAGCTCTGGACGCCCGACGGGAATACCGACCCGCCCTACGCGCTCGCCTGGCGCCGCTATCAGGCGCTGCTGACCGCCGAATTCATCGAGTGGCAGGCCGCGATCGTGCGCGAGCTGGCCCGGCCCGACCAGTTCGTCATGACGTGCCTGGCGATGGATCGACCGGCCGTGGACAACGCCCGCACGCTGGCCCCCCTCGACGTGACGGCGGCGAACATCTACTACCCGATGCAGGATTCCCTCGCCCTTCCGGAGATCACCGAACCGGCGCCCGAGGCACGCCCCTGGTGGCTGCGGTCGGCCGGGACGTGGACGCTCTTCTGGAACGCAGACCTCGCCCGCGGCATTCGGCAGGAGCCGTTCTTCGTCACCGAGACCGTCGCGTCATCGATCGGCGAGCACTCGGCGAGCTATCCCGGCTTACGACGGCCAGTGGCGCCAGGCGGCGTGGGCGCTCGTCGCCCGTGGCGCCCGGATGATCGAGTACTGGCACTGGCACACGATCCACCAGGGCAACGAGGCCCATTGGGGCGGGATCCTCGGCCACAGCCTGGAGCCCGGCCGCTGCTACGACGAGCTCGCCCGGCTCGGCGGCGAGTTCGAGCGGGTCGGCGACCTCCTCGCCGGCATGGAGCCTGATGCGCCCGTCGGGCTCGTCGTCTCGCCGGACAGCCGCTGGCTGCTCGAGTTCCAGCCGCCGCTCGTGGTTCCCGGCACGGGCACTCCGGATCCCGGCGCGTATGGTCGGATCGTCACGAGCCTCTACCGGGGTCTGTTCGACCGCGGGATCGGGGCATCTGTCGTGCAGACGGATCACCTCGAAGTCGAGGCCGGCGCGCTCGTCGACCGATGGCCGGTCCTGGTCGTGCCTGCGCTCTACGTCGCGAGCGACGACCTGCTGCGTCGGCTGGCCGACTACGCCGAGCGCGGCGGCCACCTCGTCGTGACCTTCCGCACGGGGTGCGCCGACGAGGAGGGCCGGCTGCGTCCCACGGTGATGCCGGGTTCCCTCCGGACAGCCGTCGGGGCGCACTACCTCGAGTCGACGAACCTCGCCGCGCCTGTCAACGTCAGTGGCGCCGCCGACGGTGCGTCGTTCGGTGGGGGGGCGGCCACGGGCTGGGCCGACGGGCTGGTTCCCGAGGGCGCCGCGGTCCTCGCGACCTACGACCATCCCCACCTGAAGCGGTGGCCCGCCATCACGACGAATCGATTCGGCCTGGGACGCGTCACGTACGTCGGGACCCTGCCTGACGCGGGCCTCTCTCGGTCGCTGGCCGGCTGGATCGAGTCGACCAGCCTCCCGCCTGACCCGTGGCGATCGATGGGCGCGTCGGTCACGAGCACGGGAGCGCGGATTTGGGACGGCCGACGCCTGCACGTCGTCGCCAATTGGTCTTGGGATCCGCGGTCGCTGACTGTCCCTACATCAGTAACCGACGCGCTCAGCGACGAGAGAATCGTTCAGGGAGCGCCGCTTGTGATGGGTCCGTGGGACGTCCGGGTGCTGGTCGAGGACGTGCAGTTTCCGTGACCGTTCGTTCGCGGTGGTAGCCGGGATCGCTGCGGTGTTGGGGGCGGTCGGCCGTCGCGCCTGGCGACGTAGTTTCGTAACGAACTCCCGACGCATTGGTGGTGGAATGGCGGGCATGAGGTCGATCCCGGTCGACAAAGGCGCCTGCGCGTTACGGATCGGATGAAGTCGAGCCGTTCGACCGGTCGTCCGCTGGCCCGCACCCGAGCCGTCGTTGCCGGGCTCTGGCTCTTCTGCGCTCGGGCGGCCGACCAAGAAGGTCCGATGCCACGGCCCCGAGGCCGACGGGCAGCGGGTGATCGGCAGGCACCGATGCCGACGAGAATCGCCCGCCCGTGATCTCGACCGGCACGGGGTGATCTCGCAAGAAGTCGTCGGCGGCGCAAGCGGCAGCGATGCAATCTCGCAGGTCCACCTCGCCGTCCCGCCAGCTCTGCCCGAGCCGGACGCCGTAGCGACCTTCCACGATGATCTGGTCGAGGACCATCGAGGCCCATTCGCCGCCTTCAACCTTTCCGATGACGGTCGGGTAGGGCAGGCCCAGCGCCGTCATCAGTGGATTCGTTTCGGCACCGTTCCGCCGGGCTTCGTCGGTCTCGAGTGCCTGGGTCAACACGAACAGCTTGTCCAGCGCAGAGACTCCCGCCCGGCGTTTCGAGGCTGCCGCCGCGCGACCGGGCACGGTGAGGCGGAATGTGATCGCCCCGGCATGCGCGATGACGACATTGAGGCTGGTCGGTTCGGTAACCACGGCAAGATCGGCCGTGCAGCCGGCACGAATGGCTGCGAGCATGCCCTGGCCGCCGTCTTCCTCGGACGGCACGAATGCCGCGACCACCTCCCCGTCGAGGCGATCCACGGCGCCCGATCCGACGAGCGCGCGCAGCGCCTCCAGGATCGAGGCGAGCCCGCCCTTCATGTCGCATGCCCCACGCCCATAGAGATTCCCGTCGCGGACGAGGCCGTCCCACGGAGGGACGGTCCACGTTGCCAGGTCGCCAACCGGGACGACATCCGTGTGAGCGACGAGCAGCAGCCGCCGGCCGCCCGGGCGGCCGACGCGGGCGATCACGATCGGCAGGCTCGTTCGCGGCATCTCCGAGCCGGGCCAGTCCGGGTCGCGGGTGACCTCGATCGGATCGACATTGATGCGCTCGACTCGGGCGCCGGTCTCAGCGGCTAGTTCGGCGACGAGCTGCGCCACCGGCTCTTCGGATCCTGTGACCGATGGCACCCGGATGAGCGCCGCAAGGTCGGCGGTCGCCCGTTCCAGGGAGACGGCGGCCACGACCTCGCGCGCCAGCGACGATATCGTCATCGTTGGACGATAACAGCGGCCCCGTCCCGCATCCTGTCAGTTCGATCCTCTGCGGTAGGGCAGCTGTTTCGTAAGTCTCCCGCCGTGTGCCCAGTCCTACCCGGAGTCAGGGACCTGATACAAACGGGCACACGTATCAGCTATGCGATTCGGAGCCTGCCGGCCTGGCTGCTCGGGGCTTTTCTCGGGTTATTCCTCGTCGCGGCGAGCATCCCGCGCAGTCGGCGAGACCGGCAGCGGCTCGGGCTCCACGATCTCCGAAGGTCCGCGCGTCAGGTACTCCTCGTATCGACCCTTGTAGCCTCGGAGCCGTCCGATCGGCGTGACGAGCGCCGCGAGGGCGTGTTGCAGGAACAGCGGCGGACCGGCCACCGCCATGACGTCCGAGAATTCGTGGGCCAGCATCATGATCTGCAGGAAACCCGGTCCCTTCGGTCCGGCCTTGCCGTCCTGCAGGAGGCCCATGAATTGGCGCCACATCTCCTCGAACCTCGCCCCCGGGCGGGCCTCGATGAGCATGCGGACACCCTCATCGCCCACCGGACGCCAACCGTGCGTGGTGTTCGGCGGGACGTGCAGGGTCTCGCCGGGTCCAAGGATCCGTTCTCCTTCGTCTGGAGACCATGCGCTCACTTTGCCGCGAACAACCGTGAGCGTTTCCGCCACGGAGGGGTGAATATGACGCGGCACGCCTGGCGCGTCAGCGCGCACGTACAGGTCGGCAACAAGTTCGCGGCCGTCCGATTCGGCCGTCCCGACTCGCACGACGAGGCGCTCGTAGGGATGCTCGTAGACCTCTCCGGCCCGCATCGTCATCAGGCTCAGCCTCCAGCTTGCTCAACCGTGTTCTCGAGCGCTGCCACCTGACACATCTCCCCGCCGCTACTAGAGCGACCACTAGTATTGGCTACGGTAACATGGTCGGAATGTCTGTCAAGTCTCGTGTCGTGGGACAGCGCCGGCGCCAACCGGCAGAGACCCGTCGCCGCATCCTCGAAGCAGCGCTCCGCCTGTTCGCTGAGCAGGGATACGCCGCGACGACGATGGCGGGGATTGCGGATCAGGCGGCCGTCGCCGTCCAGACGGTGTACTTCACGTTCCACACCAAGGGTGAGTTGTTGATGCAGTTGGTGCTGGCGGTGGGCGCGGACGACCCGGATGCACCTCCGCACCGCGATCGCGGGTGGTACCGCGAGGTCCTGGCGTCGACCGATCCCAGTCGTCAGCTCGCCTTGCTCAGCGAGCATGGCACCGACATCTTCGTTCGCATTGCACCGCTCATGCCGCTGATCGCCGCGGCGTCGGCGACCGATCCGAACGTGAGCGCTGCCTGGGAGGGGAAGGTCCGTGCGCGAAGACAAGGGATGCGTGAGCAGATGGAAGCGGTCGGTCGGAACGGAGGTCTTCGACCTGGGCTCAGCGTCGATAGCGCTGCGGACATCGTGTTCGTCCTTCAGCGGCCGGAAACCCTCCGAGCGCTGACCGTCGAATGCGGCTGGTCGATCGAGCGCTACAAGGCGTGGCTGTACGAGACGCTGTGCCAACAGCTGCTCGGCGAGGGCGTTCGCTGCAACGCAGAGTCCGCGGTCGCGGGCCTTACCTTCGGCGCAGCCCTCGCCGCCCAGGACCCTGCAGCGACGTAGTGCCCCTGGCTCGATACCTCGATCTCAGCGAGTTTCGGTGCTCAACCTGAACAACCGCATCGATGACGACCGGACGTGCAGGTCGTGTCGCGGCGGCAGGGAGCAGAGGCTCGTGATGGTCTCACCGCCGATGATTCCGAGGCTCGACGGCTCGTCAGAGATCGCCCATTAGCCCACGCTGAGTTACTCGACGCTGATCGTCCCGACCATGCCGGCGTCCTGGTGGCCCGTCACGTTGCAATAGAACTGCAGGCTGCCAGACACAGTTGGCTTGATTGCCACGGCCGTCGTCGAATGGGCCGGCAACTGCACGTGGATCCCCAGGCTGTCGACGTCGAAGGAATGGCCGAAGTCATCCATGTTGATGACGAACAACCCAAGGACGCCGCCGCTCCCGATCTCGAGGCCGGTTCCGACGAACTTGGTGTTCTCGGCGGTCAACACCCCGGTTGTGGTCGGTGCCTCGGCTACCGCCCCACCGGAGGAAACCACCGCGCCGGCAAGGAGCGACGTCACCGCTGCACCCACGAGGGCGCCCATGACCACGGAGACTGCCCGGCCGGCGTGCCCCGACTGCGACCAGATCGCGCGACCGCGACGCACCTCGAGGAACGCCGCGACGCCGCCAACCGTGATCGCCAACGCCCCCGAGACCACGCCGATCGTCACGAGGAACGGGATCGCATCGGCGGGATGGCTGAGGTCGTACGGGAGATGACGCGCGTTGAGAAGCACGATCAGCAGGGCGGGTATGGTGGCCGCGACCCAGAACCACGCTCGACGGGTGGAGCCCGTCCAGACGACAGACAGGATCCCGACGACCAGGAAGATCGCGATGAAGGCAACGAAGATCGGGATCATGATCGCCGGAAAGCCGGGTTCGCCGGCGATCGGCAAGGCTAATGCGACGACGAAGAGCACCAGACTAGCCACCAAGGCAACGCACCCGCCACTCACGAGCGTCATCGCCAATGTGCGCCCGAGCGCCGGACGATCGGTCTGAACGGCCGCGTTCTCTCGCTGTGTGATGGTCATGTCGATTCTCGTGGTGGGACGTCAAGCACCCGAAGGGCGCGCGCGAACGGCGTTTCGGTCGCGCTGGACGGCGTCCAGGCCTAGTGCGATCCAGCCGCCGCCGAACAGGAGCCCGCCGACGACGAGCCCGATTGGCGGCAGCGCCCCGCCCATTGCCGGCAGTGTGACCACCGTCCCGGCGGCGATCGCGATGGTGCCGAGGCGCCGAAGGCCGTGCGAGGCCCGCGACACAGCGGCGAAGACGATCGACCCGACAAGCACCAGCAGGAGCCCGAGGTAGAGGAGCCCCGCGCCCACGCTGCCTTCGTGGTACGTCCAATCTCCGGTCAGCAGGGTTCTCGCCAAGGCAACGAGCACAAGGCCGATCCCGATCGCCGGGACGACGAATGCGATCCAGACCCATCGCGGATGGTCGCGGAACTCGAATGCCGAGAGGCCTGCCAGCGCGGCGAGTGTCAGCAGCCCGGCGCCCAGGACGACGGGGAACCAGGCGACGTCAACGTCCGCCCCCGTGTACGAGAAGCTGGCGATGACAAAGAAGATCATCCACAGCCCGCCGCCGAGGATGGCGGCCGATCCGGCGAGACGCAGCGACATTGGGATGCCCTTTCGATGATCCGAACGGTTGCCGAGGCCGCGCAGGTGGAGGTGGGCGTCGATCGCGCCGAGCAGGAGATCGGCGACGTCGAACGGGCCGGGCGGGCGATCCTGGAGGAGCGCTGCCAGCTCGTCCCCGTAGCGATCCCGCCAGGCAGCCGGATAGAGCCGCACGAGGCGGCTCATCCTCGGTCCTCAGCCAGGCGTCGCAGGCCAAGTGACGCGAACGTAGAGAGCTCGGTCAGCTGCTCGCGGAGGACCGTGACGCCGAGCGCGGTGAGCCGGTAGGGCCGGCGCCGATCGACCGGAGCCAGGGGCTCCACGAGCCCCCGAGCCTCCAGCCGCGCAAGCGCAGCGTAGAGCGTTCCCGGGCCCATCGGTCGGCCGGTGCCCGCCTCGATGTCGGCCATCATCGCGTACCCGTGCTTGGGCCCCTCGCTGAGGCTCACGAGGATCAGCAGTGCCGGCTCGGCGAACCGCCCGAGCTCTGGGATACGTGTCATCTCCATCCGTGCGCCCCTACGATTGGCGATATATCGCAGGACGTAATAATGCACCCGCGCGGGCGATTGTCAAGCCGCATTGCCCAGCCAGAAACCCATCCGCTCGACAGATTCCCTCGGCTTGGATAAACGGGCGCGGCTCACGCTATCCGGATCAAGCGAGGTGATCCGACCATCCTGGATCAATTCCGCGGCGAGCAGTCCGGCGGCATCTCCTGGATGACCGCCGGAGGGGCGCGTCGTCCGGCGGACGATGGCTCAGGCAGACGCCACCGCCGGTCGACGCCAGTAGGCAACGAGCGCACCGGCCATACCGAGCGCCGTGTGAAATGCGACCGACAGCGCGTACCCCATCTGCATGACGACCTCGACCACCGTCAGCGCACCAAACGCGATCAGCCACGCGAGACCGGCGACGTTGGACCAGCGCACGACGTCCGCCCCTGGGCGGGCGACCAGGAAGGCGCCGATCGTCAGTCCCACGATCGCGCCTCCGAGCGCCAACGCCAGCATGATCGGTCCATCCTCCCATACGCCGAACGCCATGCCCGCGCTGTTCACGCCCGCGATGATCCAGAGTCCGCCTGCGAGTTTGAGACCGCCCATCAATGCACCTCCACGAATCGACCCCGAACGGTCCGACCATTTCGCCGGCCTGATGGCCTGGAGCGGTGCGAACTGCATCTCGTCGATCGGTCAACGCGAACGTAGAGATGACCTGCCGCGGCTGAAACCCAGCCAGCCTCAATCAGCGGGTGAGGCTGGCTTCAGGATTCCGCCACCGCCGAACTCCGGTTCACGCTATGGACTCGCTGGGCGGCTCCCGCCAGTATCCAAGCGTGAGGCGTCGGCTGCTCCTGTCCCTTGCGGGGTTCGTTTCGGCGGTTTACCTGGCTCTCTTCGCCAGGGACGTGGTCGCCGGGCAGGTCGACGTGACGGGGGTCATCTACGCCCTCGTTGCGCCCGTCGTGGTCGTCGGGGGCGTATTCCTCGTGCTCAAGCGGCCCGGCCACCCGATCGGCGAGCTGCTGCTCCTATGCGGCATCGCCTTTCCAATGGTGGCCTCCATCGTCGAAGCCCCGACCATCGTCGTATTCCGGGAGTCCGGGGCCAAGGAATGGATGTGGGCATCGATCTGGCTGAGCCAGACCTCGATCATGGTTGGTCTGGTCCTCGCAGCCACTTTGGTGGTTCTCCTGCCCGATGGCCGGCCTCGGCATGCCCGGGAGCAACGCTTCCTCCGGGCCGCTTGGATCGTGGTCGTCCTTCCAACCCTGGCCATGATCTCCAGCGAGCTAGTTGTGACGTCTGAGTCATCCTTCCATGGCGTCACCGGTGTCACCAGCCCGCTTTTCATCAAGGTCCTGGAGCCGTATGGTCCGATGCTCGCGACGTTGAGCACGCTGGGGTACGCCATCTTCCTGGGGGCGATCGCACTGCTCTTCATGCGTTACCACGCGGCCGCCACCCGGGAGCGCAAGCAGATTCGGTGGGTCTTGTTCGCCGGGGTCGTGGTCGTCCTGGTCAGCTTGGTCCCGTTCGTCCTGGCTGATCTCGGCGTGATTCCGCCGCCGGACAGCGGCCCTGCCCAGGCGGTGCTCTCCACGGTGTCCCTCATCGCCTTGCCGGCGTCCGTCGTGGTTGCGGTCATGGAACCGCATTGGATCGACGTGGACATTGTCATCCGCCGGTCGGTCGTGTACGGCGCGCTCTCCCTGGTGATCCTGGCCGTCTACATCGCCGTGGCCGCCTCGGTCGGGGTGGCGGCGGGGGCGCAGTTGGGACTCAGCGTCGAGGTGGCGGTGATGCTCACCGTCGTCATCGCGATCCTCTTCCAGCCGGCCCGAAGTCGTCTCCAGGCCGTTGCCGACCGCAGCGTGTTCGGTGCTCGCCCCACCAGGTACGAAGCCGTAACCGACTTCGGCGCGACGATCGAGCAGGCCACCGAACCCAGTGAGCTTCTCCCACGATTGGTCGAAACCATCAAGAGAGCCCTCCGACTCACATGGGTAACGGTCTACCTGGACGATGGCGCCCGGGCGGAAAGCGGCGATCGTGACTGGGGAGTCTGTCCTGCGGGTGCCCCTTGGCGCCGGGGACGAGCAGGTCGGTGAGATCGTCTGCGGTCCGAAGACCGAGGGCCGACTGGGCGACGATGACATCCAGCTGGTCCGGACCCTCGCCGGGCAGCTGGCCCTGGCGGTCAGGAACGCCCGACTTGCGGGTCGCATCGTCAACGCCGCCGAGTCGGAGCGACGCCGGATCGAACGGAACATCCACGACGGCGCCCAGCAGGAGCTGGTAGCCCTGGTCGCCAAGCTGGGGATGGCCAGATCGGCCGCCGCCCAGGGTGCCTTGCGTCCGGACATGATCGACGAAATGCGCCTCGAGGCTCAACAGATCCTGTCGGAGCTGAGAGAGCTCGCTCAGGGGATCCATCCCTCGGTGCTGACCGACGGGGGGATCCTGGAGGCGGTCGAGGACCGGTGTGCGCGGCTGCCCCTGGAGGTCACGCTCAAGACATCCGAGGGCCTGCGGGCAAGACAATTCGGCGACAACATCGAAGGTGCCGCCTACTTCTTCGTGACCGAGTCGCTCGCGAACGTCCTCAAGCATGCCGACGCCACCCGCACGACCATTTCGCTGACCTACGACGACGGCCGACTCCTGTTGGGGGTGGCCGATGATGGTCGAGGCTTCGATCCGGACACGACCTCGAATGGTGGACTGGCGGGTCTTCGCGACCGCATCCGTGCGCTCGGCGGAACCGTCACCGTCGCAAGCGCGCCCGGAAGGGGCACTCGCGTCACGGCCTCTCTCCCGGTGAGCGGGCCGTGAAAGTCGTCATCGCCGAGGATCACTACCTGGTCCGGGAGGGAACACGGCGCCTGCTCGAGTCGAGCGGCGAGGTGGAGGTGCGTCGCCGCCGTCGAGAGCACAGAGTTGTTGCTGGACGCAGTGGAGAGACTTCACCCGGATGCGGTCATCACCGACATCCGCATGCCGCCGACCCATCAGATGGAGGGGATCGAGGCCGCCCACGAGATCCGCTCCAGGCATCCGGACGTGGGCATCGTCGTCCTCTCCCAGTATGTGAACTCCCTGTACGCGTTCGAACTGTTCCGCGACGGCACGACCGGGCTCGCCTACCTTCTCAAGGATCGGGTGGGCGAATTGGACGAGCTCCTGAGAGCCTTGCGCGAAGTCGCTTCTGGGGGATCGGTCATCGATCCGAAGGTCGTCGAGGGCCTGCTGGGGCGTCGGCAGGAGCCCGCGCGGTCCCTGCTCGAGACGCTCACCTCCCGTGAGATGGAGGTGTTGAGCGAGATGGCCCAGGGCAAGTCCAATGCGGCGATCTCGGACTCGCTCTACATCTCGCCGTCGGGCGTCGAGAAGCACATCAACGCGATCTTCGCCAAGCTGATGCTCAGCTCGGAGGACGGCGCCCAGCATCGCCGCGTCGCCGCTGTCTTGACCTTTCTCGGAACCAGGATCTTCGTGGATCGGCGGAGGCGCAAGACTAGGGACGCAGCCTGCGGACGGCCGTCTCGGAATTCAGGGTGCTGCCGGGTTGCAGCCGATGACGAACGGCACGAACGGCGGGGCGGGATCCTGGGCGTTGCCGGGGTTGTTCGCGCCGGAATTCCCGACGTTCTGGGCGACCCAGGCGACGAACTCGCCGACGTTGTTCGGCGCGGGATCGAAGTCGCCGTCGTAGCCGGCGGGTACCCCGGATTCGCTGCAGAACGAGGCGCCTCCGCCACTTTCGGCGAGCACAGGGGCTACCGTCGCGAGGGCCAGGATCGTTACCGATGTGATGAGCAATACGGGCTTGGCACGGCTCATGAAGAACCTTCCTTTTCCGATCGAAGAAGGGCGAGCGCGGGCCCCCGGTCCCGCGATCTCACCGAAGCTGGTCCGTTCCTAGCTAGCCACGCATTCCGTGAAGTAGATGAAGAGGTTGGTCAGGCCTCGGCACGCCGGTCCGCTGAGCTGCGCCACCAGCGGGACCTCGCCGTCGGGCCCCACGTCGATCCAGGTGCTGTAGTCGGCGTTGCCGTCGCCGTCGGCATCGAAGGCGATCAGGCCGTGGAAGCCTGCGCCCGTGATTGGGGTCGACGACGCCCTCGGCGAGTCGATTGGCGAGGCCCTCGGTGATCCAGACGATCTCGCCGGTCGGGCCGATCGAGGATCTGCGCGCCGGCGGCCTGGTCGCTCTTGCTCGCGTTGATGCACTCGTGGGCCAGCGCCGATGACGCGATCGCCAGGCTGGCGACGATGCCCAGGAATGCGGCGGTGATCGGTCTTCGCATCATGCAGTCCTCCCTTTGCCAGGCTCGCGCGGTTGGTCGCGCTCGACTTAACGGTATGAGCCGGTCCCCGACATGTCGTCGGCCTCGCTGCTGAACCTGACTCGCTCGCGAGAGCGAGATTTCGGGACGGCGGGTCGCTCTCACGACTGATGGAATCGGGAACACCCATGGCGTAGCGTGTAGTCGATGCGCCGGGACGAGCTCGTGACCTTCATCCGACGGCGCGGCGACGAGCTGCTGGCCGCGCGCTCACCGCACTCGCTCTGGTCGGGGTCGCGCTGACCGAAGCATCGGAATCGCATCGGGTCGCATCTGCCGCCCTGGCGGTCGTCCTCGGGGCGGCGGCGGCGCGACGGTCCCGTGACCCACTCCCGCTGCTCGGCTTGATCCTCGCCGTCTCCGTCGTCGCGCTCGCGGTGCCGATGTTCGCTGAGCCCACCAACTCGGCCGTGTTCGTCTTCTTTTTGCTCGCCGTCTACAGCGCTGCCGCGCACACGAGCGGCCGCCGAACGATGATCGCCGGCGGGATGGTCGTCGGCCTCTATGTCATGGCGTTCGCGTCGGACGGCACGGGCATCAGCGCGGACACCGTCATCTTCTACACGCTGCTCCTGAGTACCCCGTGGGCCGCGGGTCGAGCGGTCCGGCAACGGCGCCTGAACGACCAGGAGCTCGAGCAGGAGAAGGGGAGGGCCGCGACCGCGATCGTGGAGGAGCGGGCACGGATCGCGCGCGAGCTCCACGACGTGGTCGCGCACTCGATCAGCGTCATGGTCCTCCAGGCGCGCGGCGGCAAGCGCGTGCTCGAATCCGACCCCGCCGACGCCCGCGACGCGTTCGCGGTCATCGAGTGGACGGGCCAGCAGGCGCTCGACGAGATGCGTCGCCTGGTCGGCATGCTCCGGAGTGGCGACGAGACGCTTCCGCTCGCGCCACAGCCCAGCCTCAGGGAGCTCGACACGCTCGTCGAGCAGGTGCGAGCCGCCGGACTACCGGTCGATGTGGTCGTCGAGGGTGAATCGCGAGACCTGCCTCCAGGGGTCGACCTCTCCGCCTTCCGTATCGTGCAAGAGGCGCTCACCAACGCCCTCAGGCACGCTGGCCCTGCGCACGCCCGGGTCGTCCTCAGATACCGAGCGGACGACTTCGAGCTTGAGGTGTCGGACGACGGCGCCGGTGCCGGGGATGACACGGGCTCGGGGTACGGCCTGGTCGGGATGCGCGAGCGGGTAACGGTCTACGGCGGCGAATTGCAGGCGGGCAGGCGGCCCGAAGGTGGGTATGCGCTGCGCGTCCGTCTGCCGCTGGGCTCGACGCGAACATGACGATCCGCGTCCTGTTGGCGGACGACCAGACGCTCGTGCGCAGCGGTTTTCGCATGATCCTTCGCACCGAGCCCGGAATCGATGTCGTCGGCGAGGCCGCAGACGGCGCGGAAGCGATCGCTCTGGCGCGCGAGCTCGATCCGGACGTCGTGCTCATGGACGTCCGCATGCCGAACGTGGACGGCATCGAGGCGACCCGCCGGATCATCGATGGCAGCGAGGACGCGCCGCGTGTGCTCGTATTGACGACCTTCGATCTCGATGAGTACGTGTACGAGGCGCTCCGAGCCGGCGCCAGCGGCTTCCTGCTCAAGGACGCCCCGGAGGACCAACTGGTGTCCGGGATCAGGATCGTCGCCGTCGGTGCATCGCTTTTCGCCCCGGCGGTGACCCGGCGGCTGATCGAGCGGTTCGCCGGCGTCGCGCCACCGGTGCCGCCGCCTGCGCTTGGCGAGCTGACACCAAGGGAGCTCGAGGTGCTGCGTCTGGTCGCCCGCGGTCTCTCGAACGCGGAGATCGCCGCTGAGCTCGTCCTCTCCGAGCACACGGCCAAGACCCACGTCGCGCACATCCTCGACAAGCTCGACCTTCGCGACCGGGTGCAGGCGGTCGTCCTCGCGTACGAGTCCGGGATGGTTCGCGTCCGACAGTAGGGTCGATGCCTGGCATGCACGCCACGGTCGTCAAGTGGCGCCGACAGGTGGGCTCCTCATCACCCCGCCAGGAGCTTCCGAGATGGCTAGATGCCTTGACGTCGTGCGAATGGGCGGGGCTCCACGTTCGGTTCAACGAGCCGCGCGGGATGGTACGCGAGAGTGTCGAGCCTCGCGCGTCGCGCGCGGTCGCTGTAGAACTTCTCTGGGACACGTTGGGTCAGCCAGGCATCTACCTAGCATGACGGACATCCCGATGGGCGACGTAGCCGCACTCGAGGCGACGGTCCGATCGGCCGCCGCCGGTGACGAGGCCGCGTTCGCTCGCCTTGTGGCCGAGCATCACGCCTCCATGGCGCGGGTCGCCTTTGTCATCTCCGGCGACCCGGAGACGACGCTCGACGCAGTGCAGTCTGCGTGGGCGATCGCCTGGCGCCGCATGAAGTCGCTCCGCGACCCGTCCCAGGTCCGCTCGTGGCTGGTGGCCATCGCCGCGAACGAAGCCCGCCAGGCCATGCGCCGGCGACGTCGGCAGCGCGTCGTCGATGTCTCGGGGGATGTTGCCCGCGCCAGTGACGGCTACGTAGATGAGGCAGTCGACGTCGTCGATCTCGACCGCGCGCTGCGCGGCTTGAAGGCCGAGGAGCGAAGCCTCCTCGCACTGCGCTATGCGGCAGGGCTCGACAGCTCGGAGATCGCACGGCAGATGGGCATCTCCGCCTCTGGCGTTCGGAGCCGGCTCGCCCGACTCCTTGAGCGCCTCCGCCAAGATCTCGCACTCGAACCGGAGATGGATCGATGAATGAGCGCGACGCACTCGAGCGGCGAGTCTCCGCACTGATCGAGGCCTATGCGAATCGTGCCCCGATCGACGTGGATCCGAAGGCGATGACCCGACTGGTCGCTGCCGGGTCGCAGCGCACGTCTCCGGTCTGGGTCCCGTTCGTCCTCGGTCGAGGGCTCGCCTTCAAGATCGTCATCCTGGCGTTGCTGGTCACGATCGCGACCGGTGCGCTCGTGGCCGGTGCGCAGCTGTTCCGTCGCGATCCCGTCGAGATCCTCACAGATCGGGCTTACGTCGAGCCGTTCGTCGGATTCCCTCCTGAGGGAGCGGCGCCAAGCACGCCGGAGCAGGGCGAGCTCGTCCTCAGCTTCGGTGGGCGCGTCAACATGCTCGGCCTCGACTTCCACCGGATGTGGCTGTACGCCGACGGGCGACTGATCTGGAAATCGAACCTCGAGGGCTCGAGCGCAGGATGGAGGCGACGGTTCGGAGCGAGCGAACCCACGACCGCCGTCATCGAGCAGCACCTCACTCCCGAGGGCATCGAGCTGATGCGGTCCAGGGTGATGGCGGCCGGACTGCACGATCTCGAACCTTTCGGCACGACCACCTATCCGGGCCCGCGGGGTCGCCCCGGCGCGCTCTGGGGCCGCTTGGCGGTGCGGGACGGTGAGCGGCTCGTCGAGGCCGATTGGTCGGATAGCCAGCTGCCTGGGCTGCTCGCCGATCCGGCGTCCTGGATCCCGGCGAGCGCCTGGGAGGATCGACGGATCGGGGCGTACGTCCCATCGCGGTACGCCGTCTGCTTGGGGCAGGCCTTGCCGGCGGGAGCGACAGGCCTCGCCCCGACCGACCTCTGGGATCTGTTGCCCGAGCCGACCAGGAACCTGATCCGCTCAAAGGCCCTCGAGGACCCCGCTCCGGACTGGGACGAACAGGACGCCCGATGCCTCTACCAGGTCTCGACCGACGATGCCCGCGCTATCGTGGCGCCGTTCGACGACGGAGGAATCCACCCGCAGCCGGGTTTCGCGTTCCCGATCGGCGCGTTCCAAATCGGCCATGAGTTCTCAGGGATCGTGGAACTGCTGGTCGTCCTCCCGAACGGCGAGGTGGTCTGCCACTGCGGGTGAACGTTCCCATCGGTCTGTGGATGGCCGGAAGCATCTTGGAGGACGCTCGCCATGGAGCACGCGCGCACGATGGGGGCTGCACTAAAGCCGATGGACTGAGAGTCCGAACGTTGCATCTCGCTCGACGTGTCGGAGCCCCGGCCGGCCGGAGGAACAGGGTAGACGCCGTTGACCCCAGTGGCATCATCTTCCTGCACGGTCAGCGCACGTCGTGTTTGGGGTCGGTCCAGGAGGAGAGGGCGATGGTGAGGTTCAGCTACTGTCACGTTCCGGCGTACCCGCTGGATGAGTCGATCAAGATCATCGCCACCGCGGACGAGTGCGGCTTCTATGCCGCCTACTCGGTCGATGAGACCTGGTGGAAGGACATGTGGCTGTTGTTCGCGGCCGCCGCGGACAAGACCAGCCGGATCCGGATGGGACCGAACGTCACCCACGTGATCCTGCGCGACCCGGCACATGTGGCCCAGATGGCTGCCACCCTCGACCAGCTCACCAATGGCCGGGCCGAGATCGTGGTCAGCTTCGGCAACATCTCGATGCTGCCGCAGCACGGCATCGACACCGAGGGCATGAAGCCGCTCTCCCGGGTGATCGAGGCCCGCGAGGTGATGCGCTCGCTGCTGGACACCGGGGCGGTCACCTACCAGGGCGAGTTCTTCAAGCACACCGGCCTGTGGACCCTGGCCAGGCCCGTTCAGGAAAAGCTGCCGATCAAGATGGGTGCCATGGGGGGCCCGCGCTCGTTCGAGGTCGCCGGTGAGCTCTTCGACGGCGTCCACCAGGCCATCGGCACCTCGCGCGAGACCTACCAGTACATGGTCGATCACGTGCGGGCGGGCGCCGAGAAGGCCGGCCGGAACTGGCAGGACCTCGACCTCGGGGCCTGGCTCGTCATGGCCGTCATGGAAGACTCGAAAGCCGCCAAGGAGACGGCGCGCATCATGGCCGCGTTCTACCTCTCCGCCATGCCCGAGCAGCAGCTCAACCGCCATGGCATCAGCGGCGCGGACCTGAAGCCGATCCTCGACGCGTTCGGCGCCGGCGACGTCCCGAAGGCGCTCGAGCTGACCACGCCCGAACTCGGCGAGATGTTCTCTGTTGCTGGGACGCCGGAGGAGGTCGTTGAGCGCCTGGAGCGCGACATCATCTCGACCGGGGTCAACCACATTATCGGGGCCGTGGTCGACCCGTACCTCGTGAAGGCCTTCACCAGCATCGACGTCCCGAACGCGATCGACACGCACGAGCAGCTGCGCCTGATCCGCGACCGCGTGATGCCGGTACTGAGCAGAGAGGCTGCCGCTGACGGCCTGAACCTGCCAGCCACGACGCCGTCCCTCGCCTCCCGTCTCCGCACTCCAGGAGGTGTCGCGTTCATGACTGCTTCGTCATACGACCCGATGTCGGACGGCCAGCTCCAGGCCGAGTTCGTGGAGTCGTGGCGCGACGCCGCCTACGGCTGCTTCAGCTCGGGGCACAAGTTCTGTCGCGAGGTCTGCCCGGTGATGCAGGTGACCCGCAACGAGAACCACACCCCGACCGCCTTCCACGCGAACATCGTGGCAATGGAGCAGGGGAACCTGTCGGTCGCCGACGTGGCCGATGACTACGTCCACTGCACCCAGTGCGGCGCCTGCGAGCTGCGCTGCCCGAACACCCTGTTCACCGGCGACTTCTACCGCCACCGCACCCAGACCGTGCGCGTGGTCAAGGCGATGCGGGCGCTGGCTGTCGAATTGGGCGTCGAGCAGCAGGGTTGGAAGCGCTGGGTCGAGGCGACCCTCGACGCCAAGAGCGAACCGGTGCTCGACGTGCCCGTCGCGCAGGACAACGTGGCGCGTTGGGCCCAGGGCTTGGACCTTCCGATCGGCGGTGGGACGATCCTGTTCGTCGACTGCGAAGCCGCCTTCTACCGAACGAGCGTCTCCCGGTCGACGGCCCAACTGCTGAAGATGGCCGGGGTCGAATTCGGGCTGATGCGCGAGCAGTGGTGCTGCGGCGGGCCGGCGGCCGAGATGGGCTACCTCGATGCCTCGCGCCAGCTGGCGGAGCACAACGTCGCCGACTGGCGGTCGTACGGGGCGAGGCGAATCATCACCCTCGATCCGCACGACTACATCAGCTTCACCGAGGACTACGTGGACTACTTCGCGCCCGACTACGAGTTCGAGATCGTCCACATCACCGAGCTCGTCGCCGAGCTGATCCGGGACGGGAAGCTGACCATGACCAAGCCGATCGAGCGCGTGGCCACGTACCACGACCCGTGCCGGCTGAACAAGCGCAAGGGCATCCACGCGTCGCCACGCGAGATCCTGCGCGCCATCCCGGGACTGACCTTCAAGGACGTCGACCACGTGACGCAGTGGTCGTACTGCTCCGGCGCGGGTGCGGGCCTCGCGATCGAGAAGCCGGAGATCACCGCCGAGATCAGCCGGCGCCGCGTGGCGCGGGCGCGCGAGCTTGAGGTGGATACGCTCGTCAGCGCCTGCGTGTGGTCGGAGCGTCCACTCTCGGCCCAGGGCGCCGAGGTGGGCATCGAGGTCCGAGACCTGATGGAGCTCGTCGCCGAGTCGGCCGGCCTCGATGCACGCGGCGTCAACGGGGTGGCCGGGCCGCAGCGGGAGGTGACGCGCATGACCGTATCGGCCATCGCGGACTCGGTCCTCGATGAGCTGATCGCCATCCTCGGCCCGGAGGGCGTTCTCACCTCGAAGACGTCGCGCTACAACCGGACTCGGGTTCCGGCGCCGTTCCCGGTCCACCGGTGGGCCGAGTACGTTCCCGACCTCGCGGTCCTGCCGCGCACAGCGGAGCAGGTGAGCGAGGTCGTGAAGCTCGCGAACCGGCATCGGATCCCGATCACCCCGCGCGCAGGCGGAACCGGCCTGAACGACGGCGCGCTGCCGCTGAAGCGCGGCATCGTGATCGACGTGAAGCTCATGAACCAGATCAAGGAGCTCGACCTCGTCGACCGCACCGTCACGGTGGGGCCTGGGATCAACATGCTGAAGCTCAACGAGGAGCTCCGGAAGCACGGGGTCATGTACCCCGACGACCCGGCCAGCTACCCGTGCTCGCTCGTCGGCGGGCGGATCGGGACCAGTGGCTGGTCGCTCATCGGCGGCCGATACGGGCACACCCGCGACCTCGTCATCAGCTTCCAGATGGTGCTGCCCACCGGCGAGATCATCGAGGTCGGCGAAGGCGGCGGCCGCAAGATCCGCAAGTCCTCGTCCGGCTTCCAGCTGAAGCACCTGTTCATGGGTCACCAGGGCACGCTCGGGATCGTGACCGAGGCGACCCTCGAGCTCGTGCCGCGACCTGAGGTCGAGTTCGCCGCGTTCTTCCACTACCCGTCGTACATGGCCGCCTGGGAGTCGACCGCAGCGCTCGCCACCTCCGGCCTCGCGACCCTGGCTGGCGTCGTCCTGTTCGACGAGTGGAAGCTGCGCTACCTGCGCCGCGACGACGAGGCCTATATCCCTCGGCCCGACAACGTCAAGGCGGTGGTGGCGACCGCCATGTACGGCACCCGGGACGAGGTCGAGCCGGCGGCGCGCCGGCTGATGGGCATCGGTCGCAAGTCCGGCGGCACGTACCTGGGCGACGAGATCAGCTCTGGCGACTGGGCCTCGCGCCACGATCGCTACGCCACGCCGCTCCACGGACGACTCAAGACCGGCGAGGTGGTGCCGATGAGCTGGCACTGCGAGGACGCCTCGATCAACTACTCGCAGCTTCCCGCGGTGATGGAGAAATGGCACGCCATCGCCGAGCGGTACATCGACAAGACCGGCATCCTCGACGACTGGGGAATGTTCGCCTACACGAATGGCGCGTACAAGCCGTGGGGCGACTATCTGACCGAGATCGACATCGGGATCTGGGAGCAGAAGCTGTCGGACGAGAACTGGCCCGACTGGGTTGCCTGCAAGCGCGAGATCGCGCAGGTCGCGCTAGACCATGGCGGCTCGATCACCGCCTGCCATGGGGCAACCCGCGAGGGGGACGCCGAGCTCATCCCGGTCGAGCTGGGCGGCGGGTTCGACGTGATGATGAAGATCAAAGCCGCGCTCGATCCGAACAACATCATGAACCCCGGCAAGTACGAGCTTGACCGAGCCTACGGGCTGACCGAGAAGGTGTTCCGATGATCGGGTTCCTCCTAAGCAGGCAGAAGCCTCCCGAGGCGCGACGCGTGACCGCTGACGTGGTCATGCGTTTCGACCATGTCTACGAGGTCGACCCGGCCAAGATGACGATCATCAAACAGCAGGAGATGCCGGCCTGGGACACCCTGCGCATCGTCGACTCGCGCTGGGAGCACCTGGCCTGGATGCACGACCATTGGGCCAACAGCGTCCTCACCGCGGAAGACCTCGGCGAGGGCGGTCCTCATCCCGATTGAGTCGGGGCGGCGAGGCCCATCATCGGGCGCGCTTGCATGAGGACGAATGGGTGGGCATCTTGAGCGTCGGCTATTCCTGATCGGCGCCGACATAGAACATCGCGCGGCCGATGCGCACGAACCGGAGCAGCATCAGGAGCCAGTCCACCGGGCTTGTCCCTTTGATATTGGGCGCGTCCCGTACGGGCCTGCGCAACTCGCCAAGCAGCGCCAAGCGCAGCGGATCTACGGGTCACCAGTGCCCAGACCGCGTGCCCCGTCCCTGGAGCCGACGCCCACGAGCCCCACCTGCGGGTCTCATGCGAGGTTGGGGACGCGCGCCGGCTGGCTCGGCGACCTGCGGCTGGCACCCGTCGTGCTGGCGCCCGGGAGGTGGCCAGCGCATGAGTTTTGCCCAAGGTTGTCGACGGGCCTAGCCTACTGGCATGACGCCGTCGGGACGTCGGAGCGCTGGCGCGGTGGTCACGCTCGCTGTCGCCGCCCTCGTGGCGGCCGTCGGCGCCTGCGCGCCCACGAGTCAGCCGTCGGGGGCCGGCGTCCCCCCGACGGGCGCGACAAGCGGAGACACGCCGTCGCCGATCGCGACGTCGGCCCCGGCCCGTCCGTCGCCATCGTCGATTTCGATCGCCCGCGCCGACGGCTGACGAGGAGGTCGAGCTCACTGCCGACGACGGCCGGCGCCTCAGAGGGCGACTCTGGTCAACCGGCCCCGTAGGCGTCGTCCTCGCGCACGGCTTCAGTGTGGAGACCGGGCAGGACGACTGGTTCCGGTTCCCCGCGTATCTGCGGGATCAGGGGTACGGCGTGCTGACGTTCGACTTCCGCGGGTTCTGCGACAGCGGCGGCTGCTCCGAAGGACCGCTCCAGCTCGGGGAGAACTGGCGCGACGTGGCAGCCGCGGCGGAGTACCTGCGGTCGCGTGGCAGCGAAGAGATCATCCTCATCGGCGCGAGCATGGGCGGGCTGGCGGTGTTCCGAGCGGCGGACGAGGCGGACCTCGACATCGCGGGCATCGTGTCGCTGGCGACGCCGCAGTGGCCGTCCCGCTACTACGAGGGCGAGACGCCGGCGAACGACGTGACGCCCGAGCGCATTCAGCGGATCAGGGCACCGAAGCTCTTCATCGCCGGGACGCGTGACAGACAGGGCCCGGGCACAGCGCCGCTGCGGCCAGGCGTGGAGATCGTCCGTTTCGCCGACGACGCAGAGTCGATGTTCGAGGCGGCGCCCGAGCCGAAGCAGATCGAGCTCGTCAACTCTGCGCAGCACAGCTCGGCGCTGGTCGCCATCGCCGACCCGCAGGTCGTCGAGCAGACGCGAAAGATCATCATGGCGTTCATCGACGAGCACTCGTGAGACCGCCAGCCTTGATCCAGGCGACCATCCGGCCGCGCTTGTCTAGTCGGGCCATCGACGGGCTCGAACCAACGGTGAGGCGGGGTCTAGATCGGGTTAGGATGGACTGGTACCGCGAGATGGACCGAGGTCGCCGAGGGAGCCACATGGGGCGGTTATCCGCAGAAACGGTGGTCGCGACGTCGCCCGAGACGACGTTTGCGTACGTTACGGATCAATCGCGATTGTCGGAATGGAACGACCACGTCCTGTCCGCCCAGGTCGTGGGCAGCGGGCCTGTTGCAGAGGGCGCACGGCTGGAACAACACCGGCGTCGGAACAACCGCGAGTTCACCCTCACTTCACGGTGCTAACCCACGAGCCACCGAACGCGCCACGTGGTGACCGGTTCGGTGTTCGGCGTCGATACCACGGTGTCGTTCGACATCTCGCCAGCCGGCCAGGGCAGCCGCGTGGTCATGGGTGCGGACGTCGTCGGGCGAGGTTGGCGCCGCCTGCTCGCGCCACTTGTCACAAGCGAAATGCGGAAGTCGACGGAACGAGCGCTGGCAAGGCTCACGCTCGGCTCGCCAAGCAGGCATCGGGACCAGCTACTCCGGAGTAATCGAACGAGCGTTCTATCATCCGCGAGTTGGTCAAACGTCGCGTCACTACAGTTATCAGCTATTCGAGCGTCGCACCAGGATTTATGGACCATGTCCAGTGCGCACCCACGAACGCGACGGCTGATGGTCCTGAGCATCGGCTATACCTGATCGGCGCCGACATAGCTCAGCGGTAGAGCAGCTGTTTCGTAAATCTCCCGCGCCATGCGCATTGCTACCCCGAGTGGAAGCCCGATACAACCGGGCACTTTTATCAGCTATTCGTCTCGAGGGGATGCCCGTGCAGGATCGACGCTGCCGGCCAGCCAGTACCCAAATCGACCTTGGCAGACCTGAGTCCGTCTCCCAAGACCGTCGCGTCGATCGAGTATCGGCCCACGCCGATCTACTCGATCGTGATCGTCCCGGCCATGCCGGGAGCTCGGTGACCGTGGACGCTGCAATAGAACACGAGCTGGCCGGGTCCGCTCGGCTGGATCGCGACGGCCGTCGTCGACTTCGGCGTCACCTGCACGTGGATGTCGAGGCTATCGATGTCGAATGAATGAGGGACATCCTCCGGGTTCGTGATGATGAGCCCGAGGACTTCGCCGTCCTTCATCTGGGGGCTGCCGACGAACCTGAGGTCCTCGATGGTGATGACCCCGGTCGTGGTCGGCGTCTTCGTACCACCCGGCCCGCCAGCCGGCACCAGGCCGACGAGGAGCGCTGTCGCTACCGCACCGAGCGCGATCCCGATGCCGACCAGGGACAGCGCGCCGGCGCGACCGTAGCGCGTCCAGATCGACTTGCCACCTCGGACCTCGAGGAACGCGACGATGCCTCCGGCCATGATCGCGATCGCTCCTGTCAGGACGACGACCGTGATGAGGAACGCGGCCGTGTTGGCGGGGCGGGCGAGATCGTATGGGATGTCCTGAGCATTGAAGGCCTCGAACAGCACGGCAAGGACGACGGGGATCAACCAGAACCAGGCGCGGCGTCGCGCCCCGGTCCAGACCAACGAAAGCGTCCCGATCACGCCGAAGATCGCCGCCACGGATATGAAGATGGGGGTCAGGTTCGGCACCATTCGCACGGCCCCGGAGGCCGGCGCGTACACGCGGATCAGGTACACCAGGAAGTACGCCACGCCGGCGACCATCACCCAGCAGCCGGCACCCACCACGCTCATTGCAAAGGTGCGCTCGAGCTGCAGACGTTCGACCTGGGTGACCGTGGTGGCTGGTTCAGTGATGGCAGTCATGTCGATCCTCCCCACCTGAGTCACGCGTCCCTGGCCAGCGCAAGAACGCCGCAGCGACGCAGGGTCGGTCAGGCGCTCGTCGCGTGGGCCTGCGGCACGCCGCGGATCAGGGACACTCCGATCGCGACCCAGGACAGCAAGTAGGCGAACAGGACAACGCCGGACGCTATGGGCCCAAGACTGGAACCGGGTAGGACGCCGGCGACTCGCTGGATGGCAGGCCACGGAGGAGCGCGAGGCCAATCGCAATCCAGGTGATTGGGTAGAGCAGGACGATGAGATCGCCCAGCCCCAGGGAGGCGTTCTGGGCTCCAGAGCGCGCCCACCACGATGGAGCTCAGAGCGGCTCCGGCGTGGAGCATGGCGATCGATTTCGGGAGGCGGTCGACGCGCGCCAGATAGATCGCGACGATCGCCGACGCAGGGGGCAGTACAAACAGCGCAACGACTGGCCAGAGGGCACCGATGCCTCCGCCCAGCGCCCCCAGGGCGGCCACGCTCGCCACACCTGGATCGGTCTTTTCGCGGATCAGAGACGAGCCCAGCCAGCGCGGCGCACAGGACGAACACGCCACCCGCGCCGCCGACGAGCATGACGACGCCCAGGACCGGATCGGACTGGAGACTGTCCCAGGTCATCATCGGGTTGCTGAGGAGGGCGCCGAATAAGGCAACGATCGCACCCAGGAAGCCGATGCCGCCGAGCAGCGACAGGATCGCAACGATCCGCGTCCCGGTGCCCGCGGTCGTCTGGCCACGACGGATCTCGTTCATCGGAAGACCCTTTCGTCGGTTTGTGTCAGGTCGTCACAGCGACGGTAAGCCGGCGGGCCCGAATGATCGCGGGGGCGACCTCTCGTTGGGTTCGCCCAAGATCCGAGGGCTCACCCGGTCAGCCGAACAGGGCGTACCCGGTGGTCATGCGTGGACACCCGTGGGAGGATGCCGGCATGCGTTGCCCGCGGCACGTCCGGCCGCGATGACGGACTCGGCAGCGACCACCCTGGCGGGTTCGGCACCCAGGCCCGTGGCTGGCGTTCTGACCATGTGCCTTGCCGTCGCCGGGCTCGCCATCATCGCGGCCGGAGTATGGCTGCCCTGGCACTCGCCCTTGCCCGACCCAGACCCCGTGGCCGCGCTCGAGATCGCCGGGGTAGCGATCGCGAGTCTCCTGTGGCTGGCGGCCGCTCTGTGGTTCCGCGCCAAGGGTCGATCACGGCGACTGTGGTTGGTGCTGTTCGCGATGGTTCCGGCCAGCTGGGTCTGGGCCATCGGCTACACCGCCACGCCGCTCACCTATTCGATCGGTGACACGTTCTGGGGGCTCGGCGTCCCCTTCGCTATTCACATGCTCATCGCGTTCCCGAACGGACGCCTCGAGGGCCGCATCGACCGCTGGGTGGTCGCCCTGCTCTATCTGCTCTTCATTGGCGGGTGGCTGCTGAGGGCCATGACGTCGCCGGCCGTCTACAACTGCGATCCGTTCTGCGGTCGGAATGTCTTCGCCGTCTGGCCGGACGAGGCGCTCCATCAGGTGGTGCTCACGACGCTCAACTCGGCAATCTTGATCCTCGCTATCCCGATCGCGATCGCACTCTGGCAGCACTGGAGGGCGGCCTCGCCTGCGGCACGGCGGGCCTTCCTCCCGGCGATCCTTGCAATCCCGGTGAACGCCGTGATCGCGGTGATCAGCACTTTGGCCATCGCCTACCGGCTGGACATCGGCTGGGTGGCTGATCACGGCTTCAAGATCGCAGTCGGCGGCCTCATACCGGCTGGACTGCTCGTGGGTCTCGTCCAAGTGCGACTCGAGCGCGCCCGGGCGGCGAGCCTGCTCGTCGAGCTGGGCCACGGCGTACCTCCGGCCGGCCTCCGCGAGGCGCTCGCGCGGGCGGTTCGGGACCCGACCCTCGAGCTCGCCTTCCCCGCGCCAGACGGGAGCGGGCTCATGGATCCGAGCGGGCAGCCCTTCCGCCAGCCTGCCGCCGGCGCGAATGCGCGATCGCGCGGGTCGAACGTGGCGGGAGGCTCCTTGCAGTCCTGGTCCACGACCCGGCGATCGATGCTGAGGATTCGGGGCTGGTCGAAGCCGTGGGCTCGGCCGCGGGGCTGGCGCTCGAAAACGCCCGCCTGGCAGCCGAGGTGCGCGCCCAGCTCGAGGAGGTCAGGGCATCGCGGGCCCGCCTCGCCCAGGCCGCGGACGAGGAGCGACGACGGGTCGAGCGGGACCTCCACGACGGGGCCCAGCAGCGACTCGTCGCGCTGACGATGCGGCTCGAACAGGCACGCAAGACGGCGCCGGGGTCGGCGGCGCTGATCGATGAGACCCAGGCCGAGCTGCGTCATGCGATCTCCGAGGTCCGGCAGCTGGCGCGCGGCCTGATGCCGCCGATCCTGACCGAGGCTGGGCTCGCGGCCGCGATCGAGAGCCTTGCCGAGCGGACGCCGATCCCGGTCATTGTGACCGTCCCCGACCGGCGCTTCGCGCCTTCGGTCGAGGCCGCGGCGTACTACGTCGTCGCCGAGGCGCTCACGAATGCCAACCGCTACGCCGGTGCGAGCGAAGTCCGGATCGACGGTCGGGTCGAGGACGGCCGCCTCCTCGTCACCGTTGCCGACGACGGCCACGGCGGTGCAGACCCTCGAAGCGGAACCGGCCTCCGTGGGCTGGTGGACCGCGTTGAGGCAGCCGGCGGAACGCTGGACGTCGCGTCGGCGGGTCGGTGAGGGCACGCGCGTGCGGGCGGCGTTTCCGCTTCCGTGACAGATCACGCGCGTCCAGGTACGCGGGTCGTCCTTGCAGACGATGCCGCCCTTCTGCGCGAGGCCCTCGCCGCCGGCTTGGTCGCGGCTGGGTTCGAGGTAGTCGGGCGAGCGGGCGACGTCAATGGTCTCCTCGCGGCGGTCGAGCGCGAGTCGCCCGACGTAGTCATCGTCGACGTCCGGATGCCGCCGACCCACACGACGGAGGGCCTCGAGGCCGCGCATGTCATCCGCCGTCGACATCCCGGCATCGCCATCCTCGTGCTCTCGCAATACATCGAGACGCGCTACGCGCTGGAGCTGCTCCGCGACGACCCCGCCGGGGTCGGCTATGTCCTCAAGGATCACGTGAGCCGTCTCGAGGATCTCGCCGATGCCGTCCGCCGCGTCGTCGCCGGCGGATCAGTCATCGATCCCGAGGTCGTCGCCCGGCTGCTGGGTCGCCCCCGGCGCCACTCGGCGCTCGACGAGCTGACGCCCCGCGAGCGGGAGATCCTCGCGCTGATGGCCGAGGGTCGTTCCAATCAGGGCATCGCGCAGCGCCTCGGGCTCGAGCTCAAGACGGTCGAGGGTCACGTCAGCCAGGTCTTCGGGAAGCTCAGCCTCGAACCCGCGCATGAGGACCACCGCCGGGTCCTCGCCGTGCTCACCTACCTGCGCGTGACCGCGACATGAATGAATGAAGTCTGGCTCTTCGTCGCCACCCTTCCGGTCGACGATGAGGGTCCCGGCCATTCCGACGGCCCGGTGGCCGGGGTAGCTGCAGTAGAACTCGAGGTTGCCGGGCCTGGTCGGCTCCGCGGCGACTGCCCCCACATGCGCAGGGTACGGCCCGCCAGCGCCAAGGTCGCACAATCGAATAGGGAGTCGAGCGCGCCCGACAGGAGTCGGACGTGCACCGCGGGGCTAGGAGCGCGAGTCGTCGAGCGCGAAACGGCGCCAAGTATCGAACGAGCGTTCTGACATCCGCGAGAAGCTCGACGTCGCATCCTTACAGTTATCAGCTGTTCGAGCGTTGTGCCAGGGTCTGAGCACCATGTCGAGCGTGTTTGAACGACGTAGAAGAGCTGATGTCCTTGAGCATGCGGCTATTCTTGGTCGGCGCCGACATAGCTCAGCGGTAGAGCAGCTGTTTCGTAAGTTTCCGGGCGCTATGCGCAGTGCTACCCCGAGTGGCGGGCATGTACAAACCGGCGCAGTTATCTGCTGAACGCGCGAGGGGCTTCAGCGTCTAGGAGCGACGCTGCTGCCCTGAACCCTCGTCAGTGACGCCGGCCATCCGATCCCGGACCTTCTCCCCCGATGAAGGGCATGGCGGCGGCCTGCTTCATCCATGACGCCGCCTGGCGTTGGTCGAGATCGTCCACGGATGCCAGCTCGACGCCGCGTGTGGACTTGCCCATCCCGACCGGCGTCACCGGCGGTTCCGGCTTGATCTCCGTCAGGGCGACCAGCAGTTTCGTGGCGGTCTTGGCGTTGTCGGTCTTGGCACGCATCCTCGACGACTTCATGACTGTCCCACGCTCGCGCCCAGGGTGAGGAGAAGCTCGTCCAGTTGCGCGAACGTCTCGACCATCGCATCCGCCGCCCCGGTGCCGGCAGCGTCGAGAGCTTCCTTCGAGGAATAGAGCTCGTGCATGACCAGCAGCGTCTTGCCACCCTTTTCCTCGAATGTCACCGTGGTGACAGGACCACCCTCACCACCTTCCTCATTGGTCCACACGAGGCGCGAGTGCGGTGTCACTTCGAGGTACGTGCCGAAGAACGCCATAGCATCGGGTTCGAACTCGAGACGGTACTTGCCCCCGACACGAACATCCATCTCACAGGAAAGCAGGGACATGCCCATCGACTTCGGCGCCCACCACCGCCTGAACAGCTCGGGCTTGGTCCACGCCTCGAACACGATGCGGGCCGGGCCGTTGAAGGTTCGGGTGACAACCAGCTCACGCTCGGACTTCCGCTCCACCGTCGTGCGGTTCTTCATGGGCGTAGGCTCACTCTCTCTTCTTGCGTCCATCAACCTTCTCCTTCCGTTTTAGTTCCTCGACAACCTTGTCCAGCTCGTCGAACCGTGCATCCCAGAGCTGGCGGTACCTCTCGATCCATGCCGCCTCTTCATCCAGTCGGCGCAGGCCGAGCTTGCAGGTCCGCACGCGCCCGACCTTCTCCGTGGTGACGAGCCCCGCCTGCTCCAAGACGCCGACGTGCTTCTTCATGCCCGTTAGGGTCATGTGGAACTTGTCGGCAAGGTCCGTGATCGAAGCGTCTGCACGCCCGAGCTGCTCCAGAACACCGCGTCGGGTGGCGTCCGAGAGCGCGGCAAACGAGGCATCGAGTCGGCCGCTCGTATACTGAACCATACGGTTCAGTATGCACCACCGTGTGCTGGTTCGCAAGCCCCTGAAGACCGCCTGGCTCAACGTCGCCATGCGACCCCGACCGCCGAGGATGACATCGAGTTCTCGGTCCGCCAGCTCGTCGAAGTTGCGCTGCGGGCGCTGTCCCCTGCGATCAACGACCCGTTCACCGCGATGGCGGCGATCGATTGGCTCGGGGCGGCCATGGCTCGTCTCGCGGCATTGGAGTGGCCTTCACGCTACCGCTACGACGACGCCGGCCGACTGCAGGTCGTCGCTGACGTCTCGACGTTCGGCGGAGTGACGCACACGATCTTCAGCCGGATCCGCCACTACGGCGGGACGAGCCCGGTCGTCCTGAACAGGCTCCTCGAGGCGGTCGTGGCGTTTGGACCGCACATCAGGGTCGATACTGACCGGGCACTCGTCCGTGACGAGGTCGAGTCCGTTCGTCAGATGGGGCGGTCTTTGCTGATGAGTGAGGCCGACGTCACCGAGCTCGAGAAGCGATACGTGGCAGCTGTCGCCGCGCTTAGATCGTCACCGACTCGTGCCAAGCTGGTTCCCGGCCGAAGAAGCGACGCCGCAGCCCAAGGCGAGTCGCCCCGGGCCGAATAGGATCGTGTTCGATGCTCGACGACCCGATGATCTGGTCGGCCGACGAGAGCCGTCACGTTATCTACGGAGTCTTCCGCGCTCCCTCGCGGCTGCGCTCGAGCATCCGCTCCAGGCCAAACGTGATCAGGTCGACCGTGTTCCCCCACCAGTGGTTCGGGTCGGTCAGCCAGACCTCGGCCGTGTCCTCCGCGCTTTCGACCAGGTTCGGGAACTCGTCGCGAGGCAGGCTCAGCTGGCTGAGCGCGAAGCCCCGTCTCAGCAGATCGAGCTGGTGTGCGTCGAGTTGGGCGAACTGGCTCTCTGAGGGCGCACCCTGCTGGAGGAGCAGCAGGTAACCGGCGAGGAGGTTCGAGATCATGCGGATCAGGATGATCGCCTCGCGCCGGTCAAACCCCGCATCGAGCAGGATCGCCAATAGACGCTCGAGCACCCTCCAGAAGGATGGGGGCCCTTCGGCGTTGTACGCGATGCTGAGGGGAAGGGCAAGCGGACGGGCGTCGATCTGCTGCTTGTAGTTTTCGATCTCCAGGCGGATCCGCTCGGTCCAAGTCATCCCGGGTAGAACGCCGACTGGTGCGTCCATGCCCTCAAGGACGACCTCCGTCATGGCGTTGAGGAGGTCCTGCTTATCGCGAACGTGGCGGTATAGGGCCATCGACGTGACCCCGAACTCCCGCGCGAGACGTCGCAAGCTGACCGCCTCGAGGCCTTCGGCGGTGCCGATCTTGAGGGCGCGGTCCACGACAGCCTCACGGCTTAGGCCGGGCCGTTCGCGGGCCTGTCCTGCGTGCTCGCTCACCTCTCGCTGATCCATTACTTGACAAGTATACGCCGCATACCTACGCTGGCGCCAGTCAGTCTACGCCGCATGCATACGGCGATAACACGAGAGGTAGAGGTAGATGGCAATCACGTCGGTCCAAGGGCCTGCCGTCCACGTGGAGGGCCTGGAGAAGTCCTACAAGGAGCTGCACGTGCTGCGCGGCGTCAGCTTCGACGTGGCGCAGGGCAGCATCTTCGCCCTGCTCGGCTCGAACGGGGCGGGCAAGACCACGGTCATAAGGATCCTGTCCACGTTGCTCCGGGCGGACGCGGGGACCGCCGTCGTCAATGGCTTCGATGTCGCCACGCAGGCCGCGAACGTCCGCGAGTCGTTCAGTCTCACCGGACAATTCGCTGCCGTAGACGAGATCCTCAGTGGGCGGGAGAACCTCGTGCTGGTCGCCCGGCTGCGGCATCTCAAGGACCCCGGAAGGATCGCGGATGACCTGCTCGAGCGGTTTGCGCTGACCGAGGCGGCTCCGCGGAGGGTGTCTACGTATTCCGGTGGCATGCGCCGCCGGCTCGACATTGCGATGAGTCTCATTGGCAATCCGCCGGTCATCTTTCTCGACGAGCCGACGAATGGGCTCGATCCCGAGGGACGAATCGAGGTCTGGCAGGCGGTGAAGGTCCTCGCCGGGCAGGGCACGACAGTCCTGCTCACGACTCAGTACCTCGACGAGGCAGAACAGCTCGCCGATCGGATCGCGATCCTCCACCAGGGTCGGATCATCGCGAACGGCACCCTCGCCGAGCTCAAGCAGCTTCTCCCGCCTGCCAAGGTCGAATACGTCGAGAAGCAACCGACCCTCGAGGAGGTCTTCCTCGCCATCATCGGTGATCGCGGCCTTGGCGGCACCACCGGCATCGTCAGCGACAGCCCCAAGGGAAGGTAAGGAACCACCATGCCCAACCACTTTTTCGGCGACACCGCCGTCCTGACCGGACGATCACTGCGCCATATCACCCGCAGCTTGGACACCATCATCACGACCGCGATCATGCCGATCGCCTTCATGCTGCTGTTCGTCTACGTGTTCGGTGGCGCGATCAACTCCGGGACCGATTCGTACGTAACCTACCTGCTGCCCGGGATTCTGCTGATCACGATTGCTTCGGGCATCTCCTACACCGCATTCCGGCTCTTCGGAGACATGCAGAGCGGCATCTTCGAGCGCCTCCAGTCCATGCCGATCGCGCGGTCGTCCGTGCTGTGGGCACACGTGTTGACCTCGCTGGTCGCCAATCTCGTCTCGCTCGTCGTCGTCGTGATCGTCGCCGTACTCATGGGCTTCCGCTCGCCGGCGGGCTTGGAGGCATGGCTCGCGGTCGCCGGCATCATGATCCTGTTCACCCTGGCCTTGACCTGGCTAGCCGTCATCCCTGGTTTGACCGCGACGTCCGTGGACGGTGCCAGTGCGTTCTCCTATCCGCTGATCCTCCTGCCGTTCATCAGCTCAGCATTCGTGCCCACGGAGACGATGCCCGGCCCCGTGCGCGCGTTCGCCGAGAACCAGCCGGTGACGTCGATCGTCAACGCGATCCGCGACCTGTTCGCACAGCAGACGGTCGGCACCGACATCTGGATCGCCCTCGCCTGGTGTGTCGGGATCCTCGTCGTTGCGTACGTATTCGCCATGCGCACCTACCGACGCAAGATCTCCTAGTTGCGGCGTCGAGCGGGCGCACGACGCGCAGGGCGGCCACGGTCACTGGCACGCGAAGGTCCACTGAGCCCGCCTTGGCGTCGACACTGACCCTGAGCACACTGCTGTCGGTCGGTAGGGACACCTCGAGGGACGCCGCTTTCTCCACATCTACGAGAAGCTCGGCGTCAATGACCGCGCGACCGCGGTTGCGACCGCATACGACCGGGGGCTGCTTGGGCCGAACCGAGGTCGAACCGCCGCAGACCGCTGAGTTTGCGTCTCACCCGGTCAGCTCTGCATGGCGCCAACAGGCGTTCGGATCGTAGCGCCGTGTTCGTGCGGGACATTACGGCCGCACCGACATATCAGACTTGACTTATATAAGTCGGTCCTTGTATTATGCGATCCATGCACGCCTTCGATGTCCTCGGAGACCCCGTCCGTCGCCGGATCCTCGAGCTGCTCGCCGATGGCGAGGACACGGCGGGAGCGATCACCGCCGTCGTCCAGGCTGAGTTCGGGATCTCCCAACCGGCTGTGTCGCAGCACCTCAGGGTCCTCCGCGACAGCGGGTTCACGACGGTCCGGCCGGAGGGCGCCCGTCGGCTGTACGCGGTCGACGCCGCTCCCTTCCGCGAGCTCGACGACTGGCTCAACCACTTCGTCCGCTTCTGGAACCAGCGCGCCGACTCGCTCGCGACCGAGCTCGCGCGAGGAAAGCACGAGCGCCGGCTTCGTGGCGCCGTCACCGACAGTCCGAAAGGAGGGGTCTGATGATCGACATCGTCCGCGAGATCGATGCCGTGCAGCGCGAGGTTGGTCCGGGCAAGATCGCGGCCGGCGAAGGCCGCGCGATCCGCCTCCGGCGCGAATACGACGCACCAATCGAGGACGTCTGGGACGCACTGACGAACCCCGAGCGGATCGGCCGTTGGTTCGTGCCGATCAGCGGGGACTACCGCCTCGGCGGTCGGTACCGGCTGGAGGGCAACGCCGAAGGCGAGATCCTCGCTTGCGAGAAGCCGAATCGCCTGAAGGTGACGTGGGTGTACGGCGAGCCGGCCAGCGATACCGACATCTCCGAGCTCGAGGTGCGGCTCGCATCGGCGGGCGACGAGGCGACGGTCTGCGAGCTCGTGCATACGGCCATCGTGCCGGACGAGATGTGGGACCAGTACGGCCCGGGCGCCGTCGGGATCGGGTGGGACCAGGCCGTGCTCGGGCTCTCGGTGCATCTGCGAGGTGAATTGATGGGTGATGCGACGGCTTGGCAGGTATCGGAGGAGGGACGCGAGTTCTTGACGAGTAGCAGCGAGGCCTGGGGTGCCGCGAACCGAGCGTCGGGCGCGGATCCTGCGGCGGTCGCGCGTGGTATCGCGAACGCAACGGCGTTCTACGCGCCGGACCCGAATGCCGTGTCGTAGTTGAGGAGAGCAAGATCATGAACACGATCGATACCCAGATCGAGTCGACGACAAGGGACCTGGGGCAACGCCTGACCGCGATCGGCCTCGGGTATTCAGTACGCCTGCGGCGCCGGTTCGATGCACAGATCGAGGCGGTCTGGGCCGCCATCACCGAACCGGCCCGGCTCGCGATGTGGGAGGGGAGGTTGAGCGGCGACCTCCGCGCCGGCGGTGAATACGAGCTCGAGGGCAATTCCCACGGGCCGATCCTCGCCTGTCGCAAGCCTCATCACTTCGCCGTGATCTGGGACTCCACTGGGGCCCCGACCGAGCTCGACGTCCGGCTGGCCGAAGCGCCCGACGGCGGGACGATCCTCGAGCTCGAGCACGTCGCGGTCATCCCGGAAGAGTACGTCGCCGGCGTCGGTCAGTTCGCCGCGAACTGGGAGCTTGGGATGTACCTCCTCGACGAGTACCTCCACGACACGCTCCCTCCCGAGGCGCTCGCTTGGGCAGTGGGCGAGAACCTGACGCCGGCAGTCGAAGAGCTCATCGCACGATCGGATGAGCGATGGACCGAGCTGGCCCGCTCGCAGGGATACGCCGTCCCCGCTTGACAAGGCGGCCGGGTAGGAGAGAAGTAGGCATGTCGACCTTTGCGCTGATTCCGGGAGGTGGCGGCGATCCCTGGGAGTGGCACCGGCTCGTGCCCGAGCTTGAGGCTCGGGGTCACGAGGCTCTCGCGATTCGTCTGCCGTCGGAGGACGACAGTGCTGGCTGGACCGAATATGCCGATGCGGTCGTAGATGCGCTGGGCGATCGCCGCGACATCGTCATCGTCGCCGAATCAATGGGCGGCTTCACCGCCCCGATCGTCTGTACGCTGCGACCCGTCGAATTGCTCGTCCTCCTGAACGCGATGATCCCGGTCCCAAGCGAGACTTTCAACGCCTGATGGTCGAACACCGACTCGGGGAGCGCCCGGCGCCGGAATCACGCCAGCATCGGGCTGGAGCCTAGCGAGGCAGATGACGACGCCGTCATCTACTACCACGACCTGCCGGCCGAGCTCAGGGCAGAGGCGCAGGCGCGGACGTGGCAGGGCCAGTCGATGACGCCGCTGGATGAGCCATGGCCGCCGGGGACCTGGCCCGATGTTCCGACGCGGGTGCTGGCCGGCCGCCACGATCGGATGTTCCCGCTCGAGTTCCAGCGCCGGATCGCCCGCGAACGGCTGGGCCTCGATGTCGACGAGATCGATGGCGGTCACATGGTCGCAATGAGCAATCCGGGCGAGCTGGCCGACCGGCTGGAGACATATCGGCTCGAGGCGCGGCGCGCGCGGCGCGACGCAACCCGGTGAACCATGACTCACGAAAAGGCGGCCTAGTGCCGGGCAGAGCCCGCGGCTCCCGATCTGGCGAGCTCGGCGTCGATGCGGATGAGCAGCGGCGCGCGTTCCGCATCGATGCCCTCGCCCAGGCGGGCTGCGAGCACCGGCAGGCGCCAGAGCTCGAGCTGGTGCTCATCCATGCGGCGAAGCCGTCTGTAGGTGCGCAGGTAGGTCCGGGCGAACCGTCGTCGGAGGGTCTCGATGAGCGCTCGCTGGAGTCGTGGGTACGCGCTCGGGACGGCGCTACGGTTGAGCAGGAACATCGTGCGCGCGACGTCGGCCTCGGGTGGCCCCGAGCGTGCCGTTAGCCAGTCGATCACGATGGGCCCCGATCCGGTCATGATCACGTTGCCCGGGTGCATGTCGCCGTGGCAGGCAGCGGAGCCCTCGTCCAGCTGATCGAGCCGTATAAGGGTGGCGTCGAGGCGAGTGGCCCCGAGCAGGTTGGCAGCCCGCTCGATCGCCTGCCGGACCGAGGTGATCTGATTCGAGAGGCCCGCTGCAGTCGTGTTGCTGTGCATCTGAGCGTGGAGCGCGGCAAATGCTCGAGCGAGCCGGTCGACCAGCCACGGATGCCGGGTCAGCTGATCGAGCATCGAGGGCCCGCTGAGACGCTCGTAGATCAGGCCGTACCGACCGTCAACGCGCTCCGTTCCGAGGAAGCGCGGCGCGGCCAGGCCAGACGCGATAACCAGTTTGGCGATGGCGGCCTCGCGTTCGCCCAGCCCATCGGGGAAGCCCGGCCTCAGTAGCTTGATGATCTCGCCGTCCCGCCACTCGAAGACCTCGGCTGTCCGGCCGATCCCAAGTTGCTGCCCGAGCATTTGGCCTGACGCCTCCCCGATCAGCTGTGAAGGATCCGTTTTGGTCGATTCGCCGACTGCGAAAGGTCGTCTCTTCCAGTTTCGGGGCCGAAGGCACGCTCGCGCATCGTTCCGAGCGAGTCCAGGTGCCCCAGAAAGCAACCTATTGCACGGTGGCTTTCGATCATCACCAGGACCTCGGGCCCCATCGGGACACCGGCGGCGAGGAGCCGACGGGCCACGGCGTTGAACCACGGGACCCATCGCGGAAGAAGCCTGGCCGGCGGGGGCCGGGGTCGTCATCCGGTCGCTCGGCGTGGTCATCGCTATGCCTCGCGCATACTGAGCAGCTCAGTGACCCGGTTGAACCTGCCGATGATCCGTACCGGCCATGGCATCAGTCGCAGCTCGGGATCGACGATGAGCTCCGGCTCGACGAGACGGATGTCGCGTCCGCGCGTCCGCATCCAGCAGTCGCCGGCGGCCATGATGTTCTTCAACCACTGCACGTCCGAGCCATATGTGAGGGCGAACACCCACTTGTCGCCACGGTGGAAGACGTTGATCGGCGTGCGATACGTCCGGGCCGACCTTCGACCGACGTGGGTCAGGATCGCGAACGAGGGCAGCCATCCGGCAAAGTGGATCGACAGCCGGTTGAAGATCCTGGTCGTGAACGGACGGAGGAACCGGATCCGCGTGGTCGGAGGGGCGGCCATGTCCTGTCCTCACTCTAACGCAACAACTGCTGCGTTAGAATACCACGGATGACGGACCCCCAGCCGAGTCGTGGATCACGCCCCGGCGGCCGAAGCGCCCGCGTTCGGTCGGCGGTGCTATCGGCCACGGCCGACCTGATCACCGAGGGTGGCTACGAACTCGTCGAGGTATCGGTGGTCGCTCGCCGTGCCGGGGTTCATCCGACGACGATCTATCGACGCTGGCCGACACGGGCGCAGCTCGTCGGCGAGGCGCTCCTGGAACGCTCGCGCACGCTCAGTCCGACACCAGACACAGGCTCGCTCGAGGCCGACCTCACCAGGCTGCTGCGCGACGGCGCGGCGCTGGTTCGGACACCGGCGGTCCGGGCCATGTTCCAGGTGCTCCTCGTCGGGTCGACGCATCCAACGCCCGAGGTCGCCGCGGCGCGCGATCGGTTCTGGGCCGCCCACCTTATCGAGGCGCGCGCCATCGTGGCTCGGGCTACCGCGCGGTCGGAGCTCCCGGCCGGCACGGATCCCGCCACCCTGATCGACCTCACAGTGGGACCGGCCCTCCTCCGCCTGTTGCTCATGGGCCAGGAGCTAGGCGAGCCCGAGATCGGCGCAATCGTGGTTCGAGCAGTGGCAAGCCTTCGAGTAGCCAATTTGACGGTGCCACCCGCCCATAAGCCAGGCTGACGTCCTGCATCACGGATTTCCTGATGGGCCCGCGCGGATGCGTTGCCTCGATCGCTGTGGCCTGCCCCACGCCACCCGGACGTCGCGATCCGCACAAAGTTCGAGGCCGCGGCACCGCATTGCCCGGTCTTTCGGATCGACTGATGAGCGATGCGATCTGGCCGACGGCTACGTGATCGCGTTTCGTTTCGGTGATCTCGTCTTCACGTCGGGCTTTGGGGTCGCCCCTGGCGAGCGCGGCGATCCATACGTCGCTGCAAGTCCATCGCGACCGGGGCGCCGCGGACCTCGTGGCGCCCTGCGCCGGTCAGGCTTCAGCCGGCGGCTTTCTTGACGAGGTCGGCGAGCCGCGCCTCCACGCTTGGGGTGAGCTTGATGACTGCGAACTCTGTCGGCCACATGTCGCCGTCGTCGAGGCTCGCGTCGGGCTGGAAGCCGAACGTCGAGTAGCGGACCTTGAACTTCGACTTGGGCTTGAAGAAGCCGATCACCTTGCCGTCCTTGCCCTCCCTCGCGTACGCAGGCATGCCGTAGTAGGTCTTCGGCAGGAGCGACGGCGCGGCGGCCGTGACGATAGCGTGGATCCGCTCGGCCATCGCCCGGTCGTCCGGCGGCATCTTGGCGATGCTGTCCTCGAGGGCCCGCACGCCCTCAGCCCGCTCCTCGGTGGGGCTGCGCTTCGAGGCAGCCTTTTGCTCGCGTGCCCTCGCCTGCATCGCGGCGCGCTCTTCCTCGGTCCACACCCTGTCCTCGTCTCGTGTCTGGTATCGAGACTTGGTCGTCTGCTTGGTAGCCATCTTCAGGTTCTCCTTCGTCAGGTTGCGCTTTAGGCTTCCACCTTTTGGGCGAAGCCCTGGCGGACGTCGTTGCCCTTTTCGAGCCCGAGCTTGTTGACGTAAAAGTCGAGCGCTTCGCCCTTGTCGAGGACGTAGATCGAAGCGACGTTGTGCCTGATGGTCATCTCGTGTGTGCTCCTTGGTGTCGATGTGGACGTCGCTCACCCTAGGACGGGATCGCCGCAGCCGCTTCTCCAAAACTGCTCGATTGCATGGTTTCCCCGACCGCTACCCACGGCCGCATCGACGCAAGCTGAACACAGTGCGGCGCGAAGTAGTTCAGCTACCGCTCCAGCGCATCGAGCGCGGTGCGATGGTTCGGGGAAGCTGTCTGACGCGCGCCTTGTTCTCCCGCCATTGCCCCTTTGGGCCGACGACCTTCGAGATGAACTTCGAGAACATCGTCATCAGACGGCCCTCTCGTCGTTCCTGGTGCCTTCACCGGCGGCACGCGCGATGGTGTTCCTCAACCGTTGCTGCTCGCGGACGACCCACTGCCCCTCCGGGTAGTTCTGGACGAACACCTCGACGAACTCCTCGGGGTCCTCCCCCACGATCTCGCGGATCGGTGTCCCGTCCGCCGCCCCGGATGGCCGGATGGCCGTGGGCATGAAAGTGGATGCCGCGCGGAACCTGCTCATCGTCGCCGGCGGGTTCACCGGCCAGACCTACGTCTACGATGCCCAGACTGGCGCCGACGTCGCCGTCGTCCAACTGGCCGATCCGACTCTCCGAACGATCATCAGCGACGTAGCCCTGACGAGCGACGCGGCGTGGTTCACCGACTCATCGCAGCCACTGCTGTACCGGATGCCACTCGCGCCTGATGGCTCGATCGGCAGTCCGACCACGCTGAGCTTGTCTGGGCCTGCTGCGAACCTTACCGGGCCGTTCTTCAACCTGAATGGCATCGCAGCGAGCCCCGACGGGAGGATGCTGATCGTCAGCCACAGCGGCGACGGACAGCTCTACCGAGTCGATCCCCGAACGGGGGCGAGTGCCGCGATCCCGGGAGCCGAACTGCCGTTCGTGGACGGGATCCTCGTCGAGGGTAGCCGACTGTGGGCGGCGCAGAGCTTCCTCGATCGTATCGTGGAGCTGCATCTCGCGCCGGATCTGTCTGCTGCGGCGGTCGAGCGTGTCATCACGAGTTCGCTGTTCGACGTGCCGGCGAGCGTGGCCAGGGTCGGAGGTCACCTCGCCGCGGTCAACATGCATCTCGATCCGGATACGCTCGAGCCACCGCCCGGCGTCACCTTCGACGTCGTCCTGGTTCGCGTCCAATAGGGCCTACCCTCGCACGCCTTCCTCGCCCAGAGCCGAACTCACGCATACTGAGCCGAAGGCCATACAAGCGGTTCGGGATCCGGATGAGGCGAAGCATCGTGACCGAGCGTGAAGCGGATGGTCGACAGCGCGCCAAACGACCTGATCAGCCTTCAACCCGCGCGCTTCAACGCGCGCGCGAGCGCGAGAAGGACTCGTGCGAGCCCGCTTGGAATGGAGTGCCCTGCGCTTTGTCACGGCGTTAGATCCGAGGAGAGTGACTGTTACGTGAGCGAAACGCGTCGATCCGATCCAGGTAGGGCGGTCGAGGCCCCGATCGAAGTCGGGTCGGGAGACCCGACGACGGTCCGCTCCACGATCGTCGTCGCCGTCGATATCGAGCACGCGTTCACGGTATTCACGGCGCAGATGGGCTCCTGGTGGAATCCAGAGCACCACATCAACGACTCACCCATGGCCGCCGTGATCCTCGAGCCCCGGGTGGGCGGCCGCTGGTACGAGCTCGGGACCGACGGCACCCAGTGCGACTGGGGCGTCGTGCTGGCGTGGGACCCGCCCGACCACGTGGCCGTTTCATGGCACCTCGATGGCGACTTTCGCTTCGGCCCGGACGCGAACCGTGCGAGCCGCGTCGACGTCTGGTTCTACTCCGAGCACGACGGGACGACCCGTGTCGAGCTCGAGCATTCGGGCCTGGACCACCACGGTCCTTCCTGGCGGCGCCTGCGTGATGCCATCGCGTCGCCCGAGGGCTGGCCGGAGGCTCTGCGGCGATTTGCAACGGCCGTGCTGGGCTGAGTCCATCCGGCCGGCCTTCGATGGCATGTTAGTTGCATCTTACGTAAGCGTGTGCTAACCTCCTTGGGATCGCGGCCGGCTGGAGATGCGTCGCGGCACACAAGGAGGATCTGATGGGCGCGCCTGTGGCTTTCTTCGAGGTCATCTCCCCCAACCCGGAGCAGATTTGCGACTTCTATTCCGAGCTGTTCGGCTGGACGACCGCCGACAGCGGACAACCCGGTTACTGGCTGGCCGAAACCGGGGCGGGCAGCGAGGCGATCGGTGGCGCGATCGGTGGAGCCCAGAGGGACGAGGGGACGGGCCGGACGACGATCTATATGCGAGTCGATGACCTACAGGCCTATCTCGACAAGGCCGAACGCCTGGGCGGCAAGTCCCTCGTGCCGCCGACCCCCCTACCGGGCGACTTCGGGTCCTTCGCGATGTTCACCGATCCCGACGGACAAGTCGTCGGGCTCTGGGCCTGACACTTCGGAGGCACGACGACGGACGAAATCCTGCGGGCGATCGCGGAGCCCAAACGCCGGGCGATCCTCCAGCTCGTGGCCACCGACGAGATGGCAGCTGGTGAGATCGCCGCCCGCTTCGCGGTCACCCGCCCGGCGATTTCGCAACACCTGACCGTCCTGAAAGACGCCGGGTTGCTGTCCGAACGCCGGGACGGTCCGCGACGGCTTTATCGGGCGCGCCCGGAAGAGCTGGCCGAGCTGCGCGCGTTCCTCGAGGCGATGTGGCCTGCCACGCTCGAGCGGTTCAAGACTGCTGTTGAAGCCGACGACGGCAGGCGGGACTCACCCGCATCGTCTGGCATCCCGTAAGGAGAGTACGTACGACGCGGAGGACGCACGATGAACCACTTCCTGTTCAAGTTGATCCCGCCGCGGCCGAGCTTCCCGACGGACATCACCGAGACTGAGGGCGCGATCATGGAGGCGCACTTCGGTTACTGGGCCCAAGTCATCGCCGATGGCAATGCCGTGGCCTACGGACCCGTGGAGGACCCGCGCGGCACCTACGGCATCGCGGTCGTCGAAGTGTCCGACGAGGCGAAAGCGCAGCACATCGCGGACGACGATCCGGCGATTCGATCGATGGCCGGTTTCGGTTTCGAACTCCACCCGATGCCGGGCGCGATGGTGCGGCCGTGAGCACGCCGCTCCGTTAGGGACAGCCCGGCTCCCTGACGCGGAGGCCCGGCAGGTTATGAGCGCGCGGACAGGACAGCGTGATTGGTCGATAATGGCGACCCGCTTTCAAGCCCGTGGTCGAAAGGTCTTCCCGCGCCAGTGTCCCGCCCGACCTGCTTCGAGCAGGCAGGGCCGGCAACACCCAAGCTCTGGTCGCCGCCCCCCATGCCCACCGAGAGCAATCCCACCACGAACGGTCGCGTTCGCCGAGTCAGCAACGCGCGTCTACCTACGCGCATCGGGACGTTTGATGCCGTCGTCTTCTCGGATTCGCGGAGCGGGACCGAGCCGATCGCCCTAGTTCACGGCGACGTCGCCGGGCGCGACGCACCGCTGGTCAGGCTCCACTCCGAATGCTGGACGGGCGACGTGCTGGGCTCGCTTCGATGCGACTGCGGCGAGCAGCTCGGCCGCGCACTGACCGCGATCGTCGCCGAGGGAGCCGGCGTGCTCCTCTATCTCAGGCAGGAGGGCCGGGGGATCGGGCTGGCGAACAAACTGCGCGCGTACGCACTCCAGGACCGCGGGCTCGACACCGTCGCCGCGAACGCCGCACTCGGCCTACCCGTCGACGCCCGCGAGTACGGTGCCGCCGCCGCCATCCTGGCCGACCTGGGGCTGGAGCGGGTGCGCCTGATGACCAACAACCCAGGCAAGGTCGCCGCACTGGAAGCCCACGGTATCCGCGTCGAGCGCGTCCCGCTCCCGGCGCTCCCGAACCCGGTAAACCGGCGGTATCTCGAGACGAAAGCCGCCCGACTCGGACACGTTCGGCCCCGCAAAGCCACTCGGCCATCGGTCACCGTTCACTTCGCCCAGACGATCGACGGCCGGCTCGCGACGCGGACCGGCAATTCACAGTGGATCAGCGGGCAGGAGTCCCTGGTGATGGCGCACTCATTGCGCGCGTCGCACGCGGCCGTGCTCGTCGGCGCGGGCACCGTGGCGGCCGACGATCCGCGGCTGACGGCACGGCTCGTCGAAGGTCCCTCGCCGGTCCGTGTCGTCGTCGACAGCAAGCTTCGCCTGTCGCCGAGCGCCAGCGTCGTGACCGACGGCGCCGCGCCGACGATCCTGGCGACGACCGACCTGGCGCCCGTTGACCGGCGGCGGGAATTCACGCGGCACGGCGTCGAGGTGCTCGTCCTCCCCAGCACGCCGGACGGTCGGGTCGACCTCGGGTCGCTCCTGGACGAGCTCGGGGCCAGAGGCCTGGCGACCCTTCTCGTCGAAGGAGGAGCCAGTGTGATCACGGCGATGATCCGCGAACGCCGGGTGAGTCGGCTGGTCGTGTCGATCGCGCCCCTGGTCCTCGGCTCGGGGATCGAGGCCGTCGGTGACCTGGACATCCTGCGGCTGCGCGACGCGCTGTCATTTCGGCGCGCGTCGTTCTCGCAGTTAGGCCCGGATGTCATCTTCGATGGCGAGCTGGAGCCCCGGAGCGACGGTGATGCCTGAAGCCGTGTGGTTCGGCGGGCCGCAGCGAGTGGAGATCCGGCAAGAACCCGCCGCGTCGGTCGGACCCGACGACGTCCGGGTCCGCTCCCTGGTCTCCGGGGTGAGTGCCGGGAGCGAGCTTCTCGTCTATCGCGGCATCGCCCCGAGCGAGCTGCCGCCCGATCTCCCGACCGCCCGCGGCGACTTCGGATTCCCGATCAAGTTCGCCTACGCCAGCGTCGGCCGCGTGATCGAGGTCGGCTCGCGTGTCGCGCAGCTGGCGATCGACGACCTCGTCTTCGTGCACCACCCGCATCAGACCGAGTACGTCGTGCCGGCCGACTTTCCGATCCGGCTGCCCGAAGGCCTCCCAGCCGACGTCGGGGTGTTCGCCGCGAACCTCGAGACGGCGGTCACGGTGGTGCTGGACGCCCACCCTCGGCTCGGGGAAGCGGTCCTCGTGACCGGCCAGGGCGTCGTTGGCCTGCTGATCACGATGCTCCTTCGGAGGGCCGGAGCGACCCCGATCGTGACCGCGGATCTGCACGAGCGACGTCGGGCCGCATCCGCCACCGCGGGCGCGCACCACGCGCTGGGCGTGGACGTCGCCCTCGTCGATGCCGTGCTCGAACTGACCGACCGGCGCGGCGCGGACGTCGCGGTCGAGGTCAGCGGGAGCCCGGCCGCTCTTCAAGCCTGCATCGACGCCGCGGCGTTCGGCGGGACCGTCGTCGTCGCATCGTGGTACGGGACACGCGACGTCAGCCTGAACCTTGGTGCTCGCTTCCATCGACGGCGCCTGCGGGTCGTCGGCTCCCAGGTATCGACGCTCGATCCTGCCCTCGCGCCACGCTGGGATCGCGCTCGACGGACGGCGCTCGTGTCAGCGCTGCTCAACGAGCTGCCGCTGCATGGCCTGATCACACACCGGTTCCCGTTGGACCAGGCGGCCGCGGCTTACGAGCTGCTCGACGGCAGCCCGGGAGAGTGCCTGCAGGTGGTGCTGGACTATGTTTGAGGTCGGTGTCGCGCGGACGTTCCACGCGCTGCACCAGCTCGAGGCCGAGGATCCTGATGCGAGCCACGAGCACAGCCACGACTACCGCGCCGAGGTGGTCGCGCGGGGCGAGCACCTCAACGAGGACGCCATGCTGGTCGACCTCGACCTCCTCGGGGCGGCACTGTCAGAGTGCCTCGCGGAGCTGGACTCGGTCGATCTCGGGAGCCTGGCCGCGTTCGCGGGCCGGAATACCACGGTCGAAACGGTCGCCGAGCACATCTGGACCCATGTCCGTGAGCGGCTGGATCGCCCGTCGGCGCTCGCCAGTCTCCGCGTCACGGTGTACGAGTCAGCGGACGCCTGGGCGTCCGTCGACCGGCCGGTCGGGGAGCGGTCGTGACGCGCGCGGTCCTCTTCGACCTCTACGGGACCCTCGTCGAGCCCGACTGGGGCGCGCTCACGGCCGGACGTGACGCGATCGCCGATCGCGCAGGCGCGCCGCGAGCGGTAGCCCACTCGGCGTGGACGGCGACCCACGAAGCGCGGATGCATGGCCAGCACGGCTCGCTCGAAGGAGATCTTGCGGCCGTGCTCAGACTGGCGGGCATCGGGCCGGAACGGGTCACCGACGACCTGCTGGCCGAGCTCGCGGCGTCCGAACGGGCCAACTGGAAACGTGGCGTGCGCTTGTACGCCGACGTCGTTCCGACGCTCGGCCTGCTGCGGCGGGCCGGCGCACAGCTTGCGATCGTCACGAATTCCTCCGCGGAGGCGGCAGGCGTGATCCCAGCGCTCGGGCTCGACGGACTCGTCGATGCCGTCCTCGCCTCGTGCGACGTCGGGACCATCAAGCCGGACCTGCTCGTCCTCGCCATGCGCGACCTCGGCGTCACCCGCGCCGAATCCGTCCTCGTCGATGACGAGCCAGCACAGGTCGCGGCCGCGACGCGCATGGGGTTGGATGCGATCCTCATCCGGCGTGCCGTTGCGGCCGGGAGATCCGTGGCGGAGGACACCCCTGGCGTGGCGGTCAGCGACCTGGCCCGGGTCGCGGACCACCTTCATGGTGCCCTGGCAACACCTCCTGGATGATCGCGAAGAAGCGTGCCGCCGTCTCATCCCACGTCGGACGAGCCGCTGAGCGCAGACGGGCGGCACGTCCCAGTCGCTCGCGAAGCGCTGGGTCGCGGGCCAGCCATTCGATCGCACCGCTGAGCGCCGGGACGTCTCCCACCGGCACGAGCACGCCGTCACGGCCGTGATCGGCGAGGAATGGCAGGTTCCCGGCCTGCCAGCCGACCACCGGGAGCCCCGCTGCCATCGCCTCTCCCCAGACGGTTCCGTACGGCTCCTCGAAGCTCGGCAGCACGAAGGCATCGACACACTGGTACATCCGGCGCACCGCCGCGGGGGGCATGAGGCCGTGCACCACGACCCGGTCACGGAGGTCGCGGTGCTCGATGCGCTCGTGCACACGACCTGCGTACCCGCCGCGCGTGGCCGTGTCACCGAGGAGGTGGAGGGTGACGACGTCATCGGGCAGGCTCGCGACTGCCTCGAGGAGTTCGGCGATCCCCTTTCGTGGGAGCCAGTTCGCGACGCAGACCGCGGCAATGAGGCGACCTCGTCGCAGGCCGGCGCGATCGATGCCACCGATGGCGTCTTCGCCGTTCGGACCTCCCGCCACGTCGTCCGGATCCTTGCCGGGCGGGACGACCCGGAGTCGATCACCCGGCAGGCCCGCGTTCACGAGCTCGGCCGCGAGCCACTCGCTGGCCACCATGAGGACCTTGCAGGCGCGATACGCGCGCAGGTCAAAGGGGATCCCGAACCGGCGCAGGACAGGATGAGCGTCGATACCGCCGGGCGGCTGATGCAGCATGCCGACGATGGGCGCCCTGACTCGGCCGAGCCAGGGGGCGGCAGCGCTCGCCGCGATGCTGTCGAGCACAAGCACGTCGGCGCTCCGGGTCGCGGGCGCGAGAAGCCACGCGGGCCCGGCCGCGGCCGCCCAGGGCAGCGGCAGGTCGGGGATCGAGACGAACCGCATGTCGGCGCCGTTGTCCTGCGCGCGCGCCGCGACGCGCCGGTGGAACAAGTAACCACCCGTCACGCGGCTTGGATCGCCGACCGTTAGGAGCGTCACCCGGGTGCGTGTCATTCACGTCGCTCCCACTGCATTTGGAACGCAGGGCCTGTTCGGCGGCGGCGAGCGGTACCCACTCGAACTGGCCCGCGCGCTCGCACAGCATGTCTCGTGTGAGCTCGTGACGTTCGGACCGGAGGCCGGCACGCACCGGGAGGGTGCCCTCACGATCCGCGTCGTGCGACCGCTCGGCTATCTCGGCGGCCATCCGGCGCGCGCCATCGCGCCGGCGCTGCCGAGGGCCATCGGGCCCGCGGACATCGTGCACGCCCATCACATCCGGGCGCCCACGAGCGTGCTCGCGGCGCTGACCGCGCGCGCACGGGGCATCGCCACCGTCGCGACCGACCACGGCCTCGGTGAAGGAGAGCTCGGTGGCCTGGGCAGCCGTCTGTTCGACCGCATCCTCGCGGTGTCGCGGTACTCGGCCGACCAGCTCCGATCTCCGCCAGAACGGACCCGGATCGTGTACGGGGGTGCCGATCCGGTCCGTCACCAGCCGCATCCTGGAGACCGCCGTGCCGGCGTCCTGTTCGTCGGGCGCTTGACGCCCCACAAGGGCATCGACGTCCTCATCAGGGCCCTGCCTCCCGACGCCCCGCTCATGATCGTGGGCAGCGAGGGTCACGATCCTCGACCACCTGAGCGGGACTATCCCACGCTCCTGCGCTCGCTTGCGGCCGGGCGTCGGGTCCAGTTCCTCGGCGCTGTGGACGACGAGGAGCTCGCGCGCCGATACCGCACAGCCGCGGTCCTGGTCATCCCGTCCGTCGAGCGGACGTGCTACGGACGACGGATCATCGTCTCCGAGCTTCTCGGGCTGGTAGCGCTGGAGGCGATGGCCAGTGGGACCCCCGTGATCGCGAGTCGTCTCGGCGGCCTTCCGGAGATCGTGGAGGACGGCGTCACCGGGTATCTCGTCCCGCCGGGTGACGTCTCGACACTGCACGAGCGGATTGCCCAGGTCCTCGCGGACCCGGGGGCGGCCGCGCGGCTCGGATCGAATGCCCGCAAGGCCGTGGTCGCGGAGTTGACCTGGGACCGGTGCGCGGAGCGATGCATCGCGGAATACCGAGAGCTGCTGGACCAGCGCTCGGAATGGCGATGAGTCCGAGCGCCGCGCGCAAAATCGGCCATGTGGTCGATGTTCTGACCGGCGACCGCACGGAAACTCGGGGACGCCCACGAACTCGACACGGGAGCATCGCGATGTCGATAGCATGCGGTATCGGATCTAGGCCGCCCGGCCCGCTGTGATCTACCTCAAGGCCATCGCCGACAGCGAAGGATGAGCCGAAATGCCGGGTTCAACAGGCGAGCGGCGCGAGCCGCCTCCATTTCGCGCCGCGGATGTCCTGGAGCGGCTTGCGGCCATGGCGCCGGGCGGCGCTGGCGATGGCACTGGCCAGGTCCGTCGATCCCATGGAGCGACGTACGGCCATCCTATCCACCTATGCCTTCATTCGACGCGGCGACTTGGACGACACGTTCCAGGTCGCAGAGCTGCTGGTCGCCGATGACCACGATCTCGTTCAGAAGGCGGTCGGCTGGATGCTTCGGGAAGCGGGCAAGCGTGACGCCGAAAGGTTGGCTGCGTTCCTCGACGCCCATGCCGCTTCGATGCCCCGCGTCATGCTTCGGTACGCCATCGAGAAGTTGGAACGTGATGCCCGCGATCGCTACCTGGCCATGCGACATGCGGGACGATGATCGGAGTCGGCGAACCCCAGCATCCAACGCCCTGATTCGAAGGTTCACCATTTGGCTAGCCGAATCGCTGCACGGAGGAAGGCATGACGACGATCGAAGCGACGACGCCCGCAAAGGCCACCCGGCGGGAGTGGCTCGGCCTCGCTGTGCTCGCGCTCGCGGCGCTGATGTACGTGATGGACCTCACGGTGCTCCATCTGGCCGTGCCCAAGCTGAGCGCCGAACTGCAACCATCGAGCGCCGAGCTGTTGTGGATCATCGACATCTACGGCTTCTTCGTGGCCGGCGCCCTGATCACGATGGGCACGTTGGGCGATCGCATCGGGCGCCGCAGGCTCCTCCTCGTGGGCGCCACGGCATTCGGGATCACCTCGCTGCTGGCCGCCTTCTCGACGACGCCAGAGATGCTCATCGTCAGCCGGGCCGCCCTGGGCATCTCCGGCGCAACGCTCGCGCCGTCGACGTTGGCGCTGATCTTCTTCATGTTCCAGGACCCGGGGGAGCGGACGGTCGCGATCGGCGTGTGGATCGGGGCCTTCTCGGCGGGGAGCGCCATCGGGCCGGTCCTCGGCGGGATCGCGCTCGAATTCTTCTGGTGGGGCTCTGTTTTCCTGCTCGCGATCCCGGTCGTGGTGGCGCTGCTGATCCTCGGCCCGCGGGTCTTGCCCGAGTACCGCGACCCTGAGGTCGGGCGCCTCGACCCGGCGAGCGCCGTGATGGCCATCGTTGCAGTCCTGGCGGTGATCTTCGCGCTGAAGCAGGTTGCCCAGGAGGGCTTCGGTCCATTGGCGATTGCGGCAGGCGTGGGCGGGCTGCTCGTGGGCACTCTATGGGTCCGTCGTCAGGCCCGTCTGGCAGACCCGATGATCGACCTGGCGTTGTTCCGGGTCCCCAGCTTCAATGCCGCACTGGTCATCAACTTCCTGGCCATTTTCGTCGCCGTCGGGTACTTCCTGTTCGTCGCCCAGTACCTGCAGCTCGTCGCCGGCCTGACGCCGTTCCAGGCCGGTTTGCTGTCGTTGCCGTCGGCGATCGCGTTCGTCGTCGGCTCGCAGGCCGCGCCCCGGATCGTCCAGCGAGTCCGTCCGGCGTACCTGATTAGCGGCGGCCTGGCCCTGGGATCCCTGGGCCTCATCTTGCTTACCCAGGTTCAGACGTCGGACGGACTCGTCCCACTCGTGATCGCCTCGGTGATCATCTCGCTTGGGCTGGCACCGGTGTTCGGGCTTACGACAGAGCTGATCGTCGGCTCGGCACCCCCGGAACGCGCCGGCGCGGCGTCGGGGATCAGCGAGACCGGCGCCGAGCTCGGCGGGGCGCTCGGGCTCGCGCTCCTCGGCAGCATCGGTGTTGCGATCTACCGAGACGCCCTCGATCCGGCGCTCTTGGCGGGCCTTCCACCCGAGGCGGCGACGGCGGCCCGCGACACCCTCGGCGGCGCGGTCGGCGTCGCCGGCATCCTGCCCGCCGGTTCGGCTGACGCGCTGCTCGCGGCGGCACGCACTTCGTTCGTCGACGGCATGCACGTGGCCGCGGCGATCGCCGCGATGACCGGGCTGGGGCTGGCGGCCTTCGCATTCGTTACCCTGCGTGATCGCGGGATCGAACGATCCGAGACCGAACCGGTCTGTGTCGAGCCGACGATGATCGACGAGCCCGTGCTCGTCCCGCTGGGGAAGCCCGCGCGCGAATGCTTCTGACCCCTTACAGCGAGGTTGGCTGGCGGGCACTGGACTCCGGCGCTCGCCCGTCGATCCATCGAGAACCCCGTCGCCAACAGGAGGCATCACCATGGCAACCGATCCAACCCACGACATGCATCTGACTCGGACTTTCGATGTGCCCGTCGAGGCGGTCTGGCGCGCTTGGACCGAGCCCGAGCCGTTCATGCGCTGGTGGGGCCCTAGCGGCTTCACCTCGCCGATCGCCGAAATGGACGTCCGCGAGGGCGGTCAGTCCCTCGTCAGCATGCGAGCCCCGGCTGAGTTCGGCGGCCAGGACACGTACCACACCTGGACCTACACCATGGTCAACCCGAGGGAGCGGCTCGAGTTTGTCCAGACGTTCGTCGATCCGGAGCGAAACCCGGTCGACCCAGTGGAGCTAGGACTGCCTGCCGGCATTCCGCGCGACGTCCCACACGTCGTTACCTTCGCGGCGCTGGATCAGCGGCGATCGAAGCTCACGGTGACGGAGTCGGGCTATCCGTCCGAGGATCTGGTCGAGCTGTCCCGTGCTGGCATGGAGCAGTGCCTGGACAAGCTCGCTGCCGCCTTGGCTGATACCTCCGCGACGGCAACCCCCGACAGGGCGTAGACGTCGGGCCTGAGTTGCTCAGTCAAGTCGAACCCGTTGAACGGATGCGGAGGAGCCATTGACTCCCACGCCGTGGACGCTCGCGTGCTCGAGACGGCCGGGGAATTGAAGGCGTCGCGAGCACCAGCTAACCGGCGGCCCTTCATCCGTGCCTGCCCCTTGCCCATCGACCCCTGAAGTCGAGTCTGAGAATGAGTCCGTTCGCGAATGCCACATGATGCTCCGTTCCATCGCTGACCGTGGCGGTCTTGCTCGGTCTCGCTGCCGCCCTCTTGTACGGCCTCAGCGACTTCGTCGCCGGCCTCGTATCGCGACGCATTCACTGCGCGCTGGTCGCGATCATCGGCAACGCGATGGCCTTCGCCCTGACCGTCTTGGCGCTTCTCCTCTCGGCGGCACCCTCACCGGAGGCCCGGGCACTAGCGTGGGGAGCTGCCGCCGGTCTCGGGAGCGGGTTCGGGACTCTGATGCTGTACCGGGGCCTCGGGCGGGGGCGCATGGGTGTGGTCGCGCCGCTTAGCGCCCTCGGGGCGGCCGTGCTGCCGGTCGTCGTCGGCGTCGCCCTCGGCGACCGACCGACGGCGCCTTCTTGGCTCTGCTCGCCCTGCCCGCGATCTGGCTCGTGTCTACGTCCCCACGCCTCGCGCCAGATGTCCCCACCGTCCCTCGGCCTACCATGTCCGAAGGCGTCGTCGACGGGCTGTTGGCAGGTGTCGGGTTCGCCCTTCTGTTCATCGGGCTGAGCCTCGCGGGCGGCGATGCGGGCCTGTGGCCGGTCGTCGCCGTCCAGATCAGCTCGCTCGTGCTGCTCGCCATCGCCTTGCTCGGCACGATCCACACGGTCGGCGCACGACCGCCGATTCGCGACCTCTACGGCGCGGCGTCCGTCGGCGTGCTTGGCGCGGGTGCCGCGATCTTCTACTTCTTGTCGACGCAGGTGGGTCTTCTGTCGATCGTCGCCGTCCTGACTTCGCTCTACCCGGCCGCGACGGTCCTTCTGGCGGCGGTCGTGCTCCACATGAGGCGATCAACCGTCGGCAGGCTGTCGGCCTGGCACTTGCCGCGGCATCAGTGGTGTTGATCGTGATCGCATCGATCGAGGGCCGCTATCCGGCTCGCGCGCTTCGTGGCTACAGGAGCGCAGCTTCGAACAGTTCCCACTGGCCCGGGACGCCCCGCAAGCCGACCATCCCCAGCGATCTGAACTCGAGATCTGTGCCCGTCGCCAGATCACGAACCGTGCGGGTGACCACAACCTGGCCAGCCGCGGCGGCTGCCAGCGTTCGAGCGGCGATGTGGACGCAGATGCCGCCGAGGTCATCGCCCCGGACTTCGACCTCACCGCTATGTATCGCGGCGCGGATGTCGATCTCTATCCGTCTGGCCGCGCTCTGGAGGGCGAACGCGCAGCGGAGCGCTCGCGTCGGCGCGTCGAACCGGGCGAGGATCCCGTCGCCGGTAACCTTGACCAGCTGGCCATGCCATCGGGCGACCTCGGCGGCCGCGGCCTCGTCGTGACGGTCGAGGAGGCGGCGCCACTGCCGGTCGCCGAGCTTGGCGGCAAGCACCGTCGAATCGACGATGTCCGTGAACATCACCGTCGCGAGCACCCGGTCGGTGTCCTGCGCGGCCCGAAGCGACTCGATCTGGTCGTCGGTCCAGGCAAAGTCAGAGGTCTCCTCCGCCGGGATGGGCGCGCCGTGGCGGTCGTACATGAGGAGCACGGTGCCAGAAGGGAACGTCCGGGTCGTCAGCAGACGGAGGTGATGTGTCCGGATATCGTCGCGGAAGAGGCGCTTGCCACTGCCGAGGATCACCGGAAAGAGGAGGATCCTCAGCTCGTCGACGAGGTCGAGCTCGAGCAGGCCATCTACGAGATCGGCGCTGCCGTACACGACCAGGTTGCCATCGCGGGCCGCCGTGATTCGGCGGATCTCGTCGCCGAGGTCACCGCGGAGGACGGTGGTGTTCTCGAGGTTCGGCTCGCCCAAGGTCCTGGAGACGACGTACTTGGGCGTGGTGAGGATCTTGGCCTTCATGCCACCGGCCTCAGGACCCGTGGGCCAGAAGGCGGCCCAGATGAGGTATGTCGTCCGACCGAACAGGAAGGCGTCGGTCGCGAATCCCATGTCGCTGTTGTAGGCCTGGAGCTCGTCGTCGCTGGTGCGGAGCGCCCATGCGTTCCGCCCCGTACGGTGCTCCTCGTAGCCCGGCGCCTCCATTACGCCGTCGAGCGTCATGAACTCGTTGACGATCAGTCTCATCCGTCGCGCGACGTGTGCTGGGCAGCCAAGAGGCCGATCATACCCGTCAGGCCCGAGGCGCGGCGCGAGCAACAAGACCGCGCGATCGAACTGTGGCAGCGCGTTGTCACCGGCATCGAGTGGCAGATGGCGCACTCGTGCCGCAAAGTAGGCTCGACGACCCAGTTTCGCCGGTTCGTCTCGTGTTCATCGCAGGGTCAACGGATCGATCCGGGCTGCGAACTGCGGGGCGACGTGCGAGATGGGCGCAGTCCGGTCCCATGGCCGCAGGTCCCTCGCGTGCCTCTCGTGAACCTCACAGGTGGACTCCTTCCGGTAAGCCTCATGGGGACGAGCAGGTACCCGTCGCCGAGCGGCTTCGTGAGCCGCTGAGGGCTCCGATGAGCTTGTGTTTCGAGGCTTGACGGCGAGGCACATATCATTGGAGCCCATCTACGTCGTGGTCGGCCTCATCGAAGCGTTCACTCGGCCGGGGTTAGACCTGACGCGGCACTCCCTTACCATCTCGCGAACGGCGTTTTCGGTTAGACCCAAGACGATAGACACATCGCCGATGCGGGATCCTGAGCTCACGGTTTCAGGACCTTGCCATTCGAGCGTAGGCGCTCCTATTGGCACGTGAGGTTGCCGCATTGCGGAGAACGAACAGGTGACTCGGTCCGTCGCAAAGAAAATGGGGATCCGAGAAGGATCCCGGGCATTCTTCGATAATGCTCCAGTCTCGGTTCTGGAGGCAATCGACCTGCCGGACCTTGAGGTCAGCGATGACCTTCGTGGCGAGTTCGACTATGTTCACTCCTTCTGCGTGACGCAGGCTGAGATGAGCGAGCGCTTCCCGAAGCTCAAGCGTCATCTCAAGTCGACCGGAGTGCTGTGGCTGTCGTGGCCCAAGGGCAAGAAGCTGGACTCCGACCTATCTCTCCCGAAGGTCATCGAGATCGGCTACAGGTACGGGCTCGTGGAGAGCACCGCCCTGCGGGTCGATGACACGTGGTCAGGTCTCAAGTTCACACATCCCAAGAAGGGCAAGGTCTACAACAACAAGTACGGGAAGTTGCCCGACACGCAATGAGTCATGTGATCGGCCAGCCGGCGGCGCCCGTGAAGCCGTCGGCATCGGCGCGGGACCGGGGCGGTCCAGGTCAGCGTCCCATCCGCGGACCCAGCCGCCGTGTCCGGCATCCGCTACGAGTGCTCGGGCGACGATGGCAGGACCTGGGCTTCGGCTCGAAGGTCGTGACCTCCGCCACCCGTTGATGTCCAGGCCACGTCGAGCTCGGGCTGGAGGCGCTCGGCCACTCCAAACGGCTGTCGTCGCCGACGCTCTCACTAGGTATCCGATGACATGAGCGACCGGGTCAACCACGAAGGCGAATGCAAAGGCTCAACGGCAGGATTCGCTGTCCGGACGCGTCTCGCCGCAACTCCGTCACGTGCTCATCGAACCAGGCCTGGGTCGAGGATCCTGCACGCGGGTCGACATCGTCGTCAGGGAGCGTGGAACGAGCGTAGTTCGCTCCCGGTTCTCCTGTCATGGTCGGGCTTCCCCTCGCGTGCGGTCAGTTGGCGGAACCGTGGGTGGAACAACGACCTGGTCGAGTCGGGGGAGTTCGTCGACGCTCGTGGGCTGGCCGCACCGGTCCACACGAGGAGGATTCAGCTCCAGAACGGAGTTCCGGTCGTAACCGACGGACCGTACCCAGAGACCGAGGAGGTCCTGGCTGGCTACACGATCGTCGAGTGCCACAGTTTCGACCGGGCGACCGAGATCGCCGCGCGCCTGGCGTACGCCCCGTACCCGGCTGATGCGCCGGGCGAGTTCATGGTCGATGTGCGACCGATCGACGAAGGCGGCGGCGACTTGGACGTCTAGCCAGCGGTGACTGGTGACGACGTCGAGGACCTGCTGCGGCGGCTCGCCCCCCAGGTCCTTGGTGCCCTCGGCGGCGCTATGGACACTTCGACACCGCGGAGGACGCCGTCCAGGAGGCTTTGATCGCGGCCGCCAGTCAATGGCCGCGCGACGGGGTCCCGCAGAATCCTCGCGCCTGGCTCATCACGGTCTCCTCGCGCCGGCTGACTGACCTGTTGCGCACCGAGCAGGCACGCCGACGTCGCGAAGACACGGTTGCCCGATGGGCCTTGCCCGAACCATGGCTCGCGCCGGCCGCGGACGCGTCGGCGTCCGACGCCGACGACTCGCTGATCCTGCTGTTCATGTGCTGCCACCCAGCGCTCTCTCCTGCATCGCAGATCGCGCTCACGCTTCGTGCGGTGGGCGGATTGACGACGACCGAGGTCGCCCGCGCGTTCCTTGTGCCGGAGGCGACCATGACCCGTCGCATCAGCCGGGCCAAGCAGACCATCAAGGACAGCCGCCTTCCATTTGCCATGCCTTCGCGCTCGGAGCGCGTCCAGCGGCTCGCCGCCGTGCTGCACGTTCTGTACCTGATCTTCAACGAGGGCTACGCCAGCACGTCGGGGCCGAGTTTGGTACGCAGCGAGCTCTCGGCCGAGGCGATTCGGCTGGCCCGCATGGTCCATCGCCTGCTGCCCGAAGACAGCGAAGTGACGGGGCTGCTCGCGCTCATGTTGCTGACCGACGCACGCCGGCCGGCGCGGACCGGTCCGGACGGTGGGTTGATCCCCATGTCTGAGCAGGATCGAAGTCTGTGGGACACCGACTCCATCGCCGAGGGCGTCGCCCTCGTCACCGACGCCTTACCTCGCGGACCGACAGGCCCGTATCAGCTGCAGGCAGCGATGGCGGCCATCCATGACGAAGCGCCGAACGCCGAGGCGACTGACTGGCCGCAGATCGTCGCTCTCTACGAGCTTCTCATGCGGATCTCCGACAACCCGGTCGTGGCCCTGAACCACGCTGTGGCGGTCGCGATGGTGCAGGGCGCTCGTGCGGGGCTTGACCTCCTCGAAGCACTGAGGACCGACGAGCGGATCGCGGATGATCACCGCCTCCACGCCGTCCACGCCCACTTGCTGGAGATGGCCGGCGACTCGGTGGGCGCGCGCGCCGCGTACCGGGCCGCGGCACGCCGCGCAACGAGCCTTCCGCACCAGCGCTACCTCAACGCGAGAGCTGCCCGCCTGGTCAGCGGACGGCTAGCCCCGACCCCGCGCGCGCTGTGGCACGCGCCCGCATGGCCGCCGCAACGAACCCTAGCCAGTGAGGGAGGCGCCGCGACCTCTGAGTCGACATGTCCGGTATCGGCGTCTTGCCTCGACGTCTCTGGTGAACGGCACTGATGTGGTGCCACCAGAGAGGAAGGATCAGATGTCAGGACAGATCGAGCTTCGTGCACCAATCTCGCAGACCGGCCGGCTGTTGGCATGCGGTGTCATCGCCGGTCCTCTGTTTATCGCCGTCGCCCTGACCTTGGCGTTCACCCGTGAGGGGTTCGACCTGGGCCGCCACCCGATCAGCTTGCTCAGTCTCGGTGATCTGGGATGGCTCCGGATAACCAACTTCGTCGTCACCGGCGGCTTGTATGTCGCCTGCGCGGTCGGGCTGCGTCGGGCCCTTCGTTCGAGCCGGGGCGGAACGTGGGGCCCACGCCTGATCGGTGCTCTTGGGCTGGGCATGATCGTGGCCGGGATCTTTGGGGCCGATGCGGGCGCCGGCTTTCCCCCGGGTGCTCCCCCCGGGGCGCCGGAGATGACGTGGCATGGCGCGCTCCACGAGATCGGGTTCATCGTGGCCATGCTGGCCGGCACCGTGGCGTGCTTAGTCTTCGCGCGGCGCTTCGCCGCTCTCAAGGAATGGGGCTGGGTCGCCGGCTCCATCGCGACCGCGGTGGCGGGCCTTGGGCTCGCATCGTCTCCTGACCCCGTCGGGCTCAGCGTCCGCCTGGTGATCGCGACCGCGATCCTGCTGGGCTTCATCGCCGCCGTTGCGGCCCGGGTCAGAGCAGATCTTCCCAACACGACGGCGACGTTGCCACGCGGCCGAGATCAGAGCGAGATCGGAGAACTCTCATGAAAACGGTGACATCCCACGATGGCACGACCATCGCCTTCGATCAGTCGGGCGTTGGACCGGCCCTGATCCTCGTCGGCGGTCTGTTCGAGCAGCGGGCGATGGATTCCGAGACTTCCCGACTCGCGGCCTTCCCGGCGCTGGGCCAGCACTTCTCGGTCATCCACTACGACCGTCGCGGACGGGGCGACAGTGGCGACACCCAGCCTTACGCGGTCGAGCGCGAAGTCGAAGACATCGATGCCCTCATCAGCGCCGTCGGGGGATCGGCGTTCCTGTCCGGCATCTCGTCCGGTTCGGCACTCGCGTTCGAGGCAGCGCTCGCGCTCGGCAGCGAGGTCGAGGGACTCGCGATGTACGAGCCCCCCTACAACGACGATCCAGGGTATCGGCAGGCATGGCCGGGCTTGAGGAAGCAGCTCACAGAAGCGCTGGCCGAAGGTCGACGCGGCGAGGCTGTGGGTGTGTTCATGACCTTCATGGGCGTGCCCGCCGACCAGCTCGACGGGATGCGTCAGTACTCCATGTGGCCGATGTGGGAGGCGATCGCGCCCACCCTTGCCTACGACGCCGCGGTCCTCGGCGAGGACTCCTCGGTGCCGACTGAGCGTGCTACCAGTCTCCGCGTGCCGGCGTTGGTCATGGATGGCTCCGCGACCGAATGGCCGTTCATGCGCGCGACGGCCGACTCGCTTGCACTCGCGATGCCCCACGGCGACCATCGCACGCTGGAGGGCCAGACCCACGAGGTTGCTGCCGACGCGCTCGCTCCGGTGCTGGTGGACTTCTTCACGTCGGTCAGGGCCATCGAGTAACCTCGATGGCCGTCGTCGTCGATCAGTCGATGGGTGGAATTCATCGCCGGGCCATCGATCATGCGGAGCGCGCTCAGATTCGGGGTGAGATGTGCCCGCCTGGCCGGCCTCACCTGCGCCGATAATCGCGAGGTCGAAGGGCGCGGTGGCGAGGACCCTGGAGGGGCTGACCTCGGAGCCGACGCTGCCGCGGTCCGTTCCAGGCGGTTGTCCTGGCGGCCCTCGGGACGCTCGCGTTCGGCGCCGCTGCTCGTGCCCAAGCTGCCGGTCATCGCGCTCGGCACGGCTATCGGCGTCGCGGTGAACCGGTTGGCTCGGCTCGGAGCGCGAGAGGCGAGAGCGGCGGACGGCCGCCGTCGCCCGGCAGAAGCCAGCGCGCGACGACGACGAGCAGAGCACCGATCGCGGGCAGACCGAGCACGAGGAACCACGATGGCCCCGCATAGCCAAGCGTCTGCGGCAGGTCGTCCCACAGCCAGCCCTCGAGCGCGTGAACGGCGGCAGGAGCAGCGCGGCGACGAATGCTGCCGGGACGCCGATCAACCCGGCAAGCGCAATGAGGCGCAGGTAGTCGCGACCGACCGGTTCGGCGGTCCGTGTGCTCCCCGACAAGCCTCCGCTGGATGGCGAGGATGCCATGCGGCCGAGTCTTGCTGACATCTCGGTTCCCATCAGACATCAGGTACTCGAACGCTGTGCTACGGATCCTCGCACGTTTCTCGGCGCGCTCCGATGAGCGTGAAGAGGAGATGACTTTTCGGCAGCACCTATAATCGTGCGGCGCCGACATAGCTCAGCGGTAGAGCCGCTGTTTCGTAAGTCTCCCGCCCTCTGCGCAGTGCTACAAGCGTGGGAGCCCGATACAAACGAGCACAGTTATCAGCTGTTCGTTTCGAGGGAGTGCCCGCCCAGAATCGCCGCTACGGCCCGTTTCCCCTCTGAGCCGACCCTGTATACCCGAATTCGTCTCACGAGTCGGTCGCCGGGTCCACCGTTCGGCTAAGCAAGGCAGCGGCGGGGAGTTGTCTCCGCGTCGGCTGGGGTATAGCCTGCGCGCCTCAGTCGCGAGGAGGCTCGAGAGGTGCGTCGTTCCCAGCGGGGTTCGGGGCGTGGGTTCGGTGTGGCGTTCGCGGCCGCGGCGCTGCTGGCGGCGTGCGCGGGGCAGGCACGGCCACCCGACGACTCGCCTCCCCCATCGGCCACCGCAGCCGACGGACCGACCGTGGAGCCGACGCGATCGACGCCCACGGCGAGCCCAGAGCCTGAACCGACGCCGATCCCGGCGCAGCTCGTCTGGTTCTCGCCCAACATGGGCTCCACCGATCACGTGGAGCTCTTCGCCGATCCCGACGCCTGGACTCCCGAGCGTGAACTCATCGACGTCTTCCACTTCCACTCCCAGGTCTTGTTCCCGGATCCGTGCTCCATCTGTGGCCAGAACGCCCTTGACGCGTTCGCCGAGGCGGACGCCTTCGAACAACTGCATGACTGGGGGGTCACTATCGGGGTCGGTGTGGGCGCGGTCTACGAGGACGGATGTGACGGGGCCGCGAACTTCCACAGGGACGCGGGGGTGGTGATCCAGAATGTCGAGGCAAACGGGGGCGCCGTCGGATTCCTCGTCATGGATGAGCCGCTCCTTCATGGCGGCTCGAAGCCTGTCGCGGGATCTTGCGACTACGCATCCACCCGAACGGCAGTCGAGGTGGCGGCCTTCGTGAGCGCGGTCCGGACCGCGCGCCCGGGAATCACGGTCGGGCTCGTCGAGCCGTATCCGCACTTCTCCGCGCAGGAGCTCCAGGAATGGGTGGTGGAGCTCGAGCGGAACGGGGTTGCCCTCCCGTTCTTCCAGCTGGACGTGGACACCGAGCGGGTCCGCGTCGATGGTTCCGATGTCGCGGCCGATCTCCGGTCGCTGCGGGACTTCTGCGAGGCGAGGGGAATCGCCTTCGGCGTCATCCTGACGTCGAACTGGACCGAGGCGGATTCGAATCGCACTTACTACAAATCCACGATGGACTGGCTGCGGACGGTCCAGGCCGCGATCGGCAAGCCGCCGCACGTGATCTTCCAGAGCTGGCAAGGTCCGGCTCCGAGCGGCGACCACGAGGTTCCCGTGAACCTGGCCCGCAACGATCCCGACGGCTTCAGCCACTTGGCGCTCCTACGCGAAGGTCTCGACGTGTTCGATGCCCCGCGACAGTGAGGGCGCAGGGCGCGTGGGGACCAGTCATCGCGTTGTGCGACGATCCGCACATGGCTACCAACCTCGACATCGACATGCTGCCGCACGTGGCAATGAACGCGTGGCCCGAGCGGCCGGGTTAGTGGCCGAACAGAATCCGGCTCGCAGGGAGTGCCCAACCTGGGCGCAGCGCGTGGCACCAAGCAGATCGTGCGAGAGAGCGAATAGCTAATGTTTGAGAGCGTCGGCTATTCTTGATCGGCGCCGACATAGCTCGGCGGTAGAGCAGCTGTTTCGTAAGTCTCCCGCGCTCTGCGCAGTGCTACCCCGAGTGGAGGCCCGATACAAACGGGCACACTTATCGGCTATTCATTTCGAGGGGATACCCGCCTACGATCAACGCTGCGGCCCGATCGCGTCCAAGCCGACCCTGACTACTCGAAATCCTCACCCAACATGGTTGGCAGCCACAGAGTCAGCCACGCGGATTTCGAGCACGGCCACCGGGGTGGCTCATTCATTGGAAAAGAAGGCACCGCGCGTGAGGAATTGGCCGATCACCATCAGCCCAACTGCCGTCAGGTAGTAGGGCGCGGCATCTGGGTTGTTCAGGCTCAACACGACAGAGGGGATAGGTAAAGCCCAGGTGATGTACCAGGCCCATCGCTCAGCCCGGCGGTAGGGGATGAATAGGACGAATACCGAGTACAGCGAGAACGTGGCCCAAGCGATGAACGAGTCAACTAGGGCGGGGACCACAAAGATCAGCACCGTGTAACTGGCGACGCTCAGCACGGAGATACCGAGCAAGATCAGCCAGCCGACCTTGTAGGCCGTTGACGGAGTCTGGATGGCCGCTACAGACATGTCCACATCTCCTTTGGTGGTGGCGGTCGGGGCTGGGCGACTCCTGCCAAGGAGGCCCTACCTGCGTAGAGCTGCCGGCTTCGAATCGCCGTTCTGGCCAGGCTTGCCACGTGAAGAGGCTTGACTGGCTGTTCGACGTCACAAGACCCCGCTCTCTATGAGGTCTTTGAGGTCGGCAACATCGCTCTCAAGCCGTCGCTTGCCCATACCCGCTACGAGTGGCTCAGCTAGCTGGAAGAAGCTGGCCAGGTCCGCCTTAACGACGAACGTCACCCTTGTTCCTCCGTCGACAGGCTCGAAGATCCGCGCCGCCTCGATCGGAACCCCCGACCTGTTTCTCGTGACGTATCGGCGGTTCGGCTCGTATTCAGTTACCTCTGCATCGCTTTCCATCCGCCGGCCGAAGACACTGTTGACCATTCGATAGGTCGTGCCAACGCCGGTGGGGCCCGTCGACGTCCTCTTCGCTTCGATCGTCCCCGTACGCCACACCACGTTCTTCTCGAGGTCGGCCAGAGAGGCAAAAACGTCGTTGATCGGTCGATTGATCACAATGCTGACTTCCATGTTGACCATTCGCCTGCGTCCTTTCCTCGACGGAGACATCTGCTGACTTGCGCGGCTTCCCGGCTCGATCCACCAACTACTCGATGTCGATCGTCCCTGCCATGCCGGCGTCCAGATGGCCCGGGACGCTGCAGTAGAACTCCAGGCGGCCCGGCGCAGTGGGCTTGATCGCGAGAGCCGTCGTCGAATCGGCCGGCAATTGCACGTGGATCCCTAAGCTGTCGACATCGAACGCATGCGCAATGCCGTCCGCGTTGATCACGAATAGGCCGAGGACCTCGCCGCCCTTCAGCTTGAGACTCGTATCGACGAACTTGCCGTTCTCGGCGGTGATGACGCCAGTAACGGTCGGTGCATCGGCGACGCCGCTCGCCACCTGCGGACGCCGAACCAGCCGCGACGAAAGAGGTCGCGGCCGCGCCCATCACGACACCGACGACCGCTGCGATCGCCCAAGCGGCGCGACCGGGCGCGTCAGATCGCTCGACCGCGGCGGACATCGAGGAAAGCGACAATGCCGCCAACGATGATGGCCAACGAGGCCGGGATTGCGACAATGGTCACGACGAACGCGACCGTATTGGCTGGGTGGGCGAGGTCGAAGGGGATCTCGCGCGCCTTTAGGAGCATGAGGAGGAAGCCGGGCGCGGTAGCTGCGAGCCAGAACCATGCGCGGCGTTGCGCGCCGGACCAAAACAGGGAGACGGCGCCAACGAAGCCGAAGATCGCGATGAACACTCCTGCGATCGCGAAGAGCACGGGGCCGATTGGCTCGTTTGCGGCCGGTGCGATCTTGAGAATCAGCACGAGCACCACCGCGGCCAGGCCGACGAGATAGCCGCCACTGACGAGCGCCATGGCGAAGGTGCGCTTTCCTGTCTCCTCAGGAACGCGCTCTGGCGTGGACGGGACGACCGTTGGCGGCATGTCACGGCCTCCCATCCGGCTCGGTGTCCCAGCTCTGGATATCCGCGCTGCACGCGTCGAACCACTTGAGATCGGCTTCGGCGTGGAGGATCGCGCCCCTCAGCATCAGGACGACGCCTCTTTGGTTCTCACGGCTGGCCCGATCTTCGAGCTCCTCGAGATCCTTGAGGCGCTGAAGGTGGACTGAGCGTTGGCGGCTGAGGAGGCGCTCAAGGCTTCCGTTCCCGAGCCGGTTCCCCAGGAGCAGCTTGACGTAGACCTCCTCGCGCATCGGCTGCGGCTCCGCGTCGGGCGTCTCGAGCCAGTCCTCCAAGTTCTGCCGGCCGGCTTCGGTCAGCCGATACGCGAGCTTCCCGCGGTCGCCACGCTCGCCGACGGCCACGATCAGGTCGTCCCGCTCGAGGCGCTGGAAGGTCGCGTACACCTGGCCGATGTTGACCTCCCACGTGCCGCCGAGTAGCTCCTCGAAACGGGACTTCACCTCGTACCCATGAAGCGGCTGCTCGGCGAGGAGTCCGAGGATGCCGTACTTGAGCGACATTGACCACCAATACATACTTCGTATGGGTTGACAATATGCATACTAGCTCGACGGTGTCAAGACCGCCGGCGCGGTCGCAGGGGTTGCCGGGCTGTTCGGCGGTGATGGCCACGCACTTCGGCCGGTGACGGCGAGGATCAGTTCCCCGCACCGGACCGACATCGATGCCCGAGATCGAGCGATCGTTCTGGTATCCGATGAGGATCTCGACCTCGCCTCCCAACAGTTATCAGCTGTTCAAGCGTTGTGCCTGGGTTTGGGCACGACGCCGAGCGCGTTTGCACGAAGCCGAATAGCTGATGTCAGCGAGCATCGGCTATTCTGGATCGGCGCCGACATAGCTCAGCGGTAGAGCAGCTGTTTCGTAAGTCTCCCGCGCTATGCGCAGTGCTACCCCGACTGGAGGCCCGATACAAACGGGCACAGTTATCAGCTGTTCGTTTCGAGGGACGCCCGTCTAGGATCGCCGCTGCGGCCCGTTTTCCGCCGGAGCCGACCCTAACCACTCAAAATCGTCTCACAATTTGGCCGGCGTCCCGGTGCCCCGGGCGTTCGCCCTGACCGCGGACGCGTACCGGGCATTGGCCGCGGGCGCCGGCGTCTGATCTCCGGTCGTCCACATACCACCGGATCACCAACGATGGCCGCCCCGTCCGTGGCCGACTCAGTGCCCGTGGCCGACTCAGTGCCGCCTTGACCGGCAGGTCACGATCCTCGATTGGAGTGTTGGGACATCCGGTCTCTGTCGTTTGCCGCGCTCACATCGGCCACGAAGAGCGCACTCGGAAGCTGCTTATCGGCCAGGCAGCGATCGCGGCAGTCCGAACCATGGGAGCACGTTGCTGTCGAAGCGGGTCATTGCGCAGATCCGGTCGCCGGTGAGGGTGAGGACGAAGAGGCCGGTCCCATGGCGGATGCCGGTACGGGCGCGCAGGTAGGCCCCGAACGCCGGTTGACCGTTCGCCCGCGTCGGCACGAGTTCGTGCCTACGGGCGAGGAGGAGGCCCACGAGGAAGCGGGTCGCAGCGTCGCGGCCAAGGTACTCGAGGGGGATCGGTGGCATGGCAACGCGAACGTCGTCGGTCAGCAAGGCGACGAGCGCATCGACGTCCCCAGACTCCCACGCACGGGCGAACTCTGCCGCCAGTGCCTGCTCGGCGGGTGACCCCGCAATAGGGGGCGGCTCGCGCTCGCCAACCGGCTGCACGCGGCGCTCCAGGCTGGCGCGGGCCCGTTTCAGGGCACTGTTCACCAATTCGACGGTCGTGTCGAGCATGTCGGCCACCTCGTTGGCGTGGTATCCGAGCACCTCGCGCAAGATGAGCACCGCTCGCTGGCGGGGTGGTAGGACCTGGAGGGCGGTCACGAAGGCGAGGGAGATGGCTTCGGTCTGTTCGTAGCGCGCCTCTGGGCCGAGCGGCACGTCGATCGCTCCCTCGAGGAGCGCGTCGGGGTATGGCTCGAGCCATACGACGTCGCCCATTCGAGTCGGCTCGGGGGGTTCAACTCCGGGAATGTCCCACTCCTTGGCCGGGCGTCGGCTGGCCGATCGAAGCGCGTTGAGGCATCGGTTGGTGGCGATCCGGTAGAGCCAGGTGCGGATCGAGGCGCGTCCTTCGAACGCTCCGAGGCCTTGCCAGGCGGCTAGTAGCGTCTCCTGGAGGACATCCTCGGCATCCTGGAACGATCCGAGCATCCGGTAGCCGTGCACCTGCAGCTCTCGACGGTACGGCTCGGTCAGCTCTTGGAACGCGTCGGCGTCCCCGGCCCGCGCCCTGGCGATCAGGTCCGTCGTCACCACCCCACATCTCGCCTCACGTCACCGGCCCTCCTCGTTGACCCCTGTATTGACACCGGCCGCGCCGCGAACTGAGCGGTCGGTGGGCGCCCACTTTCCGATGTCGCGGTGTCTGCATGTTCGACGGCTCCGACGATCTGCTCGGCCCATGGCGAACAAGGCAGCCACGCGCCGATAAGCCTCAGCCGTCAGCCCTAGCTCGTGCGGCGGGCGGGTAAACACCCGTCCGCAGAAAGGAACACAAAGTGATCATCGACACACCCACGCGCGTGCATTTCAGCAGCAGGCAGCGGTTGATCCTGCTCGTCCTGCTCGGTGCCGGATTCATGCTGGCCATCGATTACTCGATCCTGAACGTTGCGCTGCCGTTGGTCGGCGCGGGCGTTGGGTTGGGATTGACCGGGCTCCCTTGGATCGTTTCTGCTTACGCGCTGCCCGCAGCCGGCTTTACCCTCCTGTTCGGTCGGCTGGCGGACTTGTTCGGCCGTCGAAGGCTGTTCCTGTCCGCGATGGTCCTTCTGATCGGTGCCTCGTTGCTCGGCGGCTTTGCGTCCAACCCCGAGATGCTCCTGACTGCCCGAGTCCTGCAGGGCTTCGCTACCGCGATGGCGATCCCCTCGTCATTGTCGCTGCTCACCACCACGTTCTCGGAAGGTGCCGCGCGCAACCGCGTCCTCGGACTCAACGGCTCGCTTCTCGCCGTCGGCTTCACTGTCGGTTCTCTGGTTGGCGGTACCCTCGTCAGCTACCTGAGCTGGCGGGCCGCGTTCTTCATCAACGTTCCGGTCGCCGTGGTCATCTTGCTGGTCACCCCCTTCCTGATTGGCGAGAGCAGGGTGCCCAACCGGGTGAAATTGGACCTGCCTGGAGCGGTGACTGTGACCGGCGGCCTGTTGGCCGTGGTCTACGCGGTTCTCGAGAAGAGCGTCCCTTCTGCCGTCATCGGCGTGCTGCTGCTGGCGGCGTTCTGGATCATCGAGCTGCGCTCGCCCGCGCCGCTCGTCCCGGTAGGCATTCTCAAGCGGCCCACGGTGAAGTGGGGCAACTACGCGGGGCTTGTGGCCTTCACCACGGAGTCCGGCATGATCTTCCTGACGACACTCTATCTGCAGAATGTCCTGGGCTTGTCCCCGCTGAGCACCGGCTTCGTCTTCGGCGTGCCGGGCCTATCGGCCGTGTTCGCGGGAGTGCATGTCGGGCGCTTCCTTGGGCGCTTCGGCTACCGGAAGGTCCTGGCCGTAGGCCTGTTCGTGCAGGGCCTGACGATCCTCCCGCTGGTGCTCCTCGGCGCTGACCAAACGGGACTCGCGCTCGCCGTCGTCATCCCATCGCTGTTCGTCGGGTTCTTCGCGCACGTGATCTGCATCGTGGCCTATACGGTGACCGGGACCTCGGGTCTGCCGAACGACGAGCAAGGCCTGGCGGCTGGCCTGACCTCGTTGACTCAGCAGGTGGCCCTCACCGTCGGTATCCCGTTCCTGGGCGCGATCGCGGCGACGCAAAGCGTGTGGCTCACCGGCTTCCACCTCGCGCTGTCCGTGGGCGTGATCGTGACCTTCGTCAGCGTCGCCTTGGTCTGGTTCGGGCTGCGTCCGCGCGACGAGCAGAACTCAGCAGTAGCCGCCGTACCGGTCTCGACGCTATCCGGCGCGGCTACGACCCCGGACTGAAGCCGATTACCGCTGGGCCCAGCCCTCGGTCTAGATCCTCAGGCGGACGGGTGCGACCACCCGGGCACAGAAAGGAACCAGAGATGATGCTGAAGAGCAAGGTTGCGGTGATCTACGGAGCCGGAGGCGGGATCGGCAGCGCTGTCGCACGCGCCTTTGCGCTCGAGGGGGCCTGGGTCTATCTCACCGGGCGCCACCTGGCACCCGTCGAAGCGGTCGCGAAGGACATCGTTTCCGCCGGCGGATCCGCCGCGGCCGCGAAGGTGGACGCTCTCGACGAGCAGGCTGTGGACAAGCATCTCCAGTCGGTGATCGATAAGGCGGGCCGCGTCGATATCTCGTTCAACGCGGTCGGCATCCCGAATGCCAAGATCCTGGGTGTCCCTCTGACCGAGCTGGATATCGAGCAGTTCGCCCTGCCGATCGCGACCCTCGCGACTTCGTACTTCCTGACCGCACGCCTGGCGGCCCGGCAGATGGTCGCGAATCAGATCGGGGGTCATCATGACGGTCACCGCAACGCACTCGCGGACGGGCATCCCATTGGTGGGCGGCTACGGCCCGGCGCAAGCCGCCAAGGAGGCACTCACTCGAGGTCTATCCGCCGAGCTCGCACCTCATGGCATTCGCGTGGTCGGTCTGCGACCATACGCCATGCCGGAGACATCCACGATCAAGGATGCATACGAGCCTCGCGCCAAGGCATCGGGAATGACCTGGGAACAGTGGCAAGAGATGCTCGCAAGTAAGACCCACACGCGACGGCTCATGACACTCGACGAGATGGCAAACATGGCCGTCTTCATGGCTTCCGATAAGGCGAGCGGGATGACAGGAACGACCGTCAACCTGACTATGGGCAGCCTGGACGACTAGCGGCTGAGCGACCGAAGTCGCCCAGGGCAGCGCCAGGGGCGACGATGCCGCACCTGCCGGAAATCGCTCCAGTTTCTCTGTGTCTGACGAGGAGTCGATAGGCCTACGTGTCTGGGCCGACCCGCTGGCCGTGCTCGTGGTTTCACTAGCCATCGTACTCGTCGTGGCGGCGGATCCACAGCTGGAACCCGTCCTCCTCGTCACGACCCTTCGGGGCTCGATCGAGGATCGGGTAGTAGCCCATCAGGAACTCGACCCCACGCCACCCGGTCGCGTAGGTCTGGTAGACGACCCCGTCCTCGAGCACGAAGGCGCTGAAGCCTGGACTCTCCGTCAGGTACCCGGCGACGTCGGTGCCGCTCGCGCTGGCGTTAAGGTCGACGATCGGCGGCAGGGACCCGAGGTTCTGCGCAAGCCACGCGCGCGTCTGTTCCTCGTTGGTCGAGTACCCGAGATCGAAGTTGAATTCGCTATTGGCGGAGGACACCCACGGGATGTCCCAGCCCATGCGCCGTTTGTACGTGTTCAGCTTCTCCACCGGCGCCTGCGACACGAGGAGCATCGTCACGTCGTGCGCGTTGAGGTGGGGGAGGAGGCCGTTGATATTGTCCGCGATCGACGAGTTGATCGGGCAGCCAGCCTCGTAGCTCGGGCCGAACATGAAGTGGTAGATGAGCAGCTGGCTTCGGCCCTCAAAGAGCTCCGCGAGCGTGCGCGGGCCGTCATCCGCGTCGAAGCGGTAGTCCTTCTCGACGCGGACCCACGGCAGCTCCCGTCGCTGGCGGGCCAGCTCGTCGCCCTGCCTCGTGTGCTCCTTCTCGCGGGCCAGCAGCTCCTCGCGCGCCGCCGCCCATTCTTCTCGCGTTCCGATGCGGTGACCGGTCATGGATCGTCGATCTGGCTGCCATTCGGGAGGCCAGGTCCAGGCGTTCGAGACGGTGGTGTTCATCACGGTTTCCTTCGTTTGTTCCTTTGCGTTGGCTGGACGGCCGCGGCGATGTTGAGGTGGTCCTTGAGTGCATCGAGCTGGCGGTCCCAATCCCGGGCCAGCGCGGCCAGGAACTGTTGCGCCACCTGCATGGGGGCAGAGCGAAGCCGGTAGCGCACCCTGCGACGCTCCCCGGGTTCGGCGGCTACAAGCCCCGCGTCCGCCAGCAGCGCCAAGTGTTTGGCGATGGCCTGGCGGGTGATGGGCAGTCGGCCGGCCAGATCCGTCGCCGTGGCGGGCCCGTTGGCCGCGAGTGCGGCCAGGATGGCCCGCCGGCTCGGGTCGGCGAGGGCGGTGAAAACTTCCTCGGCGACGGACTCGACGTCAGGCCGCCGTGGCATCGAGGTACTCGACCAGTTCGCCCAGCTCATGGGCCCAACCGTCGGTGTTGGCCTCGAAGGCCTTGCGGTAGCTGTCGTCGGGGAGTTGCGCGAAGCCAGACTCGACGACGGTCAAGCGCGTGCCGGTCCCGGTCGGCTCGAGCGTGAACTCGACGTAGGTGTGGCGCGGGTCGTCGTCAGGCAGTCCGTAGATGCCCCAGGTAAACCCGAAGACCGTCGGCTCTTCGACGCGCTCGATGCGCATGGACGCCTTGTCACCGCTCGTCCACGTCATCTGGGCATCGCCACCAGGTCGGAGATCGATCGTCGCCGCATTGCCAAACCAGGTACCGAGCCCCTCGGCCGTGGTGAGCGCTGCCCACACCCTGGCCGGCGGATGCGCGATCTCGACGGTCCGCTCAATTCGATCTGGAAAACCCATCTTTCAGCCTCCTGCGTAGATAGCAACCATTCGGTTGCTACGCACAGTATAGCAACCTCTTGGTTGCGTCAACCCTCCAAGGTCGCCGGGGTCCCTCCTCTGTTCAGAGCGTGCTGGACAAGAGCCCGAGCGGCCTCTGACGAGTGCGGCGATGGAGTCTCATGCGCGTGAACTCGCCTGTGTGCCTTGGGCCGCGTTGGCCCGCATGGGCCGTCGTCGCGGGGGCTCGTCGGCTCACCTGTGCCAATCTGGAAATGGCGTCACGCAGGCCAGCTCTTATGGCAGACGCGAGCCGACGTCGTAGCCAACCCTCGCCAAGCGAACGGATGTTCCAGGTGCTTGGAGTGAGGCGGCGGTTTGCGATCACAGTTATCAGCTGTTCGAGCGTTGTGTTAGCGAGATGGGCGTGATCCGCGCCGATCGGGGAAGCGCGCGAAGAGCTGCTGTCCGCAATCAGCGCCTATACTCACTCGGCGCCGACATAGCTCAGCGGTAGCGTGGAAGCCCGATACAAACGGGCACACTTATCAGCTGTTCGCGTCAAGGGGATGCCCGTCTAGGATCGACGCTGCGGGCCGTTAGCGTCGAAACCGACCGTTGGACACCTGAAATCCTCTCAGGAACCGGTCGACTGGTCCAGAGTCCAGGCGTCCCCGGACCGTGATCGAGCGTGACCCGGTCGTCCGTCGCCACCTGGTTCCTCGACGAGTGATGCGCCCACGTCAAAGAACGATTCGGGTGGCCCGGATGAACAATCCGCGCCCTTAGAGCTGATGAGTTCCGAGGTTCTGAGCGTGGAAGAGCTGATAAGTCTGGCACTTTGGGGTTTGCGCCCGGGTGGGGCGCTTCGGCCGTCAGGAGTGACGACGACGGCTATCTCCGGGCGGTCGGGAGGCAGAGTCAGCTAGTTCTCATCCGGGCATCGCTCTTCAGTCGCGGCGGTAAAGCACGACCTGCCAGGCGGGCCCGACCGTCGCGGAGAAGCGCCGACTGAGACCTGTCTGGCGGAGGATCCGCTCGAGCTCGTCGATCGGAACGACCGCTGCGCGGACCCGCCGTCGGCGCAGTCGCAGGACCAGGTTGATCGCAGCGATGACTAGCCTGACGAAGGGCGTCTCCCGCGGGATCACCACGCCGTAGAGGCGTCGGGCGCGTTCCGCCGAGAGGGACGCAAGGCGCTCCCAGTCCGGGTACACGTTGAGGACTCGATCCAGGGTCACGACGTCCGCGGGATGGATCAATTCGGCCAGGTCGACGAAGTCGCCATGGTGGTACGTGACACGGCCGCCGTGGCCGCGCCGATCGCTCTCGCTTCGTGCCGCCGAGAGATAGGCCGACGATGCCTCGACGCTCGTCGCGCGGGCGGCTCCTGAGTCGAGCAGCTCGTGCTGGATCACGCCGATCCCTCCGCCGATGTCGAGCAGGGTCGCGCCTTCCGCGCCCTCGGCTCTCATGGCCTCGATCAAGATCCGGGTCCAGGGTCGCGGGCCATTCTTCCTGTACCTGCTGACGTCGGCCGCCGCAACCTTCTCGTCGTATGCCTCGAATGGACTCGTGTCGGTGTTCGTCACGCTTCCTTTCGGCCGCGTCGAGTCAGCCGACTGGGTCGCGTCATAGGTAGCCATCGTCGTTCTCCGTGCTGAGGCAGGTCGTCGCCGTTGATGCCGCACTGGGTTGGTCCACCCGGGATCAGCTGCGGGCCGTCAGGAGCCAGGCAGTCCCGCTCATCACCACACCCTCGGGACGAGCGTATGGAGCAAAGGCATCCCGTAGGCCAGCGATCGCTGCCTCGACCTTGGCCTCGGGCTGACCGACAAAGAGACCTTTGCTTTGGGGCGTCGCGGCGACCGTGCCAACGACGTCCTCGACGTCGCTCCCCATGAGCATCGGCCTCGCTATCGCGTCGAGCGTCACGTCACGGAAGCCACCCGCGGTGACGACGCTCTTGAATCGGTCACCGTCGGCGAACGCAAACGGGCCCGGCCCACCCGGCGCGCCGAGGTCGGGGGGTCGTCCGAAATGGGCGATCGCCACATTGACAGCGAGGGTCGTCCACTCGCTTTCGAACGGACCCTGCCAGGCCACGATGGCCAGGCGCCCTCCCGGCCGCAGCGCGTGTCGCAGGTTGGCGAACGCGGCGACCGGATCGCCGAAGAACATCGTCCCAAATCGGCTAATCACGGCATCGAAAGCACCTGGCTCGAATGAATGCACCTGCGCGTCCGCCTCGATGAAGTCGACCGCCTCGAGGCCGGCGGCGGCGGCACGCTGGCGTGCGAGCGCAAGCGCCGGGCCGGAGATGTCGACGCCGAGGGCGAGGCCGTTGGGCGCCACCCACCGCGCGGCCTCGATCGTTGTGCTACCCGCCAGACGAGTAGCGTCAGGGACCATGTCGGCCTGGATCAGGGCTCAAAGCGGATCGACGACACAAGTTGCTCGAGCTCGGCAAGGTTGGCCTTCGACGTGCCCGGCAAGTAGTTCGTGTCGATCACCCATCGCGTGCCATCGACATCGATGATATAGACGGTGTCGTGCTGACCGTCGCCGTACGTGAACGGGCCGTAGTGGGTCGGATCAGCTGACGGCGACCACCGGCCGAAATCTCCCTCGTCACATGTTGCCGTGTCGACATAATCCGGGATCGACAGCTCGACCTTCTTGCCCGAGTAGCCGTCGAGCGTCACGTCCGTCGGCGCGATAGCATCCGGTCCCGCCTGCTTCAACAATGCGGTCGCCAAGTCATCGACGGTCGGTCCCACAGGTGGATCGAGAGCGCTCGTCAGCCAACGGCAAGGGTCTACGTAGACGTTCGCAATCTGGTACGGGATCAGTGTCATGTTGAACAGCTCGGCGTGGATGTCGTTCTTGCCAAGGAACCAGGTGTCGACCGTGAACCACCCGTTGGCGGGCACCGTGACGAGGAGCTTCTTCGCGCTCCCGACACCCAGGGAGTAGGTCGTCCCGGCCTGCAGGTCGCCAACTGGCAGGTCCCCGTCGTACGTGGTCACCGGCGTCAGACTTGGCGCCAGGCTCGGTGACGCGACGACCGGCGTCGGACTCGGCGCCGGGCTGGGCGACGCGCCCGCGCTCGCGACTCCTTGCCCGCTCGAGCAGCCGGCCGCGAGCGACGCCGCCGTCAGCAGTGCTCCGAGCCGTAATGGCGCATGCCTGATCGGGCGCTTCATGTCCATCCCTCGCTAGCCGCCGTTGCAGTGTTCTTGATGCCGGCCGTTGCCGTGAGGTTTGGTCAACGTCTTTCGGGCGCGACCCAACCTTCGACCGGTCTGGGGCATCTGGACACCCGACAGCGGTCGACGGGCGACATCGCGGCGAGCGAGCGCTAGGATCGACCGCCCGAGAGGGTGACGTGAGTGCGCTGACGACAGCAGCGAGATCGGCGACGTCGGCCGACGACGCGCTCGTCCGGCGCGCTCGCACCGGCGATTCGGCGGCGTTCGGGATCCTGATGGATACCAGAATCGATCGCTGCTACCGCCTCGCCTGGTCGATCCTGTCCAATGACGCCGACGCCGCCGATGCGACCCAGGACGCGCTCGTGTCGGCGTGGCGGCAGCTCCCCCGCCTTCGCGATCCGGCGGTCTTCGACGGCTGGCTCAATCGGATCGTCGCGAACGCGGCGTTGATGGCGCGCCGGCACCGGGTGCGGCTCCGCGAGGTGTCCGTCCGTCCGGCTCATCCTGGCGACGAAAACCCAACGGCTGAACCGCCGCAGAATCCGCACGCCCGAACACAGATGGACGAACTGGTCGACAACGACGCGATCGGCCGCGCATTCGACCGCCTGCGGCCCCAGGACCGGATGATCCTGGTTCTCCACCACGTCGAGGAGCGGCCTGTCGCCGAGATAGCGCGGTCGCTCGGGATCCCCGTTGGAACTGCCAAGTGGCGGTTGCACGCTGCGCGCGGCGCGCTTGTGAAGGCGATGGAGGCCGAGGCATGAACGGCCGACCGTTGACTGACGACCAAATCTCCCAGGCCCTGCGTGCCCACCTTCCGGCGCGCGCACAGGCCGGCTTGCGCGAGCGGGTCCTCGACGCGGTTGAGGCCACTGGACAGCAGCGGGCTCTGCCGTCGTTCCTGGGTGCTCTCAGCGAAGCGGACCCGGTGGCCCGCCGACGGAGCCTGCTCATCGCTGCGGCGCTCCTGGTCGCCCTGGCATTCGCGAGTGCGGCGGCGGTCGGGGCATTTCGCCTCCTCGAGCCTGATCCCTTCGAGGACCTGAGCCTCGATCCGCCCGCTGACGTCCAGGCGTTCGTCCTCTCCAGCTACGAGCGGCTGCCGCAGCTGCCGCCGGTCGCCTTGACGTGGCACGACGGCGACTCGAGCAAGGGCCGCATCTACGTCCACCGGTCGGGGGCGGTCCGTTTTGATCGGTTCGCGTCAGCCGAGGCGACGGAGCCCTCCAGCTCCACGATCCTTAACGGCGACCGCGTGAGTGGGATGGCTCACATCGGGTCCGAGGCGGTTTGGGTCGACGAGGGCGATCCAGCCATAGGAGACGACCCGCGGGTGTTCCTCCGCACCGTACTCAGGGCCGAAGACGGGCCGCCGGGCTGCGAGATGGAGCGGGATCCGAGCGAGGTCGGCAATGGGACCGCGGCAGCGGGTTGGAGGTACGTCGGCACCGAGTACATCGCTGGGCGCCCCACGCACCATGTCGCGTGCGTCGGGACGACATCTGGCTCGACATCGAGACCCGGCTGATCCTGCGCAGCCGAGCGCCGCTGACCGATGACGCGGGTCAGCCCATCCCGGGCCAGTTCCGAACCATCGAGGTCACCGAGATCGCGCTCGGCGAGCAGCCGGCAGCGTTGTTCGAAGCGCCGCAGGGCGTCGCCCACATGTCGAGCCAGGCGTTCGCCGCGTACCTCTGTACGCATGATCTACCCAATGAGCAGGTGCCGGGGCTCGGCGCTCGCTCGGAATGTGCGACACCGCCGCAAGCGGATGCTTCGCCGGTGCCAACGCCCATCCCGACACCCAGCGTGCGTCCAGGCCCGAGCAACTGCGGGGTTCTGTTACCCGACCCGAACGAGTCGACCGGCCCTCTGGCCTGGACCCAGGCGAGTCTGCAGCAGGACTGGCCCGCGCCGGTCCGCCCCGAGCCCGCGGGAGGGGCAGGTGCCGTGCCGATGCCTCCGACATACATCGATCCATCTGGCGACACCGGATCGGAAGTTCTCCCCTGCGTCGACATCCGTGACGTGACCGTGGATTCCGACGTCGTGTCCTTCGACCTCGTCTCGAATCGGCCGCCGGACGTCGATCCATCGAAGGCGTGGATCGCTTACGGGGTAGTCGTCGACGAAGATCGCGATGGCGTCCCGGATTGGCGCTACGGGATCGACAACCTGCCCCGCACCGCGGGAGACGACAAGAGCCACCACCGGGCGTGGCGCACGGATCTCCATACAGGTCGCACAGAGGCGGACCTGCCACGAACGGATCGGCCGGGTCGGGGCGAAGACGGCGGGCAGGTCGGGGACACCTTCTTGGGCTCCAGCTATCCAGTAGACGATGGGGACGACGCACGCTTCCGCTTCGGCCGAGTGTCTGATACGACGGGAGGGACGGTCACTCGGGGCGTGAAGGTGGACATGCCCCTCTACGCCTGGGCCTCGGTGATCGTCGATGGTCGGGTCGTGGCCACGGACTATGCGCCTGATACGGGGTGGCTCCTCCCGACGCCAGGAGCGAACCCTGGCGGCACGTACGTCGTCCACGTCGATGCTCGGCTCCCTCGTCTCTCGATGGACATCCCCAACGGCTGGACGGCGCCCGGTAGCGACTCCCAAGTGTCGGACGGCCGCCCCTGGGGCGATAGCGTCGGCCTCGATCTCATGATCATCGATAAGCCCGGCCTCAATGCCTGTGGCTCAGGAGGCACCGCTCTCGCGACGATCGGGCGCAGCGCCGATGATCTCGCGGCGTTTCTCGCGCATCAGCCTGAGATCAAGGTCTCGCAGAGCACAGATGTCACGCTGGATGGCTATCGGGGGAGGTACCTCGAATACACGACGAGCGATCAAGACGATTGCGACCCTGACAATAGGCCCTTCTGGCCCGTGATCACGAACTCGGGTGAGGGCCGCGGCTACCACCAGGTGTGGATCCTCGACGTCGATGGCGTCCGCCTGGTGATCGACGGGTTCGCTCCGGAAGCTTCGGAAACGATCAAGGCCGCGCTCCGTCAGATCGTGGAGTCGATCCACATCGGGCCGTGAACCGGTTCGGGAACGCCCAGTCCGACCGCCCGCTAGGCCGGCTCAACTGCTTCGAGCGACTCCACATCGCCGGTCGAGGCATCGTCGCCGTCGAGTGGCCAGTCTCCGGGCGGGCTCGTGGTGGAGCTGCCGGATGGCTGGCACGTTCAGAGACGACCGCGATCGCCTCGATGTCCAGCCTCGTCGGCTAAGTGACCATGATTGATGTCGCAGAGCCATGCTCGTCGACTGACCCCACGGAGACCTGCGATCTGACGCCATACGACTTGGAGCCTGACTCGGCTGTCATCGCGGTTCAGACTGGCGGGAACCCGGGCATCGATCGGCCAGCACCTCCGCAGGCCGGAGCTGTGCCCTCGACGAATTCGACGGCATGCCCGCCTACCGCTCTTAGGAACCGGCGACGGCAGGCGGGGCCCATCGGGTCGTCACCTGGCTCATCGCGAGGCCGGCATGATCCGGAACTTCTACTGGATCACGGCCGAGATACGCGGGCCATCCGTGTCCGAACTCAGCGCCAAGTTGGACGAGATCGTGGGGGCAGCACTTCGCGGACAAGGTGAAGACCCTGCCATCCGACATCGGTGCACGAGATCCCAATGGCAGGGCTTCGGGCCTGCAGCCAGATGGCAGCCCTTCCGACAGGTCGGCGCAGCCGAGGGTCGGGGCACGCGCGACGCGATTGTGGGTAAGCTGAGGGCCCGACGGGATCGCCATCGGGTCCGGCGTCGACGACCGCGAACGGGACTTCCAGCGAGCTTATCGCGGAGGAGATCAAATGGAACGAGCGTTCTGTCGCTCCCGTCAGTCGACGCGGCTCGTCACGCCCCGTCCCGACAATCAGCTGCTGTAGGAGCGCAGTGCTACGGGGTTACGCGCGGCACCGGCTCGTCCTCGTGCAGACACATTCAGCAGAAGAGTTTTCAGCAGCACCTATAATCCCGTTCACGCCGACATAGCTCAGTGGTAGAGCAGCTGTTTCGTAAGTCTCCCGCGCTCTGCGCAGTGCTACCCCGAGTGGAAGCCCGATACAAACGGGCACACTTATCAGCCATTCGTTTCGAGGGGCTCCATGCCCTGGATCGACGCTGCGCCCCGTGAGCCTGCGAGCCGACTCTGGCGGCCTGAAATCACTACGCAAAGGTCGGCTGATCCAGAGTCTGCTGCCTGGAATCAGGCTCGCGAGCGCCATTGGCGGGGCTTGCCGCCAATTGAGCGAGTCGGGTGCTCATCCCGAAAGAGGCGGTAGAAGCGCCAGCTGTCATGCTCGATCGGCAGGATGTCGACGCGCGCCAGGCTGGCAGCCTCCGCGTAACGGCGCAGCGTGTCGGGGCGCATGACGGTGCCGGTTCCGGCTCCGCCGCGCTGGAGCCCGCCGTGCAGGCATTGCATGATGCTCCAGCCGTAGTGGTAGGCCTCGAAGGCGTCGGTCGGGGGCACCTCGAAACGTTCGCTCGTCTTCGTGTCGGCGATGACGATGCTGCCGTCCGTGCCGAGCAGCCGCGCGAGCTCGGCCAGGATCGCGACGGGATGGGCCATGTCGTGGAACGCCTCGAAGACCGTGATCAGGTCATATCCGCCGGCGAGACCCGTGCTCGCTGCATCGGCCACGCCGAAGCGGACGCGGTCGGCCACGCCCGCCTCGACGGCGTTCCGGCGGGCCATCTCGATCGACGGCGTATCCAGGTCGAGCCCATCGACCGACACCTTCGGGTACGCGAGCGCCATGCCGATGCTCGACCAACCTAATCCGCAGCCGATGTCGGCGATGCGCGCGGGCGGCTCAGCGAGCAGTCGTGCGTGGATGTCGGCGATCGACGGCAGCCAGTCGCGACCCAATGGCCCGAGGTAGGCAGGCCGGTTCGCGTTGCCCTCGCTGACCACCATGTCCTCGCCGCTCGCGCCATAGGCGAAACCCTCGCCCGTCCGGAAGGACTCGATCACGCGGGGCAGCGAGTTGACGGCCGCAATGACCTGGATGGGCATCGGCCCGGCGTAGTCAAGCGACTCGGCGTCGAGCAGGGCCTCGGCGTGGGCAGCCGGCAGGCTATACCGGCGAGCGGACGGGGTCGTCCGAATCGGCTTCGAGCTCGAGCAGGCCGTCGACGGCGCCGTGTTCGAGCCACTCGCGAATCGGCCGCTCAGCCGTGCCGGTTCGGGCCGCCAGCTCCGCGGCCGTGGCTGGCCCGTCAGCACGCAGGGCCTGGTATAGGCCGAGCCGCAATCCGATGACCATCGCACTCAGCTCGAATGTGCCGGATGCCGAGCGGCGCAACCGGTCGATCATCGCCTCTCGTGGCTCCTCGCGGTGACTGGGATTAGCTTCGCCGTCCCGCCGCCCTGCTGACGATGTCGCTTCTGTCCTGGCAACCATGTCCCGTCTTTCTGGAGACGCTCGCGTCCCGGTGATGGTGGGCAACGCCGGACCAGAGGTCAACCTGCGCGGACCCCGGCCCCGCGGGCCCTTCGTCAGGCCGTCGACGCCCGGCGGTCACGAGAAGGGTTCGAGCACCCACCGCCCGTACGCCACGATCAACGCGAGCACGCCAAGGAGAGCGTTGAGGACGAGGTTCGGAACCTCGCCGGGCCGCCGAGCGTGGAAAGCGATCGCGAACACCATCAACACCACCAGCATCGAGGCCGCCAGCGGCGTCAGCCAGGGCAGCACGCCCGTGATCGCCGGCAGGATGAGCCCGATCGCCGCGAGGAACTCAAGCAGTCCGATGGTGCGCATGTTCTGCCGGCCGACCGCCGACATCCATGCTGCGCGCGGGCTCGACACGCCCTGCTCGAATGCGAACGTGTGCAGGTAGCCGAAGCCCAGGAAGACCAGGGCGAGGATGACCTGCAGAATCCACAGGAACGTGTCCAAAGACGACCTCGGATGTCGGACGAGGACACAGTAACAGGGGCGCCTCGCCGAGCGCCCGCTCTAAGTTATCGACGGCCCTGCGGGGCAACTCATCTACCCCGAGTGGCGGGCAAGTACAATCCGGCATGGTTATCTGCTGAACGCGCGAGAGGCCTTCAGCGACTAGGACCGAGGCTGCTGCCCTGAACGCTTGTCAATGACGCCGGCCATCCGATTCCGGACCCATCGCAGATGACTGGGGTAGCGTTTCGATCGACTCAGTCAGCGACGCTGAATGTCACTCGATCCGCGCGTCAGAACTACCCCGCGCAACGGTCATCGCGGCAGCGGGTTCGGACCGGTCGCCGTCACCAGCCGCTGGGGCACCCAATCGTCGACATGCTGGAAACCGTCGAACCGGCCGCCTTGAAGTTCGATCCCCGCCCGCAGCGAGTGCCGATAGAACTTCACGTGGGTGAAATCCTCGAAGAGGACATAGACGGGGTCGACCGTCTCGCTCTGGAACTGCTGGCCGGTGAGGGCTGAGCGATGCTCGCGGGAGAACGCGTCGAAGCCGTCGCCGACGACGACCCCGAGGTGCTCGAGGCCCATCTTGTACACGCGCTGGTGGACGGGCGGGATGAGCTCGATGTCCGGCACCACCTTGCCGTCGAGGACCTCGAGCGGCTCAGTAAGCACGAGTAGCGAGATCGGCCGGCCGTTCCAGACGTTCTCGGAGTTCGCGCTCGCGTGGCGCTCCAACAGGGTCCGGACATGGACGTACTCGTCCCACTCGGACACGCGGAAGGCGAGGTGGCTGAACGCGTACGGGGCGATGTCGATGCCGCGCGCCAGCAGGCGGTCGCGTTGCTGTGCTGCGAACGCCCGGTAGTCGCCGATGATGTCCGCGATGGGGTCGGTCACCTCGCTCCTTTCTCTGCCAGCGTGCCGGAATGTCACCCGAAGACCGGGAGCTACCGAGGCGTCCGTGTGGGGATCACGATTGGAAGCATACGGAGGTTCTCCATGCAGACCCGCTCGTTCCCCTCGGCCCCGGATGCCCGCTCCCCTGCCGGGGCCGAGATCCGGTACCTGATCGAAGGCGAGACCGGCAACATGATCCACTCCACCGTCCCGCCAGGTAAGGTGAATCGGGCGACCGTCCACGCCACCGTGAGCGAGTTCTGGCATGTTCTCTCGGGCGAGGGGCAGATCTGGCGACGAGACGGCACTGGTGAGGAGACGACCGTTCTGGGGAGAGGCGTTTCCATCGACATTCCCGTCGGGACCGCATTCCAGTATCGCTGCACCGGTGTCGACCCACTCCAGTTCCTCTGCATCACAATGCCGCGCTGGCCCGGCGACAAGGAAGCGACGGTCATCGAGGGGCCGTGGAGACCGACTGCTCCCGAAGGTTGACGACAGCGTCACCACGTGTGGATCGTCCCCCTCGGTCAGCGTCGGTGAATGTCACTTGAGTACGTGTCCCAAAGGCCGGCAGTAGCGTGTCGTGCTTCAAGAGCTATCGCTCGTACCGTCACTGGCGAATTCGAGCGAAGCTCAGCGGGAAGGGCGTTTGCGGTTTGGGCTGAACTTCGCCGTCGACTTCGATCGTGTCCACGCGCTCGTCGTAGAAGCAGACCAAGTTTTCGATCTTCGGGCACTCGGGAATGGGGAAGGGATAGCTCCAGGCGATGTCCCGACGGGCTCGGTCGCCGAACGCAAGGTCGAAGTGGACGGTTCGACCTTTGTATGGGCACGCGGTGACCGTTTCGGACGCGTTCAGGAGGTCCATTCGGACGTCCATTCGTGGCAAGTAGTAGCGGGTCGGCAGGCCCGTCTCGAACAGGAGCCGCGGCCGGTGCGAGTCGGCGACCACCTCTCCACCGACGACCACGCGGACGTGTCGTGAGCTATTGAGCACGTCGAGTCCGGCTGCCCAGCCAGGCGCGCGACCTCTCAGCCGCAGGTGAAGCTCATCTTGCAGCGCGCATCGCGAAACGGCCGACCCGCCAGGGCGATGAAAGATCGCCTCGGCGGAGGCGTTCGCCGACCTGTCGGCAGGTTTGACGCGAATCCACCCAGGCACGAATCGCCCGCCGTACCCGGCGGCTAGCCAACGAAGGCGTCGGGCGATCCCGGACTGAGGGACCGGGCGATGAACCACATAGGGACGCACCGAGCCGGGCAGCTCTATCGCTCGAATGCGTTGTTGCGCGCCTCGCCATCGCGAGTACCTTGGTCCGCTCGAGGAGCTGGCGCCCCGAGGGCGGTGTCGGTATCGAACGACCGTTCTCGCCTTTGTGAGGATCTCAGCTTGGATTCCGACAGTTATCAGCTGTTCGAGCGTTGTGCTAGCTGCCTGAGCACGATGTCGTATGTGATTGCACGAGGGCGAATAACTGATGTTCTCGAGCATCGGCTATTGTTGATCGGCGCCGACATAGCTCAGCGGTAGAGCAGCTGTTTCGTAAGTCTCAGGGCCTCTGCGCAGTGCTATCGCGAGTGGAGGCCGGATACAAACAGGCACACTTATCAGCTATTCGTTTCGAGGGGCGCGCCGTCTAGGATCGACGATGCGGGCCGCTAGCCTCAAAGCCGACCATGGACACCTGAAATCCACTCACAAATCGGTCGACTGGTCCAGAGCCATTGCCGTCCCCCGAACCGTGATTGAGCGTGACCGCTCGTAAGCAGACGCGCTGCGTCGCTCAGCCGGATGAAGGTTCCGGAAGGGCGCCCAGGATGATGTCGAGGCCGGCCTCGAACTCGTCCGCGTAGTCGAAGCCCGATCCGACGAGCTCGCGCTGGACGCTGGCGAGGTGCGGGTACGCATCGCCCACGGCGGCCAGCATCTGCTCGGACATCGAGGCCATCTCCGTGGGCGAGCTGAAGGGCAGAGTCGCCTCCTGGAGGGCGAAGCCGTAGACGTAACTGTCGAGCAGGTTGTAGACGCGGACCAGCCGGCGGCCGTCGAAGCCGGCGCGGAAGAGGATGGCGACCATCGCGTCGTGGTGGCCGAGTGTCGCCGGGCCGGGTTGCGAGCGCGACTCCATAAGCCCGATCGCCCACGGGTGCCGCCGCAAGGCGGCATGGGCGGAAACGGCGCGCCGACGCAACGCGTCGCGCCAGTCGCGAGCGTCGGCCGGCACCTCGATCTCGGCGAAGACGCGGTCGACGAGACCGTCGAGCATCTCGTCCTTGTTGCCGATGTGCCGGTACAGCGACATCGCCTCGACGCCCAGCCGCGCGCCAACGCTCGCCATCGTCACCGCTGCCAAGCCGCCCTCGTCGGCCAGCTCCAGAGCGGCGTCAAGCACCTGCTCATAGCTCACCCGCGGTCGCCGCCCCGGCTTGCGCACCGCAACCGCCGCTTCGTTGCTTGACATGTCGAATCCTTATGCCATAAGTTTATGTCGTCAGTTTATGACGTAAGCATACCACGACTCCAGGAGCACCACCGATGCAGGCCATCGTCCACGACCGCTACGGATCCCCCGACATCCTCCGGGTGCGCGAGCTGGCGACGCCGGCCATCGGCCCGGACGAGGTGCTGATTCGCGCCCGCGCCGCCAGCCTGCACCCGGGCGACCTGTTCGCGGTGCTGGGCTCGCCGTTCCTGGTCCGCCTGGCGACCGGCCTGCGCCGGCCGAAGCACGGCGTTCCGGGCTTCGACGTCGCCGGCACGGTCGAGGCGGTCGGCTCGGCCGTCACCGACCTACGACCGGGCGACGAGGTCTTCGGCGTCGGTTTCGGGACCTGCGCCGAGCTGGTGCGGGCCAAGGCGGAGTTCGTGGTCGCGAGGCCGGCGTCCATCGGGTCCAAGGAAGCGGCCGCGATCCCGACCTCCGCCCTGGCCGCGCTCCACGGGCTGCGTGACGCCGGCGGGCTCCAGCCCGGCCAGCGCCTGCTGATCAACGGCGCATCGGGCGGCGTCGGCAGCTTCGCCGTGCAGCTCGGCAAGATCCTCGGCGCCGAGGTGACCGGCGTGTGCTCGACGGCCAACGTCGAGCTGGTGCGCTCGCTTGGCGCCGACCGCGTGGTCGACTACACGCGCGAGGACTTCACCGCGGGCGCGGAGCGGTACGACGTCATCCTCGACAACATCGAGAACCGGCCGCTGTCGGCGGTCCGTCGCGCGCTGACGCCGGGCGGCACGCTCGTGCTCAACAGCGGGACCGGCGCCACGGGACTGCGGCTGCTCGCGCGCCTGGTCTGGCCGCTCGTCCTCTCCCCGTTCACCAGCCACCGGCTCCGCCGCTTTATCTCGAACCCGAAACGCGCCGACCTCGAGTGGCTGGCCCAGCGCGCCGCCGAGGGATCGCTGCAGCCATTCATCGGGTCGACATACCCGCTGGCGGAGACGGCTGCCGCGCTGCGCCTGATCGAGAGCGGCCACTCGCGCGGCAAGACGGTGGTTACTGTGGCCGCCGGGTAACGGTCGCCGGCGCGATCTCCGGGGGGTTTAGGCAGCCACCCATATCCAGGCCGTCCAGGCGATGAGGACGTTGATCACCAGCCCGACGACGACCAGGAACCGGTCGTAGAGGCCTGGGTATCCCCGCACGCCAGCAAGGTTGAAGACGAACAGGCCCGCGCCGGCAATGAGATGCGCCCAGCGCGCTGGCTCTCCGACGAACGTCACAGACACGAGGACCATGGCGATCGGAACCAGCATGATGACGGCCGCCACCATCCAGAGCGCCGGGGTGCCCTTGACGCCGCCGATCTCGCCCGGCTTGAAGTCGCCGGCGAAGATACGCAGCACGTCGCCAAGGAGGTAGGTCAGCATCAGGGCAATCCACATCGCCGCCAGTCGGATCTGGGTGTCGTCCACGCAAGTCAGTCGGTGATCTGTTCGAGGAGGACCACCGTGGTGGGTCGTGTCGCAAGGGATGCGGCGTCGTCGACTCCGGCGCCCGACCCGGGGCTGGCGAGTCGAAGCAGCCGGAGACCGACCACGAAGAACCAGATCAAGGTGAGCACGGCCGCGAGGATCGCGATCGCGCCGAACGGTTCGGACATCAACGGGCCGAGTACGGCCACGATGCCGGCCACGCCCGTGACCACGCCCAACCAGGCCGCGAGCCGGCCGAACGTGGACCGCAGCATCACGAGACCGATGACGAGGGCGCCGAGTCCAGGAATGAGGATGATGTACAAGCCCAGCAGGCTGGAGTCGAGGATCGCGTTCGGATAGCCGGCGGTCGCGACGATGGCGGCTCGCTCTGCGTCCGCCGCGGCCGCCACGTATTGCCCGCCGATCGAGATGAGGGCTGCGTAGTTCGGCCAGGTGATGGCCAGGTCCAGGATGACGAACAGCACGAGCAGGCCGGCGCCCACCTGCATCGCGTTGCGGTTGAAGGAGGCGAGGGCGAGGTAGAGCGCGGCAGCGACGGGCACGTACAGGAGGTCGGTGAAGACCGATAGCCAGACGATGACCCACCATGCCGGCTCATTCGCGACGAGGTAGGTGAGCTTGGCCTCGAGTTCGGCCGGCACCAGTCCCGCCGTCACGTACAGCGCGGTGATGACGACGTACAGCATCGCCAGCAGGACCGCGCAGACACCAGCCGCCCGATACAGTGCCCGCCGGTCAGGATGAGCCTCGTCCAGCGTCATCTCGTGACCTCCGAGTTCCTGGTCTCCACGTCACGATCGCCTGACCGCGATGTCTGCATGCAGACTAGGCCTCGAGTCCAGTCAGGACCAGCCGGCATGCCGGTGCATTCAGCCTGCGGCTACCCTCACCTATGCTCGGCCCGCAACGCGCACATCGGGTCGTGATATCGGCGGTGATCGTCAGCTCGGTGCCGCCCAGATCGGTCCGAGCCGAGATCCCGTGCGCCTAGTCCTCGCCGATGACGCTGTCGTGTTTCGGGAGGCGCTCGCCTGCGCGCTGTCGACTGCCGGGTTCGAGATCCTCGGGCCAAGCGGCTAACGGCGTCGACCTGTTGAGTGTCGTCCGTGCGACGCACCCGGACGTCGGATCATCGACGGCGAAGACCACATTCCGAGGTAGGGACGTCTCCTCAGAAGTCGACGGTGCAGGCGGGCGTGCCGTTCGGGTAGATCAACTCGTCCTCGTGACCACAGATCGCGACAGCGCCCAGGAGGCGAGTGGGCCTCTCCGGTGGTGTGCTGGCAGCGCGCTCGACCGGCCGCGTCATCGGTGCCACCCGAGCGAGGAAATGCACCAGGAAGGCGGGTGCGATCCGGAGGCTCACGTGGCGAGCCGACCTTGCCGGAGGCTGGCGCACCACCCCGGTGGCTGGAAGCAGTGTCTCCATGCTCACGTTGCCCTTGGGTATCCGCAGAGCGGAGGCAGAAAGTTGAGCCACGGCTCAGGCTCGGGCTCGGGCGTCTGCTTCGGCGCCGATTTGGATACACGCGGCTGCTCATGGTGCGGCCCCGGGACGGTGACGCTGCCCGTGGCCGGCTCGGTTGCGCTGGCAGCGGCCTCCGCGCGTCCCATCGGACAATCGTAGTCATGGCTTGGCGCCGTCGGCTTCCAGCAGCGGCATCGGATCGGTTCCCCGCTGGGCAAGATGAACGTGCTCTTCTTCATGGGCACAAGGGTCCGCGGGCGGACCAACGGCCACCATCCACCGATGACGAGGCCCGGCTACGTCATCCGTCGATCGGCCCGATAACATTCGGTAAACGGACCGTTATCGGGGTTCCGACCCTACAGCGCCGCTGGCATCAGCCACCTCTGTTTCGGATCGACGTGGAGAAGATCGAGCACAACCCGACGAACGGGATCTACGCGGCAACCGGCGACTACATCCATGCCCTCGAGGTGCGTGGGGCGGGTCGGTTGCTGTTCGTGTCGGGCACGATGGGGCTCGATCCGGCAGGGGCACCAGGGACGACGCTCGCCGAACAGCTCCACCTCGTCTGGTCGAACCTGCGGGTCATCCTCGCCTCGGCGGGGTTGACCGTCAACTACATCGTGCGACTGACGAGCTACCTTCGCGACCCGTCCTATACCGAAGCCAACGCGGCTGCGCGCTTGGAAGCCCTCGGCGGCCGGCTCGTCCCGACCACAGCGATCGTCGCGGAGACGCTCGACAACGCCTGGCTTGTCGAGATCGAGGTGATCGCGGCCGCTCCCTAAGACGTGAGCCTCCGCGTCGATGGCAGTCGGCCGTCGCGCTAGTCCGGCGGAATGTTGTGGTTGAGACGGAAGATGTTCTCCGGATCGTAGCGTCGCTTGACGGCGGCGAGTCTCGCGAACTTCGCCTCGCCATACGCTCGCGTTGCCAGTGACTTGGCGTCCTCGGCGTCGTGGCCGAGGAAGTTGACATACTCCCCCGCGCGGGCGTGCGGCGCCATCGCCGCGTGGAAACCGCGCACCCACGCCGTTCGAGCGGCGTCGTCGGCCGCGGCGGCCCAGAAGCCGTAGATGTTCAGCCAATACCCGGCACCCCGATTCGGGAACGGCGTGGTGTCCTCGTCGACCCGTCCGAAAGCGCCGCCCATGTGGTGGATGTCGGCGGCCGTGCCGTGCCAGGTGAGCACGCCGGCGTGCTCGACGATCGCTCGGATCATCGCCGTGTCCAGCCGGTCGAAGGCGGCGTTCTTCCAGTACGCGCGCGACCCCTTCGGGAACAGGCCGTCGGCCTGTGACTGCCAGGCGACCCAGCCCGTCGGCTCAAGCACCTCGGTGTCCGGCGGCGCGGCGCTCCGGAGCGGGGCGGAGACCGCCTCGGCCTGTGCGTGATCGGCGCCGGCCCAGGCGAATCCAACGAGCATGAGCGCTTCGTCGCCGAGCTGCCAGTCGGGCGGCGGCACGACGAACGTGATGATCGAGGTCATGTCGTCGGGCATGTCGGCCGTCCAGGCGGCCCATGCCTCGAGAGCGGCGCCCCAGCGCTGTCGCCGGTAGATGAAGTTGCCGGCGAACACGGATGGGCCCAGCGGATATGCGCGGTAGGTGAAGGAGGACGCGATACCGAAGTTGCCGCCCCCGCCGCGGACACCCCAGAACAGCTCTGGGTTCTCAGCCTCGCTCGCCTGCGCGGTCGTGCCGTCGGCGGTCACGACGGTGACCGACACCAGATTGTCGATGGTGAGCCCATGGGCGCGGGTGAGCCACCCGACCCCGCCACCGAGGGTGAGCCCGGCGACGCCCGTCGCGGACACGACGCCGATCGGCACCGCAAGCGCGAACGGCTCGGTGGCCCGGTCGACGTGGGCGAGGGTCGCTCCCGGCGCGACGCGCACGAGCCGCGACTCGGCGTCGACCTCGACGTCGGTCAGCCCGCTAAGGTCGAGGACGATCCCGCCGTCAACGGTCCCGTTCCCGGCCACGTTGTGGCCGCCACCGCGAATTGCCAGCGGAAGCCCCAGCTCCCGCGCGACGCGCAGGACGGGCGCGACGTCGGCGACCCCGCCCGCCTGCACGACTGCCGCCGGGCGACGATCGATCATCCCGTTCCACACCCGTCGCGCCTCGTCGTATCCGTTATCGAGCTGGCCGATGACGGTACCCGTCGATTCCCGCCGCAGGCGACGCGCCGCCTCGGACGCCGTACCTCCGGCCAGCTCCATGCTTCCACCTCCTTCGACCACGGCCCGAGCGTGACAATGACCATCCTCCCCGACCAAGCGTCGGACGTCCAGCCCTCGAGGTCTCGGTCGAGGACGTCTTCACCTGCCAATAGCGTTCCGCCGTTGGTCATGTGCTACAACGCATGCGATCGATGCCTCGTCGGCGAGGTTGATCCGTTCCGCGCAGCTACGCTCGCCTTCGGGATCGCCTACGAGCGTGCCGTGAAGAACTGGTTCGACGGCCTGCCTGAGGCCATCCGCGACCCGACGAACGGGCCGCGTCTCGGCCGGTGAGGGAGCCCCGGTCGATCGGCTGGCGACGACTTCGCGGCCTTGGCGAACGGCGGCCCCATAGGCAGGCCTCACGCCGTATCGTCGAGCGATGGCCGTCGCGGGTGGATGGGCGTTCGGCCAGCGCGAACGCCCGTTCCAATCGCGAAGCACCGTGGTTGGGCGCTTACCCGAGTCTCGTACAGTTATCAGCTATTCGAGCGTTGTGCAACTCGTCTGAGCACCATCTCGAGAGTGATGACCCGAGGGCGAATAGCTGATGCGCTTGAGCATCGGCTATTCTTGATGGGCGCCGACATAGCTCAGCGGTAGAGCAGCTGTTTCGTAAACAGCAGGTCCTCGGTTCAAATCCGAGTGTCGGCTCCAGCCCCCATTTCGTGCTTAGGAAGAGCAGCTATCCATAGTTAGCAGGTCCTCACGGCGGACGAAGCCCTGCTTTCTGGCGAAGACCTGCTAACTGAGCGGAATCCCTCACGTCGACATAGACGTCGACGCACGAGGTCCCGCAGCGTCTCCCTCCGCACCGCGTGCAGGCCCCTTGAAGACCTGCTGTCTTTCACGTAGCAGGTCCTCGCAACTCCTCAAGTCCCGGGCTGTTTGGTCACTCCACTCGACGGACCCCTCCGTCCGAGCCTGGTCAGCGTTGTGCGATCGTAGCCCGTACGCCCGCTCGGGAGGACGGGGGAAGTCCGTTCAGCGAGCGCCAGCTGAAGCCAACTAGATCCCGGCGGCGGGTGAGCGCTGTGTGCGCGGTGCCGACCAGGGTGAGGTCGAGGATCACGATCTGGATGTCGCCGACGTGCAAGAGCTGCTCGCCGTCGTCGCAGTGATCGAGGTTGGCATTGATGTTCCAGACCTGACGGGCCTTTTCTTCGGCGATGACGGGTTGCAGGTGGGTCTAGGTCGGCGTGATGGCCGAGGGAGGGGGTCGGTCAAGACTTGACGGAAACCGGCAACCAAGTGGACCTTGAGTTGAACTTGCCGGAGGTGAGGTGCCGAAGCAGGTCGGCGTCGGCTGCCCGACCAGAGACAGCGATGCGCGAACGGAGCCGGAGACCCGATCTTGCGTCACCGTCCACAGTGGACTGTTCGCGTTACGCGCTCAGATCGGTCAACGGCGCACCCGATAGCGCAGGTGAAGCACCCGGTTGCCCTGAATCACCACCTCAGGATCCTCCAACAGGTGCTGCGCCTGGACCGACCCGAAGTAGCGCTTGCCGGACCCGAAGACAACAGGTACGACGTCCATGCGCACCTCGTCGACCAGACTCGCGGCAAGCAATTGGCCACCGACGTCGCCAGCGGCGACCTCGACGATGCGGTCACCCGCGAGCTCCTGCGCCTTGGCCATGGCTGCCTCGACGCCGTCGACGAAGTGAAACGACCCCTCGGGGTCCCAGCCCTCAGGCTGCGGCCGGTGCGTCACGACGACCGCGTGGTCGACCCCGCCCGGAGGTTTCCCGTCCCAGCCGTCCGTGATGTCAAAGACGTGGCGCCCGGCGATCGTCGCCCCGACCTGGTCCCAGTACGGCCGGGTGTGGTCGTAGGACGCCTGCGACACCTTCAGCACGCCGCTCTCGTCTAACGGGACGTCACCGCTGACCAACCAGTCGAACAGCGGTCCGGGCTGGTCGTTCTCGTCCGCGATGAAGCCGTCGATCGACACCGAGGCGTTCATGACTACTTTGCCCACGACGCTCTCCTCTGCTTTGGGGGTGTTGGCAAAGTAGCGTGTCGTGAGCTCTCGCTCTTGTAAGAAATCAATCGGCCGGCAGCGGCCAGCCGTCCAGCACGTGGCCGGGATGTTCGCGCAGGAACCGCCGCCGGACTTCGACGTACCGGGTCGGCGTGAGCCCGGTGAACGCTCGGAACTCGTGGTCGAAGTGGGCCTGGTCGAAGTAGCCTCCGCCATAGGCGACGTCGCCCCAGTCGATCGGTCCGGCGGGGTTGATCGCGAGCACGGTGGCGGTGAGGCGATAGGTGCGGGCGAACCGCTTTGGCGTGACGCCGATGATCTCCTTGAACCGCTGTGCCAGATGCGTGCTGCTGACGCCGGCGGCCACGCTCAGATCGCCGATCGCCACCGCTCCCGTGGCCGCCGCGATGCCGCTGCTCGTGTGGCGGACCAGCCCCAGGCCGGCGGTCTCGCGGACCAATCGCATCAGCTGATCCTCGAGCAGCGTCAGCATCTGGTGCGGCCCGGCCGCCGTGGCCAGCCGGTCTCGCAGCGCAGCAATGGTGGGGCGCCCCCAGACGTCTTCCAGCGTCACCGGCCGGTCGCACAGCTCGGCGGCGGGCATCGACAGAAACGGCGCCAGCCCCCACGGCTTGAAGTGCACGCCGACGGACCGGGTCCCTGGCGGGTAGCCGAACTCCAAGGGGCGGGTTGGCGTGGTGACCACGACGCCGTCGGCGTACTCGGCCGCCTCGATGTCGGTGCCGGCGCGGATGCGGAACGGCGCCCCGAGGTTGACGATGAGAAACGCCGCCGGGCTCGGCGGCAGCGTCAGCCGGGCGTACGGCGGCGCACCCTCCAGGTAGTAGAGGTCGTCGATCAGCCCGTCCAGCGGCGGTAGCGGCACTCTGGACACGTACTCCATGCGAGAAGTATCGCCGATGCCCCGCCGGCATCGCGCCGGCGCATTTGCGTCTCGCTGCGGCCCAGGAGGGATGTGAGTGGCGATGCGCGAGTTGACTGATTCGTTCCAGCTGACCATGCCGAGGTCTCGGCCACCCCTGATGGTGTTTCTGGTCAGCGTGTTCTTCCACGTTGGCACCGGGCTGCGGCGAAGGGACCGACAGGCACGGGACGCGTTCGAGGCCTACCTTCGAGCCAGCACGCGTATCGTGCTGCTCTTGTTCGGCCTCCGGCGACTGTACTCGTCGTCAACCTCGCCTTGGCAGCTGTCTCGGATCCTCTCGAGGACACCGATCTGTTTCGCGTTCAGCGGCGATCGATTCCTGCCCATCGGTCACCCCGTCGTTGTGGCCCGTTACCGACTCCCCAGACCCGGGAAGGCAGGGAGCCGGCGCGAATACATCGACTGATTTTGATGCGCGCATGCGAGCGCCCATCCCGAAGGGTCCAGCGGCTGGTATCGGTATGCCCCCGACGAGTAGCATGACGGCAGTAATCGCGAATACGTCGGAGGCAAGGCGAGAGCCGAATCGAAGACCTGCTACCTGAGTGGCCTACGCTCGCGGTTCCACGCTTGTGCCACAACGCTTAGGCCGATCTACTTCGTAAACAGCAGGTCCGCAGTTCGAATTCTGCGTGTCGGCTCCAGCTCCCTTTCCCGTTCAGGATCGCTCGTTCAGGCTGCGAATCTCGCGGCCGGCGACTGCCACAACGCTGAAGACCTGCTAACTGAGCGATCTCTCGGCGCCCTTCACGAGCTGCTCAGCGGCGCGCAGTCAGTGGACGATGGCCCCCCCGTTGTGGCCAAAGCGGCAGCGTCCAGTTGGTAGCGTCGGGCTGACCGGAGTCAGCTGCCGGAGCCGAACGTGTAGGTCCCGTCCCACGTCCACGTGACGAAGTCCACGGTGTCGACCGCGACGTTCATGTGGAATTGGTTCATCGAGCCGGTTCCGGACGCGAAGACGCAGGAACCGGGCGAGCTCGGGTCGCCGAAGATCGGATCGAGGACGCAGCGGCCGGTCACCGTTCCGTGCGCCACCGTGATGACGGAGGTCAGGCTGCCGTCGGTCGTTCACGGTGTAGTTGATGACGGTGCCGGCCGGGATCCGCTTGTAGCTCGACGACGTGATCACGCAGGTCAGGTTCGGCGCAGTCCTTGACGACGTGGAACGGCTTCGCGATCGACGCGGACGCAACCGGTGCCAAGGCGGCAAGGGCGATGATCGTCCCGATCAGGATCAGGCTTCGGACTGAACGCATCTGACGCTCCAGCGGCGGGCTTTGACACCCTGACAGACGCTGGGGCCGAACAGAACGTACAAGGCGAACGTCAGGGACCTTCAGGCGGATCGATTGCGCTCGCCGGGTCCAGGCGCACCGTGGCCAGGATGGCCTCGAAATAGCCGAGATCGACCACGCCGTCGAGGCCGATCCTGTAGACGCGGTCGGCGGCGAACACGATCACATCGAAGGCGACGTCGGGCGTCGAGAAGTTCTCGTCGGCCGGGAGAGGACAGGCATTGAGGTCGAGGTACCCGGATCTGCCATCGACCGTGACCCGCGGCCACGCGGCGCGATCGCCGCTGCACCGTCGGAGGTAGTAGTCCTGGCCGTAGGACGCGATCCAGGACGCCTCGCTCTGCCCTGCCTCGAGCCGCTGGGAGGCGACGACGAGTCGGGCCACGCCCTGGAGCTTGAGCTCGTCAAGCGCTGGGTTGCCCATCGGTAGCATCGTGTTCGGTAGCCAGCCGATCGTTGCGGCCCTGGTGGACCAGCCTTCCGGGTACCGCACCGAGAATCCGTTCCGCGTCGACACGAACGTCTCCGTCAGGGGCGGGACCGGAATCGGCGACGCGCTCGCGCGCTCCGTCGGCGGCGGCGATCCGCCCGAGCCGCCTGGGACCGTTCGTTGCAGGAGCACGAAACCAGCGAAGACCACCACGAGCAGAATCGCTACGGAGTCCAGCGAGGCGAATACGGGGCATCGTTCCCGGAGAGCGGCGGCCAAGGCGGACGGAGGACCGGCCAGCTCGAAGGCGGACCCGCGACAGGACGTGAGCGTCGGTGCTGAAGTCGACCGGCTCGGCGCGATAGCCGCGCTTCGTCGGCCGGACCGTTGCGGAGCGATCGCTCGAGTGATCGCTCGAGCGCCTCGCGCGGCTCGCCCGTCGCCGTTCGGTCGGTCATCCGAGTCCGCCCTCGAGCCGCAGGCGACGACGCAGGGACGCGGTCGCCACGCTCGCATCGTTGCGGGCGCCGTTGGCCGTGATGCCCATCACGGCCGCGATCCTGTCGTAGGGCAAGTCCGCGCGGTAGCGGAGGTACAGGACGGCGCGCTGCCGCGGCGGGAGGCGGTCGACAGCGGCCCAGACCGAGAGTCGATCGGCGGGATCGACCTGATCGCGGGCGTTCGTCGTCGAGGCGAGGCGGTCGACCACCGAGCGTGCCAACCGGCCGAGGCGGTGCTGGTCCATCGCGAGCCGGTAGGCGACCCGGAAGGCCCAGCCCTCGGGATCGGTGATGACGACCCCGCGCAGGGACTCGTGCCACATCCGCAGGAACGTCTCCTGGACGGCGTCGTTGGCCTCGTCATCGTCCAACCCGAGCCGCCGGCACAAGCCGAACAGGTCCCGACCGCGACGCTCGTGGACACCCTCCACCTCCGCCGCGCCGAGCGGCCGCCCGGCGACCGAGATGGCATCCTCGAGGCCCATCATGTCGGCAGACAAGGCCATCGCGATCCGGTGGCCCTCAGGATGGCCTGGGGCTGGGCGACGTTCCGTAGGACTCGCCGTCGAGGTGCCACAGGCCGGTCACGTCGATGGACACGACGAAGATCGCGGTGAAGCCGGCGAGGGCACCCGTGCCTTCCCAGAACGTGCAGAGCCCGCGGTCCTCGGTTGGTCGGGGGTCGAACATGCAGAAGCCGGTTGCCGTGCTGCCGCGGTCGTCGTCGATCACGACGTTGCTGCTGAGGAAGTGCGGGTTGGTGAGCAGGGGACCCAGATAGTTGACCTTGGCACCGACGGGGATCGGGGCGTAGTCGGAGCTCGAGATCGAGCAGTAGCTCGGGATCTCCCCGGTGAACGTGCTGCAGTCCTTCACGAGATGGATGGGCGTCGCGTTTGGGTCCACCGGCATGGTCGCCGGCGGGCTGGCGGGGGGAGTGGTCGGCGTCGCCGCCGACGCGGCCGAGGTGGAGGTCGGGGCCACCGGCGATGTCAGGGAAGGACCCGCGCCCGAGCCGCAGCCCGACAGGATCAGGAGCGCGGCCAGGAGCGGAGTGGCCTGAACCGGCCGGGGCGAACGCATGAAGGCTCCTCGGGCGTACACAGCTCCAGCAGATAGACGTGGGCCGATGTGAAAACGTACAACACGAATTGGAGCTGCTGCGAGAGGATCGCGCGAAGGATGGATACGGCGCGTAGCGCTACGTGACCGCGACCGAGCTTCGACGACTCGGTGATCCTCGTGCAGATCTGGGCGCGCAGCGAGGGCGACCTCGCCGCGTGGCAGCAGGCTTCAGCAGGGCTGGTCGAATCCTGAGGAGCCGGAGCGGTGGTCGGACCGCTGCCCGAGGAGTACGATGGAAGTCGTCCATCGCGATACCTCGAAGGCCTCAGGTGAGGCTCTGAACGAAGACCTGCTAACTGAGCGGTCTACGCTCGCGATTCACGCTGCGGCCACAACGCTTAGGCCCATCTAGTTCGTAAACAGCAGGTCCTCGGTTCGAATCCGAGTGTCGGCTCCACTCCTCGTTTCGTGCTCAGGAAGAGCAGCTGCTGGCGTTGGCACGGTCTTCGCGGTCGCCGAATCCGGGCCGACGACCTGCTAATCGACGAAGACCTGCTAACTAGACGGACTCCCGATCCGGGCGGCGTCAGCCTCACACGACCCTGCAGGAGCATGGGGGCGAGCATCCCTCCGGAGCCCGTGAAGACCTGCTGTCTCCGAGACAGCAGGTGACTCGCTGGCCGACGGAGCGGGGCTTCCGTCCGCCTTGTCGGCTGGTCCCGCTGCGAGCAACATCTGGACTGTGAGCCAGCATGGAACCGATTCCCATGTCACGCCCCTGACCTTTCGCATCCTGGGGCCTGTCCAGGTCCTTCGTGGCGATCGCGAGCTTTTGCTGGGACCTCGAAAGCAGCGCACGCTCCTGGCGCTTCTGCTGCTCGAACCGGGCAGGCCGATTTCGGCCGAGCGCCTGATCGACGAGCTATGGCACGGCCGGCCGCCCGTCAGCGCGGACGTGACGCTCCGCTCGTATGTTTCACGCCTACGCTCGCTCTTGCGCCCTGAGGTCCGGATCGCGGCGCGGAGTGGTGGCTACGCGCTCGAGATCACCGACCTGGCGATCGACGCCAGCGCATTCGAGCGGCTCGTCAAGGAAGGCGACGGCGCCCTGGCCAGCGGCTTCGCGACGAGGGCCGCCGAGCGATACCGGAGCGGCCTCGACCTTTCCCGCGGGCAAGCGCTGGCCGATGTCGCCGATGACGGCGTGCTGGCCCTCGAGAGCGAGCGGCTCGAGGCGCTGAGATTGGCCGCTCTCGAAGGTCGGATCGAGGCCGAGCTCGAGCTTGGGCTGCACGCCCGGTTGATCCCGGAGCTCGAGCGCCTTGTCAGCGAGTTTCCGTTCCGGGAGCGCTTCTGGCGTCAGCTCGTGCTTGCCCTCTACCGATCGGGCCGGCAGGCGGATGCGCTCGCTGCGTATCGGCGAGTCCGGAATTCTCAGGGACGAGCTCGGCGTCGACCCGAGCCAGGAGCTCGAGCAGCTCCAGCGGGCCGTCCTGCGCCACAAGGTGGCCCAAGTGGAGCCGCACCGGGGGCAGCATCGCCTGCCGCAGCCGGTCTCGGGCCTGATCGGACGTGACGACGAAGTCTCCGACGTCAGACGTATGCTGCAGGGCGCCCGATTGGTGACGGTCACCGGGGTCGGCGGTGTCGGGAAGACGCGGCTGGCCCTGGCCGTTGCGGCGTCCGAGGGTGTCGGCTACGACCGCGTCTACTTCGTGGACCTGAGTGAGATCCGCGATCCCGACCTGGTGGAGCGAGCTGTCGCGGATGCCCTGGGGGTGCAGGGGAGCCCGCGGCGTCCCCTACTCGAGGGACTCGTGACGCACCTCCGTGCCAGCGAGGCCCTGGTGGTGCTCGACAACTGCGAGCACGTGCGCGACAGGTGCGCCGAGCTGGTCGTGAAGGCCCTCGAAGGAGTGCCCGACCTCCGGGTCCTGGCGACCAGCCGCGATCGACTCGGCGTACCGGCCGAGGTCGATTACGCGCTGTCGCCCCTTGCAGTCCCCTCGGAGGGGGTCAGCGCTGACGCGGCGCGTGGCTCCCCTTCCGTCCGGCTGTTCCTCGATCGGGCAGCCGCCTCGCGCGCCGCGCCTCGAGCCGACCAGCGACCTCATCGCGACCGTGGCACGGATCTGCCGCGATCTGGATGGCATTCCACTCGCCATTGAGCTCGCGGCCGTCCGGGCCAAGTCCCTGTCGGCCGAGGAGATCGCGGCCAACCTCGATCGCCGCTTTGACTTTCTCAAGTACTGGCGGCGAGTCGCCGTTCCACGCCATCAGACGCTTCGGGCCACAATGGACTGGAGCTACGACCTCCTCAGCGAGCAGGAGCAGCGCGCCCTGCGCCACGTGTCCGTCTTCGCCGGCGGCTTCGTCGTAAGGCCGTCTGCAGAGCTCTTCACGGGCGGTGACGAGGCCGAGGCCGTCGACGTGCTCTCGCGGCTGGTCGAACGATCGCTGATTGTGGCGGAGCCCAGCGCCCACGGCACTCGCTATCGCCTGCTCGAGACCGTGCGCCAGTACGCCGCCGAGCGCTTGACCGCGGCCGGTGAGGCGGATGGCGCCCGCCGTGCCCACGCCGAAGTGTTCCTTCGCCTTGCGGAGCGGGCATTCTCTCCCGGAGCGGATGGCCTCTCGCGGCTCGCTGTAGAGCAGTCCAACTGCGCGTCGCGCTCGAGTGGGGGTTCGAGGAAGGCGACGAGATCGCCGTGCGCCTGACTCGCGCGCTGGGTCGCTTCTGGAGAGCACGCTGGCAGCTAGCTGAGGGCAGGGCATGGCTGGAACGAGCTGTGGCCATCTACCGGACGGACGATGGCTTGCGCGCTGAGCTTCTGGGCTTGCTTGGCGCCGTCCTGCATGAAATCGGCGACCTCGTGGCGACTGCCCAAGTCCTGACCGAAGCGCTGCGGGCGGCGGAAATCGCCGCGGATCCTGTGCTTGACGCACGACTTCGCGTGGCCTTCGCCGACGTGCGCGTGATGGTCGGCGAGATCACGGAAGCCGATGGGTTGGCGGAATGCGAGACGGCGGCAGCGAGACTCGAGGCTGCCCACGACAACTATGGCCTGTCCGATGCATTGGTCGTCGTCGGCAAGGTTGGATTCTGGCTTAGGGTCGCGTCCCACCGCGAGACGCTCGAGCGGGCCGCTGGGTTGCCCGCGATTGCGGAAATCGCGCGGCGGAACTGCTGGCGATTGAATGGCTCGCCGTGAGCCTGCACGATCTCGACGTCCCGACGGACGTTGCGATCGCCCGCCAGGAGCAACTCCTCCAGTCTGTCGCCGGTGAGCCGCGTGCCGAAGCCGGCGTCCGTGCGCCACTCGCGTGGAGCTACGGCTTCGCCGGTCGTTTCGAGGAGGCGCGCGCGGCGCTGGCCAGGAGCGAGGCGATCTACGCGGCCGATTTTGGCTGGACGCTCGACTGGGCCGGCTGTGCCGTGATCTCAGCCGCGATTGAACTTATGGCTGGGAATCCGAACGCGGCCGAGAAGTCACTGCGCCCAGCCTACGACGCTCTGCGTGCCATGGGCGAGGCGAACTATGTCGTCGACACCGCGTATTACCTCACCGCGAGTCTCTGCGAACTGGGGCGCAACGACGAAGCGCAGCAGGTGGTCGACGAAACCGGGTCGCTGTCGCCGCCAGGCAGCTTCATCGAGGCCGCCTGGATGCTGGCCGCTGCCAGGGTAGAGGCCCAAAGCGGCAACGGCGCCGAGGCGGAGCGACTGGCGTCCGAGGGCTGCCGCCGCTTGGCTGCCAGCCCGCGATGGTTGGGGCAGGGCCTCCTGACCTTGGGAGAAGTCCTGCAGGTCGGCGGCAAACTGGAAGAGGCTTCGGCGGCGTTCCAGCGCGCGCTCGAGCTCTACGAAGGACGGCGCGTCATTCCACTCGCGGAGCAGGCGCGGACGGAGCTTCGCGTTCTCGCAGACAGGCTGGCGCTGATCGGGTAGCTGGCACCCGGCAGAGATCGCTCCCGCGCAACGGTGCGTGCGGATCGCTGGATTCAACAATCCTGCAACGTGCGACGCCCACCGTGGGCGGCATGGATCTGGTCGAGGCTCCCGACGACGTGGCCGGCGGCCGCGCAACAACCTTGGATACATTCCTAGAAGGCATCAGCCATGGCGACGCCAGGCTGGCGGCCTCCGTCTACCACGTGGACGCTCTCCTCCTCTCCCCGACCGGTGATCTGGTGAGCGGCCGTCCGGCGATCGAGCGGTTCTGGCAGAGCGGCATCGATGTCGGCCTCGGCTCGCTCGAGCTTCAGCCGCTCTCGCAGGCCATGTCGGAGGCGCTCGCCTATGAACTCGGGCGCTTTCGAATGGTCGTTGGCCGCGCCGCCGGCCGCACGGCCGTCGAGCGGGGCCGGTATCTCATCGTCCATGTCCAGTCGCAGGGCTCGTGGCGCTGGGCGGTCAGTGCGTTCGGCACCGTCGATGAACCGCACGAGCAAGACCGCACCTCAGCATCAGGGAGGAACGAGCAATGAACATCCTGCGAACAGGAACGGCGATCGCCGTGTCGATCGTTATCGCGGCCGCGACAATCGGGGCGACGGCGGTGGAGGTTCAGGCCAAGGTCGTGCCGACCTGCTTCGGCAAGACCGGCCACGATCGTCGTTTGGGCCTCATCACGGGGACTTCCGGTGACGACGTCATCGTCGGTTCGGCGGCCGACGACGTGATTGACGGCCTGGCCGGCGACGACCTGATCTGCGGATTGGCGGGGGACGACGTCATGCAGGGAGGGCTTGGTAACGACGGTGTCGACGGCGGACCCGGAAGTGACTTCATCAACGGCGATGTCCTGACGTTCGAGGACGTTGACCTGGCCTGCGCCGGCGGTAACGATCGCTTGCTCGGGGGCGACGGTATCGACTTCATCGCCGGCGATTGCACGACGCAGACCGGCGATCCGGGGAGCGGCCACATCAGCGGGTCCGGCGGCAACGACGTCATCATGGGCGGCGGCGACCCTGACCTGATCGCCGGCGACCATAACGGCAACTACGTCGGTGCCTCGGGCGGCAACGACCTGGCCGACGGCGGTGCTGGCGATGACTTCGTGGTGAACGGCGACAGCGTCGCAGCTATTCCTGGTGTCGGAGCGCAGGCAATGACACCGTGAAGGGCGGCGAAGGCAGCGACTTCTACCTGATCGGCGACAGCGCGGTCTTCACCTGCGAGGGCGTGATCACGGCGAACGGCGGGAATGACATCATCGCCGGTGGCTCTGGCGACGACGCGGTGATGATCGGGGACCACAACCCAGTCTGCGGCGTGCCGAGCGGAGGGGCGGGCAACGACCGGCTCACCGGCAATGATGGCGCCGATGCGATGCACGGGGACAGCTACACCGACTCGGGTGACCCGTGGTGGACAGCGGCGACGGCACGGACGTTTGTGACGGGGGCAGCGGCCTCGACACTGCGGCCTCGTGCGAGTCCGCAATCAGGGTTCCCTAGTCGGACATTGCGGGCGGCCCACAAGGTCGCCCGCGCTTCCGTTCCAGCCCGCCCTGTCCGCGTGGGAAGTGCGTGGATGCAGTCGCGCGGGTGCATTGCTGCTTCGCCCCGCCCACCTCTTGTTGGCGCCCAGCCAGCTCTATATCAAGCCACCCGCAGCTGTATCCCTGGCGGGCCCCGATTACGATGGCACCGTCGATCGCTCTTACCGGAGTCTGGATAAGCAGGACCGTCGACAGGTCCGAGACGAAGACGTGCTAACTGAACGGCCTACACTCGCGATTCACGCTTGGGCCACAACGCTTAGGCCCATCTAGTTCGTAAACAGCAGGTCCTCGGTTCAAATCCGAGTGTCGGCTCCACTCCTCGTTTCGTGCTCAGGAAGAGCAGCTTACTGGCGCTAGCACCGTCTTCGCGGCCGCCGGGTCCGCTGGAAGACCTGCTAACCGGTGAAGACCTGCTAACTGCACGAATTCTTCGGTCAGATACCCGCAGGAGCCCCGCTCGCCTGGTTCGCCCCAACTGCTCGTCTCGCGTGGGCGGCAGTCCGAAGACCTGCTGTCTCAACACAGCTGTTCTTTCGGAACCATCGTCTTGAGGGTCGGCCGACGATCGTTCGGGCATCACTGGTGCACTCCCGGAAGATCACGCGGCGAGTCCGGTCAAGAGGGACATACGTCCGGCGCACGCCTGCCGGAGCCCCCGTTGTCACGGAGACCCCGGGGCCAACCCTATTCGTCTCGCGGCCAGTCGCTGATGAAGTCGTCGAACGACCATTCGTCAAAACATCGGACTTGTCGCCGAACCCGCTGGAGGTGGATAGATCCTCCCAGCCGTCGGGCGCTAGTGCCGGAGATGCACACCCAAGACGATCGTCGGGAACGCGGCGCCGAAGCGTGACTCAAGGCCAGGACCGTTCCGACGCATCAGCCGGCGACGAGCGTCCCGTTCATGTCGGGGTGCACGTCACAACGGAAGAAGTAGCTCCCCGGTTCAAGGGCCGGCACCTGGTAGACGATCGAGGAGCTGGTGATCACGTCGCCGACGAACACGTCATCCCCGGCCGAGCTGTCCTGGTAGATCGCGACGTTGTGGGGTGCCGCTTCCACGTTCGTGAGCCGGAGGCTGAACGTGGCGCCCGCCGGCACCGTCAGCGTCGCCACGTCGAACTTCAGGTCCCGGCTGGTGATCGCGACGTCCGCGTCGGTCGCCCCCGATGGCTGAGCCGAGCCGGCGGTGGATGCGGTGCATGCGGCCAACAACACCGCCAACGCCATGCCGAACGACGCGGACCAGCGCGCTCGGTCACGCATGGCGTGGACCTCCGTCGGCCCACTGCGTCAGCGAGCGGATGACGGCGGTGCGGAGGCCATCCGGATCGCCGAACGTCCGGAGCAGGTCCACCGCAACGAGGCCGACGATGGCGACCTCGATCCCTTTCGTGATCCACCCGAGCGCGAAGTACGTCCCGGTCAACAGGTAGGCGCCGATCGTGACCACGGCGTACCCGGCCAGCGTGATCCGCGGCAGCCAACTGAACCGCTCGACGATCGAGATCGGCGACGCGGCCGCGATCAGATACGCCCCCGCAAGCGCGAGGTACCCGAACCCGTTGAGGGCGAACAACGGTCCGCCGAGCGTGAGATGGATGTAGCCGGTGGCGATGGTCAGCTCGACGATCACGAGCGTGAGCAGCGCGGCGCTAAGGCGACTCGACGAAGGCTGGCCGTCGCCGTTGGCGGTCGGAACGCGAGTCGATGGCGATCGGTGCTGGTCCATGAGGTCACATCCTTGTGTCGGTTGGTGTCATCCAGTTGACCCGGGCCAGCGGTCCGATGTGACAACCAAGAGTCCCAAGGAGCGTCCCGATGACGCAGTCGATGTCCGATCCATACGCCGTCCTCGGCATCCCCCGCGATGCCAGCCAACAGACCGCGCTGGAGGCCTACCGTCGCCTCGCCAAGCGGTTCCACCCCGACGTGGCTGCGGACCCGGCGGCAGGCGAGCGGATGCGCCGCATCAACGAGGCGTGGCGCGTCCTCTCGAGCCCGACCCGCCGCGCCCGCTATCACTCGGCTGCCGCGAGGCGTCCGTCGTCCAATGACCGATCCGGCCCGTTCCGCCAGTCGCCGGGGGCATCCAGCTACCAGTGGACCGATTCCCGGCAGCCGGAGGTCCAGCGCGACTCAGGGTCCCTCGGCCCGGTCATCCTGGGGGCAGTGGGGGTGACCCTACTGCTGTTCGGGGCGACCGTGGGGTTCCTGCCGCCGCTGTTCATGGTCCTGCTCGTGCTCGGGGTGAGCCGGATCTTCAGGGCCATCGAGTGAGGTGCCCGCCGGACCTGGTGCGCCGGCTCACTCCAGCAGCCGCTCCGCGCTGAGCTCGACCGGGCGGTCGACCCATTCGCGCAGCGCCGCCGCCACCGGCGGGACCGGCTCACTCCACGGCTCCATCCGCGCGTCGATATGGAAGTTGACCTGCAGCGCCGGGTCCAGCTCCGGAAAGTCGGCGCGGATCTGCGCACCCCGGGTCTCGCGGCGTTCGATCGCGCAGCGCAGCGTGGCTTCGGCGGCGACGAGCATCGCCTGCAGATCCAGCGCGTGCGCCAGGTCGGCCCAGCCTTCGGCGCTCGGCCGGACGTCGACGTCCGGGACAGCCTGGCCGATGGCCGCGAGCTCCCGCAGACCCTCCGCGAGGCCGGACTCGGTCCGGACGACCCCGCACTTGTCCCACATCATGTCGCGGACCCGGCGCTGAAGGGGCCGCCCGAGCTCGGGCCCGGGCCGCGTCAACGCATCCAGCTCCGTCAGGGCGTCGTCGATCGTCCGCCGAGAACGGACGAAGTCCTCCCCTTCGAGCGCGTACGTGGCGGCCGCGGTGCCGGCCCGCCGGCCGGCGATCAGCGCCTCGCCCAGGGAGTTCCCGCCGAGGCGGTTCGCGCCGTGGAGCCCACCCACGCACTCCCCGGCCGCGAAGAGGCCGCGTACGTTGGTCGAATGGGACTCTGGATCGACCACGATCCCGCCCATCGTGTAATGCGCGGTCGGCGCGACCTCCATCGGCTGGCGCGAGATGTCGAGCATCTGCCATTCGATGAACTGTCGGTACATCCGCGGCAGCTTCTCGGTGATGTGCTCCTTGCCGCGGTGCGTGATGTCCAGGAAGACGCCGCCGTGTGGCCCGCCGCGTCCCTCGACGATCTCCGTGTAGTTCGCGAGCGCGACCCGATCGCGTGAGCTCAACTCGAGGCGATCCGGGTCGTAGCGTTCCATGAACCGCTCACCCGCCGCGTTGTAAAGGCGCCCACCTTCGCCGCGCACGGCTTCGGTCACCAGGGTCCCGGCCGCCTCTTCGGGGGCCACCATCCCCGTCGGGTGGAACTGGACGAGCTCCATGTCCATGAGCCGGCACCCGGCATCGAGTGCCAGGCGCATCCCGTCGCCGTCGTTCTCGTCCCGACGCGACGAGCTCCGGCGCCACAGGCGGGTGTGGCCGCCGGTCGCCAGGACGACCGCATCGGCGAGGTGGACGGTCCGATCACCGGTGTGGAGGTCGAACGCGATAGCGCCGAAGCAGGTGCCGTCAGCGATCAGCAGGCGCGAGACGTACTGATCCTCCTCGACCTGGATGCTGAGCTCGGCTCCTTTACGAGCGACCGTGCGGAGGATGGCCCGCCCGGTGAAGTCGCCCGCGTAGCACGTCCGCCGCCAGCGGTGAGCGCCGAAGTAGCGCTGGTCGAGCCGTCCATCCTCCGTGCGCGCGAACTCGCAACCCCACGCCGCCAGCTCGAGAACAGCATCCGGGGACTCCCGGGCCATGGTCTCGACTCGTCGCGGATCGCCGAGCAGGTAGCCCTCGCGCACGGTGTCCGCGAAGTGCTGCTGCCACGAGTCGTCGGGGTCGCGCGTACCCAGTGCAGCGTTGATCCCGCCCGACGCGAGCACGGTATGCGCGTCCGATGGGGCCCGCTTGGCAAGCATCCGTGCCTGGACGCCCGCCTGGGTCGCCGCGATCGCGGCCCGCCACCCGGCCGCGCCCGTCCCGATGACAAGCACATTGGCCGTCGCTGTTCGGTGCATCACCGCATGGTCCAACACATCAGGCTCGCGCGCGTTGGCCCCATGTCACGTGTGTCAGGTGGGTGGGGTCATACCCTTGACACCGGGCAGCGAAAGGACGTGACCAACGAACGAGAACGACTGGCTCGCCGAGCGTTTCGAGGACCATCGCGCCCACCTGCGGTCGGTGGCGTACCGGATGCTCGGCTCGCTCTCGGAGGCAGATGACGCCGTCCAGGACGCCTGGCTGCGCGTCAGCCGCGCGGATGCGAGCGAGATCGATAACCTCGGCGGCTGGCTGACCACGATCGTGGCGCGGGTGTGCCTGAACATGCTCCGGTCGCGGAACCGGCGGCGCGAGGAATCCTACGAGGAGCACCTGCCCGACCCGGTCGTCACCCCGTATGGCGTGCTGCAACCCGAGGAAGAGGCGATCCTGGCGGACTCGGTCGGCCTCGCCCTCCTCGTCGTGCTTGACACCCTGAGCCCAGCTGAGCGGCTCGCGTTCGTGCTCCACGACATGTTCGAGTTGCCGTTCGATGAGATCGCCCCCATGGTTGGTCGGTCCGCGGAGGCGACCCGCCAGCTCGCCAGCAGGGCGCGGCGACGGGTCAAGGGGGCCGAGGTCCCGGCTCCCGACCCGGATCTCCCTCGTCAGCGCGAGGTTGTCGACGCCTTCTTCCGGGCCGCACGCGGCGGCGACATCGAGGGGCTCATCGCGGTCCTCGACCCCGATGTCGTCGTTCGCGAGGACTACAGCGGCAAGCGCCCGATCCGCGTGGTCCGAGGCGCGACGGCGGTCGCCAGTCGAGGCGGGTTCGTACCGGGTGCGGAGGTGCGCCCAGCCCTGGTCAACGGGGCAGCGGGAGCGGTCATCGTCTTCCGCGGGCGGCCATACGCCGTCCTCGGTTTCACCGTCCAGGGGGACAAGATCGTCGAGATCGACGCGATCGTCGGAGCCGAGCGTGTCCGACGCATCGCCGCCGCAGTGCTGGACTGACTGGGGCCGTCATGCTGGCATGCCCGCAAGCATGCGTTAGTCGGAAATGATCCTGGTCGGCCAGTTTCAGAGACGGGTCGCTCCGGGACCGCTCGGCTGATTCTCGTCCTCGGACGCCCTTGCGTTACGATCGCTCCGACTCTCGCGGATACAGCGGAGACTGGACCGCAGGACCCTCAAACGCACTCGAAACGAAGACCTGCTAACTGAGCGGCTTACGCTCGCAATTCCACGCTTGGGCACAAGCTTAGGCCAATGTAGTTCGTAAACAGCAGGTCCGCAGTTCGAATCTGCGTGTCGGCTCCAGCTCCATTTCCCGCTCAAGACCGCGGCTTCAGGCTGCGAATCTCGTGGCTCGCCCCTGCCACAACGCTGAAGCCCTGCTGACTGAGCAATTCCCGTAACCGCAACCCCACGCCTACCGATTGCGGGAAGCGAGCGAACAGCCGCGGATCCGGCCGTGGCCCTGCTGCCTTCGACGCAGCACGTGTTCAGAGCGTGGACTTCCGACATAGATCCTCGAATCGCCTTGCTAGTGCCAAGCGGACAACGTCCGTCGAAGGCGCCTTACCCGTCGTCCCCCTGGCTTCCTCAGACTGATCGGCCCAGCGAAGACCCTTGACGACCTCGCTCGCTCCCTTACATTTCACGTACTCGTTAAATGAGGAGATGGGTGGCCGGCAGCGACGAGCTCAGCGTGGTGTTCTCGGCGCTCGCGGACCCAACTCGGCGTGCGATCCTCGCCCAGCTGGCGGACCGCGACGCCACGGTCACCGAGTTGACCGCTCCCCACCCGATCTCGATGCCGGCGGTGTCGCGGCACTTGAAGGTGCTCGAGCGCGCCGCGCTCATCTCGCGAACGCGATCGGGCAAGTGGCGCGCCAGCCGCCTCGAAACCGCCCCCCTGCGCGACGCCGCTGACTGGATCGAGCGTCTCCAGCAATTCTGGGACTCGTCGCTCACCCGACTGGACGCCCACCTTGCGGCAGTGCAGGCCGCCGGGCGCGCGGCGGACCGGACGGCCAACGACCCCAAAGTCCCCGACCACCACGTCCCGGACCAAGAGCGCTAATGGACACTGGAACGCAGCAGCTCGCTATCTCGCGCGTGTTCGGCGCGCCGCGCGCGCTCGTCTACCGAGCCTTTACCGATCCGGACCACTTGGCGGCGTGGTGGGGCCCGATCGGCAACGCACTGCCGCGCGACCAGATCGAGTTCGACGTACGTCCCGGCGGCTATCAACGGTGGATGGAGGTCCCTGCATCCGAACCCGACCTTCGCGTCCACATCTAAGTCGACCTGACAGACGTCGTCGACGGCGAAGGACTCGAAGGCGTCATGCACGTATCTGGTCAGCTGCAGGCGGGAATCGAGCCGTTCGAGACGAGTTCCGAGTCGAATTCCACGACGTAGGCGGCGGACGGACGCGCCTCGAGATCCGCCAGTGGCTGCCCGAAGGCCTGACGGGCCCCAGCGAAGAAGGCTGGCTTGAAGCGTTCACCAAACTGGACGCCATGTTGATTGGTGCTCAGGCCGGGTTGGAACCGATCGTCGAGGTGTAGCGGCATGGCCAAGCTCATCTACGCAACGAACCTGTCTCTTGACGGCTACATCGCGGACGAACGCGGCGCCTTCGACTTCGGCCCGCTCGACGACGAGCTGTTCGCGTCCTACACCGACCTCCTGCGTTCCGTGGGCACGTTCCTCTATGGGCGGCGCCTGTACGAAGCGATGGCCGTTTGGGAAACCAACGCCGCCCTCGCCGCGCAGTCCCACCTCATGGCCGACTTCGCGACCGCCTGGCAAGCGGCGAACAAGGTCGTCTACTCCACAACCCTGGCCGCGGTGCCAACCGCAAGAACGCGGCTCGAACACCGCTTCGACCCTGCCTCGGTACGCGACATGAAGGCCTCGGCTACAAGTGATCTGACCGTAGGGGGCGCGAACCTCGCGGCGCAGGCGATCAAGGCCGGGCTGGTTGACGAATGCCAGCTGTTCGTCTGGCCCGTGATCATCGGTGGAGGCAAGCCCGCCCTGCCCAGTGGCGAGCGCATCGACCTGGAGCTCCTCCATGAGCGCCGATTCGAAAACGGCGTCGTGCATTTCCGATATCGCATCCCAACCTGAGCTTCCAAGGCATAGCCGGACCACAGGGTGCCCCCGAATGGTCCAATGAAGCGTGAACCAGACTGGGGACTGACAAGCGTGTGGCGCCGGCGGCAAGCCGGTAGTCGTACAGTCGCTGATGCCGGGCGGTAGGGCCGGCAACCATTACCTCGGCTGATATCTCGAGGAAGGTGACCCCGACTTGACATCCCGCGTCCGCAAGCGAGCAGCCCGCACCAGCCCGGCGGGCAACGACGCTGCGGAGGAGAGGAGGCCTGACCCTGGACCAGGAGACCATCGTCGGGTCGTCGTTCTGGGTGACCTCCTCGGAACCCGGTAGACCTACTGTCTTCCACATAGCAGGTCTCGCGCACTGACGATCGGCCATCGCCGACCGACTTCAGCCGCCGGTTAGCGCTGGCAGCATTCCGAGGCCGGCGCGGATCTCATCGCGTTGCTCGAACTGAAGGCTCTGGCTGAAACGACACATCGCTACCGGTTGAATTCAGGCGCGGTCCCGGAGATGACGAGGTGCCATGCGCTGAGCATGGTCCGGGGCACGTCCCGACGTCCCAGGATCGAGCGCAGTACCGGGGTCCCGTCCCAGTCGCCGTCGGGCCAGCGTTCGAAGCCGAAGGGTCCATAGAACGCTCCGGCCGACGTCAGGAACGGCATCGTGTCGATGATCAGATGGCGCGCGCCGCTCGCACGGGCTCGGTCGATGCACGCCTCGACGAGGCGGGCGCCGATGCGCATTCGACGGGCCGTCGGGTCGACGACCAATGTCCAGAACGTGGCAGCGGACGTCGGCCATCCCGGTCGATCCCGGACATGGGCGAGGAAGAGGACGGCTCCGACGAGGCGACCATCGGCCTCGGCGACGAGCTGCTCGGCCCCCGCCGAGTGCGCCGGGTCGAGCGAGTAGGCGAGGTACCCCTCGTGAACGACCGGGTCGCTCGCGCGGTATTCGGCCATTGCCCGTCGGACGAGTGAGGCGACCTCATCCGCCTCTCCCGGTCTGGCTAGACGGATCGTCAGCGCCACATCCGCGCCCATCCTGGCCACCTCACTGGGATACTCCGGTCCGGAGTATTTCGGTGGTGAGGTATACTCCACTTCGGACTATTTCGTCAAGAGGAGAATGGTGCCTGGTGGGAGTGAAGCCACGTCTGACGACCACCTCCTACGCGATCCTCGGGCTGCTCTCGATCCGCGACTGGTCGACCTACGAGCTGGCGGCGCAGATGCGGCGCAGCTTGCGCTACTTCTGGCCCCGCGCCGCGAGCGGCATCTACGAGGAGCCGAAGAAGCTGGTCGAGCACGGGCTTGCCGAGGCCGATCGGACGTCGACCGGGCGGCGGCCGCGGACGGTCTACCGGATCACCGACGACGGACGAGCAGGGCTGCGACGGTGGATCGACGACCCGCGAGCGGACGGACGCTCGTACGAGTCGGAGCCGCTCGTCCGCTTCTTCTTCGGAAACACGGCGACGACGGATGGCCTCCTCGCCGCGATCGATCAAATCGGAGCCCGCGCGAAGGCGGATATGGCATCGTGGGCCGAGGTCGCTGGTCCATACGCCGAAGGTGAGGCCCGCTTCCCCGAGCGGCTGCACTTGAACGCCATGGTCATGCGCTTGGTGTTCGATATCTCGATGGTCGAGGTGGCCTGGGCGGAGTGGGCCCGCGAAGAGGTCGAACATTGGCCTGACGCCACCGAAGCCGCGGATCCATCGGGCCTGCGGGCAGTGATCGCGGAGCGCCTGGCCCACCTGAGATCGATGAACTCGAAACGAAGACGTGCTAACTGAGCGAACGCTTAGGCCGATCTACTTCGTAGACAGCAGGTCCTCGGTTCAAATCCGAGTGTCGGCTCCACCCCTCGTATGTGCTCAGAAGGAGCATCTGTCTGGAGTTAGCTCGGCTTTCGCGACCCTCGGAGCTCGATCGACCGCAATCGGCCTGGCGACGCGGCTGACAGGCCGGGGCCCTCATGGCTGGTCGCCCTGGCAGACGACGCGCGGGGCCCATGGACCAACCCCACACGGCCAGCGATGTCAACGGGTTCCGCGAACGGCAAATCGGACGTTTAACGGGTTGATTCCGTACGGCAGTGGCCGGTCCGGGGCCAGCTTCGGCCTCAGGAGCTCGAACTCCCGCTGTCGGAGCAGCTCCGCGAGGCTGGCGGTGCCGAGCAGGAGGGCGAGATTCCGGCCGGCACACTGCGCGCCGCCGCGCGAGAACACGTTCATCTGCCAGTCGGCGTCTGCCGTGCCGTCGAGCCAAAGGTCCGGTGCGAACCGGTTCGCATGCGGCAGCCGACGCGCGCGGTGGTGGGCGGAGACGGGGATGAGGACTTTCGCGCCGATCGGCAGTGTCTCGCCGTACCACTCCGTCTCGGCCGCCGTGACTCGAACGAGCATTGCTGCCGCGGGCCAGAGCCGAACGCTGTCGAGCATGCAGGCGCGCACGAAGGCGAGCTCGGCGAGGGCGGCGACCGTGCCCGGCCCGTGGGCGCTGTCCGCCATGCGGACTTCGGCGAGGGCGCGCTCGTGTGCTGCGGGATCGGTAGTGAGCAGCGCCAGCGCATTGAAGACCGCGATGCGAACCGCGTCGAGCGCCATCAGCCAGAACGGCACCTGGCCGTTCGGGCGGGTTTCCGCCTCCGTGGGCGCGGACGAGAAGAGACTGACAAGCGTGCCGGGCTCAGCGGCGGCTACGTACCGCTGGATCCGTGCGTCCATCGACGCACGGAGCCGTGCGTTCCTGCGTCGAATTCCAGAACTTGAGCCCCAGCCAGTCGCCGTCCAAGCGCAATCGGCTGTGCTCCTCGCTTAGCTCCGTGTCATCCGCGGCCGCATCGCCGAGAGCGCAGCGCCGCGCGATCCTTCGAAAGGCTGCGAGCGACCGCTCGTAGTCGAGGACCCCGGCGTCCCGCAGCATCGCCGCGACCTCCTCGTGGACGACCATCAGGAATCGCTCCGCGAGGCGATGGGGTTCGTGCCCGTAGTCAAGCACGGCCTCGTTGAACGGCCGGCGCTCGGCATGGAGATCCGGCGGTGAGCCGTTGAGCACGTCGGGTGCGAACTCAGAGAACAGCCGCCGCTTCTCGTTAGCATTCATTCCGTAGACGGACACGGGTGACTCCAGGACCTGGCGGACATCGCCGGCCGCGAGGACCAGCAGCGTCTGCCCCCCGACGCTTCGGAGCATCACCGGCCGGCCGGCGTAGCGCTCGGTCAGACGCTCCACCGTCGCCACGCCGCGCCCTGTGTCCAACCGGGTCGCTACCTCCGCCCAGAACGGCAGCGGGATCAGGAGCCCCCGGAGCACGCTCGGCAGCTGGTACGTCAGCATGAAGCGGACGCTCTCGAGGCGCGAGGCGTACGCGAGCCCTGCGGTCATACTTCCCCTTGTGGAGCGGCGACCCATTATCGCAGCAGGACCGCGGGGCCAACGGCGCCGCGGTCCTGTGTTCTCTCGGGCGGCCATGATCGGGCTGCGGCGGAGGTCCGCCCAGAACCGGAAGTCGACCTCGACCACTGCGGGGGCGGATCGATTGCCCGCCCCGTCGACAGCGAACACCTCGATCGTGTTCAAGACGCCGAGGTCCCCGTACAGGATCGCCTTCGTCCGCCCCGAGGACGCGGAGGCGGTCCGCGCGCTCGTCGCGAAGGGATCGCTCGGCGGCGGGGTGTTCGAGACGGCCGACTGCCAGAAGACGTTCGAGGAGCTGTCGGCGAAGGGCGTCACGTTCCTCCAGGAACCAGCCGAGCGGCCGTACGGGATCGAAGCGCTCTTCCGAGACGACTCCGGGAACTGGTTCAGCCTCACTCAGCCCAAGTGGCTCGGGTAGACAACCTCGACCCAGGTCCCTAAGCGCGGATTTTCCCGTGTGGTGCGAGCCGTTCTCACTGCATCGCTCATCCCCGAATCGAAGACACTGGGGCGTAGACAACGGGAAGCACGAGCGCATAGTGCGAGGCACAACGAGGTCGTCCAATTCGCTGCTCGCCCGAAGCCCGAGTTGGTTGGAGGAACAAGCGTGTCCCGTCGAATCCTCGCCTGTGCCGCCATGGCATCCGTCATCGCCGTTGCCAGTGGCTGTGGGAGTTCGACGCCATCCGGCGCTCCGCCGACAATCGGAGGCGTGCCGTCTGCCTCTGAGGCTGCGACGATGTCGCCCTCACCCGCCTCACAAGCAGTCGATCCAGAGGCACCCCTGCACGGAACCTATTCCGCGACAATCCCCTCGGGGGTGAACGCATCGCCCGGAGAATGGAAGCTCACGATTGACGCCGGCGGGGCGACATTCACCCGTCCAGATGGCGAGAGCTTCAGCCCGGGATCGGTCAAAGAGATCACGGCGACTGAGATCGTGTTCGCACCGGATCCGGGGTGTCCCGTACAGGAAGACACGCCGACCGATGGCCGCTATCGCTGGAGCGTCGAGGGCACCACGCTAACGGTTGAGGTCATCTCCGACTCGTGCCAGGACCGCATTGACACCTTGACGACCAGCGAGTGGTCCCTCAGTCAGTGACGACGGACGTCGAGCCGCTGGCCCACCCTGGGAGAGGAACCAGCGGCATATCGGAGGTCGCCCGGATCGGGGCTGAGTTGATTCGCTACGTCCAGCGATCAAGCTTCGTGATCTGGATCAGGTTGCCGGTAGTGTCCTTCAGCATGGCGATGGTCGAACCGGTCACTTTGGTCGGCGGCATCGTGAACTCCGCGCCGAGGGCCGTGATGCGGTCGTACTCCTGCTGCACGTCGTCCACGTAGAACATGGCGGCCGGCTGGCTCTGCTCGAGCATCGCCTGCTGGTAGGCCGCAGCCGCTGGATTGTCATTGGGGGCGAGTTGCAGTTCGACGCCGTCCGGCTCCTCAGCGGAGGCGACGGTCAGCCATCGGTACGGGCCCTGGGTCACGTCCGTCTTCTTCACGAACCCGAGGATGTCGGTGTAGAAGCGCAGAGCCTTCTCCTGGTCGTCAACGTAGATGCTGGTCACCTTGAGCTTCATGGTGTTTCCTCCGGTGCATCGGTTGGTTTGGTTGATCGACTCGAACCTACCCGCTGTCGGCAATGGCCGCTTCTCAATTCCTGACCGGTCGCTTCTCGATTTCTGACCGGTCACACTGCCGCCTGGAACAGCGGGAGGGATCGTTCTCAATCGCCCCGCGCGAGCTCCTCCAACGGCCGCGTCGAGCCCCGCTCGCCGTTCCACAGCAGGCTGGCAGCGGCGGCCAGCAGGAGCGTAGCCGCGCCGGAGACCGCGAGCGTTGCCGACGCGCCGAGGCTGCCGACGAGTGGGCCACCGATCGCCGTTCCCAGGGGAGTCGAGACCATGACGACCGCACTGCGCGCCGCGAGCACGAAGGGCAGGTTGGCAGCCGTCGTCGAGGATTGGAAGAGGGCATAGGTCAGCGGGATGAAGGGTCCATAGATCAGCCCACCAATGGCGAAGGCGGCGAGCGTGACCGGGATCGGGGCAAAGGCGAACGGGAGCAGGCACGCACCCCAGCCGGCAATGATGAGCAGCGTGATCCGGCGCATGTTGTGGCCGCGGATGGTGCCGGTGATCAGGGTCGCCGCCAGGGCGCCGACACCGAACGTTGTCCAGTACGCGCCGAGCAGTCCGGCGGGAGCTTGCAGGTCGACGGCCACATACACCGGCAAGGCGACCTCCACCGGACCATACAGGAAGAAGAAGACCCAAGTCACGAGCGTCAGGCTCAGCAGATCCGGGCGCCGGAGTAGCCGGAATCCTGATTCCGCCGCCTGCCCATCGATCGGCTGACCGACAGCAACCAGCGCCGCGCCGGCGCGCCAGGCAACGATCGCGAGGAACGCGAATGACGCAGCATCAATGGCGAGCAACAGGCCCGGGCTGACCCAGCCGAGAAGCACCCCAGCCAGCAATGGGCCAACGATGGTGGCGAACGACACTTGGGCGCTCGCGAGCGCGTTGACGGCCAGCCGACCCTCTGGGCCGCCCAGCTCGGAGAGCATCGTGTACTCGCCGGCAGTTCCCCACGCCGTCAACAGCGACGAGCCCGCCAGCAGGATCACGTACAGGTGGGGGGCGAGCATGCCAGTCGCGTACAGCAGGGCGATCCCGCCAAGGCAGCCTGTTCGCAGCAGGCAGTGACCGAGCAGCATCGTCCGCGCCGGGCGGCCCCGCAGGAAGCGGCCAAACGCCACCGCGCCGATCACGCCGGGCAGGGTGTAGGCGGCAACCGCGAGCCCGACAAACAGGCCTACCTCGCTGGCAGGGGCGATCGCCACCGCCAGCCAGGCGATCGTGACCGTGCTCATGCCGTCGCCAAGCGCCGACGCGCCAAGGCCCGTCAGAAGCCGTCGAGTCCGGCGGTCCTGTAGCAGGGTGCGGTACGCCGCTGGAACCATCAGACCTTGGGGACGGCGCCAGCCCAGGCCGGAGGGCATCGACCAGCAACCTGGTTAGACGGAGCCGGACTCAGCCGCGGGTCTGGATGATCCGGATCATGTTTCCGGCCGGATCACGGAACGCGCAGTCGCGACCGTAGGACTGGTCCATCGGCTCCTGGACCACCTCGGCCCCGGTGGCCTGCACCCGGTCGAAGGTCGCTTCGAGGTCCGGGGTCGAGAAGTTCAGCCCCCGCAGCAGGCCCTTGGCGAGCAGGTCGCCGATCGCCTCGCGGTCCGACGGCGAGATGCCGGGATCGGCTGCCGGAGGCTCGAGCACGATGTTGATGTCGGGCTGCGAGGGCGGTCCCACGGTGGTCCAACGCATTCCGTAGGCGCGGACGTCGTTGCGCACCTCGAAGCCAAGCGCGTCGCGATAGAAAGCGATCGCCTTGTCGTGATCGTCGACCGACAGGAAGCAGGCATCAAGTTTCACGTCCATGCCCCGAGCCTACGCGCTCTCTGGGATGGCCGCTTCTCGAATCCTGACCGGTCGAAGCGCTGCCCGCACCAGGCAGGCGGGAAGGTCCTTCATCCACGAGTGGTCCCGAGCCCGATAGGCGCTCGGGCTCTCTCCGACGAGCTCAGTGAAGCGGGTGCTGAAAGTCCCCAGCGACGAGCATCCGACTTCGAAGCAGACGTCGGTTACTGAGAGGTCGCCGCGTCGCAGCAAGGTCATGGCCCGCTCGATGCGCCGTGTCATCAGGTAGCTGTAGGGGGTCTCGCCGTAGGCCGCGCGGAAGCTCCGCGAGAAGTGGCCGGACGACATCACGGCGGTGCGAGCCAGCGCCTCCACGTCGAGCGGCTGCGCATACTCACGATCCATCTGATCCCGCGCGCGCCGCAGACGAACAAAATCGTCGCGATCCACGGCACGACCTTACCATCCGCTGCCGGAAGTCCGGACGCGTCAGGGAACTGCATGGGTGCCCGTTACCGGTGCCATGACCGCAGCCGTCCACGCCGACTGGACGCGCAGGGGCATACTGGTTATCGGCTGGGTGATCTATCCCGGCCAGGCCTGCGATGGATTGGACGTCGCCGACAGGAGGGTGCACCAGTGGATCTGCAACGCGATGCCGCTCGGCTCGCAACCATCGCGACGATCTTCGTCTGGATCGGCTGGTTGGCGATCATCTACGCACTGATCGCGGGAGCCCTGTGGTGGATCGACCTGGCCGGGCGCGAAGCGTTCAACTTCATCGAGGCGTTCGCGATCTCCGCGGCTGCCATCGGGGGCCCCATCTTCCTCGCGATGATCGTCGCGGGCCTGGGTCACGCGCTGCGGCTGTTTGCCCTGTACGTCGCCAGCAAGTCGCAGTAAGCAGGGCGGGAGCGCTCTCATGACCAGCCGACGTCTCGCCAGGTTCGTGGCGCTCGTCGCCGTGGCGCTGCTCGTCGCCGCCTGCTCGTCTACGGCCGGGACCGCGGACGAGACCGCCGACGGGTCCGGCGGCGAGCTGCAGGCGACGCAGTGGGTGCTTCGCTCCTACGCGTCCGCTGGGGCGCTCACCATTGTTCCCGACGACCAGTACGCCGACGCCGATTTCAGGTCCCAGCGGGTCAAGGGCTTCGCCGGCTGCAACACCTATGACGCCGTCTACCGGAACGCTGCGCGGCTTCTGCTGATCACCATGCCCGCAACGACGTTGATGTCATGCGGGGAGGCGAACGACGCATTCGAGGCCTCGTTCCTCGCGCTCCTCGACCAAAGCCGGTTCTACAACGTCCGGGTTAATACCCTCACGATTCGCGGCCCGGACGGTACGGTATTGCTCGAGTTCGACGCCGCCCGCCGGAACCCGTTGCTCGGATCATGGCTCGTGGATTCCTACTCGACCGGTCCGGGCGCCATGGTGGCGCCACTCGAGGGCACAGAGCTGACGGCCGTCTTCCGGATCGCCAAGGTCAGCGGGTCGGGGGGCTGCAACTCGTTCGAGGGACCGTACACGACGAACGGCTCGGTCGCGGCGATCGGTCCGCTGGCCACCACGCGCATCGCCTGCCCCGAGGAGGTCATGGCCCAGGAGGGAGCGTTCCTGGCGGCCCTCCAGGGCGTCGGACGGGTCGAGCCTCGCGGGCAGACGCTCTTCCTCCAGGATCTCCGAGGCAACAACCTCGTAACGCTCGTGAGGCCCGCGGCTGCGGAGGCGTCACCGGAACCGAGCGTCGCGCCCTCCCCGAGCGCAAGTCTCCCGCCGCCGAGTGCCTCGCCAAGCGCCGCGCCGACCCCGAGCCCGACGACGGCGCCGACTCCATCGCCGACAGCCGCCGCCAGCGCGTTCGCCGGCGCCGACCATCGAACCGCCGGCGTCCGTGCCTCCGACGGCGACATGCGAGTTGATCGTCCCGACGGCCGTGACCCTCGCCACGATCGTCTATCCCGCCGACTGGAGCACGGTGGCGTCGCCGGAGACACTCGCCTGCCGCTACTTCGACCCGCAGCCGATCACGGTCCCGGCGGACCCCGCGACGCTGACGACCGCGGTCATGATCAAAGCGGACCAGACCGAGACGTACGAGGATCTGCTCACCGCAGCCACCGATCCTGTTGCTTGGAACGTGCTGAGGAATGAACCTGTAACGATCTCCGGACTACCGGCCACGCGCATCGAGGCGACCTCGATCGCCGACAGTTCAGGCTACCCGGTTGGCGTGACCCGCTTCGGCTATCTGATCGATCTGGGCGAGCGCGCGGCCTGGATCGAGACGAGCGGGACGGTTGGTGACCACGACCTACGTTGCGAATGCGTTGGTCGCAAGCCTGATGGCTTCGCAGTCAACGTTCACGCCACCGCCCACAAACTAGCCGAAAGAACGCGGTCAACCCGCGGCAGGCGCCTCTGCCTCAGCCGAGGCGGCCACGTTCTTGATGTCCTCGGCGGTCTTCTCGTCGACCGGCACGGTCTTGACCTCGTCGGCAGTCGACATCTTCTGCTCGACCGCGGGGGCATCGGCGGCCGTAACCAGCGCCAGGATCCCGGATGTCCCGGGCGTGATCACCGGCTTGAGCTGGTACTCGACGTCGAGTCGGTGGGCGAGGTTGCGAGCCTTGCCCGCGGCCATTCCGGCAACACCTAGGGCCGCTGCACCGGCGACGATCGTCGCCGGCAGGAAGATCCCGGCTATGACGCCGCCAACGATTTCCCACTTGAGCCCCGTTCGCGTGCTGTGGTCGGTCATCTTCTGGACATGGAGACGGCCGTCTGGATCTGCGTTGACGACGAGCACGCCGTCGATGTGGAGCGAGCCGTCGATCTCCGCTTCAAGCAAGCCGTTGTAGATCAGGGCCGCGGCGTCCGGATGGGCGAACCGGCCCACGACGAGGGCGTGCGGGCCCTGGACGGCGATGGCGGCTTCCGCCAGCACGCCGCGGTCATCGGCGATTGAGCCAGCCACGACCCGGGGCTCGTTGCCGGTAGGCGTGGTGCGATTCTCGTCGGCCATCTCGGTGCCTCCCTCCAATTCCGTCGACCAGGCGGTCGGTCCGACAGGCCCGTCCTGCGTCGCGCGACGCCTTCGACGGGGTATTTAATGCTACAAGCTCGATCCGAGACATGCCGATCGGCGTTTCCTGCGCCGGCCGCGGCTCTGGCCGCCGACCCGGCACGGCGCCTTATCGACCGAGCGGTCGCGTCTCCAAGCCCGCCGCTCGATGTCGTACGATGACCGTCCCGATGATGACGAGTGCAGGCCAGAGCCGGTGGGCGAGGGCTTCCATGTATGCGGATGATGTAGTTCGTGCTGTAGGAATGGAGGCTCCCGAATGACCGAGGGAGCGAGCGTCGCCGTGCCCGCGAAGGCACCCACCGATCGATTCCTCCCCATCCTGCTGGCGATGGCGATGTTCGTGCTGGTCGTCGACACGTCGATCATGAACGTCTCGATCTCGGCGGTGGTCGACGACATCGGCACGGACGTGAGCGCCATCCAGGCCGCTATCGCTCTCGAAGCCCTGGTCTCGGCCGCCTTCATCCTGATTGGAAGCAAGATCGGCGACCTCTTCGGACGCAAGCGTGCCTACATCCTCGGCCTGCTCGCTTACGCGGTCGGAGCCCTTGCCATGGCACTGGCCCAGAGCGTGGTGCCCATCTTCATCTTCTGGGCCGTGGTGGGCGGTCTCGGCGCGTCCCTCCTGCTGCCCGCGATGCAATCGCTTATCCACGGCAACTTCGAAGGAGCGGCGCAGAAGGCGACTTACGCTCTGGTCGGGGCTGCAGCGGCGATCGCAGCGGCCGTCGGACCGCTGATCGGAGGCTTCATCACCACTTTCCTGTCATACCGTGTCGCGTTCTTGCTCGAGGTCGTCGTCATCGCGATCGTGCTGTTGGGCAGCCGGCTCGTCCGCGAGGTGCCGTACACCGGCCCACGCCAGATCGACCTCGTCGGCGCACTGCTTTCGGTCCTCGGCATGGGCGGCCTGGTGCTCGGCATCCTTGCTTGGCAGGAGGGTGGCGAAGCCGTCGGCCTACTCATGGCGATCGGCGTCATCTCGCTCGGCGCGTTCTCCTATTGGCTGGTGCGACGGAAGCGCCAGGGGAAGCCGACGCTGATCGATCCCGATCTGTTCATGTCCAAGCTGTTCAGGTTCGGGATCTCCGGGCAGATGCTCCAGAACATCGCGCTCGGTGGCCTAATGATCACCATCCCGATCTACCTGCAGATGGTCCTGGAGTACAACGCCCTGCAGGCTGGCCTGTCGCTGGCCCCACTCTCGCTCAGCATGTTCGGAACCGCGATCCTGGCTGGTCGAAGGGCGGGAACGCGCCGCCCGAGCGGCATCATTCGGATGGGATTCCTGCTCCTGCTGATTGGGATGGCCATGCTGATCCCGATCGTCCCCCGCGCCGATGCCGGCTGGTACCTCGCGGTCCCCTTGGCGATCGCCGGGATCGGGTTGGGTCTCCTCGTGTCGCAACTCAACAACTACACCCTGTCCCCGATCGACGAGGAGCGGGTGAGCGAGGCCGCCGGCGTGAACTCCGCTGCGGGCTCGTTCGGACTGTCGTTCGGGCTGGCATTCGCCGGCGCGATCTTGCTGGCGACACTCGCAGTCAGCTTCACTCGGCTGTCCGACGCCAGCACTGTGCTCGACCCCGCCCAGAAAACGGTCGTAGCGGACGCGCTGGAGCACGATGCCGAGGTCATGACCAATACCGACCTCGAGGGGCTGCTCGCGGGCCAGTCGCCGGCGGTCCAGGACGAGATCATCCGCATCAACACCGAGGCCCGACCGCTTGCCCTGCAAGTGGCGCTGCTCATCCCGATCCTTGCCAGCCTTCTGGGTCTGTTCGTTTCGTTCCGGATGATGCGCCAGCCGGATCCTGTGTCATCGGGTGCTGCTGAAGGGCTGGCGCTCGGCTAGCGAGTCAGTCGGGAACGATCCTGTTGACGATGGCCAGCACGATCGACATGGCCACCGCGCCGACGAGTGCCGCGACGAGCGTGTCGAGCGAGAAATCGGGTGGGAACTCTCCAAGCTGGAATGGGATATCTAGCGCGCCGGCTACAACGGCCGTGAGAAGCAGCATCCCGGCATTGATCACGATCCCGAACAAGCCGAGAGTCATCACCGTGACCGGAAGCGTGAGCAGCTTCACGATCGGCCGGATGAGGCCGTTCACCACACCGAAGACGATCGCAAGCACGAGGAGCTGGCCGATCGACCCGCTGTACCCGATTTGCGGGAGCAGATACGCGACAAGGGCAAACGCCGCCGCCGTCGCGACCGTCGAGACGGCAAAACCCTTCATCGGGTGATCTCGTCCGGCGGACGTTCAGGCGTCGGACCCGCGTCCGGTCCCTCTCCGGACGGCTCTCCCGTCAGCTCTCCCGTGGGCTCTCCCGTGGGCTCTCCCGTGCGGCTCTCCGGACGGCTCTCCGGACGGCGACAACGGTTCGGGCCCGTCACTCGCTGACGGTGGGCCGTCATCAGGCGGGGGGGACTGGTGGGTCTGTCGCCACCAGTAGGCCAGGAGGCCGAGACCGATCGCGAGCAGGATGATGATCAACAGGGGCGATCCTGGGGCCGACGTGCCGTCGGTCGGGGCGCTCGGGCTCGGGGTTGGACTCGCAATCGCGCTCGGGCTTGGACTCGCAATCGCGCTCGGGCTCGGGATCGGGCTGGGCGAGGGCTCTTCGGTGGGTGCAGGAGTCGCGGTCGGCTCGGTCGTCGGCTCGGGTGTCGGCTCCGGCGTGGGCTCGGGCGTCGGCTCTGGCGTCGGAGCAATCGATGCCGCCACAGACGCCGTGGCCTCCGCACTGGCCGCCGTTTCAACTGTCGGCTCGGGCGTCGGCTCGGGCGTCGGCTCGGCTGGCGCCTCGGAGGGAGCGAGCGAAGGTTCAGCGGTGGGCCGCGGTTGGAGCGACTCGGGGAGCTGAAACGACTCGGGGAGCTGAAACGACCCGGAACCCAGCGGGACTTGACCGCACCCGAGAAGGACGGCCGCCATCACGACGCCGGTCATGCCAAGGTTGAAGCGCCTGGCGCCACGGTTCATCGTTGGGATGAGACGCATCTGGTCAAACCTCAGTCGTTCGCGTTGGTCGGATGCCGGCGGACATGTTGGCTGCCCAATGACACATGCCACTTCCCTGTCCGATGGCGACGCGACTACCGCGCCTTCGATCGCACCTGCGCAAGGATAGCGTCCACTGCAAGCTGACCGCGACCGTGCGAGACGCTGACGGCAAGGCGCGTATGATTCCCCGGCTCTGGCTCGTCAACGACGTAAGACCCGTGGCCCTTGGGCCCATATGGAGCCGTGCCGATGACCGCACCGCAGCCCCAGGATGCTCGCACCGGTGAGATCGCGCCCGAATGGCGCACCTGGGGACCGTACCTTGCCGAGCGCCAGTGGGGCACGGTCCGAGAGGACTACTCGGCGACGGGCGACGCGTGGAACGCGTTCCCCCACGATCACGCACGTTCGCGGGCGTACCGCTGGGGCGAGGACGGCCTGCTGGGCATCTCTGACGACCATCAGCTCCTGTGCTTCGCGGTCGCGCTCTGGAACGGATCCGACCCGATCCTCAAGGAGCGACTGTTCGGACTCACCGGGCCCCAGGGGAACCACGGTGAGGACGTCAAGGAGTACTACTACTTCCTCGAAGCGACGCCGGATCATGCCTATCTCAAGGCGCTCTACAAGTATCCGCAGCGCCAATACCCGTATGCGGAGCTGGTGGCAGAGAACGGACGCCGCGGCCGAGACCAACCGGAGTACGAGCTTCTCGACACGGGCATCTTCGCGGACGACCGCTACTTCGATGTCGTCGTCGAGTACGCGAAGGCAACGCCGACCGATGTGGTGATCCGGATCTCGGCCACCAATCGAGGCCCGGAAACGGCGCCACTGGACGTGCTCCCGACGCTCTGGTTTCGGAATACGTGGAGCTGGGGCCGGGATCACGAGCGGCCCAGCATGCGTGTCGAGGGCGCAACCGATCCGAGCTCCGGAGCGGGCAGGATCGTCCGCAGCTCCCATGCACGAATCGGCGATTACTGGCTCGCGTGTCAGGGGAGCCCGGATCTCCTGTTCACCGAGAACGAAACGAATTCGGAGCGCCTGTGGGGCACGCCGAATGCCGGTCGCTTTGTCAAAGACGGCATCAACGACGCTGTCGTGCACGGCGAGACCGACCGGGTCAATCCGAAGCTTGAGGGCACGAAAGTCGCGGCCCGCTACGACGTTGCGATCGAGCCTGGGCAGACCGCCACGGTCGTCCTTCGACTCGGGAGCGAGGAACATCTGCAGCCGTTCGACGGCGTGGACGACTTGTTCGAGGCACGAATTGCTGGTGCCGACGCGTTCTACCGAGACCTTGGGGGCGGGCGGCTCAGCGCCGACGAGGCCAACGTTCAGCGACAGGCGCTGGCCGGCCTGATCTGGTCCAAGCAGTACTACAACTACGACGTCGGGCAATGGCTCGATGGCGACCCGATCGGCCCAAGGCCGCCTGAGCAGCGACGGCACGGACGAAACAGCCAGTGGCGACATCACAACAGCGGTGATGTGATCTCGATGCCCGACACGTGGGAGTACCCCTGGTACGCGGCCTGGGACCTGGCGTTCCACTGCATCGCCTTCGGACTGGTCGACCCGCGGTTCGCCAAGGACCAGCTCCTGCTCCTCGAGCGCGAGTGGTACATGCACCCGAACGGGCAGCTTCCTGCCTATGAATGGGCGTTTGGTGATGTCAATCCTCCGGTTCACATCGCGGCGGCTCGCGCGTTGTACCTGGCAGAGCAACGACGGACCGGCCAGGGGGATCACGACTTTCTCGCCCGCATCTTCCACAAGCTCCTGCTCAACTTCACCTGGTGGGTGAACCGGAAGGATCTGGCGGGTCGAAACATCTTCCAGGGCGGTTTCCTGGGCCTCGACAACATCAGCGTCATTGACCGCAGCATGGAGCTGCCGCCGGGGATCAGCCTCGAGCAGGCGGACGGGACGGCCTGGATGGCGACGTACAGCCTCAACATGGCCTGGGCCGCAACCGAGCTCGCAACCCGTGATTCCGCGTATGAGGATCTCGGGGTCAAGTTCCTGCAGCACTACTTCGCGATCGGCGGAGCCATGAACGGGCTGGCGGGCGACGCAACCAGCCTCTGGGATGACGAGGACGGTTTCTACTACGACTTCGTCGCGCTCGCCGATGGGCGGCGCATCCCGCTCAAGGTCCGTTCGCTGGTCGGGTTGCTGCCGATCTTCCCGGCGACCGTCCTCGATCCGGCCGCGGGCGCCCGTCTCCGTGAGATGGCACCGGAATTCATTCGCAGCATGGAATGGTTTGAAATGCGCCATCCAGAGCTTGCGCAGCTCGCGCCGACGCGACTGTCGCCCGATGGCGGCCGCTTCCGGCTCCTGACCCTGGTCCCGGAGGACCGCCTGCGCAGGATCCTGAAGCGGATGTTCGACCCCGAGGAGTTCCTCAGCGATCACGGCATCCGCGGGATCAGCAAGTCCTACGACAGTCAGCCGTACGAACTGCGGATCGGTGAGCGTGTTCTGACCATCGGGTATGAGCCCGGAGAGTCGCGCTCGGCCCTGTTCGGGGGCAACTCCAACTGGCGCGGCCCGGTCTGGTTCCCGATGAACCTGCTGCTGATCGTCGGCCTGCGAAGCCTGCATCGCTTCTATGGCGACGAGTTCGTCATCGAGTACCCGACGGGCTCCGGCCAGCAGCTCACGCTCGACCGGATCGCCGATGACCTCTCGCAGCGCCTCATCTCGATCTTCTTGCGGGGCCACGATGGGCGCCGGCCAGTGTTCGGCAGCAGCGAGGTCATGCAATCCGACGCGAACTGGCGGGACAACATCCTCTTCTACGAATATTTCCACGGTGACAGCGGCGCCGGCATCGGGGCCAGCCATCAGACGGGCTGGACGGCCCTTGTGGCAAGCCTCCTGGACTGGAGCCCGGATCGGCTTCGGCCCGACCTCGAACTGACGGGACGCGAGCCCGAGCTAACGCGCGCCGGCGTTCCGGCCAGAGACCGATAGTCGGCCGGTATCTTGAGGGAGGACAGCGGGAGTTATTGGTCGCCGAACAGCCAGACGGCCTGGCGGCCGTCGCGAGAGCCAACACCGAGAAGGCCCAGCTCGGCGTCCGAGGTGAGAGCGGAGATCGACGCACCACTGGGCTCGTAGGTCTTCGCTTCCCAGGTGCCCTCGCGGAGCGACCACAACGTCAGCCGATCAGCGTCAACGCCGGCGACCACGAGTCGCTCATTCGCGACAGCGGCGGCGGACGCATAGCCCTCCTCTACTTCCGAGAGGTTCGTTTGTTGCCACGCGTGGCCGTCCGTCGAGACGGCCACGAACGGATGCTGATCGCCGGACTTGCCCGATGCTCCCACGAGCACGTATTGCTCGCCCCAGGCGAGGATGTCAGTCGGCAGGAGCTGGTCGCTCAAGTCGTTCTCCAGCACCTCCCATGACGACGCGGTCGCGGAGACCCAAAGCGGTCGGGCGGCTCCGAGGCGACGGTCGCCCGTGGCGACGAACCCCGCCGGCGTCGTGGCAACCGGGCCCATCGAGGCCCCCTCCGACCCGGCGACCGTGGCCTGTTCCCACGTCGCTCCGTCGCTCGATGACCACGCTGCCGCGGTCGCGTTCATGTCAGCATCGAGGCCGGCACCAACGGCGACGATCACTCCGTCACCGGCGATGACATCGTAGATGGCCGCGTCCTGGATCGTCTGTTGCGGTTGCCAGGCAAGCCCATCGGCCGACTCCCAGATGAACCCAATCCGGTTGTCGGGCAGGCCGTTGCCGACCGCGATCCATCGATCCCCGAGCCTTGCGATCCCGGTCACCTGACCAGGAGTATCGGGGACCTCCGCGACGGACCATGACGTCCCGACGAACGCGAGGATCGTCGAGGTGAAGACGGGGCCTGCGAAGCCTCCCGCCACCATGGTTCCGCCACTGATCGAAATGGCATTCAGCACGCCCTCCGATGCCGGGAGGTCCAGGAACGAATCCTCGGGCGACGCTGGTGAGCTAGCGGCGCTGGGGCTCGATCCGGGCTGGGCGCCCGAGGCGGACGGGTTCGGATCACCGGTGGTCGAAGTGGCCGCGATTCCGCCGCTGGGCGAGGCTGAGGTCGCGCAGCCGGTGACGAGGGCGGCGATCGCGATCAAGGACAAATGTCGTCGGATCATGGCAGCTTGTCGCGGTCCGGAACCGCCGTCACCCCACTGATCGGCCGCCTACAGTTGCTCACGATCGTAACCTCATGCAGCTCTCGATGCCCGCCGGACCGACAAATTCGGAAGGCTCACTCCCGATGCCGAAGGGATCACGATGGCCGTCGACGAACAGGCAGAGTCCTGGCAGCCGCTTCCGGAGAAGGAGTGGCAACCGACGATCCGATCGCTCCACCGCTGGAGCCAGGTCGTGGGCAAGGTGCGACTCGCCCTGGCTGCGCCGATGAATCACTGGTGGCACGTGGCGCTGTACGTCAGCGCCCGCGGCCTGACGACGTCCCCGATCCCGTATCGCGGCGGAGTGGTCGAGTTCGAGTTCGACCTCTTCGATCACGCCCTGATCCTGCGGTCGAGCGATGGCTCGTCGGACAGGGTGACGCTGCACCCGATGTCGGTTGCGGACTTCTATGGCGAGGCGCGCGATCTCCTGCGACGGGCCGGCATCGACGTCCGAATCCGGCCCGTCCCCACCGAGGTCGTCGACGCCATTCCCTTCGCTGACGACACAGCGCCGGGCGGCTATGAGCCAGAGCACGCACGCGCTCTTCATGGCGCGCTGCTCAACGCCCATCGGGTCCTGACTCGTTTCCGCGGCACATTCATCGGCAAGAGCAGCCCGGTGCACTTCTTCTGGGGCGGCTTCGATCTCGCCGCCACCCGCTTTTCCGGACGCCCGGCTCCACGCCACCCGGGCGGCGTGCCGAACTGTCCCGACTACGTCCAGGAGGAGGCCTACTCCCACGAGGTCAGCAGCGCCGGCTGGTGGCCCGGTGGTGACGGGATCCCGCCAGCGTTCTACGCCTACATGTATCCGGAGCCAGCCGGCTTCTCAGCGGCGAAGATCGAGCCCGCCGGCGGCCTCTACGAGCAGGTGCTTGGCGAGTTCATCCTGCCGTACCGCAGTGCGATCGAGACCGAGGACCCCGACGCGACCGTCCTCGCGTTCCTCGAATCCACGTACACCGCTGGAGCGACGCTCGCGGGCTGGGACAGGCAGGCCGTCGAGCGGCGCTAGTCGGAAAACGCGACGGGAACCGACGGTACTCCGACTATGCGGCGCTCAGGAGGACCGCCGTCGACGCAGGAAGCTCGGTACTTCGAGGTCGACGTCGTCGCCGATCTCCTCGTCGGCTTGCTCGACAGTCGAGCGTGGTTCGGTCAACGTCGGCCATTGCCTTACTTGGGACGATTCCCGGACCGGTGCGTCGGTGGGTGACTTTGAGTCGACCTTCGGCTCGACCCGCTCGGTCCGCTCAGTCCGCTCGGCCTTCGGCTCGCGCTTGCGCCCGCCGCTCACCGGCGTCGCGGCTTCGGCCGCTGTTGCGGCAGGTTCGGCCGGTGTCGCGGCAGGTTCGGCCGGTGCCTTAACGGGTTCGGCCGGTGCCGTGACGGGTTCGGCCGGTGCCTTGACGGGTTCGGCGCGCTCCGCGATCCGCGGCTCGACGGCTCTTCGATCCGCCCGGGGCGCCGCTCGGACCGCCTGCTCCTGGTCGAGTCCCGTTGCGATCAGGGTGATCAGGACGTCCTCGCCGGCCCGCCGATTTAGGCTCGTTCCGAAGATGACATTCGCGTCTGGGTCGGCATTTGCCCGGATCTCATCGGCAGCGGCGCGCACCTCGCCTAGGCGCAGGTCCGGCGGACCGGAGATGTTGAACAGGATCCGGCGTGCACCCTGGATGCTTGCCTCGAGCAGCGGGCTCGCGATTGCCTGGCGAGCGGCGTCGATCGCCCGGCTATCGCCGCTGCCCCGACCCAGGCCGATGAGGGCTGGCCCGGCTCCCGTCATGATCGTGCGCACGTCGGCAAAGTCGAGGTTGATGAGACCCGGCCCGCTCAGGAGGTCGATGATTCCTCGTACGGCCTGCAGAAGGACGTCGTCGACGGTCCTGAACGCGTCGAGCATCGACGTGTCGTCGGCGACCACCTCCGCGACGCGGTCGTTGGGAATCGTGATGATCGCGTCGACGCTGGCTGCCAGCTCAGCCGCGGCCGCGTCCGCGATCCGTCGACGCTGAGCGCCCTCGAAGGCAAATGGCTTGGTAACCACGGCGATGGTCAGCGCGCCCTGGACGCGGGCGTCGGCAGCGACGATCGGCGCCGCACCCGAACCCGTGCCGCCACCCAGTCCCGCAGTGATGAAGACGAGATCCGCACCCGCGACGGTCTCGGCGATCCTTGCCTCGTCCTCCTCGGCGGACCGCCGGCCCGCCTCAGGATCGCCGCCCGAGCCAAGACCGCCGGTGATCGATTCGCCGATCCTGACCCGTGTCGCTGCCCGTGATCGGCGAAGGGCCTGGGCGTCCGTGTTGATGGCGACAAAGCTCACCCCCGGGATCCCTGCCGCGACCATCCAGTCGACCGCATTGCCGCCGCCGCCGCCCACGCCGATGACCCGGATTGCCCGCGTCTCCGGTCTGCGCCGGCGGCTGATCCATGCGGGGACCCGCACGAGCAGACGGAGCGCGAGGAGGGCGCCCACCACAACCGCGGCGAGCAGGACGACAGTCTGGGGAACGTCGTTCACCGTCCGAGTCTAGCAACGAGCACCAGCCCCCCAACACGCAATGGGTACTGGCGGGCGTGCTCCTTGGTCATGGGGCGGTCGCAGACAAGCGACGCGCGAGAGGGCTAAGGAGCGACCAGGATCTTCCCGGACTCGCGCCGAGGCGTGCCGTCGAGCAGTTCGGCCGCGCCTTCGAGGTCTACCGTCGCGCTCACCAGGCGGCTCATGTCGAGCCGTCCGGCGGCCATGAGGTCGATGACGCGTCCGAACGCTCCCGAGCCCGAATGGCCGATCGAACCGTGGATCGCGGCGCCTCGAACGATGAGGAATTCCGGGTCCAGGTCGATCGTGTGCGGGCCCCGTCCGATCAGGACCATGCGCCCGGCCGGCCCGAGCGTTGCCGCCATCGTCTCGGCGACTCCCGCGGCGCCGCTGCACTCGACCCACAGGTCGATCCCGCGACCGCGGGAGGCGTCTCGGGCGCCGGCGGTGATGCCGTCGGGCCCCAGCGGCAGCGGATCCAGCACCAGGTCGGCGCCCATCGCGCTCGCCAGCTCTCGGCGCCCCTCCGCGACCTCGAAGGCGACGATCCTGCCCGCACCGGCCGCTCGGGCAAGAGCGATGGCCGCAAGACCGATCGGTCCTGCTCCGACCACGCCGACCGACGCACCGGGCATGAAGCCGCCGGCACTCACGAAGATGGCGATGTAGGCGACGCCCGTCGGCTCAACCAGCGCGCCCAGCTGGAACGCCCGATCCGCCGGGATTCCCGCCTCGAGGAGCGGCGCGAGCGACCAGCAGTAGCGGGCGCGCGTGACGACCCATTCGGCGTGGGCGCCATCGAAGCTGAAACCGAGCTCCTCGATGCGCGTGCAGTTGTTGGGTCGACCGGCCCGGCACGCGAGGCAGTCGCCGCACCATGCGATTTCTTCGGCGCAAACTAGGTCGCCGGGAGTGAAGTCCTTGACTGCGGGCCCGACGGCCTCGACCACCCCGGCGAACTCGTGGCCGGTGACGACGGGCGTGCGAACGAGACCCGGATAGAGCATGTAGCCGTCGGCATCGGACTCGACGAAATGGAAGTCAGAGCCACAGATGCCGCAGGCCCGGACCCGAATGACAACGTCGTCTGAGCCGGGTGACGGGTCCGGCAGGGTGGCGACCGAGATCCGCGGGTTCCGCCAGACCTGGTTTCCCCGGCGGGCCAGGCGGGCCGAGACATCGGCGGGGTCGAGGGTGGCGGAGGCCCCGGGTCGTGGATCCCAGTCGGCCTCCAGCCTCAGAGCCTTCACTTACCAGTGGTCGGCTTCGAAATGGACGAACTCCAGGGTGTTGCCGAACGGGTCGACGGCAAAGAATTGCGGCCGGCCGGGGATCTCCCCATCGTGGTCGCGGGTCGTGACGCCCGCGGCGTCGAGGTGTGCTCGGAGCCGCTCGACATCGTCGACCTCGAAGCAGGGATGGCGGCGGGATTCGGGGTTCACGGCCACGCCGCTCGGCTCGCTGAAGAGATGCAGTTCCTGGTCGCCGACCGCGTACCAGATGCCGACGCCCGGGAACACCGGCGGGCGGGAGCGTTCGGCAAGCCCGAGGATCTCGCCGTAGAAGCGACGCGCCACCTCGAGCGACTCCGGTGACCCGGGGATGGGCAGACTGACGTGCTGCAGCCGGACGACGGGTGGACGCTCCGCGGTCATGACGACAACTCCAGGGCGTCGAGGATTCGAACGAGTTCGGCGTGGTCGCCGGGCTCCAACGCGGAAAGCGGCGGACGCAAGCCTCCGCCGGCGAGTCCGACGAGGTCGAGCGCTGCCTTGATGACCGCGACGTTATTGGCGTCGCCCCGGCGTGCTCGAAGGGCCTCGATCGGCCGCAGCCGATCGACCAGCGACTCCGCGTCGATGAGGTCGCCCGCTTTCAACGCCGCCAGGACCGCCAGTGATCGCTCCGGGGCCACGTTGGCGATGCCGGAGGTGAACCCGATCGCCCCGACGTTCCAGAACGGGACGGCCCAAGCCTCGGCCACGCCGCAGACCCAGGCCAGCTCCGGCGCGGCGCCGACGAAACCCGCGAACCGCTCCGGATCGGGTTGACCCATCTTCATGCCGACGATCGACTCGATGCCGGCGAGCCGGCGTACCCCGTCCACCGTGAGCTGTGGGCCTCGGACGTAGAGGATCAAGGGAGCGCCGGGAAGCGCGTCGGCGAGCGCGGCGTAGTAGTCCACGAGGCCGGCCTCGCTCGCATACGGGTGGATCGGGTGGTGGACCATCAGGCCATCGGCACCGGCCTCGATCGACGCGCGGCCCAGCTCGACGGCGCGCTCCAATCGATAGCCGACGCCGGCAATCACTCGCGCTCGTCCGCGGGCCTGGCGCACGTGCGTCCGGACGGTCTCCGCGATCTCTTCTTCGGAGAGCGCGGCGAACTCGCCGGTATTCCCGCCGGCCACCAGCAGCCGCACGCCGCCACGGAGTAGTCGCTCCAGGTTTCCCTCCAGGCCGACATGGTCGACCGCCCGGAGCTCATCGCTGAACGGGGTTACGGTCACCACCGCTACGTCGGCGAGAATCCCGGCCCACGCCGCGCGGTCCGCGACAAGCCGCGCCAGCCCACCCGTCGAACCGCTTTCAGTGCTTGAACCCGACGCGATCGTCATCGGCCGATGCTAGCGCACGGCCGCCCGCCGTCGCTGACGCGCGCTCCCTCTGAGACGAGCGACGCCGGCGACCCTTGCGGGGCGCCGGCGTCGATGGGACGTTGACTCCCGGCGGCTCAGTCCGGGAAGTCGAAGTCCTCCGTCACCGTGGCATTGGCGTCCACGATGCCGTGGCCGTAGAAGCCGTTGAACTCCGTCGTGCCCTCACACAGGGCGTTGAACTCTTCGGAACGACCGACGTTCACGTAGCTGGCCAACGGTGGAACCGGGCAAGCGTGCTCGGCGGCACCCTCGGTCAACACGAACTCGGTCTTCCAGGGAGCGAGTCGCAGGCTGCCCTTGTGGCGCGGGTCTTTCGTCCCGAACCTGCTCACTGCAAGCGCCGAGACGCCGGTCGCGTGGGGCGAGGCCATGGAGGTGCCCTGCAGATATGCGTAATAGCCGCAAGTCGTCCCGGCGTCGCCGCAGTCCTTCATGATGCCCAGGCTGATGCCGTCTGGCGTGATGGTCCCGTTCGCATCCACCAGGCCGTCAGCCTGGAGGATGTGGAGCGGATACGTCGAGAGGATCTGGTTGCCGTTCGTCCGGAACGTCGGCGTGCCGAATCCGTCCCGGAACCAGCCACCCGGAGCGGACACCGAGATCTGCTCGAGTCCGTAGTTCGAGTAGTCGGCCTTGAAGGTGCTCGGGCCGAGGGCCGAGACGCCGATCACATGATGCCCTTCGATGGGCAGATCCAAGCAGGTCGCGTTGTCGATCGGACGCGGGTACTCGCTGCCTGGCGGGAAGTCGGGACTGATGATGTCCGTGCGAGGATGTCCCAGGTCCTCGTGGTTGTTGCCGAGCGATCCAACGAGGGTCACGTACTTCGAGTGGGCGTAGTCGAGCGCCCGGTTCATCGCCGCGATGATCGTCCGCTGCTCGAGCTGAGCCTCAGGCGAATCAGCCGGATTCGCGGTGCAGTTGTAGAGCCACGGATCGACAAAGAACGACATGTTGATGACGTCGACGCCGATGTCCGCGCCATAGGTCAGGGCGTTCGTGACCGGGCCCAGGAACAACCAGCCGCCGTCCTGGCCGCCGCGGATGCTGACCAACTTGACGCCAGGGGCCACGCCGGAGACGCCGAGGTCATTCGCCGCGGCCGCTACCGTCCCGGCGACGTGGGTGCCGTGACCGCTGTCGTCCACGGTCGGCGGATCGATGCACGACGGGACCTCGCACGGTCCGTCGATGAGCGGAATGTCGGTGACGAAGTTTCGGGACAGGCCAGGCGCGAGCTGGCCGGCGAGGTCGGGATGGGACGCGTCGATGCCGGAATCGAGGATCCCGACGAGAACGCGGTTGTCACCGGCATTGACTTCCCGGGCGAGATCGGACTTGACCATGGCCAGACCCCAGGCGAGGGAGTCCAGCGGATCCATTTCGGCGGTCGATCCGCCGTGACGTGGGCCCCCTGGGTTGCCCGCGTGGAGCGCTTCGACCTCGGGATCCGCACCCTTGACAGGGGCGGCATCGGGAAGCCGGCCGATCGGACGCTGGCCGGTCGCGCCGAAGACGGCCTTCGACGCCGAGACGGCCGAGACGAAGCCGTCGGCCGGTGCCAGCACGGTGAACGTCCCGATCGCATCGTTGCGACTGGTGACGGTGCCGCCGGCTGCGCTGATAGCCTGCAGCACGTCAGCGGTGGTTGCTCCCGACTCGGCGAGCACCACGTACTCTGTCTGGGCCTCGGAACCAAGCGCGGCGGGTGCTGCGAGCAGCAGTCCAGCAACCAGCGCGGCGGTGGTGATCGAGGCCTGGGCGCGTTTCATCGACCTTGTCACAGGCGATTTCTCCTCCTTCAGTCCCCGGCGTTCTTGGCGCAATTCTGAACCGCGCGGGCATGGTTCGCATTACATCCGCGTATCGGTTCGGCGGAAACCGACGTTGCCCGAGACTTCACGACTGCCGTTTCCGGGGTGAATGCGGTCCTCGATTCTGCCCCTCAACTGGACCTGTCTGCCGAACCAGAATTCGGGGATGCTGCTCCCATCGACCCGAAGGGAGCTACGACATTGCACGAGATGTACCGGACACTCGCAACCGACATCCAGCGGGCTCGGATGCGCGAGGCGGCCGATTGGCGCCTGGCCGGCGAGGTCCGTCGCCGCACTGGGGCAACCGGCCGCACCGCCAGGCTCCACCGCCTTCTGGCCGCCGTGATCCGTCAGCCGACGCCGGCGCCGACCCGCTCGTCAGAACCCGCTGCCTGCGGCTCGTAATCGGGCGACCGGATCGCCGCCAACGCACCCGCGACGAGGCGGATCCCCTCCTCGATCTCCGCCTCCGACAGCGTTCCGTACCCAAAGAGCAGCCCGCCGGGCGTATCCCGGCGGGCGCTGTGATACCCGCTGAGGCCATACGCCCCAACACCGACGGCCGCGGCCTCCGCGACGAGAGCCGCCTCATCGACACCGTCGGGCAGCCAGGCGATGACATGCAGTCCGGCGGACGCGCCGACCGGCCTGAGCTCCGGGAGGTGGCGCCGCAGCGCATCGAGGATGGCATCGCGCCGGGCGCGATAGATCGGTCGCATCCGGCGCAGATGGTGGTCGAACTCGCCCCGCGACAGGAAGTCGGCAAAGGCCAGTTGCTCGAGGCTGGCCGATCCGCGGTCGTTCGCGTCTTTGATCTCCGCCATCGCGTCGACAAGGTGCGACGGCACGATCAACCAGCCGAGGCGCAGCCCGGGGGCGAGGGTCTTGCTCGCGGATCCGGCGTAAATGACGTGCTCGGCGGCGAGCCCGTGAACCGCCCCGATCGGCTCCCGGTCATAGCGGTACTCGGCATCGTAGTCGTCCTCGATGACCAGCCCCTGGCGCTCCATCGCCCAGGCGACGAGCGCGGCCCGCCGCTCCGGCGACAGGACCGCGCCGGTCGGAAAATGGTGGGCCGGCGTGATCGAGACGGCATCGGCGTTCGTCCGGGCGAGTGCCTCGACCACGATCCCGGCGTCGTCGACCGGGACCGCAACCGTGCCAAGGCCATGCCGGCGGGCAGCCACCGACGTGTCGTGGTGGCCCGGATCCTCGATCGCGATCAGCCGCCCTCCACTGGCCTTGATGACCTGGGCGGCGAGGTCCATCCCCTGAGCGAAGCCGTTGCAGACAACGATCCGCTCCGGGTCGGCGGCGGTCCCGCGGACGCGATTGAGGTACGCCGCGAGGGCATTGCGCAGCTCCGGCGTGCCGCGCTTGTCGAGATAGCTGAGCCGTTCGCTGGGTGCCTCGTTGAGGACCCGACGGAGCGATCGCAGCCAGGTATGCCGGGGAAATTGGGTGACGTCGGGGCGGCCGTAGCCGAAGTCGATCCGGTGGTCAGCCCTTGGTGTTGCGGCCGGAAGGGTCGCAGCCGCCTCGGTCACCCTCGCACAGACGCGGGTGGCCCCACCCGGCTGACTGGTCAGGTAGCCCTCGGCCACAAGCTGCTCGTAGGCCTCGACGACCACGCCGCGCGACAGGCCAAGCTGCTCGGCGAGGGCCCGAGTCGACGGCAGCACCGATTCGGGCTGGAGTCGCCCGGTCCGGATGGCGCCGCGGAGCTCCTGCTCGAGCTGGCAGTGGAGGGGGAGCGAATCATCGCGGCGCAACGTGACGAGGAGCTCGGTTGCAGAACTGGTCCTCGATCTTGGCATTGGACCGGACCTTATCAGATGACCAGTCGAACGTCACTATCAACTCGATCGGACCACGGAAGGAGTTCAGGGATGGAACTGTTGATCCTCGTCACGGTGCTTGCTGCGATCGTTCTGTTTGACGTTCTCGCCATCTCATGCGGCGTCGACTCGCGCGAATCGATCGGCGACGACTGGGGCCGCCCGGTGCGGCTCTGACCCACGGGTAGTCAGCTCCCGAGTTGCCTTCGACTCGGGAAGGTTGACCGCACTCTCCGGCCTCTCGTCCGCGTTCGCGACCGATGGCACAATGGAGGTCGTGATACGGACTGCGACGGCAGGACGCCGGGGGTACCAGTACCAAAAGAACGAAATTGCCCGTCGTTTTCGGGTCGATCGGGTCATGCGCCGTGCCGCGTGCACGGGTAGGCTCAGACGGGGCGACCGCCCGCTTGCCCCGGAGGTGCCCGAGTGCCAGAACGCCGGCTGACCACCGATCGCTCGGAAGAGGAGGACCCATCGGCAGACGAGCCGATCCGCCTCGTCATTATCGAATCGCGTGAGCTTCTCGGGATCGGGATCCGCGAGGTACTGGATCGCGCGCCCGGCATCGAGATCGTCGGCCAGGTCCACTCCCTCGATGAGGCCATGTCGGTCATCGATGCGGCCGCCCCGGATGTCGTCCTCGTGGACGTACCCCAGGAGGCTGACGCGGCCGACGCCGTTCGTCGGATGCACCAGGGTGCCCCGGACTCGCCGCTCGTCGTCCTCGGAGGCGAGGACGACGATGCCAGCATCATCGAGGCGATGGAGGTCGGTGCCACCGCACACGTCGCGGAGGTCGCGGAGCCGGCGGAGCTCGTTGCGACGATTCGCAGAGTCGCCGAGGGCGAGGATCCGCTGAAGGACGAATTGATCGCCCGGCCGGACCTGGTGGAGCGGATCCTCGATAACGTCCGCGACACGATCATGGCCGACCGCGAGGCGATGAATCCGCTGACGACGCGCGAGCTGGAGATCCTCGCCCTCGTGGCCGGTGGTCTCCGTAACCGCGAGGTCGCCCAGACGCTCGGCGTGAGCGAGCAAACCGTCAAGAATCATCTCTCGACCGTCCTCCACAAGTTCGGCGTGCCGAACCGGACGCAGGCCGTGTCGTACGCCGTCCGCCACGGCTGGCTCGTCCTACGCGAGAGCGAGGATGGCCAGGCGGTCGAGGTTGGCTACCAGTAGGTCGGGATCTCGTACCAGGTCGTCAGGCGCGGGCCATTGCCTCGTCCAGCGCCTCCGGCACGATCGAACCCCGCTCGTGTCGGAAACCGCCGAGATGGAGGTGGTTCGGGTCCAGCGCCTCCCACTCGTCCGCCAGCCACGAGGCGAACTCGCGGTCGACGTCAGGCGGCAGCGCGATGAGAATGTCGCGCATCGGCGCGAGCAGCAGATGGGGACCCGGGCCGAGCAGGCGCTCGAGGCTCTCCGGGACCAGGATGAGCGATCCGGCGATCCCGAGGCGCGACTGGAGCAACGTGACCGGCACGTCCCCGATGCGATCGCGGATCACAGCGTCGGGATGGCACTGGGCAGCTAGCTGCCGCAGGTTCGACAGGGCTGTGGCAGCCAGGGTTGGAACATCGACCCGCCAGCGATCGAGCAACGATGCACCGACGAAGGTGATCGCCGGACCGAGGTCGATCCCGAAGCTGACCAGGACGCCGGGCGGCAGCATCGCCCGCGCGAGCTCCAACTCCGGCCCCGGGAACGGACGGACCCTCGGCATCATCGGGAGGATGTGGCTGCGCGCCTTCTTCCAGGGCATCTCGGGATCGAACCGCTCCATCGCGGCGAGGACCGTCTCGTAGTCGGCGGTGACGATGCCTGGGCCAAGGCGCGGCCCCGGGAAGACCTCGAGCTCCAGCCCGTTCCGGGCGCGCTTGCGACTGCCACGCCCCAGCGAGCGGATTTGCTGTGGCTTCCATTTCGACATGCGCCGGACCGTACGCCCGGGCCCTCACCGGCCAGTCGATCGGCGATGCATCGCCGCTTAGCTGCGCGCGCCGACCTCGGTCAGGCGCCGCTCCAGGAACGCACGCTCCGCCTCGTTTGCAGTCAGCTCGCGGGCCCGCGAGTAGGCGTCGGCAGCCTCGGGCAGCCGCCCGAGACGACGGAGTAGATCGGCACGCGAGGCGTGGAGATACGGGTACTCGTCGAGCTGGCCCGAGGCAGCGACCGCATCGACGAGGCGAAGGCCGACCTCCGGCCCCGATGCCATCGCAACCGCGACCGCCCGGTTCAGCTCGATGACCGGCGACGGCGAGACCCGACCAAGCACCGCGTAGAGCCCCGCGATCTGGGCCCAATCCGTCTCGACGGCCGTGGCCGCGTCATCGTGGAGGGCGGCAATCGCCGCCTGGAGCTGGTTCGGCCCGACCCGTCGCATTCGGAGCGCCCGGTCGAGCAGCTCGCGCCCTTCATCGACCTTTGCCCGGTCCCACCGATCGCGATCCTGGTCCTCGAGCAGGATCATCTCGCCGCCGGGACCGGTCCGCGCCTCTCGCCGCGCATCATGGAGGAGCATCAGCGCGAGAAGGCCAAGGGCCTCGGGCTCGTCCGGCATCAGTGACACAAGGACGCGAGCGAGGCGAATCGCCTCCGCGCACAGTTCGCGACGCACGAGCCGATCGCCCGATGTCGCGCCGTAGCCCTCGTTGAAAATCAGGTAGAGGACCCGCAGGACGCCATCGAGGCGCTCCGGGAGGGCGTGGTCCGGCGGCACGCGGTACGGAATCCCCGCGTCGCGGATCTTTCGCTTCGCCCGGACGAGGCGCTGGGCCAGCGTCGGTTCCGGGACGAGAAAGGCCCGGGCGATCTCCGGCGTCGAGAGGCCCCCGAGCGTCCGCAGCGTCAGGGCGACCCGGGCATCCATCGCCAGGGCCGGGTGGCAGCAGGTAAAGATCAATCGCAGCCGATCGTCTGAGATCGGACTCATGCCGGACTCCCCATCGATAGCCGCGTCCGGGTCGATCGCGGCGAGCTCCTCCGCGATCGCCGCCTCGTGCTTGAGGAGCTCCTGCTTCTCCGCCAGCCGCTTTCGGCGGCGAAGCCGATCGATCGCCCGGTTTCGTGCCGTCGTCGTGATCCAGGCGCCCGGATTGTCAGGGACGCCGCGAACCGGCCACGTTTCGAGCGCGGTGACGAAAGCTTCCTGGACGGCCTCCTCGGCGAGGTCGAAGTCGCCGAGGACGCGGATGAGCGTCGCGACGGCCCGCCCTTGTTCCTCGCGGAAGAGGCGGTCGACGACGGCATGCGGGTCGGTCTGCGGAGCCAACGTCCGCGCGCCGTCGGATCAGCCGGTGGCGCCGACGGCCTCGGGGTTCGATCCCTCGGCGGCCCCGAAGTCGAAGATCGGCCGGACCTCGATCGAGCCGTGCTTCGCGCCCGGGATCTTCGCCGCGACCTCGATCGCCTCGTCCAGATCCTTTGCCTTGATCAGGTAGAAGCCACCGAGGGCTTCCTTCGTCTCGGCGAACGGGCCGTCGGTCGTGACGGTCTGGCCGTCGCGGACCCGGACGGTCGTCGCGGCGGCAGTCGGGTGGAGCGCCTCGCCGGCTTCAAAGAGGCCGCGATCCTGGATTTCCTTGCCGAAGGCGTTGTAGCCCTCGAGCTCCTCGGCCATAGCGTCCTCGGGAGTCGCTTCCGTCCGTTCCTCGGTATAGATCAAGAGCAGGTAGCGCATGCGAGTTGTCTCCTCACGCCTGTCGGATCGCCCGGTGCGATCCCTTGTCCGGACGACGAACGGACGCCCGACGAATCGACAGCCACCATCATCCCGGTCGGTACGAAACCTGTCGAGGCGCACGTTCGCGGGCGAGCGCGGTGTGCCTTCCTCGACAGCGTCCGGTATGGTGAAGGGACCAGCCTGGCACGGACCCGCGCCAGTCCTGCGCATCACCCCCGGAACCCGGGAAGAGCCATGGACCACGAGCCCGTTCTCATTTCGACCATCGCGATCGGCCTGACGGCCGCGTTCGTGGGCGGCCTGCTCGCTCGCCGGCTGCATCTTCCTTCGATCCTCGGCTACATCCTGGCCGGCGTCGTGATCGGGCCGTTCACGCCGGGGTTGATCGCGGACAGCGCGATCGCCACGGAGCTGGCCGAGATCGGCGTGATCCTGCTGATGTTCGGCGTCGGGATCCACTTCTCGATTGACGACCTGATGGCCGTCCGCGCGTTGGCCGTGCCGGGGGCGATCATCCGGATTGCTGTTGTCACGCTTCTTGGCGTGGCGTTCGGCGCGGCGATCGGCTGGGGCGTCGGCGGCGGACTCGTGCTCGGGCTGGCCATCTCGATGGCGAGCACGGTGGTCCTGCTCCGCGCGCTCGAAGAGCGGAACGAGCTCGACACGGTCCAGGGCCGGACGGCGGTCGGCTGGGTGATCGTGGAGGACCTGGTGACGGTCGCCGTGCTGGTAGTGCTCCCGACGATCGCAACACTTCTCGGCGGCACGGACGCCGGTACGACGAGCGTGACGGGCAGTCCGCTGGGCGACCTCGTGGTGGCCCTCGGCAAGGCTGCGATCTTCGCCGCCGTGATGATCGTCGCGGGCAAGCGGCTCATTCCGCCACTCCTGATCCTGGTCGCCCGGGAGAACTCCCGGGAGCTGTTCAGTCTCGCCATCCTCGCGATCGCGCTCGGGATCGCCTTCGTCGCCTCGTCGATCTTCGGCATCTCCCTGGCCCTCGGGGCATTCCTCGCCGGGGCGATCGTGAGCGAATCAGACATGAGCCACCAGGCCGCGGCCGACGCGCTGCCGCTTCGTGACGCATTCGCCGTGCTGTTCTTCGTTTCGGTCGGGATGCTGCTCGATCCGAGCTTCCTCGTCGAGCACCCGATCGAGGTCGTCGCCGTCGTCGGCTTGATCGTCGTGGCCAAGTCAGCTGGTGGCGATCGCCATCGTCGCGGCGTTCGGCTACCCGATCCGAACCGGTCTGACGGTCGCCGCCGGCCTGGCCCAGATCGGCGAGTTCTCGTTCATCCTCGGCACGGTCGGCCTGTCCCTCGCGCTCCTGCCGCCCGACGGCTTCCAGCTCATCGTCGCGGGTGCCCTCGTGTCGATCGCGGTGAACCCGCTCCTATTCCGGATGATCGAGCCGCTCGAGGCGTACATCCGGCGGCACGAGCGCCTCCACGCGCTGTTCGAGCGCCGGTCCGTCGACCTGGCGCGGCTGCCATCGGCCGACGCTGGCGAGCCGCTCCGGCGCCACGCGATCCTTGCCGGCTACGGCCGGGTCGGCCGGACGATCGCCACGGTCTTTGACCGGCGCGGCTACCACTACGTCGTAATCAGCCTGGATCGATGGCACGTCGAGGAGCTGCGAGCCCGGGGCGTGCCCGCGATCTATGGCGACGCCTCAAGACCGGAGCTGCTAGAGCATGCCGGCGTCGGGCTGGCGCGGATGCTCATCGTCGCGATCGGCGATCGGCATGCGACGCGTCTCGTCGTCGAACGAGCGCGGGCCGCCAACCCGGGCATCGATCTCATCGTCCGGACGCACAGCGACGCCGAGGCGGCCCGCCTTCGCGGAATCGGTGGAAGCGTCCAGGCGATCCATGCCGAGCGGGAGCTCTCGGTCCAGATGGCGCGCTACTCGCTCCGGCGATTCGGCGTCAGCGGACCCGAGGCGGAGGCGATCGCCCAGGGCCTCCGCGGGCGAGGCGCGATCGCGCCGGAACCGCCCCGGGCCCGGTCGCCGCTTCGCCGGCTCCAGTCCCGGCTGTCGCGCAAGCCTCGTCCCGCCGCAGAGAACGCCGCAGAACCGGTCGGCCAGGAGATTGTCGGACCCGGCGAGATCGACCGGGTGCCATAGCCGAGGCCAACGGCGGTATCGTTGCCCGATGGCGACCCGCAAGGAGATCCTCGAGATCGCCGGTCGAGAGATCGCGGTCTCGAACCCGGACAAGATCTACTTCCCGAAGGCCGGTTACACGAAGCTCGACCTCGTCACGTACTACATGGCCGTCGCCGACGGTGCCCTGCGTGGCGCGGGCGGCCGGCCGATGGCCCTCAAGCGCTTCGTCGACGGCGCCGAGGGCGAGGCGTTCTTCCAGAAGCGAGCGCCCGACAACCGGCCCGATTGGCTTCGAGTCGCAACGCTGACGTTCCCGTCCGGCCGAACTGCCGACGAGATCGTCATCGACGACGCCGCCGGGCTGGCCTGGGTCAACAATCTCGGCTGCATCGATTTGAATCCGCACCCGGTCAGGGCCGACGACCTCGACCATCCCGACGAGTTGCGGGTTGACCTCGATCCTGTGCCGGGCATCGAGTGGTCGCAGATCCGCGAGGTCGCTCTCGTCGCGAAGGAGGCCCTCGAGGCTGTCGGGCTCGCGGGCTGGCCGAAGACGTCGGGATCGCGCGGGATCCACATCAACGTCCGAATCGAGCCTCGCTGGACCTACCCGGAGGTGCGGCGGGCGGCGCTTGCCCTCGCTCGGGATGTCGAACGGCGGGCACCTGCGATCGCAACCTCCAAATGGTGGAAGGAGGAGCGCCACGGCGTTTTTCTGGACTACAACCAGAACGCGAAAGACCGAACGGTGGCCTCGGCCTACTCAGTCCGGCCGCTGCCCGACGCTCGTGTCTCGATGCCGCTCCGCTGGGAGGAGGTGGCCGACGTCGTCGCGGAGGACTTCACGCTTGCGACGGTCCCCGCGATCTATGCGGAGCGGGGCGATGCCGGGGCCGGGATCGATGAGGCCGTCGGGTCGCTCGAAGGGTTGTTGGAGCTGAGTGCCCGCCACGAGGCGGAGGGGCTGGGCGACGCTCCCTGGCCGCCGAACTACGCCAAGCAGGCCGGCGAGCCGCCACGCGTCCAGCCGTCCCGCAAGCGCCGGCCGGAGAGCGAATACGAGCCCGGGCGCGGCGAGGCCGGCGGCCCACCGCCGGAGGTCGCCGCGGAACGAGCGGCCGCGGTCGCGGCCGGAGATCGCAACGCGGGCCTGCCGACCGACTGGGAAGGAACGCGCCCGACTCCGACCGGCCGCCGTCGCTCCACAATTCCGGTCATCGAGATCTCGCGGGCCGCGAAGAAGGACGAGGCCCTCGCTGGCCTCGAGCGCTGGAAGGAGCGCCACCCGAACGCCGCCGCCGCACTCGAACCCGCGGACGTCCTCGTCGACGGCATGCGCGGCCGCTCGTCACTCTGGTACCGCGTCCGGGTCAACCTCATCCACGTCCCGGAGGCCGATCGGCCCGCGCAAGAACCACTCGATCCCGATTACGACCCGTGGGAAGGCTACGAATGGCCCGACCGCGCCGGACAACTCGAACGGGCGCCGCGAAAGAAGTCCGGATCGACCGGGTCGTGAGGGCGATCACCCTCGAGGAACTGGTCGAGGAGGCAGACGCCTCGCCGGAGATGGTGCGACGGTTTGTGGAGCTTGGAGAGATCCGTCCGCTGGCCGACGGGCGGTTCGACGCCCGCGACGCGGCGATCCTGACCACCGTCCGGTCGCTCCTGGGTGCCGGGATCGAGCTTGACGACGTGGCCTGGGCGATCTCCAGCGGCCGGTTCGGGCTGGGCGTCGTTGGGCGGCTCTTCACGGATCCGGCGCCGCGCGGCGAGACCTACGCCGAGCTGGCGGCGTCGCTCGGGGCCTCGAGCGGGCGCCTGGCCGCCGTCTACGCCGCGTTGGAGCTGCCCGAGCCCAGACCCGCCGACCGGCTTCGCGAGGACGAGGCGGCGCTCATCCGCGAGTTCGTCACGACCTGGGCCTCGGTTGACCCGGAAGGCGGAGCAGATGCCCGTGTCGCGCGTCTGGCCGGCGAAGGCGTCCGGCGATTCGCCGAGGGCTGGCTCGACCTGTGGGACCTCCACGCACGACCGTCGCCCGCGAGCCAAGGTGCACCGACAGGGCCGGCGGGGGCGCCCGAGGGCCTCCCGGCCGACGCTGACGCGAACCCTACGGTGCGTGCGTCGGCCCACGCTCGCGAACTTATCGTCTGGCTCCTGTCGCGCCACGTCGAACGGACGCTCCAGGATCGGATCATCAATGCGATCGAGAGCGTCCTCGTCGCGGCCGACCGGATGCCGCCCGCCCCGGACCGTCCGCAGGCGATCGCCTTCGTCGACCTGGCCGGCTACACGTCGCTGACGGAGACGCGCGGCGACGACGTCGCGGCCGAGTCCGCCGCCCGCCTCCAGGAGCTGGCGGAGGCGGCCGTTCGTAGCCATGGCGGGCGCGTCGTGAAGCTCCTCGGCGACGGGGTCCTGTTGCGATTCGACGCCTCCGAACCGGCGATCCGGGCCACGACATCGCTCGTCGCGGAGATCGAGGCGGCCGGGCTTCCACCGGCGCGGGGCGGGATCGCCGCCGGTCGAATCGTCGTCCGCGACGGCGACGTCTTCGGCCGAACCGTCAACCTCGCGTCCCGGATCGCCGGTCAGGCGGGCCTCGGCGAGGTCGCCGTCGAGGAAGGCGTCGTCGTTGCACTGCCACGTGGCACGGCCGCGTTCGAACCGATCGGGCGAGTCGAGCTCAAGGGGATAGGGGCTCCGGTCGCGTTGTGGCGGGTCAAGAGCGAGAGCTAGCGGGCAACCTGAAGGTCAGCGGCGAGATTGCGGGAGCGCGCGCATTGCGTCCGCGAGCGCTGGTTGTCCGGAGGCCGTGAGTCCGTCGATCACGCCATCGATGTCCGCATCCGAGCGATTCTGGCTGAGCTTGAACTTGCCCTCGATCCGGCTGATCGGCAGCTCGAGGCCGACGATGGCCCGCAGCTGGCCGCGGAAGTAGGGCTCCGGTGCATCGTCCGGGCTCCAGGGGTGCGGGCGCGACGATTCGTGGCGGGCAGTCAGCCGTCGAACGAGTGCCTCGACCCAGGCCGCGTCGTCATGGATCAGGAGGGGTCCGTAGACATGGGCCGTGATGTAGTTCCACGTCGGCACGACGCGACCATGCTCCCGCTTGGTCTCGTACCACGACGGTGAGATGTAGGCGTCCGGACCACGGACGATGACGAGCGCGTCGCCCTCGGCCGGTTCACGCCACTGGTCGTTGTTGCGAGCCACGTGGCCGAGCAACCGGCCGTGCTCGCCAGCCTCCGGAGAGCGTGCCAGGCTCCTCGTAGATGAACGGCAGCAGCGTCGCGAGCAGGCCGCCGGCGGTCGAGGTGATCAGGTCGGCCGCGCCGTGGTTGGTGAGGAGTTCCCGGACCGCGGCGTCATCGGCCCTGAAGTGCGCCGGGACGTACACGCGACCTCCTCGCCTCAGGCGCCGAAGATCTTGGCGATCTCGTAGGCTGGGGTTTCCTCGAGCTGGTCGTAACGGCACTCGGCGGGCGGCTTGTCCGGGCGCCAGCGCTTGAACGTCGTCCCGTGCCGGAAGCGATCACCCTGAAGATGGTCGTACGCGACCTCGACGACACGCTCCGGGCGGAGCGGCTCCCACGACAGGTCCTTGCCCCGGTTCCAGCGCGATGTCGCGCCGGGCAACCGCTGGCCCGAGGCGTCGGCGGCGCCCTGCGTCGCCCACGTCCGCCCACTCGCCCCATGGGTGGCCTTGGAGCGCGTCCTTGCGCAGCGGCTCCAGCTCCGGGACGAGCGCGGCGCGCTTGTCCCATGTGAAGGACGACGTGACTCCGACGTGGTGCAGGGATCCCTCGTCGTCGTAGAGCCCCAGCAGCAGCGACCCGACGTGTGTCCCCGGCCCGTTCTTGTGCCAGCGGAAGCCGGCCACAACGCAATCGGCCGTGCGCTGGTGCTTGATCTTCAGCATCGCTCGCTTCGCCGGCTGGTACTTGTCGGCCAGCCGTTTCGCGATCACGCCATCGAGGCCGGCCCCCTCGAAGCGGTGGAACCAATCGTCGGCCAACGCCCGATCGGTCGTCGCCGGCGTGAGGTGGACGGGCGGTGGCGCGCTCCCGAGCGACCCCCTCCAGCAGTGCCCGCCGCTCGCCCTGAGGCGTGTCGCGCAGGTCGTCGTCGCCGAGCGCGAGCAGGTCCCAGGCGACGAATGACGCCGGCGACTCCGCGGCAAGCATCTTCACTCGCGACGCTGCGGGATGGATCCGCAGCAGCAGCGCCTCGAAGTCGAGCTCGCCGTTCTTTGAGATCACTACCTCGCCGTCAAGGATGCAGCGGTCCGGAAGCGCGGCGCGGAGGGGGTCGACGAGCTCCGGGAAGTAGCGGTCGAGGGGCTTGAGGTCGCGCGACTGCGTGTAGACCTCGTCGCCGTCGCGAAACACGATCGCCCGGAAGCCGTCCCACTTCGGCTCGAACAGCCAGCCGTCGTCGGACGGCAGCTTGTCGGCGGGTTTGGCCAGCATCGGCTCAAGGGGTGGTTCGAACGGCAGCTTCACACCCCGAGTGTAGCGGCCAACCGGCCGCCAACGGCTATGAGCCGAACAGCGTCGCCAAGGCCGCTCGGGCCCGCTCGCGAGCCAGGTTCCAACCCTGCAGGGCAGTCGCCTGCGGCCGGCGGAGCTCCTGCCAGCGATCCTCGAGATCGCTCATCACCCACGCCCGATCCTCCGCCGACAGCGCGGGAAGGGCCGCGACGAGCGCCGGGACGGCATCGTCGCCGAGCGTCAGTGCGTACCCGACGTCGAGCCCCTGGCGGCCGTCGGGCGGAACCAGCGTCGGGTCGAGCAGGCGGGCAACGTTCGCCTCGGCGACGTGACGCTGAGCCCCGACCAAGTTCACCACCAGGAGGATCGCGATCGCGGAAACGGTCATCGCGTGCACCAGCCAGCGCATCCGGTCGCGGACGAGGAGCACGATCGCGGCGACGATCCCCAGCCCGAGCCACGCGATCGTGGCGTCGATGTAGAAGCGGAGCTCCGTCCAACCGTAGGCGTCCTGGTAGAGGCTGAGACGGAGCGCGGCGGAGGCGAGGATCACGAAGGTCAGCAGGGCCAGCCCGACCGCGGCGCCAACGAAGGCTCGGGTGCGCTCGGCAACGATCGCGTGGAGGCCGACGACCAGCCCACCAGCGAGGCACGTCACGGCGACCAGCTCGAAGAAGCCGCGCCGCGCGTAGTTGGCGTAGGTGAGCCCGCCGGCGGCGAGCGTGTCGAGGCCACCGAACAGGTAGGCGACCTGAAGGCTGACGAAGACACCGAACAGGAGGTCGACGGCGACGAGGATCGTGACGGCTTCGGTCGCCCCGAGGCGCGGGGCGAGGGGCAGTGGTTCGACCGCGGCGGCGCCCAGCGACTGCATCGGGAGGGGCCGCTGGGGCCAGTCGAGCTCGGCCGCGCCGGCCGCGACGCCCAGCAATCCAGCGACGACCCAGGCTACGAGGAAGGCCACGCCAACACGGATCGGCAGCTCGCCGAGGTCGAACTCCCAGCCGAAAACATCGGCTGCGATTGACGCGAAGATCGCGTCCGCCGACGAGAACAGGGCGACGAATAGGAGGAGGACTGGGAGCGCGAGGAGCAGGCCGCGGGCGACAGGACCGGCCCACGCCGGCAGGCGAGCGCGCCAGCCGGGGCCCGTCGCCGCGGGCCGGCGGGCGGCAACCGACATGCGGAGGATCCCGCCACCGACCCAGGCGAGCACGACCGTCCCGGTGGCGACGATCGCGAGCGCAGTCCGGCGCGTGACCGCGGCCCCAGCGAAGGCGGCCATGGACGCCCCGAGGAGCGATGCCGCGGTCACCACATCGAAGAACAGCAGTGTCGAGTCGGAGCGGATCGCGACCATTGCCGACACCGCCAGGGCGGCGAGCGGCAGCCACAGGTCCAGGCGATCGATCCGCCGGCCACCGTTCGAAAGGAAGACGCCCGCCGCCATCGTCGCGGCGACCAGCAGCGGAATGTTGATCCCGAGCTCGGCTCCGACGAGGAGTGCCTGGGCGATGGCGCCGACGACGAAGGCCGCCGCGAGCGAGCGCGTGGCGATGGTGCGGTCCATCCGATGCCTCCGAAACGTGAGCTGTGCGGGCCGCGGCCGCAGGCCGGTCTGTGCTGCGAGGGAGACGGACGGGTGATCGAGCCTGTGTCGCGGAGGGAACCGGCCTCGATGGATGGGCGTCTCGGGCGGTGCCGCGATGGGCGTCGCCCACCATGTGCCACTCGGAGGAAACCTGCGATGAGAATTCGCGACCACCGGTGCCGCGCGCACCTTCTTCGCCCTTGTGGCGGTCATTCTCCTAGGTGCCGTAGTCGCGGCCTGTGGCATGGCGGCGAGCGCGCCTCAAGCTGGGGCCGCCGGCGCCGCTCCCGCTGCATCGTCTGCGGCGGCCGCCGGATCCCGCGACGAGGCCGCCCAGCCCTTTGCTCCGGACAGCGACGCTGCCGCGATCCGTGACGGTACCAAGATCATCCGGACCGGGTCGCTCCAGATCGAAGTCGCCGACGTCACCGCGGCGGTCGGCGCCGCTCGCTCCGCAATCCAGGGGATGGGCGGGTACATCGGAGCGTCACAGCAGTACAGCGATGGCGAGAACGTCGTCGCGACGATCAGCTATCGGGTACCGGCGGACCGATGGGAGGACGCCCTCGACGCCGCTCCGCGCCTCGGGGACGGAGGTCGGCGAGCAGACCGACACCGCCGACGTCACGGGCCAGATCGTCGATCTTGAGGCACGGATCCGCAACCTCCGGGCGAGCGAGACGGCGCTCGTCAAGCACCTCTCCGATGCCGCCAAGGTCGCCGACGTCCTCGAGATCGAGTCGCGTCTATCCGACGTCCGAGGCCAGATCGAGCAGCTCAGCGCGCAGAAGGCAAGTCTCGACGACCAGGTCGCTTACGCGACCCTGACGGTGACGTTTGGGGTCGAGGTCCAGGCGATCACCGAGGCCGCGGCGCGACTGGGACCCGGGAGCCGAGGTCGAGCAAGCCGGCGCCAGCCTCGTCGGGTTCCTCCAGATCCTGGCGAGCGCGGCCATCTGGTTCGCGATCGTCTGGCTGCCGATCCTCCTCATGGTGACGGCTCATCGCCGGCGATCGGCGTCTTCGTCGGCCGCGTCGGCTCGGCTTCCTCCGGCGGCCGTCCGCGCCGCCGCCGCCGGCCGCCGCCGAGGGCTGGAACCGCGGCGCGCGGCCACGCGTCGTGGCACGATGAGGCGATGACCGACCAGGCCGAACGCTACGACCGGATCGCCGCGGGCTATGCGCGATGGTGGGCCCCGGTGCTGGCCCCGCAGGCGGCCGCGCTCCTCGATCGACTCGATGAGGCGGTCGCCGGCGGCGCACGACGCCTGATCGACGTCGGCACCGGGACGGGGACGCTGGCGATCGCGGCGATCCGGCGCTGGCCGTCGGTCGAGGTGGTCGGGATCGATGCGTCTCGCGGAGATGGCGGTCGCGGCAGAGCGCGAGGCCGACCGGCTCCTGTCGCCGCGAGGACCGGCGGCGATTCGAGACCCGGGTGGCCTTCGCCGACGAGCTGCCGTTCGAGGACGGCTCGTTCGACGCGGCGATGTCGTCGTTCGTGTTCCAGCTCGTCCCGAACCGGGCCCGCGCCCTTCGCGAGGCGCGCCGCGTCCTGCGACCGGGCGGCACGCTGGCCTACGTCTCGCTGGCTGGCCGACGACCGCGTTTTCGCGCCGGACATCGACCTCGACGACGTCGCTCGACGAGGTCGGTGATCGGTGCCGCGCGAGCCCGATGGCCGGCCGGGCGACATGCCGGAGTGTCGATGGCGCCGATCGCAGCAGCTCCGCCGGGCGGGCTATCGCGACGTCGACGGCCGAGCGCGGCGACTGCTCGAGCATCCGTTCGACGTCGAGGGCTACGTCGCGTTCATCACCGAGTTCGACGAGGCCGACACGTACGAGCCTCGAGCCGGACGAGCACGATCGAGTTCGAGCGAGTCGCTCCGGAGCCGGCTCGAGGCGGCGGCCAGCCGACCGAGCTGGTGCTGCGGCTGCCGGTCGTCGCGGCGCGCGGCGTTCGGACGTAGACGGCTGGGCGGTCAGCCCTCGTCGGCAGCTCGAGCCTCGTCGGAGCTCTCGCCGGACGCGGCGGCGCCACCCTCGGCCGGCCTCGCCCTCGGCTCGCTTCCTCGGCGCCTCGGCTGCCTCCTCGCCCTCGGCGACGACGGGCACCTCCTCGACCTCGACGCGCGGCGGCTGGACCTTGGCGACGACCTCGTCGGGATCGGTCAGGAGCGTCACGTCGGACGGGATGTCGAGGTCGCGGACGTGGATCGCGGCGTCGAAGTCGACGAGGCTCTCGATCGAGTACTCGATCGACTGCGGGCAGGTGGTCGGGCAGCGCCTTGACCCGGACGGACTCGATGCCGTGGAGCAGCGTGCCGCCGTCGGTCGACGACCGCGCGGACGTGCCGATCGGGACGAGCGGCACGTCGACCGTGAGCTCCTCGGTCATCCGGACGAGGAACAGGTCGACGTGGAGCGGCCGGCGCGTGACCGGGTGGACCTGGACGCCGTGGATGAGGACCGGCTGGGCCTTCTTGCCGTCGACCGACAGGTCGACGAGGGCGTTCTGGCCGGTCTTGCGGCGCAGCAGCTCGAACTCGTGGGCGTCGACGGAGACGCTCGTCGAATCGAGGCCGTGGCCGAAGACGACGCCGGGCAGGCGGCCGTCGCGGCGGAGGCGGGCGACCTTCTTGCCGATGATGTCGCGGGGCTCCGCGGCGAGCGTGGGGCGGGGTGGACGTGGCGGTGGCCATCGGGTCGGACCTCGGGTGAGGCGTCATCTGAAGCGGGCGCGACTCGACCTGCGGCGTATGTCGCGGGGGCGCCCGGGAACGGCGCACACCTTATCACGGTCGCGCCGATCGAGCCGGTTCGCGCCCTCCCGATCGACCCGGTGTAGCATCGCGGCCCATGGCGCCACGATCCTGATCGTCGAAGACGAGTTCGCCGTCGCCCGCGGCATCCAGTACGCGCTCCAGCAGGAGGGCTACACCGGTCGCCGTCGCCCGATCCGGCGAGGAGGGGCTCGACTTCGCCACGAACCAGGCCCCGGACCTCGTCGTGCTCGACGTCCGCCTGCCCGGGATCGACGGCTTCGAGGTGCTCCGCCGGCTCCGCGCCGCCGGCTCGAAGGCGCCGGTCCTCGTGCTGACCGCCCGCGACGACGAGGTCGACAAGGTGATCGGCCTGGAGCTCGGCGCGGACGACTACCTGACGAAGCCGTTCGGGCTGCGCGAGCTGATGAGCCGGATCAAGGCGCTCCTGCGGCGCGCCTACGGCGACCTCGCCGACGCCGCCGGCGGGCGCGTGATCCGCCACGGCGACCTCGTCATCGACCTCGAGCGGCGGCGCGTCCAGCGCGGCCAGCGCCGGATCAGCCTCACGCCGACCGAGTTCGAGATCCTCCGCCACCTCGCCAGCCGGCCCGGCCGGGTCTACACCCGGAGCGAGCTGCTCGAGCTGCTGCGCGACTACGAGGCGCTCGACCAGGACGAGAAGACGATCAACGTCCACGTCAGCCACCTGCGCGACAAGATCGAGGACGATCCCGCCGCGCCGGCGTTCGTCATGACGGTCCGCGGTGTCGGCTACGCCTTCGCCGAGCGCTGACGCCGCGGCGGTCGACGCGCTGCCCGAGGCTCCTCCGCCGGCTCGTCCCGCGGACGTTCCAGGCCCGCCTGACCCTCGGCGTTCGTCGGCGTCGTCGCGCTGACGCTCGCGCTGGTCTCGGTCTTCGTCGTCAACCGGCTCGACGACTACTTCACCCAGCAGCAGACCGCCGAGCTGCGGGCGCGCGCCGAGCTCGTCGCCGCGTGCGTCGACAGGCCGGGCCGAGCAGCGATGCGCGGCGACGCGCCGGTCGTCGATGTCGACGGCCGGCTCAACCCGGCCGTCGTCGCGCGCGCTCGAGGAGCAGATCCGGGGCGTCCGCCGAACCTCCTCGCCCAGGCCGACGTCGACGTCCGTTCTGGGTCTGACGGCGGCGAGGGCGCCGGCTTCGTCCCGGCGACGAACGGGACGTTCCACGCGCCGCTCACAGCGGCCAAGCCGCGACCGGCACCCGAGAGGCGCTCGTGTCCGAGCCCGTCTCTCGGCGAGTCGCAGCCCAGCGCCGACCCGTACGTCATCGAGGTCACGCTGTCGAACCCGTACACGTTCCGGCAGACGACGATCGCGAACGTCACGAGCCTGCTGGCGGCCGTCGGCATCGTCGCGCTCGGCATCGCGGTGATCGTGGCCGCCGCCGATCGCCCACCGCTTCACGACCCCGCTCCGCCGGCTGACCGAGGCGTCCCGCGCGCTGGCCGAGGGCGACTTCACCCAGCGCATCGACCCGGCCGACGTCCGAGGCGGGCTCGTCCGAGCTGACCGAGCTCGGCGCTCCAGTTCAACGCGATGGCCGAGCGGCTCGAGGAGAGCGTCGCGATCATCCGCCGCGACCGCGACCGGAGCCGCGACTTCCTCGCCGACGTCTCGCACGAGCTGCGGACGCCGATCGCCGCGCTGCGGACGTTCAACGAGCTGCTCAAGGACCAGGCCGGCGACGACCCGGCGGCCCGGGCCGAGTTCCTCGAGTCGAGCCGGGTCCAGCTCGAGCGCCTCGACTGGCTCGCCCAGAACCTGCTCGAGCTCTCGAAGCTCGATTCCGGGCTCGTCCTGCTCGACCTCCGGCCGGACGACCTGCGGGCCGTCGGTCGAGTCGGCCGTCGAGCAGGCGCAGCCGGCCGCCCGCCGGCGCGGCGTCGAGCTCAAGCTGACCCTGCCCGACGCGCCGCTCCGCGATCCGCCACGACCCGCAGCGGATCGGCCAGGTCGTCACCAACCTCGTCGGCAACGCGATCAAGTTCACGCCGCGCGGCGGCCGGGTCGACGTGAGCGTCGCCCGCACACGGCGACGGCGCCCGGATCGACGTCGCGCGACACGGGGATCGGCATCGACGCGAGCGAGCTGCCCCGGATCTTCGACCGGTTCTACCGCGGCTCGCGGGCCAACGAGGCGCGCGGCAGCGGCAGCGGCCTCGGGCTCGCGATCGTCCGGTCGATCGTCGACATGCACGGCGGCACGGTCGCCGTCGAGAGCCGGCTCGGGGCCGGCAGCCGCTTCACGGTCCTGCTGCCGCGTGACCCGCGAACCGTCGAGGCCCCAGCCGGAGCCCGACAGTCACGGGCGATCCGCAGCCCGCCGATGGCGCCGCCGCCGCCGGCCATCGACGTCCCGACCGCGCAGGACGTCCGGCGAACGGCCGTCTGAGCGCACGAAGGTGGCGGATTCTTCACCGACCGGGCCGCCCGGCCTGAACCGGGAGTCGTGCAGGCTTGCCGCAACGCCCCGAGGCGCTCACCGCCCCGTGCCGGTTCGCACGATCGCTACGAAGCCAGTGGCCATTCATGACTGACCGACGAGACGTCGACCCCAGGACGACGACACCCAGCCGATCGACAGCTCGTTCTTCTCCCCGGCCCCGGAGCCGCGGACCGACTGGGCCGCCGCCGCAGCTGGACCGCGCCGGCGCCGCACTCCGCCGACGCCCGAGCACTGGTTCGAGCCGGCTCCGACGCCGGTCGCGCAGCCGGTCCAGCTCGGCCGTGCGGCGGCCGCTCGGGCGCGGGCGTCGGGACGGTCCTCGCCGCGTCGCTCCTCGCCGCCGTGCTCGCGTCGGGCGGCACGTTCGTCGCGCTGAGCGCGACGGGCGCCCTCGACCGGCCGCGCCGGCGACGCACCGGTCACGAACGCCGATCCAACCTCGGTCCACCAGCCGGTCACGATCGACGAGTCACTCGGCGGTCGTCGACGTCGCGGCGAAGGCCGGCCCGGCCGTCGTCCGGATCGTCGCCGGCGAGGTCGACCCGAACGCGATCGAGCATGCCCGAGCAGGGCGTCGGCTCCGGCGTGATCTTCGACCCGAACGGCTGGATCCTCACGAACCGCCACGTCGTCGCCGGCAGCAGACTCGCTGACGGTCGAGCTCAAGGACGGACGCGATACACCGGCACGATCTACGGCATCGACACCCTGACCGACCTCGCGATCGTCAAGGTCGACGCGACCGGCCTGACCGCGGCCGCGATCGGCGACTCGGACGCGCCTCCGGGTCGGCCAGCTCGTCGTCGCGATCGGCAGCCCGCTCGGGACGTACTCGAACACCGTGACGAGCGGCATCGTCTCGGCGAAGGGCCGCGACGATCCAGACCGACGGCAGCGAGCCTCCGCAACCTCATCCAGACCGACGCCGCGATCAATCCCGGCAACAGCGGCGGCCCGCTGCTCGACGCGCGGCGGCCGTCATCGGCATCAACACCGCGATCGCCCGCGACTCGACCGGCATCGGCTTCGCGATCCCGATCAACATCGCCAAGCCGCTCATGGAGCAGGCCCTCGCCGGCCAGCCGCTGGCCAGCGGCCGTACATCGGCATCCGCTACGACGGCCATCGACGCCCAGCTGGCGAAGGACCGAGACGCTGCCGGTGAACGCAGGGCGCCCTCGTGTCCCGATCGACGTCGACGCGAACGGCAACCCGCCGATCACGCCGCGGCAATCCGCCGGCCCGACGGCCGCGCGGCATCCAGCCGGCGACATCATCCTGGCGATCGACGGCGACGGCGATCGACAGCGAGCATCCGCTCGACGCGGTCCTCGACCAGTTCGCGCCGGGCGAGACGGTCATCCTCGAGATCGTCCTGCGCGACGGCCAGCACGACGACGGTCGAGGTCACGCTCGGACGCGTCCGCGGACCGGCTGAGGGAGCCGTCGCCTGGGAGCCGGCTGGGTCCGGCGCTATCCGCGCCGCTCGTTGCTCGGGCGGCGCCGCCAGATCTCGACCGCGGCGTAGTCGAGCGGCCCGCCGAGCTCGACCTTCGGCTTGCGGACCCGGACGCCGACCTCGTCGACCGGGAAGTCCGCGAGGACTCGTGGCTGATCGCCTCGGCGAGCGCCTCGAGCAGGCGGAACGAGGTCGACTCGACGATCTGGCGGGTCGACGTCGTAGACGCGGCCGTAGTCGACGGACTTCTCGAGGTCGTCGTCGATCCCGGCCGGCTGGAGGTTCAGGACGAGCTCGACGTCGACCTCGAAGGGCTGCGGCGTGGTCAGCTCGTGGTCGTAGTAGCCGTGCTTGCCCTGGAACTGCATGTTGCGGAGCACGATCCGGTCGCTCAGCGCGGAGTCTCCTTCGCTCGGCCGGGCGGCCGATCGTCGCCGCGGACGATCGCGTCCGCCATGCGCGCCGCGCGAACGTTCGCGCGGACGTCGTGGACCCGGACGATGTCGACGCCGGCCGCGATCCCGAGGGCCGTCGTCGCGAGCGTCGCCTCGAGCCGCTCGATCGGCCGGCAGGTCGAGGACCTTGCCGAGCGTCGACTTGCGGGACGTGCCCAGCAGCATCGGCCGGCCGAGGACGCGGAGCGCGTCGAGGTCGCGCAGCAGCTCGAGGTTGTGCTCGGCCGTCTTGCCGAACCCGAAGCCCGGGTCGACGATGATCGCGTCCCAGGCGACGCCGGCGCGCAGCGCCCGCTCGATCGCGGCCTCGGAGATCGGCGAGGACCTCGGCGACGAGGTTCGTGTAGCGCGCCTCGGCGCGGTTGTGCATGAGGACGATCGGCACGCCGCGCGCGGCGGCGACCCGGCGCAGCGCATCGTCCGCGGCGACGCCCCAGATGTCGTTGACGAGGTTCGCGCCGGCGTCGAGGGCGGCCTCGGCGACGGCCGGCTTCGTCGTGTCGATGCTGATCGGCATGTCCGGGAGCGCGGCCCGGACGGCCGCGACGACGGGCACGACGCGGCGCGACTCCTCGCTCGACGTCCACCGGGGCGTGGCCCGGGCGCGTCGACTCGCCGCCGATGTCGAGGATGTCGGCGCCGTCCGCGGCCATCGCCCGCGCCCGCTCGACGGCGCCGCCGACAGGGTCCCATGGCCGTCCGCTGGTCGCCCGTCCGCGAGCAGGCCGTCGCCGGAGAACGAATCGGGCGTCACGTTGAGGATGCCCATCACGTAGGTCCGCTCGCCCCAGCGGAACCGCCGCGGGCCGATCTCGAGCGGCTCGCGGCCGGCCTGCCGGCGCTCACCTGGCCTCGGTCATCCGGCTGCTCAGCGGTCGGGTCGCGGAGGAGCGGATCGTCGACGAGCCACGCCGCGACGAGCCCGACGAGGTACAGCGAGCCGGCGACGACGACCGGCCCGTCGGCGCCGCGCGATGCGCGCGGTCCAGGGCCGCGCGGGATCGGGCTCCGCCGCGACCGTCCAGCTGGCCTGCCTGGCGCCAGCCGCGCGCCAGCGCTCCGCGAGGTCCTCGGCGGCAGGGCCCGCGGCACGTCGAGCTGCGTCGCGATGACCCGCGCCTCCGGCGAGCGCGCCCGCGACACGCGAGCGCGGCCGACGATCCCGTCGACGTCCTTGTCGGCCATCGAAGCGGTGACGAGCGTGAGCCGGCCCGGCGTCGAGGAACGGCCGCAGGTCGTCGAGCGCCGTCGCGAGCGCCGCGGCGCCGGCCGGGTTGTGGGCGCCGTCGAGCAGCACGTCACGACCGTCGACCGAGAGCAGCTCGAGCCGGCCGGGCCAGCGCGCCGTCGCGTAGCCGGCGCGGCGGGCGGCAGCCGGGACGTCGGCGATCCCGGCCGCCGCGAGCGCGTCGAGGACCGCGTCGGCGACCGCGGCGTTCGCGGCCTGGTGCCGCCCGCGCAGCCCGACCGTCGTCCGGCCCAGCCGCGGCAGCTCGACCTCGATGCCGTCGCGCGACATAGCCGAGGATCGGGGCGCGGCTCGACGACGGTCAGCGGCACGCCCGAGCCGCGCCGCCCGCCGCCGGACGATCGCGAGCGCCTCGCCGGTCGCGCCGGTCACGGCGACGTCGCCGCGCTCGATGATCGCCGCCTTCTCGCGGGCGATGTGGCCGATCGTCGGCCCGAGCCGGTCCATGTGGTCGAGGTCGACGTTCGTGATCGCGGCCACGCCGCCGTCCCAGGCGTGGGTCGCGTCGAGCCGGCCGCCGAGCCCGACCTCGACGAGCGCGAGGTCGACCCGCTCCTCCGCGAACCAGCGGAAGACCATCGCGGTCAGGAGCTCGAACTCGGTCGGCGGGCCGAGGCGGCGCGGGATCCGGTCGGCGGCGGCGAGCGCCGTCGCCGATCAGCCGGGCGAACGTCGCCGGGTCGACCGGCACGCCCGCCGATCTGCAGCCGCTCGCGATAGGTGACGAGGTGCGGCTTCGGCGTCTCGCCGACGCGGCAGCCCGGCCTGCTCGGAGCGCGGCCGCGCGAGGGCGAGGACGCTGCCCTTGCCGTTCGTGCCCGCGACGAGCGCCCCGCGAATGGAGCGCTGCGGATCGCCGAGCTCGCGCAGGAGCGCCCGCGTCCGGCCGAGCCCGAGCCGGATGCCGAAGCGGCCGCGCTCGGCGAGCGCCTGGAGCGCGGCCGTCGTAGTCTCGGCCTCGGTGGTCACTCGCGCGTCAGGTCGTCCTCGTAGAAGACGCACTGGTTGAAGCGCGGCGTCAGGCAGACGTCGTTGACGTAGCCCTGCTCCAGGTGGACGCCGCCGCGCAGCTGGCAGCGCGAGACGTTCGCGTCCTGGCGGATGAGCGCCTTGAGCAGGTGCGGCGCCTGGATCGGGATCGCGCCGCGCGATGCCGGTCATGTAGAAGTGGGGGCAGACGTTGCGCCGGAGGTTCGGCAGGCCGAAGCCGGCGCGGGCTGACGGGCAGCGGCGGATAGCCGGCGTGCGGGCCGGTCTGGATCCGCGTCGCTGGCGGCGCCGGCTGCGACGCGCGCGATCGGGCCAACTCCGAACGCCGGGCGGCCGGCGGCGCCCGCCGGGCGCTCGCTCTTGCGGGTCTCGTGCCTGCACTCCATCCCTCGGAACTGGCGCGCGACAGGGCGAGCCCCCAACGCGCGCCGACCGCGCAAGACTACAACGCTCCGCAATCTTCGGGCTGGGTCGCAGCGGGCCTGTCATTCGGGTCATCGGTGCCGCTCCCGGAGCCGCGCATGCGACAATCCCCGACGATGACGACACGGCGCGACGGGCGGCCGTCCCAGGTTCGGCCGAGGCCGCCCTCACGGGCCGACCCGGCTCCGGCCAAGGTCCGGGCCCGAGCGCCGGCTCCGGCCGGCTGACACGCCCATCGCCGCGTCGAGACGACCCGCCGGCTCGCGCTCCCGTTCCGGTTCCTGTTCGTCGCCGCCGTCGTCGGCGCTGGGCGCGTGGCGTCCTGTTCGCCGCGACCGGCGGCGTGGGGCGGGCGGCCGACGCCATCGGCTCGACGTTCTGCCGGGTTCGTCGCCGACATCACGGCGACGCCCGTCCCTTCGAGCTGCCGCCGTTGTCGTCGCCGACGCGCCGCTCCTCGACGAGCCCGAGAGAGCCCTACACGAACCAGCCGACGATCGACCTCGTCGGCACGATCCCCGAGGACGCCGTCGGCGCCGTGAACGGGACCGCATCCGGATCTACGTCGCCATCGGCGACCAGGACCCGGGCGTCGTGACCGAGATCCCGGTCGGCCGGACGGTCCGCTTCATCGTCCCGGGGGTCACGCTCGTCGAGGGCTCGAACGCGTTCACCGCGACGATCGTCGGACCGGGCGGCGAGTCGGAGCCGTCGCCGGTCGTGACGTACGTCTTCGACGCCACGAACCCGCGGATCGTCCTCAGCGCACCGAAGGACGGCGCCGTCGTCAACGCCAAGACGGCGTCGATCGAGGGCGAGACGCAGCCGCGGAGCGAGCTCCGGGTCTGGAATGCGACGTCGAACCATGACCGTCACCGGCGCGGCGGACGAGAACGGCAAGTTCGCGATCGATCCTGCCGATCGGCGACGGGACGAACGACATCGGCATCACGGTCGATCGACCCGGCCGGCAACGCGAACCACGTCGGTGATCGCCGTCGGTCAAGGGCACGGGAGAGCTCGCCGCGTCCCTGTCGGCTCGGCCTACCCGATCGAGCATCTCGAAGCTGCCGGAGCGGATCCAGCTGACGGTCGTCGGTCACCGACCCGGACGGCCGCCCGCTCGAGGGGGCGCGCGTGACGTTCGCGCTCGCGGTCGCCGGACGTGCCGGCCATCACCTCGCAAGACGCTCGAGACCGGCGGCGACGGCACGGCGACCTGGTCGACGACGATCCCCAAGGGCGCGACGACGGGTCAGATCTCCGCGACCGTGATCGTCCAGACGTCGCGAGTACGGCGAGACGACGGACCGGACGGTCATCGACGATCGTGAAGTAGCCCGGCCGGTCGCGCAGTCGCGCAGCGCGCGCGGCCCGTCGCAGCTACCATTCGCGTCATGCCACTGTGGCGGTGCCCGCACTGCGGCACTCCCCAGCCCGTCGCGGCACGGTGCTGGGTCTGCCGCCGCTCCTCCACGAGCTGCGGCACGTGCCGCCACTTCCGGGCGTCCGTCGCAGCGAAGGATCGGCTATTGCGGGCTCGACCGCGGAGCGCCTGCCGCTGCGCGGCGACGAGATCCGGGCCTGCTGGGAGGGACCGCGAGGGGCGCCGGCCCGACCGCCGTCGAGCCGCGCCGCCGCGCCTCGCTACGGCTTCGTGCCGGTCGACCCTGGCCGACCTCGCCGACGCCCGCGCTGCGCCGTCCTGCCGCTCACGATCGCGAGCCGCACCGGCGCTGACGGCATGCTCTGCGACCTGGGCTGACGGCGAACCCGACCGGCCCTCGGACGCGTCGGCCGACGGCCTCCGCGACCTCGACCGGGACGGGCGGTGGTCCGGTGCGTGGCCGTCGCGAACCAGTCGGGTCCGTGGGCGTCGTGCGTCGGCCGTCGGCGTCGGGACGTCGGCGTGTTCGGCGTGGGTGTCGGCGTCGGCGTGGGGGTCGGCGTCGGCGTGGGGGTCGGGGTCGGCGAGGTCGGGCTCGGCGTCGGTTCCGGGCCCTTCGAGACCGTCGTAGTCACCGCCGTGCCCTGGTTCACGATGACCCCGGGCAGCGGCTCCTGGCGTGACGATCAGCCCGGCCGGCACGACGGGTCGAAGACCTCGGTCCCGTCCCGGCGTGAGGCCCGCCGCGAACAGCAGCTGGAAGGCCTCCTGCTCGGTCTTGTTCCGGAGAGTCCGGGCACCGGCACGGTCTCGACGCCGACGGCGACGGTCAGCTTCGACGGCGTGTCCGGGTCGACTCGGTGCCGGCCGGCGGATCCTGGGCGAGGACCGTGCCGACGCTTCGTCGGCGTCGACGGTCGTCTGGTCCTGGACGACCTCGAGCCCACGCTCCTCGGCCAGCGCCTGGGCGTCGATGAACGTCATGCCGACGAAGTTCGGGACCACGACCGTGCTGGCTCGCGGGCGGCTCGTCGCCGGAGAGCAGCCGGAAGACGAGGAACCCGGCGAGCGGCGAGGATGACGATCGCGATGATCGCCGGCGATCCAGGCGATGGCGCTCGTGCCCGTTCTCCTCGGTCGTCGATCTCGCGAGCGCTGCGGCCGGCGTAGGGGTCCGGCCGTGGCCTGAGGCGGGCGTCCGGCGTAGGCGTCGGGCGAATACGGGATCGCGTTGGGGTTCGGACGAGCGGTCGCGGTGACGGCCCCGCCGCAGCGCCGCGGCGGCGCGCCGACCACGGTCGCGCCGCCCGATCGCCGCCGAGGCCCGGGATCGGGGCTCCCGACAGGAACGCCTCGAGCGGCGGCGCGAAGCTCGCGGCGGACGGCCAGCGGTCCTCGGGCTCGCATCGCCAGCGCCTTGCGGGTGATCGCCGGCCAGCTCCGGCGGGATGCCGGCACGCTTGCGTGGCCGGGTCGGGGACCGGACCCGCGAGCCGGGCCATCGCCACCGACGGCCGCGCGTGTCGCCCTCCCACGGCCGCTGGCCCGTGAGCAGCTCGAACAGGACGATGCCGAGCGCGAAGATGTCCGACGCCGCGGTCGCCTGCTCGCCGCGGGCCTGCTCCGGGCTGAAGTAGTGGACGGAGCCGAGCGTCGTGCCCGGCAGCGTCATCTGGGCCTCGGCGACGGCGCGGGCGATCCCGAAGTCGGTGACCTTCACCCGGCCGTCGCGGCTGATCATGATGTTGCCGGGCTTCACGTCGCGGTGGACGATCCCGCGCGCGTGGGCGGCCTCGAGCGCGCGCGCCGTCGTCGGCCGACGATCCGGGCGGCCTGGCGCGGCGGCAGCGCACCGGAGCGGCGGATGATCGACGCGAGGTCCTCGCCCTCGACCACCTCCATGACGATGAACGGGCCCGGCCGCGTCCTGGCCGTAGTCGTAGACCGAGACGATGTTCGGGTGGTTGAGCGACGCCGCGTTCTGCGCCTCCTGGCGGAAACGCGAGCCGAACTCGGGGTCGCGGCCGTACTCGGGGCGGAGCAGCTTGACGGCGACGTCGCGATCGAGCTGGCTGTCGTGGGCCCGGTAGATCGTCGCCATGCCGCCCTGTCCGAGCAGCTCGACGAGCCGATACCGGCCGCCGAGAACCGTCCCGATCTCCGCCACGCTTGCCCTCCGTCTGTGCCGCTCTGCCGGCCCGCCCGCTCACCTCGGGCGGTGACGCGCGCCGCGGCGATCGTAGCGTACCGACGCTCCGGCGGAGCGTCGTGACGCGACGGCCTCAGCGGTTGCCGGTCAGCCAGCGCCGGACGCCATCTCGAGGAAATCGAGCGAGCTGATGCTGTCGAACAGGCGCGCGCCGTGGAGCGCCCACTCCTGGATCTCCTTGACCGCCAGCGAGGACAGCAGGACGCAGGCGACCATCGACGGCCGCCGGTCGCCAGCCGGAGGCCGCGCGGCGAAATCGATGCACCGCCGCGACGCACAGGAACCAGAGCTCGAACACGTTCGGGAACACGAGCAGCAGGCCCGCTCGCCGGTCAGCTCGAACACCACGAAGCCGACGAGCCGGAACACGTAGAGGCCGACCGCGATGGCCGCTCGACGGACCGGCCCAGCGCAGAGCGACCACGAGGAAAGGCGCCAGGTAGAACTGGTCCATCCACTTGTCGAACGCCTGGTAATTGGGGATCCCGCCGAGGTCGAGGACGTCCCGCAGGAGCAGGTCTGACAGGTCGACGAGGATCGCGAGGAGGCCGCCGGCGAGCGGCCAGCGAAGAACGGGCAGCGACCCGGCGATCCGGATCGCCCCGATGACGAGGACTTCGAGCGTCACCGCCGCGACGGCCATCGGCGTGACGCGAGGTTGCTAAAGCTCTAGTTGCTGGAGGTACGTCCGGAACTCGCCGGCCAGCTCCGGTCGCTGCAGGGCCAGCTCGACCGACGCCTTCAGCCAGCCCATCGTCGTCCCCGCGTCGTAGCGGATGCCCTCGAACTCGTAGCCGTAGACGGCCTGCTCCTGCATGAGAGCCTCGATCGCGTCGGTCAGCTGGATCTCGCCGCCGGCGCCCTTCTGCGGTCTGCTCGAGCTTGTCGAAGATCTTCGGCGTCAGCACGTAGCGGCCGATGATCGCGAGGTTCGACGGGCGCCTCCGCGGGGCTGGGCTTCTCGACGAGCCTCGAGACCTTGTGCAGGCGGCCGTGGTTCAGGGCACCCTCGACCGGCTCGCTCGCCGATGACGCCGTAGCGGTTCGTGTCCTCGTGGGGGACCTCCATGACCGCGACGACCGACGAGTGGGTCTGGTTGTAGGCATGGACGAGCTGGCCGATGCAGGGCCGATCGCCGACGACACGTCGTCCGAGAGGATCACCGCGAACGGCTCGTGCCCGACGAGCTCCTTGGCCATGAGCACGGCGTGGCCGAGGCCGAGCTGCTCCTTCTGGCGGACGTACGCCACCTGGGCCAGGTCCGTGATGTGCCGGATCTGGCGGAGCATCTCGATGTCGCCCTTCTCCTCGAGCAGGTGCTCCAGCTCGTAGGAGAGGTCGAAGTGGTCCTCGATCGCCCGCTTCTGCGCTGGAGGTGACGATGATGACCTGCTCGATCCCCGACGGCGACCGCCTCCTCGACGGCGTACTGGATGACGGGCTTGTCGACGAGCGGCAGCATCTCCTTCGGCTGGGCCTTCGTTGCCGGCAGGAACCGGGTGCCCCAGCCGGCGGCGGGAAAGACGGCTTTGCGGACGCGCATCGAACCTCGGACGGCGGGTGGAATCGGCTGGTCGAGTATACGCCGCGACCCCGACGGGGCCGTCTTGGCGGGCGGCGCAGGTCATTCCACGGGCGCGACAAACGACCGGACGAACCGGCGCAGGGCCGCGCTGAAGACGCTCGGGTCGGTCGAGGTTCGTCAGGTGCGTCGCGCCGCGGGATGACGAGCCGCCCGGGCATCGTCGGCGGCATCGACGAACGACCGCTGCGAGAGCCGGAACAGGAGGTCGTACTCGCCGTTGAGGATGAGGGTCGGGCCGCGGATAGCGCGCCAGCCGGGGACGGAATTGCTCGCCGACGAGCGATCGGACCGCGACGGCGCCACCGCGGAAATAGAAGCCGCCGGCGATGATCGGGCTCGGCGATGGCCGGCCGGGTAGCGCCAGCGGAAGAACCAGACGTTGATGTCGATGCAGCCACGTCTCGTCGAGGTCTCGAAGATCCAGGCGAGGGCGCGGAAGGCCAGCGGCACGCGGGCCGACCGGCTCGGCCGTCGCGCCCGCGAGAACGAGGCCGGCCACCCGCTCCGGCCAGCGGGCCGCCACGTCCATCGCGACGTAGCCCCCGAGCGACAGGCCGACGAGGATCGCACGGCCGCCCGCCTCGGCCTCGATCGTGTCGGCGACGGCCTCGGCGGCCCCGGCGAGCGTGAACGGACGGTCCGCGGCCAGGCCGTGGCCGGGCAGGTCCGGCGTCAGGCAGCGGAACTCCTCCCCGAGCGCATCGACCTGGGTCGCCCACTGCGCGCCGGTCAGGCGAGTTCCGTGGAGGAAGATGATCGTCGGCGATCGGTCGGCCGAGACCGCGCCGGTGCCGTCCTCACCCGGGCCAACAGCGATGGGCCGCCGACGGGACAAGGCTGCCCGCGGCACGTTCAGTCGGACCCGGTGACGAGCCGGCGATCCACGGCGTAAAGCGCGGCCTGCGTCCGGCTCGCGAGTCCGAGCTTGCCGAGGATGTTGCTGACGTGCGTTCGGGCCGTCCGTTCGGTGATGCCGAGGTCCGTCGCGATCTCCTTGTTGCTCCGGCCGCGCCCGACGAGCGCCAGGACCTCGAGCTCCCGTTCGGTCAGGGGATCGACGGCCGGGGCCGCCGACCGGGACCGCATGCCCTTGGCGAGGATTCGGGCGGCTGCCGGATCGAGATGGACCTCGTCGTTGTGGGCGGCCCGGATCGCGGCCGCGACGTCGTCCGCCTCGGCGTCCTTGAGGATGAACCCGCTCGCGCCGGCCTCGAGCGGCGGCGATGACCTTCTCCTCCTCGATGAAGCTCGTCAGCGCGACGACCTGGACCTCCGGCTGGGCCGCCTTGATCCGGCCGATGGCGCCGATGCCATCGAGCTGCGGCATGACCAAATCCATCAGGACCACGTCCGGGCTCAAGCGTCGCGGACAGCTCAACGCCGGTCAGCCCGTTGTCGGCCTCGCCCACGACCTCGATGTCGTCGAGCAACTCGAGATAGCCACGGAGGCCGCGCCTGACGACCCCATGATCGTCGACGAGGAGGACCCGGATCACGTTCACTCCCTCCAGCTCAAGTTGCCGACCATCATGATCGCTCCGCGTCGGGCGTGATCGCTACGCGCCGCGCAATGGGCCCGCGGTTTCCGTCAGGCGCGCTCGAGCGAAACCTCTGGCCCCTCGGCCGCCGTCGTCGGCGCGAGCCCTCGCTCGCGCCGGAGAGGGCGCAGGCGGATGCCGGTGAACGGGATTCGGATCTCGCGGAACGTCTCGACCGAGACGAGGAATCCGGCAAAGAGGAATACGACGCCGAGGAACTTGCCGAGCTGGAAGAACTCCGTGGACCCCAGGCGGTTCAGCGAGTCCGTGACCAGCGGGATGAACGCCCCGATCGCGATGAGCATGGTCGCCGGGACCCGACTGTGGAGCCGGCCCGACACGAGCGCCCGGGCGGTGGCCGGCAGCGAGGCAACAAAGTTCACGGCGATGGCGACCGGGGCGATCAGTAGATTGAAGAGGAACTGATCGCCGGGCTGGTTCGGGTCTAGGGAATAGGGCAGGACTCGCCGCTTGGGCATGAACACGTACGCCGAGAAGACCGCGCCGAGGACGAGGGCGATCGACCCGGTGATGTTCAGGAACGGCGTCAACAGCCGGATCGTGCCGGGAAACAGCTCGCCGGTCGGGACGCCCGTCCGCGGATCCAAGGCGTAGCCCGGGGCCGCCAACGGGGTGAGGAGCATCAGGATCAGCGACACGAGCGTGGCGCCGACGACAGCGCCGGCGGCGAGCGTCGGCCAGCGCTCGTTCTGGAAATATGTTTCGACGGCGACGGCGATCGCGAGCACGATCGCCCCGATGAGGTAGAGGATCGGGGCCGACCCGGCGCCCGGGTAGTCGAACCGGCGCTGGGTGAGCAGGGTCAGGACGCCGGCGACGAGCAGGGCGAATGCGAACGTGTAGCCGAACCGGGTCCGGCCAAGGAGGTACGCCGTCCCGAGGCCGAGCCAGCCCGCCGTCCACACCGCCCCGGTCAGGTACCACGTCCGGTAGAGGGTCTCGTTCCAGCCGCCGAGCCGCCGCGATCGCCTCGCAGCCCGCGGCGATCGCGAAGAACAGCATTCCGATCGCCCAGATGAGCTGGAATCCGTAGCGGCGGTCGCGCCATTGGTCGAGCAGCGCGATTGCGAAGACGAGCGCGAACAGGGACGTGGCGGCCGGCAGGAAGGCCGACGGCGTCACGTCGCCCCCTGGTGGACCGCGATCAAGCGGACGAGCAGCCGATCGAGCAGGGCGGACGCCTCCTCGAACATCGCGCTGATCCGTTCGGCATCGAGGGCCCGGCGACGGGCGATGACTCCGAGCTCGGAGAGGAACGGGCGCCGCGCTGCGACGAACAGGCCGACGGATTCGGTCAGGCTGATACCACCGGCTGCGAGGCGCCGGGCGAGGTCGTCCGTGAGGGCGGCGGCAGTCGATTCGGCGGCTTCGCGGTCGCCCGGTTCGGACGCGTCCAGGTACGCGACGAGCGACGCGACGAGGCCGCGGCCGTCGGTCCGGAACGCCTCGTGGTCACCGGCCGGGACCGCACTCCTGGCGCTCCGCGCTGCCGGCTCGGCGATGTAGCTCCGGCGGTAGGCGCGCGACAGGCGGTCCGGGGTGGCACCGAGGCTCGACAGGGGCTGGACCGATCCGGGCCGGCGGGAGCTGCGCACCCGTTCGAGTTCGCGGCGATCGAATCGCCGATGGCCACCCAGGCTCAGGAACGTCTCGATTCGGCCCTCGTCCGCCCAGCGCCGCAGCGTGTCGGGGTGGATGCCGAGCATCTTGCTCGCGGGCCCGAGCGACAACCGTCCGGGAGGCGCGGTGTCGGCGGGCCGGGGCACGGTGATGACGGACCTCACGGGTTGAATCTAGGCGAATCTGGGTGCGACGAGCCAGGGTTCGGTCAGCGCAGAATAGGGAGGCCGGGCGGTCGCGTCAAACGCACCCCGCGCGGCCAGCCGCGGAGCGTCGTCAGGCTGGGATCAGTTCGTGTTCGTCCCGGTGGATGCCGTCGCACAGACCCCACCTGACGGACCCGCCGTCGGCCGCCGGCACGGGGATCGGGCGCATGATCTCGCGGACGACTCCGCGGCGGCAGAACAGGTAGCCCCGCTCAGCCATCCAGCGTCGGACGTGGGACTCGTCGGGATGGAACTGGAACGGGCCGGGGTTGATCGCCGGCTGGTCCGTCCAATCGGCCGGTTTCTCCGGCGCAACGATGTCGAGGATGTTGACCCGCCACGGCGTCCCCGAGATCACCTCTTGGCAGCCGTCGCAGCGTTTCGCGACGTTGTCCTCCACGATCGTCGTGATCCGGACGCCCACGATCTCCATCGGCCGGATGGTATCAGGGCACGGTGCCGCGGACTGAGTTCGTCGTGGTTCCCGACTGCGTTCGTCGCGGATGGGTGCGACAGCGGAAGGCGACCACGAGCACCGGAGCGAGCGCGCTCAAACGCGCGTGAGCGAGGAGCGCAGGGGTCAACGAAGCGCCGACGTGCGGCGAGTCGTTGATCAGGCTGGCTGCGGGGCTTGATCCCATCATTGGCGACAAGACCCAGCGGATGGTCCAGGCGAGCTCTGGCTAGATGCCGCCGGTGAGAGGCACCATCTCGTTGAACATGGAGTGCACGAGACCGGCCATGAGAACACTACGGGCTGTCCAGAGGTAGACAGAGGAGAGGACGACGGACAGCGACATGATCTGAGTGACTATAGACCAGTACGACGCGCCGGCGTTCATCTGGCCAGGCAGGAAGAGCCCGACATGGATGAGCGTCGATGGGACACCAATGAAGAGCGCCGCCCGCATGGGTGACATCACGGTGATCGCGAGTGGGAGCGCGAATACGAGACAGGCCAGTACCTGGGTGAAGGACGGCAGCAGGACAGGAGCGGGACGATGAGGATCGCCGGGAACAGCGAGTCGAACAGGCCGGTGAGGGGCTCGCCGAGTGCGACCGCGATCGAAGCAGACCAAAAAGAGAGGAAAAAAAGAGCCAAGAAGAGGCGAAGGGAAAAAAAAAAGAGGAAAAGCGTAGAGGTACAAAAGATGGGCTGCGCCGGGAGAAAGAAAACTGTCAGCGGAGGACTGGCAGCAGCAAGGAGCAGACGAAACACGCGGCCAGCGCTTCTGCGACGTCTATGAGCCAGCCATCGCAAGATAAGACTGAGAAAGGGCGCAGCAGTGGGAAGGCGAGGAGAGAAAAAAAATCGGCTCGAAAGCGTCCGAGGCCGCTACGGCGAACGACGACAAAAAAAAAAAAAAAAAAAAAAAAAAGCGAACGAGAGAATGATGACAAGAACAAAAACGACGATCGACAAGCGAGGAATGGAGGCACCGATGGCGTGCCCAGGCGCGACAGCCAATGCTTTCGGGTAGGAATTTAGGTGGTGCCCCCAAGGGGATTCGAACCCCTGATCTCCACCTTGAAAGGGTGGCGTCCTAGGCCTCTAGACGATGGGGGCAAAGGGCGTCGGCGAGTGTATCAGAGGGGTCCGGCGGGGCCTCTTAGCGTCGCTTAGCCGCCGCTGACGAGCCCCAGGATGATCGCAACCGCGAAGCACCCGGCGGCGGCGAGGCAGGCGACGCCGCCGATCAAAGCGTGGGCCAGGGCTCGCCCGTCCCGGCCACCAATGCTTGACCGCCACGTGGCGATGAGACCCGTCACGGCGACAGCGACGAAGACGATGCCGAGAACCGCGGCGCCGGACGCGAGGAGCGGAATCTGGCTCGCATCCCGGACGGTGATCGCGTAAAGGAGATACAGCACGGAGCCGATCAAGGCGATGACAAGGAGAATCCCCGTCGGGGTGATCGCGATGGGCCCGATGCGCCTGCCCTCGGCCTCGGGCGGCTGGACGCGGTAGGCGTGCCGGGTGGTCGCGGAGCGTCGTCGGTCGGTCATGGCGGGCGGAGCGTAGCAGGGCGGCTAACATTCGGCGACACGAAGAGGACCTGCATGCGCATCGCCCAACTGGCACCAACCTACGAACGCGTTCCACCGGCGGCGTACGGCGGCACGGAACACATCGTCCACCTCCTGACGGAGGAGCTGGTCCGTCGCGGCCACGACGTGACGCTCTACGCGACGGGTGATTCGCTGACGGCCGCCAGGCTCCGGAGCGTCACGTCCCAGCCCGTCCGCTATGGCGATTGGAGCGATGGCCTCCGGCACGCCGAGTACCACCATCTCGCGAACGTCCAGGCCTGCTTCATCGATGCCGCGGCTGGCGCGTTCGACATCGTCCACAACCATGCCGGGCTCGAGGGGCTCGCCTTCGCCGCAACCTCGCGGACGCCGGTCCTGACGACGAACCACAATCCGTTCATCCCCGACGTCCAGTCGATCTGGGACGCCTACCCGTGGGCCCACAACGCCGTCTCGCACGCGAGCGCCGCCACCTTTCCGAGCCGGGGCGCCACGGCGCCGATCCACCACGGGATCGACGTAGCGAGCTTCCCGTTCGGGGAGCGGCCGGATGGCTATCTCCTGTTCCTTGGCCGTTTCTCGCCCGAGAAAGGTGCCGCGCGGGCCATTGCCGCGGCCCGGGCAACCGGACGGCAGCTGATCCTGGCGGGGAAGGTCGACACGGCCGACGCCGCTCATTTCCTCAACGATGTCGAGCCGGGAATCGACGGCGAGCAGATCCGCTACGTCGGCGAGGCGGACGCGTCGGCCAAGCGGGAGCTGCTATCGAAGGCGGACGCGCTGCTCTTTCCGATCGACTGGAACGAGCCGTTCGGACTCGTCATGATCGAGGCGCTGTCCTCCGGGACGCCGGTCATCGGCCTGCGGCGGGCCAGCGTACCGGAGGTGATCGAGGATGGCGTGACCGGCTTCGTCGTCGACGACGTCGACTCAATGGCCGCGGCAATCGGTCGCCTGGGCGAGATCGATCGACGGGTCTGCCGGCAACAGGCGGAGCTCAGATTCGACGTCAGGCGGATGGTGGACGACTACGAGCGCCACTACGAAACCGTGCTGGAGGGTGCGACGGCTACCCGCTGACGGGCCGGACCACGCCAACGCTCAGATGGCCGCGCGGCCTCGGCTGCGGTGGTAGAGGGCCACGTTCCACGACAGACGCGGCCGCTTGAGCTCGCCGCCGACCGCCGTGCCCAGCTCGCCGAATGCCGCCTGCAGAAAGTCCCTCGCCACCTCGAGCGAGTCGAACGTCCAGAAGCAGTGCAGTACCCGGATCCGGAAGCCAGCGCGCAGGAACGGGCCGTCGCGGCGGCTCCAATCGAAGATTTCGGGAGGTTCGGCGCGCAGGCGCGCGACGTCGTCCCGTCCGTAGTCGTGGAGGACGAGGAGCCGGCCGTTCGCCCGGAGGACCCGGTCCGCCTCGGTCAGCTCCGCCGGTTCGACGCCCCGGAACGCCGACCAGGATGCGACCACGGCATCGGCGGATTCGTCCGCCAGCGGCCAGCCGGCCGCCGCGCCGCCGGCTAACGGATCGACCTCGGTCAGGCGACCGCCTAACTCCGCGAGCCGTTCCGCCTCCGCCTCGCCGCCGCCGACGAGCACCACGTCCCGGCCGCCGATCGGGCCGAGCGAATCGAGGGCTCGCGGGATCTTGCCCTCGACGTCGAGGGCGCGCCCGAGCGTCGATGCGAGCGGTGGATCGATTGGGAACGGCAGGTCAGCCACGGCCGGTGAGTATAGGACTGGCGTGTGCGCGTGGGACCACGCGCACCGGACCGCGCGACCGGTGAGCGTCCCGAGCCCTTGGCAATGACACGCGGCGACAGGCATGGCACGATCCAGCCGCATGCTGACTCGCCTTCGGGAGATGCCGTCCGGCATCCGGCTCTTCCTGATCTACGCAGTGCTGATCCTCGCCGGCATCGGCGTGTCCCTTCGGTTCGTCATCGACCTCGCAATCGGTGCGCCGGTAAGCGGTCCCGGGGTCGTCGTCATGGTCCTTCTCGCCTACACGATCTTCACAACGACCCTCGTCCTGCAGCGCAAGGAGGCGAGCCGCGGGCTCGCGCTGGGGCTCGCCAGCCTGACCTTGCCACTCATTCCGTTCCTCGTCGCCACAGGCCTCCTCGTCCAAGCGATCTTCGTGACCGCCCTCGCGGCGCTCCTGTTTCGCGGCCTGCTTCGCCCCGAGGTGCGCGCTTACCTGAGCGAGCCGTGAGGCTGTCCGGCACGCTACGCCCGCGGACGGTACCCTCTGCGCAGCGCCGTCCTGCCGCCAGCCGGCACGACGCAGCCGCGAACTCGCGGCGCGCGGACGCGCAAGAAACCCTGGTCGAATCCCGGCACCACCATAGACGAGGCATGACCGAACCGTGAGCAAGGAGTCACGCCGGGCCGCGAGGAACGCGGCTCGTGCAGGCCGGGCAGGCACCGCTAGCACCGGCCCATCGGGAAGCCCTCGGGCCGGCCGTCGCGAACGCGTTCGCCGCATCGAGCAGAAGTCCTTCCTGGAGCGGTACCGGACCCTCCTCCTCGGGGCAGTCGTCGTTGCCGTCGCGGCCGTCGTAATCGGCCTCGTGGTCACCCAGACGACGTCTGCGGCATACACGTGCTCGATCATCTGGGAGCCGGCGCCAACCCCCTCGCCCGCCGCCGGAGCAACCTCACGGCTGGGCTATGCGCAGGACCTGATGGTCTCGACTCACGACGTCGCGCGGCCCCAGACCTACACGTTCTGCCCGCCGGCTTCGGGCAAGCACCTCAACGTGACGGGGCAGGGTCCGATCGTCCCACGCCTCTTCCGGCCGGATGACTCGGTCAGCCCGATCAACTGGGTCCACAACCTCGAGCACGGTGGGCTCGTAATCCTCTATCGCGGGGACAGTCCGGGCGCGACTGCCGACGGCCAGCAGGCGTTCCGGACCTTCTTCGACACATTCCCGCCCAGCCCGATCTGCAAGGTGCCGGCGGGCCGGCTCTCGCCGGTCATTGCCCGGTTCGACCAGATGAAGTGGCCGCATGCCGCCCTTGTTTGGGGCCGCGTCCTGCCGCTGGAGACATGGGATCCGGCCGTGGCGCTTCAGTTCTATGCGACCGAGTCTGAGCGCCTCGACGCGAACGGCGCGTTCGTCACTCCGCCGGAGCCCCAGTGCGTGCTCCCGTCTCCGAGCGCGGCGCCGAGCCAGCCCGCGGCACCCAGCCCGAGCGCGTCCGGTGCGCCTGCAGCCTCGGGCTCGCCGGCGGCGTCCGGCTCGACAGCCCCGAGCGCAAGCCCGGAGCCGTCGCCGGCGGCGAGCTGAGCGGCGGCGCCGGATGCGCCTCCTCGCCTACTGGGATCCAGAGCACGGACCGGGCCTGGGGCTCCTTGACTCGGACGAGCGGGTCGTCCACCTGTCGACCGATGGATTGAATTGGCACCTCCTCAAGGAGAACGGCCTCGCTGACTTGCGTCGCGCGGCGGAGCCTCTGGCCGGAACCGTCGGACTCCTTCGATCCGAGGTCGATCCGTTGCCCGCCGTCGCGCCCGGCAAGATCGTCTGCATCGGCCTGAACTACCGCGACCATCTCGAGGAGCAGCACCTCCCGATGCCGGACCGGCCGATGCTGTTCGGAAAATGGTCCAACGCCCTGATCCCCGACGGCCGGCCGATCGTCCGGCCGGAGGGCTGCGAGGCCCTCGACGCCGAGGTCGAGCTCGGTGTGGTCATCGGCCGGCAGGCGCGACGTGTTTCGGCCGCCGAAGCGATGGATCACGTCGCGGGATACGTCGTTGTCAACGACGTCACCGCCCGAGACTGGCAGGGCAACAAGGGGGCGCTCCATCCCGGCGCACGGGGCGACGGCCAATGGCTGCGGGCGAAGGGCAGCGACACCTTCCTGCCAATGGGCGCGATCTTCGTGACACATGACGAACTCCCCGATCCCGGGCACCTCCGACTCCGCAGCTGGTGGGTGCGCGGCTCTGGTCCTGACGCCGGACGCGAGGTTTTGATGCAGGACGGAACGACGGCGGACATGCTGTTCGACATCCCGGCGGCGATTGAGTTCGTCAGCCGTGCGATCACCCTCGAGCCGGGCGACGTACTTTCGACCGGGACTCCGAGCGGTGTCGGCGTCTTCCGCGACCCGCCGATCTTCCTGGAGCCCGGCGACCGAGTCCGTTGCGAGATCGACGGGATCGGCTCGGTCGAGAATCCGATCGTCGACTGGTCGGCGGCGGCAAACTAGGGCCATGCTCGCCCTCGTCAAGACGCATGCCGGCCCGGGCCTTGATCTGCGTGAGGTCCCGGAGCCGGAGATGGGCATCAACGACGTCCGGATCCGCGTTCACAAGACCGGGATCTGCGGTACGGACCTTCACATCGAATCGTGGGACCCGTGGGCGGAGCGGACGATCAAGCCGCCGCTCATCGTCGGCCATGAGTTCGTCGGCGAGATCGCCGAGGTCGGCAGCAACGTCACCGACTTCCATCCCGGCGACATCGTCAGCGGCGAAGGCCACGTCGTCTGCGGCCGGTGCCGCCACTGCCTCGCCGGCCGCCGGAACCTCTGCGCCAACTCGATCGGACTGGGCGTTGGACGCGACGGCGCGTTCGCCGAGGAGGTCGTGCTGCCGATGACGAACGTCTGGCATCACTGGCCGGGGATCGATGAGGAGGTCGCCGCGATCTTCGACCCGTTCGGCAACGCCGTCCACACGGCCCTCGCCTTCCCGGTCCTGGGCGAGGACGTGCTTGTCGTCGGCGCGGGACCGATCGGGCTGATGGCGACGGCGGTCGTCCGCCACGCCGGCGCCCGACATGTCGTCGTCAGCGAGCCGAACGCTTTCCGGCGAGACCTCGCGAAAGAGATGGGTGCATCGGTCGTCGTCGACCCGCGCGAGCGGTCGTTGGCCGACGTCCAGACCGACCTTGGGATGGTCGAGGGCTTCGATGTCGCCCTCGAGATGTCCGGCAACCCGGCCGCGCTGCGGGATGCGATCGCGAACATGGCCCACGGCGGCGGCGTTGCGATCCTCGGCATTCCCTCGGAGGAAGTCGCCCTCGACTTCAACCCCATCATCTTCAAGATGCTCACGCTCCGCGGCATCTACGGCCGGGAGATGTACGAGACTTGGTACAAGATGACGGTCATGCTCCAGTCAGGACTCGACATCCGTCCCGCGATCACCCATCAATTCTCGTTCCGGGATCACGAGGCCGCGTTTGGCGCGACTCGATCGGGCGACTCCGGCAAGGTGATCATGGATTGGCGCGAATGACCCAGAACACGCGCCCGGATCCGCTCGCCTTCCTCGGCGAGGAGCTCGACGACCTGCGTTCCCGCCACCTCTACCGGCCGCTGCGGGTCATGTCGTCGGCCCAGGGCCCGATCGTGTCCATCGGCGACAGGCGGCTCATCAGCCTGTCGTCGAATGACTACCTCGGGCTGACCCACCATCCGCGGCTGCGCGAGGCCGCATTGGCCGCGGTTCGGGACTTCGGGGCCGGCTCGGGCGCCGTGCGGACGATCGCCGGGACGATGACGCTCCACGAGGAGCTCGAGCGAGATCTCGCGGCCTTCAAGGAAACTGAGGCGGTCCTAACGTTTCAGAGCGGATTCACGGCGAACACCGGGGTCATTCCGACGATCACCGGCGAGCAGGATCTGATCGTCTCCGACGCCCTGAACCACGCCTCGATCATCGATGGGATGCGCCTGTCGAAGGCGCCCCGCAAGATCTATCCGCACGGTGACACCGGGACGCTTCGCGAGATCCTCCGGGAGGCGCGAGACAAGGGCCGGGAGGGAACGGGACTGCCCTACCGGTTGATCCTGATCGTGACCGACGGCGTGTTCAGCATGGACGGCGACATCGCCCCGTTGCCGGCGATCGTCGAGGCGGCCGAAGAGTACGGGGCGGCGGTATTCGTCGACGACGCGCATGCATCGGGCGTGCTCGGCCGGAACGGTCGCGGCTCAGTCGACCACTTCGGCCTCCACGGCCGCGTGGCGATCCAGGTCGGGACCCTCTCGAAGGCGGTCGGCGTCCTGGGCGGCTACGTCGCGGGATCCCAGGACCTCCGCGACATCCTCATCCAGCGCGCCCGGCCGTTCCTATTCTCGACGTCTCATCCGCCTGCCGTCGCCGCCGCATGCAGCGCGGCGATCGCGGTCATGCTCGACGAGCCAGAGCTGTTGGAGCGACTTTGGACGAACACGCGGCGGTTCAAGGGCGAGCTGGCTCGTCTCGGCTTTGACACCGGCAGTTCGGAGACGCCGATCACGCCGGTGATGATGGGCGACCCGGACACGGCCTCTCGCTTCAGCCAGCGACTCTTCGAGGAGGACGTCTTCGCCCAGCCCGTGGTCTTCCCCACGGTGGCCCTCGACAAGTCGCGGATCCGGACGATCGTCACCGCGGCGCACGGCGATGACCAGCTGGACGACGCACTCGATGCCTTCTCAAGGGTCGGCCGCGAACTGGGCCTCATCGCAGGGTGACAGCCGCTGACCTAACCGCCCAGGCGACGAACCTGCCGCTCGACAGCCACCTCCATACCGACCTGTCGCCCGACAGCAGCGTCCCGATCGACGCCTACGCGGCGCAGGCCCTGGAACAGGGCATCGATGAGATCGCGATCACCGATCACGTCGACTTCGAACCGGGCGCACCGGCCTACGAATTCGTCCCGTTCGGGACCCGCGAGCGGGTCGTCCGGGAGGCCGCCGAGCGTTGGGGCCCACGCGGCGTCGCCATCCGTTTCGGCGTCGAGATCACGTACGACAACCGCCATGAATCCGCGATCCGCGATCATCTCGATCGGCACCGCTATGACTACGTCATCGGGAGCGTCCATGTCTACGCGGACTCGCCATACCACGCGTCCCGCGTCAATGCCTGGATCGGGGGCCGATCGCTGGCGGAGATCGTCGCGCCGTACTTCGAGGAAGTCGAACGTGCGATCCGCTCCGAGCTCTTCGACACGATCGGGCACCTCGACTTCGTCAAGCGCTACCTCCATCCCCACGTGACAGCAGCGGACCTCGCCGCCGCTCCCGAGCTGTACGAATCGCTGCTTGTTGCCCTCGTTGAGACCGGCGTCGGGCTCGAGGTGAACACGAGCGGTCTTCGCCAGGCCGCGCAGGAGACGTACCCGTCCGCCGCCGTCGTCGCCCGGTACCAGTTGCTCGGTGGCACCGCCGTTTCGGCGGGATCGGACGCCCATACGAAAGAGTCCTTCTCATCGGGCCTGGAGGAGGGGTATCGTGTTGCGGCCGCCGCGGGATTCCGGGATCTCGCGTTCCGCCGGGGCGGCGACAGGGTCGCCGTGACCCTGCCGGACCGGTACGGCACGCCGGCTCACACCTAACGAGGCCCTAGTTCCGTCGTTATGACGATCGACGACGCCGCGATCGAGCGACTCGTGGCCGAAGCCCGTGCGGGTGACCAATGGGCATTCGGAATGATTTTCGATCATTACCACGAGTCGATCTACCGCTTCATCGCCAGCCGCGTCCAGCGCCCGTCGGACGCGGAGGACCTGACTCAGCTTGTCTTTGTCAAGGTCCTGGAGGCGCTACCGCGGTACGAATCGCGGGGCGTGCCCTTCGGGGGCTGGCTCTTCCGGCTGGCCAGGAATGCCGTCATTGATTTTGTCAGGACTCGACACGAGCACTCCGACCTGGAGGCCGTGGCGGAACGGTCACACGGGGATGCCGGTCCGGACGAAATCGCGATCGTTCGCCAGGAGCTCGATGCCGTGGGGGCGGCCCTTGCCAGCCTGACGGACGAGCAGCGCGAGACGATCTCGCTGCGCTTCTTCGCGGGACTGTCCGCCCGCGAAGCGGCCGAGGCGATGGGCAAGCAGGAAGGAACAGTTCGAGGACTCCAGTTCAGGGCAATCGCGGCGCTCCGGCGCCAGCTCGGAATCACCGACGAAGCGATTGCCGGAGTGGAGTTCCGCACACCCCGACAAGTCGGGGTCACGAACGATGGATGATCCGATGCAGGCTTCAATCGGCGGGGATCTAGAGATCGAGCAGCGGCTCGACGCCTACGCCCGGGTTCGTCTGAGCCCGACGGAGCGAGCGAGCGCGCGGATGCGTGCGCGCATCATGCGCGAGGCTCGCCTGGCGATGGTGGCACGGCCGACAGCGTCCGTGCCTGACTCGATCGACACGGCCGGCGCGCGACGCCGTGGCGGATTGTGGCGTCGCGGAGGCGGCCTGCTGCTTGCCGCAGCTCTATCGCTCGCGGTTGCCGGAGGTGCTCTGGCGGCGAGCCAGGCCGGTGGGGTCCTCTATCCGACCCGGATGTGGCTCGAGACGATCGTCCTGCCGGTCGCCGGCGCCGCCCGCGCCGACGCGGACCTCGTGCGACTGGAAGCACGAATGCAAGAAGTAGTCGCGGCGGCCCACAAGGGCGATCGCGCCGCCGTCGCAGCTGCTCTGCTCGCCTACCAGCAGATCGCCGACGAGGCTCTTCTAGCGGCTGCTGGAGACGCAGCGGCCACCGATCGAGTCCGAATCGCCCTGGATCGCCACCTGGCCGTCCTCGCGGCAGTCGCCGCGATGGTGCCGCCGCAGGCAAATGAAGCGATCGGGCGCAACATCGATCGCGCCATCGAGCGGAATGGCGCCACCCTCGATCGAATCGAGTCGAACAAGGGCGGCGGACCTGCGACGCAGCCGGAACCCGCTGCCAAGCCCGACAACCCGCCGAAGCCGAACGCCGAGCCGACGCCCGCGCCGGTCCCGGCGCGATCGCAACGTCCGCAACCGACCCCAGTGGTCGTCGAACCGCCGAAGGGGCCACCTGACCCAAAGCCGGACAAGACGCCGCCGGGTCACGGCCGCTCGCCCTAGAGCGAGCCTGCTGCGCGGGCTCCACGCAACCCGCCCGCCGACGAGCGCCGGGCTAGACTAGGCTTCGCGGCCATGACGATGGGACATTCGTGGAGCTGACCGTCCTGGGGGCCGGTCCGGCCTATACGAATCAACCCGGAGCGACTGGCGCCGCCTACCTGGTTCGCACCGGCCCGACCGCGATCCTGCTCGACCTGGGCCAGGGTTCGTTTCCGCGCCTCACGGCTGAGCTCGAGCCGAGCGACCTCGCGGCAATCTTCATCAGCCATCTCCATCCGGACCACTTCATCGATCTCATCCCGTTGCGGCACTACCTCCGCTACGAGTTCAAGCCCGCGCGGCGGGTCCGGGTGTTCGGGCCGAGCGGGCTCGACGACCGGCTCGACTGCCTCCATGCGCAGCCCGGCTTCACGGCCGAGGCATTGGATTTCAATGCGCTGACGGTCGGCTCCATTGCGATCGAAGCGGTTAGTGTCGATGCCCGGCTCGTCACCCACACCAATGAGAGCTATGGGTTCCGCGTTGCCCCGGTCACGGGGGAACGGGGCCTGGTCTACTCCGGCGACTGCGGCAGGGCCGACGACCTCGCGCCACTCATCAGGCCTGGCGACACCCTTCTCTCCGAGGTCTCGTTCGGGCCCGGGCCCGTGCCGCCCGGCGCGGCCCATCTCAATGCTGACGCCGTCGGGGAGCTCGCCGCGGCGACGGGTGTCGGCGCGGGTCCTGCTGACCCATCTCCAGATGGGCAATGACGAGCGGGCGACGATCGATGCCGTTCGCGCCCGGTTCGAGGGTCCGGTCGAGCTCGTCGAGCCGGGATCTCGCCTGGAGATCTGAACCGCCACTGGACGCAAACGGCCGGGATGCGGATGTCCGCATCCCGGCCGAGGCTTGCCTCGGGAACAGCGAGGGTCAGCGTTCGCGGCGAGACCGCGACGGCTGGGTGAAGACGAGGGCCAGGACGATGAGGCCTGCGAGGCTGGCGAGAACGATCCGCCAGCTGCCGCTCGTCAGGGAGGTTGCGTCACTGAGCGCGTCGGTCGTAGGAGGCGTCACGTTCGGCGTACCGATGACTCCCCCGACCTGGCCCGACGGCGTGGGCAGTCCGGACTCGGCCGGCAGCTCTGATCCGCCCGGTGTCGGCGTGACCACCGGCGTCGGGGTCGGGGGCAGTGTTGGCGTGGGCGTCGGGGGCAGTGTTGGGGTGGGCGTGGGCGTCGGGGGCAGTGTTGGGGTGGGCGTGGGCGTCGGGGTCGGCGTGGGCGTCGGGGTCGGCGGGGCGCCCGCGTCATAGCAGAACGAGATGTGGCTGATGCCGTTGCCGGTTCCGGCCTGCGGACCGAGATCAGTGTCGCCGGTCGACTCCGGGTCGTAGAGATAGAGATTGTGCTTGTCGGTGCCGGCCTTGACGAACACGGCGTCGACGCCGATGTTCGACGACCAGTCGAAGCTGCCTGGCGTGCCAGAGCTCGAACCAACAAAGTTCGAGATCGTGACCTCGAGTGTGCCGTCGCTGTACGTGCCGTCGGCGAGGTCAGCGCCTTGGAGCTTGAACTCGGTCCAAGTCGCGCCCCCGCCGAACTGCAATGCGAAGTCGCTGCATGTTGGGTTGCCGCTGCTGATCGGGATGGGCTGGACGTGTGAGGCCAGCACGGAGCTTGGCGCAAGGGCGGAGACGGTGAGCATCGCGATGGCAGACAGCCAGGCGAGCCTTCTGAGTGCGCCACCGCGGCGACGAGGGAGAGGTCGACTATTCATTCTTAGGTCCCCGAATACAGGAGGTTGGATGAGTCCATCCCGGATCGGCCCGGGAGCCGTTGCCTACGCGGCTGCGCAATATTGAACGACGGTACTGGTGCCCGTCTAGGACTAATTTCGTTATCGATCGCACCGGACTGTACCAGACCCCAATCTGCGAATCGTTTGGCGTTGCTGGACGTGCAACGAGGGGCCCATTACCTAAGTCCGGTCATCGTGGCGAGACTGACGGGGCGCCCCTAGGCAGGGCGCCCCGTCCGGGTCTCGGGGACCCCAAGGGAGGTTCCGACGGTGCCCGTGCGCCGGACGGTCGAGCGATTGCTCGTCCCGGCCGACCGGCGTTCGGCGCATGTCGACTGGGCCACTCAGCCCAGGCGATCCCGTCGACGGACTCGCTCGGGCACCGGGGTCACGAACCCGACACCGAGGGCGAGGCCGGCGAGTCCGAGGAGTACGAGCATCAGGCTGAAGCCCGGATTGCTCGTGCCCGACTCGGGGGTAAGCGTGCTGGTCGGCGGCGGGGTCAGCACGAGGACCGGAGGCAGGACGGCCACGGACCTCGTGTCGTCGTCCGCCTCCGTCTCGTCACTGTCGATCGTTGCGACGTTGACGAGCGGCTGAACCTCTTCCGCTGCGGCTTCGAGGACGACGACGTCGTAGGTCACCGAGCCGCTGGCCGGGTCAGGCAGCGTGGCCGCCGTCCAGGTCAGGGTCCGGGTCGCGTCGGCGTAGTCGACGAAGGTGAAGTTGGCGTCGCCCTCGGCCGAGTTCTCGACGTAATCGAGGCCGACCGGGAGGACGTCGGTGATGACCGCGTTCGTGATCGGGCCGGAGCCCGTGTACTCGAGGGTGTAGGTCAGCGTGTCGCCGATCTTGGCGAGCGGCACGTCGAGGATCGGATCCTGGCCACCGGTGTTGCCGGTGAAGGACTTCGCGATGGTGAGCGTGGAGGCAACCGGGCACTCAACGACGATGGCTGCACCGTCGGTGTTGTTCTCGAGAAGGTCCTCGCTCTCGTTGATCGCGCTCGCGACCGCCGTGTTGTCGATCGTGCCGCAATCCTCCGAGCCGGGACCCTCGTCGACGGTCGGGGCGGTGAGCGTCACCGTGACGCTGGCACCTGGCTCCATGTCGCCGAGGTCGCAGGTGAGCGTCCCGCCGACGATGTCGCACGCCGCGTTGTCGACGCTCCAGGCGAAGCCCGCCGGGAGCTCGTCGGTGAGCACGACATCGAACGCGACGCCCTCACCGATGTTGGTCACGGTGATGTCGAAGACGAGATCCTCGCCGACCGGGATCGGCGTGTTCGTTGCCGTCTTCTCCACCGCGATATCGGGGCAGTTCAGGGTCACTGAATCCGACGCTTCGCCGGACCCGTCGTTGACGGTGGTGATCGTCGCCGTGTTGTCGTAGATGCCGCACGAGGCCGCGGTCGTGTCGCTCACGACGTGAACCGATGTGCTCGACTCGCCGGCGAGGCTCGTCGGCGAATAGACCAGGGTCTGGTTCGGAGCGGAGCCCGTGATCGACCAGCCGTCCGAGGCCGGATCGATGCTCCAGTTGATGCCCGGACCGCCGGGGAGGGCGTCCGTGAAGGCGAGGCCGTTGGCCGCGCCGGCACCATCGTTGGTCAGCGTGACCGTGAAGCCGATCTGGTCGCCGGCGCTGACGGTGTCGGCGTCGGAGATCTTCGAGATGCCGATCTCGGCGCAGAGGACCTCGACGGTCGAGGCGTCAGAGCCGCTGCCGCCGTCGAAGATGACGGACGCGACGTTCGGGACGTCGCCGCAGCTGGCGGCCGTAGTCGTGCTGATGATGTGGACGGAGGCGCTCCCGCCGGAGGCCAGCGTGGCCGGGCCGAACGTGAGCGTGCCGGCGACGATCGACCACGTGCCGGCCGGCGACTGGCTCTCGATCGACCAGCTGAGGCCGGCGATCACGGGCAGGACGTCGGTCACGGTGACGTTGAAGGCTGACCCGTCGCCGGTGTTGGTCACCGTGACGACGAAGCCGATCTGATCACCGGCGTCGACGATTGGATCATCGGCGGTCTTGGTGATGACGATCAGCGGGCAGTTGACCGTGATCGTGTCGCTGGAGTCGTTGTTGGCCGTGTCCTCCTGGGCCTCATTGGTCGCGAAGACGGTCGCGGTGTTCGGAAGCTCACCGCAGTCCTCGGCGGTCGTCTCACGGCTGAGCGAGATCGTCCGGGATGTGCCATTGGCGAGATCGCCGAAGTCGCACGTCAGGAGGTTGCTCCCATCGATCGAGCAGTCGCCGGCATCGGGGCCACCGAGCGTCCAGGTGCCAGCCGGCAGCTGGTCGCTCAGGGTGACACCGAACGCGGTGCCCGGCCCGAGGTTGGTGATCGCGATGTCGAAGGTCGCGAGCTGACCGGCACTGATCGTGCCGTTGCCGGTCTTGATGACGGTCACATCCGGGCAGTTGACGACGATGTCGGCGTCGTCAGTGTTCGGGAACTGGTCGGTCTCGGTGTCCTCGTTGGAAGCCGCGACGGTGACGTCGTTGTGGATCGTGCCGCAGTCGTCTGCGACGGTCGTCTTGCTGACGGTGATGGTTCTCGTAGGCGCCATTGGCGAGATCGCCGAAGTCGCAGCTGCAGCAGGTTGCTGACGCTGATGGCGCAGTCGGCTGCGTTCGCGCCGCCGAGGGTCCAGGTGCCCGAAGGCAGCTGATCCGTGAGCGTCACGTCATAGGCCGTGCCCGGGCCGTGGTTGGTGACCGTGATCGTGAACGTCGCGATCTGGCCGGCGCTGAGCGGGCCGTTGCCGCTCTTCACGACCTCGAGGTCGGGGCAGTTGACGACGATGTCGGCGTCGTCGGTGTTCGGGAACTGGTCGTTGTCGGGCTCGTTCGAGGCGCGACGGTGACCTCGTTCGAGATCGTCCCGCAGTCATCGGGCGAGGTGGTCTTGCTCACCGTGATCGTCCGGACTCCGCCGTTCTCGACGTCGCCGAAGTCGCAGGTGAGCAGGTTGCTGACGCTGATCGCGCAGTCGGCCGCGTTCGCGCCGCCCAGCGTCCAGGTGCCGGAGGGCAGCTGGTCGGTCAGTGTCACGTCGTGCGCGGCCCCCGGGCCGTGGTTGGTCAGGGTGATGGTGAAGGTCGCGACGTCGCCGGCATTGAGGGGCCCGTTGCCGCTCTTGACGACCTCGAGATCCGGGCACTGGACGATGACCGACGCGCTGTCGGAGCTCTCGCCGTCGTTGCCCGTCGTGACCGTCGCGGAGTTGTTGATCGTTCCGCAGTCAGTCGCTTCGGTCTCGCCCGAGACGTGGACCTTGAAGCTGTCGGTTGGGGCCATGCTCGCGTCGTCGCAGACGAGCGACTCGGCCGCCGACGGCGCCGGTGATCGAGCAGGACACGCCTATCGTGTCACCGCTGATGGCGCCAAGCACCCAGTCGACACCCGCCGGAAGCAGGTCCTCGACATGGACGTCGGTCGCGGTGCCGTCCCCGACGTTCGAGACCGTGATGTCCCAGCCGATCGGGTCACCGGCGCTGACCGGCCCGACAGGATTGGCATCCTTGACGAGCCGAATGTCGGCGCAGAGGACGTCGATCGATCCGGTGTCGGAGTTGTTGCCCGCCTGGGCGGCCCGCTCGTTGGCGGCGCCGACGGTCGCTGTGTTCGGGATGTTGCCGCAGTCCTGGGCATCGGTGAGCCCGGAGACGTGGACGGTGGCGGTCGCGCCCGAGGCCATGTCGCCGAAGTTGCAGGAGAGGACCTCAGCGTTGACAAGGCCCGTGATGTTGCAGGAGGTGCTGTCCTCGGACCAGTCGATCCCGGCCGGCAGGTTGTCGGTCAGGGTGACGTTCCGGGCGATGCCGGGGCCGAGATTGCTGACGACGATCGTGAACGTGGCGAGGCTGCCGGCGTTGACGTCGCCGCCGTCGGGCGTCTTGACGACCGTGACGTCGGGGCACTGGACGACGACCGAGGCCGTCGCGGAGTCGCTGCCGTCGTTCGAGGTGGTGACGCCGGCCGTGTTGGTGACGGTGCCGCAGTCGGCCGCGTCCGTCGGGCCGGAGATGTGGGCGCTGAAGGTGCCGGCCGCGACGAGGCTCGCCTTTGTGCAGGCCAGGACCTCGGCCCCGACCGCGCCGGTGATGCCGCACGTGGCGCCGCCGGTGACCGTGCCGAGGGTCCAGTCGACGCCGGGCGGAAGTGGGTCGTTGACGGCGACGTTGAGCGCCGTGCCGATCCCGGTGTTGGTGACGACGATGTCAAAGCCGATCGAGTCGCCGGCGCTGACGGGGCCGGCGGGATTGGCAGCCTTGGCGATGTCAATGGTCGCCGGGGCGACGGTGAAGCATTCGAGGGTCGCGTCGGTGTGGCTGGCCGCCAGGTACTGCGATGCCGCGTCGGGCGTGTACGCAGCGCGGAAGCAATACTTGCCGACCGCCGCCGCGGTCAACCCGACCGTGTAGGCCGAGGAGGTCGCGGTGCCGCCGTTGGCGCTCGTCGTCACTGCGACCGGCGCTCCGAGCTGGGCACCGTTGCCCGTTGGACAGCCGTCCACGGTGATCTGGGTCGGTGTGCAGATGAAGAACGTGACCGTGCCCGACGCAGGTCCGTCATTGCCGGACAGCGTCGCCGTGTCGGTGACGGTCCCGCCGAAGTCGACCGATGCGCTGCTGCGCTGGGTCGTGATCGTCGGCGGCTGGCAGGTATTGAAGTTGCCAAGCGCGAAGTCCTTGAGCTGAGCTGTGGTCGACTGCGAGGAGCGAGTCTCGGCGAGGAAGCTCGAGAAACACGGGGCGTCGCCGCCGAAGACGGTGTCAAGGTTGACGCCACCCTCGTAGAACTCGCCGGCCGCGAAGTCGTGGGAGCCGGACTTGTTGGTGAACGGCCACGGGGCATTCGTGGTGTCGGCGTTGACCGTGGCGCAGGCCTGCTCGGTGCCAGGCAGGTCGCACTCGGCGCCTTCCTCCTTGAGCGTAAGGCCGCCATTGAGCCACTCGTAGATCTTGATCTCGGAGATCGATCCGCCGTTGGTGAAGTCGGATAGAACGAGGATGTCGCCATCGGTGTGCGTGCCGACGAACTTGCCGTTCGCACCAAGGCTGACGTCGTCCTGGAGGAACCAGAAGCCGACGAACGAATCGCCGGATCCATCGAATCGGTCGAGGCCGAAGTAGACGAACGTGTCCCCGTTCTTTTCATAGGCCGCAGCGAAGGCGTCGAGGATCTCGTCCTTGTCGGGAGCGACATCGTTCGCCGAGTACTCCCACTGGGTGATGTCGTTGACGTCCTTCGAGCCGCCGCCCTTGAAGTAGGTGACGTCTGAGCCATCCTTCTCGACCGAGCCCGGAATGAACACAGTTGCGAGGGCGTGGTTGGTCGAGTTCCAGTCGTCGTCGGGCTCGATCGCGGCGCTGTCAGTCGCGTTCCCTTCGAGCTCGAAGAGGCTCTCGTTGTGGACGGCCAGCACGGGTGGAGCGGCCGCGAAGCTCATGTACTGCAATAGCAGCGAAAACACAAAGAGCGCCGTCCAGGTGAGCGTCAAGCTCCGCCTGGTCCGGACGCTCATGAAGCGCCAGATTCCCCGAGACGCCATGTCAGTTCCTCCCGGTCCCCGAGTCGATGCCACGATAGAAATGAACCCCTCTGATGAGTCCCTCGGCACTTCAGGGACAGCAAGTCCGCGGCCCGATCCGGGCTGGTACTTCCTGGTCCCCTGCAAGTGCACTGTTTCGATTGCCGGCGCATCGTACGTGCGACAGGGGCCGCAAAAGGTACTAGTCACAACCGCCTGTTGCTGGTCCCAATGTCCCCGGTGTCCACCGATTGGCACCACGAGGATTCGCGGATTCCGGTGCGGATCGGCACCTAGGTACTAGTACTCCTGCTGCGTCAACGGCGCGGTCCCTCGGCGGCGACCCCGTCGCGAGCGCCCCAGCGGGCTACCATGGGCGCCCGTGACGAACGCTCCCGCCGAGACCCAGCCGCCGCCGATCCGCACCCGGGCCAGGGCCGCGGTCGAGCGCGCATGGGAGCGGGCGATTGCCGCAGGCACGCTCCTGCCGCTGCCCGACGAGGAGCGGCCCGCCGTCGACATCGAGCGGCCGGCGAAACCCGAGCACGGCGATTTCGCCTCGAACCTCGCGATGCGAGCTCGCCCGGCCGTACCGCCGGGCACCGCTGGAGATCGCCCAGGTGCTCGCCGTAGAGATCGGTCGCGAGGCGGAGGGCGACCCCGGCGACAGCCCGATCGCCGCAGCGGAGGCGGCCCCGCCAGGCTTCGTCAATCTCCGCGTCACGGACCGCGCCGCTCGAGGGGACGATCGCCGGCGTCCTGGCAGCGCCCGTCGCCTGGGGCCGGGTGCAGCCGATCCGGCCGCGCCGGGCGAACGTCGAGTTCGTGTCCGCCAACCCGACCGGGCCGCTCACGATCGGTAACGCGCGCGGCGCGTTCATCGGCGACCTGCTCTGCCGGATCCTCGAGGCCGGCGGGCAGCAGGTCACGCGCGAGTACTACTTCAACGACTCCGGGATGCCAGGTCGACGAACCTCGGCGCGTCGATCCTCGCGGTCCGGGAGGGTCGGCCGGTGCCGGAGGACGGCTACCACGGCGCGTACGTGGAGGAGCTCGCGGCGAACGTCCCCGACGACGTGACCGCGGCCGCAGCGGCGCCCGGCGCAGATGCCGCCGACGTCGTCGGACGCTGGGCAGGCGCCCGCGTCCGGGAAGGCATCGAGGCGAGCCTCGAGCGGCTCGGCGTCCACTTCGACGTCTGGACGAGCGAAGGATAGCTCCATTCCGAAGGCTGGGTCGAGCGGGCAATCGAGCGCCTGCGGCAGGGCGGACACCTCTACGAGCAGGACGGCGCACTGTGGTTCCGTTCGACGGCGTTCGGCGACGACAAGGACCGGGTGATCATCCGGTCCGACGGGCGCCCGACCTACTTCGCGGCCGACATCGGCTACGTCACCGAGAAGTTCAGCCGCGGCTTCGAGCACCTCATCTACATCTGGGGCGCCGACCACCACGGGACGGTCGCGCGGCTCCGGAACGCAGCGGCGGCGATGGGCTACGACCCGGACGCGGTCCAGGTGCTGCTCTATCGTGGGTCCGGTTCATCCGTGACGGCGTCGAGGTCTCGATGTCGAAGCGGGCCGGCGAGTTCGTCACGCTCGACGAGCTGCTCGAGGAGGTCGGGGTCGACGCGGCCCGCTGGTACGTTCGCCTCGCGGGCCGCGACCAGCGCGATCGACTTCGACATCGAGCTCGCCAAGAAGCAGTCAGCCGAGAACCCGGTCTACTACGTCCAGTACGCGCACGCCCGGGTCGCCTCGATCCTGCGCAAGGCGACGGAGGCCGGGCTCGCCCCTGCCGGCGACGTGAGCGGCGCACTCGGGAGGCGCACCGGAAGGGGCCCTGGCCCGGGTCATCGCCCGCTTCCCGGAGGTGGTCGAGGACGCGGTCTGGGCCGAGGAGACCCACGGCGTCACGGCCTACGCGACGGAGCTGGCGACGCAGTTCCACGCGTTCTATCGCGATGCGAAGGTCGTCGACCCGGATGAGCCGGAACGGTCCGCAAAGCGGCTGGCGCTCGCGGCCGCCGCGAAGACGACCCTCGCCAACGCGCTCGGGCTGCTCGGGATCTCCGCCCCCGAATCGATGTAGCCGGCGCCGGGCTCAGCCGGCCAAGCCGAGGGCGCATCGCGAGGCGCGAGACCACGTCGTCGCTCGGGGCGATGATCGACCCTCACCCTGCGTTCCGCCGGCTTGCGCCGACGACCTCGCCTGCGCCGGCGAGCGCCGACGACGACGAGCTTGCGCCTGGGTCGCGAACTCGGTCGCGTCGGGGGCGTGTCCCACGCTGTCGATCACCACCGCGGTCGTCGCCGCCGGGGCCGTAGAGCACGGCGACGCGGTCGCCGCCCCAGCCGGCTGCGGCCTTCGTCGCGTTTCCCTGCTCCGTTGCGGCCCCGTCGGCGGCGTTCGCCAGCCAGATCTTGAGCTGGAACTCGCCGAGCGTGTCCTCGAGCCCGACCGACCAGCCGGCGCCCATCCGGCGCGGCAAGGTCGTCGGGGAGGTCGACGACGGTCGGCTCCTCGCCGCTGTCGTACTTCTCGGGATGGAGGACCTGCTCGGTCGAGTGCGGGCGGCTTGGCGAAGGCCGCGTTGACGGCGTCCCAACCGCCGCCGGCATGGAGCGCCTGGGTGAAAGTCAGGCCGCTCGTGTAGGGGAAGAGCAGCGATTCGCGGAGGATCGCCGGCATGTCCTCGAGCGGTCCGGTGATCTCGGGGTTCGAGCGACTCGCCGAGCAGCTGGATGAGCTCCGCCTGCGTCGAGGTTGTCGATCTGCCAGAGCGTCATGACCAGCGTCGCGTCGCCCTCGACGAGCGCCAGGCGGGCGATGGCCCGGTCGCCTTCGCCGACGTGGCGTCGAGGTCGAGCGTGGCCAGGCCGAAGTTCTGGTCCTGGAGCGCGTGGGTGTACTCGTGGGCGAACGTCGTCTTCTCGGTCGGGCCCGAGGCCTCCCGACCGCGAGACGACATAGAGCGTCTTGTCGTCGGGGTTGTAGAGGCCCGCGACCTGGCCGCCGAGCAGCTCGAGGTAGAGGTCCTCGAGCGACGCGTCCGACGGGCAGCAGCCCGAGGGCCTTGAGCAGGCGCTCGTTCGCCTCGACCAGCTCCTCGGGGTTGTCCTTCGCGAAACTCCTCGGTGAGTACTCGTGATGCCGGCCTCGTCGAGGACCTTCGGGTCGACCGGCGACTTCGCCTCGAGGCCGCGGATCGCGCGGACCTGGTCCTCGATCGTCGGCGTAGACGGTCGCCGGATCGGGCGGCGGTCGTCGGGCTGGCGTCGGACTGGCCGAGGGCGCGGGCCGAAGACCCCGCACCCGGCGCACGACGATCGCAAGGACGGCTGCGAGAGCCGATCGGGCCGCCGGAAGCCGGCGGATCTTGCGACGCGCAGGGGCAGAGGTCGAGCCGACGAGCGGCAGGCTGGGGGAATTCATCGGCGGGATTGTCGCATGGCGTTCCCGGCGGGACGAGGGCCCGGAGGTACCAGTTTCGTCAGTGTCGCTTTCTTAATCGGATGGCTCGCCGTCCGTGAATGCGGCACGTCTAGGGTTCGATTCGGACCGAACCCCCTTGGGTTCCATCCTCCCTCCCTCCGAGCGGGGCGCCGATTGGGCAGGCGCCTCGGTCTTCGTGTCCGGAATCGGCTGCCCTGGCCATCGCTGCAGCTGCATCCTCACGAACGAAGTCGCTCCGATTGAGAGCCAACACTGACACCGCGAACGCAGTGGGTCGCGACGAACGCGGTCGGGCTGCGCGAACGCGATCGGCGTCGGTCGATCCGGCGTGCATCGGCGTATGTCAGAATCGGCGCATGGAATTGACCTGGTACGGGCGGACGTGCATCCGGCTTCGGGGCACGACGCGGTCGTCGTGGCCGACCCTATCAGTCGGTCGTCGGGCCGACCGGTCGCGGCATCACCGGCGAGATCGTCACCTACTCGCACCCGGACGACCGGCCGCTGCCGAAGGCCAAGGGCAAGCGCTCGCGTGACGGCCAGACGATCCTGCCGAGCTCGCTCGACGAGGCGTTCGTCCTCGACGGCCCCGGCGAGTACGAGGTCCGCGACGTCCTCCTGACGGGCGTCCGGACCTACCGCGACGACGCGAAGGGCGCCGAGCGCGGCAAGCAGACGGCGTTCCTCGTCGAGCTCGACGGGCTGCACACGATCCACCTCGGCGAGATCGGCCACCTCCTGACCGAGGAGAAGCTCGCCGACATCGGCCCGGTCGACATCGCCTGCGTCCCGATCGGCGGCACGCTGTCGGCGACGAAGACCGCCGAGCTCATCGCCCAGCTCGATCCCCGGATCGTCGTCGCGATGCCGCTGGACGAGGACGCGCCGGAGATGGCGCGACGCCCTCGCGAAGTTCTTCCACGAGATGGGCGGCGAGCCGACGCCCCAGCCGCAGCTGTCGGTCACGATCTCGAGCCTGCCGGCCGAGACGACGGCGGTCCTCCTGGAGTCGCGCGGCAAGAGCCTACGGGTTCCGGCTCGCGTCGAACGACGATCCGGCCTCGCTTGACCACCGTCCGGACCAGGTCCGCGGCCGGCCAGTACGGGATCTGGCGGGACGTCGGGACGTTCGCCAGATGACGAGGTCGGCGGCTCTTGCCGCCCTCGATCGACCCGACCTCGTCGCCCAGCCCGACCGCAGAGGCCGCGTTGATCGTCACCGCCGCCAGCGCCTCGTCCGGCGTCAGCCCCAGGTTCAGGCAGGCGACCGTCATCGCCAGCGGGAGCGACGGCGTCGGCGACGTGCCCGGGTTGAAGTCGGTCCCGATCGCGACCGGGATGCCCCGCTCGATGAACGTCCGGGCCGGCGCGTGGCGCGGCTTCATCAGGAACCACGTCGTCGCGGGCAGCACGCGTCGCGACGACCGGTCGGCCGTCGGCCGCGGCGTCGGCGAGCGCGTCGATGCCGGCCTCGGACGGCGCGGCGAGGTGGTCGGCCGAGGCCGCGCCGATCGCCGCCGCCAGCTCCGCGCCGCCGGACGGGACGAGCTCGTCGGCGTGGAGCCGCGGGCACCAGCCCGATCGCCTCGCCGGCGCGCCAGGATCCGCTCCGACTGCTCGGCCGTGAACGCGCCCTCCTCGCAGAACACGTCGCAGAACCGGGCCCTGCCCTGGGCCGCGACGCCGGGGAGCTGCTCGTCGATGACGTTCCGGACGTAGGCCTCGACGCCGTCGGGGCGGTCGCGGAACTCGGGCGGCACGGCATGCGCGCCGAGATACGTCGGGACGACGTCGACCGGCCCCGCCTTGCCGAGCTCGTGGGCGACCTCGAGGAGGCGCAGCTCCGTCTGGCAGGTCGAGGCCGTAGCCGGACTTCGCCTCGATCGTCGTCGTCCCGTGGCCGAGCATCTCGTCGAGCCAGCGCCGGCCGTGCGCCGGCGAGGTCGTCCGCGCTCGCCGCGCGCGTCTTCGCGACCGTCGAGAGGATCCCGCCGCCGGCCGCGAGGATCTCCATGTAGCCCGCGCCGCGCTGCCGCAGCTCGAGCTCGTCCTCGCGGCTGCCGGCGAACAGCAGGTGGGTGTGCGGGATCGACGAGGCCGGGCGTGACCGCGCCGCCGAGCGCGTCGAGCCGGGCGAACCGCCCGAGCGGGTAGCCCTCGCCTTCGAGCAGCCGCTCGATGTCCGGCGCTGGGCCCGGCGCCGAGGATGCGGCCCTCCCAGGCGGCGACGACCGGGGCCGACGAACTCGTCGGCGCCGCCTGCGTCGGCGGCGGACAACCGGCCGACCTCGGCCTGGCCGAGCCCGTCCGCAGGCCGCCCGCCATCGTCACGACCTCGGACGCGCCGACGACGAGCAGCCCCGGCGCCGAGCCCTCCCCGCGACCGCCCGGAATGACCCGCAGGCGTCATGCCCGCGTCCGCCCGATCAGTCGGCTGCGGCGGCGCGTGCGGCCTCGAGGCGCAGCTCGAGCGCCTGCATCGGCGAGAAGTCGCGCAGCCGGAGGAAGCCGCGCCGCGGCCGCGAGCCGCTCGCTCGACGGCGCGTCGGCGGGTGCGTCGACGTGGTCCGCGACGTCGAGGAACGCGGCGAGCGGGGCAAGCCCGATCAGCTCCGACTCCGCCAGCTCGATGCCGTCCTCGGCCGCCTCCGCGCGGACCGTCTCCCAGACCCGCCACAGCGGCGTGGTCCGGAAGTCGAGGACGTTCATCGAGACCTGGGCGCGGCCCAGCTCCTCGATGAAGAAGCCGTTCGCCTGGACTCGCGGCAGGCCGCCGCCGGACTCGCGGATCCGGCGAGCGATCCGGACCGCGAGGTCCTTGTCGGGCGACTCGAGGTTGATGTTGTAGGCGATGAGGAACGGCCGCGCACCGACCGCGACCGCGCCGGCCGACGGATGCATCCGGCTCGGCCCGAAGTCCGGCTCGCGGCCACGCTGGTCGATCTCGGTCTTGAGGCCCTCGTACTGGCCCCGCCGGACGTCGGCGAGCTTGACCCGCTCGCTCCGCGTGGCGGCTTCCGCGTAGAGGTAGACGGGCAGGTCGAACCGATCGGCGATCCGCTTGCCGAACGCCCGGGCGAGCTCGACCGCCTCGTCCATCGTCGTGTCGCCGAGCGGGACCACGGGATCACGTCGACCGCGCCGATCCGCGGGTGCTCGCCCGAGTGCTCGCTCCATGTCGATCTCGTGGATCGCGGCCGCGACGAGCCGCTCGAGCGCCTCGCCGACCGCGCCGGCCGGCCCGGCCAGCGTGAACACCGACCGGTTGTGGCTGGCGTCGCTCGTGCGGTCGAGGAGGTGGACGTCCGGGACGCTCGAGATCGCCGTCGCGAGCAGCTCGACGACGTCGAGGCGGCGGCCCTCGGAGACGTTCGGGACGGATTCGACGAGGCGATCGGCGAGGTCGTCGGGCACGGTCGGCATCGCGCGTAATCGTGACACGCGGCGGGGCCCGAGCGCGGCGGATCGCGCGCATCTGGCAGCGTTTGACTAACAAGTGTTAGACGCTAAGCTAACGTCCAACCCCAGCGACTGCCCTGCCCTCGGGAGGCCTTCGTGTCCGAAGCCAGCCGCAGCCTCTTCCGCCATCGCGACTTCGTGAAGCTGTGGACGGCCGAGACGATCAGCGTCTTCGGGACGCAGATCACGTTGCTCGCCCTGCCGCTGATCGCGGCGACGACACTGAACGTCACGCCGTTCGAGTTCGGGCTGCTCGGCGCGATCGAGTTCCTGCCGTTCATCCTGCTGAGCCTGCCGGCCGGCGTCTGGGTCGATCGGCTGCGCCGCCGCCCGATCCTCATCGCCGGCGACGTCGTCCGGGCCGTCGCCCTGCCTGCGCATCCCGATCGCCTTCGCGCTCGACGGCCTGACGATCTGGCAGCTCTACATCGTCGGGTTCATCAACGGCTGCGCGACGGTCTTCTTCGACGTCGCCTACCAGTCGTACCTGCCGTCGCTCGTCGATCGCGACCAGATCATCGACGGCAACTCGAAGCTCGAGACGAGCGCGCTCGGCGGCGCAGATCGTCGGGCCGGGCATCGCCGGGCTTCCTGATCGGCGCGATCACGGCGCCGTTCGCGATCCTCGTCGACTCGATCAGCTTCGTCGTGTCGGCGCTGTTCATGGTCGCGATCCGGCGCCACGAAGACGAAGCCGGAGCGGCAGGTCGACGAGCACGGCGCGCGGCCGTCGATGCGGAGCGAGATCGCGGCGGGCCTCCGGTACGTCGGGCGGCAACCGTTACCTGCGGAGCATCGCCGCGACGACCGGGTCGTCGAACTTCTTCTCGAACGTGCTCTTCGCGGTCCTGCTCCTCTTCCTCGTCCGCGAGCTCGCGTTCACGCCCGGAGCTGCTCGGCCTGGCGTTCTCGATCGGCGCGGTCGGCTTCCTGATCGGCGCGCTCGTCGCCGGCCGCGATCGGCGCGCGGTTCGGCGTCGGCCCAACGATCGTCGTCTCGGCGTTCGTGTCCGGCCCGTCGGCCCTGCTCATTGCGATCGCCCCGGCCGGACTCGCCGTGCCGTTCGTCGCCGCCAGCATCTTCGTCGGCGGCTTCGGCAGTGCGCGCTCTACAACATCAACCAGGTGAGCCTCCGCCAGGCGATCACGCCGGAGTCGAATGCAGGGCCGGATGAACGCGACGATGCGGTTCATCGTCTGGGGCACGATCCCGATCGGTGCGATCGTCGGCGGCTTCCTCGGCGGGGCGATCGGCCTTCACGAGACGATCTGGGTCGCGCGCGATCGGCGGGACTCTTCGTGTTCCTGCCGGTCCTGCTCTCGCCCGTGCGTTCCCTCCGGCGGATCCCCGATCTCGGACCGGACGACGCGGAGCCGGTGGCCGGCGAGGCGAGCTGAAACGTCGAAGCCGGCCCCGGAGGGACCGGCTTCGGCTTCGGACGCGGCGCGTCTCAGGGCTGCTTGGGTGATCCCTTGGGCTTGTTCATGACCGCGAACGTGTCCGTGTCACCGATATTCGGCGCAGAGCCCAAGTTCACGGTGACCGCGATCGGGGCCACCGGAGCGTTTCCCTTTGGAACGGTCTCAACTAGCCAATAGCGTCCCAGCGGCACGTTGAGTATCGAGCACGTCGCTGGCCCCTCGCGGTCCTCAACCAGGTCGCCACCAACGAGTGCGGTGACGCAGCTTCCGGCGCTCGTCGTGTCCTCCCGACCGCGGCTTCCACCCACGGGCGCGGCATCGACGTAGAGGGTGAACACGATCCCCACGGTCTTCGCCCGGCCCTGGCCGGTCTTGTTGATGACGACCGTGCCGGGGACCGGCTGGTTGGCGAGGTTGATCGTGTCGGTGTCGCCGACGCCCGGCGAGGGGCCGACGCCGACCGTCACCGCCGTCGGAGCGCCGGTGGCGTAGCCGTTCGGGGTGGTTGTCTCGACCAGCCAGTACGTCCCGAGGGCGAGGCTCGTGATCGAGCACGTGCCCGCTGAGTTCGTCGGGCAGCTGCCGGCGGCGGTCGTGTCCTCGGCGCCGCGGCTTCCGCCGGTCGGGGCCGCGTCGACATACAGGGTGAAGCCGGCTCCGGCGAGGGCGGTGCCGCCCTGGCCGGTCTTGTTGACGACGACGGTGCCGCGCGCGGCCAGGTTGGTCAGATTCACGGTGTCGGTGTCGCCGACGTTGGCGGACGGACCGAGATCGACCGTAACCGCCGTCGGGCTGACGGTTTTGTAGCCAGGCGGAGTCGTGGTTTCGACGAGCCAGTAGCGGCCGAGGGCGACGCCCGTGATCGAGCAGGTACCGGACGAGTTCGTGGAGCAGCCGCCGGCGGCGGTGTTGTCCTCGACCCCTCGCGACCCGCCGAGCGGTTCCGCGTCGACGAAGAGGGTGAACCCGGCTTCCGCGAGGGCGGCCCCACCCTGGCCCGTCTTGTTGATGACGACCGTGCCGGGGACCGGCTGGTTGGCGAGGTTGATCGTGTCGGTGTCGCCGACGCCCGGCGAGGGGCCGACGCCGACCGTCACCGCCGTCGGAGCGCGCCGTGGCGTAGCCGTTCGGGGTGGTTGTCTCGACCAGCCAGTACGTCCCGAGGGCGAGGCTCGTGATCGAGCACGTGCCCGCTGAGTCGTCGGGCACGTGCCGGCGGCGGTCGTGTCCTCGGCGCCGCGGCTTCCGCCGGTCGGGGCCGCGTCGACATACAGGGTGAAGCCGGCTCCGGCGAGGGCGGTGCCGCCCTGGCCGGTCTTGTTGACGACGACCGTGCCGGGTGTAGCCACGAGGAACCGGGCGACGGACGGGTCGTGGTCGGAGATCTGGTCCCAGAACTCGGCGTTGGCGTGGACCGGATCGAACTCCAGCGGGACGTTCTCGAGGAGGTTGCCGCTGACGATGATGTGGTCGAGGACCTGGGAGTTGCCCTCGAAGACGTAGCTGTAACGCTCGTCCTGCGGCAGGGTCTCCATCAGGTCGTGTGAGGACGCCGCCCTCGAGGATGTTCATCGTCTTCGAGAACTCGAAGTCGTTGATGTCGCCGAGCACGATGATGTTGGCATTCGGGTCGACGGCCAGGATGCCAGTCGACGAAGTTGTTCGACGAGCTGCGCCTGCTGATGGCGCTGGACCTCGGTCGACGCGGACCGGCGGCTGGAAGCGGCCGAACAGCGGCTGGTCGCCACCCTTCGAGTTGAAGTGGTTGGCGATCAGGAAGAACGTCTGCCCGGCATACGTGAACTCGCCGGCGAGCGGCTTGCGGCTGGCGTTCCAGGCCGTGTTGGTCGGTGTCGACGCGGCCGGGGCTGAACGAGAGCTGTGGCCCGCCGGGCCGCTGACGATCGTGGTCGCTGTCGTCGAGTCGCCGCCGGGACGGTCGACGAAGGCGAGCCCGCGGTCGGTCCGGAACATGAAGCCGACCCGGATGTTGCCACCGGGCTCGCCGCCATCCTGGTCGTCGACCGGGTTGATCTGGCGGAAGTCGTAGCGTCAGGTCCGCCGGCAGCGCGCGATCGCGGCGGTGAGCTTGTCGAGCGTCAGGTTCGCGTCGGTGATCGCGTCATTCGTGGCGCCGTTGTTGTCCTGGATCTCCTCGAGGGCGATGACGTCGGGCGCCTGGAGGTGGTTGACGATCATCGCCGCCAGCGCATCGAACTTCGACTGGGGCTCGTTCGCGTCGAGGTTCTCGACGTTGAACGTCGCAACACGACAGTTCCGAGGTCCCGCCGGATCCGTCGACTCACGGGCGAGTCCGCCGGGCACTGCCGTGAGGGCCGCAGTGAGGTCGATCTCGAAGTTGCTGAAGTCGTAGTCGAGGATGCCGACGGCCGACCGGTGAAGTGATCGCCGACGTTTGCGTTCGGCGTGGATGAGTCGCGAGGAAGCGTCGTCGAGCTGGATCCGCTCCGGGATTGAAGTCATTCGTCGGATGACGATCCCGCCTCGCGCCGTCCGGACGGATGCATTGGCGCCGTCGTCGGCGAGCACGAAGATCTCACCGAACGACGTTCGAGGGCCGACGGCGACCGGGTTGTTGACCTGGACGCGCATCGCCTCGAGGCTCTCGTAGAAGTCGATGCCGTCGGCGGCGGGATCGAAGACGCCGCTGGTCTCGACGTCACCGGTCGCGTCGTCCTCGATGACGGTGTTTGGCGGGACGCGGCCGCCGATCCCCAGGATGATGGTCGGCGGTAGGGGATTGCCCGGTCGACGGTCACCGAGATGGCCGGGCGCCGTGATCTCGGTCGTGCTGAGGTTATCGGCGGCGCCTCCGGGCCGGAACTCGGTCACGATGACCGGCGACGCTGAACGTGAGTCGCCGACGTTCACGGTCGGCGCCGTCAAGGTGAAGACGAAGATCGCCTCCGAGGTGGCGTCGTCGGCGTCGGGACTCGGGTCCTGCATGTAGAAGCCGTTCGCCCGCTTGGCGGTAACGATGCCCGTGGACGACCGACGCTCTGCCGTTGAACGGCGAGACGTGCGTGGCGCCCTGGACCTCACGGATGCGGACGCTGGGCCCGACGTTCGGAATGACACGACCGCGTTGGCCGTCATGTTGTCGGGTGGGTCGTCCGTATCGACGTCGGTGACGTTCGCGGCAATGACCGTCAGCGTGCACAGCTCGTTGATCGCGAAGTTCAGATCCGGATTGATCGTGTACGTCGTGGGTCCGTCGGTCACGATGGCCGTGTGGCCGCCGGACGTCGCGCAGGTGATGCTCGAACGACGCAGCCCGTGGCCGCGACGGGTTCGCTGAAGGTGACCGTCGGGGACGCGTCGAGGGCTACGTTCGACTGCCCGTTCGCCGGATTCGTCGACGTCACGGTCGGCGCCTGGTCGCCGGCAAGGGTCGCGATGGAGATGTCGTCGATGCCGACCCACTCGTCGCTACCGACGGCGTTCGTCGTCATGACCCGGACCTGGACGACCGGCTGGTCGTTGGCGTCGGCGGGCAGCGTCGCGCTGACGGCGGTCACTTGCGTCGCGAGGCTGGGTCCTGTCGTCGCGTCCGCGACGAAGCCGGCCGGGATGTTCGTGAAGTTGCCGGTCGAGCCGATCCGGTACTGGAGGGCGACGGGCTGGATCGGCGTTGTCCACCGAGCCGTCGATGTCGCGCAGGTTGTACGCGACGATGATGTTCGACAGGCCGGTCGTCGCGAAGTTGAACAGGACGTACGGTGCGTCGGCAGTGCCGGAGCCCTGGAGGGCGACGACCGGGTCCGTGATGTGGAACTCGGCGACGCCGCCGGTGGCGAGCGTGTTCGGGTTGGTCTGATTGGCGATGACGTCAACGTCGCCGGCGAGAGTGGACGTGGTCAGCAGTGTCTGCGGATCCACAGCTGTTGCTGTCGTGATGTCCTGGCCCAGGAAGCCGGCGACGCCGGGCACACCCGACCAATCGTCGTTCATCGGTGATCGCGGCCGGTGTTCGTCCAGGCCTGCGTGTAGGGCAAGGGTGCGACCGGCGAGATCCGCGATGGTGAAGCTGAAGACGTAGTCGGCCGCCATCTGGTCCGGCGGGTCGTCGCCGTCCTGGTCGCTCACCTGGGTTGCCGTGACGGTCGTGGTGCACAACTCGCCGAAGGAGAAGTTGACACCGGGATCGAGCGAGAAGGTCGTTGGGCCGCCGGTGGCCGCCGCGGACGTGGAGACCTGACGACGCGCACGAGATCGAGAACCACGAGCCGGTGACGTTGACGGGCTCGCTGAACGTGATCGAAACGTCGGCATTGGTCGGCGACGCCGGTGGCGCCGTTTGCGGGTGTCGTGCTCGAAACGGCTGGCGCGTCATCGGCCGTCGGTGGGGCCACGGTCGTGAATGACGCCGAGAAGTCGGCCAGCATGGTGTCCGGCGGATCGTCCGAGTCCTGGTCGGACACAGCCTGGTCGTCAACGGTGACTGTGCAGGTCTCGCTGTTGGCGAAATCCGCGTCCGGATTCAGGGTGAAGGTGGTCGGGCCGCCGGTGACGACCGCCGTATGCCCGAGACTCGTGCCGCAATTGATCGTGAACCACGGGTTCGTCACGTTGACCGGCTCGGAGAAGGTGATCGTCACGTCGGTCGAGATGCTGACGTTGGTGGCGCCATCGGCTGGACTGATCGCCGACACGGACGGCGGGAGCTCGACGCTGTTGTCTGGGTCAGGCGCAGCGATCGCGAAGTCAGCGTTGTTGTTGTCGGTGTCGGTCGCGCCGCCCGCGCCACGAATTGCGGCGGTGGTGTTGCTCGTGTTCGCGGTCGGGCCCGGCGCCTTCGAAGAACGTGGCGGTGCGTGCCGTAGCCGACGAGGTCGACGATGCGGGCAAGCTGGGCAGCATCGCAGGGCGTCGTGCTGCCGTTGCAGCCCAGCGGGGCAGTCCCGGTGACATAGACGACCTTGCCTGCGCCCAGGGCCATCGCGATCGCGCCGTCGGTGTCGATGTAGTCCGGCGTCGGCAGCGGAACGCCGACGAGCGCCACCGGTGGACTCCTGGATCAGGAAGTGCTGGCCCGGATTGAGCGTGAACGCCGGCAGCTCGGTGCGCAGGTTCGACGAACTCCCGAAGTTGGATGCCGAGTCGCGCCCGTGTACTGGATCGAGTTGCCGCCGAGCGCGACGGGGCTCGTACCCCGGTTGTACAGCTCGATGTAGTCGTGGGTGTACGGAGCTCCGGTGTTACCACCGCCGCCATAGACCTCGCTGATCACAACGTTCGGAGAGATCGCAAGGACCGGCGCGGCAGCCGCGACGGGCAACAGGCCACCGAGGATCAGGAGCGTTCCGAGGAGCGACAGGAGCCGGCGGGAACGGGCACGGCGGGCAGTCGAAAGCACGTTGTAAACCCTCCTCACGCGCGAGGAAATGCCCCCGGGTCTGCCGGTCATGGTAAGGCGCGAGACCGCCCCAGAGCCTCACCAGACCGCACCGGACCGCACCGTTGAGCGGTGCCCGTGCGCACCGCGTTAGCGCCGTGTCAACGATCCGTGCGCTCCGTCGAGCATCGGGATCCGGAGGCCGCGCTCGCGGGCGACCTCGATGGCCCGCTCGTAGCCCGCGTCGACGTGCCGCGCGACGCCCATGCCCGGATCGGTCGTCAGGACGCGCTCGAGCTTCTGCGCCGCGAGCGGCGTCCCGTCGGCGACGACGACCATGCCGGCGTGCTGCGAGTAGCCGATCCCGACGCCGCCGCCGTGATGGATCGAGACCCACGTCGCGCCGGCGGCGGTGTTGACGAGCGCGTTGAGGAGCGGCCAGTCGGCGATCGCGTCGGAGCCGTCGGCCATCGCCTCCGTCTCGCGGTTGGGCGACGCGACGGAGCCCGCATCGAGGTGGTCCCGGCCGATGACGATCGGGGCGCTGACCTCGCCGCGAGCGACCAGCTCGTTGAACGCCAGCCCGGCCCGCGCCCGCTCGCCGTAGCCGAGCCAGCAGATCCGCGCCGGCAGGCCCTGGAACGGGACCTTCGCCTGGGCCATCGTGATCCAGCGGCGCAGGCCGGCGTCGTCCGGGAACAGCTCGAGGATCGCCGCGTCAGTCCGGGCGATGTCGGCCGGGTCGCCGGACAGCGCCGCCCAGCGGAACGGCCCCCGCCCCTCGCAGAAGAGCGGCCGGACGAACGCCGGGACGAACCCGGGATAGTCGAAGGCATTCGGCCACGCCCGCCTCGAGGGCCTGGGACGCGGAGGTTGTTGCCGTAGTCGAACACGACGGCGCCGGCGTCGCGGAACGCGAGCATCGCCCGGACGTGGTCGGCCATCGAGCGCATCGACCGGCGCACGTACTCGTCGGGCATCGCCCGACGCAGCTCGCCGGCGTCGTCGAGGCGCGATCTCCGCCGGCACGTAGCCGGCGAGGGCGTCGTGGGCCGACGTCTGGTCGGTCACGACGTCGAACCGCTCGCCCGTCCGCGGCCCAGTCCGGCTCGATCTCGGCGGCGTTGCCGACGAGGGCGATCGACACGGCCTCGCCCGGCCGCCGCCGCGGCACGCGCCCAGCGCCAGCGCCTCATCGCGGCGACGTGCGTCAGCCGGTCGACGTAGCCGATGTCGAGGCGCCGTCGGGCCCGCGCCTCGTCGACCTCGATCGCAAGGCAGACGCCGTCGTTCATCGTCACCGCGAGCGGCTGAGCGCCGCCCATCCCGCCGAGCCCTGCCGTCAGGACGACGCGCCCGCGGAGCGACCCGCCGAAGTGCTGCCGAGCCAGCTCGGCGAACGTCTCGTACGTGCCCTGGAGGATCCCCTGCGTCCCGATGTAGATCCAGCGAGCCGGCGGTCATCTGGCCGTACATCGTCAGGCCGCTGCCGCTCGAGCTCCCGGAAGACGTCCCAGGTCGCCCACTTCCCGACGAGGTTGGAGTTCGCGATGAGGACCCGCGGCGCCCACTCGTGGGTCCGGAAGACCGCGACCGGCTTGCCGGATCTGGACCAGCAGCGTCTCGTCGTCGGCGAGTCGCCGCAGCTCGCGGACGATCGCGTCGAACGCCTCCCAGCTGCGGGCGGCCCGACCGGTCCCGCCGTAGACGACGAGGGCGTCGGGGTTCTCGGCGACCTCCGGGTCGAGGTTGTTCATGAGCATCCGGAGCGCGGCCTCCTGGCCCCAGCCGCGGCACGAGAGTTCCGGGCCGCGGGGCGAACGAACCGGTCGTCGCGCCGGCTGTTTCAGTCACGCCGTCCTCCTCTTCGCCCGTGCCACGCCGTCAGTCGCCGAGATTCTGGACCACCTGCTCGCCGAACCGCCGCTTCGCCGAGGGAAGTGAGCGACACGATGACGTCCTCGCCGTAGCGAAGGTGGTAGGTGAACCCACCGTTCGCGCACGAGCCGATGAAGACCTGGCCGCCCGTCGATCTCCGCCTCCGCATTGCCGCGGACGTCCGCCCGCCGGTTCGCACGCCGCCGCGTCGTACGTGTCGCGCCAGCTCCGAAAGAACGTCTCGTCGAAGACGTCCGGGCGAAGCCGCACGACGCTGGCGATGACCAGGTCCTCGTCGGCGGAGGACCCGGCGGAGACTGCCAGCGCGACCGCGATCGCCTCGACGTCCGCAGCCAGCGACGGATCGACCGCGATCTGGGCGGCGGCTTCCGGGGCCGGTTGCATCGGGGCGCCCGCCACGTCCGACGGGAGGATCGAGAGCAGCGTCGGGTCGACGATGACGCTTTCGGCCGATGTCGGCGGGCTCGCTGACGGAGCGGTTCGCGGCAGGTCGCGGTCGCGGTCGCCGCCGTTGAAGCCGAAGGCGAGGGACCCGGCTGGCAAGCGACGACGAGACCGACGCAGAGGATCGCCAAGGCCGCAGCGGCGGGGCGCAGCCTGGACCTCAACCCGGCACGCGCTCCGGATCGGCGTCCGGGCGGATGAAGGCGGACTCGTAGAACTGGAGGGGATTGCCTTCAGGATCCCAGAGGAAGCAGAACTGGCCCCAGTCCGTTCGGACGACCTCCTCGTGCCGGACTCCGGCGCGCGTCGAGGCGCTGCATCGCGAGTCGGAGGTTGTCGACGATGATCTCGGGCACGACGCCGCCGTGCCGGAAGTCCTTCGGCTCCGACGACGCGTGGCCGCCGGCGATGAGCGACAGGCTCGTGCCCTGGGTCGCGTCGAACCGCACGAACTTCGGCGTCCGGTAGAGGAGGCGAAGGCCGATCACGTCGCGGTAGAACGCCATCTCCGCCTCGATGTCCTCGACGAAGATCAGCGCGCCCCGCACCTTGGTGACGTTGCCGAGCGCCTGGATCATCGCCATCGCGGACTCCCATTCACGGCGAGCGGCCGGTCTCGCGTTCGACCGGACGGTACCACTCCCCCGCGTGCCGTCAGCCGAGCTCCCGGCGCACCACCGGGAAGCGCTCGTCGTCGACGGCGACCCCGAACCCGACCGTGAGCCAGAACTCCGGCGTGGCCGCGCTCGTCGCGTCGGGCGGGGCGCCGCGTTCGGGATACGCCTCGACGGCAGCAAACCCACGGCCGGCGAGGTCGTCGCAGACCGCTCCGACGAGCCGCTGGGCGTGGCCGCGGTGGCGCGCCTCGGACGTCGTCGCGATGCAGGTGATGACCGCGGGCAGCGGCGCAGCCGGCAGCTGCGGGTAGAGGTCGCGCAACCGCTGTGCTCGCGGGTACGCCGAGAGCGGGCCGAACTGCGCGTAGGCGGCCGCGACCTCGTCGATCGAGGAGCACCTTCGCGTAGCTGCCGAAGATCGCCAGACCCCGCCCGAGGAGACCGAGCTTGCGCGGCGCATCAGCTCCCGATCGTCGCGCCGGGCCGGGCGTGATGGTGCGAACGGGTTGTCGTCCGGGAGATCGTCGTCCGAGGCGAACGGGTTGAACGCAGGGCCCGGTTCGCGACGGCGGGGCGAACGGGTTCTCGATGGGCTCGTCCTCCGCGTCGATCGCGAACGGGTTGGCGGCACGGGGTTTCGGCGGCGGCGGGCTCAGCGCGGGCTCGAGCCACGCCAGCCGGGCCGCCTTGGAGCCTCGATCGGCGTCTTCCCAGTAGTCGCACGAGCGGTGGTCGAAGCCCGGGTCCGCGCACGGCGGGACGAACGCGAACGTCGCCTCGTTCGTGACGTCGACGATCCGGATCGCCGCCATCTACCCGCCGCCGACGCGTTGGCCCGCCAGCCCCGCGAGCGCGCCGCTCCGGACGAGGTCGGTCGCGGCCGCCAGGTCCGGCCCGGGCTCGCGATCCCGGTCGAGGTGGCTCGATGCGATCGCGGATCAGCCGATGCGCCTCGGCGACGCCCGTCCCCGGCTCGGCCCCCGCCGCGTCGTCCCGGGCCAGGCGGAGATCGAGGGCCTGGGCCCCGACCAGCAGCTCGATCGCGACGATCCGCTCGACGTGCTCGAGGACCGACCGGGCGTGCCGGGCGGCGATCGGACCCATCGACACGTGGTCCTCCTGGTTCGCGCTCGTCGGCACCGAGTCGACCGAGGCCGGATGGGCGAGGACCTTGTTCTCGGAGGCGAGGGCGGCGGCCGTGTACTGGAGGATCATCATCCCGGAATCGAGGCCGCTCGCCGGCGCGAGGAAGGCCGGCAGACCGCCGTTGAGGCGCTCGTCCAGGAGGAGCGCCGTCCGCCGCTCGCTGATCGACCCGAGCTCCGCGAGGGCGATCTTGGCGAAGTCGAGCGCGAGGGCGATCGGCTCGCCGTGGAAGTTCCCGCCGCTGATGACGAGCCCGCCGCCGGTGGCCATCGCCGCCTCGTCGACGACGCCGCCCTCCGGAAAGACGAGCGGGTTGTCGGTCGCGCTGTTCATCTCGATGTCGAGGACACGTCGGAGGTAGTCGAGCGCATCGCGAACGGCGCCGTGGACCTGCGGCACGCAGCGGAGCGAGTACGGGTCCTGGACCTTGTGAGCGTCGCCCTTGTGGCGGTCCTGGAGCGTCGAGTCCCGAAGCAGGTGACGCAGCTCGGCCGCGACGGCGATCTGGCCGGGGTGCGGGCGGGCGAGCTGGTAGGGCGCGGCGAAGGCCACGTCCGTGCCCAGGAGCGCCTCGACGCTGAGAGCGGCCGCCACGCTGGCCGTCCGTGTCAGCCGATCCGCGTCGGCGAGCAGGAGCGCGCCGATCGCGCTCATGAGCTGGGTGCCGTTCAGGAGCGCGAGGCCCTCCTTCGCCTCGAGGACGAGCGGTTCGAGCCCGACCTCGCGCAGGGCGACGAGCGCCGGCAGCGGGTGGCCCGCGAGCTCGACCCGCCCGCGGCCGATGAGCGGCAGGGCAAGGTGGGCAAGCGGCGCGAGGTCCCCGGAGGCGCCGACGGAGCCCTGCTCCGGCACGATGGGGTGGAGGCCGCAGTCTCAGGAAATCGAGCAATCGATCGACGAGGAGCGGCCGGCAGCCGCTGTGCCCGAGAGCCAGCGTATTGGCCCGCAGCAGGAGCATCGCCCGGACCACCTCGCGCGGCAATGCCGCCCCGACGCCGGCGGCGTGGCTCATCAGGAGGTTCTCCTGGAGCCGTCGCGCGTCGGCGGGCGCCACGAACCGGGTCGCAAGCGCGCCGAATCCCGTCGTCACGCCGTAGACGACTTCGCCGGCGGCGACGAGTCGCTCGATGACGTCGCGGGATTCCTGCATCCGCGCCCGGGCGTCGTCGTCGAGCGTCGGCGGTCGCTCCGTGGCGGGCGACCGCCTCGACGCCGGCGACCGTCAGGTCCGCGCCGGTCAGGACGATCGGTCTCGGTCCCGCGTGGAGCCGATCGGGCTCGGTCACGATCGGAGGATAGTCGGCTATGCTCGCCCGCCGTGTTCGACTTCCTCGACACGGTCGCCGCTGATCATCGGTGAGATCGTCATCCCAGATCTACAACTCCCTTAGGTGCGGCTATCTCGGCGTCGCGCTCGTGGGTGGCGATCGAAAGCGTCGATCGTGCCGATGCCCTCCGAGCTCGTCCTGCCCGTTCGCCGGCTTCCTCGTGTCGGACCAGGGCAGCCAGCATCGAGCCGCTCACCGGCCAGCCGTGGAACTATCGATCCTCGTCACGCTGGCGGCGCACGATCGGGGACACGATCGGCTCGCTCATCGCCTATGCGATCGGGCACTGGGGCGGCCGGCCGTTCCTCGAGCGCTGGGGCAGGTACCTCCTGATCACGCCCGCACGAGATCGAGCTGGACCGACGCACTTCTTCGCCAGGCACGGCGCGCAGGCCGCGTTCTTCGGCCGCCTCATCCCGATGGTCCGGTCGTTCGTGTCGTTCCCGGCCGGGATCGGCCACGATGCCGCATGCTGGACGTTCATCGTCTATTCACGGCGCTCGGGTGCGCTGCCGTGTCGACTGCTTCTCGTCTTCGCCGGGGTGCAGCTCGGCGCGAACTGGGTCGCATCGGCGACATGCCCTCCAGCGGTTCGACCTGCTGATCGCGGTCCTGGCGTGGTCGCCTGGCCGTGCTGCTGTTCATCTGGTGCGGCTTCATGCCGGCCGCGCCGAGGAGGAGGTCGCCTGATCAGTCGCGCTCGGCGGCGGCTCGCGGCGGCGCAGGCGGCGCCGGCGCGGAACGCGCGGTAGAGCAGGAGGTCGTAGACGATCTTCAGGCCGCCGGCGAGGAAGAACGGCAGCGCGGCGAGACCGAGCGCTGGCGACCAGCGGCGCCGAGAGGGCCGGCGAGAGGGCCGCCCCAGTGGTCCGGGCGATTCCGGTCACGCCCGCCGCCGCGGATCGCTCGCCCGGCTCGACGACCGCCATCACGTACGACTGCCGGGTCGGCACGTCCATCTGGCTGAGCGTGTAGCGCGAGCAGGAGGCACGCCACCGCAAGCGGCAGCGTCGGCATGAGCGGCACGAGGATCAGCAGGATGTTCGACGGCAGGTGGGTGAAGACCATCGTGTTGATCAGGCCGATCCGGGCCGCGATCCGGGCGGCGCGATAGCGACGACACGGCCGCCAGCAGGTTCGCCGCCGAAGAACACGGCCCCGAGGACCGCGGGCTCGACGCCCCACTGCAGGTGGAACCAGTAGGCCATCAGGCTCTGCGGGACGAAGCCGCCGCCGAAGGCATCGAGGGCGAACAGGGCCGATAGCCTGGTCACGATCCCGCGAGAGCGTCCGAGTCCCAGCCGCAGGCGGATCCCGTCTGGCGTGACCGTCGCCGGCGGCGCCTCGATGGCCGGACTGACCCGGGCGAAGATCGCCGCCATCGCCAGCCCCAGCGCGGCGTACGCGATCAGGATCGCCCGGTAGGCGTCGGTGTCGGTGAAGCCGGCTGCCAGCAACGCCTGGGTCGCGAGCCCCGCCGCGAGGGCCCCGACCGCCGTCGCGACGTAGCCCGCGAGGTTGTACCAGGCGAAGACCGACGTGCGCCGGGCGTCCGGCGTCGTCTGGCTGAGCGCGGCCTGCTCGACCGCGAGGAACGGCCCGACCTCGTTCCCGGTCGGGCTGATGACGCCGATGGTGGCGGCGAGGATGAGGAGCGGCACCGAGCTCGTCGCGACGAACGCGACGCCGGCGACCACCATCAGGAGCGAGCCCGCGACCAGGACCCGCCGTCGCCCGATCCGGTCGGCCCGCGTCGTCAACCACAGCGAAATGATCGTGTCGCCGATGAGAGTGAGCGTCAGGATCACGCCGATCGTGATGGCGTCGAGCCCGAGCGACGCGAGGTAGAGGACGAGCACGACGGCCAGCGACCCGTACGCGAACATCCGGAGGACGCGACTCGCAAAGAGACGACGTCCGTCGGCGTCGAGCCCGCGAAGGCTCGCGATCAGGCCGGAGTCGAGGGAGGCGGCTCGGCGTAGGGTGGGTGTCGGTGAAATCGCTCACGTCGCTCGCGTCGCTCACGTCGGCGACGAGCCGGAAGGCGGAAGGCGCATCGCCGCCGAGTCTACGTGGGAGAATGCCGCCGGAGGTGACGCCCGCAACATGACTGAGCACAGCGACGACCCGACCACCCCGCCGATGCCGACGCGGAGCCGCACGGGAGCGGCGACCACGCGAGCAGACCACGGTCACGACGACCACGCGCACGAGCCGGAGGCGCTCGGGCCGGTCGACGTCCTGGCCTGGGGCGCGTTCGTCCTCGGTGCACGGCCTGGGCCTGGTCGTTGCCCTGTGCGTCGCCCTCGCGACGGCCGACCTTCCCGGCTGAGCCGCGCGGAACATCGCCGATCGGGCTCGCGTCAGCGAGGCGACAGCCCTCGCTCGAGGTAATCCGCATGGTTTCCGCCCCGATTCACGGTTACGCGCGGCGCCTCGCGTCCCTGCTCTCGCTTGCGTTCCTCTCGACGGCGCTATGGCTCACTTCCGCTGGACCGACGTTCGCCTGTTCATGCGCGCAGCCTGAACCGATGGCGGCATATGCGACTGCCGACTATGCGATCTTCGCCGGCACGGCCGGCCCGAGCGACGCTCGCGGCGTGCCGGTCCGCGTGGCCCAGTGGTTCTCGGGTAAGGGTGCCGCCCCGCTCGTCTACCTCTCCGCCCAGAGCTTCACCGGCGAGGCGAGCTGCGGCATAAGCCTTCCGCCGGCGGGCACGAACTGGATCTGGGTCACGTTCCTCGCCGACGGCGGCCGCGATCCGTCGACTGGATTGTGCAATCCGCACGGTCAGTTAGGCACGCCGGAGGGCGATGCGCTACTGGCGGAAGCGACGCGCGACCTTCGGCGGCATCGCCCCGCCAGGAGCGGCTGCGACCGACCCGCCGGATGCGGCGCCGGGATCTCCCGCCGTCCCCGCGGACGCCGGTGGCCCGATCGTGGTGGGCACCGTGGGGCTTGCGCTCGCGCTTCTCCTGGGCGTCGCCCTCTTCGCCCGGCGGCGACTCCGCCCGGACGCGAGCCGCGCCCGCGAGGCTGGCGAGCCTCCCCTAGAACAGCCCGACGATGTTGCCGTCGGCGTCGATGTCGATCTTCTCGCCGCCAGGACGTGACGGCAGTCCCGGCATCGTCCGCATCTCGCCGAGGAGCGGCGTGATGAACCCCGCCCCGGCCGATAGGCGAATGTCCCGGATCGTGACCGTGAAACCGCTGGGACGGCCCTTGAGATTGGCGTCGTGGCTGAGCGAGTACTGGGTCTTCGCCATGCAGACCGGCAGATGCCCGAAACCGAGGTCCTCGTACAGCTTCAGCGCCTTCTTGGCCGGCGGCAGCAGCTCGATCCCGTCGGCCCCGTAGACCTTCGTCGCGATCGTCAGGATCTTCTCGCCGAGGGGCGCCTCGTCCGGGTAGAGGAGCTTGAACTGCGAGCCGCTCGAGGCGGCGGCCCAGACCGCCTCGGCCAGGTCGGCCGCCCCGCGTCCGCCATCGGTGAAGTGGGTGGCGACGACCGCCGCCGCCGCGCCGGCTGCGAGCGCAACTTCGCGGATCGCCTCAACCTCGCCAGGCGTGTCGGTCGGGAACGAGTTGATCGCGACGACGGCCGGGACGCCGAAGAGGCGGACATTCTCGATCTGCTTGGCGAGGTTGCCGGCGCCGGCGCGGACCGCCTCGACGTTCTCTTCGAGGAGCGCCGGGTCGAGCGGCTTGCCGGCGACGATCTTGCCCGACGCCGCCGTGCATCTTCAGCGCCCGAACCGTGGCCACGACGACGGCCGCGTCGGGCGCCAGGCCCGACGCGCGGCACTTGATGTCGAAGAACTTCTCGGCGCCCATGTCCGCGCCGAAGCCCGCCTCGGTGCAGACGATCTCATTCGTGGCCAGCGCGAGCCGGTCGGCGATGATCGAGTTGTTGCCGTGGGCGATGTTGGCGAATGGCCCGCAGTGGACGAACGCCGGCCCACCCTCGAGCGTCTGGAGCAGGTTCGGCTTGATCGCGTCGACGAGGAGGACCGTCATCGAGCCCGCGACGCCGAGGTCCTCGCAGGTCACCGGCTTGCCGTCGGTGGTCGTGGCGAGGACGATCCGCCCGAGCCGCGCCCGCAGGTCGTGGAGGTCGGTTGCGAGAGCGAGGACGGCCATCACCTCTGAGCCGACGGTGATGATCCATTCGGTCTCGCGCGGGACGCCGTTCTCCTTGCCGCCGAGGCCGATGACCGCCCGTCGAACCGCACGGTCGCTGATGTCGACGACCCGCGGCCAGAGGATCGAGAACGGGTCGATCCGGAGGGGATTGCTTGTGATGGAGGCTGTTGTCGAGGAACGCGGCCGCAAGGTTGTGGGCCGCGCCGATCGCGTGGACGTCGCCGGTCAGGTGGAGGTTGAAGTCCTCCATCGGGATGACCTGGCTGTAGCCGCCGCCCGCGGCGCCGCCCTTGATCCCGAAGACCGGGCCGAGGGATGGCTGGCGGATGCAGACGGCCGCCCTGTGCCCGATCAGGTTCAAGCCCTGGGCGAGGCCGACGGTCGTCGTCGACTTGCCCTCGCCGAGCGGCGTCGGGGTGATCGCCGTGACGACGACGTACTTGCCGCGTGGGCGCTCGGCCTCGAGTCGCCGGATCGCGTCGAGCGTGACCTTGGCCTTCGTCCGGCCGTACGGCTCGATCTCTTCGTCTCGGAGGCCGAGGTCGTTGGCGACGTCGACGATCGGGCGGGGCGTGACGGACCGGGCGATCTCGAGATCGGACGGGAAAGCTCATCGAATGCCCCGGCTGGCGGTGGGGCTGGGTTCGCCTGCCCGGCCGCTGGACTCGTCGCGGGACGTGAGGTCCCCGGCCGATGGCTGAGGCGCCTGCGCCTGGGCCGCCCGGACAAGGTGGGCCAGCAGCAGTGCGTTCGTGAGCGGCCCGACGCCGCCCGGGACCGGCGTGATCGCCGAGGCGACCTTGCTGGCCGATTCGAAGTCGACGTCGCCGACGATCGTGTCATCGACGACGTTGATCCCGACATCCACGACGACCGCGCCCCGACGAAGCATCGGCCCGGTCACGAGGCCCGGGTGGCCGGCCGCGACGACGAGGATCTCCGCGTCCTTGACGTGGCGGCGGAGGTCGCGGGTCCGCGTGTGGCAGACCGTGACGGTCGCGTTCTCGCGGACCAGCAGGAAGGCGGCGGGCATGCCCACGACGGCCGATCGGCCGATCACTGTCGCCCGGCGCCCCTCGATCTCGATCCCGGACCGGCGGAGGATCTCGACGGCGGCGTGGGCCGTCGCCGGCAGGAAGCCGTCGTAGCCGAGGCGGAGGAGCCCGGCGTTCAGCGGGTGGATCCCGTCGATGTCCTTCGCCGGATCGATGACTTCAACCACTGCCCGGAGCCGGATCGAGGGCGGGAGCGGCATCTGGACGATGATTCCGTCGACGCTCGGGTCTGCGTTGAGGGCTGCGATCGGCCCTCGGTCACGCGCTTCTCGGTCGCTTCGCCGTCGATCTCGACGAGACGGCCATCGATGCCGGCCTTCTCGCAGCTCGCGGAGGATCTGCTGGAGATAGACCATCGACGGTGCGTCGCGGCCGACGATGACCACGGCAAGGCCCGGCGGTCTGCCCTGGGCGGCACGGAACGTCTCGACGTCCTCGGCGACCGCCTGGCGGATCTCGGCGGCGATCGGCCCTCCGAGGAGCAGCCGCGCTCCCCCTTGCTCCACCGGTCGGGCCCTCACACGGGCAGGGGATCGCGTGGGGAGCCGCTGCGGACCGCCTGATGCGTCTCGGCGGCAAGGGTCGCAATCGTCGTCCAGCAGTCCATGACCTGGGCGGTCGCCTCGCCGCTGAACTCCTCGTCGCCGACCGCGGGCAGGTTGACGAGGACGTTCTCGGCCGCTCCGCGAGCCGCCGCTTCGCCGAGCATGGGCCGCGACGTTCAGGTCGCTCGAGGCGTTGACGTTGCTCCGGCCGGCCAGGGCCTCTGCCGTGATGACGAGCTCGAGGCAGGCCTCGACCGTCGCGATCGGGACCTCGGATGCGGTTCGTGCGGCCGCCGCCAGCGCGATCGAGCGCGCCGATCGTTCCTCGTCGGTGTCTCGTGGAAGCTTCGCTGCGGCGGAGAACCGGGCATAGGCCGCGGCATCCGCGTCGGCCAGCTCCAGGAACCGCCGCGAAAGCCGCTGGCCGACGTCGATCGCCCGCTGGTGCAGGGCCGCGTGCGTCCGCGTATTTCGGCCGACCCTGGGACAGCGAGGCGACCATCGCGACGAGCGCGGCGCCGAGGGAACCCGCGACCGCCGATGCGCTGCCGCCTCCCGGCACCGGTCCGCGGAGGCGAGACGACCGACAAACGCGCCGAGCGTCAGGTCGGCAAACGATCGTTTGAGACCGGGCGTCATCTGGCATGGACCGATTGTAGGTTGCGACCGCGTAGCGGCGGAGGCATCGTTTCCACGACCGGTCGGGAACGGGGCGGATGCGGTACCGGCGCACCCGCCCCGTGTTCCGAACACTGGCAAGCGGGAGAGGCGCTCGCCAGGCCCCCAGATCAGGCCGCTGGTCGACGCTCCTCGTCGAGGGCCGTGATCGTCCAGCGGCGTGACCGATGCTGGTAGGTCAGCGCAAGACGAGCCCGAGGCGTCTCGACCTCGAACAGCGTCCTCGGCCCGGTAATCACCGGGTATGCGGCGGCTTCCTCGCGGACGGCCGCGAGCCGGGTAACGGGCAGACGCTCGTCGCCCCAGGTGATCTCTCGTGGGCTTCCATCGAGCCAGCCCGTCCGCACGCGGACCTGGACCGGCTCGACTCGGATCATCGCCATGGACATGGCTCCTTCCGGCGGGGCTTGTGCATCTGTCCGTCGGCGGGGCACAGCGGCGACAGAACGTCTGTTCTGTTCTGACGACATCTAGATCGAACAGGTGTTCGATGTCAAGAGGTCGACGGGCACAGAGTCTCTGGCTGCCGTGTCACCTTGGCTGTCACGATGCGTCGTCCGACCCACGACTCTGCGTCCGGGCTCGGCGTTTCGTCGTCGGCCTCTGCGCGCCTGCCGGGGCGAGCGAGCTTCCAGCGGCCGTCATCGGATCGCGTTCGAACGGCGCCGGCAGCCGCGACCCGACGAGCCGTGCCCGCGTGATCGCCCGCTCGCCGAAGCGGTGGCGGACGTCATCGGCTGCCTCGACGACGCGCCGGCGGCGAGGGTCATCGTCGGCGAACAGCGCCAGCTGGTCCCGTTCGCCCAGTCCCGACGCGCCGACGCCGAGCAGTCGGATTCGGAGGCCGCGAACCTCCGGCCGGGCGAGCTCCATGCGCCGTTCGGAAGATCGGCTCGGTCATATCGGTCGGCTCCGTCAGCGTCCGCTGCCGGGTGATCGTCCGGAACGACGAGTCGCGAATCTTGACGGTCACGGTCGATGCCTTGACGCCGGAGTCGCGCAGCCGCCCGGCGACGCCCTCGGCCATCCCCAGGAGCGTCCGCTCGATCACCTCCCGGTCCGACGTGTCGACGTCGAACGTGTGCTCGTGACTGATCGACTTGGCGGCGTCGCGGTCGCCGACCGTATCCGCGTCGAGGCCCCGCGCCCGATCGCCGAGGGATCGCCCCGAGCTTGCCGAATCGACGGTCGAGGAGGTCCTCCGGGAGCGCCGCGAGGTCGCCGATCGTCCGGACGCCGTACTCGCGAAGCACGGCCGCGGACTTCGCCCCGACGCCCCAGAGCCGAGTGATCGCCAGCGGCGCGAGGAACGCCGCCTCCGTCGCCCGGCGGAACGACGACCAGGCCGTCGGGCTTGCGGAGGTCCGATGCGATCTTGGCGACGAGCTTCGTCCGTGCGACGCCGACCGACGTCGTCAGCCCGACCTCGTCGCGGACGGCCTCCTTGATCAGCCGCCCGATCGTCTCCCCGTCGCCGAACAGGACTCGCGATCCGGTGACGTCGAGGAATGCCTCATCGATCGAGATCGGCTCGACGAGCGGCGTGAACCGACGGAGGATCGCCATGACCTCGACGCTGACGGCCTGGTACTTGGCGCCGTCGACCGGCAGGAAGATACCGTTGGGGCAGAGCCGGCCGGCCTGGCGGAGGGGCATCGCCGAGTGGACGCCGAAGGCGCGCGCCTCGTAGCTCGCGGTGCTGACGACGCCCCGCTCGCTCGGCCCGCCGCCCCCGACGATGACCGGCTTGCCGATCAGCTCCGGCCGGTCGCGCTGCTCGACCGCCGCGAAGAACGCGTCGAGATCGACGTGGAGGATCGTCCGCGGCTCCATCCCGCCATCATCGCGCGTCCGGCCAGTCCGCCCCATTCCCTGCCAGGAACCCTGCCAAAAGTCCGTGTGGTGAACCCTAGGCCGCCTACCACCCGCGAGTGGACGCGGCTGGACGTCGCCGTTAGTCTGCGGGCGGCTACTGGGAGGTTCTTTCGAGGTGTCGGCGGGCACAAATCGCTTACGAAACCTGCTTAAAGTTCATGGAGGCGACATATGGCAGGGTTCAGCGCCGACGCGGCGGGGAGGAGGAGCCGCGAACGGCGAGGAGCGCGACTAGCCCTTCGGTTCGACGACGACCGTCACTTCCGGCGCCAGCCCGCTCAGCACCTTGATCGCGACCTTGTAGGTCCCGAGCGACTTGAGCGGCTCCTCGAGATCGATCTTGTGGCGGTCGACGGTGATCCCGCGACGCCCGAGGGCGTCGGCGATGTCCTTCGCCGTGATCGACCCGAAGAGCTTGCCGCCTTCGCCGACCTTGACGCCCATCGTCAGCGTCGTCGAGGCGATCCGTGTCGCCGCGATGTCGGCTTCCTCGCGCTCACGCTTGCGCTTGTCCTCGCGACTGGCGATGTCGTGCTGCCACGCGCGGTAGGCGCCTCCGGCCGCGGGCACGGCGAGGTTCTGGCGGATCAGGAAGTTCGTCGCGTAGCCGTCGGCCACCGACTTCATCTCGCCACTCTTGCCGAGCTTCGGCACGTCCTGCGTCAGGATCACCTTCACGCGATCGAATTCCTCCTTGGAAATCCAGGCCCGGACCCTGGGTCCGATGCCGCTGTTGTCGATGGCCTCGCCGGCTTGGGCGATGAGCCCAGGGATGCGGCGGATGCGTCTTGCGGACCGGTCCCGGCGTGAGTCGGCGGATCGCGGGCCATGTCGTCGTCGAAGGCGGACTCGGTCGATGCCGAGCTCGACGAGCTTCTCCGAGAGCAGCGCGTCCGGGACGCCGTCGAGGAAGAGGTCGACGGCGAGAACGACGACGACGAGGTCGTCGAGCCCGCCGAGGATCGGGACCTGGTCCGGGATCAGGTCGCGCCCGACGACCAGGTACCCTGCGGCCCCCGCGAGGAGCGCCTTCCGCGCCGCCGGCATGCGCTCGTCAGCGACGAGGGCGAACATCAATCGGGCGTAGATGGGCGCTCGGCTGGCGAGCGGCAGGAACGCCATGATGCCCGAGCGCTCGCCCGAGCGCGCCGGAGCCTCGCCGGCGTCGACTTCCCGTCGCCCTTGTTCGATCCGTCGCGCGCCATCGTCGGTTGAACGACCTCGGTCCCAGCCCGCAGGGGTCGGCCATCCGAACCGAGCCCGGGGTCGCCGAGTCTACCAGTGTTCGATGCCCGCCACCCTGGCACTCGCCTTGACATCGAACGTCCGTTCGGTATCATGCACACACAAGGAGGCGTGAGTGACCAAACACGACGCGGATCGGAAGGTCAAGATCCTCGACTTCATCGCCGCGACGCTGCGCGCCCGCGGCTTCCCGCCATCGGTCCGTGAGATCGCGAAGGCTGTTGGCTTGGCCTCGACGTCGGCCGTTCACCACCACCTCCTGATCCTCGAGCGCGAGGGCTATCTCGAGCGGGGTGCCGCGCAGTCGCGGGCGATCCGCCTGACGCCGTACGCGGCCCTTCGCCTCGGTCTCGCCGGCGGAGCTCGTCCCGCAGTCGGCCACGATGGAGGCGCACATGCTGCCGGTCATCGGCGAGATCGCCGCCGGCGGTCCGATCGAGGCCTACCAGGACGCGTCCGAGACGATCGGCGTCCCGGACATGCTGGCGCCGTCGGGGGACGCCTACGTCCTGAAGGTCCGCGGCGACTCGATGATCGAGGCCCACATCGCCGACGGCGACTTCGTCCTCATCCGACCGCAGTCGACGGCTCGCAACGGCGACATCGTCGTGGCCCAGGTCGAGGAGAACGCGGTCACCCTGAAGCGGTTCTTCAAGGAGAAGGACCGGATCCGACTCCAGCCCGCCAACCTGACAAGTACCCGCCGCAGTTCTACGACGACGTTCGGATTCAGGGCAAATTGATCGGGGTGATTCGGCGGCTCGACTGACGGCTGGCCGGCCTGACGGCCCAGGCCCGCGTTGGCGCCTCCGCTCCCTCGCTCACGCGGCGATAGTGCGCTCGCTGCGGGTGCTCGACGCCGCCTTGGCCTGAACCGCCATCCCGCGCCGATTGCAAATCGGGCTGAGCCGAGGTCGGGCATCCACAAGCATCCACAGGGTTTCCACAGGTTTCGCCGGGCTGGTGAAAGTCGTGGACGGAGTTCGTGGAGAAGCGGCTATCGGGCGGCGGCGCTGTCGATGACACTGGAGCTGTCACAGACCGCCGTCAATTCGGGAGCGCATGATCGATCGCCTGCCGCCGCAGAGTCTCGAGGCCGAGCAGTCCGTGCTCGGCGCAATTCTCATCGACCGCGACGCCGTCGTCGAGGTCGCGGAGTTCCTGCGCGCCGCGGACTTCTACCGCCAGGCGAACGGGACGATCTACGGGGCGGTCCTCGAGCTCTTCGAGCGACGCGAACCGATCGACATCGTCACGGTTTCGGAGACCCTCGAGCGGAGCGACCAGCTTGAAGCCGTCGGCGGACGGGCCTACCTGTCGAGCCTGTCGAATTCGACCCCGACAGCGGTCCATGCCGTCCAGTACGCCCGGATCGTCGAGCGCAAGGCCGTCCTGCGGAACCTCATCGGGGCGGCCGGCCGGATCGCCGGCATCGGCTACGAGGACCCGGCCGAGGTCCAGGAGGCGATCGATCGAGCCGAGGCGGAGCTCTTCGCCGTCAGCCAGAAGCGCGTCGAGGCCGGCTTCACGAAGCTCGATTCACTGCTGCACCAGGCGTACGACCGGCTCGACTACCTCCACGCCCACCGCGGCGAGATCAACGGCGTCCGGTCGGGCTTCACGGACCTCGACGCGCTCACGACCGGCCTCCAGAAGAGCGACCTCATCATCGTTGCGGCCCGGCCGTCCGTCGGAAAGACGAGCTTCGCGCTCAACATCGCGGAGCACGCCGCCGTTCGTGAGAAGAAGAACGTCGGCGTGTTCAGCCTCGAGATGAGCAAGGAGCAGCTCGTCCTTCGGCTCCTGTCGAGCGTGGCGAACATCGACAGCCAGCGACTCCGGACCGGCTTCCTCGAGGAGCTGGACTTCGCCCGGATCGCGCCGGCAATGAATGCCCTCTCGGAAGCGCCGATGTTCATCGACGACACGCCGAACATCAGCACGATGGAGCTTCGGACGAAGGCCCGCCGGCTCCAGGCGGAGTCCGGCCTCGATCTCGTGATCGTCGACTACCTGCAGCTCATGCAGGCGACGACGACGAGCCGGGACGCGAACCGTGTCCAGGAGGTCTCGGAGATCTCGCGCGGCCTGAAGGCGCTGGCCCGCGAACTGAGCGTGCCGGTCATCGCGCTGTCGCCAGCTGTCCCGCCAGCCGGAGATGCGCGAGTCGAAGGAGCCGCGGCTGTCGGACCTCCGCGAGTCGGGCGCAATCGAGCAGGACGCGGACCTCGTGTTGTTCCTGTGGCGCGACAAGGAGCATGCGAACGAGGACCAGGACGCCGACGGCGAGGTCATCAACCTGAAGCTCGCCAAGCACCGCAACGGCCCGACCGGGGAGATCCAGCTCTACTTCAAGAAGCGCCAGACGCGGTTCGTGTCGTACGCCGGCGAGCGCTACGCGGAGGCCGGCTAAGGCTGGGGGGCGGTGGCCTCCGCCAACGCGCCGCCGCTATTCGGCCTCGTGGAGCAGCAGCGGCCGAAGGATCAGCGTGTAGAGCTTGCTGTCGGGCCCGGTGAGGGTGACGCCCTGTGCGCCGCCAGGGACGTCGCCGAGCCCGAGGTCCTGGACTTCCACCGCGGTGATCGTCCGGTGCGGGAACTGCGTGGCCCCGGCGCCGTTCACATTGGACTTGAAATCGGACATGTTGAGGTGTGGCCACGGCCAGGGCGTCGGCTTGGCCCCCGGATCGCCCTCGCGCTCGACGAGGACCGCCCGGAAGCTGTCGGGAAGGTAGACGTCGGTCGCAATCGTGCCGCCCCGGTCGAAGTCGCGCAGCCGGTCCGCCAGCGCCTTGAAGGCTCGCCGTGGGATCAGGTCGGCCGCGTTCTGGTCGTCCTCGAGGCCGAGGGCGTAGACCGACACCGTCTTGTTCAGGCCGCCGGCATTGACCGTGAAGATCGACGTCGAAGCGTCGGCGACCATGTCGTTGCCATAGTTGTCGCGTGCGGCGCCGAGGCCGCCCTGGCCGAGCGCGAACGTGAGGAGCTCATCGATCTGGGCCGCGTCGAGCTGGGCGGTCCGCCAGGAAGTGTTGCGGATCACCCCGTCGGGACCTGGCTCCGGGAACGTGGTGACGGCGGGCTGGAACACGATGCGTCCGTCGCCGTAGAGCGTGAACTGCGGCGCCTGGCCGGCGAGGAACTCGATCGGGACGAAGCCGCCGCCCTCCTCGAGCTGGAGCACGACATCGGTCGCGCCGGTCGGATGGTCGACACCACCGGTCGTCGGTGGAGGGCTCGGCGGGCTCGACGCGGGCGGGGACGCGGAACCGGCGGAGCCGCAGGCGGCGGCAATGACGGCGACCGATAAGACGGTGAGGGGCAGGCGGAAGTTCGGCATGCCGCCCCCGACGCCGCCGCGGGACCGTCGGTTCCGTTCGGCCGCCCGTGGCGTTGGCGTCTCCCGGTCGGAGGAGCCATTCGCGGTGCACGCCCGCACCGCTCTGCGCGGCCGCGGGATCGCCCGGAGCACGAACACGCGAGATTCGCCCGGAAATCGCCGAGGCGGTGCGAATCTCCGGCCAACATCGGCTTGACGGCACAAGTATTCTGCCCGCAATAGTCTCGGGCCGGGCCCCGACAAGGTCGATCGTGCGCACTGCCCTCCTGTTGCGGCATCGACGCTCGGGAGTTCGCTCCGGGGGCCGGGACTCTAGCCGCCACAGCGCACGAACAGGAGGTTCGGGAGAGGGTGTACGAGGATCGAGCGCTGACCTGTCGCGATTGCTCGGAGGAATTCGTCTTCTCCAGCGGCGAGCAGGCCTTTTTCCATAGCAAGGGTCTGTTGAACGACCCACAACGTTGTCCAGCCTGCCGGGCGGTCGCAAAGCGCGCCCGAACTGCCGGCGGACCGAGGGAGTTCCACGCCGCGATTTGTGGCAGTTGCGGGGGCCAGGCGATGGTGCCATTCGCGCCGCGGAACGATCGCCCGGTCTATTGCAGCTCATGCTTCGACAAGGTCCGGGCCGGAACGGTCAGCGAGACTGCCAACGCCTGATCGGCCGGACTGAACGCGTACTTGGAGGCCGGTCCGACTCTGGGCCGGCCTCATCGATTCAACGGGCGCCGCGGGTTATCAATGGCACGAATAGGATCCGAATACCCGAGCGTCGCCACAGTCGAGTTGACGCGGATCCCGTCGCTTCTGCGCAGCGGCCGTGCTCATCTGTCCTGGAATCATCAACGGGATGAATAGAGACACTTGGCGCGCCCTAGACTTCTTGCCCCAGACGAGGCACAGGAGGTGGAACGGTGGGCGTCATCATCATTCGGGAGATGGTCGGCAAGAGCCCGAAGTCCTGGAGCGACGCCGCCCGGGTGGCGGTCGCGACCGCGTCGAAGACCGTCCGCAACATCCAGACCGTCGACGTCGTGAAGTCGAGCGCGGTCGTCGAGGACGGCGAGATCGTCGAGTACCGCGTCGAGGTCAAGATCGGCTTCGAATACGAAGGCTGAACCCGCGCGGTAGCCCTCAGGCCGAGGGTGCGCAGCTAATCGGCAGGTGAGCCCTTCCGGGCAGTATTGGGACCATGGCCCGGCCCGACCAGTTCGCCATGATTGACACGCCGAGCGAGCGGTCCGTATCGTTCGCGCCGCCCGATCAGACTGCCGCGGACCATTCCGTCAATGCGGAGCCGTACGCGTCGCGCGCCGTCGGTCCGGGCCGAACGGCGATCGCTACGCCGGCACTCGTCGGAGGGGCTTCGCGCGACGGTGTGAGCGGTTATCCGATCCAGCTTGGCAAAGTCCGGCGTCCGCCGCTTCACGATGAGACGCTGGCGCGCCACCGCCTGCTCGACTGGCTGGACGTCAAGATCCATAACCGTGTCGTGTTTGTCATCGCCGACGCCGGATACGGCAAGACAACACTGCTGGCCGACTTCTCGCGTCGCACACGCCTCCGGACCCTGTGGTATCGAATGGACGAGGAGGATCGCGATTGGGTCTCCTTCATGTCCCATCTGGTGGCCTCGGGTCGCGAGCAGGATCCGACATTCGCGCCGCGAACGAGTGCCATGCTCGAAGGACCGGCCCGGCGGCACGACACGTGATGAGGTGGTCGAGGCATTCCTTCAGGAGCTGCCGACGATCGCCCCCGACGGCGGCGATGCTGATCCTCGACGACTTCCACGTTGCGGATGACGTTCCCGATATCAAGCTCGATTGCTCGCGAACTCGTCGTCAGCGCGCCCGAGCGCCTGACCGTCATCTTCTCCAGTCGGCGACGCCTGCGGTGCCGGTAGCGCGCCTCCGGGCCCGCGGCGAGCTCGCTGAACTCACGACGGCCGATCTGCGCTTCTCTGAAACCGAGACTGAGACGCTCTTCAAGGAGACGTACGGACGCGCGCTTGAGCCGGACGTCGTGGCAGATCTCTCGGCTCGAACCGAAGGCTGGGCGGCGTCGCTTGTACCTGGTCCAGGCGGCATTGCGCGATCGCACGGCGTCGGAAACGAGGGCATTCGTTCAGAGGTCTGTCGGGCGCTCACTCGGAGCTGTACGACTACCTCGCCGAGGAGGTCATTGGCGAGCTGCCAGCCGAGCATCAAGAGTTCTTGATGCGCACCGCCATCCTGCAGGCGGTCGAGCCTGAGGAGGCCGCGATGGTCACGGGCCTTGACATCTCGGGCGGATCGCGATTTTATCGCCGAGTCCGAGCGCTCGGACTGCTCTCCGGTAGGGCTGAACGGAAGCGGCGCGGCCACCGCTACCACCCTCTTGTTCGCGAATTCCTCGAGGCTCGCCTGCGGCGAGAGGTCGGCGACGACGCACTAGCGACATATCACAGCGAGCGTCGCCACCTGGGCCGAGTCGCGCGACTGGCGCATTGCCTGCTTCCACTACGCAGCATCGAGCGATCTCAGTCGACCTTCGCCGAGTTCTCGAGGCGTCGATCGAGAACATCGTCGCGACGGGCGACACCGCACTAGCAGCCGAGTATGTCGCTCGATTTCCATCGAGCGCAGAGAGCGCAGCATTTGAGATTGTGCGCTCTCGCTTGGCCGCAAGCATTGCCGACGTGCGAGCAGCCGTCGATCACGCGAAACGCGCGGTTGCGATCGACGGGCATTCAGACGCGGCCAACGGAAACCTATTGGGCACCTACTTCGCGGCTGGCGAACTAGAACCAGCCAGCGCACTGGCTGCGAGACTGGCGAGCTCAGCGCAGACGCCTGTGCTTCGGGATGTCGGCGCGGCAACTTGGCAGATCCTCGATGTGACTCTGGAAGGCGATATCGACGAAGGCATTGCGACACTCACAGGCCTGACGCAACGGAATCGCCAACGAGGTCATAGTCACTATGAGGGCGTGAGCCTCCTCAACACGGCGCTGATGCGTCGGGCGCAAGGGGCTGCGATTGACGTCCTCCGAGAAGCGGGAGAGGCGCTCACGGCATTCGCTCGCGGATCGGCAGGCTGGGAGACCCTGGCGGCTGAACTCGCACAGGCTTGGGCAACCGCGCATCTGGGCCGCCTCGACGAGGCCCGAGAAATGGTGTTGTCCGCCGCGGAGCGATCCACCAGTGCCTCACGCTTCGAGTGGTTGATCGAGGCTGCTGAGATCGAATTGGCCTATGGCGATGAGTCAGCTGCGCGTTCCCTAATCGACGAGGGCGCGTCAGCCACTCTCAATCCGTCCCTAATGGCGCAGTCACTACTCTCTCGCGTGCAGCTCGCCTTGAGGACCGGCGATGTAGTCCGGCTCAAAAGCTCCTGCCAACCAGTCGTCCGTCGATACCGACTCAAGAGCCAGGGCACGTAAGTCGCTATCTCGCGCTTCGAGCCCACATCGCGGTGGCGAGCGCTTCATCGGATGCGCGAGATCGCGTACTAGCCGCGATCTCGTTCGCGGATCGCCAGGGGCAAAGCTTTGGAGCGAGTACTGCCAAGTCCTGCTAGCAGCGGTGTCCGAGGACATCAACTCGGGACTTCGACGCGTTGCGCGACAGGGTTCCGTTTACCTAAGTCTTGTCGCAGAGGTTCTGATTGAGAGATTGCGGGATCTCGATGGTCCATCTCTCGAAATCATCTCCGGCGAGGCCGAGGTCCGACATGATCGGTGGCGCGACAGCATCCGGCGGGCAGCGGCAGATGAACACAGTCCAAATCGGGTGCCGGCCGCGAGGATCTTGATCGCATCGGAGACCATCGTGATATTCCGTTGCTCCGATCGGTGGCACGCAATTCGAAGAAGTCGCGCACGGATTCGTCGCTGGGTCGTGGGCTGGCCCGACGCCTTGCGGCGAAGGTGAACATCGAAGACCAAGGCCGAATTGAGATCCATGTCGGTCCTTCGGTAATTCCGGGCACGGACCTTCGGCGCAAGGTCCTGGCGATGCTGTGCTTCCTCCTGACGCGACCAAGGTTCTCGGCGACGCGAGACGAGGTCATCGACGCCCTCTGGCCCGACCTGGGTCCCGACGTTGCGGTGAACTCCCTGAATCAGACCGTCTACTTCCTTCGTCGCGTTTTCGAGCCACGTACAAGGAGGATGTGTCAGCTGGGTATGTCCACACGGTTCGGATGTGCTTTGGCTGGATCCAGAGCTGATCTCGACTCCGGAGTCAAGCGTGTCGCGAACTCATCGATGCGCATCGGCCCGGATCCCGCGCCCGAGGACGTTGATGCTCTGAGCGAGCTATACTCGGGAGGTTTGCGCTCGACTTCGCGTACGAGGAGTGGGCCGTCCCGTTTCGGACATCACTGCACGTCGCGTACCTCCGGGTAATCGAGGCTGCTGTGACTCGCGATATCGCAAACGGCCATCACGATCGCGCAATCGAACTGGCTAGGCGGGCACTTGATCATCGACCCGACCTCGAGAGTCTCGAGCTGGCGCTGCTGCGCCTGTATCGGGCGACGGGCGCGCATGCCGCTGCAGCGGAGCAATACGCGCACTACGCCGCGGTACCTGCGGGACGAGCTCGGAGTCGAGCGCCGCCGCTCGCTCGCGTCGCTCGTCGATAGATAAGTAGATTGACGTATTGACCGGTTAACTGCGGGCTCCCTATAGTCCGGCCCACTTCCCAGTACGGAGGTACTAGGAAGCAAAGTTAAGACGCTCGGACGCGCAGACGCTCCACCTGAAATGGGCACTTAGGGTGGAGCTGAGCGAGTAGTGCAACCGACCGACCAATGTGTCAGGTCGGTTTTCGTGTCTTACGGACACGAAGGCCGCCGAAGGAGGAACGAGCGTGGAGCCCCAGTCAGGCAACAAGGGCTTCTAGGAAGTCGGAGGATCGATCGATGAAGAGATCGAGTCATCCGGCTCGTCACCGTCGTTGGCGCGATCGCCGCCATGGCAGTCGCCGGAGGAGCGTCGCTCAAGGGCTTCTAGTACGTTTGGTCTAGTACCGATCGGAGACTCGGAGGGATTAGAGTCTCGTCGCCGGCGAACGTACGGGGCACCGATGTCCAGGTCCCTAAAGCTCTACATCGACAGGGCTCGTGAGCCTCAGCGCAATTGCGCTGCTGCTCACGAGCTTTCTGTTTGCTCAGGGACAGCCGGCAATCCGGAATTCGCTCTCGGCATGCGCACGCAGATCTCGATCGACCAGGCAGCATCCGTCCGACATCAACGTCTTGCTCGGGCTTGCCTTCTGGACGCTGATCACCCTGTTTGCTGGCGCCCTTCCCGTGCGGATGCCCCGCGGGACATTCGTGTCGCGTCTCGATCGCTCCGATCTCGCGGCGATGGCCCTTGGCGGACCGGTCGCGGCTGGCTGGGTCGCCTTATCGGAACGACCGAGCTCCGCGAGCTTCGCGGCGGGTTCCTTGGTACGGGACCGCGGCCAACCACGCTGGCATGGTGCTCCCGGCGCTCGTTGGCGGGCTCGTACTGACGGAGCTCGTACGCGGGAACTGCCATCGAGTCCCGGCTCGTGAGCTTCGTCGCAACGATGGTCGGGGCGCTGGGTCTGTTCGTCCTGAACGTCGCGATCGACGGCCATGGTGGTTGCGCTCCGGACCAGGCAGCCCTTCCGAGTCGTGGCAGTCGGCGACGCTCGAGGGTTTCGCGACAAATCTGCTCGCCTTGACTCCCCTTGGCGTGGCTCATGGCACAGGTCTACTAGCTCGTCGGGCGCGTGGTGGGCGACCCTGCTTTTCGCCCTGCCGCTCTACACGACGCGGGTGGCGCACAACCGTTTCGTCGAGATGCGCGAGATGTTCACGCAGACCATCGGGGCGTTGGCTGGGGCCGTCGACAAGCGCGATCCGTTCACGAGCAAGCACAGCCAGCGGGTGAAGCAGATCGCCGTCGACATCGGGCGCGAGATGCACGTCTCGGAGCCGGAGCTGGAGGCCCTGGAGTGGGGCGGGCTGCTTCACGACGTCGGCAAGATCGGCGTGCCGGACCGCGTCCTCCTCAAGCAGGAGCGGCTGACCCGCGAGGAGCGGATGGTCATGAACGCCCATCCGGTGCTCGGCGCCGAGATCATCGCGCCGGTCACGAAGCTGGCGCCGGAGCTGCCGATCATTCGGCACCACCACGAGTGGTACAACGGCTCGGGCTATCCGGACCGCCTGATCGGCGACGAGATCCCGAAGCTCGCCCGGATCCTCCACGTCGCCGACGCGTTCGAGGCGATGACGGCCCAGCGGCCATATCGGATGACGCCGCTGACGCCGGAGCAGGCGCTCGCCGAGCTCCGCAAGTTCGCCGGGATCCAGTTCGACCCCGCGGTGGTCGACGCCTTCGTCCGGACCACGTGGGTCGACGGCGTCCAGGACCCGGGCCGCCGCATCGAGGCCGCGACCGATCCCGCTCATCGCGCAGGCGGCGACTCGGATGTCACAGGCGGCGACGCGTCCCGGATTCGGCGCCCGTCGAGCGGGTCTGACCGGGGCGAGCCCGGCGCCGTCCCGACGACGACCGCGACGGCGCGGCGAGTCGGGGGCGTGACCGCGGCTGACCCGGGGGCCTGAGCGCCGATGCTGATCGGCGGCATCGTCGCCGGCCTGTCATCGGCCTGCTCGTCGGCGGCCACATCACGAACCTCGCCCAGGTCCGGCTGCGCTGGGTCGCGCTCCTCTTCCTCGCCGTCATCATCCGGTTCGCGACGGAGTGGGCGATCGGGGCCGGGATCCAGCTCGCCGAGACCCTCCGGCTGCCGCTGTTCGCCCTGTCGTTCGGGCTCCTGCTCGTCGGCCTCTGGGTCAACCGGACGCAGCCGGGCCTGAGCCTGGCGTTCATCGGCATCCTGCTGAACACGATCGCGGTCGCTCGTGAACGGCGGCCACATGCCGATCTGGCGGCCGAGCCTCGTCGCCGCCGGCTTCGATCCCGACACGATCTCTCTCGTCGTTCCACTCGATCCTCGACAAGCGACGCGCTGAACGCGCGACTTCCTGCTCCAGCGCCGGACCGCTCGGCGACATCCTCCCGATCCCGATCCCGTTCGTCCGCAACGTCGCCTCGATCGGCGACCTGTTCCTGACGGCCGGCCTCGGGTTCTTCCTGTTCGCGACGGTCCTCCGCTCGCCCGAGGAGGCCGGCGGCCGAGGACGCCGCGGCGGCCGAGCGGGCCGCGCAGCGTCGCGGGCCCGGCGCTGCTCAGCCGAGGCGTCAAGGCGACCGCCCTCGGCCGGCGCGTCCGACCCTCCGATCGGCCTCGCGTCGGGGCTTGCCGAGGCGTCGACGCTCGATCAGACGTCGTCCTCGGCAGCCGCGGCGCGGGTCTGTCGACCGCCCGGCTCGTCGGCGGCAGCGCAACGCCGGTCTGGACCGTCGACACGACCGACTCGGGCGCCGGAACGGGCGCGGTCGGACGTCCCGCGACGCACGAGGTCGCGTGCGCGGATCCGGCGCCACCCGTACGTCCGGCTGGCCCTCAACTCGTCGTTCTCGGCGCTGTGGGCCGGCCAGCTCATCAGCCTGTTCGGCGACCGGATCCACCAGATCGCGCTGGCGTTCCTCGTCCTGGCCGTCACCGAGCTCGCCGGTCGCGGTGGCGTTCGTCTTCGTCGCCGCGACGCTGCCGAACCTGTTCCTGTCGCCGATCGCGGGGACCTACGTCGATCGCTGGGACCAGAAGGACGTCATGGTCGTCAGCGACCTGCTCCGCGCGGCGATCATCCTGATCATCCCGATCGCGGCGGTCACGAACATCCTCCTCGTCTACCCGCTGGTCTTCGCGATCACGTCGGTCTCGATCTTCTTCCGGCCGGCCCGGATCGCGGCCCTGCCGCGGATCGTCCGCGAGGACGAGCTGCTGACCGCGAACTCGGCGATGTGGATCGGCGAGACGATCGCCGACGTCATCGGCTACCCGCTGGCCGCGATGTTCGTCGGCTTCCTCGGCGCGGCGCTGCCGCTCGCGTTCTGGATCGACGCCGCGACCTACGCGCGCGTCTGCGGCTGCTCATCGCCACGATCTCGTCCCGCCGCTGCGAAACGCCGGCACTGCCGCCGGAGGAGCGCCCGACGGTCCTCGCCGACCTCAAGGCCGGCTACCGCTTCCTGCGCCACGAGACGGTGCTCCTCGCGAACACGCTCCAGGCGGCGGTCGGCCAGTTCACGATCGGCGTCCTGACGGCGCTGACGCCGTACTACGCGGTCGGCATCGCGTCGGGTCACGCGGTGAGCGGCCAGACCGCCTACGGCTTCCTCGAGACCGCGATCGGCGTCGGCAACCTGATCGGCGGCTTCGTCATCGGCTTCATCGGGACGCGTCTCGCCCGGGGCCGGATGGTGATCGTCGGCTACGCGGTCGTGGGGCCTGTGCGTCGCGCTGCTCGCCCTGACGGGCAACCTGCCGATCGCGCTCGGGCTGATGTTCGGGTCCGGCGTCGCGAACATGGTCTTCGTCATCCCGAGCCAGACGATGTTCCAGGAGCGGACGCCGCCCGAGATGCTCGGCCGGGTCGTCGGCTTCCGGTTCGCGCTCGTGTTCGGCTCGATGACGATCGCGATGGCGCGTCGAGCGGGCTCCTCGCCCAGGTCGCGGGCGTCGGGCCGGTGTCTGGCCGTGTTCGGGATCATGACGATGTTCGCGGGCCTGGCCGGGCTGCTCGTCCCCGCCGTCCGCGACGCGTGACCTTGGGTACACTGCCGCCCGTGCGCCGCGCCGATGCCGCGCCGCGCCTCCAGGAGTGACACGACCCGCATGACCGAGCCAAACGACAACGCGTCCGGCAAGGCGCTGACGGCGACGGAACCGGACGCCGCCCGACGCCGGACGCCGCGGCCGAGGCGGCGCCCGAGGCGCCCGAGCCCGAGGCGGCCGCTGAGCCGGCCGAGGCCGAGGCGGCTGCCCGAGCCCGAGCTGCGGCGTCCGCGAGCCCGAAGCCCGAGCCGCCGAGCCGGAGCCCGAGGCCGCCGGCCGAGCCCGCAGCCGAGCCCGCAGCCGAGCCCGAGCCAGAGCCCGAGCCCGAGGCGGACGAGGCCGAGCCTGACGCCGACGAAGCAGCCGATCGCCGAGGAAGCGACCGAGCTCGACGAGGCTGAGGAGCTGCCGAGGACGCCGATGACGGCCGTCGTCGCCACGCCGCCCGGCCGCGCACCCTCGCGCCGCGAGCCAGCGGGCCGCAGAAGGCCGCGCCGGCACCGCCGGCCGCTCGCGACTGCGCCGGCCCCGGCGATCCACATCGACGACCGGTGGCTCGGCTGCGTTCGTGCTCGTGACGCTGGCTCGTGTTCGTGGCGATCTTCCTGAACGGGATCCTGTTCGGCGTCGGCGGCACGTTCACGCCGTATCGTCTCGCCCGACACCGTCGTCCGCCACGGCGTCGCCCTCGCCGTCGTCGTCGTCCGGCGTCGCCGGCCGCGTCCGGCTCGGCCTCGCCGCTTCGGGATCCGCCGCGCCATCGGGTTCGGCCGCGCCGTCGGGCTCGGTGGCCCCGTCCGCGGCTCCGCCGCGCCGTCGGCATCGGCTCGCGCCATCGCGTCTCGCCTCGCCGTCCGGCGTAGGCTCGTCGGGGCTGCAGCCGCAGCCCGCGGCGTATGCTCGCGTCGATGACCGACGGCCGGTCGCACGGAGCGCAGTCGGACGATGCCGCGGCCGCGCGCGCCGCGATGGTCGCCCGCCAGCTCCGGTCCCGCGGCATCGCCGACGAGCGCGTCCTGCGGGCGATGGGCCAGATCCCGCGCGAGCAGTTCGTCCGACCGTCCGACCGCGGCCGTCGCCTACGCCGACGAGGCGCTGCCGATCGAGGCCGGCCAGACGATCAGCCAGCCGTACATGGTCGCCCGGATGACCGAGCTGCTCGCGCCGCGGCGCCGGCGACCGCGTGCTCGAGATCGGGACCGGCTCCGGCTACCAGGCGGCGATCCTCGCGCTCCTCGGCGCGGCGGTCGTCTCGATCGAGCGCCAGCCGGAGCTGGCGGTGCTCGCCCGGGAGCGGCTCGCCAGGCTCGGGCTCGGCGGCGCGGTCGACGTCCGGGTCGGCGACGGCAGCGTCGGCGACCCGGCGGGCGCGCCGTGGGACGGGATCATCGTCACCGCCGCGGCGCCGTCGATCCCGCCGTCTCTCCGCGAGCAGCTCTCGCCCGACGGCGGCCGGCTCGTGATCCCGGTCGGTGACCGTCGCCGGCAGGAGCTGCTGCTCGTCGTCGCGGCACGGCGACGAGTGGGCGAGATCGGAACGACGGGCCGTGCGTGTTCGTGCCGCTCGTCGGCGAGGGCGGGTTCCCCGGCTAGCCGCGCGGAGCGAACGCCGGGCCGCTCGGTATACTCGGCCGGCCATGACCCACGTCTTCGTCGCGCCGCATCCGGACGACGTCGCCCTGTCCTGCGGCGGCCTCATCGCCAGCCTCCGCGAGCTCGGCCAGAACGTCGACGATCCTGACGGTCTTCTCGGGCGAGGGCGGACCGGTGAGGGTCTCGGCGACGGCCTGACCGGCTACCAGCGCGAGGCGCTCGGCTTCGGGTCGAAGGCGATGTGGCCGGTGACCGAGGCGTTCAACCGGGCCCACATCGCGCGCCGACGAGCCGACGTCTACGCGCGCCCGGCGCCCTGCCGGCGTGGGCCGCGACTCGACGACCAGCTCGAGGCGACCCAGGCCGACGCCGACGCCGCTGCCAAGCGGTTCTGGCAGCGCTCGTCGTGGTATCGCCGGGCGAGCATCCGCGCCGAGCCGCTCGCGGGCCAGCCGGTCATCGACGACCTGCCGACACAGGGCGCCGTCGCTGACCGGCGAGCGTCGTCGACGATGCCGCGAGCCGGCGACATCATGGCCGAGGCGCCGGCTCGAGGACGAGCGGTTCGCGCTCTTCGCCGAGGCGTCGATCGTGTTCCTCGACCTGCCGGACGCGGTGTTCCGCGGCTACGAAGGCGACGCGCGAGCTGCTCGGCACGCCGCGCGACGATGACGAGGCGCCGTACGAGATCCTCCGCCGCGAGATCGTCCGGCTCGAGCCGCAGAAGGTGTACCTGCCGCTCGGCGTCGGCGAACCACGTCGACCACCAGCTCTGCCGCGACGTCGGCGTCGCGGCTCCTCGCCGAGAGCCGCACGCTGGGTGATGCCCGGCCCGGACTACGCCGGCATCGTCACGTTCTACGAGGACTTCCCCTACGCCTGGTGGAACGACTTCGGGCGCGATCGACGGACCTGCCGGCGGGCGCCCTCGACGCGATGCCGAGCCGACGTCGCGCTCACGCCGGAATACGCCGACATCGCCGACCAGCTCGAGCGCAAGATCACCGGGCATCTGCGACTCTACGGCAGCCAGATGGAGCGGCTGTTCGGCGGCACCGAGCGAGATGGCCCGCCAGGTCCGCGCCCACGCGCCGGAAGGTCGCGCTGCTCGGCGGTGGCGGCGGCGCGGCGGAGCGCTACTGGTCGACGCGGGCGATCTGAGCCGGTGACCGCCGATCGACCCGCGGGGCGGCTGACCGGGGCGATCGACGGCCGAGCGGGCGACAGCGTCGCGGCCGGCATGCCCTGGTGCTCTCGGGGTCGGATTCTGCGGCCTCGCCGTCCTGATCCGGGTGGTGCTTCTCCCGACCGATGGCCTGCGCGGCGACCTCGACCAGTTCGTCCTCTGGGTCCACGGCCTCGCGACGCGGCCGTTCGGCAACGCCTACGACCAGAACCTCTCGTTCCCGCCGGTCATGGTCTACCTCTGGGGGCTCCTCGCGGCGCTCGTGCCGGCATTCCAGACGGTGACGACGGCGGCCGATCCCGCGATCCGGGCGATCATGAAGCTCGCCGGCGAGCCTCGCCGACCTCGGCGATCGGCGGGCTCGTCGCGTGCGAGCTCCGAGCCCGGCCACGGTGGGCGATCGTCGGCGGGTCTCGGGATCCGCGCTCCACCCGGCGGTGATCGACGTCAGCGCCTGGTGGGGCCAGTACGAGTCGATCTACGTCCTGTTCGGGCTCGTCGCGTACCTGCTCGCCGTGCGCGGCCATCCGCTGCCGGCCGCGGCCGCGCTCGCGGTCGCGCTGATGACGAAGCCGCAGGCGCTGCCGCTTGCTCGTGCCGTTCGCGGCGTGGTTCCTCGCCCGCGGCGGGCTCCGCGGCGCTGTCACGGCTGGAGTGGTCGGGGTCGGCGTCATCGTCCTGCTCTGGGCGCCGTTCCTCTCGGCCGGAGGTCCGGCGGGCTACGCCCGAAACCTCGCCGAGTACCAGGGCGACATTTTCGCGATCCTCTCGCTCCGGGCGTGGAACGTCTGGTGGCTCGTCCAGGAGTTCCTGGCCGGCGGGTCGTTCGTGTCCGACCAGGGGGCAATCGTTGGGCCGATCACGCTGCGGCACGTGGGCTACCTGGTCGCCGGGATCCTCGAGGTCGTCGTGTTCCTCGCCGTCCTGCGGTCGCCGACCCGACGGACGCTTGCGCTCGGGCTGGCGGCGGCGGTCCTCGTCGCCTTCATGTTCCTCACGACGATGCACGAGCGTTACGCCTACGGAGCGCTGGTCTTCCTCGCCCTCCTCATCCCGGAGCGGCGGTTCCTGGTCATATGGCTCGTCGTTCGGCGTCGCGTTCACACTGAACCTCCTGGCGGCCGTGCCGCCGATCGGCGGAGATCGGCAGGTTGCTGCCGGTCCAGGGGCCGCTCGGGATCGCCGGCTCGCTCGTGATGCTGGGCGTGACGATCGCCGTGCTTCACGCACTGCTGACGGCGCCGCCGAGCGACATCGAGGCTAGCCCTACGTCTGACGCCTCCCCGCCAGACGCCGGAGCCGGCCCATGAACGCGACGCGGTACCAGTGAAGGTAGTGGGGCAGCCACTTGCGGAGCTTGAAGTTGCTCTGGCCCGCGGTCCGGTCACGCCACGTCGTCGGGACCTCGGCGACGCTGCGGCCCATGAGCGTCGCCTTGACGGTCAGCTCGAGGGCGAGCTCGAACCCGGCGGTGCTCTCAATCGTCACCGAGTCGAGGTAGCGGCGCGAGTAGAGCTTGAAGTTGTTCGTCGGGTCGTGGGTCGGGACGCCCGCGAGCCAGTGGAGCGTCAAGCCTGCCGCCCGGCTCATCAGCCGCTTCGCCAGCGGCCCACCGATCTGCCCGCCACCGCGCATGTAGCGGCTCGCTGATACCACGTCCGCGCCGTTCCGGGCGAGGGCGACCATCGGGTCGACGACGTGGGGCTCGTCGGAGCCGTCGGCCATCGAGATGAGGACGTAGGGAGCGCTCGTCCCGGCGATCCCCGACTTCATCGCGTTGAGGACTCCCCGACCGATGTCATTTCGAAGCCCACGCAAACCCGGGATCTCGCCGGTCAGCCGGGCGATAACCGGGACCGTCGTGTCCTCATCGAAGTCGTAGACGACGACGAGCTCGTGGGGCGTTGTGACGCCGGCCGATAGGCCACGGAGGACCGGCTCGACCGATTCGCCCTCGTTGTAGACGGGCAGGACGATGGCGAGCTCAGGCGCGGTAGTCATGGGTCGAGAGTAACGAAGGCCTCAGCCCTTGGCGCTCTTCTTCGGGTGCATTCCCTCGTGTTCCGGAGTGCGTTCGGCCGTCTCGGTCGCGCCGCCGGTGCCTGGTCCCGTCTGGTGTGTGACGTCCTGGTCGGGCCGGCCGGTGTGGGCGGCCTGATCGCCCGTCACGTTCGTCAGCGCGGGGTTGGCCTCGCTCTCCGGCCAGGGGCCGACGGGATTGTGCTGGTGGACCTTGCCGGCCTTGCCGAACTTCGCGCGGCGGCGTTCCTCGCGATTGAGCTTGGGCTCGTCGGGCTTGGCCTTGGGCTCTGACTTCTTCTTCGTTGCCATGGCACGAAGGATGCCGTGTCAGCGGGGAACGCGCCAGCGGCGGCGACTATGCGCAGATCCTACGGTGCCGTCATCTGCCAGAGGTCGCCGACCCAGACCTCTGGGCCGCCGGTGCGCTTGCCGCTGTAGATCCAGATCTTGTCCTGGAAGACGATCGAGACGGGGCCGCGCGGTCGCCACGGGGCGTGCTCGGTCTGGCGGTTCCAGGTGGCCCCATCAGTCGAGTACCAGACGTCGTTCAGGGCGTTCGTCGACTTGCCAGCCCAGCCGCCGAACACCCACAGCTTGTCGCGGAAGACGACCCGCGCGTAGTCGTGGCGCGCTCCCCAATCGGCCGCGGCCGTGAGCTGTGTCCAGTCCACGCCGTGGGACGAGCGCCAGACATCGGCTTGGCCCTGCCCGCCGACGATGTACAGCTGGTTCTGAAAGTCCATGGCGCCGGCGCCGTCGCGTGCTCGCCACGCCGCGGCACCGGTCACCTCCGTCCAGGCGATGCCGTCGTCTGAAACCCAGATGTCATTCAGGAACCCGTTGGTCGAGCGATCTTCCGCGGCCCTATTGGCACCGCCCAGCAGCCACAGTCGGCCCCGGAACACGACCATCGTGTGGCTGCCGCGCGCGGACCAGGCGGCGGTGCCGACTTTGCTCCAGGCGATCCCGTCGGCCGATGACCAGATGTCATTCAGGAACGTGCGGGCTTCATAGTCCATGCCGCCAGTCATCCAGAGCCTGCCCTTGAAGAAGACGATCGTGTGGTAGATCCGCTCGCCCCAGTCGGTCTTGTCGTGCTGCGTCCAGGTGAGACCGTCTGGCGACGAATAGCTCACCGTCCGCCCCGTCATCCACAGCTCGTCCTTGAAAGCGAGGCGGGGTGTCAGCGTGAGGGGGAACTTGCCGGGCTGCCACAGCGGTTCGTTCTGAGAGCCCGGGCTCGGTGGGTAGCCGCCGCTGCCCGGCGGCAGGATTTCGATCCAGCAGTCGGTCGGAGCCTTTGCCTCGTCGGTCGGGCAGCTCGGGCCGGACGTTGTCGAGGGCGAAGGCGAAGGCACGTTGCCGCCACCGCTACAGGCGATGGCAAGCGCTGGGAGCAGCGCGAGGAGTGTGGCTGGAACGTTTTGGACTCGCATGCTCGGTCACTCGCGGCTCGACGACGAGGTCGCCTCGCGTTCGTTCCCATACACCGCGCAGGAGGATGGCGTTCCTAGCAGGTCCGCCCAGGGCATCACTAGCACCAGATCGCGTGCGCTTCGAACCTACAGCCGGCCGACGGCGACCTCTTCGCGGATCCACGGGACCACCTCGTCGAGCATCGTCTCGAGCGAGGTCGTGGCCTCGAAGTCGAGGACCTCCTTGGACTTGCGCACGTCAGGGACGCGGAGCTGGACGTCGTGCTCGAAGGGCGGGTCGGACACGTAGTTGAACGGGCGGCCATCGCCGTGGACCTTCGACCAGATGCACTCGGCAAGCTCGAGGACCGTGGTCGATGTCGCGGTCGAGAGGTTGAAGTCGTCGTTGACGGCCTTCGGGCTCTCGAGTGCGAGGCGGATGCCGCGGGCGAGGTCGCCGCCGTACGTGTAGTGGCGGACCTGCGACCCGTCGCCGAGGATGTGGAGCGGATCCTGACCCTTGAGCACCTTGAGGACGAGGTCCGGAACGACGTGCGACAGGGCGAGCTTCACGTTGCCCGACATGATGTCCGTGTCCCGGAGAGCCCGGCGCTCGCCGATCCCGACGCAGTTGAACGGCCGGACGATGGTGTACGGAAGGCCGTACTGCTCGAGGGCGCCCTTCGCGAAATACTCCGAGGCAAGCTTCTGGAAGCCGTACGTCGAGATCGGTGGCGCCGAGGTCAGCTCGGCGCCTTCCGGAGTCGGGAAGACAGTCGCCGACTCGTAGACCATCGACGAGCTGACGACGACGATCCGCTCCAGGTGGCCATCGCGATGGGCGGCGATCGCGGCGTCGAACGTCGCCGCGAGGATGCGCTCGTTCTCGGCGAGCAGGTCGTAGGCGAACTCATGGAAATAGCTGATCCCGCCGATCATCGCCGCCGCGGCGACGACCTGGTCGCAATCGGCGGCGAGCTCCGTCATCAGCGCGGCGTCCTTCGCGTCGCCCTCGACGAAGCGGTAGCGCGGATGCTCGTCGTACGACTTCGCCAGGCGGCCGTACTTGCTGAAGTCATCGAGGCCGATGACCTCGTGGCCCGCCTCGAGCAGGTCGGGGACGAGGTAGCCGTTGATGAAGCCAGCGGCGCCGGTGACAAGGATCTTCATGGCTCGGACTCTAGCGTCATCCAGCGCCGCCCTGCAGGGGGACGCTCAGGAACTCGTATGTCAGCACCGCGTCGCTCGCGTCGCCGTACCGCCCGGCCGAGACCGTCAGCGCCTGGATCGCGGGACCGAACCTGAACCGCGGGTGGGCACTCACCTCGTCCGGGACGGCGAGCAGGAGCCCGTCGTCGGCCGTGCCGGGTACGAGCCGGAAGCGGCCGCGATCTGGCAGCTCGACGTACCACTCGTCGGCCCGGAAGGCGAGCGTCCGGAGCCTGTCGAGGATCCCGTCGGGGAAGCCCGTGATCCTGACGGTGACGAAGCGCCTCGGCCGCGTCTCGGTTGGAACGGCGACCGCTTCGCCTGCCCGCGCAGACGCGGTGGAGATGACCTCCGGGGCGCCGCACGACCGCGCCGTCCGGCCCAGCGCCTGCCACCGGTCGTTGGCGGCCAGCTCGTCGTACCGGCAGAACGTCTCGAGCATGGCCGCCGGCAATTCGAACCAGACGAAGCGTCGGTCGACCGCGTACGGCGTGCCGTCGACGTCGTCGACTCGCTCGCGAAGAATCCGCGTCGGGGCCGCGGCGGAGCGCAGTCGCTCCGCGTTCGAGCTCGTCGAGCTCGGTCGTGTAGGCCGAGTAGCGACTGGAAGACGGGCAGCGGCGACCAACGCATCTCCGGGTAGGCGAACGCGGCCACGGTCTGCCACTGGTCGATGTGGGCGGTCTGGCCGGCGACCGCCGCGAGGACATCGTCCGGCAGGGCGAGTCCCGCGCGGAGCTCCGCCCTCGTCCGTTCCGCCGCGTCGGCCTGGCGCCACGGCAGGATCGCGGCCGCTGTCGCGGCCGTGCTACGGATGGAGCCGCGGACGTCGACGAGATCGATCGGTTCGATCCGGGCTGTCGCGAGCGAGCGCCACGAACAGCGTGCCATAGGCCATGGCCGCCATCGGCCGAAGGTTCGGGATCGATGTCGCGGGGAGCCGGCTCGCGAGCGGGAAGAGCGCGATGAGCGCCGTCGCCATCGCGTAGAACGTGTAGTTCCGGGTGAAGGCCGTCTTCCACTCGGCGAAGGCGACGATCGCGCCGAGGGCGAGCAGCGCCACGCGCACTCGAGCGCGGCCGGTCGCGCGTCACCTGCCAGCCGAGCCAGGCGAGGATCGCGACCGCGATGGCGTAAGCCGCGTAGACCCACCGAAGTGTCGGGTGCGTGTCGACGACCATCGCCTCGGAGTAGCCGCGGACAATCTCGATCGAGGAGGTGATAAACGGCGGCAGCGCCCCGAGCGGCTGCCCGGTCACGAGCCAGGTGACGAGACAGCCAGCCGCGGCGACGCCCGCGAAGATCGCCGCCCCTCGCCACCACGGCCTCCCCACCGCCATCGCCGCGACGAACAGCATCCCGAACCCGAACACGCCGACGTTGGTCTTGCCCGTCAGCGCGATCGCGGCGACGACCCCGCCCCGGCGGCGAGCCACGCAGCGCGGACCCTCAGCCGCTCCGCCAGAGACCGCCTCGACGCACCAGACGAAGACGAGCGCCTGGAGCATCTCGAACGGCGGCAGGAATGGGAACACGGCCCGCGCGGTCAGGAGCACGACCGCGACAGCCGCCCAGCCGGGCAGGAGCCGCGAAGCGAGCACGAGCGAGTGTCACGGCAGCGGCGAGATAGACGCCGCGCCGTCGCGACGATCGCGAGGACCGAGGAGGCGCCGAAGAACGGCGACGGCACCGAGAGGAACCCGAGCGGCCCATACGTGAACACGATGTCCTCGCCGAAGTGGAGCCCGCTCGGCCCGGCAAGGTGGAGGGCGGCCCGCCACGACTCGTCGATGCCGATCGGGGCCGCGAGGGTGTACGGCCACGAGAGGCCGACGATCCCAGCCGCGATCAGCAGCGCCGGCAGCCAGCCGCCCCGGAGCGACGCGCCGCTCCATCGGCGGCCGGCCGCGATCAGAGCCGGATCCCCTCGCCGAGCGCGCCCCAGATATCGACGACGTCCTTGCCGCCGACGCTTGAGGCCGCGGTACGCCTTGTGCGGCGCCCCGAGGATGAGGATGTCGCTGCTCGGCCACGACGTCGTCGAGGCTGATGAGCCGCTCGTCGCGGACGTACGGGTCGGTGCAGAGGACGCTGGCGCCGGCCCAGGCGAGGAGCTTGCGGAGCTTGTAGCTGAGCGACGCGCGCGGGTCGTCCGACTCGGCCTTGAACGCCATGCCGAGGATCCCGACGGTCTTGCCCGGCAGCCCGCCGTAGCGCCGCTCGAGGGCCGACACGATGTAGGCCGGCAGGCCCTCGTTCACCTGCATCGCCGACTGGCCCAGCGGGAAGTGGTCCGAGCGTGAACGCCGCGAGCTGCATCGTGTCCTTGAAGAGGCACGGGCCGGCCGCGAAGCCGGGGCCCGGCAGGTCCGCCGCGCGCGGGTAGTCGAGCCGGATCGCGTCGAGGATGTTGCCGTAATCGACGCCCGCCTGGTCGGCGATCATGAAGAACTGGTTGGCGACCGCGAACTTCATGTAGCGCCACGTGTTCGTGAACAGCTTCGCGAGCTCGGCCTCCTTCGTCGTCGTCCGGATCGTCCGCGACGCGAGAGTGCCGAACAGCTGCTCGGCGCGCTCCGCTGCGGCGTCCGTGTCGGCGCCGACGATCTGCGGCAGCGAATGGAGCTCCTCGAGGGCGTGGCCCTCGGCAATCCGCTCCGGGCAGAACGCCAGGTCCACCTCCGGCCGCGTGCCTCGAGGTGGCGGGCCACGAACTCGCTCGTGCCGGGGTAGACGGTGCTCCGGAGGACGACCAGGGAGCCGTCGCGCAGGTTCGGGGCGATCTGCTCGACCGCCCGCTCGAAGACGGTCATCGACGGGCCGAGGAACTCGTCGACCGGAGTCCCGATGACGACGATCACCTGCTCCGTGCGGCAGAGGATCTCGGCGTCCGCCGACAGGACGAGCCGGCCGGTCGGAATGAGGGCGGCCAGCAGCGCATCGGCGCCGTTCTCCATGAACGGCATCTCGCCCGACGCGATGCGATCGAGGGTCGGCTGGCTCGTGTCGTAGATGCCGACCCGCAGCCCGGCCTCGGCGAAGGCGAGGCTGAGCGGGAGGCCGACATGGCCGCCGCCGCCGAGGACGACGAGGTCGAGGTCGGGCGGGGGCAGGGCGGAAGTCATGCGCTCAGGATAGCCGTGGCATGCCGGCCCCGGTCGCGCCGCCGCACGGTCAGCGCCCAGCCGCGGTGAAGAACGACGGCATCCTCGTCGGCATAGGCCGCGTTCCAGCCGGCCGCCCGGAGGCGCTCGACGAAGCTCTCGTCGTCGGCGGGGACCACGACGATCGTGACGCCCCAGCGATCGAGGATCGCCTCCCAGCCGACAACGCCGTCGGTGACCGCCGCGTAGTCGTCCCAGACCTGCGGCGGGAAGACCTCGATCCGGGAGTCGAGAGCGACCGGCAGGTCCGGCAGGGCGAACTCGAACCACGAGCCCCAGGGCTGGGGGTTGAAGAGCCGATCGCCGGGCCGGCGCGATGTCGCGGAGGGCGGCGGTGACGCCCGGCGGGGCATGGCCGACGACGCCGACGGGTGCGCGAAGCCCGGGATCGGTCGGACGCCAGACGGGCAGGAGGATGATTCCGACGACGACGAGGGCGGCGACGATGAGGGCGTTGATCCGCGACCTGCCGCGGGACGTCCGAGGGGTCGTTGCCGCCTTCGATGGGTCGCCGGCGACGAGCCCGGCGACCGCATAGGCCGCCCCGAGCGGCCACCACGCCACGCCCCGGATCGCGTAGGCACCGATGACGAAGAACACGCCGAGCCAGGCGAGCGTCGGCCACGGCACCGCGCCGGCGCGGCGGGCCAGCAGCGTCGCGACCAGCGAGCGCCGAGCCGAAGAACAGCATCCCTGGAACGGTCCGGAGCGACGTCGGCTGCCACTCGGTGATCCGGGCGGTCACCTCGCTGTTCGTCGACAGGCCGACGGCATAGCCCCAGACCTCGACGCCGAACGGATTGACGAAGGCGGCAAGGGCGGCGACGACGGCGACGGCCAGCGTCCGCCACGCGGCCGGCCGCCGGTCGTGGAGATCCTCGAGCCAGGCCAGACCGACGACGACCGGGCCGAGGAAGAAGCTGCCGTGGAGGTTCGCCCACGCGACGACGATGATCGGCACGAGCCACAGGAGCCGCGGCCAGCGGTGGCGGCCGGCAACGAGCACGAGGGTGGCCGCGAGCAGGACCATGCCGAAGAGTTGCGGCCGAAGGGCCAGCGCGACGGCCGAGATGAGGAACGCGGCGAGCGTGAGCCAGGCGGCCCGGCGGATGTCGGCCCCGCGCAGGCGGCAGGCGAGGAACAGGAGCCCGAAGAGCAGCCCGACGAGCGCGGCGCGGAGGATGACGAGCCCGGTCCAGCCGGCCGCTCGGTAGACCGCCGCGAGGATCGCCTGGGCGCCCCATTGCTGGTCGAGCCACGGAGATCCGGCGGCCGTGTAGGTCCAGGTGTCGGTCCGCGGGATGCCGCCGCCAGTGACGATCTGGTCGCCGGCCCGGAGGTGGTACGCAAGGTCGACGCTGGAGAGGTTGGCGATCAGCGTCCCGAGGACGGGCAGGAGGATGGCGAGGACGGCCCACAGCCGCGCGAACGTCACGGCTCTGATACCCCGGCGACGGGCGCCTTGACGCGGTGCTCAACAGCCGGTGACCGCGCCAGCCACAGCGGAACGACGGCCGCGAGGACCGCGAGCCCGTTCAGCCAGAGGACCGGCAGCGCGATGACGACCGCAACCGGCAGGAGCCACAGCCGGTCGCTCAAGGCGGCGGCGACGGTGATGAGCGCGGCGACCGCCAGACGAGGCAGCAGCGGCACGGCGAGATACCAGCCGGGGGTCTGAATGGAACCCTGGCCGGCGCCGGCCAGATCGCCGCGCAGGATCGCAATCCATTGTTCCCACGCCGACCGATCAAGCACGAACGAGACTGCGACGATGGCCGCTGTGACGCCGAGTGCGATTGCGAGGGCCCGCCACTCCCGTCGGGCGAGGAACCACAGCAGACCAACGCCCGGCGTGACCTTCGTCAGGAGCATGAGCGCCCAGGTCGCCGGGTAGCGGAAGCCGGCGACGATCGCGACGGCGTAGAGCAGGTGGACGTTGCCCGAGATGATCTCGAACGGGATCGGCAGAAAGAGCAGGCTCGGCAGCGCCCAGCGGCCGAGCAGCCACCAGAGCGCAGCGAAGTTGATCGCCGTCCAGAGAGCATTGAAAACCGCGAAGGGCAGGACGACGAGCGGCGTGAGTGCCTGGGCGAACGCCGGGGAGTAGAGGTACGCACCGATCTGGCCGGTCTCAGCGGTCGCATAGAAATCGCCGGTTCTGGTCGTCCAGTAGGCGTAGGCGTCGACGCTGTCCGCCCACGGCTCGATCGAGAACAGCCGCAGCCCAACGAACACGACCGCCAGGATGATGTAGCCGTCGCGGAGCAGCCGATCACGCACTCGATGCCTCCGCGATCCGGCGCCGCGGCAGCCAGATGAGCGGCCTGTCGAGCCCGCGCCGCTCCGCCAGGGTCACCGCGCCGATCATGATCACGAACACGTTCCACCACAGCGCCGGCGCCGCGATGGTCGCTGCGACGGGTACAAGCCAGGCGCGATCTGTCCGAGCGCCGTAAACGACGATGACCGCGGCGGCCACGAGCCGGATCGGGAGCGAGATCTGGATCGCCAGGGGAGGCACGTCGATGGCGGCGCTCGCCTGGACTGTCATCGCGTCGCGGAACTCGAGCCACCAGCCTGGCGCGAGGACGAACGACACGATGGCGACCACTGCCGTGGCCCCGATCGCGATGCCGAGTGAGCGCCACTCGCGGCGGACGGCGAACCAGAGCAGACCGATCCCGGGCGTCATCTTCGTCAGCAGCACGAACGCCCATGCGGCCGGCCAGCGCATTCCGACGACGATCGCCAGCGCGATGAGCAGGTTGACGTTGCCGAGGTAGAGCTCGGCCAGCGTCGGTGGCAGGAGCAGCAGCAACGGCGCCCAGCGACCGGCCAGCACGAGGAAGACGACGAACAGCAGCCCGATCCAGAGACCGGCGACGATCGGCCACGGGATCAGATGAAGCACGACGAAGACCTGGGCGAGCGGCGGCGGGTAGCGGTATTTGTAGATGTTCGTCGAGTCGTCGAAGCCACTCGCGATCGTTGCCGCGTAGGGATGGTCCGATCCGCCGGCGAGCCAGTAGGTGTGGGCGTCGTAGACCGCGAACGGTTGGCCGCTGTTCGCTGCGATCACCTGGGCCGCCACGAAGATCGCCCCGGCGAGCATCAGGCCCGGCAGGATGGCGGGGTGCTCGAGCAGCCGTTCGAGGCGCGCGACCAGCTCGCGGCCGCGGCTCACGCAGCCTCCGCGCGGCGAGACAGCCTCACCAGCGGCGTGATCGCAACGAGCACCGCGAGGCCGTGGACCCACAGGAGCGGCAGCGAGAGGACGACTGCCGGGGCGAGGATCCACGGGCGGTCCGTTCGGGCGGCGAGGATGACCAGGAGTGCGGCGATGGGCAGGCGAACGACGAGCGGGATCGCGATCAGGTTCTGCGCCTGGGTCGCGTAGATCGAGAGGTGCTGCAGCCACTCGAGCCACAGATCCGGGGCGATCACGAAGGCCATGGCTGCGACGATCGCCGCTCCCCCGACGGCGATCGCGAAGTTGCGCCATTCGCGCCGGGCGACGTACCAGAGCGCAGTGATGCCGGGCGTCACCTTCGATAGGGCGAGGAACAGGTACGCGACCGGGTATCGCAGTGACAGCACCAGCGCGGCGGCGATCAGGAGATGGATGTTGCCGTGATAGAGCTCCGACGCAACGGGTGGGAACGCGAGCCACGCCAATGCCCAGTCGCGCGCCAGCCAGACGAGGACCAGCATCAGGATCCCGAAGTAGATCCAGTAGGCCAACGGCCACGAGAAGAGCCGAAGCGGCGCGGCGAACCAGACGAGCGGCGGCGTGTAGTGGAACGCGCCGAAGCCTTCGTGGACGGCGTACGGATCGGCCGGGTTGACCGCCCAGTAGGCGAAGAAGTCGAAGCCGGGCCCGCCGCTCCGCATCGTGATGATGAGGAGCAGGACACCCGCGATGGAGAGTGCGTCGCGAGTTGCTCGGAGCATGGTGGCCGTCTCGAGCGGCCTCCCGCCGAACAGCCGCGGCCTCGGGATGCTCATGTCAAGGGGCGCGAGCCCAGGCCGAGCGCGAACGGGTCATGCACGAGTGGCATCCTACGGCTCGCCGGTGCCCGGCCGCACCACCCCGATGGTCCTAGCCGGCGTGCCTACCCAACGGGTACGGGCTGAGGGATGCTCTCGCTCCTGGCAGAGCTGGCCGAGCGTCGGCTATCGCGCCAGATCCCGTAGGCGGCCAGGGCGACCGACACCCCCGAAGCGAAGCCGTACAGCGCGGGAAGAGCCAGACCGCCCGCGATCGCCACCACCCAGGGTCGATTCGTCCGGGCCCCCCAGGCGACGATCGCAACGGCGGCGATGGCGCGCAGCGGGAACCCGCCGATCACCGGCGCGCGGGGCGGGCCGCCGTAGTTCGTAATCGTGAAGTCGATCCACTCGATCCAGGCGGCCGGCGACACCACGAACGAAACCGCGGCAACCGCCGCCGTGGCCCCGACGCCGATCGCGAATGGTCGCCACTCCCGGCGGAACATGAACCAGAGCAGCCCGACTCCGGCCGTCAGCTTCGTCAGGATCGGAACCGCGTACCACGCCGGTGACCAGGGGGGCGACGGCCGCATCGCCAGGACGATCGCGGCGGCCATCGGCATCGTGATGTTGCCAAGCAGGACAGCACCCAGGCCCGCGCCGAGCACATTCAGGCCTGGGATCGCGATCGCCACGAACCCGAGGGCGATCGCCAGGAGGGTCCACTCACGCAGGCAGACCCAAAGCGAGGCGAAGCACAACAGGATCCAGCCAGTGGTAACCAGGGCATACGGCAGCACGTGGAACGGGTAAAGCAGCTGGGCCATGACCGGCGGGTAGACGTAGCAATACGATGGGTGGAGCCAGTCGTCCGCGTAGAGGTTGCCGAAGTCCGTCGCCGTCCAGTAGCAGTCGAGGTCGTACGGGCGGATGACTTCGCCGGTCGCATAGGCGATGGAGAAGATGAGGCCGATCACGAGGGCCCCGACGAGAGCCAGCCGGTCCCAGTTGAGCGCCAGGGCCTGCCGACTTCTCAGTTTCATCGACCCCCGCTCCGTTCGGCGTCCACGTCGGGATGATCCTACCCGGCGACGATCCTCGGAATTCGGACCCGGTCGGCGCCCTCCTCGTAGATCTCTTCGATCGCTTTGACCATCAGCTGGATGCAGAAGCGGTCGTGGACGAGGTCGTGGGCGGCGCGGGCGATCGTGTCGGCGAGGGCGTGGTCCGTGAGGAGCCGGACGATCGCGGCCGCCAGGGCCTCCGGCTGGTCGTGCGGGCACGAGCAACCCCGTGACGCCGTCCTCGATCATCTCCGGGATCCCGCCGACATCGGACGCGACGACGGGCCGCGACAACGCCATCGCCTCGAGGATCGAGAGTCCCTGGGCCTCGCGGTGGGACGGCAGGACGGCGACGTCGAGGGCCGCGGTGACCGCCGGCACGTCGTCGCGGCGGCCGGTGAAGACGACCCGGTGGGCGACCCGGTTGGCCGACGCTCGCTGCTCGAGCGCGTCGCGCCGGCTCCCCTCGCCGACGATGAGGAGATAGGCGTCGGGAACCTCTCGCAGGACATGCGGCCAAGCATCGATCAGCGTCTGGTGGCCCTTCTCCGGCTCGAGCCGCGCGACGACGCCGACGATCTGCGACCCGGGCTCCATCCCGTACTCGTCGCGCAGCGTGCAGCACGGCTCCTGGTGGTCGTAGCGGTCGAGGTCGACGCCGTTGTAGATGAGCCGGACCGGCGACGAGGCCGGGCCGTTCGTCCGCGATCTTGCGCTCGATCGCCTTCGAGACCGCGATCAGCTGGTCCATCTCCGGCGTCAGCGCCTGATGGCGTCGCGATCCTCGGACGCTCGGACGCGCGACGAATGTACGGTCGACACGACGTACGGCCGGCGATGCCCGGCGTTCGACAGCGCGATCGCGGCCTTGGTCCCGACGATGTCCGCGCGGTACATGTGGGTATGGATGACGTCCGGCCGGATGTCGGCGAGGAGGGCGGTCAGCTCACCGACGGCGATCGCGTCGTCGGGCTCGTCGATGACATGGACGTTGAAACCGGCCCGCTGGAGCTTTCGAACCGCGCTCCCGGCCGACAGCGAGATGACGCTCGCGTCGAAGCGCGATCGATCGAGCCGGCTCATCAGTGAGAAGACGTGCTCCTGGGCGCCGCCGTTCGTCCCCGTGGCGAGGATCTCGACGACGCGGATCCGGTCGCGGCCCGGGGCCGGCAGGCGATCGACCGGCGAGAAGCACGGGTCGAGGGGCAGGGGCGCGGTCATCGCGGCGACTCCTCCTCCGCGCCAACGGAGCGCCGGACGAGCAGCCGCTGGATCGGCTCGTCAGTGGCGCCCCACTCGTACTTGTAGGGCTCGTCGCCGCGGAGGAAGTCGAGCCGCCGACAGCCCTCGGCGATCGCTCGCCGGACGTACGCGGCGATCATCACGACGCCCGGCGACAGCTCGCGCGCATCGGGGTCGACGCCGGCGTTGTAGTAGAGGTAGCCGTCGGCCGTCCGGAAGTGGATGCCGGCGGCGATCCGGCGCTCGCCGACGGTGAGGAACGCGAGGCGGAGGTCGCCGTCGGGGCCATGCTCCTCGAACAGGCGGCGGAAGAACACCCGTGAGGCATTGCCGCCGGGTGTCGGCGGGAAGAGCCCCTCGTCGCCCCATCGGCGCTGGTGGAGGTCGATGAACGCTTCGAGGTCCGCGAGCGGATCGGTCGAGTCGGTCAGCCGGATCTCGCCGACCGCCTCCGCCCGGCGAATCTTGCGCCGGATCTCGTGGCGATCCTTCTTGCCGAGCGTCGCGAGGAAGCCGTCGAAGTCGATCCCGGCCGGGAGGTGGACGACCGGGCAGACGTCCTCGCGCTCGACGTTGAGCGTCCAGCCCTCGAAGACCTCGCGGCGGCCGAACGCGACGGCGAGTGCGTCGGCGGCCGGGTCGCCGCAGCGGAGGCGGCGGAGGTCGACGACGTCCCACGGATCGGGATGCGGGTCAACCGGTGCCGCCTTCCTCGCGAGGTACTCGACGACGGCCTCCGAGACGGCCGGCAGCACGTCCGGGCCCGCGAGGACGGTCGCGTAGTCGGCGTGGTAGGAGGCGCCGAAGAAGATGGCCTTGGCGCCGGGGGCGACCGATGTCATCTGCCCGGCGTTGCCGTGGCGCATCGTCGTGTGGTTTTCGGCGTCGGTCGGCTCGACCGCGTGGCGATGCATGAGCGGGACGATCGCCACGAGCCGGCCCGATGCCGGCTCAGTGACGGTGAGCGTCTGCTCGTGGGCGGTCGAGCCGTAGGCATCCCACCAGGCACGGTGGAAGGGCCAGCCTGAGAACGGTGTGGCCCACGGCGTTGCGGCGGCGAGTCGGTCCCACGCGTCTCGCGGGATCGCAGCGAAGGAAGTCCGCTCGACGCTCAGCGGCGCGTCACTCGAAAAGGGCTGGGAGGGTGGGAGATCCTCGCTACCGATGGGGCCCGGACAGGCGGGCTCGACGGCGAGGGCGGAACTGGTCATTCAGGCGAGGATAGCATCGGATCCGAATTGGTTGCTCCCGCAACCGGTCGGCGGAACGACAGCCGTGTGCCAGTTACCGGCCGGTCAGCCGGAAGAGCTCGCTGGGCGTGACCTGCGGCGACGGCGTTCCGAACAGGCGCCGGAGGAGGAAGTACTCCGGCAACGGCCGATCGTCCGTGATGAGCGGGACCGTCGCCGGTGAAGCGGCTGACTTCGTCATCGGTGAGCCAGACCAGGGAGTGGATTCGCTCTGTCCAACCCTCGATCGTCCGCGCCGGGGAGTCGTACGCCGACGAGATCTCCTCGAGGATCCCGGGCCGCCCGAGGACGTCGGCGATGGCCGCGTCGTCGAAGGCCATCGGTTCGTCCGACCCGAACATGAAGAATCCGTAGCCGCCCGGGCCGAAGCCGATGATGACGTGGGGGAAGACCGCATGGAACGTCCGGAGGTGGGCCCGGAACTCATCGACTGTCCCGCCGTACGGCGTCCATTGCATCATGACGCCGCCCGGGTTGAGGCGGCCGTGACCGGCCCGGTAGTACTCGAGCGACGAGATGACCGAGGCGCCAGAGCTCTCGATCGGCGGCGGTGGGTCGGTCACGATGATGTCGTAGCGCCGATCCGTGAGCTCCACGTGGTTGCGGCCGTCGGCGACGATCACCTGGCCGTTCGGGTCGGCAAGGACCGCGGCGGCATCGTCGTAGAACCAGCCGAACATCTCCTGGCACCGATGGGACGAGCTCGACCACGTCGGTTCGCAGGCCGGCGAGCCAGGGCGGCGCGGAATGCCGATCCCATCCCGAAGGCGACCGTCAGGGCGGACTCCGACTCGGGCCGGAGCATGAGCGGCAGGACCGGCATGAGCTTGGCGTCGACCGTCAGCAGCGTCATCGACGTGCCGGTCACCCACAGCTCGCGGGCGACGACCTGACCCGCCTGGACGGACGCGATCTCGTCCTCCGCCGATGCGAAGATCGTCCCGCCCTTCTCGAGCACCCGCGCCTCGCCCGGGTCGACGACCGTGCCCGGGCTGGCGATGCCCGAGGAGGACCGCCAGGCCGACCGCAGCCGCGACTGCGGCGGTCGCGAGGCGGCGGAGCGGGTCAACACCCGTCGCCACGGCAAGAAGCACGAGTGCCGTGACGACGTTGACGAGAGTCAGGAGCGCCACGGCGACCGGGGAGCCAACGGTCGGGATGACCAGGAACGGGATCGCGAACGTCGCGACGATTGCCCCGAACGTGTTCGAGGCCAGGAGGCTGCCGGCGCTCGAGGCGACACGCTGTGGGTCGTCGCCGAGCAGCGCTGAAGAGGCCGGAAACGTGAATCCCATCACGATCGTAGTCGGTAGGACGACGAGGAGCATCGGCCCGACGATCGCCCAGGCGCTCTCGAGCGGACGGCTCGGATCGAGCGGGCCGGGATGGCCGATGACGAGGACGAGCCCGGCGAAGGCGAGGACCGCGACGGCGACCTGGGCGACGGCGATCGCAGCGACGGGCCGGCCGATGTATGGACGGAGGCGGGTGAACGCCGCGGCTCCCATGGCGATCCCGATCAGGAACGTGCCGAGGATCAGCGTGAAGACGTAGGTCGAGTTGCCGGTCCCCGACGACAGCAGCCGGGTCCACAGCACCTGGTAGCCGAGGGACGTCAGGCCGGAGACGAAAGCGAGGCCGAGGGCGAGCCTCGGCCGGGCGGCTGATCGTGCGTCGGCTTCGGCGTGAGCGCGAGCGGGCGGGGCCTTGACCGCGCTGTCATGGGCGACGGGGGCGACGGGATCGGCGCCCTGGGCGAGCCGCAATGCGACGAGCCCCGCGATCCCGGAGCAGGTGGCGCCTACGACGAGCGTCCCGGTCAGCCCGAGCAGCTCGATGAGGAGGATCCCGGCGGCGAACGTACCGATGATCGCCCCGAGCGTGTTCGCCGCGTAGAGCCGACCGAAGGCACTCGAAAGGTGCGCGTCGCCGGTGAGCTGGCGCGTCAGCGCGGGCAGCGTCGCGCCCATGAGGATCGTGGCGGGTGCCAACGCCAGGATCGCCAGCGCGAAGCGGAGGAGGGCGATTGCCTCGAACGAGCCTTCGAGCGCCCCGTACGCGCCGCGGTAGACCTCGTGGAGCAGACGGAACGTGATCGGCGTCGCCAGGACGACGACGACCAGGACGAGCTCGATGACCCCGTACATCCGCAGCGGCGACCGGACGCGATCGGCCAGCCGGCCGCCGAGAAAGCTCCCGATCGCCATGCCGCCGAAGAAGCCGGTGAGGATCGTCGAGACGGCCTGCGTCGTGTTACCGAAGACGAGGACGAGCTGCCGCGACCAGACCACCTCGTACATGAGGCCTGCCGCGCCGGACAGGATGAAGATCGCGAGGACGAGCCGGGGATGTCGCATCGCGGGAGTTTCGCATGCCCGGCGGGATGACGACGCGGCCCGTCGGCGAGGCGATCAGGCGGCCTCGAGTGCCTCGGTCTGCTGGGTAGACCGGGTCGGCATCAGATGGACGGCGCCCCCGGCGCCCCCGGTCCGACGGGCCCTCACGACATCACCCGCCTCGCCGGCCCACTGGCGGAGATGCGCGCGGGACAGGCCGCGCGGGATCGGCACACCGTTCTTGAAGGCGAGGGCAGGCATCTCGACCAGCATCCAGCTGGCGAGCGCGACGGGAATGGTCAGGGCCAGGGTCGCCAGGATGAATGGCACGAGGCCGGCCCGCGCTCCGCCTGCCGCGGCCACCGCGATGCCGATCGGGAAGGCATAGATGTACGTGCCGTACGAGAGGTCTCGGTTCCAGTGGAGCGGCAACCGCAGACCGGCCCAGATCGCGATGTACGCAATCACGAAGGGCATGGCCACCATCCATCGATCGAGCGCGGTCGCCGCGACGAGCACCAGGAGGAGCGCGATCGCTCGCCGGCTCGATGGGCGAAGGCGCATCAGCGCCAGGATCGAACCGGTCCCGAAGGCCAGGAACATCCCGACGAGCTCCCCCGCGAACCCCATCGGGAGCAACTGCGCGCTGATGAGTACGAGCCCCGCGACGAGGCCCGGCACCACGACGACGAGGGTCCGGGTGGGGACGATGGCGAGGACGACGTAGCAGATGATCTCGGGGAACAGCGTCCAAAGGGACGCGTTCACCGACGCCCCCACGCCCGGTCCGGGGAACCAGGCAAACGCGAGGTACCACGGCCCCACGATGAAGGCCGTCGCAATGATCGAGATCCAGTAGCCCGGGAAGATTCTCAATGCCCGACGCCAGGCGAAGGCCACCGGGCTCGATCGCTGGCGGCTCTGCAGCAACAGGTACCCGGAGAGTCCGAAAAACGCCATGATCGCAATGGATCCGCCATTGCGGGCCTGCCCGCCGGTCAGGACCTGCACAGGATCCGGGCCGAACCCGCCCAAAGGCCACGCATGAAAGATCACCACGGCCGCGGCGAGGAAGAAGCGCAAGGCGGTGATGCCGTTCGGACGATCGCGGTCCATTCGCCCCCCATACCCCTCGTCGGCCACATGCCCCAGTGTGGCGAGGTAATGGACGCTACCAGAAGTACCAGGAAAATTCAGTACCAAAGTCCGGGCGCGCCGCGATTTTGTTGTCGAACGTCACCGAGCGAAGCCGGGCGCTACAGGTGGTAGGCCCAGTAGACCCCTCCGAGCCCGACGACCAGCCCGGCGACGATCAGCAGCCGCCATCCCAGCCCGATCCCCGGCCCGCCAAGGTCCACCGCATCACGCCGGCGCTCGTCGCGGGCGGCCGCGAGGCCGCACAGGGCGAAGACGAACGGGATCGAGTCGAGGGCGTAGCGGTAGCCGTACTGGAGCCAGCCGCCGCCGTAGTAGAGGAGTGTCGGAACAAGGACCGCGGCCGCAGCGCCGGCAAGCCACCAGGCGCGGCTCTCCCGCCACGGCGCGCGAACCGCATAGAGGAGTCCGGGGCTCGTGATGAGGATCGACATCCCAAGGCCGTCCGGCTTGAGCCACGGAAACTCGGAGATCGGTGTCGGCGGGTGGAAGAAGAGGTAGTCGAGGTTCATCGCGATGTGGGCGATCGAGAACAGGCCCTTCTGGCGCTGCTCTTCGAGCCACGGCGGGAGCGTCGCAAGGGCATAGCCCGACTCGAACGGTGATCCGAACCGCGCGTCGTTGTACCAGAAGAAGAACGCGATCGACGGAAGGACGCCGGCGGCCAGCGCAACCCACGCCCGCCATGGCCAGCGCCGCGGCTCCCAGACCGAGTCGCCGGCGAGGAGCAGGGCGTAGAACGGGACCGCGAACGCGACCGGTGCCCGGCTCAGGAATGCGGCGCCCGCCATGCAGCCCGATGAGCCACGCCCGCCTGCTGCCCCACAGCTCGATGAGGCAGGCGAGCGTCAGCATCGTCGCAATGAGGTGTCCGGTGTGCCAGACGCCGCCGCGCGTCGTCACCCACCAGATCTGGGTCGAGAAGCCGAGCAGCGCCACCAGCCAGAGCCGGTCGACGAGGGACCGGACGCCGAGGCGCGCGAGCAGCCACCAGCCGAGGCCGACGTCGATCGCCGCGAGCGCCGCGTTGATTCCCGTCTCCCACTGGTCCGCAGTAATCGGTCCGGTGATCGCCACGAGCGGGATGAAGAAGATGGCCGGAAAGGGAGCGAACGGCACATACCAGCGGCCGTCGATCGGGATGACGTCGTTCGGGCCGATCGCACCCTCGGGCAGGCTTGCCGGGTCGTACCAGGTCCGGCCGTGAAGGAACGCGTCGGCGAGGTAGAAGAAGTCACCATGCTGGGCGTCGAAGAAGCGGTTCGACAGCCAGTAGATCGCCATCGCCGCGACGGCGACCACGAGACCGACGACCGTCGCACGATCGAGGCGGACGGTCACGTGGGCGTGGCCCTTTCAACCGCTGGGTTGGGCGGGCGGCCGGGCGGACCCTCGCGCAGCCCGACCACGACGAGCGCGACGAGCGTCACCCAGAAGGCGATCGGGTACGCGGGTGCGGGCGTCACGCCGATGAGGAAGACCGCCGTCGCGAGGGGCACGAGGACCGCCCACCACTGGCGCCGATCCAGCAGGTAGGCGACGGGGAGCAACAGGAGCATCGCGTAATGGTCCCAGAGCACCGGCGACAGCAGCTGGCTGGCCGTCACGGCGACGAGATACGACGCCGCGCTCGACCCACGCAGCGCCGCGAGGACGAGCAGCCCGACGGCCGCGATCGAGCTGAGCAGCTGGACTGTCGTGGCAAGGCCGCTCGGCAGCCCGAGCTGGTAGGCGACCGCGCCCGGCGTGAAGTTGTGGGGCGTCGAGATCGGGTCGCTGACGTTCCGCAGGACCGCCAGGTAGTCGGTCCAGACCGATAGGCCGCCGGTGACGAGCGTCGCGACGATCGCCGCGACGAGCAGCACCGCCGCGCCGAAAACCACGGCCTGCCAACGGCGCGTCAGCAGCGCCCAGACCAGGACGAGTCCCGGCTGGATCTTCACGATCGCCCCGGCCGCCGCCGACCCCCCGAGTGCCGCCGGCCGGTCGAGCCACCGCCAGCCAATGGCGAACAGCAGGAAGAGCAGCGGCCCCACCTGTCCCAGCTTGAAGGCGTAGGCGAAGGGCCACGACAACCCCGCCAGCAGGACGATCAGCCAGCGCACGGTCGGCGCCACGGGCATGACCGCCACGCCCACGGCGAACGCCGCCAGTGAGAGTCCGACCCACGTCCACGTCGCGATCGTCGGATCGAGCGGGGCGAGCGGCAGGATCGCAAGCACGAAGGGCGGCGGATAGTAGAACAGGCCGAAGCCGCCGGTCTGCTGGATCGCCGGATCGTACAAGCGCTCGCCGGCGAGGACCCGGTTCGCCGCCTGGTGGTAGGCAAGGAAGTCGAAACCGAGCGTGCCGGCACCCGCGGCGGCCCACAACGAGCCCCCGACAACGACGCCGAGGACGAGGAGCGCAACGATCGGTAGGGCCGCTCGGGCCAGGCGCGCCGCTGCCGCCGGGACTCCCGAATCCGGCTGGCTAGCCGTCGGCCGGATCCTCGCCGTGGACCGCCCTGCCCGACGGCGCGACAGCCCGTCCGATCCCGCGATGGATCAGTGGAATACGGAAGAGATCCCAGCCGACGCGAAGAGCGAGGCCGGGACTGGCGCGCATCCGCGAGCCCCGCCGGTCGGCCCAGCGGATGGGCACGACGCCGAGACTGTAGCCACGCTTGCGGGCGAGGAAGATGAGCTCAACGTCGAACACGATGCTGCTGATTCGCTGACGAGCGAAGAGATCCTGGGCGGCCGCCCGGCTGAAGCCCTTGAACCCGCACTGCGTGTCCTTGACGGGGCCGACGACCCAGATCGAGGCGAGCAGGTGGAATGCCTTGCCCAGCATCCGCCGGTACCAGGGCTGGCTCTTGCGCATATCCGAGCCGTCCGGCTGGATCCGGCTGCCGAGCGCCACGTCGTGTGTCTCGAGCGCATCGACGAGAAGCGGGATCATGTCCGGCGGAGTCGCCATGTCGGCGTCAGTGAAGATGATGATCTCGGTCGTGGCCGCCAGCATCCCCGCGCGAACGGCAGCGCCCTTGCCGCCATGCGCCACCGACAGCACGCGCAGGTCCGGCTCGACTCCGCCCGATCCTGTCGCCTCCGGGCGAGCCCGGACGAGCTCAGCCGTTCCGTCGGCGCTGCCGTCGTCGACGACGAGGACTTCGACTCGCTCCGGAAGGGAAGCTGCGCCTGGTGCCCCATCCCGGGCCGTCTCGCCGCGCCGCCGGAGATAGCCGAACAGCTCGTCGAGGGCCGACCCGATCCGCTCCGCCTCGTCATAGGCGGGCAGGACGAGCGTCAGCGACTTAGGCGGCATGGCCCGAAGTCTAGTTGCTCGTCGGCGCCCGCCGGACCGCCCATCGCGCTACTTGGCCTTCCACGTCCGGGGATCGAGCTCGACGAAGTCGAGAATCGACGAGCCGGTTCGCCAGGCCCAGAACCTGTTGGGCTGGATGGCCAGGTCTGTTCCGAGGTAGGCGTTCAGGACGACCGGGAACATGTTGACGACGGTCAGATCGTCCGGGAGAAGGTCCGTTTTGCCTGGCGCCAGCACCGCGATCAGGTTGCTGGTTCGCTGGTCCAGGTCGGCGCTCAACGGGTCGTGGGTGTCAAAGGAGATGTCCGGGCCGTGATCCGAAAACAGAACAATGACCGGCGGTTTCAGTGATGCCGCCAGGATGGCGTCAACAGTGGCGACGGTTCGGTTGGCGATGTAGGTGGAGAATTCGAAGAAGCGCTCGTTCCGAAGCGTCGGATCCTTGATGGGATCGGCAAAGCTTGCGAACAGGGATGTCCTGCCGGGGTAGTAGTTCCCGCTTGCGTCGACGACCCACGGTGCGTGCGGGCCGGGCACATGCACGAACACGAATCGCGGTCGCTCGTGCGGCTCCTCGGCGAGACGAGCAGCCGCTTCGTATGTCGACTTGATCCGCTCATGCTTTTCGGAAGCTGCGGCATTCGGGGCCAGGAAATCGACGACGCTGCCGACCATCGTGGACCGCAGGAGCGACGCCTCGAACTCGCCGATCTGCGGTGGAACGATCAGCCGATCCACCCGACGCGGCCCGATCTCGCCGTAGCCCGATGCAATCGCGATCCGCTCGTATCCGGCCGCGCCCAACGTGCTGAGAACGACGCCCGACTCCGTGGCTTCGCGCAGAACGTGCGCGTCGCCCTGGCGGGTGCCCGGCTGACGAAGGCTCGGAATGTCGAGCAGATCGGCCGACGCGAAGACGGCCGGCAAGGTCAGTCGCGTGGTGATGTAGTTGGAACGGGCGTCCGACGCAATCTCGAATCCTCTCGTCCGAAGGGCGTCCGCGATCGCAGCCGCATCGAAGTCCGGCTCCGCCATTGCGGCCGTGCGGCCCGGATAGCCATCGAGTAGGAACACGTAGATGTCCGGGGCACCGGGCGTGAAGAATTCTGCCGGGCCATCGGCGGCCACATCACGCTGAATGTCGTCGAGGGCGTACCCGACAGCGCCGGACTGGACGCTATCGATGAGGCTGGTGAGGAGCAGGATCACGGCGAGGATTGACAAGAATCTGGTGACCGTGGGACCGCGAGGCCAGGCGACACGCCGCATGCGAATGCCGATCGCCATCACCGCTCCTGCGACGACCAGGAGCAGGAAGAATGCCCGTGCGTCGTTGACGGTCGCGGCCGTAAGAACGGACCACGCCGCAATCCCGGCCACGTTGCGATCGCGAACGATCAGCGTCGCGACGGCGGTGGTCAGGAGACCGACCACGAGCACAATCACGAGAGGGCGGACGAGCAGGGCCGGAGGGAGGGCAGTCGAGGACCACCAATGGATGATGGCCGCTACAGGAACGGCGAGAGGATGGAGGACGATGGGAAGGGATCGCCCTGTGAGGCGAGCGGTCACGGGGCGAATCCAGCCGTCACGGGCTGATCGCCACCGGGTCGAAGAGCCCGCGTGGGCCCTGCGTGTACAGGGTCTCAGGCGCCCGTGGCAAATCGACCCGAAAGTACGAACCGAGCAGCGTCGGGAAGACGTTCACGAGCGTGACGTCGTCGGCGAAGAGCGCATCGCGCCCGGGCGTGTATGCCGCGAACAGGTTCCGCAGGCGCGTCTCGGCATTCTCGACGGTGACGTCGAGCGACGAGCCGTGGTCGGACAGGACGAGGATGATCGGCGGCCGCGCTGAGGCCGCGAGGATCGCATCGATCGTGGCCAGCGTCCGCCGGCCGGTGTAGACGGACTGACCCGTGAAGGCCTCAACGATCTCGGCACGCGTCAGGCCCGTCGTCTCCGGTGTGTCCCAGTAGTAGGCCTCGAGGTTGGTGGCGATGCGCGGCGATCCGTCGGCCCGGTCGACCCACGGGGCGTGCGGGCTCGGAACATGGGCAAATACGAAGCGCGGTCGCTCCGCCCGAGCCGCGGCAAGGCCCTCGACCGTCGTGAAGATCGACTCGATCCGGTCGCGCTGCTGGCCCGAGAAGACGTCCGGCGCGATCAGTGTGGCGATGGGCGCGATCAGGCTCGGGCGGAGGAGCTGGATCTCGAACTCGTTGATCTGGCCCGAGTCCAGGAACCGATCTGCCCCGCGGACCGCCACCTGCTCGAAGCCGCTCGAGACCGTGATCGTCTCGTAGCCGATCGATCGGAATTCGTCGAGGATCGCCGAAGTCGAGATCGCCCGGTAGACCGCCGGCCCGTCCGCAGCCGTCGGGTTCTCGATCAGCGGCTTGATAGCCGGCACGTCCTGGAGTTGGCGGTAGTTGAGGAACGAGCTGAGGCTGAGGTTCGTGATGAGGTAGTTGGAGTGGCTCTCGGTCGCGACGCTGAAGCCGCGCTGCGCGAGGCCATCGAGGAACGGCGAATCATCAAGGCCATACCGGGCGCTCAAGATGTCTCCGCGGACGTAACCGTCGAGGAGCACGACGTAGATGTCCGGGGCGTCCGGCGCTGCCTCGGCGGATGGCGGCGATCGGAACGGGCCTTCCCGCTGGAATGCGGTCACCAGGTCGCCGAACCGTCCCAGCTGGATCGCCTCGAGCAAGACCGCCAGGGCGAAGATGGCGGTCCCGCGTGCAACCAACTTCCCGATCCATGCCCAGTTGAGAGCGACGTGCCACGGCCCGTAGCGTTCGACGACGAGCAGCACAGCAGGGACGAGCAGCACCAGGGCTACGCCTGGCCGGCCACCGGCCACGATCGCCAGGACGATCAACAACGCGAGCAGACCGCCCCGGTGTCGGTCGCGCAGGAGCGCCGTCGCGCCAGCCGATGCCACGACACCGATCACCGTCGCGACGATCAGGCCGCGGACCGCGGCATACGGGCTGACGCCCGAGGCGACCCACAGGTGGAGCCCGACGAGCAGCACGACCGCGATCGGGTAGACCGCGAACGGCACCCGTTCGGCCGGGTTGCGACGTGGCCGCGTCATTCCGACGGAGCCGGCGTGGGCAGATCGATCGGCACGACGTTCAGGAAGATGCCCTCCCAGCGATAGGCGGTGTCAGGCTGCGGCGTGTACTCGCGCCCGAAGTACGCCTCGAACAACAGTCCAAAGACGTTCACGAGGCTGATGTCGGAGGGGAAGATCCCGGACCGGCCGGGAGTGTACGCGGCGAAGAGGTTCGCCGTCCGCTCGTCGAGGTCCGATCCCTTCAGGTCCTCCCATGCAACGCCGGCAGCGGACCCGTGATCGGACAGGACCAGGATGATCGGCGGGGAAGTCGCTCCCGCAAGGATCTCGTCGACGAGGGGGACTGCGAGGGAGTCGATGTGACTCACCTGCCCCGCATATCGCGCGAGCTCCTCCTCCCGCTGGCCGTTGCGATGGGTGAACGTATCGTCGTAGAAGTTGGCCAGGTCGTGCATCGGGACCGCCGAGCCGTCCGCATGGAACACGATCGGCGCGTGGGGGCTCGGGACGTGGACGACCACGAACCGAGGGCGATCGTGGGCTTCCCGGGCAAGCCGGTTCGCCGCCTCGAAGACCGATGCGACCCGCGAGCGGTGTTGGTCGGCGAACCAGTCGGGGGCGACGAGCTGGATCGCGGGCGCTACGACCGTGTTGCCCACGGTCCGCACCTCGAGCTCGTTGATCTGCCCGGTATCGATGTAGCGGTCGGCCCCGCGAAGAGCGACCTCCTCGAAGCCGGAGGCGACGACGACGACCTCGTAGCCGAGCTTGCGAAACTGGTCGAACACGAGACCGTTGCTTGCCAGGCGACGGATCTCGCTCGTATAGCCGGACTGCGTCGCGGACGCCCTCTGATGGTCGACGATGTCGGCGACGTGGCCCATGTTCATCATCGAGGTCAGGCTCTGGGCCGTGAGCAGATAGTTCGAACGGCTGGCCGAGGCGATGTCGAAACCGCGGGCCTCGAGTGCGGCCAGGAACGGGGCTTCGTCGTGGCCGAAGATCGCGTCAAGCTTGTCGGCCCGTGCGTGGCCGTCGAGGATGACGAGAAAGACGTCAGGGGCGCCGACGGCCGTGGCATCGACCGGCACCGTGTCGCGAAGGGCGGTGGGACCCTCGCTCCGGATCGCGCCGAGGTACGGGCCGAGAGAGCCATCACCGGCCGATCGAAGCACCACGGCGACGAGCAGCACCACGGACGCGGCGTTCAGGACCCGGCCCGCGAGCGCCCACGGGACGTGTAACGGCCGGCGCATGGCCACGAGCCGTTCGGCGACGATCAGGCCGATTGCGATGAGGAGCAGGATCGCGATGCGCCAGTCCATGCCCTTGAACACGAAGACCACGACGAGCGCGGCCACGATCCCCGCCCGATCCCTGTCGCCGAGCAGCAGCCTGGCCGCCGCAGACACGAGCAGTGCACCGACGGCGAATCCGATGAGCAGGCGAATTCCCGCATACGGGCTCCCGCCGGTGGTCAGCACGATGGACAGCACGAAGGCGATCGCGAGCAATGCCGGGTAGAGCGGCACCCCGCCGCGAGTTCCCGGTTGGGCAGCCGCGGCCGGCGGCGAGGACACGGTCGTTTCGCTCATTCGCCCGTCAGTCATCGGGCGGCCGAGTCCACGGGCACGAGGCCGACGCCAGGCATCCCGAAGTACACCGTGTCCGGCTGTTTCGGAAGGTCCACGTCGAGGTAGGCTGCAAAGAGGTGCGGCAGCACGTTCACGAGGGTGATGTCGTCGGGGAAGAGGTCCGGATGGGCCGGCGTCCTCGCCGCGAACAGATTCGCGAGTCGATCGTGGATGGCGTCCGGCTGGGGATCGGACCTCTCCAGGCGCGTCTCCGGGCCATGGTCGGACAGCACGAGCACGACCGTGTCCGGCCCCGCTCCCGCAAGAATGCCGTCGACCATCTCGATCGCGAGCCGCTCGCACGCAGCTCACCTGGCCGGCAGTGAGCCGGATCTCCTCGGCCCTGCGGCTGGCCGACTTGCGCGGGATGCCATCGGAGCCGAGGACGAAGAGGATTCTCCGCCGCGAATGGGCCGGCAGTCCGAGTCGACCACGAACGGCGGGTGCGGCAGCGGGAAGTGGACGAGGACGAAGCGAGGGCGTTCAGACGGTTCGGCGGCGAGGCTGCGGACCGCCGGAACGATCGCCATCGAACGGGCCCGGATCTGGCTGCCCTTGAGATCCCCCGTCAGGGCATCCAGCAACGGTTCGAGGATCGTCGATTCGGCGAGCCCAACTTCCAAGTCGTTGAGCTGGCCGGTATCGACGAACCGGTTCGCGGATCGCACGGACACTAGCTCGTAGCCGGACGAAACCGCGATCGTCTCGTAGCCGGCGTCGGCCAGGATCGCGAACCCGCGGTTCGCCTCGAGCGCGGGATGAATCTGCCGTGGCTCGAGCTGCCTGGCCTCCACCATCCCCAGGGCCGACAGCGGCACGGCATTGAGCATGCTCGTCAGGGCGAGCCCCGTCGTCGGGTAGTTCGACAGACTATGTGCCGCGACGGCGAAGTCCCTCGCCTCGAGATCGGCCACAAACGGACCCGCGTCGTGGCCGAACGTCGCAAGTACGTCCGGGCGGCCGAAGCCGTCGAGCAGGACCATGAAGATGTCGGGCCTGGGCGTGGACGCTTCGACAGCTGGATTCGCGTCCGGCCGCGACGGCCACGCGGTTGGGCTACCCACGAGGGGTACGGTGACGAGCGCGATCAGGATGATGCCCTGTGCAGTCATCCCGCTCCGGATCGGCGACCAAGGCACTGCCCTGCCACCGGTCCTCGTCGCGCGGAGATCGATCAGGAGCAGGACCGCGATCGTTCCCGCCGCGAAGAGCCACACCGGGTCGTCGCCGGCCAGTAGCACGAAGATGATGGCGAGGCCCAGTAGCGTTCCCCGATCGGCATGCCCGGTCAGCCGCCTCGCTGCGACGAGGATGGCAGCGATCACGAGGACAGCAAGGATCAACGTGCGGATTCCAGCCTCGACCGCGACCCCGTCGTCCGCTATCTGGGTAACAACGAACGCGACGCCGAAGGCGACCGGATACCAATTGGAGAGGGTCGCGATGAATCGGCGGGCCGTTCTAGCCACGGGCCTTCCTCACCGCTGCAACGCCTTGAGATCGATCGGAACGGCATCGAGGAGTGAGCCGTTTCGGGGCCATCCCCACAGGGTGTCGGAGCGGAGCGGCAGCGCCGTTTCCAGGTAGGCGTTGAGGATCCGCGGCAGCACGCCGATCAGCGTCGTGCCCGCCGGGAGAATGTGAGTCTGCCCCGGCGAACGGATGGCGAGGACGACACTCGATCGTTCGTTCAGGTCGGAATCGAGCGGATTGGCCGCATCGAAACCGAGGTCGGTCCCATGGTCGGAGAAGATGACCACGACCGCATCCCGAGTGCTCGTCGCGATGATCCGGTCGACCAGCGCGACCGTTCGGTCCGCGGTGAACTCCGTGTAGCCAAACGTCAGGTCGGTCCGATCGGCGGACCTGCCGGTGCCGGCCGGATCCTTGAACGCCGTGTTGAAGACTTCCGCGCCGACCACTGGCGATCCATCGGCGCGAAAGACGAGCGGTTCGTGCGGCGCCAGGACGTGCACCCAGACGAACCTTGGTCGAGAGTGCGCTTCGGCAGCGATGGCCTCAGCCGATGCGAACGTGGCGAGGACCTGGGCCCGGGCGCCGGACGCGAACAAGTCCGGGGCAAACCGATCGAGCGCCCCGCCGAGCCATGTCGTGCGAAGCAGGACGAGCTCGAACTCCGACGCCGCAGGTGGATCGACGACCCGATCGACGCGACGGAGTCCCAGGTGAGCGGCCGGCGAGGTGACCGTGATGGTTTCGTAGCCGGCCTCCCGAAGGGTTCGGAGGACGGCTCCACCGTCACCCCACTCGCGCAGCCGGCGGGCGTCGGTGGCCTGGTTGCCCAGCGGCGGATCGAGCTCCGGCGCGGCCTCGACGTGCTGGTTGGCAAGCATCGTGGCGACCGAGAGGCGCGTCGTCAGGTAGTTCGAGCGGGCGTGACGCTCGACCTCGAAGCCACGTGCGGCCAGGGCGGCGGGGAAGGCGTCCCCATCAAAGGTCGGATCGAGACTGGCCGCATCGTCGCCGGGATAGCCGTCGAGCAGAATCATGTAGATATCCGGGGCCGCCGGGTTGAAGGCGTCGGCGTGTTGGGCGTTCAGATCCGCCTGGATGTCGGCCACGGCATCCTGGAATGTGCCTTGCTGGATGGTGCCAAGGGCTACGACCAAGATCAGGACCGCCCCAAGAACCGACATGAACCGCGTCACGCGGCGACCCGACGGCCATCGCCGGCCGCGGTGGAGCAGGGCGTCGCCGACGATGACCACCGTCAGCAGGAAGAGGGCGATCCGAACCCGCTCGTCACTGAGCAGCAGGGCGAGCGTTATGGTCGACGCCGCGAGTGCACCTCGATGGCGATCGCGGAGGGCCGCCGACAAGAGCAGCGTCAGCAATAGAACGGCAGCGACGGTGACGACCAGCGGGCGGACCAGCCAGCTCGGGTGGATCTCCGAAGCCGACCAGATGGCGATGATGTAGGCGACCGGAAAGGCGATCGGATACCACGTGATCGGCCACCAGTGGTCAGGAGGCGCCCCCGTCCCGGAAGTCACCGCGCGAGTCCCGGGTTCATTGGATCGACCGCGACCGTGTCGAGCCGCGAATCGCGCCACGCGAACGTCGTGTCGGGCTGCTCGGGGATCGTCATCCCGAAGTAGGCGTTGAAGACTCGCGGAAGGATGTTCACGGGCGTGGTGGGTGACGCGAAGAGGCCGGGATTGCCGGGACTGTAGACGGCGAGGATGTTGCTCGATCGCTCGGCGAGATCCGATTCAAGCGGCTTGCTCGGGTCGAATCCGGTGCCCGGACCGTGGTCGCTGAAGATGATGATGACGGGCGGCGAAACGGCGGCGGCGAGGATTCCATCGACGGCCGCGACGGTCAGGCTCGCTGTGTACGTCGACTGGTCGAGATGAAGGCGGATCGCATCTGCCCGGTCGATCCCGCGGTCGCGCGCCCCGTCCTGGTAGTAGGTCCGCAAACCGTCGCGGCGGTCGTTGCCGGCCGCGTCGAAGACCCACGGCGGATGCGGGGCCGCGAAATGAGCGAAGACGAACTTCGGACGCTCTGACGCACGCGCGGCCTCGGCAGCGAGCGACTCGAAACTGGAACGGATTCGGCCCCGCTGGAGCCCCGCGGCGAGGTCCGGCGCCAGGAACGTGAGCACATCGGCCGCGCCGGTTCCGCGCAGCAGGCCGACTTCGAACTCGTTGAATCCGATCGGCTCGATGTACCGATCGACCCGGCGGAGCTCCGCCTCGGCCCAGCCGGACGCGATGGCGGTCAACTCGTAACCGCGCTGGTGAAGCGTCGACAGGGCGGTTGCCTCGTTGAGCGCCCGCCGCAGGCGATAGCCGTCGAGCGAGGCGGGGCCCCACGGTGGATCCAGGGCCGGAATGTCGGCAAGGTGGCGCATGTCGAGGACCGACGCGATCGTCTGCGGCGTCTGGAGGTAATTCGAGTGTGTCCCATCGGCGATGGCGAAGCCGCGGGACCGGAGTGCGGCGCCGAATGCGGCGGAATCCCACGTCGGGTCGAGGGCGGCGGCATCGGTCCCGGGATAGCCGTCGAGCAGGACGAGGTAGATGTCGGGATCCTCGGGGCGCGGCGCCGACCATGGCCCGAGACCCGCCAGGTCGAACTGGATGTCGGAGACGGCCTGACCGAACGAGCCCGCCTGGACGGCCTGCAGACCGACCGCGATCGCGGCGATCGCGGCGACGACCGTCATCCCGCGGGTGATCTGCTCGCCGATCGGCCACGCCGCCCCCCGCCGCGCCAACCCGATCACGACGAGCCCCACGATCGTCGGGGCCAGCACGAATCCTATCGACGGATAGGAGACGGCGGCGATGAGCCAGAGCGCCACCGCGGTCGTCGCGAGCGCGCCAAGATCCCGGCTCCGCGAGAGCGCGGTCAACGCGGCCGCGAGGACGAGCGTGACGAGGAGCGCCACGAGGAGCGGGCGCAGGATCGATGCCGGATGGACGCCGGTTCCGACCCAGATGTGGACGACGATCGCCGCCGGGAAGACGAGCGCATAGCCGGCGATGGGCAACCGTCGTCGAGCTGCGCGGGCGCCCCCGTCGCTCATCGCAGGGGTCAGCCGCGCCGCGACATCCGGAGAAGCACCCGGGCCGTCCCGGTGACCGGCGCCTCCTCCGCGATGTCGAAGAGTGTCCCGAATGCCGTGCGAAAGCCGTCAAGCGTGTAGTCCGCGAACACGTCCTCGCGCGTCGCGAGGAGCTTGCGGACCATCGGGTCTTCCTTGGGCACGAACTCGATCACGAGTCCCGGCGCGAGTCGTGCGAAGTAGCCAGCGACCCGCTCGAGCGGCACGTTCCGGCCGATGGCGAGGTGGTGGACAAGAGCGAGGGCGAGGACGACGTCGGCGTTCGAGCGCTCCTCGAGCGTGCGCCGCTCCTCACCGCCCCAGCCAAGGCCCGGGCTCGGATTGGCGAGGTCCAGGACGAGGGGCACGATCGACTCCGTGCCGTCCCGCCGGATCAACTGGTAGTGGCGTTCCGTGGCCGCGGGGTCCACGTCCCAGGCGACGACGCGGCGCCCGAGATCGGCCGCGATGCGACTGAAGCGCCCGGTGTTCGCCCCGATGTCCCAGACGACGTCGCCGCCGGCCGCGTCCAGGAACCGCCGGACGAGATCGTCCTTGACGAGGGTCGCGTCGTCACCGTACGAGGTGTTCTCCGCGTAGTCGGCCCACTCCGTTCCTTCGGGCGTCCAGTCGAGCTTGCGGATCGTTCGCTGGAGGCTGTCGATCAGCGCGCGCTGCTTCAGCGGGCTGACCGTCGTTCGCCGCGTGGCCGCGGCCGCCTCATCCCCCCGATCGGCGAATCGCGCCTGTGCCCGGGCGTGGGCGTGGATGTGCGGTCCGAGGCCGAGATTCCAGCGTGTCCGGCCGGGGAGCAGGCGCGCGGCGAGGTCGAGCGGGATCCCGTCGATGAAGTCGCGGAGCATCAGCCCCAGCCGGACGTCGCGGTTCGCCATCAGCGCGAGCGGGGCGAGGAAGTGCTCACAGAACTGGCGATAGGCGATCCAGGGCGCACCCTCCTCTGCGCGCTCGAACGAGAGGGTGTCGATGAGGATCGGCCGGCCGCGCCGGAACTGGACGTTGTAGGCGGTGGCGTCGCGGAGCGTGAAGCCCGCCTCAAACGCTAGCGCCTGTGCATCGAGCGTCAGGAGGGCCGCATCCCGGAGCATGCCGAACGACCACTCATATGGATACGAGATGAAATCGATCACCTCCGGCCGAATGACGCGCATGGGCCGTCTCCGGCACGGCTGCAGCATCGATCGGCGCCGGCTCATGAGCGACGAGGAGGCCGCGCTCCTGGAGGTTCGTCAGCAGGCCGCTCGCGACGAGGTCATCCCAGTCGGCGGCAAAGGACGCGTTGATCTGTCGGAGGAGGACTCCGTCGCGGGAGTAGACGAACCCGGACGGGTCGCGGAATGAGCCCGGGTCCCGTCGGGCGCGGTCGCTCTCGGCTGTCGCCGGCACCGGCTGCGCTGAGGAGGAAGGACTCAGGAAGGCCGGTCGGTCGGCGGTGTAACCGAGGTCGAGTCGCTGTCGCCGCGGCGGACCGTGCGGAGCAGTCGCCCGATCTGCTGGCGGAAGAAGAACGGGATCGCGACGACGCTCGCGATGACCGCCTGGATGATGAGGCTGCCGGAGCCCGGATCGATGTAGGCGAGGAAATCCATGAGTGCACGTACCCCAGATGATTGATTGTGACCCCGGGCTTTCCCTCCGGGAACCCAAGGTGCGAACGTAGCCTGACGCCGACCGCGCGTATGCGCAAGACGTCCGCTAACCCTAGCGGAAACGTTGCCTCTTGCCGAATGGCCCGGAAGTACCAAGGTGGCGGTGGTCCGTATCGAGGGTTACGGTCCGCGCCGCCGGGGACTACAGTTGGGGTTGGCCCGCTCCGTCAGCGGGCTGAGTCATTTTTGGCCGGGGTCGATTCGGCCGCTCGCATCTCGGGGAGGAACCCTCATCGTGCCCAGCGCTTCCAACCGCTCGTCTCGCGCGCGCATCTTCTCCGTCGCGGCGGCGCTCGTAATGCTCGCCGGACTCTTCCCCGCGGCTGTCGGAGCCGTCGCACCATCCGGAGCGCCGACCCTCCTCAACCCGACCGAGGGCTCGACCGTCTCAGCTAACCCGACCTTCTCCTGGACCGCCGTCACAGGCGCAGCGAAGTACCGCGTCCAGATTTCAACCGAATTTGACATGACCCCGCTCGTCTACAACGTGGACACCGTTAACCGTAAGGCCACGCCGCCGGCCGACCTGCCGCTGGGCCTCCTCTACTGGCGCGTCGCCGGGACGGACGGCAGCTCCGGAGTTGGACCGTTCTCGCCGGTGGGCACGTTCACCAAGGAGTGGGGCACCGCGCCCGTCATCGATGCGCCGGCCGACGGGGACACCTTCAACTTCCCGACCGAGCCCGTCCTCTTCGACTGGCAGCCGCTCGCGGGCGCCAAGAGCTACACCCTCGAAATCGATGACGACGACGAGTTCATCCTCCCGACGACCTTCACGACGAACAACACGAACTTCACCCTGACGGAGCCGCCCACGATCAACCAGTCGTTCTGGTGGCGACTCCGGGCGACTTCGAGCACGGGTGGCGTCGTCAGCGAATGGACGATCACGCGCCAGTACACGTACGCCTGGCCGACAGTCCCGACGCTCCTGACGCCGCCGGACGCCGTCGGAACGCCAATCCGCGACATCACCTTCAGCTGGTCGCCCGTGGTTGGCGCCAAGACGTACCAGCTCCAGGTCAGCCCGAATGGCGACTGGGACAACAATGTCGTCGTCGACGTCAACATCAAGAGCACGAAGTACAACCCACCAGTCAACCTCGACAACGGTGCGTATTTCTGGCGCGTCCGGGCCAAGGACGCAAGGAGCCCGGCCAACAACGGCGGCTGGTCGACGGAGTGGCAATTCACCCGCCACTGGCCGCAGCACCCGGACGAGACCGCACCGTTCTACAACGGCGGCGCTACGCCCTTTGTCGGGGTGCCCACGCTGGAGTGGACCCCCGTGCCGCTCGCATCCCACTACGAGGTGTGGATCGGTGACGACCAGTTCTTCTCGCCCGGCTCCTACGATGTCTGCGTGACGAACCGGACGAAGCTGACTCCGTACGTTCGCACCCAGGGCGCCGGCGGCGAGCCCGGTGGCTGCAACTGGGGACCCCCGAGCCACGGCGCGGAACTCTATTGGAAGCTCCGAGCGATCGACGATACCGGTGACATCGTCGGTATCTTCTCCGAACTCGAGCCCCTCGACACCTGGCGGTTCATCTACATCGGTGACCTGCCGACGCTCTTGACGCCAGCCAACAACACGACTGTCCAGACCCCAACCTTCACGTGGACCGCCGTGGACAATGTCCAGCAGTACCGGATCACGATCAAGGACTCCGGTGGGGCGACCGTCCACACAGCAGTCACGTACGCAACCTCCTATACGCCGCCGGCCCTCCTCGACGAGGCAGACGAACCGTTCCAGTGGTACGTCACGACGATCGACGGCCTCGGCAACCCGAGCGTCACGCCGGGGAGCGGTAGCTGGTTCCACTTCTCGCTCGATCCAGTTACGACGGACACGAGCTTCGACATCACCAGCCCCGCAAACGGCGCGTCGAGCGTGCGGATGCCGAAGATGACGTGGGATGCATACACGGGCGCGGCCTACTACAAGGTCCACTATGGCCCGTCAGGCGGCCTCTACTTCGTGACCCCGTTGAGCGGCAGCACGGAGCTCGAGTACGCTGGGTTCACATACAGTGCTCTGCCCCTGGCTGGCGGCACGTACAAGTACTACGTCGAGGCGTTCAATGCGAGCGACGCTCCGTTGGACGTGAGCGCCGAGCAGACATTCACGGTAACCGGGCCGCTCCAACTCGGGTCGACTGACTACTCGTCGCCACCGCGGTGCACCCTCATTGCGACGTGCACGACGCTCGCCGACACGCCCACGATCGAGTGGGAGCCCATCGCCGGTGCAGGTGCGTACGAGGTAACGCTCGCTAACGACGCCGAGTTCACGAACGAGATCAAGCGCTACAAAACCATCTATCACGACCATCACGCCGCGGGAGTCGTTGCTGGACCAGCAGGCCGGTCAGGCGATCTACTGGTTTGTGAGGCCGTGCGTCGACTACAACCTGTCGCGCTGCGGCCCGAGCGCCCAGACGAACGCCAACGACAACGCCTCGGCGTTCCGCAAGAATTCGGCGGCCATCGAGATCCTGACTCCGACTGCCGGTCAGACGATCGCCAACCAGATCACGTTCACCTGGACGCCCTACCTGACGACGAATCAGGCCCTCAATCCGGCCGTCGATCAGGAGGCCCGGTCCTACAAGATCGAGGTCTCAACGGTCGCCGACTTCGCGACGATCTTCGACACCGCGACCGTCGATCAGACGACGTATACGCCGTTCGGCAAGACGTACCCGGAAGGCCCGCTCTACTGGCGGGTCCAGGCCATCGACGGCAGCGGCAACACGCTGACGAAGAGCCCCTCCCGTCTCGTGAACAAGGCGTCGCCGGCGCTCTCGCTGACGTTCCCGGGCAACGGGAGCACCCAGTCCGGCGTGCCGTACTTCCAGTGGAATCCCCAGGCCTTCGCGGCGACCTACCTCATCGAGGTCTACAAGAACGGCGACTTGCTGTTCTCGCCGGCCAACAAGGTCCTGAGCACGACGACGAAGTTTTCGGCCTGGGCGCCGACGACGTCCCTCGCGTCGGGCGTCTACGCCTGGCGCGTCCGGCGCATGGACGCCGACAACAGGCCGGGTCCCTGGTCGGCCGGCCGGACGTTTACCCTTCAGTCGGCCAAGCCGACACTCACGGCGCCGGCGAACGGTGCCACGGTCGCCGCGAACACGCTCCTCTTCACGTGGGGCGGCGTCGCGGGAGCGGTCCAGTACAGGATCGAGGTCGCCTCGTCCTGCACGTTCGCGACGATCCTCTACAACCAGACGACAGTCATGACGTCGTGGGCTCCGATCACGGCCTATGCCAACGGCAGCTACTGCTGGCGGATCAAGGCCCTCGATGCGGCGGGCAACGTCCTGAATACTTCCAACACTCGAACATTCAATATCGGCGCGGCGCCACCGCCGCCGCCGACATCGACCACGTTCGTCCCGATCGATCCGGTCCGGCTCCTCGACACCAGGTTTGACGTCGGGCTGGCGAACCAGTTCACCGCGAACACGGCGCGGTCGGTTACGATCGCCGGCCGCCTCGGCATTCCGAATGACGCCGCGGCGATCACGGCCAACCTGACAGTTGTCGGCCAGCAACAGGCCGGGTATCTGTCCGTCACGCCCGATCCTGACAACAACCCGTCCACCTCGGCCCTCAACTTCCCTCTCGGGGACGTCCGGGCGAACAACATCACGAGCACGCTCGCCAATGACGGCAAGCTGAGCATCGTGTACCGGGCCGGCGCCGGGAAGAGGACCCACGTCCTTCTCGATGTCACCGGCTACTTCCTGGAGAACAACACCGGCGCGACGTTCGAGGCGATCACGCCCGCGCGACTTCTTGACACCCGCTTCGCCAACGGGCTGAGCGGCAAATTCACGTCTCACGCGGTCCGTCACTTTGATGTCGCCGGCCGCGGTGGCGTCCCCGCAAATGCCACTGCGGTCACGGGCAACCTCACGGTCGTCGGACAGAACGACGACGGCTACGTGACCCTGGGCCCCGACCTCGCCGACAACCCGGCGACGTCCACGATCAACTTCCCGCTCGCCGACACAAGGGCGAACGGGATCACCGTCCGACTCAACTCGACCGACAACGTCGGTCACCTCGACGCGATCTACATCGCGGCGCCAGGCAAGACCACCCACCTGCTCTTCGACGTCACGGGCTACTACGTCCAGAACCTGACGGGCTCGAAGTTCTACCCGCTTGAGCCGGGCCGTGTCCTCGACTCGCGCTTCGGCACGGGCCTGAGCGGCACGTTCAAGACGGACATCGCGCGAGCCCTCCAGATCGAGGGCCACGTCGGCGTCCCGACGGCCGCCGTCGGCATCACCGGCAACCTCACGGTCGTCGGCCAGACGGACGACGGCTACGTCTCGATGACGAAGGCATTGGACAACACGCCCGACACGTCGACCCTGAACTTCCCGATCGGGGATGTCCGGGCCAACGGCGTCACCGGCCCGTTGACCGCAGGCGGGGCCGTCGGTCTCGTCTACAAGGCCTCGCCGGGTAAGACGACCCACCTCATCCTGGACATCACCGGCTACTTCGCACCCTGACGCTTCGCGGACAGGAACCGAGCGCCGGTGGCCATCGCGGCCACCGGCGCTCTTCCTGTTCCGGCGCTATTCGACGGGCTGCTCGCTCGTGTCCGACCCCGCGGGGGCGCTCGCGGCGACGCCCGCCAATCCGAGCCCGATGGCAAGCCACAAGCCGGGGATCCAGGCAATCGAGACCGTCGCGACAAGGGCCGCGGCGCCGATCAACGCCGTGGTCCGCTGCGCGGCCGGGGTCCCGCGCGCCCGGACAACGGCAGCGATCGCGAACGGGATGAGCGCCGTCGGCGTAGTGGTACCAGGTCACCGGCAGGAGCACGAGGGACGCAACGCCGGCAACGGCGATCCCCGAAAGTCGGTCCCGAACCGCCCAGCCGGCCCAGAGCGACGCCAGGACGGCCGCGACTGCGACGGGCAGGTGGAGGGCCCGCACGAGCGCCTCGTCGCCGCCGAGGAGCAGGGCGACCTGCGCGGCGGGACCCGCGTTGCGCGGATCGAGGAGGCGGGCGTTGCTGGCTGCACCGGCGACAGGCACGTAGTCGCGCCACAAATCCGCTCCGCCGGCGAGCAAGCTGAGGACGAGGACCGCACCAACCGTCGCGGCGGCCGCCAGGATGACCCGCAGCGAGGCCGCTGGCTGCCCTGATTGACGCTCGCGGACGGCGCGGCCCACGAACCATGGCCCGAGACCGGCCGGATGGACCTTTGCGACCGTTGCCAGGGCCAGCGCGACGCCGCCGACGATGCTCGACCGCCGCGTCGGGGCAACCGCCGCCACCAGCACGAGCGCGTACGCCAGCGGAAACAGGGCGTCGAGATTGCCGAACAGCAGGGCGATCGCGAACGGCAGGAAGAGCGGCGCGACGGCCAGCGTCGGGAGGACCGTCGCCGCGACTGACTGCGCCGTAGCGAGTCGGCTGCTCACGAGGGCGGCCGCGTAAGCCAGGCCCGCGATGGCGAGGACCCAGAGCGCGGCGAACATCGCGGCCGACGGCACCGCCGCGAAGAGGCTCATCGCCTGCGCGACCGGCGGCGGGTAGGAGTAGAAGAGATCGGCCGCGCCGGGGACGCCGCCGGCGACCATCGCCGGGTCGTACGGCGACCGCCCGGCGGCGACATCGCGCCCGGCCTGGAGGAGCAACTCAAGGTCGAACGCCGCGGTCCGCGGCGTCGCCGAATACATCTGGACCGCCAGCCAGGCGAGGCCCGCCCAGCCGACGATGCCCAACCCGAGCCAGATCGGGTTCGGTCGCCGCCTCGCGGGTCGCCCGCTCGCAGGTCGCCCGCTCATGGGGCCCGATCTCCCCCCGGCGGGCTGGATCGCGGTTCCCGAAGCGCCGCGACGAGGGTCGAGAGCTGATAGATGAGGAGCCGTGGCGTCGCCAGGACCGAGAGCGCGACCGCAGCCGCCCAGCCGTAGCGCGTCGGTGCGAGGCGCCACGCCACGACCGTCCCGACCACGACCGCGACCCCCCACGCGATCGGCGAATACGCGTAGAGCGACCGGTTCTCGACATTGCCGACCTGCTCCAGCCCGAGCGTCGCCGGAAACGCCAAAGTCGCAGCCGGCTCGAGGACGAGCTGCAGGAGGCCAATGCCAGCGAGCCAGGCGACGAACAGCCCGAACGAGCGAGCGTCGCGCCGGCCGAGCCACCAGATCGCGGCTAGAGCCGGAAAGATCTTGAGATGCGCGGCGAGGGCAATGGCCCACGGCGCCCCGAGGGCCATGAGCAGGGTGACGACGACCTGCGCCTGGCCGATCGCGAGACTCCACAGGATCGGCAGGGCGAGCATCCCGAGGACGATCAATGTTCGGCGGTTCAGACCCACCCGGACGATCGTGAGGGCGAGGCAGACCACGAGGAAGGCCTCCCAGATGGCGGCCGCGACCTCGAACGGCAGCAACGCGAGCGGGCGGAACGCGATCGCCAGCAGCGGCGGGTAGCGATAGAACTCGTTGTCGTTGGTCGTCGCCGGCTGGTCGTACAGCGGCAGGCCCGCGTTGAGGCGCGCACCCGCGTCGTAATAGGCATGGACGTCGGCGAGGGGGTCCGTCGACAGGTGGAGCACGAGCGTCTGGATGCCCAGCGCCAGCCCGAGGACGGCCGCGCCGGCGAGGACGCGGCGGACGTTCGGAGTATCGAACGCGGCAAGCCTGCCGGCAGAGGCCATGGCGACCATCCTAGCGACCGGAGGGGCGGCTCACGGCCTCCCGCCGGGTGTCGTCGCATAGCCGATTCGTACCGGTCGGAATGGGCGGGGGGCGGTGCTACGCTGCACCGACCGTGCGAACCCCGATCGCCCTGTACGTGCTCGCCCTCGCGGTCCGGCTGGTACTGATTGCCCTCTTCCCGGACCCCGCCTATCCGGACTCGTACTACTACGTCGACGTCGCCCGGGCCGTTGCCGCGGGGCAGGGCCTCCAGGTCGATTTCATCTGGATCTTCGCCGAGGTCGGCGGGACGATCCCGGCCGACCCGACGCTCCCGATCCCGAGCAACGCCCACTGGATGCCGCTCGCCTCGCTCATCCAGGTCCCGTTCATCTGGCTGCTCGGGTCGACGCCCGTTGCGTCCGCGCTGCCCTTTGCGCTCATCGGATCGCTCGCGGCACCGCTGGCGTGGGCCATCGGGCGGGACGCCGGGTTGCGACCGCTCGTGTCGGTCGGTGCGGGCGTCCTGACGGCCATCCCCGCGCTGTCGCTCGTCTACATGACCCAGCCGGACAACTTCTCGCTCTACCAGCCGCTCGTCGCCGGGGCGCTCTGGATGGCGGCCCGCGGCCTGCGCGGTCACGCCCGGTCGTTCGCGATCGGCGGACTGCTGGTCGGCCTGGCGACCCTGTCACGGAACGACGGGCTGCTTGTCGGAGCGACGCTCGGTCTCGCCTTCCTCTACGACCGCTGGCGGGCGTGGCGGTCGGGCGGTGTCCGTCGACCGGCGATTCCCCTGTGGGCGGCGGTCGCGTGCTTCGGGCTGTTCCTCGCGGTCATGGCGCCGTGGTGGATCCGCCAGCTCGAGGTCTTCGGCCAGCTGTCCCCCTCGACGGCCTCGGGCAAGGTCCTCTACATCCGCTCGATCGAGGAGTGGAACTCGATCACGACGCCGGCGACGCTCAGCCACCTGCTGAGCCAGGGCGCCGTTCCGCTGCTCCTCAGCCGGGTTGGCGGCTTCGTGGCGGCCGTCGGCATCTTCACGACGCTCGTGGCCGGCGGCATCCTCCTGCCGTTCATGCTGATCGGGGCGTGGGCCAAGCGGCGGTCCGTGGACTTCGGGCCGTTCCTGACGTACGCCGCGATCCTCTTTGCCTTCTCGGCGCTGGTGTCGGCGGTCCACGTCCCTGGCGGGACCTTCATCCATTCGGCCGTCGCCCTGGCGCCCCACGCGTACCTGCTCGCGCTCGAGGGGATCGTCGTCGCGGTCGCCTGGATCGCGGCCCGGCGGCAAGCCTGGGACCGCGAGACCGCGACGAAACTGTTCGTATCGGCAGCGGTCGGATTCGCGGTCGTTGCGGCCATCCCGACCGCCCTGCTGGTCCAGGGGCGCTGGGATCTCGAACGCACCGAGCGCCGGGCGGTCGCCGCGGCGCTGGACCTCGCCGGCGCCGCACCTGATGCCCGGCTCATGACGATCGACGCGGCCGGTTACCGCTACCACACGGGCCACGGCGGTGTCGTCACGCCGAACGACCCGCTCGACACGATCGAGGAAGTCGCGGCGGCCTACCGCATCGAGTGGCTGGTCATCGAGCGCGACGATGCGGTCGCGGCGCTGGGACCGGTCTTCTCCGGCGAGGCGCGGCCGCGCTGGATCGGCCCGCGACTCATCGGGATCCCGGGACCCGGCGGTGAGACGAGTGCCGCCATCTACCCGGTCTGCGTCAGCCCCGCTGACCCGCGCTGCGCGGTGACGGCGGCCGGAGCGGTGACAGGAGCGACGCCATGAGCCGCCGCGAAATCTTCCTGTCGGCCGGGCTCGTCTTCCTGATCGCCCTCGTCGTGCGGGTCGTTGCCGCGTCGCTCGTGGTATTCCCCCAGCCCGAAGACACCGCCTACTACGTCGGCGTGGCCCGCAACCTCCTCGAAGGCCATGGGCTGACGAGCGACGCCCTGTGGAGCTACGGCACCCCGCCGCTGACGTTCCCCCGACCCGCCTTCGAGGTCTGGCTGCCCCTGCCGACCTTCCTGGCCGCGATCCCGATGGCGCAGTTCGGCGCCACCTTCGCGTCGGCCCAGCTGAGCTCGGTGGTGGTCGGCGCGATCGTGCCGGTCCTCGCCTGGCGCCTCGGTGCCGACGCTGCCACGGAACGCCGCCTCTCGCTCGGCCGCACGCGGGTCCTGGCGCTCGGGGCGGGGCTGACGAGCGCGGTCTACTTGCCGCTCGTCCTCCACTCCGCCCTGCCCGACTCGACGATGCCGTTCGCGGCGCTCGCCCTCGCCGCGTGCCTGCTGATGCCGCGGATCCTTCGCGATGCGGGACGGGTGCGCCTCACGAGCCCGAAGGTCATCGCCCTCGGCGTCCTGATCGGGCTCGCGGCCCTGACCCGCAACGAGGCCGTGTTCCTCGGCTTGGCCTGGCTCATCGCCGTCTGGCGGACGCCGGTCCTCGAGCGCAGCCGCAAGCTGGCACTCGTCGCGATGCCGGCTGCCGTGGCCCTCGCGATCTTCATTCCCTGGATGGTCCGGGACTGGCTCGTGTTCGGAAATCCGCTGCCGGGCCAGGCCCTGTCCAATGCGCTGTCGGTCACCGGCTTCGACATCTTCGCCTGGAACGACCCGCCGACGCTGGCGCGCTATCTCGCCGAAGGCCCGCAGCGCCTCCTGTTGATGCGCGCCGAGGGCCTCTATCACAACCTCTTCACCGTCCTGCTGCTGCCGGGTATCCCGGCCGCGTTCCTCGGGCTCATCGCGCTGCCGTGGTTCATCCGCCTCCGGGCGATCGTGCCGCTGGCGGTCCTGTCGATCACGACGTTCCTCGTCACGAGCCTTGCTCTTCCCCGTATCGACGACCTGGGGGACGTATCTCCACGCCGCTGGGCCGGCCCACGTTCTCCTGATCGTCTGCGCCCTGCTTGCCCTCGACGCCGCCATCGAGCGCGTCGGGCAGATGCGGGGCTGGACGCGCCCGGTGGCCTGGCTTGGAGGGGCGTTGACGATCTTCGGTTCCCTGCTCTTCATGGTCGCGCTGATGCCATCGTTCGGTGGGCTGTCGGTTGGGCTGGCAAATCGCTACGAGGCGCTCGCGGCGCAGATGGAGGCGGCCGGCCTGCCGCTCGAGGAGCAGGGCCCCATCATCACGAACTTCCCGATCTGGCTGTCCGAGTCGACGGGCGCAAGGGCCCTGGCATTGCCCGCCGAGAGCCCCGCCGACGTCCTCGACCTCGCGAGCACCTTCAACGGGACGCGCCTGCTGATCCTGCACGGCGACGAACACGGCGACTGGCCCGCGGTTCTCGATACCAATGCCCCGGGTGCCGATTGCTTCGAAGAGATCGACATCGGGACCCCGGCCGATCCGAAGCTCGCGCGCGCACTCGAAAACACCCATGTGTACAGGCTGGTTTGTCCATGAGTGGCGACCCCTATACTCGGAAGCCGATGGACGCAGCACGCACGGATGCCCGAGACCCGCAGCGAGGACGCGCACCAAGCGCCCGATCCACGCACGACTCGAGACCCGCGCGACCTGCGCGAGGTCAGCGAGTCAATCGACGCCCTCCACGCAGATGCGCTTACCGCCGTCAATTCAAGCGCCGACGCTCTCCGGAGCGTCCATGAGCGGTACCGCGCCGCGTACAACGACGAGCTGACGCGGTGGCAGGCACTCACCGATGAGCTCGATTCGCTCGAGCGACGGGCCACTGACGCACGGCCGCGGCTTGTCAGCGCCTGGGACGACGAGGCAGGCGGTCCCGCCGGGACAAACACGACGGACACAGACGCAGGGCGATCCGGCGCGGAGGACGATCGCATCCGAGCCCTGAGGTCAGAGGTAGCCAGCATCGGCCACGAGCTCGGCAGCCACCAAACGGAGCTCGCCAAGCTGGAGGTCGCGCTTCGCAACCTCGAGAGCACCGGGACGTTCCTGAAGCGGGGCGACACAAGCCGCCTGACGGGCCGCGAGAATCTGCCGACCGAGATCCAGATGCGCATCGTCGAGGCCCAGGAGTCGGAGCGCTCCCGGCTGGCACAGGAGATTCACGATGGGCCGGCCCAGGTCCTGTCGAATGCGATCTTCCAGGTGGAGTACATCGAGCGGGTGATCGACCATGACGATCGGCTTGCCCGGACGGAGCTGCGGTTCCTCCGTGAGCTGCTCCGGCGCGAGCTCGGCTCCGTCAGGACGTTCATCAGCCAGCTCCGCCCGCCCGTCCTCGATGAGCTGGGCCTGGATGGTGCCGTGGCCGATGCGGTCGCCCGGACGACCGCCCTGACCGGCCTGGCGATCACGACCGAGCTAACCGCTCCGTCGGACCGCCTGACGGAGGCCCAGCAGACGGTCGTCCTGCGGGTCGTCCAGGAAGCCCTTCAGAATGTGCGCAAGCACGGAGGGGCGTCATCTGTCATCGTCGCGAGCGTCATTGACGGTGAGGAATGGGTCCTCACGGTTCGCGACGACGGCCGAGGGTTCGATGTCGGAGCGGTGGCGGCTCGTGGCCGCCGCAACTTCGGGCTTCAATTCATGCAAGAGCGCGCAGAGCTGATCGGGGCCCACTTCGAGGTGCACTCGCAGCCGGACAGCGGAACGACCGTCCGGCTGGCGATCCCGATGGGAACATAGGAGACCGCCTGATGAACTATTCGGGACCTGAACGCCGCCGTGGCGGACCGGACCGTCGCGCGGAGGGCGAGCAGACAAAGATCCTCATCGTCGACGGCCACGCCCTGTTTCGCGTGGGGATCGCCAACATCCTCGGCCACGAATTTGACTTCCTCGTGGTCGCGGAGGCCGACGACAGCCGATCGGCGGTCGATCGGGCGATCGAGACGTCGCCGGACATCATCCTCATGGACCTTTCGCTGAGCTCGCCGGGCGGCATCGAGACCACCCAGCGGATCAAGCGCGAGCTGCCCTCGACCGGGATCATCGTCCTGGCCGCCAATGAGGACGAGGACGCCCTCTTCGACGCGATCAAGGCCGGCGCGGCCGCCTTCATCCTCAAGGATGTCGGCCCGGATGACCTCGTCACGATCATCCGGCGCGTCGTGAACGGCGAGTACCTCATCAACGACAAGGTGTTCGCCAAGCCGGCGGTCGCGTCCCGGGTCCTCAAGGAATTCCGAGAGCTCGCGGTCTACGGCCAGGAGGCAGCACCGATCTTCGCGCCGCTGTCGCCGCGCGAGGTCGAGATCCTCGACAACATCGCCCAGGGCATGACGAACAAGCAGGTCGCCTACGCCCTCTCGATCAGCGAGCAAACCGTCAAGAACCACATGAGCTCGATCCTCCGCAAGCTGTCCGTCAACGACCGGACGCAGGCCGTCGTGTACGCGATGCGGCAGGGCTGGATCCGGATGCCGGAGGATTGATCGGGCGGCCGTGTCCTCCGTAGAACCCCGCGCGACCCCCGATTCCCTCGGCGAGCTGACAGCGCGCGTCACCCGCGACATCGCGACCCTCGACGGCGAGCTCACAGAGATCGATATGCTCGTCACCCAGGCGCGGACGGAGGCCGAGCGGCACGAGCTCAAGCGAACGCAGGCGACGGAGAAGCTGGCCGGCCTGCCCGAAGCGACCCCGTCCGAGGACGTCATCGCGCTCAACGCCCAGCTCGTCAACCTGACTCGCCGGGCGGCTGTCATGGAGGCCCAGGTCGAGGTCCTCGACGGCAAGCGCAAGATTCTCGCGCGGTTCCGGGAAGCGCTCGGCGAGATGGCTGCCAGCCTGGGGGTCGCCGTCCAGGAGGGCGCCGAGCTCCCCGACAGTGCAGCCGACACCGCCGTCAAGCGAGCCGGCGACGACGGCGCACCCGGGATGTCGCGAATCGTGCTGACAGCCCAGGAGGACCTCCGTCGCGAGATCGCCCGGGCGATGCACGACGGACCGGCCCAGAGCCTGACGAACATCGTCCTCCAGGCCCAGATCGTGGAGCGGCTCGTGGAGCGCGATCCGGAGATGGCCCGCGGCGAGGTCCGCCAGCTCGTCTCGATGGTCCAGCAGACGCTCGACGCGACGAAGTCCTTCATCTTCGACGTCAGGCCGATGGTCCTCGACGATCTCGGTCTCGTGCCGACGCTCCGCCGATCGGTTCGGGAGCGGGGCCAGCGAGCGGGCGTTACGGTCGAGTTCGAGTCGATGGGCACAGACCGGCGCCTGCCGATGGAGCTCGAAAGCGGCCTGTTTCGGATCCTGGACGAGGCGCTGGATGGCTACGTTGCCGCAGCGCCCGATAACGTCTCGCTCCGCCTCGACTGGACCGACGAGCGAATCGAGGGTCGCGTCTCGGCCAGCCGCAACCGGACGAGCGCCGTGGAAGCCGCGGAGCGCGAGGCGGCCGCCCAGGCATCCGCGCCGCCGGGCGGCAAGGACCTGCCGCCAGCCCTCGCCGCGATGATCGAGGATCGCCGCGAACAAGCCGAGGCCGCGGTAGAGAGCGCCCGCAACGCGGCGATCGTCGCGCTCCCCGCGAATGCCTGGCGAGAGATCCAGCAGCGTGCGTCCTCGGTCGGGATCTCGGCGGAGCTGCTGGCCGGCGGTGCGGAGCTGCGGATCGGCGTCGACCTGCCATCCGACGAGCCCGCCTGACCGGGCCGGTGGGCCATGGGCGACGAGCGCGGCCAGGGCCTCGTCGAGTACGGCCTGATTCTCGTCCTGTCGGCCGCGGTCGCCACCGTCATGCTGGTGTTCTTCGGCGGGACGCTGTCGGCCGCGCTCGAGGCAATCGGGCAGGCGATCGAGGCGGCATCGTGAGCCCGAGGCCCAGCCGAGGGGCCTATGAGTTCGGTACGAATTGCCTAGTGGTCTTCCCCGAGAGGCCGCTGCATAGTGGCGAAGCCCTCATCTGGGGGTGAGTACTCATCCAGGAGAAACATCACATGGCACTCGTTCAGAAGTTCCTCGCCACCATTCGTCGGGACGAGGAAGGCCAGGGCCTCGCGGAGTACGCGCTGATCCTCGCCCTCATCGCGATCATCGCGATCGTCGCCCTCATCTTCCTTGGCGGCCAGGTCTCGAGCATCCTCAGCAACGTCGGTAACTCGATCTAACCGAGTCGCTTGACAAAGAACCGCCGGAGCCTTCGGGTGCCGGCGGTTCTTCAATTCTCAGGGTTCAATCTAGGCATTGCCGCAGGCGCACCGCATAGGTAAGTCGTAACCTTGACACCCACACACACCGCCCGTACTGTGGCGCACCCCCGGCACTTTCGGGGAGACTTCCGGAAAGGAGGTGATACAAGACATGTCAGTTCTTCACGCTCTTATCTCGTCCTTCCGCCGCGAGGAGAAGGGTCAGGGTCTCGCCGAGTACGCGCTGATCCTCGCCCTGATCGCGATCATCGCGATCGTTGCCCTCATCTTCCTGGGCGGCCAGGTCTCGAGCATCCTCAGCAACGTCGGCAACTCGATCTAGAGTTTCCGCCCACAGAACGTACAGGGGGCCGCACCGCCAAGTGGCGGCTGCGGCCCTTCTCATATCCGGTGGTGCGCTCGTGCGACGCCCCCACCGTTCGGGCTATTGACAGCCCAACAGGGGGTCCTACCTTTGATGCACCGGCCTTTTAGCCCGGCAAATCGCACAGAGTCCATCCTCGGGGGCCGGGGATCCTCTCGGAAAGGAGGTGAAGCGGATGTCGTTGCTACGGCAGCTCTCCGCTCTCGTAAATCGCGTCCGCCGCGCGGACGACGGCCAGGGACTGGCTGAATATGCACTCATTCTTGCGCTCATCGCCATCGTTGCCATCGTAGGCCTCATCTTTCTGGGTAGCCAGGTAAGCGACAAGCTCAGCGTCATCGGAAGCCAGCTCCAGTCCGTCCAGAACTGATCGTTCGCACCGCGTAAACGGCCCGTCCGACGAGGACGGGCCGTTCCTTTTGTCAACACTCCGGGGGCCGTCGGGCAACCTTGCAAATCACCTTTCGACACGCTCGGTTTCCTGCCTAATCCTCCTAATGGTCCTAGCCCTTTGGTATAGTCGCGCCGCCCTTGGCCGGTGCTACAGTGTTGCCACCTGTCACACGTCTCGGGAGATCCAACTTGAAGCGTTCCAATCGGCTCGTGCTGCTCATCGGCGTGTTCCTGGCGATCGTCGCGTTCGTCGGAATCGTCATCGTTCTTAGGCGGTGGCAGCGGCCCGGCGGACGGCCAGCCCGCGGCATCAGCCGCGCCCCTCAAGACCGTCGTCGCGGCCCAGGACATCCCGCTCGGGGCGACGCTCACGGCAGGGATGCTGACGACCACTGAGTTCAAGCCGGCGGACCGCCAGCCAGGCGCCTTCGGCGAGCCGAGCCAGATCGTCGGCCAGAACGTTCGACGCCCGATCACGGCACGGCGCCCAGCTGAGCCGCTCGGACTTCCAGGACACCAGCACTGATGACATCGTGGTCCCCGAGGGCAAGCGGGCGATTTCCATCCAGGTCAACCAGGTCAACGGCGTCGGCACGCTCATCAAGACGGGCGACTACGTCGACCTCGTCCTCGGAGTGACCGGCGAGAAGTTCCCGGTCGTGACCCTCAACCCCGAGGACGAATTGATCACGGTCGTCCAGGGACTCAACAGCACGAGCGTCAAGCTCCTCATCGAAGGCATGCAGGTGATCGGCACGATCCGGCCGCCGACCACCGCGACCAGACACGACCAACGCAGCGCCGTCCGGCAGCGCCGCCCAGGCGCCGACCACGACGCTCAGTGACGAAGGCCAGGAGCTCGTCATCCTCGCCGTCACGGCCCAGCAGGCCGAGCTCATCAAGTACGCCCAGATCGACGGCGACATCTCCCTCCTCCTCCGCAATTCGTTGGACTTCCTCGACGCGCAGGGGAACCCCGTCGTCAGCCTGCCGGCCGGAACGACCGGTGTGGTCCTCAAGACTCTCGTCGACGGTGGCTACGGCCTCCTCCGACCGGAGCTCGTCGAGGCCATCATCCCGGCTCAGTGACGCGCACATCGAGATAGACCCGGTCGCACCCGCGACCGCGATCCCGGCGGTGCGACGGGCGCGAAGGACCCGACCGGTCCCGCGCCCGTTCGCCTCTCCGGGCCTCTGACCAAAGCAGCACAGAAAGCGGAAACGAAAGCACCAGATGGCCGATCAGATCCGAGTCCTCATCGTGGACGACATCCCGGAGACCCGCGATCACCTGACGAAGCTCCTCAGCTTTGAGAGCGACATCGAGGTGGTCGGGGCCGCCGCGTCCGGCGCACAGGCGCTGGAGCTGGCGGCCCAGCTCCTGCCCGGGGTCGTGTTGATGGACATCAACATGCCGGACATGGACGGCATCGCCGCAACCGAGCGGATGAGCTCCGAAGTCCCGGACGCTGCCGTCGTGATGATGTCGGTGCAGGGCGAGGCGGATTATCTTCGGCGCTCGATGCTCGCCGGGGCGCGCGAATTCCTCGTCAAGCCCTTCAGCAGCGACGAGCTGACGGCATCGATCCGGCAGGTCTACGCCAGGGAGCTGGAGAAGGCCAACCGTCGCGCGGCGGCCCCCGTCATGGCCCCCGGCGGACCGACCGGCGCATCGGCCGGTGGCGGCGGCGACCGCGACGGCCAGATCGTCGCGATCTTCAGTCCGAAAGGCGGCGTTGGGCGGACCACGATCGCGGTGAACATGGCGATCGCCGCCGCAACGGAGCTCGGGCAGACTGTCGTGCTCGTCGACGCCTCGTTCCAGTTCGGCGACGTCGGCGTCCTCCTCAATCTGAATCCGAAGAACAAGTCGATCGCGGACCTCGTGCCGGAGCTCGAAGCCGGTGAGCCAGAGTCGCTCGACACGTTCGTCATCAACCACTCGGCCGGCGTGAGGGTGCTCCTCGCCCCGCCGTCGCCGGAGATGGCCGAGCTCATCACGCCTACGGTCGTGAAGCGCGTGCTCGAGGCCCTCCGCCGGGAACACGACCTCGTGATCGTCGACTGCACCTCGTGGTTCAACGAGACGACTCTCTCGATCCTCGACGTCGCCGACACCGTCCTCACGGTTCTGAGCCTCGAGATCACGAGCATCAAGAACATGCGCCTCTTCCTCGAGGTGGCCGAGCAGCTCGGCTACGAGCAGAACAAGGTCAAGCTCGTCCTCAACCGCGCGGACTCGAGCCTCGGCATCAAGGTCACCGACGTCGAGAACTCGATCGGCCGGAAGGTCGACCACACGATCGTCAGTGACGGTCGAAGCGTCGTCTACGCCCTCAATAGAGGGGTACCCTTCTTTCTTTCAAACCGGGAGGCCCAGGTCTCCCAGGACATCCTCCGGCTCGCCACCGCGGTGACGGGCGAGCGGGCTTCCGTTTCGGCGGAGGAGCCGCGCAAAGTAGTCCAGAAGAAGTCGTTGTTCTCATTCCGATGATTATGTCGGTGGTAGTGAGCCCTTCGGGGCGAAAAGGGGTCTGATGCAATGTCACTCCTGAAGAGGATCGAGAGCGCTCGACCGGGGGCCGGTCCTGCTCCGGCACCCGGTGTTCCCGCGGTTCCAGGCGGAGGGCCCGGCGGCTCGAGTGGCATGCCACCGACGCCGTCCCAGCGTCTGATGACCCAGGCTCCCGTCCGGGAGTCGTTCCGCGACGTCAAGTTCAGGATCCAGAGCCGCGTCATCCAGGATCTCGACCCGAAGCTCGACCTGTCCAACCAGGTGGAGGTCCGGCGCCAGATCGAGGAGATCTTCGGCAAGGTCATCGACGAGGAAGGCCTCGCCCTGACCCGCGCCGAGCGCGTCCGGATGCTCGAGCAGATCACCGACGAGATCATCGGTCTTGGACCGCTCGAGCCGCTCCTCCGCGACGAGTCGATCTCGGAAGTCATGGTCAACGGCCCCCGCCAGGTCTACATCGAGCGGTCGGGCAAGCTCGAGCTGACGAACGTCGTCTTCCAGAACGACGACCACGTGATGCGGATCATCGATCGGATCATCGCCCCGATCGGTCGCCGCGTCGATGAGTCGAGCCCCATGGTCGACGCTCGCCTGACCGACGGCTCCCGCGTCAACGCAATCATCCCGCCCCTGTCGCTCGTCGGTCCCGTGATCACGATCCGGAAGTTCTCCGCCTCGCCGTTCACGACCGAGGACCTGATCCGGTTCGGGACGGCAACCTCCGACATGTTCGACTTCCTCCGCGCCTGCGTCGAGGCTCGCCTGAACCTCTTCGTCTCGGGCGGCACGGGCTCCGGCAAGACGACCACTCTCAACGTCCTTTCGTCATTCATCCCGAACGACGAGCGGATCGTAACCATTGAAGACGCAGCCGAGCTTCAGCTTCGCCAGGAGCACGTCGTGACCCTCGAGTCGCGTCCGCCGAACATCGAAGGCAAGGGCGCGATCCCGATCCGCGAGCTCGTCCGCAACTCCCTCCGGATGCGGCCCGATCGAATCATCGTCGGGGAGTGCCGTTCAGGCGAAGCGCTCGACATGCTCCAAGCCATGAACACCGGCCATGATGGCTCGATGTCCACTGGCCACGCCAACAGCCCTCGCGACATGCTGTCGCGCCTCGAGACAATGGTCCTCATGGCCGGCGTGGACCTGCCGGTCCGGGCCATCCGCGAGCAGGTCGCCTCCGCGGTCGATTTGATCGTTCAGCAGAGCCGCCTCAAGGACGGCTCGCGCCGAATCGTCAACATCACCGAGGTCCAGGGGATGGAAGGCGACGTTATCGTGATGCAGGATGTGTTCGTCTTCGAGCAGACCGGCATCGTCGAAGGCAAGATCCAGGGTCGGCTGAAGCCGACCGGCATCCGGCCAAAATTCGTCGAGAAGTTCGAGGTGATGGGGATCAACCTGCCACCCGGCGTCTTCGGCTTCACGTACTAAGCGGGGAGGAGGCGGACCTGTGGTGGGACCTGTGCCTATTACGCTGATTGTCGCAGCCATTGCGGCCGCGGCGATCTTCCTGATCGCCATCGGCATTGCGACGTCCGGCAGCGGGTCCGCGGTGAGCAACCGCCTCGAGCGCTACGCATCCGGCAAGGATCCGACTGCGAACGTCGCCGGCGGCGGCATCGCCGAAATGATCTCCCAGAGCGTGGCTCTCGCCTCGCTCAACCGGGTCGTCGAGCAGCGCGACTTCGGGGCGAACCTCGCCCGCGACATCGCCCGTGCCGACCTAAAACTGAAGCCAAGCGAGTTCCTCGCGATCTGGGCCGCCTCGATCGTCGGTCTACCGCTTCTCTTCGTCGTCTTCTCGCTGGGTCTCCCGGCGCTGCGGACGCCGATCGCCCTGCTCGTCGCGGTCATGCTCGGCTTCTTCCTGCCGCGGATGTGGCTCGGACGCCGCAAGAGCGGCCGCCTCAAGTCCTTCAACAAGCAGCTTCCGGACACGATTACCCTGCTCGCGAACGCCCTTCGGGCAGGTTCTTCGTTCCTCCAGGCCATCGAGCTCGTCGTCCGCGAGTCCCGACCGCCGATCTCGCTTGAGTTCGGGCGGGTCATCCGCGAGGTCAACCTCGGACTGCCGTTCGAGCAGGCACTCGAGAATATGGTCCGCCGCGTCCGATCGGACGACCTCGAGCTGATGGCCACGGCCATCTCGATCCAGCACACCGTCGGTGGCAACCTCGCCGAGATCCTCGACTCGATCGCCTACACGATTCGCGAGCGAGTCCGGATCAAGGGCGAGATCCAGACGCTCACCGCCCAGCAGCGGCTGTCGGGCTACGTAGTCGGCTTCCTGCCGATCGCCCTCGCCGGCTTCCTGTTTGTCGCAGCCCCGAACTTCATGGATGCGATGTTCCTCAACCCGCCCGCGGTCCTCGGCCTCCCGGCCGGCGTCGTACTCCTCCTCGTCGGCGGTTTCATGATGTTCATCGGCTTCATGCTCATCCGAAAAATCGTCGACATCGAGGTCTGAGCCGATGACCCCCGCCCTCCTCCCGATCATCGTCGCCGCTGTCGCGGCGGGAGCCATCCTGCTGATCTTCGTGGGTCTGTCCGGCAAGTCGCCCGTCGATCCGGTCCAGGCTCGGCTCACCCAGCTCGGTGCGATGCAGGCGAAGAACCTCGAAGAGCTCGAGCTTCAGCAGCCGTTCATCGAGCGCACCCTCCGGCCGCTCGCCGCGGCGATGTCCGGCCGGGTCTCGCGCATGGCCAGCAGCTCGTTCCAGGAAAAGGCCGAGAAACGTCTGGCGCTGGCCGGCAACCCGGGCAACCTGCGGGTGGCCGACTGGTTGGGCGTGAAGGCCGTCGGGGCCGTCATCGGCGCGATCATCTTCATCTTGTTGTTCGTCATCGTCGGCTTCATGAAGCTGCCGATCCCGCTCAACTTCGCGATGGGCCTCGTCGGCCTGCTGCTCGGCTACACGGTCCCTGAGTTCTGGCTCGGCGGGCGGGTTCGCAAGCGCCAGCATGCGATCCTGCTGCAGATCCCGGATGCCCTCGACCTGCTGACGATCTCGGTTCGGGCCGGTCTCGGCTTCGATGCCGCGCTCGGCAAGGTCGTGGAGAAGCTCCAGGGCCCGCTGACCGAGGAGTTCCGTCGGGCGCTCGCCGAGGTCCGCGTCGGCAAGGCGCGCCGCGAGGCGCTGCGAGACATCGTCCCGCGAACCGAGGTCGGTCCGCTGACGAACTTCATCGGCGCGATCATCCAGGCCGAGCAGCTCGGTGTCTCGATCTCGAAGGTCCTCCAGGTCCAGTCCGAACAGCTCCGCATCGAGCGCCGCCAGCGCGCCGAGGAGCAGGCCGCGAAGGCGCCGATCAAGATGCTCTTCCCGCTCGTCGGGTGCATCTTCCCGTCGCTTTTCATCGTCATCCTCGGGCCGGCCATCATCCTCATCATCCTGAACCTGACCCCGAACCAGTAGGGTCCTTCTCGGGGCCGCGGATCGGGCGTCGGTGATGGCCGCTCGCAACCTGACGAAGGCGACGGTGCTCGCCTCCGACGTCGAGGTGGCCGCCGGCCTGTGGGGCAAATTCAAGGGCCTGATGGGCCGGGCGACGCTGCCCGATGGCTCCGGGCTCTGGCTGCCTGACAGCAATGGAATCCACATGATGTTCATGCGGTTCGCGATCGACGCGGTGTTCCTCGGCCGTGCCGAGGGGGACGGAACGCGACCCGTCGTATCGGTTCACGAGCGACTCCCAGCCTGGCGCGGCCTCGTGCCGCTTGTGCGGGGCGCCAAAGGGGTGCTCGAGCTGCCGGTCGGGACGATCGAGGCGAGCGGGACCGCCGTCGGGGATCGCATCGCCTTCGATTGACGGGGAGGACGGGCCGTATCAGCGCTCCCTCGCGACCGTCGCTGCTGACACGCCGATCGCGCCCGCATCCAGCAGTGGGTGGGCGCAGGCCGCGAGCGTGGCGCCGGTCGTGACGACGTCGTCGATGAGGATGACCCAGCGGCCCGCGAGCGGGCGCGGCTCTTGGCCGCGAGCCGGCGCGGCCCTGGGTCGCAGCCGGAATGCGTCATGGACGTTCGTGGCGCGGGCCGTTCGATCGAGGTCGAACTGGGCGATCGTGGCGCGCGCCCGTTCGAGGATCGGGGCGTAGGGAAGCTCGAGCTCGCGAGCCGCCGAGCGCGCGATCAACTCTGCTTGGTCATAGCCGCGGGACCGTGCCCGGTCGGCATGGACGGGAACGGGGACGAGCAAGTCGCCGCCGGCACCCACCCGACGCCATCGCCGCGCGATCGCCGCCCCGAGTGGGACCGCCAGCCGTTTCTCGCCCGCGTACTTCAGCTCGTGCAGCGCGTTCCTGATCAACCCGGTGAACGGCGCGCACCATTCGAGCTGGAGCAACGGCGGCGGCACGTCGGACGGCAGCCCGATGGCGATGCCGGCCGGCACCTCCAGCCGGGCGTCGAGCGCCGGCAGGCACGCGGCGCAGATCGGCGGGCCCTCCGTCCCGCAGCCCGGGCAGCGGGCGGGCAGCGCGAGGTCCAGCACGCGCGCCGCGAGCGTGGCAAGGCTGCTCATCGGCAGATCCTCGCAGAACTCGATTAGCTGCGACCAAACTCGCGCCGGCGGGTGGCGCGGGAGCCGCGACGGGAAGTCAACCGCCGCCGGGGCGGGTGTAGACTCGGATGGCGGCGGGTCGTCCTGCCGATCCGCCCTCAGCCGGCCCAAACACCCGCGTCGAGCAGGGACGCGCGTCTCCGGGGAGGTGAGCGTGAGGACGATCGTCAAGGGCAAGAACATCGAGGTTTCCGATGGCGTTCGGGCCTACGCGGAGCGGAAGCTAAAGCGCCTCGAGCGAATGCTCGATGATCGTTCGGACGCCGTGGTGGAGCTGTCCGTCGAGCAGCACCGCAGTGCCTCCGATTCCCACATCGTCGAGGTGACGCTCGTCATCGACGGTCAACCGCTCCGCACGCACGCGGCAGCGGTCAGCCACCGCGCCGGCGTCGACGAGGTCGTGGATAAGCTCGAGCGACGAGCGGTCGACCACCGTGAGAAACCGCGGGTGCGCGCCAGGCCGGAGCAGGAAAAGCAGATCCTGCGCCGGATCGCCGACGGTACGTCGACGACGGAGCGCGAGCATCAGATCGTCAAGACGAAGCGGTTCGGGATCGAGCCGATGTTCGAAGAGGACGCCGCGACCCGGATGGACGAGCTCGGCCACCAGTTCTTCATCTTCGTCAACGCGGAGAACGAGCGGATCAACATCCTGTACCGCCGCGGCGACGGCGATCTCGGGTTGATCGAACCGATGATCGGCGGCGAGTACACGACTTACCCGGTCGGCGGGAAGGCGAGCCGCCGGTCGAACGGCCAGCACTGAGCCGCTACCGAGGCCCGGCCGGAAGCCCGGCAGCCCCCGCTTCGCGCCTAAGCCTCGGTTCCGTCGCGCTCCTTGGTCGGCCGCGGGCGCCGAGGTGGCTGAACTGACGGCCATGGATCGGGTCCTGGCGCGTCGTGGGTCATCGGCGAGACCCGGCGGTAGACGCCCGCGTCACGGGTCATGAGCCCGCCGTCGACGAGGTAACGGCGGAGAGCGGCGACATCCCGGTGGAGGAGCCCCAAACGCTGGTTCACCTCCCGTTCCTCGTAGTCGCGGTCCTCCGGGAACGCCAGGTCGAGGAGGTACGGCAGGAGCAGCTCACGCTTCTTCGGCTTGGCCGGGATCGACGCGAGGCGGTCGTCCCGGACGAACGCCCGGATCACCCGCTCCTGCTCCGTAAGCCGGCGCAACTCGTCCGCCATGGTCGGAACCGTAGCACCCGGATCGAATAACACAGGGCTCGCGCGGGATGACGCGCCCGGGTCCGAGCCGGGCATGGTCGGCTACGATGGCGGCCATGCTCCCCGACGGCCGTCGACTCGGCGCCCACCTGCCCCTTGGCGCCGGAATGGTCCGGGCGGTCGACCGGGCAAAGGAGATCGGCGCCAGCGCCATGCAGATCTTCGGCGACAACCCGACGGCATGGCGGCGCCGGGCCGATCCGCCCAGGGAGCAGGCCGCCTTCCGGGAGCGGCTCCGCGAGCACGCAATCGGGCCGGTGGCAATTCACGGCGCGTATCTCGTCAACCTGGCCGGGCCCGAGGAGGACTTCTTCGAACGGTCGATCGGCGTATTGACGAACGACCTGCGGAGCGCGCCAGGATTTGCCGCGAGTTTCGTCAACGTCCACACCGGGTCGCATCGCGGCGCTGGCGTCGCGGCCGGAACGGAGCGGATCGCAGACGGAGTCGCACGGGTGATCGCCGAGACGAACGGTGGCCCAGATGCCGCGGTGCTTGTGCTCGAGAATTCGGCCGGCGGCGGGTTCGGGATCGGAACGACGGTCGAGGAGCTTGCCGACATAGCGGAAGCCATCGCCGCCCGCGGCGTGCCCGACGACAGCGTGGCGTTCTGCCTGGACACGGCGCACGCCTGGGGCGCGGGCTATCGACTCTCTGAGCCCGATGCGATCGACGAGCTCCTGACCACCTTCGATACCCGAATCGGGATCGGCCGATTGCCGATGGTCCACCTCAACGACTCCAAGTCGGAGTTGGGCTCCCACACCGATCGCCACGAGCATGTCGGCGCCGGCCAGATCGGTGAGGCGGGCATGGCCCATCTCCTGCGCCACCCCCTGCTCGCCGGGGCCACTTACTACCTCGAGACGCCCGGGATGGACGAGGGCTACGACGCGATCAATATCGCCCGTGCCCTCGCGCTCGCGGCGGGGCGTCCCCTCGAGCCGCTGCCGCCGGGCGCGTTGACGGTCCGCGGCAGCCGAGCCAGATCTGCTCCCGCTCCGGACGTGGAGCTCGAGCTCGATCTCGACTCGGCGCGGCCCTGAGCCCGCCAGTGCTCGCTCGCCTCCGCGCGTCAACATCCCAGCCGATCCTTGACTGGCTCGTTCTCGCGGGCCTCCTGTTGCTGGCCGCGGTCCTTCGCTTCGTCGATCTCGCAACCCGCGGGACGTGGGACGCGGACCAGGGCCACGACATGCTGGTTCTGCGGGCGCTTGTCGGGGCGGGCGAACTGCCGCTGCTGGGCCCACCGACGTCCATCGGCGACTTCCATCACGGCGTCCTGTACTACTACTTGCTGGCGCCGGCTGCGGCGCTGACCGGGGCGGATCCACTCGGCGTCGTCGGGGCGATCGCGCTCGCCGGTGTCGCCGCGGTCGGGGTCACGTGGTGGCTGGCCCGAGCGATCGGCGGGTCCGTCGCCGGCGCCGTCGCGGGCCTCCTCATGGCCGTGTCCGCTAGCGCGGTCGACGAGTCGACGTTTATCTGGAACCCGAATCTCATCGCGCTTTCGAGCTCGATCGCCCTCGCGGCGGCATGGCGGGCGTGGACGGGCGGCCGAGCCACGTGGTGGATCGTGGCCGGGCTCGGGGTCATCGTCACGATGCATTGCCACGTGCTGGGGAGCGTCCTCCTCCCGCCCGTCGTTGGGCTGTGGGTCGCGGACGTCCGCAAGCGGCCACGAGGCGCTGAGCGATCCGCCCGGATCCGAGCGGGGTTGCTGGCATTGGCGCTGCTAGCCCTCAGCTACGTTCCGCTCGCGGTCCACGAGCTAGGCAACGACTTCTCTGAGACGCGCGCCGCGCTGGACTTCATCACCGGCGGCGGGGAGCCGTCGGCGATGGCGCTCCCGTTCCGCCTCCTGGTCGTCGCGCTCCGAGTTCTGGCGTGGCCGCTGACCGGACTCGTGACCGATGCGCCGATCGCCGCGCTCCTGGCGGCGGGCCTCGTGGTCGGCCTCCTCGCCTGGCGCGCGGTTGCCGGGATCGGCGCGGAGCGGACGGCCGCCCGCTGGTTCGCCGCGACTCTTGCCTGGTCGATCCTCGCGCTGACGGTCGCCGCGAGCGGCCTCGCCACGGTAATTCCGGGCCTGCCGAACGATCATTACCACGCCTTCGCCGACCCGATCGTCTTCGCCACGGTGGGGCTCGGGGTGGCTGCGCTGGCCCGCTGGCGACCGGCGGGCGTGCCGTTCCCGTGGGGAGCGTGGCCGCCGCCGGACTCGTAGCGATCCTCGTCGTATTCAACCTGTCGCGTCAGCCGCCGGCCGTGGTCGCCGATGGAGGCTGGCCCGCCGCTCGCGCGGCGGCCGCACGCGTCATGGCTGTCGGGCCGTCCCCGATCTCCCTCGCAAGCCTGCCATCCTTCAAGTCGGCCGATGCGATGCGGTTCCCGCTCGTCGCCGCCGGGGCGGTCGTCGTCGACGGTACGGAGGCGCCAGCCACGCAGCCCGCGACCCGCGTCGTCCTCTGCGATTCACTGTTCGAGGCCGCGATCGGCGCCCCATGCGGCGGCCCCGCAGAGGACGCCCTGGCCGGCGATCTCGAACTGGTGGACCGTTTCGAAGCCGCCCCCGGCCGGTGGGTGTCGGTCTACCGCTGAGCCCAACTGCGTTCGTCGCGGATGGGCGTCGAGGGCAAGGCGGAGTCGAGCACCGGAGCGCGCGCGAAGCGCGTGTGTGCTCTCACACGCGGGCTTGAAGGCCCGTGAGCGAGGAGCGCAGGCTCCAACGCAGCCATCGGCGTCCAGGCGCGACAGCCGACCCCCGCAGGCAAGAAACGAAGGCCGGCGCCCCAGACGCCGGCCTTCGCTGTCCCCGAGACCCGGACGTGGAGGGCGATCCGGGTCGAGCCCTGAGGTGTAGTCGGTGGTGGGCCTACGGACGACCCTGGCGGCCCATGGGCCGTCCGACGGATCGACTGCCGGAGATGCCGGTGGTGGTCTGTCCGACGCCGGCCACGACGGGTCCGCCGATCGACGGCTGCGATCGGGCGAGGGGTCGCTCGGGCGGCCGATTCGACGAACCCTCGGACGGCTGGAAGGCGCGGCCGAAGCGGCGCATCCGGACGGCCAGGTAGTACTCCATGATCTGGCGCACCTGCGGCTCACTCAGCATCTCGTCCGCTCGGAGGGCGTACTCGACGCGGGCGGTCGGGTTCATCGCGCCTGCAGTCACAAGGCCGAGGTACTGCGCCGTGTCGGCGTCCTCGCGCAGCTCGCGGAGACCACGAGCGAGCTTGGTCGCCGTGCCGAGCGAGGGCATCCGGTCGCCCCGGATCAACCGGGAGATCGTCGAGTGATCGACGCCGGACTGCTGTGCGAGTTGCCGCTGCGACATCTTCTTGGCCTTGAGCTGGGCTCGAAGCCATTCGTTGAATGCGCGGCCGTTCTGGCTGGTCATTGTCTGGTTCGGCGCTCCGTGCGTCGCGCGCGCGGTAGGTGCCGCGCTCATCGCACTATCCCGTCTGGGCATAGTCCGGCTGTATCACCCGTTCGTACTCCCATGGTTCCGCCGGGGACCGATGGATCGGTCGACTCCGGTGCGGTCTGCCACGGTGCGGGCGAGAGAGAGTTGGGAGCGGCGAACCAAGAATGCTGATCGACCACGCAGGAAGACTCGACTACTGAGGCGGCGACTCTGACCTTAGGTCGGGTCGGCCGCGGGGCCCTCCTGGGTCGGCCGCGGGGCCGTCCGTCATCACCACCGACACGCTCGTCACGCCAATCCCGGGGCGGGCAGGTGGGTCAGTGCGGCCAAGACGGCAACTGTACACAACTTAGCTTGCAGCCTGAATTGCATGTCGATTTGCTGCGGGCGCGCGAGTCCAGCCCTGCTCGGCGCGGGCACGGGCCGTCAGCCGGCGGGTTCTGGCTCCGGGCTGTGCCCTGGACCCTCCAGTCCCTCGCCGCGGCGCAGGCCGGAGATCGAGTAGGCAATCGAGCCGAAGAAGACGACCGAGAGGACGCTGATCACCCGGTCGACGAGCGTGATTGCGATCGCTTCCGTGACCGGGATGCCGTAGACCGTGGTCAGCACGAAGACGACCCCGGCCTCGACCACCCCGATTCCGGCCGGCGTGAACGGTACGGCGGTCAGAAGCGATCCCGTCAGCGCCACGAAGAAGGCGCCGCTGATGCCGAGGTGGACGTCCGGGAAGCCGAGCGCCTCGACGACCAGGAAGAGGCGCATCGCCTCGGTCGTCCAGATGAGCCCGGTCAGCAGGATGAGGGGCGGCAGCGCCCGCATCCCCACGGACGAGAAGACCCCCTCCTCGAACCGGTCGTAGAACTCGATGATCTTGTCGGGCAGCGGCAGGGCCAGGAGCACGCGTCGACCGAAGTTGCGCATCGTCAGGAGTCCGGCCGCCAGGACGATCACGACAATGACGCCGATCAGGAACACGAGCTGGACCTCGTCCGGCAACTTCCCGCGGAAGCTCCAATAGCCGGCGGCCAGGCCGAGCACGACGATCGCGAAGAGGTCCAGGACCCGCTCGATGAAGACTGTCCCGAACGTCCTGCTGAGCGAGACCGTGCTGTTGATCTTCAGGAGGTAGGCCCGGTAGAGGTCGCCGAGCTTTGCCGGGATGAGGCAGTTGACGAGCCAGGAGATGAAGATGATCTCCGTGGCATCGCGCACGCGGAGCGGGTAGCCGGTGCCGCGAATGAGCAGGGCCCAGCGCAGGCCCCGCAGCGGGAACCCGAGATAGAACACGGCAAAAGCCGCGAGCAAGAGCAGCGGGTCCGCCTCGAGAATAAGGCCGGGTATCGCGTCAAGCTTGAAGCCCGGGAGGGCCCTGGCGAAGAAGATCAGCAGGATGATCGGCAGGACGATCGAGACGATCGTCTTTGGCTGGCGCAGGCGGCGACCGAGCGACAGCGAGTCGACGCTGACCCGATCGTCGCTGCGGCGCTCCTCCGCGAGGCGTCGGTCGCCGCCGGATCGCCGATCCGGTACGGGGACACCTCGACGGATTCGTCGGCGCTGGCCGCTTCTGCGGTCGAACCCGGACCGGCGCTCGTCCTCGGCCGGGGCGCCGGAACCTGCGGCGGGTGAACCTTCCGGAGGCGTCGGGAGTGGATCGGCTGGCGGACGCTCGCTCATCGGGCGGTGGCCTGCCGGCCGTTCCCGCGGACGCGCTGGATCAGCTTTGCGATCGGCGTGACGGCGCGGATGAAGAATGTCGCTCGTCCGGAGACGAGTTCGGCGCTGCGGAGCGCCGCAAGTAGTCCGGCCGCCGATGATGGATCGCCCTCGAGGGCGACGTAGGCCACCCCGATCTCCATCGCCGAGTGGGCGTCGGAGACCGCGACACCCGGCAGGTCGTGGGCGCCGGCGAACGCCGCCGCCTGCTCGTTGCCCTTGCCGACCATGATCCGGGCATTGTGCGTCTCGACCCAGTCGACGAGCGGCGCGAGGGACCCCAGCAGCTCCTCGTTGAGCAGCGAGCCCCGGAAGCGGTCGAATGGATGGGGAATCCCGACGAGGCCGCCCTGGGAGCGGATCTCGGCGATCGCCTCCGCCGATGGGAGGTCTCTTGGAACGTCCCGTTCGAGGAACACGCCGATGATGTCGCCGTCGCGGGTCTTGACTTCCTGGCCGACGATCACCGTCAACTCGGGTGCGGCCGTCCGGGCGATCTCACGAGCCGCGATGGCACCCTCGATCCGATCGTGATCGGTGATCGCGAGGTGCGTCAGCCCGCGCTCGGCCGCGGCCCGGACGATCGACTGGGGTGATGCGATCGAATCGAAGGAGGCCGACGTGTGGACGTGAAGATCGACGAACGCACGTCGGGCCGATGGCGTCGACGGAGCTCCGCCTCGGAGACCTCGGGCCGATGGCGTCACGGAGCCCCGCCTCGTACCTCGGTGGGCACGTGGCCTTTCCTCGGGTGAGGGGAGCGACTCGGCACTGAGGGTGCCAATTCCAATTGCCTAGACCTGTGAGACCAGCGACTTTTTGAAGAAGTCGAAGTGCTCGAGAGCGAGTCCAGTACCGAGGGCAACGCAGTTGAGCGAGTTCTCGGCCACATGGCACGGGACACCGGTCACCTGGGTGAGCAGCTTGTCGATGTTCCGCAGGAGCGAGCCGCCGCCGGACATGACCATGCCCTTGTCGATGATGTCGGAGCTGAGCTCGGGCGGCGTCTGCTCGAGCACCAGTCGCACGGCGGCGACCAGCTGCTGGAGCGGAGCCTCGATGGCCTCCATCACCTCGGAGCTGGTGATCGGGATCGTGCGGGGTAGCCCAGCGATCAGGTCGCGGCCACGAACCTCCATCGTCAGTTCCCGCTCGAGCGGCAGCGCGGTCCCGATCGCGATCTTGACCTCCTCGGCCGTCCGCTCGCCGATCATCAGGTTGTACTTCTTGCGGATGTAGGTCGCGATGCTCTCGTCGAACTTGTTGCCACCGACCCGGAGCGAGGTTGAGACGACGATTCCGCCCAGCGCGATGACCGCGATCTCGCTCGTTCCGCCACCGATGTCGATGACCATGTTCCCGGACGGTCCGCTGATCGGAACGTTGGCCCCGATCGCCGCCGCGAGCGGCTCCTCGATCAGGTAGGCCTCCTTGGCGCCGGCCTTGAGCGCGGCGTCGCGGACCGCTCGTTTCTCGACGGAGGTCACGCCCGCGGGAACGCTGATCATCACCTCCGGCCGGGTGAAGCCGATCCGGCCCTTCGTCGCCTTGGCGATGAAGAAGCGGAGCATCGCCTCGGTGATGACGTAGTCGGCGATGACGCCGTCCTTCATCGGGCGGATGGCTTGGATGTTGCCGGGCGTCCGGCCGATCATCTCGCGGGCCTCTTCGCCGACGGCCACGATCCGGTTGTCGTCGGAGACCGCAACGACGGACGGTTCCGTGATGACGACGCCCTTGCCCTTCACGTAGACGAGGACGTTGGCGGTCCCGAGGTCGATGCCGATCTTCATGGGTTGGTCGAATTCGTTCCCTTCTGCGAGGCGCGCGATCCTGGCTCCGAGGTCCAGGAACTTGCGCTCGATGTTCTCATACCCCCGGTGCACATGGTGTGCGCCGTGAATCGTGGTGGCACCCTCGGCGGCGAGGGCGGCGAGTATGAGCGACGCCCCGGCTCGCAGGTCGCCGATCTCGACGTCGGCCCCGTGGAGTGGCGTGGGCCCGGTGATCGTCGCGTGGTGGCCATCCCGGATCTCGGCCTTCGCGCCCATACGGTTGAGCTCCGACAACCATTCGAGACGGTCCTCGAAGATCGCCTCATGGATGTTTGAAACGCCGCGGGCGTGGGTCAACAGGACCGACGTCGGCGGCTGGAGGTCGGTGGCCAGGCCCGGGTACGGGGCGGTCTCGATGTCCACGGCTCGAAAGCCGTCACCCGTGATCGCAGTCCCGTCGACTTCGATGGTGTCGCGGCCGCAATTGAGCGAAACCCCGGTCCTACCGACGGTCTCGATGAACGCCCCGAGGTGGTCGCACGGGGCGCCCGTGAGCGTGATCCTGCCGCCCGTGACCGCCCCTGCGATCACGAACGTGCCCGACTCGATCCGGTCGGGTATGACATGGTGCTCGGCGCCACGGAGGCGTTTTCTGCCCTGGATCTCGATCGTGTCCGGGTACGTCCGCTGGACCTCGGCACCCATCTTCTGGAGGAAGGCGATGAGATCGTCGATCTCCGGCTCCTGCGCGGCCGGCCGGATGACTGTCTCGCCGTCTGCGAGTGTCGCGGCCAGCATCGCGTTCTCCGTGCCCATGACCGACACGAACGGAAAGCGGATCTCCGTTCCCCGGAGGCGACCCGGCGCCGTGGCGAAGTAGTAGCCGTTGCGATAGTCGATCTGGGCGCCGAGCGCGCGCATGGCGTCGACGTGGAGATCGACCGGCCGCCGCCCGATCCGGTCGCCGCCGGGGTTGCTGATGATGACCCGGCCGAACCGGGCGAGGAGCGGGCCGAGCAGCATGAAGCTGGCCCGCATCTTGGCCGCCGCCTCGAGCGGCACGAACAGCCACTCGACGTCGCCCGACGCAACCTCGTAGGTGTTTGCCGCCGGATGGTCGACGACGACCCCGAGATCGCGCAGCGTCTCGGCCATGACACGGACATCCTCGATCTCCGGGACGTTCGTGAACCGGCAGCGTTCGCCCGTCAGGGTGGCGGCGGCAAGGAGCTTGAGCGCAGCGTTCTTCGAGCCGCTGATAGCGACCGTCCCGCGCAGCGGCCGGCCACCCTCGATCCGGAAGACCTCGCGAGTGATCGGTTCCGGCGTGAACTCCCAGTGAAACGGTCTTGCGTCAGCCATGAATTGGCAACCTCGGGCCGATGGCGTCGGGGACCTCCGCCTCGGACTCGGGCGGAGCGGCGGTCCACCGCTGGGTGCCAGTCACGGCTATCCGCGATGCCGCGGACCCTCGCGGTGACGGCGTTCGGCCACCCGGATCCGGAGGAGTGCCTGCTGGAGCGCGGCCCGCGCGGTCGCCAGGTCGGCCCCCTCGTGGTAGCCCTCCTGCAGGGCTCGCTCCGCCTCGGCCCGGGCCTGCTGAGCTTTTTCGAGATCGATCTCGGAGGCCATGTCGGCCGTCTCGGCCATCACGACGACCTTGTCCGGCAGGACCTGGAGGAAGCCGCCGACGATCGCGAAGGACTCCTCGACGCCGCCCTTGCGGATCCGCAGCTCGCCGATGCCAAGCGTCGAGACGAGAGGCGCGTGGTGCGGCAGGACCCCCAGCTCGCCCTCCGTTCCGGGCAGGACGACCGAATCGACCGTGTCGGCGTAGGCCTGCTTCTCCGGCGTCACGATCTCCAGCTGAATTCGGCATGTCAGCCGGCCAGCTTCTCGGCGTTCGCTCGGACGTCCTCGATCGTGCCGGCGAGGAAGAACGCCTGCTCGGGCAGCGTGTCGGTGTTGCCCTCGAGGATCTCCTTGAACGAGGCAACCGTGTCCTTGATCGAAACGTACGCGCCCGACCGGCCCGTGAAGACCTCCGCCACGAAGAACGGCTGGCTGGCGAACCGCTGCAGCCGGCGCGCTCGGGCGACGGTCGCCTTGTCCTCTTCGGAGAGCTCGTCGATCCCGAGGATCGCGATGATGTCCTGGAGGTCGCGATAGCGCTGCAGGACGCGCTGCGTCTCGCGGGCGACGTCGTAGTGCTCCTGGCCGACGACATTGGGGTCGAGGACGCGGGACGTCGAGGTCAGCGGGTCGACCGCCGGGTAGATGCCGAGCTCGGCGATCGAGCGCTCGAGGCGGATCGTCGAGTCGAGGTGGGCGAACGTCGTCGCGGGCGCCGGGTCGGTGTAGTCGTCGGCCGGCACGAAGACCGCCTGGAGCGAGGTGATCGAGCCGTTCTTGGTCGAGGTGATTCGCTCCTGGAGCGCGGCCATCTCCGTCGCGAGGTTCGGCTGGTAACCGACCGCCGACGGCATGCGGCCGAGGAGCGCCGAGACCTCGGAGCCGGCCTGGGTGAAGCGGAAGATGTTGTCGATGAAGAGGAGGACGTCGCGGTTCTCCTCGTCGCGGAAGTACTCGGCCATCGTCAGGCCGCTCAGGCCAACTCGCTGGCGGGCGCCGGGCGGCTCGTTCATCTGGCCGAAGACGAACGCGGTCTTCTCGATGACGCCGGATTCGGTCATCTCGCGGATGAGGTCGTTGCCCTCGCGCGAGCGCTCGCCCACACCCGCGAACACCGACACGCCGGCATGCTCCTGGGCGACGTTCCGGATGAGCTCCTGGATGATGACTGTCTTGCCGACGCCGGCACCGCCGAAAATACCGACCTTGCCGCCCTTCTTGAAGGGGCAGATGAGGTCGATGATCTTCAGGCCCGTCTCGAAGACTTCGACCTCGGTTGTCTGCTGGTCGAACGGCGGCGCAGCGCGGTGAATCGGGAGGGTCTTGGAGCGATCGACGTCGCCCTTGCCGTCGATGGCGTTGCCCAGCACGTCGAAGACCCGGCCGAGCGTTACCTCGCCGACCGGCACGGAGATCGGCCCGCCGGTGTCGCGAACCGCGATTCCGCGGGCGAGGCCGTCGGTTGTCGTCATCGCGACGGAACGGACCCAGTTGTTGCCGAGGTGCTGCTGGACTTCGCAGACGAGGTCCGCCTGGCCCTTGCGTTCGATCGCCACGGCGTTATAGATCGCCGGCAGCTCGCCGGCGGGGAACTCGATGTCGACGACTGGTCCGGTGATCTGGATGACCCGCCCGGTTGCGGTCGGTGTGGCGGTCGGCATGGTGTGTCGTGTGCCTCCTGAGTTCGGCTTCGCGCTAGCGCGCTTGGGCGCCGGACGCGATCTCGATCATCTCGCGGGTGATGTTCGCCTGGCGGACCTTGTTGTACGAGAGAGTCAGGTCCTCGACGAGCTCGTCGGCATTCTCAGTCGCGTTCTTCATCGCGACCATCCGGCTCGACTCCTCGCTCGCCTTGCTCTCGAGCACGGCCTGGAAGAGACGAGTCGCGATGTAGCGGGGGACCAGCTGGGTAAGGACGGCGGCGGGGTCCGGCTCGAAGATGAACTGGTTGCCCGGGATCCCCTCGGTGTCCTCGGTCGGCTCGATCGGGAGAAGCGTATCGAGCGCCGGCCGCTGGGTCAGCGTCGAGACGAAGTGGCTGTAGATGATGTCGACGCTGGCGAACTTGTTGGCGAGATAGTCGTCGGTGATCAGGCGCGCGAGCGGAATGACATCGGCGAATGTCGGCCGATCGCCGAAGCCCTCGAAGTGGGCCTCGAGTGGCACGCGCGCCCGGCGCATCGCGTCGCGCCCCTTGCGCCCGACAGTCACGACGGCCAGATCCTCCGACTTGCCCGTGATCTCCTGGGCAGCGAACCGGATCGTATTCGTGTTGAGCGGCCCTGCGAGGCCCCGATCGGTTGTGATCAGCACTATCAGTCGCTTGCCGCCCTCGCGCTTGGCCAGGAGCGGGTGCTCCTCGCCGCTGAGGACGACAGCGAGGTCGGCGAGGACCTCATCGATCTTCTCGCTGTACGGTCGCGAGGCGAGCGTGGCATCCTGGGCGCGCTTCAGCTTCGACGCGGCGACGAACTGCATCGCGCGAGTGATCTGCTTGATGTTCTTGACGGCGCCTATTCGGCGCCGAATGTCGCGCTGGCTCGCCATTCAGGATCCTCGGCCGTCGCGACCGATTCGGAGTGCCATCGTGTTACGCAAGGAACGACTGGCGGAAGGCGTCAAGGGCCTCGTCGAGGGCGGCCGCGAGCTCGTCGGACAGGTTCTTGGTGCCGCCGAGCTCCTCGAGGATGTTCGGGCGCTCCGTCTCCAAGAAGCGATAGAACGTCGTTTCGAACTCCTTGACTCGCGGCGTGGGGACATCGTCCAGCTTGCCGGTCGTCGCCGCGTAGAGGATCGCGACCTGCTTCTCGACAGGAAGCGGCTGGTACTGCGGCTGCTTGACGACCTCGCTGAGCTTCTCGCCGCGGGTCAGCTGGTCGCGGGTGGCCTTGTCGAGGTCAGATGCGAACTGGGCGAACGCCGCCAGGGAGCGGTACTGGGCCAGGTCGAGCTTGAGGGGCGCGGCGACCTTCTTCATCGCCTTCGTCTGGGCGGCGGAGCCCACCCGCGAGACCGAGATGCCGATGTTCAGGGCCGGCCGCTGGCCGGCGTTGAAGAGGTCCGTTTCGAGGAAGATCTGGCCGTCGGTGATCGAAATCACGTTCGTCGGGATATAGGCCGAGACGTCGCCCGCCTGGGTCTCGATGATCGGCAGGGCGGTCAGCGAACCGCCGCCGTTCTCCTCGTTCAGCCGGGCGGCTCGCTCGAGCAGGCGGCTGTGGAGGTAGAAGACGTCGCCCGGATAGGCCTCGCGGCCGGGCGGGCGGCGGAGCAGGAGCGCCATTTCGCGATAGGCCCAGGCGTGCTTGCTCAGGTCGTCGTACACGCAGAGGGCGTCCTTGACGAGGCCCTGGCCCGCAACCTCGACGCCGTTTTCCATGATCTCCTCGCCCATCGCGACGCCTGAATACGGGGCGAGGTACTGGAGCGGCGCCGGATCCTCGGCGCCGGCGACGACGACGATCGTGTGGTCCATCGCCCCGTTCTGCTCGAGGACCGCAACCGTGTTGGCCACGGTGGAGAGCTTCTGGCCGATCGCCACGTAGATGCAGACGAGGCCCTTGCCCTTCTGGTTGATGATCGTGTCAATCGCGATGGCGGTCTTGCCCGTCTGGCGGTCGCCGATGATCAGCTCACGCTGGCCACGACCGATCGGGATGAGCGCATCGATCGCCTTGATTCCGGTCTGGACCGGCGTGTCGACACCCTGGCGGACGATGACGCCCGGGGCGATCCGCTCCGCCGGCCGGCTGGCCTTCGCGGCGATTGGGCCCTTGTCGTCGATTGGGCGGCCCAGCGGGTCGACGACGCGGCCGAGGAGCGCCTGACCGACGGGCACTTCAACGACGCGACCGGTCGTCTTGACCGTATCGCCTTCCTTGATCGCGCTCGCGTCGCCGAGGATGACGGCGCCGACTGTCTCTTCCTCGAGGTTGAGGGCCATGCCCATCACGCCGCCCGGGAACTCGAGCATCTCCTGGGCGAGGGCGCCGTCCAGCCCGAAGATCTGGGCGATTCCGTCGCCGACCTCGACGACGGTGCCGACGCTGCGCGTCTCGAGCCCGGCGTCAAACGATTCGATCGACGCCTTGATGATGCTGGTGATCTCATCGGAGCGAATGGCCATTGAGTGAGTCTCCTACAGGGCGCCCGAGGCGAGTTGGTTCCGCAACCGCTCGAGGCGGCCCCGGACGCTCCCGTCAATGAGGCGGTCACCGACACGCACGACGACGCCGCCGAGCAGGTCCGGATCGACCGACGTCTCGAGGTCGACGCGGCTCCCCGTCAACTCCTCGAGGCGGGCGGCAATGGCCTTGACCTCGTCGGCTTTGAGGGGGGCGGCGCTCGTGACAGTGGCGTGGACGATGTTGTTGCGCCTGTCGTCGAGCCGGCGGAATTCGGCGGCGACGCGCGGCAGCTGCTCGATCCGGCCGCGCTTGAGCAACAGCAGCACGAGGTTCAGCACGGGTTCGCTGATCGAGGCGAACACCTTCCGGGCCACGCTGATCCGCTCTTCGAGGGGGATCGCCGGGTTGGCGAGGACGCGCTGAAGCTCGTCCGAGGCGGCCGTCTCGGCTGCGGCATCCAGCTCCTTCCGCCATAGCTCGACGGTGCCGTCGCGCAGCGCGATTTCGAAGGCCGCATCGGCGAACCGCCGAGGTGCGCTGTCCCGTCGAGCCATCAGCCGCTCGCGCTGCCGGTCGGTTCGGCGTCGATCTCGGCCAGGAACTCCGATACGAGCCGCCGCTCGCGGTCCGTGTTCAGGCTCTCGCCGACGACCTTGCTGGCGGCCCGCAGGGCAAGATCGGCAACCTCGGTGCGGAGGTCGGCGATGGCGCGCTGCTTCTCCGCCTCGATCTCGGCGGTTGCCCGCTCGCGGATCCGCTCTAGATCGGCTTTGGTGGCGGCGATATCCGCTTCGCGCGCATCCTGGGCGACCTTCTGGGCCCTCACCAGGATCTCGTTCGCTTCTCGGCGAGCCTCCTGCAAGGCGGCGACTCGCTCCTTCTCGGCGCTCTCGCGGTCGCGACGCGCCTGCTCCGCGTCCTTGAGCCCCTGCTCGATCCGCGCCCGGCGCGATTCGAGTATCGCGTTGATCGGCCGGAAGGCGAATCGTGAGATCAGGAACAGGAACAGCAGGAAGTTCAGCGAGCTGACGATGATCCAGAACAGGTTGATCTGGAGCCCCGCGCCCCCGCCTTCCTCGGCCAGCGCTGGCACAGCAAGGTCGGCCGCGCCGGCAGCGAGCGACAGCAGGATGTCCACGGCGATCGTTTGCCCCTGTGCCTACGACGCCGCGCCGACAAACGGATTGGCGAAGATGACCAGCAAGCCGACGACGACTGCAAGGACCCCGAGGCCTTCGGCGAAGGCCGCGCCCAGGATGAACTGCAGGCGCATCTGGGCGGCCGCGTCAGGATTACGACCGATGGCGGCGTTCGTCATCCCGGTAAGGATGCCGATCCCGATGCCGGGGCCGATGACGCCGAGGGCCGCCAGGCCCGCTCCAATCAGATCCATGTGAACCCTTCCTCCTTGGCCTCGATCGATCGTCGAGGTGTGTGACCGGTTCTAGCGCTCAGGTCGCCGGCGAGCCATGCGGCTCAGCGGACCTGGGCGGTCCAATGTTGCCTTCGGGGATCTCCTCGAGGGGATGCTCGGTGGCGTGATCCTCCGTGTGACCCTCGATGGCGATGAGCGTGAACATGAGGGTCAGGGTTGAGAAGATGAGGGCCTGGACGAAGTTCAACAGGAACTCCAGGCCAACGAGCGCGATCGGGATGATCGCGATGAGAAGCGCCGTCACGACGCCGAGCGCGACCTCGCCGCCATAGATGTTGCCAAAGAGTCGCATTGCCAGTGTGACGGGCTTGACGAACTCCAGCAGGAACTCGAGCGTCCCGACGAACAGGCCGAGTAACCCCGCTCCGATTCCCTTACGGAACTCGCCGAGCGGGAAGAACTTCCCGAGGTAGCCGCCCGGCCCCAGGCTGCGAACACCCTCGACGTGGAAGGTGAAGAAGCTGACGAGCGCCAGGCCGATCGTGACGTTGAGATCGCTGGTCGGCGCGCGCAGCGCCTCGACCTTGCCGACGAGCGGAAGCAGACCGCTCCAGTTCGAGAACAGGATGAAGAGGAAGAGCGCCGCGAACAGGGGCACGTAGCGGCGGGCCCGCTCCCCGCCAATCGAGTGGGCGAAGTTCGAGAGACTCTCGAACATGAATTCGGCGAGGTTGTTGCCTCGGCGCGGGATGTCTTGCAGGCCGCGGGTGAAGACGAAAGCGAAGACGAGGATAAAGGCCATCACGATCCACGAGGTCAGGATCGTATTCGTGATCGTTGGCTCGAAGAAGACGAGGGCGCCGGACGCCGGCTCATCACCGTGGATCGGGTCGAAGATGACATGCGGCGGCACGAGCTCAAGGTTCGCGGCAATCCCGTCGGTCGGATATTTCCCGGTTCCGCTTTCGCCAGCCGCTGGCGGGACGAGGACGAAGGCCAGGACGTCGATGATGACGACGGAGGCGATGACTCCCAGGACCGGCAGCCTCGAGCCCTTGCGCGGTGCGTCGGGCGGGGCTTCCGACGGATCGCCCGTCGGCTCCGCTTCCTCACGCGTCTCGTCGATCGTCACGCTGACTCCCGTGCTCCTGCGCGCCGAACGTGACGCGCGGGGAAGAACCTTCTCGAACGGTTCCGTCGCCTGTCAGTCGTACCGGGACATGAACCGCGTCATGAGCCGGTACGAGCCGGCGAAACCGGCCGTCAGACCGAGCCCAAGGCCCACCAGGAGGAAGATCGGTCCGGTCCTCAGTTGCGAGTCTACCCAGACACCGGCGAGGACTCCCGCCAGGATCGTGATGAGGAGGACGAGGCCTACCTCGGAGAGGATCGCAACGTATGCGCCGACCGGTCCGAGCCCGTTCATAGGCCCCCTAGCGAACCGCCGGGAGTATAGCAGCTGCGCCTCCGGCTTCAGGGAGCCGCGGGCGCGCTCGGACTCGGCGAGTTGGGAGTCGGGATCGGGGTAGGAGTCGGCGTCGGAGCGAGGGTGGGTGTTGGGGTCGGCGGCGCGCTCAGCGTGGGCGCCGGTACGGGGGTCGGCGGTGGCGTGGGCGCCGGGGTCGGCGGTTTCGGGGTCGGCTTGGGCGTGCGCGCCGGCGTCGGCGTCGGTCGGCGGGTCGCGACCGGGGTCGGCGTCGCTGCGGCCAACGTCGGGGTGGGCGGGCTCGCCGACCCGACCGCACTCGGTGAGGCGAGGGACGGCGTGGCCGATGGACTCGGAGCGCCGATGGACTCCTCGCTCGATGGGTCAGATACGGCATTCGGGGCGGGGCTCGACGGCATTCCTGTCGCCGACAGTACGCCGCCCTCCGTCCCGCGCGGCACGAACACGACCGCGAGCAGGGCAATGCCGACGGCGAACGCGGCGACGACGCCCGCGAGGCGACGCTGGAGGCCGAGAGAACTGGCGGGATGGGCCTGCGACCGACGTCGCTCGGGGAGCTGGCCGCGGACGAGTGTCGTTGGGACAGGCGGCAGCACCGGTATGGCCGGCGGATGGGCCTGCAGCGCGGTCCTCGAGACGACCAGGCGCGTGGGGATGGTCGGGGCGGGCGCTCCGGCGACGCCGATCCGGTAAGCGATCTCTTCTGCGCTGGGCTCGGCGAGCGCCGCGGGCGCAGCATCGATCGCGGCGGCGGGAGCGTGAGCAGCGCTCTTTGGCGCGGGGCGACGGAGGACGCTGCGGATCGCGGCCACGCCGATGGACTCGTCGATGACCTTCGGCAGGCGCCTGGTCCCGTGCTCGTCGCGAGGGACGAACCGGAAGGCGATCGCAACGAGGCCAACCGCGACGAACGCGATGACGACGATCTCGGTCAGCACCAAACCTCGCACGTCGGTCGTGGCGATGAACCCGACCTCCGCTGGGATGCTAGCACCGCCTCGTGCCTGAGCAAACCGATCCAAACCATGACTGACCGCACCGCATCGGCCCGGCCGCCCCGGAGAGACCCTACCGCCGGGGCGAGGCCTCGCTCATCGGTGACTCCGGCTCGATTCCCCCGTTCCGGCTGCCAAGATCGATGCGGGCGAGGCCGAAGAGCGCGAGACCGATGAGGACGAACACGCCGAGGAACGCGTAGACCTGGCCGGCCCCGGACAGGAGGAGCGACAGCGCCCCAAGGGCGATGCAGATGCCGTAGATGAGCAGCACCGTCTGTCGGTGCGACAGGCCCACGTCGAGCAGCCGGTGGTGGAGGTGGCCGCGGTCGGGCGAGAAGGGCGAACGACGCTGGGAGATCCGGCGGACGATGATCCAGAACGCGTCGATGATCGGCACGCCCAACACAAGGAGGGCGACTGCCACCTTCGCCGAGCCGAGGATGGACAGGACGGCAAGGGTGTACCCGATGAACATCACCCCGCTCGTCCCGACGAACACCGTGGCGGGATGGAAGTTCCAGCGCAGGAACCCGAGCAGCGCCCCGGCGAGCGCGAAGCACAGCACCGCGATGAACGGCTGGTTGACCTGCGCGGTCAGGCTGATCATCCCAAGCGTCGCCGCCGCGATCAGGGCGACACCGGAGGACAGCCCGTCGAGGCCGTCGATGAAGTTGATGCTGTTGATCATCCCGGCGATCCAGACGACCGTGAACCCGACTGAGAACAGGCCGTCGAGCCGGATGACGCCTGGGCTGAACGGGTTGTTGACGAGCTCGACAGTGACTCCCATGCCGACCGCGAAGAGGGCCAGTCCGAGCTGGCCGGCGAACTGCCACCGAGCTCGCAGGTCGAAGTAGTCGTCGAGCACGCCGAAGGCCGCGGCCAGGGCCCCGCCAAGAAGGAGGGCGACGACGCTCGAGGGATCGACGGCGCGCGGGACGGGCAGGACGTGGGCGTCGCCGTTGGCGAGGCCGACGGCCGTGGCCACGAGGATGAACGCGACCGCCACAGCCACGCCACCGCCGCGCGGAATGGGGATCACGTTGACGCGTCGGTGGTCGGGGTGGTCGACGGCATCGACGCGGAGGGCGATCTTCCGGACGAGCGGCGTCAATACGAAGGCGAGGACCGCCGCCGCGGCGAGCGCGGCAAGAATGTACGGAAGCGCCTGACCGACGAAGGGGCTGAGCCTCACGCCGCGGGCAGCCCCGTCGGGATCGCCGGGCCGGCGAGGCCCGGAACGGGGAAGCGGGCGCAGATCTCGGCCACGCGATACGCGAGGCGGGCCTGCTCGGCCGCGTCGTCGCGGCGCTCGATCGCCTCAACGATCAGGCGGCCGATCTCGCGCATCTCGTCGGGACCCATGCCCCGCGACGTGACGGCCGGAGTTCCCACGCGGATCCCCGACGACGTATTGGCCGGCTGGCCATCGAACGGGATCTGGTTCTTGTTGACGGTGATCCCGATCTCGTCGAGGAGGTGCTCGGCCTCCTTGCCGGTCACCCCCAGCGACATCACGTCGACGAGCATCAAGTGGTTGTCCGTTCCGCCCGAGACGAGCCTGGTCCCACGGCTGCTGAGCGTCTCGGCCAGGACGGCGGCGTTCTCGACGGTCCGGCGCTGATCGCGCTGGAACTCTTCGCCGAGCGCGAGCTTGAAGGCCACTGCCTTGCCCGCGATCACGTGCATGAGCGGCCCGCCCTGGACGCCCGGGAAGACCGTCTTGTCGACGGTGGCGGCGAGGGACGTCTTGACCATCGGGAACCGCGCAGCGTCGACCGCGGCCGGCAGCTCCTGTCGGCTGAAAATGAGTCCACCCCTTGGCCCGCGGAGGGTCTTGTGCGTGGTGGTGGTGACGAGGTCGGCGTGAGGAAATGGCGACGGATGGACGCCTGCCGCGACGAGACCGGCGATGTGGGCCATGTCGACGAAGAGCAGAGCGCCAACGCCGTGGGCAATCGCGGCCATCCGCTCGAAGTCGATGATCCGCGGGTACGCCGAGGCCCCGGCGACGATGAGCTTCGGGCGGACTTCGGCCGCCTGGACTTCGAGCGCGTCGTAGTCGATCCGTTCGGTGTCCTCCCGCACGCCGTAGGCGTGGACCTCGTACAGCTTGCCGCTGAAGTTCAGCTTCATGCCGTGGGTCAGATGGCCACCCTGGTCGAGCTTCATCCCGAGGATCGGATCGCCGGGCTCGAGGACGCTGAAGTAGGCCGCCATGTTCGCCTGGGCACCCGAGTGAGGCTGGACGTTGACGTGCTCGGCGCCGGGGAACAGGGCGAGAGCCCGCTCCTGGGCCAGCGTCTCGGCGACGTCGACGTACTCGCAGCCGCCGTAGTAGCGCTTGCCCGGCAAGCCCTCCGCGTACTTGTTTGTCAGCCAGCTGCCCTGGGCCTCCATCACGGCCGCGGGCACGTAATTTTCGCTCGCGATCAGCTCGATCTTGTCGTGCTGGCGGCGGCGCTCGCCCAGCATCGCCTCCCAGAGCTCGGGATCGACCGCTGAGATCGGCGCGCTGCCGAGGTCCGCGCGCTCGGAGATGCTCATCGCTCGCCTCCTCGTCTGGACGCCCTCTCGTCGGCCGCTATCTTCCCACGAACCCGGGCGCCAACGGGACCGACCAGCCGTTATCGTCCTCGCCACTGCAGTGGCCGGGCCTGGCTAGGGCTCGGGTTCCGGGAGACCGGCCTGCGCAAGGGTCCGACGGATCGCGTCGGCCCCGATCGCGCCGTCGCGCAGGATCCGCGGCGTCGGCGCGGAGCAGTCCACGACCGTCGACGCCGGCCCCCCGCGGGCCGGTCCCCCATCGAGGATCAGATCGATCGCGTCGCCGAGCTGGTCGCGGATCTCACTGGCGTTGGACGCCTCCGGCTCCCCGGAACGATTCGCGGACGTTACCGCCAGTCCGAGCGTCGCCGCGAGGGTTCGCGGGCACGAATGGTCCGGGACCCGCAGCCCAATCGTCGATCGGCCCCCCGTGAGTTCCGGCGGGAGCGGCACGTTTTGCGCCACGACGATCGTGAGGCCGCCCGGCCAGAACACGGACGCGAGATGCTCCGCCGCGGGCGGCCACGTCGCGAGCTCGCGCGCCTGATCGGCGTCGGCAAGAAGCAGGACGATCGGTCGCTCCGCCGGACGACCCTTGGCGGCGAAGAGGCGGCCGATGGCATCAGGCGATCGCGCCCAGGCGACTCCGATTCCGTAGACAGTGTCGGTGGGCAGCGCAACGATCCCACCCGCTTTCAAGACCCTGACCGCCTCGCTACGGCCGGCATCGCTGTCCGGCACGATCCGCGGGAGGCCGGTCATGCGGTCGCGGCAAGCTCGGCCGCCGCTCGTGCCTCCGCCGCCAGGCGCACCGAGGCCCGGGCCGCAACGTCCGGGCCGGCGAGGACGAGCCGCTCGATGAGCTCGGCGACGCCTTCGTCAGCGAGCGGCGGTGCGATGTAGCGGGCGGCCGCGCGAACCGGCTGGGGCGCATGGGGCATGGCCGCACCGTGACCGGCGCTGGCAATCATCTCGAGATCGTTGAACTGGTCGCCGATCGCGAGCACGTTCGCGAGCGGCACCCGCGCCCGTCGGGCAAGCCAGCGGACCGCCGCGCCCTTCGAGACGCCCGGCCGCAGGAACTCGAGGAACCGCGGATGGCTGATCGTGACCTCAGCGCGCCCGGCGAAGTGCTCGCGTGCGACGTCAAGGACCGCGTGGTCCATCGGCTTCTCCGCGACGGCGATGACCTTCGAGACGGGCCGCTTCACCCAGGCTAGGAGATCGTCGACGACGACTGCCCGGCCGCCGAGGAACGACGAGTAATCCTCCGCGCGGGGATCGTCGGAACGGATAACGAACCGTTCGAGGTGGTTGACATGCGGGTCGAGCCCGATCGAACGGGTCCATTCGATCACCTCGCGGGTCGCGGCGGCCGCGAGCGGTCGATGGAGGAGCAGCCGGCCGAGGCGGTCGTCGCCCGGCTCCGGGACCGCGCGGATCAGCGCACCCTGGTAGGCCACGATCGGGTCGCGGATGCCGAGCTCCCGGACGAAGCGGAGGGCGCTCGTCGCCATCCGGCCCGTGACGATCGACACGGCGACACCGCGCTCGATCGCTGCCCGGATCGCCGCCGTGGTCCGCTCGCGAAGCAGGAGGTCTTCGCCAATCAGGGTCCCGTCGAGGTCGAGGGCGATGAGGCCGATCGGGAAGGCCGGGCCCACGTCTTCCGCAACGCGGCGGGCGGTCATCGTCCGGCACCGCGCGCCACGCGCAGGACCCGCGGGAGTCCCGCCAAGTCGGGTTCGATCGACGCCGTCCACCCCGGCAACATCTCCTCGACGGCGGCCGGAGCGGCCGTGCCCTGGTCCGCCCCGATCTCGAGCAACGCGACACCATCCCCGGCGAGGGCGCGCGGCAGCAGGCTGAGGAGGCGCCGAGCGACGTCGAGGCCGTCCGGGCCGCCGTCGAGGGCGATCGACGGCTCGAACGAGGCTGCGACCGGCAGGCCGGCAATCGCGTCGCTCCTGACGTACGGCAGGTTCGCGAGGACGACGTCGATGGGGCCGCCGTGATCGGGCGCCGGCGGCAGCAGGTCGGCCACGAGGAACTCGATGACGTCGGCGACGGCGTGGCCGACGGCATTCTCGCGGGCAAGTTCGAGCGCGGCGGCCGAGGCGTCCGTCGCCAGGAGCGACACGTCCGTCGCGAGGTCGACTTTCCGCCGCCGCAACTCGACGGCGAGCGAGACGATGATCGCTCCGCCGCCGGTCCCCACGTCGGCGACGCGAACTGGAGCGGGGTCGCGGCCACGTCCAGGCGCGCCGAGCCGGGTCATGACCGCATTTCGGCCCGCCTCGACAACGCGTTCCGTCTCCGGCCGCGGAATGAGCGCGCGGCCGTCCGTCGCGAACGCCAGCCCGAAGAACTCCTTGATCCCGCGGATGTAGGCCACCGGCTCACCGGTCGACCGCCGGGCGAGGGCTTCCTCGAATTGCCCCGCGGCCTCGTCCCCGACCGTCAGCTCTGGGTGGGCGAGGAGGATCGTCCGTTCGGCCCCGATGGCGTGAGCGAGCAGGACCTCGGCGTCGAGTCGAGGTGACTCCGAACCGGCCTCGCGCAGACGCGCGACCGCGTTCGACAGAAGCTCCCCGACGGTCGCCACGGCGAGGCTCAGAGCCTGATCGTGACGGACAAGTCGCCGACCTTGCGAAGGACCTCGGCGCTCGTCGTTCCGCGCCAGCGATGGAAGAGGAGATCGACGGAGGCCTCGCCAATCCGGAGGTTCGTGACCGTCACCTTGCCGAGCCAGTCGGGCAGATTCGGTCGGAGAAGCTCGAGCTCGTTCGCCTCGGCGTGACCGCGCAGCCCGAGCATCGTCTGGAGGAACATGAATGCGGCGCCGGCCGACCAGGCCTGCGGCGAGCAGGCGACGGGGTATGGCACGGGCATCGGGGCCTTCTCGCGATCGAACCCGCAGAAGAGTTCCGGCAACCGGAACTCACCGAAGTGCTGGGCCGCCTCGAAGACCTGGCCGACGAGTCGGTTCGCCTCGTCCTGGAAGCCGTAACGCTTCAGACCGGCGGCTGCCAGCGAGGTGTCATGAGGCCAGACGGTGCCCGTGTGGTAGCCGAACGGATTGAAGCCCGGCTGGCCCTGGGCGTATGTCCGGATCCCCCAGCCGGAGAACATCGCCGGGCTGAGCAGCCGATCGGCGATGTCGCGGGCGCGGGCCGGCGAGACGATCCCGCTCCACAGGCACTGGCCCGCATTCGACCCGATGGCATCGGCCTGCTTCTTGTCGGCGTCGAGTGCCATTGCGTAAAAGCGCTGGTCCTCCACCCAGAATGCCTCCTCGAACCGCGCCCGAAGCGCCTCGGCGTCGTTGACGAGCCGCTCGGCGAGTTCGACCTCGCCACGCATCCGGGCGAGGGCTGCCATCCGCGTCTTGGCGTCGAAGACGTAGCCCTGGACCTCGGCCAGGGCGATCGGAGCCTTGGCCTCCCGGCCCGTCCGGTCCCGAATCGCGTCGCCGGAGTCCTTCCAGCCCTGGTTGAGCAGGCCCCGGGCCGACCGTCGCTCGTACTCGACGAAGCCGTCGCCGTCGCGATCGCCCCACTCGTCGATCCAGCGCAGCGCCGCCACGGCGTTCGGCCAGAGCCGGTCGACGAGGGCCCGATCGCCGGTCCATTCGTAGGTTGCGCCGAGCAGGACGAGCCACAGGGGCGTCGAATCGATGCTGCCGTAATACGGCGAGTGCGGCAGCTCGCCCGCCTGGGCCGTCTCGCCAACTCGCAGCTCGTGGAGGATCTTGCCGGGTTCGGCGTCCCGCCAGTCGTCGACCTCGGTCGCCTGGAGCGAGGCGAGGACCTCGAGGGTTTCGACGGCCAGCTGCGGCCGGAAGGCGAGCGTCTGGAGCGCCGTGATTATCGAGTCCCGTCCGAAGAGTGTGGTGAACCACGGCACGCCCGCCGAAACGTAGCGCTGGCCCTCGCCCGGACCATCGTTCACGAGGAGCCGCAGATCCGCCACGCTCCGCCCGATCGTGAGGTTGAACAGCTCGTGATCGGTCGCTACCGCGGTCGTGCTCCTTGCCCAGGCGTGGTATGCCGCCGCCCCCTCGTCCGTGGCGATCCGGGGCGGTTCCGGGAAGAGTTCGCGAAGCTCCGCCGTGGAAACGGTCGGCGACGCGGTCGCGGGAGTCGGGACTTCCGACGCCCAGACGACCCACGACAGCTCGTGCTCCGCGCCAGCGGCGAGCTCCCACGACCAGCGGTACCTGACGCTGCCGCCGAGGGCCGGGACGTCGCCCGGCTTGACCGGCTCGACGACTCCCGCCTCGGAGAAGGCGAGATGGGTCCGACGCCGGCGCCCGTCGAGGCCGTCGTAGCGGAACGCGACCTGCGATGGACTGGCAACAATCGGCAGGTGCGTTCCCCGTTCGCGGGGAAAGCCGCGGACCTCGAAGATGTCGGCCGCGTCGTCGGCCAGCTCGATGAAGATGTCCACCGTCTCGTCGTGTTCGGCGAAGTTGACGATGTGGACCCGTTCCTCGAGCGCGTCGCCGTTGATCAGGCGCTCCCGGGTGATGCCCAGCTTTCGGCCCAGCAGGCTCCTCCCCGGCCGGATCTTGTCGTTCGGGTTCCGATCGAGCGTCGGGTTCGTCAGCTGGATGACGCCACGATAGTTCGCCCCGGTCGAGCCCTGGAGGACCACCGGCCGTTCGCCACCGACGCGGAGTACGGAACAGGACAGGAGCCGCGTGTCGTGGTGGTAGAGCCCGAGCCCGCGCGAGTCGGAGTGGATGTCGCCGAACTGATCGGTCAGCATGAACAGGTTGCCGTGCTTGAGGACCTGGACGCTGCCGAGGTCAGTCGCCTTGACGATCGGGATCAGTCGCGGCTCGATGATGATCACGCCGTCGGCGTTCGCGACCGCGCCCGTCTTCTCGGCTCCGTTCACGCCGTCGTCAATGCCAGGGCGGGCGGCCTTGGTGGCGGCTCGGGCCGCTTTCGTCTCATGCGTCATCGTCGCCTCCGGTCAGCGTCGCCAGCCGCTCGGCCTGGTCGGCCATGATGAGCGCGTCGATCAGCCGATCGATCTCGCCTGCCATGACCCGTGGCAGGGCCGACAGGTCCATCCCGATGCGGTGGTCGGTGAGCCGGTCCTGGGGGAAGTTGTAGGTCCGGATCTTGTCGGATCGGTCGCCGGCCCCGACCATCGAGCGGCGGGCGACGGAATCGGCCTCCCGCTGCTGGGCGAGCTGGCGGTCGTAGAGCCGTGACCGCAACACGGCCATTGCCTTGGCCTTGTTCTTGTGCTGGCTCTTCTCGTCCTGGATCTCGACGACCAGGCCCGTCGGCAGGTGGGTGATGCGGACGGCCGAGTCGGTCGTGTTGACGGACTGACCGCCGGGCCCCGACGACCGCTTGACATCGATCCGCAGGTCCTTGTCCTCGTCGATCTCGATCTCGACCTCGTCGACCTGGGGCATGACGACGACCGTCACGGTCGAGGTGTGGATCCGGCCGGAGGACTCAGTGGCCGGGATTCGCTGGACCCGGTGGACGCCGCCCTCGAACTTGAACCGGCTGTAGGCACCGTCACCGTGGATCTGGAGGATCGCCTCCTTGACGCCGCCGATCCCCGTCTCGTTCAGGCTGAGCAGCTCGGGCTTGTACTTGTGGCGCTCGGCGTAGCGGACATACATCCGGTAGAGCTCCGCGGCAAACAGGGCCGCCTCGTCGCCGCCTGCGCCGGCCCGGATCTCCATGATCACGTCGCGGTCGTCATTGGGATCTCGCGGCAGGAGGAGGACCTTGAGCTCGTCGATTAGCCGGGTCTCGTCGGAGCCCAGGCGGGTGATCTCGTCCTCGGCCATCGACCGGAGCTCGGCGTCACCGTCGCTGCCGTCCCGCAGCTCACGGGCGCCGGCCAGCTCGGATCGCGTCGCCTCCAGGCGGCGGAACGCCGCGACAACCGGCTCGAGGCGAGCCATCTCCTTGCCGAGCCGCTTGATCGAGTCCGGGTCCGAGCTGTTCTCGGGGAGCGCGAGTTCGGTCTGGAGGTCGTCGTACTGGCGCGCGACGTCGGCCAACCGGGTATCGAGGTCCGTCGCGGCCATCGCGACGCTCACACCCCGGGGAGCGGCGGGTCGATCGTGACGGGGGCGACCGCCTCCGCTTCCTGGGTGGTCAGGGTCCCTGCGCCCGCCCCCGCGCCCGCGCCGGCCGTGCCGGGTGGCGGCAGCGGGTAGCGCTCGAGTGTGCCGCTGCCCTCGGGGAGTGCCTCGCCATCCGCCTCGAGCGCCTGCTCCATCGATACGATGGCTACCTCGATCATGTCGTCGGTCGGCTGGCGGGTCGTGATCATCTGGACGAGGATGCCCGGCCACATGATTGCCCGGACGATCGGGTTGCCGCGGTGGCGCGCACCCCAGCGGAGAATCTCGTAGCCGACCGCCGCGATCACCGGGATCAGGAGAATCCGGCTGACGATCATCACGAGCGGCTCCTGCCGGCCGACGAGGCTGAACGCGATGATCGAGAGGGCGATGACGACGACGAGAAATTCGGTTCCGCAGCGGGGATGGGCCGTCGGGTACTTGCGGATGGCGGAGGGGATTAGCGGATCGCCGGCCTCGAGGGCGTGGATCGTCATGTGCTCGGCGCCGTGGTACTGGAAGACCCGCCGGATGTCGGACGACTGGCCGATGACCACGAGGTAGCCGAGGAAGATCGCCACGCGGACAAGCCCCTCGACGAGGTGCTGAATGACGCCGTTCTCGACATTGGCCGTCGTGACGCTCGCGATGAACAGCGGCAGCAGGAAGAAGATCCCGATGCCCGCGAACAGCGTGATGAGGAGCATGAGCGCTATCGAGCCCTTGCCGAGCTCTACGCCGTCCTCCTCCGCCTGGACACTGGCGCTGCGGACGAGCCAGCGCGTGCCGACGATCAGTGTCTCGTACAGCACGACCAGGCCGCGCAGGAACGGCAGCTTCGAGCCACGCGTTCCGTGGATCCCGGAATCGAGGCGCTCCGTTGCGAAGAGGATCCGTCCGTCGGGATGGCGCAGTGCGACCGCGATCGCGTCGCGGCCACGCATCAGGACGCCTTCGATCAGCGCCTGGCCGCCGTAGTTGAAGCGAGGCATGGCGGGAAGTCTACCGGCTGCCGTCGATCCGCCTCGCTTCAGCCCGCCTCGGCGACCTTCGCGGTCGCTAAATCGATCCGGCGCCGAGCCGCGTCGAGGTAGCCCTCGTCGATCTCGATCCCCACGAACCGCCGGCCCAGCTCGACGGCCGCGACTCCCGTCGACCCCACGCCCATGAACGGGTCGAGGACCAGATCGCCGGGCGCCGAGGCCAGCTCGATGAGCCGGCGCAGCACCCGGAGCGGCTTCTGGGTCGGGTGGACCGGGTCCTTCACCCGCTCGTTGCCGCTGCAGATCGGGCCTTCGATGAAGTTGTGCATGTCGCGCTGGCGGGTGAAGTTCCAGGTGTGGCCCTTGTCCCAACAGCAGACGATGAGCTCGCAACTATTGAGAAAGCCCACGCGGCGGAGCTTCGGCGGCGGGTTCGTCTTGTGCCAGACGATGAACTGGAACGTGTCGAACGCCGGATCGAACACCTCGTGCCAGCGACCGAGCATGTTGTAGCTCGTGAACGCGAAGATCGTGCCGGTCGGCTTCAGGACACGCCGGAACTCGGCGAGCCACTCCGACGGCTCGAAGGCGACCTGGTCCCAGGCGGCGACGTCGTTGTTGAAGTCGGACCGCCAGGCCATCTTGATGTTGCCGGTCGAGTAACCGCCGAGGTTGTACGGCGGGTCGGTGCAGATGAGGTCAACGCTGGCGTCCTGGATCCGAGCGAGCAGCTCGCGGCTGTCGCCCTGCCAGGTCGTTACGTCATCGAGCACTCGAGAAGTCTAGGCCGCCACCGAGGCGCGTGTCAGGGTTGCCGCGCGAACGCGACGAATTCGTCGGCCCTCATGCCGGGAATCGAGAAGGCGGGCCCGAAGGCCCGCCACCCTGGTCCGGTTTCTCGTCGGCTCAGGCCTTGGCCGTGCGCTCCAGGCGCTTCTGGAACCGCTCGACCTGGCCGGCGGTGTCGATGATGTTCTGCGTTCCGGTGAAGAACGGGTGGCAGTTGGCGCAGACGTCGACCCGGAGCTCGGGGCGGGTCGAGCCGACCGTCCACTCGGTGCCGCACGAGCCGCAATGGACTTTGGCTTCGTAATACTTGGGATGGATCTCGGGCTTCACGGTTGCTTCTCTCCTCCGACGCCGTCCGTGCAGGGCAATCGCCCCGCCGGTGGTCGCCGGCTGTCGTGGTTCTAGGCTTCGGCCGCCTGGGCCAATTCGGCTGCGGGCTTCGCGGTGGCGGGCTTAGCGGCGGCGCGCTTCGCGGCGGAGGGCTTCGCGGTGGAGCGCTTCGGCGCAGATGCGGACGACTTTGCGCGCTCGGCCTTGCCGGCCTTCTTCGCGGTCGAGGCTGATTCGACAGCCGCCGCGCGGGCTGCAGCAGCGGCGATCTCATCGGCCGAGATCACGCGGATCCGCTTCTTGTCTTTCCTGGCGTTCTCGAACCTGACGCGGCCGGTCACGGTCGCAAACACTGTGTAGTCGCGCCCGAGTCCGGTTCCCGTCCCCGACAGGAAGGTCATGCCGCGCTGGCGAACGATGATCGAGCCGGCCGGGACCAGCTGGCCATCGCCGGCCTTCACGCCAAGCCGCTGGCCGACGCTGTCGCGGCCGTTCTTGACGCTGCCGCCTGCTTTCTTGTGGGCCATCTCGGTTACTCGTCCTTCTTGGCGCGGGGGGTCTTCTTCGACGCGTCGGCCTTCGACGCGGCTTCTCGGCCCTGTCGTCGGCTTCACCGGCCGATGCCTTGGCAGCCGGCTTCTTGGCGGCCGGCTTCGTCTCGGTCTTTGCGCTTGACTTCGCGGACGTCTTTGCCGTCGAGGCCTTCGTCGACTTCTCGTCAGCCGCGGTGCTCTTGGCGAGCTTGGCGGCAAGCGCGGCATCCGCGGCGGCCTGCTTCGCGGCGGCCTCCTCGAGGCGCTGGCGCTCGGTCTTGGCGTCGGCCTCGGCCTTGCGGACGTCGTCGGCGGCGCTCTTCTTGCCCAGCCGCACGTCGGTGATCCGAAGGACCGTCAGCTCCTGGCGATGGCCCTTCTTGACCCGACTTCGCGCCTTCGGGCGGTACTTGAACGAGATGAGCTTTTCGCCGCGGGTCTGGCGGAGGACCTCCGCGCTGACGGCCGCGTCGGCGACCAGCGGGCGGCCGATCGACGACTCGTCGCCGTCGGCGACCAGCAGCACCCGGTCGAGCGTGATTGCCTGACCGGGCTCGACGTCGAGCAGCTCCACTTCGAGCTCCGTTCCGACCTCGACGCGGTACTGCTTTCCGCCGGTCTCGATGACTGCGTACATGGATCCTCAGGATTTGCGTGGCGTTCGCGTGCGGCGACCGCGACAGCGGACAGGGAAAGGCGCTCGGCAGGCCCGAGACGCGAATGCGGAGTGTATCCGGACCCGCCCCCGAGCGTCAATCGTGCGCGAGGGCCCTCGCCGTCAGTCGGGTAACCCGCCGATGTACCCACCGACCATCGACCAGGCGAACAGCCCCAGGACGACGGCCAGGATCGCGAACAGGACGAGCGTTGCGGCGGCCGCCGAACCGCGGCGATTCGGGCTCCTGTACGCGATAACTCGCAGGGCGGTCGCGCTGACGGCGACCGCGATCAGGATGATCCCGAGCGCGTTCGGATCCGGCATAGCGGACGATGCTACACGGCCGCCGGCTTCACGCCGCGGGACCGTTAGTTGACACTTACGTAACCTGAGACTAACGTACGCGCCGTGGACGCCACCCTTCGTGCCCTCGCCGATCCACGCCGACGGGCGATCCTGGCTCTCGTCCGCGAGCGCGAACTCCCGGCCGGGGAGATCGCCGGGCAGTTCGACGTCACGCGGCCGGCCATCTCACAGCATCTGACGGTGTTGCGCGAGGCCGGTCTGATCTCGGAGCGTCGCGACGGCACGCGCCGGCTCTATCGCGCCCGACCGGCGGGGGCGGCCGAGGTTCGGGGCTGGTTGGAGGAATTCTGGGACGACGGCCTGGCACGGCTTCAGGCCGCCGTCGAAGCGGAGGAGCAACGTGGACGGAACGACGATGGTCGCTGACGGCGTGATCGAGCGAGAGCTCAGGATCGCCGCTCGGCCCGAGACGGTCTTCAGCTTCTGGACTGATCCGACGAGGATGGCCAAGTGGATGGGTCGCGACGTCAGGCTCGATCCCAGACCGGGCGGCGAGTTCCGGATCGACTACAACGGCTCGGACATCGCGCGCGGCACGTTCGTGGAGGTCGAAGCTCCGGTCAGGCTCGTCCTGACGTGGGGCTGGGAGGCGCCCGGCGATTCGACGCCGCCCGGAGCGAGCACGGTCGAGGTCACCCTGGAACCGGACGGCGACGGCACGCTCCTCCGGCTCCGCCATTCGGGGCTCTCAGCGGACGCGGTGACCGGCCACGCCGACGGCTGGGATCAGTTCCTGCCTGGCCTCGCGGAGGCCGCCAAGGCTGGCTGATCGGCGTCCTGGCCAGGCCTCAACCGTCGAGGTCGTCGAGGAGCACGAGGCGCTCGCGGACCGTTTCGATTGGCTCGAGAACGGAGCCGCACTCGTCCGCGAGCGCTGCGATCACCTCCTCCGGCCGGCCCGATCCCAGCTCCGGATGGATCCGGGTTCGGATCCGGACGACGACCCGCTCTTCTTCGACCGCCGTCTGGATCGACGTCAACAGCGGTCGCAGGTCGTAGGTCTTCACCCCGCCGCCCTTCGCCCGCTCACGCGGTAGGCGATCCGCGGCGAGCAGCCGGCCTGCCGCCGCGGCGGTCGTATCGGCGTCGACCGAGCCGCCGAGGGTCACCCGATACGCGGCGGCCGCCACCTGTCCCGCGAGCGCCGGGGCTCCCGGCCACACATCCTCCAGCGCCACGAGCGCGTGCCCGGCCGGCAGAACGCGTTCGAGTCCTACCCGCACCCGCCAGGCCGGTGTGCGTTCGGTCAGCCAGAGGTCTGCCAACTCCGCGCGGCCCGTAGTCCTCGCCGGCAACGGCGCGCCTAGGGCGAATCGAAACCGACCGGCGTCGGTCATCGCGACGGGGAGCCCCGATTCCGCCAGGGCCGTCTCCCACAACGCGATGTATTCGCGGCCGGCCGGCGTCTCGCCCTCCCCCGCCGCGAGCCGGCTGAACGTCAGCCGCCAGCGCTGGCGCGCCTCGGGGAGCGGCGGCGGGGCAGTGTCGGGTGCGGGGCGAAACTCGGTCGGCGGGTCCACGTCTGGTAGTCTGCGGCAACGATGGACGAGCCCGTCGGGCCCGACCCGGCACCGTCACCAGCCGAGCCGGTTCGGCCCCCTGCCGAGGCCTCGACTCCCCCGCCGGAACGCCCGGTCGAGCGGGCCGTTCCGCCGCCGACGAAGGCGCCCACGCCGGCCCCGCCGTCGCCCGGGCGCTCCGACGGACGGCGCATCGGTCCGCCGAGCCCCCGCGCAGGACTTGTCGTCGCGGGTGCGGTCGTTCTGTTCGCCATCCTCTATCTCGGGCGCTCGGCGCTCGGCCCGTTCGTCGTCGGCCTCGTCCTTGCCTACCTTCTCGATCTGCCGGTCGAGCGGATGGCCCGACTCGGCCTGCCCCGCTGGGTGTCGGTCCTGCTGGTCTATGCGGTCGTGTTCGTCGTAATCGCCCAGGCCCTGTCCATCGTCCTGCGCCCTCTCGCGACGGAGCTCGCGACGTTCATCCGCGAGTTCCCGATGTTCACGGCCCAGGTCGCCGACATGTACGCCCACCTCGACCTGCCGCCGGCTTTCCGCCAGGCGATCGACGGCTGGCTCCTCGATCTCGGGCAGGGCGTCGGCGGGATCGATCCGTCCACGCTCCTGCCGGTCGTCACGGGGATTGCGGGGATCGTCGGTTCGATCGTCGGCTACATCATCATCCCGGTCTGGATCTTCTACCTGATCAAGGATCGACAGACGCTTTCCGCGGCCGCCGAGCGATCGATGCCGGCCGAGTGGTGGCCGGACGCGCGGGCGGTCAGCGGCCTCGTCCTGCGGGTGTTCGGACAGTGGCTTCGCGGCCAGCTGTTCCTGGGCATCACGGTGGGCGTCGCGACGTTCTTCGGATTGCTCCTCCTGAGCGGGACGATCGATCCTGTCTTCGGGCGGTTCGCGCTGCTACTGTCGATCATCGCCGGGGTCTTCGAGCTCCTGCCGATCATCGGGCCGATCATCGCCGCGATTCCAGCCGTGCTTCTCGCCCTGACTGGCGGAATCGATGCGGCGATCGCCGCCGTCATCCTCTACACCGTGATCCAGCAGCTCGAGAACAACCTCCTCGTGCCGAAGATCCAGGGTGACGCCGTGCAGCTCCACCCGAGCGCCGTGATGCTCGCGCTGGTTGTGGGCGGCGCCATCGCGGGGCTGCTCGGGGCGATCCTCGCGCTGCCGGTCGCAGCGGCGGGACGCGACGTCTTCCGGTATCTCTTCCATCGGCTCGACGACCCGCCCGCGACGCCGGACGAGGCGATCGCGATCATCCGGGCTCGGCCGATGGTCGTCCCGACGGGGCCCGCCGAACCCGCGGACATCGCAGCCGCGGGGGCGTGAGGGCCGTGACCGACGCACCCGATCCATACAAGATCCTGCAGGTCGATCCTGAAGCCGAGGACGAGGTGATCCAGGCGGCCTATCGGCGACTCGCCCAGAAATACCATCCGGACCGATCGAGCGGGCAGGCCGCGATCGAGCGGATGGTGGCCATCAACGCGGCATGGGAGGCGATCGGGGACCCGAAACGGCGGGCGAGCTTCGATCGGGCTCGCAATGCGGCGGCCGTACAAACCACTCCGACCGGGCAGCCCGAACCGCCCCGCGCAAATGGGGGAGGGCCCTCGTCGCCGGCCGGTCGGCCGTTCGACCCGGCCCCGCCAAGTGCTCCGCCGCCCACCCGGCCGCGACGCGCCGAGCCGCGTCCGCCCGAGTCAGTGTCGAGGGACTGGACGCCCGGTCGCTCGACCATCGGCGGCGGCTACGACGCGAAGACCATGCGCGCGCCAGAGGGTTTCGGGGCGGCCGGCCCACCGCCCGGCAATCCGTCGGGCAGCGTCCTGAACTTCGGTCGATACGCCGGCTGGTCGCTGGGCGAGGTCGGACGGGCAGATCTCGAGTACATCGAGTGGCTGGATCGGATGCCGATTGGACGGACCTATCGCGATGAGCTCGACGGGATCCTGCGCCGCTCCGGTCGCCGCAAGTCAGCGTCGGCGGATGCGACCCAGCGGCGCGGTCTGTTCAGGCGCCGCTGACGGGTGCTTCCCGCGCCACGGACTCGGTGAAACCGCTCCATTGGGTGGGCGGGGTCACCACTCCGCGCGGGTTTGCCTGATGTTCACGCTCTGGAGGATGCCGAGTCCCACGGCGAGACTAATCAGCGAGGCGCCGCCGTGCGAGATGAACGGCAGCGGGATGCCGGTGATCGGCATGATCCCGATGACCATCCCCAGGTTCACGACGAGCTGGAAGAGGATCATCGACGCGAGTCCGCTGGCGAACATCATTCCGAACGGATCGCGGGACCGCCACCCCGACACGAGGATCCGCCAGAGCAGCGCGCCGAACAGCAGGATCAGCAGCATCGCCCCGAGGAACCCGAGCTCCTCCAGGTAGATCGCGGCGACGAAGTCGCTCTCCTGCACCGGCAGGAAGTTGAGTTGGTTCTGCGTCCCGTTCGTGAGCCCCTTGCCGAACCATCCGCCCGAGCCGACCGCGATCTGCGACTGGAAGAGCTGATAGCCCGCACCCTGGATGTCCGACGCGGGGTCGAGGAAACCGACGATCCGTTGCTTCTGGTAGTCACGCAGGACGTATGTCCAGACCAACGGGAACGACGCAAGCGCAGTGCCAACGAGCAGTGCGAGCCAACGCAGGCTGGCCCCCGACATGAAGAGCATCCCGCCGAGGACTGCCAGGAGCACGAGCGACGTTCCCAGGTCCGGCTGGAGCATCACGAGGATCCACGGCGGGACGACGAGAACGCAGGCGCCGAGGATCGAGGCGAGGGAGCTCAGCCGGCCCTGGCGGGCTGACAGATAGTTCGCTAGAACGACGATCATCAGGATCTTCGCGAGCTCGCTGAACTGGAAGTCGAACGGGCCGATCGCGACCCAGCGGGCCGAACCGCCGACGCCATGGCCGATGGCCAGGGTCGTCACGAGGAGGCCGAGCTGGATTGCGTAGAGCGGCCAGGCGAACGTCTTGAGCCATTCGTAGTCGAAGGCGGTCGCGACGACGTAGACGATGAGCGCGATGCCGGTCCACATCAGCCCGCGCACAAACGTCGTACCGCCCTCGAGGATCGAGCGACCCTGCTCCGCACTATTGCTGTAGGCCATCACGAGGCCAATCGCGACCAGCAACGCGGCGTATGCGGCCATCTGCAGGTCGAAGGCGCGCCAAGCGGCGCCGATCGAGCGGGCCGCCCAATCGGTCACGCGCGCGGGCTCGGCCCGGATCACGCCCAATTCATTACCTGCCTTGCCGACATGTCCTCGCTCAGTTCGACTGGTAGAAGTTGCCGCGCTCCAGGAGATCGAAGTTCCGGTAGTCCTTCTTGATCCCGTAGTGGAGCTGCATGTAGTACTTGACGATCTCGGTTGCCATGTTGCCCTTCGTTCGCGAGTCGTAGGCGAACGCCAGCACGACGAGCTCCGAGTCGCCCTTCGCAAGGGCCTTCAGCCCGTTGGGATCGCTTGGCTTCTTCGTCGGGTCTTTCGGCGTGAAGCCCACGAACCAGGAGTGGAACGGCAGCCGGCCCTTGCTATCGCGCGTGCCGAACTCCGCGGTTCCGGATTTGCCCGCGATGACGATCGGCAGATCCACGAGGTTGTAAGTGTGACGGATCGTGACGGTCGAGCGGGCAGCCTCGCGCATCTCTTTCAGGACGCTGGGCTTGACGTCGAGCTCGCGAATGAGCGTGGGCTCGAACGGATCGACGACCTGGCCGTCCGGCCCAACGACGTCGTGGACCAGGCGCGGTTCGTGCAGCTTGCCGCCGTTGGCCAGCGCCGCGTACGCGTTGATCAGCTGGAGCGGGGTCACCACGTCGTAACCCTGACCGATCCCGGCGTGGTAGACCTCGCCCGGGAAGATCTCGTCGCCGAGCGCCTGGAGCTTCCACTCGTTCGTCGGGACGATACCGGAGACCTCGCCGGGGAGATCGATCCCTGTCGGCGCGCCGAAACCGTATTCCTTGGCCCAGTAGCCAAGCCGATCGATTCCGAGCATGCCCGAAAGCTGGAAGAAGTACGTGTCACTCGAGTGCCCGAACCCGCAGTCGAGATCGCAGCCGCCCCAGCCGCGATGATTCCATTCCCAGAACTTCGTCGTGCCAAGCATCAGGTACGGCTTCGTCTGGACCCTTGTCCAGGGCGTGATCTTCCTGTCGGCGAGCGCGCCGGTCCCGGCCACGAGCTTGTACGTGGAGCCCGGCGGGTAGTGCGCGGCGACCGCGTGATTGAGGAGCGGCTTGTCGGGGTTCGCCAGGAGGGCGGCGAAGTCCTTGCCGCTGATGCCACGGGCGAACGAGTTGTTGTCGTACGTCGGCAGGCTGACCATCGCCAGGACCTCACCCGTCTGCGGGTTCATGGCGATGACGACGCCCCGCTTCAGGCCAACCGTCTTCATACCCCACTCGAGCGCCTGCTGGGCGAGCTTCTGCTCCTTGGTGTCGATCGTCAGCCGGAGCGAGTTGCCGGCCTTCGCCTCGGCGACGGTGTCCAGGACCTGGAGCTTGCGGCCCGCGGCGTCTCGTTCGACGGTCTCCTCGCCGTATGTCCCGCGCAGCTCATCCTCGTAATAGGCCTCCAGGCCCGTCTTGCCGATGAGATCGTCGGGCAGGTAGCCCATGCTCTTCATCTCTTCGAGTTGCTCGGCCGTGACCGGCCCCGTATAGCCGAGGATCTGCGACAAGAGCGGACCTTCGGCGTACTGACGTCGGGCCTCGACGACGACCTCCACGCCCGGCAGGTCAAATCCAGCTTCGGCGATCAGGTTGGCTGTCCCCTTCGGGACATCCTGAGCCACTCGCACGAGATCGAAGCGGGAGCCTGGATTGCCGTCGATCGCCGCGTTGATGTCAGGGATCGGGGTTCCGATGAGGGCCGACAGGCGCCTCACGACTTCGTCCCTGCGCTCCTCGGGCAGATCGGCGGGCCGAATCTTCACCGCGAAGGTAGGTACGTTGATGACGAGGGCTGCCCCCGATCGGTCGTAGATGAGGCCACGGGAGGATGGAATGGCCTGTACCACGGTCCGGTTGCCGTTCGCGAGCGTTGAGAACTGGGCGCCGTTCATCACCTGGAGGTAGAACAGCCGAGCGGTGAGCGCGCTCAGGCCGATGATCACCGCCAGCCCGAAGATCAGGAACCGCGACAGCGGACGCGAGTATTCGTGGCGGCGGTCGACGTAGGAGGTGCTCACCAGTCCGCGCGCTCCTCGTCCGCGTACCGGTCATGGATGGCGACCGCTAGGGGACCGACGATGACAGCGACCACGGCGTCATAAACCACACCCGGCGCCAACGCGGCGATCGGGTCCTTGATGGCGACAGATGAGCCCAGGGCTCCGAGGAGAACAAACAAGATCATTGAGTACACGAGGCTGAGAAGTGCGACGGCCGGAACGACCATGAGCGGTCGGATGCGGACGAATGGACGAGCGAACGAAGCGGCGAGGCCAACCACGACGATGAGTGCGAACGAGGACACGCCGAGCGGCCGTTGGGCCAAAACGTCGAGGGCAATCCCGCCGACGAAGGCCCAGACGAGCCCGGTCTCGAGCCCGACAGCGACGGTGCAGACGATCGCCAAGATGAAAACGAGATGCGGCTGGGCATTACCCACCGCCAGATATGGACCGATTGTGAGTTCGAAGATCGCGGTCACCGTCGCTCCGATCGCGGCGACGAACAGGGACATGGCGGTCGAACCTCGGCGTCTGGCCAGGGTCGCGCCCGCCGTATCTGTTCGCGTGCGTGACGCTCGTTGCGGCGGCGACGTCGCAGGCAGTATCCCACGGCCCTTGCGATGGGGCAACGCCCCGTTGCGCGCGACCCGGCATGCGACCGCGAGCTGTTTCACGTGAAACGCTCCCACACAACCTGGCCCGCGGTTGCGAATCTCATTCGTCGAGCAGCCGCCCGTCCGCGCGGAAAGCCGCAGCTAAGAGGCACGTGAAATCCTGCTGCGCACCGTTCGCGGTGCGTGGGGTTAGACACGCTCCGACGAATGAGTGGAAGCCCCTCAGATGGTAGAATTCATGATCGTGAGCCCAATGCGACAGGTGTCCTGAGTGGGTCAGACGATCGCCTGCGCAAACCAAAAGGGCGGCGTCGGGAAGACCACGACCGTGGTCAATGTGGGGACCTATCTGGCGCTTGCGGGCCATCGCGTTCTAATTGTCGATGTCGATCCCCAGGGCAATGCCACGAGCGGCCTCGGGGTCGATCGGTCGAGTCTCGATGTGACCCTCTACGAGGCTATGACGGGCTCCGCGGCGCTTCGCGACGTGATCGTCGCCACGAGGATTACCAATCTATCAATCGTCCCCTCCTCCGTGGGCCTTGCCGGCGCCGAGATGGAGCTCGCACCGACCGATCAGCGTGAACGCCGCCTCGCACGCCTACTCGCAGAGCGTCGCGCCCGGACTACGACTACCTCCTCCTCGACTGCCCGCCGTCGGTCGGTCTCCTGACCGTAAATGCACTCACCGCCGCCGACTCCGTGCTGATCCCCATCCAATGCGAGTACTACGCGCTTGAAGGACTGACACAGCTGATTGCCACCGTGAATCTCGTTCGTGACAACCTCAACCCGGATCTCGAGATCAAGGGCGTCGTCCTCACGATGTTCGACGCGCGAACGAACCTTTCGGCCGACGTCGTGGCCGAAGTCCGCCGGCATCTCGGCGCCGCCGTGTTCGAGACGATCGTCCCCCGGAGCGTCCGCTTGTCGGAGGCCCCGAGCTTTGGGCTCCCGATCGCCCTTCACCGCCCGGATTCGAGAGGCGCGGAGGCATACGCGGCACTGGCGCACGAGCTTGTCGGCCGGAACGGGACGCGGACCGGGCAGGAGTCGCCGGCGGCCCGTGCAATCGCGCATGAGGCACAAGCGTCGTCCGAGCCTATTCCCGTTGGGAGCACCCGCGCATGACAGTGCGACCCGATCGCCAGCAGGGTCTCGGTCGTGGCCTGGCCGCGCTCATCCCGCAGCGCGCCGCCCACGCGACGGGTAGCACCGAGATTCCGATCTCGCGGGTTCGTCCGAATCCTCGCCAGCCCCGTCAACGAATGGACCAGGCTGAACTGGAAGCGCTTGCCGCGAGCATTCGCGAACACGGCGTGCTCCAGCCAATCCTCGTGACCGAGACGCTCGACGGCTACCAGCTCGTGGCCGGCGAGCGGCGGTTCCGGGCCAGCCAGATGGCCGGCCTCGAACAAATCCCCGCGCTCATCCGCCAACTCGCCGATCGCGAGCAGCTCGAGCTCGCCCTCGTAGAGAACCTCCAGCGCGAGGATCTCGGGCCAATGGAGGAGGCGCATGCCTTCCGATCCCTGGTCGACGAGTTCGGCATGTCCCACGACGACATCGCAACCCGCGTTGGTCGGGCTCGATCGACGGTCGCGAATACGCTTCGTCTGCTGGACCTCGATCCCACGATCCAAGCGGCCGTGGCCGAGGGACTGATCAGCGAGGGGCACGCGAGGGCAATCGGTGGGCTGCCGATCGAGCAGCAGGCTCGCGTTCTCCGCACCATCGCGGAGCAGCAGTTCTCGGTTCGTCAGACCGAGGAGCTCGTTCGCCGGCTTCGAACGCCGCGGCCCGTGCCCGCTGCCGCGGAGCCCGCGCGCCTGGATCCTGATCTCGAGCGGGTCGAGGAGGAGCTGCGTCGTTCGCTCGGAACGAAGGTGACGGTAGCTCGGTCGAGGCGCGGGGGTCGAATCATCATCGAGTACTACAGCGACGAGGAGTTGGAACAGCTCTATGACCGCTTGATCGGAGGACCCGCGTGACCGAGGAAGCGACCCGGACGAGAGCCGCCGGAGGCAACGGCACGCGTGTCCGGAAGTCGAAATCGAGCGGGAACGACTACACGGCGGCCAGCATCCAGGTCCTGGAGGGACTCGAGGCTGTTCGCCGCCGCCCGGGCATGTACATCGGCTCGACCGACGAGCGCGGCCTCCATCACCTCGTGTGGGAAGTCGTCGACAACTCGATCGACGAAGCGATGGCGGGCCACGCGAAGAAGATCTTCGTAACGATCCAGGCGGACGGGACGGTCATCGTCCGGGACGACGGCCGAGGTGTGCCCGTCGGCAAGCACTCGACAGGCAAGGATGCCCTCGAGGTCGTCCACACCGTGCTCCATGCGGGCGGAAAGTTCGGTGGCGACGCCGCCGGCTACAAGGTGTCCGGCGGACTCCACGGGGTCGGCGTAAGCGTCGTCAATGCCCTGTCTGAATGGATGCGTGTGGAATCGGCACGGGACGGGTCGATCTACGCCCAGGAGTACGCCCTCGGCAGGCCGACCACGCCGGTCAAGAAGATCGGGCCCGCCGGCGATCGGCGCGGCACGACGACACGGTTCCGAGCGGATCGGGACATGTTCGAGTCGACCGAGTTCTCGTTCGACCTGATCTCGCAGCGATTGCGCGAGTCGGCCTACCTGACGAAGGGTGTCTGGATCACGCTTCGGGACGAGCGGATCGACCGCGAGCGCTCGTTCTACTTCGAAGGTGGCGTCGTCTCGTTCGTCCGGCATCTGAACCGGAACAAGGAGGCCCTCCACCAGCGGCCGATCTATTGCGAGAAGCGAGATGGGACGACGGTCGTCGAGGTCGCCCTCCAGTACAACGACACCTACACGGAGAACGTCCTCGCCTTCGCCAACAACATCAATACCGTCGACGGCGGCAGCCATGTGACCGGGTTCCGAGCCGCCCTGACGAGCTCATTGAACGACTGGGCGCGACGGTCGGCGATTCTCAAGGACGCGGATCCCAACCTGAGCGGCGACGATGTTCGCGAGGGCCTGACGGCCGTCATCAGCGTCAAGCTGACTGAGCCGCAGTTCGAGGGCCAGACAAAGGCCAAGCTCGGGAACGCCGAGGTCAAGGGCCAGGTCCAGACGGCGGTCGTCGAAAGCCTGTCCCAGTACCTCGACGAGAACCCCAGCGACGGGCGCCGGATCATCGAGAAGTGCTTGACTTCGGCACGTGCTCGCGAGGCCGCTCGCAAGGCTCGTGACCTGGTTATCCGCAAGGGCGCCCTCGACGGCCTGTCGCTCCCCGGCAAGCTCGCCGACTGCCAGGAGCGCGATCCGGCCCGCAGCGAGCTCTATATCGTCGAGGGCGATTCGGCGGGCGGCTCCGCGAAGCAGGGTCGCGATCGCCGCTTCCAGGCAATCCTGCCGCTCCGCGGCAAGTTGCTGAACGTGGAGAAGGCGCGCCTTGACAAGATCGTCGCGAGTGAGAACGTCCGGCCACTCATCATCGCCCTCGGAGCCGGGATCGAGGGGATCGGCGACAGCTTCGACATCACGAAGCTGCGGTACCACCGGATCATCATCATGACCGACGCCGACGTGGACGGCGCCCACATCCGAACCCTGCTCCTGACCTTCTTCTATCGGCACATGCCCCAGGTCATCGACATGGGCTACCTCTACATCGCGCAGCCGCCGCTCTATCGCGTCAGCACCGGAAAGGTCACGAAGTACGCCCAGAGCGAGAAGGAGCGCGATCGGATCGTCAAGGACTTCAACGTCAAGAACCTGTCGGTCCAGCGGTTCAAGGGCCTCGGCGAGATGAACGCCGATCAGCTCTGGGACACGACGATGAATCCAGAGACCCGGACGCTCCTCCGGGTCAACGGCGAGAACGCGGCCCTGGCAGACGAGATGTTCACGACGTTGATGGGCGAGAAGGTCGCGCCGCGGAAGGAGTTCATCAAGACGGAAGCGCGGAAGGTCCAGAACCTTGACGTCTGAGGCGGCCGCTTCCGCGCTCCCGAACACGCATACGCCCCAGCGCGTGGACGAACGGTTCGCCTTCGAACCTCACAACTGCTTCGCCTGCGGGACGCTGAACGCCCATGGCCTCCATCTCGAGCTTCACGTCGACGGTGAGCGCTGCTGGGCCGACCTGGCCATCCCGAGCCGGTTCCAGGGCTGGGACGAGATCGCCCACGGCGGGATCGTGGCGACGATCCTCGACGAGGTCATGGCCTGGTCCCTCGTAGACCACGACAACTGGGGCCTCACGGCCCGGATGACCGTCGACTTCAAGCGCCCCGTGCCGCTCGATCGACCCATCCATGCCGAGGCCTGGGTCACCAACGTCCGCCGCCGTCTCATCACAACCGCCGGCCGGATCGTCGATCAGGCGACAGGTGAGCTCCTCGCCACCGCCGATGCCACCTACGTTGCCGCGCCGGAGGATCGCAAACGGGAGCTGAAGCGGCGCTACGGCTACCGAGAGCTCGAGGGGAACGGGGTTTGACCGCCGTCCTGACCGAGCCCGAGGCAACCACCCATCGGAGCGCCGCGACGGCTCACGCCGTCGCCTTCGTCGCTGAGAAGAAGCCCTTCGCCGAGGCAATCGGGCGCGACCTGGCTGAGCTGACCGGCGATCCGGAGGCGTTCGCTGCGGCGCTCCGGACGGGTTTGTTCGAGTTGGCGGACCCGTCGTATGTCGATGGCCAGCGCCGCGTCGCGCCGGGGATCGGCGCGGTTCTGGGCGTGCGCTGGCCGCTGATCGAGGCCGTCAAACGGGGTTTCCGCGAGTCGACGCGTCGCGAGCGGACTGGCACCTGGTTGTTCGTGGCGGATCGCCTCCTGCGCGAACCGGAGCTGGAGTCGCATTGGTTCGCGTTCGGCCTGCTCGAGCGACTCATCGTTGACGAGCCCGAGCGGACGTGGCAGCTGGTCCGGCGCGCGGCGCGCGAGGCCGCCGACTGGATCACCGTCGATTCACTGGCTCACGTCGTCGGGAAGGGGATCCTCGCGGAGCCTTATCGCTGGGCTGAGCTCGAACAACTCGTCTACTCGCCGTCCCGGTGGGAGCGACGCCTGGTCGGTAGCACGGTCGCGACCGCCCCGTTCGTGGACCGCCGCCGCGGGCGCGAGCCGGCGGTCGCAGAGCACGGCCTTGGGCTCATCGCACAGTTGATCGGCGACGCCGAGCCAGATGTTCAGAAGGCCCTCGCATGGGCCCTTCGCAGTCTCAGCCTGGTTGATCGGGCGGCTGTCACGTCGTTCTGCGAGACGGAAGCAGGGCGGGCCGCCCAAACGTCCGACGGCCACCGCGCCTGGGTCATCCGGGATGTCCTGCCAAAGCTCGACGCCGATCGGGCCGCTGCCATGCGGGCGAGCCTCGAGGGCATTCGCCGCCGGCCGGGCTCGCCATCGACGTCCAGCGCCGCCGAAGCCGCCGATCGATTCGGTCAGGGCATGCTCGGCGCGCCGCAACCCGAACCACCGCTGACTTGACCAAACGAACGTTCGTTAGGAGAGCCTGACCCGTGACCGACGACCTGGGCGACATCAGATCGATCCGCATCGAGGACGAAATGCGGGTGAGCTACCTCGATTACGCGATGAGCGTGATCGTGGCCCGCGCCCTGCCGGATGTCCGCGATGGCCTGAAGCCCGTCCACCGCCGGATCCTCTACACGATGGGCGAGATGGGCCTGTCGTCGACGAGCTCGTTCCGGAAGTGCGCCGCGATCGTCGGCGAGGTGATGGGCAAATACCACCCCCACGGCGACGTCGCCCTGTACGACGCCCTCGTCCGGCTCGCCCAGGACTTCTCGATGCGCTACCCGCTTGTCGACGGCCAGGGCAACTTCGGCAGCGTCGACGGCGACAGCGCGGCGGCCATGCGCTACACGGAGGCGCGCCTGACCGCCATCGCCGCCGAGATGCTGGCCGACATCGACAAGGAAACGGTCGATTTTGTCGACAACTACGACGGCACCCAGAAGGAGCCATCGGTCCTGCCGGCCAAGCTGCCGAACCTCCTGATCAACGGCAGTTCCGGGATCGCCGTCGGAATGGCGACGAACATCCCGCCGCACCATCTAGGTGAGATCTGCGACGCGACGATCGCGCTGATCGACGACCCGGACATCACCTCCGACGGGCTGTGCGAGCACGTCAAGGGTCCCGACTTTCCGACCGGCGGGACGATCTACCGCTTCGAGCAGCAGCGCAACGTCATCTCGGGCGAGTGGGAGACCGTCGACGCGATCCGCCAGATGTACGCCCACGGCCGCGGCCGGGTCGTGATGCGCGCCCAGGTGGCGTTCGAGGAAGTCCGCGGCGAGAAGATGGCGATCATCGTGAGCGAGCTGCCGTACCAGGTGAACAAGGCATCGCTGCTCGAGAAGATCGCCGAGCTCGTCAAGGACAAGCGGATCGATGGCATCAGCGACCTGCGGGACGAGTCCGACCGCGACGGGATGCGGATCTACATCGAGATCAAGCGCGACGCGAATCCCCACAAGGTGCTGAACAACCTGTTCAAGCACACGCCGATGCAGCTCGCGTTCAACATGAACATGCTGGCACTCGTCGACGGCCAGCCGCAGACCCTCCCGCTCAAGTCGGTCCTCGTCCACTACGTCGACCATCGCCGCGACATCGTCCGGCGACGGACCGAATACGACCTCGGCAAAGCGCGTGCTCGGGCCCACATCCTCGAGGGCCTCAAGATCGCCCTCGACAACCTCGACGCCGTCATCAAGACGATCCGCGAATCGCTCGACGTCGAGAAGGCCAAGTCGAACCTGATGGCGGGCTTCAACCTGTCCGAGCTCCAGGCGCAGGCGATCCTCGACATGCGGCTCGCCCGCCTCGCCGCCCTCGAGCGCAAGAAGATCGAGGACGAGTACCTCAGCGTCATCCAGCTGATCGCCGAGCTCGAGGACATCCTCGCCAACCCGCAGCGGGTCCTGTCGATCATCAAGGACGAGCTCGTCGAGCTGAAGAAGAAGTACGCCGGCGAGCGCCGCACCCGGGTCGCCGACGACTCGAGCCGCGAGATGACCGACGAGGACCTCATCGCCGACGAGGACGTCGTCGTGACGATCTCGGGCCGCGGCTACATCAAGCGCCAGCCGGTTGCGACGTACCGCCGCCAGCACCGCGGCGGGAAGGGGATCATCGGCCACGTCACCCGCGAGGAGGACGCGGTCGAGCACCTTATCGTCGCGAACACTCACGACTGGGCGCTGTTCTTCACGAATCGCGGCCGCGTCTTCAGCGCCAAGGTCCACTCGATCGTGGATGCGAGTCGCCAGGCTAAGGGCACCCCGATCATCAACCTGCCGGGCGTCCAGGTCGAGGCCGGCGAGGTCCCCGTCGCGACGATCGTGTTGCCGAACTTCGAGCCCGGCCACTACCTCGTGATGGCCACGCGGCGGGGCCACATCAAGAAGACGCCCCTCGAGCAGTTCGAGCGCGTCCGTTCGACGGGGATCCGGGCGATCACGATCAACGACAACGACGAGCTCGCCTGGGTCGACGTCTCGAGCGGCGAGGACGACATCATCATCGCCACGGCCCAGGGGATGCTCGCTCGGTTCGCCGAGGGCGAGGTCCGGCCGATGGGCCGTGACGCGGCGGGCGTCATCGGTATCCGGCTCCTCAAGCGCGAGGGCGACAACGTCGTTGCGATGAGGGTCGTCGAGCCCGAGGCGGATCTCCTCGTCCTGAGCGAGACCGGCTACGGCAAGCGGGTCGCCCTGGCGGAGTTCCGGCGCAAGCACCGCGGCGGTCAGGGCGTCCGGCTGATGGCGCTCGAGGGCGCCAAGACCGGTCTCGTCGCCGCCGTCCAGCAGGTAACTGAGGATGACGACGAGCTGCTCCTGATCTCGGCCGGCGGCCAGGTCATCAGGACCGAGACGAACTCGATCAATCGGTATTCGTCGGGTGCCCGTGGCGTGATCGTCATGCGCCTGGCCGAGGGCGACAGGGTCGTTGCGATCGCCGCCTTCCGGGCGGGGCTGGCGGAGCAGGGTGGCATCGGTGACAATGACGGCCCCGAACCGGGTGGGGTCGACCCAGGCGAGGGGAGCGGCGCGTGACGGCGTCGTGGTAAACCTCGGTCGGGAGGGCGGAGTGTACGCAGACCAGTTCGAGATCTACCACGGGAACTCGAACCCGGACCTCGCCCGCAAGATCTGCCGCTACCTCGGCGTCGAGCCGGGCAAGGCCGAGGTCTTCCAGTTCGCCAACGAGAACATCTTCGTCAAGATCCTCGACAACGTCCGCGAGAAGGACGTCTTCCTCGTCCAGCCGACGTGCCACCCGGTCAACCAGTCGATCATGGAGCTCCTGATCATGATCGACGCCTTCAAGCGGGCGAGCGCCGGGCGGATCACGGCCGTCGTGCCGTTCTACGCCTACGGCCGATCCGACAAGAAGGACCAGCCGCGGGTCCCGATCACGGCCCGCCTCATCGCCGACATGATCACGGTCGCCGGCGCCGACCGGGTCCTCGCGATGGACCTCCACCAGGGCCAGATCCAGGGCTTCTTCAACATCCCGGTCGATGAGCTGACCGCCGTCCATATGCTCTCGAACTACTTCGTCCACAAGCACCTCGAGGACATCGTCGTCGTCACCGACCTCGGCTTCGCCAAGCGGGCGCGCGCCTTCGCCGAGTTGCTCGACGCACCCCTCGCCGTCATCGAGAAGCGGCGGATCGGAAACCTCGATCGGGCCGAGCTGATGAACGTCATCGGCGAGGTCCGGGGCAAACGGGCGATCATCGTCGACGACGAGATCGACACAGCGGGCACCTTGACCGAGATCGTTCGGGCGCTGGAGCGCGAGAACGTGTCGGAGATCTACGCCTGCGCCACCCACGGCGTGCTGAGTGGCCCGGCCGTCGAGAAGCTCCGCGACTCGAGCGTCATGGAGGTCGTCCTGACCGACTCGGTGCCGTTGCCGGCGATCAAGCGCCTGCCGAAGATCACGACGCTGTCGGTTGCGCCGCTCATCGGCGAGGCGATCAAGCGAATCCACCGAGGCGAGTCCGTCGGCGCCCTATTCAGCAGCGAGGTCTCATTCACCCAGGAGATGCTTCTCTGGGAAGATGGCCAGCCGCGGCGCTTCGATACGCGCAACGAGCCCGGGCACGAGTCTGACGGCGATGGCGACGACGCGGAGCCTCCAGCACCAACCGAGCTCGCGTCCGCAGTCCGGCCGACCGACCGATGAGCCTCCAGCTTCACCGGCCCGACGGCAAGGGCGGCATCGAGCGGCGGTCGGTTCGCCCACCCGACTGGCGCCGTCAGTTGCTCTCGCGGCGCTGGGGATCGACCCGCAAGGGCAACCAGCTGCCGGAGCTCCCGAACCGGGAGATGAACCCAACCTCGACCGTGATGGCAGTCGCGTTCTGGCTGGGCCTCGGGTTCCTAACATTCGCGCTGCTCGTCGTCGGCTATTCGACGGGTTTCTGGAGCGCCCCGCCACCGTAACGGCGCGCCGCCGCCCGTCACCCGGCCCTCGCAAGTGGCCAGATAGAGGGGCAGGGGCGGGAGGCGGGACTGAGTCTGGCGTTCGTCGGCCTTCCGGGGCTGCCCGCCTATACTTCACCGGCTATGCGAATTTTTTCCCGTTTCGTCGACTCCAACGAACGTGAGATCCGACGCCTCCAGCCAATCATCGACGAGGCGAACGGTCTCGAGGCCGAGATCGAGGCACTATCCGACGACGAGATCCGCGAGCGATTCGTCGAGATCCGCGAAGAGATCCGCGAGATCGCCGAGCCGGATGAGCCTGCCGAGGACGAACTCCATCACCCCGATCTCGAGCGCCGGCGCGAGCTGACCAAGGAGCGTCGCAAGAAGGAGAACGCCCGGATCCAGGCGGCGCTCGACGACGTTGCGGCGGACGTTTTCGCGATGACCCGCGAGGCGATGAAGCGGACGCTCGGGATGCGCCATTTCGACGTCCAGCTCATGGGCGCCGCGGTCCTCCACCAGGGCCGGATCTCGGAAATGAAGACCGGCGAGGGCAAGACCCTCGTCGCGCCGATGGCCGCGATCCTCAACGCGCTGACCGGTCGGGGCGTCCACATCGTCACTCCCAACGACTACCTCGCCCGTCGCGACCCCCAGTGGATGGGTCCCGTCTTCCACTTCCTCGGGGTGAGCCTCGGGATGGTGACCCACGACGAGTCGTTCGTGTTCGAGCCGGGCTTCCCGACAAGCGATGAGCGCCTCATCAATCTCCGCCCGGTAAACCGCCGCGAGGCCTACGCCGCCGACGTGACCTACGGGACGAACAACGAGTTCGGCTTCGACTATCTCCGCGACAACATGGTCATCGAGCTGGATCAGCGGGTCCAGCGGGAGCGCAGCTTTGCGATCGTTGACGAGGTCGACAACATCCTCATCGACGAGGCGCGGACGCCGCTCATCATCAGCGGCCAGGCGGAGGAGTCGGGCGATCTCTACTACCAGTTTGCCCGGCTGGTCCCCAAGCTCAGCGGACGCCCCGAGGGCGCGGAGGAGGGCGGCGACTTCTTTGTCGACCTGAAGGATCGGGCCGTCTCACCGACGGAAGAGGGCGTCGACAAGATGGAGGGGCTGCTCGGGGTACCCAACCTCTACGACGCCGACCCGCGCCTCGCCCGCCACTTCGAGCAGGCGCTTCGGGCCCACGCGCTGTACAAGCGCGACAAGGACTACATCGTCAAGGACGGCGAGATCGTCATCGTCGACGAGTTCACCGGCCGCCAGATGCCCGGGCGGCGCTGGTCCGAAGGACTTCATCAGGCGATCGAGGCGAAGGAGGGCCTGCGGGTCCAGCGCGAGAGCGTGACCTATGCGACGGTCACGTTCCAGAACTACTTCCGGCTCTACGACAAGCTGGCCGGCATGACCGGCACGGCGATGACCGAGGCGGAGGAGTTCCACAAGATCTACCAGCTCGAGGTCGTGTCGGTCCCGACCCACCGCGAGATGATCCGGGAGGACGACGCGGACCTCGTCTTCCGGAACGAGATGTCGAAGTTCAACGCCCTCATCGACGAGATCGTCGAGATGCAGGAGCAGGGCCGGCCGGTCCTCGTCGGCACCGTGACCGTCGAGAAGTCCGAGGTCCTCTCGACGATGCTGAAGCGGCGAGGGATCAAGCACGAGACGCTCAACGCCAAGTTCCACGAGAAGGAGTCGGGGATCATCGCCCAGGCGGGGCGGACCGGCGCCGTCACGATCGCCACGAACATGGCCGGCCGCGGCACCGACATCCTGCTCGGCGGCAACCCGGCCGGGCTGGCGTCGGAGATCCTTCACAAGCGCGGCCTGAACCCGGCGGAGGTCGACAAGGCGACCTATGACGCGGCCCTTGCCGAGGCGAAGCAGGTCACCGACGAGGACCACGAAAAGGTCGTCGCGGTCGGCGGCCTCCACATCATCGGCACCGAGCGGCATGACAGCCGCCGCATCGACAACCAGCTCCGCGGCCGCGCCGGACGCCAGGGCGACCCGGGCTCGTCGCGCTTCTACCTGTCGCTCGAAGACGACCTCATGAAGCGCTTCGCATCGGACCGCGTCGCAGGGCTCATGGAACGGCTCGGCCTGGAGGACGACGTCGCGATCGAGTCGCGCATCGTCAGCAAGACGATCGAGAGCGCCCAGAGCCGGGTCGAGGGCTTCAACTTCGACATGCGCAAGCGCGTCGTCGAGTTCGACGACGTGATCAACCGCCAGCGCGAGACGATCTATGCGGAACGGGACAAGGTCCTTCGCAACGAGGACCTCGGCGAGACCGTTCGGGGGTTCGTCGAGGACGAGATCCACGCGATCGTCGACAGCCATCTGACCGGCGAGAACGTCGACGACTGGGGCATGGAAGGGCTCGCGGCGGCGCTCCAGGCGATGGGCCTGGCCGGCCCCGGCACGACCGAGGACGAGCTCTGGGAGATGGGCAGCCGCGACGTCATTCTCGACCACCTCCTGGAGCTGGCCGACGCGCGACTCGAAGCGCGCGCCGAAGAGGTCGGCGAGGCCGACTGGGCGACCGTCGAGCGGCTGGTCCTCGTGCGGACGATCGACTCGCTCTGGGTCGAGCACCTCACCGAGATCGAGGACATGCGGCGCGGTATCGGCCTTCGCGGCTACGCCCAGCAGGACCCGCTCAACGAGTTCCGGCGCGAGGCGTTCCAGCTCTACCAGGAGCTCCGGGCGCTGATCCGGCACCAGCTCGCGACGACGATCTTCCGGGTCAGCCTGACTCGCCACGACCACGCGAACCAGCCGGTCGGCGTGGGCGCCGGATCGGGCGCGGCAAGTGGCGTCGCCTCCGTCTCTTCGGGTTCCTCGACTGCGACCGCGACCCGCCCCGCAGCAGCCGCGGCGGATGGCCGTGGGCAAGGGTCCGGGACAGGTTCCGCGGGCGCGCTGGGATCGCCGATCGCCGGCGGCCTCCCGCCGGACCCGATGGCTCGCGCGCTCCGTGCCTCGGGGGCCGGCACGCCGGGTTCCGGCGAAGCGAAGCCAGGATTCACTCCGACCGGGGCGCGGATCGGTCGGAACGATGCCTGTTGGTGCGGATCCGGCAAGAAGTACAAGAAGTGCCACGGCGCCTGACTGAGGGCGCCGGGGGGCGGCGGTGACCCGCAACGTTGGGAAGCTCTTGCTGGCCGGGGCCGCCGGGACGATCATCGTCGGCCTCTACACGACCTACCGGATCTGGGACCAGGGCGGCCGCGACGAGGCGCGTCCGGCCGATGCAATCGTCGTCCTCGGGGCCGCCCAGTACAACGGGGCGCCGTCGCCGCTATTTCGGGCGCGGCTGGACCATGCCATCGCGCTATACCACGAGGGGATCGCCCCGATCCTCGTCGTCACCGGCGGCAAGGGCCGGGAGGGCGACTTCACGACCGAGGCCGAGGCCGCGATGGCGTATGCCGTCGCCCACGACGTGCCCGCGTCGGCAATCCTCGTGGAGGACCGCGGCCGGAACACGCTTGAATCCATCCGGACTGTCGGCTCGATGCTTCGCGACCGGCAGCTCGATGCGGCCGTGTTCGTCTCCGACCGAAGCCACATGCTCAGGGTCTTGCGCATGGCTCGGGACCAGGGCATGACTGCGTACGGCTCGCCGACCACGACGAGCCCGTCCGAATCGAGCCTATCCGAACAAGCGCTGGACACGATCCACGAAATCGGCGGGCTCGCGCTCTATTTCCTCACGGGGACCGGCCTCTGACGCTCGCGCGACATCGACCCTTTCCACGCTCCGGAACGATTTTTCACCCTCTTGGCGGTGGGACTTTCGCAACGTATACTGCCGAAAACTCCCCGCAGCCGAGATCGGTCAGGATCCATCGGCAGGCCATTCCGCACACGCCCCAGCCCAGCCAGACCTTGCCCGGAACGGAAAAGAGGGACTTGTGAAGCAGGCCGAGGAAGAGTCGTTCGTCGATCTGATTGCGTGTGAGCGCGATTGCCGCTCCTGCAGCTACGCCGCGGCGCTCGACTGTGACGGCAATTGCGGCGTCTGCCCCCACAACGGCTACTGTCCCTGCGTGAACCCCGTCGTCGCCCGGAGCAAGTCGGCCCTCCGACTCATCGAGCTCCGTCCGATCCTCCTCCAGGATCTCCAGGCCCGGAACTGAGTGGACGCATCCATCATTCGAGACCTGGCGGAGCGGATCCGGTCGACCTCGGGGCATCTTTGACCTCGGGACGAAGGAATCGCGCGCCTCGCAGCTAGAGGCGCTGACGACCGAGCCCGGGTTCTGGGACGACCAGCGGGCCGCCCAGAAGGTTCTCCGCGAAGCTAGCGGGCTCCGGGCCGAGATCGAGCTCTGGCGAGGCCTCGAGACCCGCGCTGACGACCTCCTCGCCATTCTCGAGCTCGTCGAGGAGTCGGCCGACGCCGAACTGACCGCCGAGCTGAACCAGAAGGCGTCTTCCCTCGAGGCTGACTTCCGCCGCGAGCGAACGGCGCTGCTGTTCTCGGGCGAGTACGACGAGCGGAGCGCGCTCCTCTCGATCAGCGCCGGCGCCGGCGGAACGGAGGCAACCGACTGGGCGGAAATGCTGCTGCGGATGTACCTCCGCTGGGCGGAGAGCCATAACTTCCATACAGAGGTCGTCGACCAGCAGGAAGGCGAGCAGGCCGGCCTCAAGAGCGTGACCGTGGAGGTCAACGGCCGGGCCGCCTACGGCTGGCTGCGCGTCGAACGTGGCGTCCATCGCCTCGTCCGAATCAGCCCGTTCGACTCCCAGAAGCGGCGCCAGACGACGTTTGCCCTTGTCGAGGTCCTGCCGGAGGCCGAGGACGACATCGAGATCGAGCTCGACTGGGACGAGATCCGGGTCGATACGTTCCGGGCCCAGGGCGCCGGCGGGCAGCACGTCAACAAGACCGACTCGGCCGTCCGCCTCACCCACATCCCGACCGGGATCGTCGCCCAGAGCCAGAACGAGCGGTCCCAGACGCAGAACAAGGAAACCGCGATCAAGGTCCTCAAGTCGCGCATGCTCGAGCGTGCGCTCGAGGAGAAGGAGGCGGAGCTGCGGAAGCTCCGCGGCGAGCACGTCGAGGCGGGCTGGGGCAACCAGATCAGGAGTTACGTCCTGCACCCCTACCAGATGGTCAAGGACCTGCGGACGAACCACGAGACCGGCAACACAGCTGCGGTCCTCGATGGCGATCTCGATGCCTTCATGCAGGCCGAGCTCGAACGACTGGCGACGGGCGGCCAGAGCGCGCGGGGCGACGATTCGGGCGGCGCCGAAACCGGGCCGGCCGACGCCGGCGACGACGAGGTCGCCTGAGGTGGCCGTCGGCCAACCGTCCGGTGCCGCGGTTGCGGCTCCAACGCTGCGACTCGCAACCGACGAGGACCTCGGCGCCTGCGCCGCGATCTGGCGAACCTCGATCAACGACTACACGAACCGCCTCAACCTGCCTGAGATCCCGGACGATCTCGCGGCGGTTCTCCGTCTCTACGGTCATCTCCGCTCGACGGACCCCGAGGGCTTCGTCGTCGCTGAGCAGGTCGATGAGACCGGCGAATCGCGGATCGTCGGGTTCGTGTCCGCGCTGCGGCGGGACTCGCTCTGGTTTCTGTCCATGCTGTTCGTGCTGCCAGGGTTCCAGGGCAGTGGCCTGGGGCGGACGCTGATCGACCGGGTGATGCCGGAGGCCGGGTCCGCATCGCTGGCGACCTGCACGGACAGCGTCCAGCCGATCTCGAACGCGCTCTACACGTCCCTCGGGATGGCGCCGCGCATGCCGCTCCTGCGGCTCGTCGGCCGGCCCGACCAACCGGGCGAGCTACCCCGGCTCCCCGACGGCATCCGGGTCATCCCGATCGACGAGATCCGGGACGGCGCGGCGGACGGGCTGAGCGCGGGCGCCCTCGACGACGAGCTGGACGCGCTCGATCGCGAGGTCGTGGGCTTCGCCCATCGCCAGGATCACGACCTCGTCCGGCGCGAGGGGCGAATCGGGTTCCTCTACGTCGGGGCGGGCGGCAGCACGGTCGGCTATGGCTACGCGTCGGAGGCGGGGCGTGTCGGCCCGGTCGCCGTTCGCGACGCCGACCACCTCGATCCAGTGATCGGGCACCTCGTGGCGACGGTGGCCCCGCGTGGTGCGTTCGGCATCTGGCTGCCCGGCGCCGCCACGACGGCCGCGACGTCGCTGCTGCGGGCGGGATTCCGGCTCGACGGCTTTCCGGTCCTTCTCTGCTGGGATCACCCGCTGGTAGATTTCTCGCGCTATGTTCCGATATCACCTGGGCTCCTTTGAACTGGCAACCTCCCCGCCGACCCGAGACTCGCCCTCCGAGGTCTGAGGCTGAGCTCCGCGAAGCCATCAGCCCGAGGACTCGTGATAGCCTCATTGCCGACGTGGCTCCCTCTGCCGTGCCCTCGGACGAAGCCTTAGCGATGCGAGCTGGCGGCCCAAGCCGCCGTCGACGGAGTCCTCGGAGCCAAACGTGACCCTCAGCCCCCCGCCGGCCGCTCCTGCCCGCTCGTTCCGACGACGCTTGCTCGGGCGCGGTCGCGATCAGGCGGCGGTCGACCGGGCGGTGCTCGTGCTGCACGACGTGACGAAGATCTACCCGAACGGGAAGACCGCCCTCGAGGACGTCGACCTGGTCATCCCGGAGGGCGACTTCGTCTTTCTCGTCGGCCCATCAGGCGCGGGCAAATCGACCCTGATCAAGCTCCTCATCCGCGATGAGGTGGCCAGTCACGGGGCTGTCATCCTCGACGGTCAGGACCTCGCCCGACTGCCTCGCCGGCACGTCTCGAAAGTCCGCCGCAAGATCGGGATCGTGTTCCAGGACTTCAAGCTCCTGCCGACGAAGTCGGTCTGGGAGAACGTGGCGTTCGCCCTCGAGGTCACCGGCACGCCGCGGAGGCGCATCGGGCCCGCCGTGGACCGCGTGCTCGCGCTCGTCGGGCTGACCGCCCAGCAGGCCCAGCTGCCCGCCCAGCTGTCGGGCGGCGAGCAGCAGCGGACGGCCATCGCCCGGGCGCTCGTCCACGACCCGCGCCTCGTCATCGCCGACGAGCCCACCGGCAACCTCGATCCGCTCATCAGCTGGGAAATCATCCAGCTGCTCCTCCGGATCAACGATCTCGGCGTGACGGTCATGATGGCGACCCACAACGCCGACGTCGTGACCGCCCTCCGCAAGCGCGTCGTTGCGCTCGAGGAGGGGCGGATCATCCGCGACGAAGTCGGCGGCATCTACCACCGCGCGGACTGAGAGACACGCGAGTCGATGCTGACGTTCGTCGTTTTCAGCCTCAAGCGCGCCTGGCAGGGATTCTGGCGGAACGCCCTGATGAGCATCGCGGCGACCGCAACGATGGTCCTCATGCTGATGCTCCTCGCCGGCTTCTGGATCCTCCGGACCGGCCTCCAGGCCGGGCTCGACTACACCGAATCGAAGGTCGAGGTCGTGGCCGACCTCAAGGACAAGACCAAGGCCGCCGAGGTTGAGGCGATCACCGACCGCCTCGAGAAGCTGCCAGAGGTCGAGTCGGTCCACTACGTCAGCGTGGAGGAGGCCCTCGCGAACTATCGGGCGTCGCTCGAGGAGCAGGGCCAGGAGGACTATTCCACGTATCTCCCCTACAACCCGCTGCCCGCAAGCCTTGAGGTGAAGCTTGTCGATACGAGCATGTTCAGTAGCGTCGTCGAGCTCCTCCGGGCGGAACCAGCAGTCGACAAGGTCAAGGAGCAGCAGACAACCGTCGACAGCCTCCTGACGATCACGAACGTCCTCAGCACCGCCGGCACCGTCGTCCTCTTCGTCATCGCGTTCATCGTCCTGTTCATCATCGTCAACACGATTCGGCTGGCCGTGGTCGCCCGAGCGGAGGAGATTGAGATCATGCGGCTGGTCGGCGCGTCGGATGCGTTCATTCGCTGGCCATTCGTGTTCGAAGGCGCGATGGTCGGCCTTCTCGGTGCCGCGCTGACCCTCGGGCTGCTCTACGTCGCCGCGGACCCAATCGGTAGGTTCATGATGGGGTTCTTCGCGGTGCTGCCGCTGACGTTCGGGACCCTCACGCGGGACCTCGTCGTCCTCGTCGCTGGGGCGGGCCTTGGGCTCGGCGTCCTCGGGTCGTGGTTGTCGGTCCGGACCTACCTGATCAAATGACCCGGCATCCGCTCATCGGGCGTCCGGCGTAGCATCGCGAGAGGCGGTGTACCCTTACCGACCCGTCGCCCGCCGAACCGGAGACTCCACGCCCCGATGCTCCCCACGGACCCCGCGCCGACCGAGCAAGCGCCCGGCTTGACCTACGAGCAGCCGCCCGTGCCCCCGGTCACGAGGGTCGCAAGCGCCCGGCGCGGCGCGCCCGTCCTCGCCCTCGCTGTCGGACTTGTGGCGATCCTCGCCGGCGGGGCCCTCTTCATGTCGGGCTTCCTCGTCGGACAGCGGTTCTCCGACCAACCGGGCACGCCCGGCGCACGGGCCGACATCTTCCAGCCGTTCTGGGACACCTTCGAGACGATCGAGACTCGTTACGCGGGGGGCGAGATCGACGATCAGCTCCTCGTGCGAGGTGCGATTAGGGGGATGGTCGACGCATTGGGCGACCCCTACTCTGCGTACCTGACCCCTGAGGAGTACCAGACCGGGCTCCAGGACTTGTCAGGGCAGTTCGAGGGTATCGGCGCCGAGATCGGGACAAAGAGCGCGACCGGCGAGACGAGCGACTGCTCGACGCTCGGTCCCGAGTGCATTCTCATCGTCGTCGCCCCCATCGACGGCTCGCCGGCACAGAAGGCGGGCCTCCTGGCGGGAGACGCGATTCTCGCCGTCGACGGCGCCGGGCTCGACGGCCTGACGGTAGACGGTGCGCGGGACAAGGTGCGCGGCAAGAAGGGCACCGAGGTCGTGCTCACGATCAAGCGCGGCGAGGACGCGGCGTTCGACGTGGCGATCGTCCGCGACACCATCGTCCAACGCGAGGTGGTCGATGAGGATCTCGCCGGCGGCACGATCGGCCACATCTGGGTCACCGGCTTCTCCGACAACGCGGCGACCCAGTTCCACAACGCTCTCGAGGCCGACATCAAGGCCGGTCGGACGAAGATCATCCTGGATCTCCGCGGCAATCCCGGCGGCTACGTGACGGCGGCTCGACAAATCGCCTCCGAGTTCATCGATTCGGGGCCGATCTTCTGGGAGGAGACAGCCGACGGGAAGCAGGAGGCGACCGACGCCTCATCGGGTGGCCTGGCGACAGGCGACGGCATCGAGCTGATCGTCCTCGTCGACCGCGGCAGCGCATCGGCGAGCGAGATCGTCGCGGGTGCGCTCCAGGATCGCAAACGCGCGACGATTGTCGGCGAGACGACGTTCGGCAAGGGCACAGTTCAGCAGTGGATCGAGCTGCCGAACACCGGCGCCCTGAAGCTCACGATCGCCCGCTGGCTGACCCCCGACAGGCGATGGATCCACCAGAAGGGGATCGTCCCCGACGTCCCGGTCACGCCGCCCACCGAGCCCGTCACCGACGAGGATCCGGCACTCGACAGGGCCGTCGAGATTCTGAGCGGCAGCGGTGCCGTTCGACGCGCGGCCTGACGAGGGCGACCTCAGGCTGATGGCCTCGCAGAGCTCGGCCTCATACCTCCGTGCGCGGTTGCCGGTTGACCGGGTAGGGTGCCGGTTCCCCGGCTTGCGCACGAAGCACCCATGCAATATGGTTGCCGGGAACGAAAGGAGGTGATGTGCAGTGATCGACAGTACGCGTAGCTGCACCACCTCGCAGGAGATGGCCGTCTAAGCGGACACCCTGTGGGTGGTAAGCAACCGAACGCCGGTCCCTTGAGGACCGGCGTTCGTGCGCCCGGGGCTGTTGCGGCTGGACGGCCATGGCCGCGTTGAACCCTGCGCTCCTCGCTTACGGGCGTTTGAGCCCGCTCGCTCCGGTGCTCGGGTTCGCCTTGCCCTGGCCGCCCCTCCGCAACGATCGCAGATAGGGTGGACCGCAGATAGGATGGAGCGGTGGAAGAGCACACGATTGCCCTCAATCGGCGGGCGCGACATGAATTCAGCATCGAGGACACGTTCGAGGCTGGGATCGTCCTGACCGGAACGGAGATCAAGTCGATTCGGGCGGGCAAGGTCAACCTGGCCGATGCGTATGCGCGCATCGAGCGGGACGAGGCGTGGCTGATCGGCGCCCACATCGCGCCCTTCGAGCAGGCGAACCGCTACAACCACGAGCCCAAGAGGACCCGCAAGCTCCTGCTTCATCGCGGCGAGATCGACGAGCTCCTCGGCAAGACGAAGTCGAAGGGCCTGACGATCGTCCCGCTGCGCCTCTACCTGACCGGCAAGGGCCGGGCCAAGCTCGAGCTTGGGCTCGCCCGCGGCAAGCAGCTCCACGATCGGCGCCGCGACATCGCCGATCGTGAGTCGCGGCGCGACATCGCCCGAGAGATGGCCGATGCCCAGCGTGGCCGATAGCGGGAGCCGTCGACAGTGCAGGCGATGACCACGCCGCCACGCCTCGGCCGGACGATCCGGGCGGTCGACCTCCACGCGGCAGGCGAACCCGGGCGGGTGATCCTCGGCGGGATCGACGGCATTCCCGAGGGCACGATGTTCGAGGCGATGACGTGGCTCCAGGCGAACCGCGACGACTTCCGGCTGCGGATGCTGCGCGAGCCGCGCGGCTACCCCGCCGCCAACTGCAATCTCGTCCTGCCAACCTCAAATCCTGAGGCGCAAGCAGGCTACGTCATCATGGAGCAGGTCGAGTACCCGGGCATGTCGGGCACGAACACGATGTGCGTCGTGACTGCCCTGCTCGAAACGGGCGTCCTCCCAATGATGGAGCCGATGACGGAGCTGACGCTCGAAGCGCCGGCCGGGATCATTCGCGTCCAGGCGACCTGCGCCGCCGGCAAGGTCACCGGCGTGACGTTCCGAAATGTCCCGGCCTTCGCGACGCATCTCGATACGCCTGTCGAGGTGCCGCAGCTTGGCACTGTCATCGTCGACGTCGCGTACGGTGGGATGTTCTACGTCATCGCATCGGCGGAAGCGTTCGGGCTGCGGCTCACGCCGGACGAGGGCGCCGACATCGTCCGGATCACGGAGATGATCAAGGCGGCGGCGAACGAGCAGCTCCCCGTCGTCCATCCGGAGCAGCCCGGGTTCGCCGGCATCACGATCGGCCAGCTGAGCGGACCGGCCCACGACTCGGCGAATTCAATGCGGAACGTGGTCACAGTCTCTACCGGGACGCTCGACTGGGACAACCCTTCGACCTGGACGGGCGCGATCGACCGATCGCCTTGCGGCACGGGGACCTCGGCCCGGATGGCGGTCCTCCACGCGACCGGGCGGCTCGGGATCGGCGAGGATTTCCGGCACGAGGGGATCCTCGGGACCGTGTTCACCGGCCGTCTCCTCGAGACGACGACCATCGGCGATCGCGCGGCCGTGGTTCCCCAGATCACCGGCAGCGCCTGGATCACCGGCATCGCCGACTACGTCGTCGACCCGACCGACCCGTTCCCGGAGGGCTTCACGGTCGGGGACATCTGGTGAAATTCGGGATCATCATCACGATGGGCGATCCCCGGACAGTCGCGGACCTGGCGGCCGAGGCAGAGGCCGCCGGCTGGGACGGCGTCTTCTACTGGGACGGCGTCGCAATCGGCGAAACCGACATGTACGATCCGTGGGTCGTCATGACCGCGATGGCGATGCGGACCGAAAGAGTGACCCTGGGAGCAATCGTGACGCCGCCGTCGAGGCGTCGGCCGTGGAAGCTCGCTCGCGAAGCAATGACGCTGGACCGGCTCTCGAACGGGCGGCTGGTGATCCCCGTCGGGCTTGGGGCGCTCGACGACGCCGCGTTCGGCAACGTCGGTGAGCCGACCGAAGCGAAGGTCCGGGCCGAGCTCCTCGACGAGTCGCTGGAGATCCTCGAGGGCCTCTGGAGCGGCGAGCCCTTTGCCTTCGCCGGCAAGCACTACCGGTTTGGGCCAATGACGTTTCGGCCGACACCGGTCCAGCGGCCGAGGATCCCGATCTGGGTCGTCGGAGCGTGGCCGAGCGACAAGTCGATGCGCCGGACCCTCCGCTATGACGGGGTGCTCGCTCAGGTCGGGGATTCAGAGGGGATCGCCGCGATCGCGGACTATGTCAACCGGGAACGGCCGGCCAACAACAGCGGCCCCCCATTCGAAATCGTCGCCCAGGGCTCGACCCCGCCCGACCTTGGTCGAGCCGCCGAGAATCATTCGGCCGTTCGCCGCGGCAGGCGCGACGTGGTGGATCGACGGAGATTGGGATGCGGCGACGGTCGAGTCGCTTCGCGCCCGGATCCAGCCCGGCCCACCGCCGGTCTGACCCTTGGCCGATGTCGGGCTTTCGGCTAGAATTGATCGGAGCGTCGAACGGACGTTCGGTCCTGTGGGGATGTGTGGATTCGACAGGGCCCGGCTATCGGAGAACGCGAGCCGAGGATGCTGCTCAGGCCTCGTTAATCAGGCAGCAAAACGAAGTACCTGGCAACCGCCAGTCGACTCTCGCCCTCGCTGCGTAAGCAGCTAGTGTGAGCGTGGAAGCCACCTCGGTCCCGCGGGTGGTGGAAGCGTCATTCAGCGGGGCTGCAAACCGGATGAGTGTTGCGTAATCCGGTGCCAAGCCCGATCTAGGGACACGTGACTGGACCGTCCGGCAGGGTGCCGATGTTCGTCCGGGCGGTCGACGACAAACCATCGGACACGCTCGTAGTGGGTTCCGGTTATGGGTTCTGGACGGGGAGTTCGACTCTCCCCCATCTCCACCACTTTTCCTTGCCGTGAGCCGCGCCGGTCGAACTCGTCTGCGGTCGGTGGCGTGCACGAGGCCGCCGCGCAGCCTGACGCGGTCGGCCGGCCAGTCGCACGCGATAGCCCCGGTAACGTCCGTGGTCATCCCCGCGATAATTGCCGACGTGGAGGAGGTCGAGGTCGTCGTCGCCCATCGCGAGCGCGCGACGCTGCGCGTCGGCGACGTGTTCCTGAAGATCGACGCTGATCAGACGCGCACCGACGTCGAGGTCGAGGCGATGGCGATGGCGCCGGTCCCGACCCCGGAGATCCTGTGGCGGAAGCCGCCCGTGCTCGCCCTCGCCGCCCTCCCAGGGACGGCACTCGGCCGCCTCCAAGAGCCGTCCACCGCGTCGTCGGCGGCGTGGGCCGCGGCGGGTGCCGCCGCACGGATGCTTCACGACGCGCCGCTGCCGCCATGGCCCGGTCGGAGCCTCGACGCGTTCGCATCGCGCCTCGACGGAGAGTGCGAATGGCTCGTCGCCAACGACGTCCTTCCCACCGACGTGGTCACGCGCAACCGCCGGGTCGCCGAGGCTGCGCTCCGGCCGTGGACACCGGTGTTCACCCACGGCGACCTGCAGATCACCCACGTCTTCGTCGACGATGACGAGGTCACCGGCGTCATCGACTGGTCCGAGGCGTGCCAGGGCGACGCGCTGTTCGACCTCGCCACCCTCACGCTCGCACACGAGGAGCGCCTTGGCGACGTCGTCGCCGGCTACGGCACCGACGTCGACCTTGACGTGATCCGCGCGTGGTGGTCGTTGCGAAGCCTGCTGGCGGTCCGCTGGCTGGTCGAGCACGGCTTCGATCCGTGGCCCGAGGTCGCCGTGCTGAGATCCCGGCTGTAAGGCTGCGCAGAGTCCTTGGGCGGCGGCAAAGCCCGAGGGTCGCCAGCAGATCATCGACAGCCCATCGCAACGCCGGGCGCCGTACACTAGCGGCGGCGCGCTCCCGCGCCTGACCGCCAGACCGGGCCCTCACGCGGCGCGGCGATGCGGCGGTAAAGGGGATCGGGATCCTCGGGACGAACCGGTCAACCATCCGACCGGCCGACGACGTGGCGGCGTGGGCGCGAGCGTCGACGGCCGTGACGGAGACTGACCGATGACCACCAACAAGGCCTTCAAGCGGGTCGTCCGCGCACGCATGGCGAAGACCGGCGAGCGCTACGCTGTCGCCCGCCGAACCCTCCTCTCCACCACCGACGGGTACAACCCGGCGCCGGCGATGAGTGCCGAAGATTCCGCCACCCAATCCGGCTATCGGTTGCGCGGCGGGCTCCACCCGGAAACCGCCACCATCGCGAACGTCCTGGCGAACCAGGGCGTCGCGTCGGGCCTGACAGGTCAGCCCCTCACCGAGGCGGCCATCCTGGGCATCGGCGGCGGGCTGGGCGCCGGGTACATCCTCTGGGAGTTCAAGAGCCGCCTCAGGGCGATCCTGACGCTGGGGTTCCGGAACCAGTGGCAATACCCGTCGATCCCGGGCTGGACGGGCAAGACGCTGGAGCGCCTCGGCGTCGAGGCCGACATTCACGAGACGAGCGGCGTGAAAGGCGCTCGCGAGACCCTCGATGGCTGGCTGGACGCAAGTGGGCCCGTCATCGCAACGGTCGACCTCCATGGGATCGAGATTTGGGGCCTGCCCGACGCCCTGTCCGGCTACCGCGGGCATCCCGTCGTCATCTTCGGGCGCGATCCTGATGGCGACTACTTCGTCGACGAGCGCGGGCGCGCGCCGTTCCGCGTCCCGGCCGAGGTGATGGCGGCCGCGCGTGACCGGATCGTCTCGTTCAAGAATCGAATCGTTCGCCTGCGATCAGCCCCCGGGACGATCCGGGCGGACCGGCTCCGGGCTGCGATGCAGGCCGGCCTGGAGGACCAGGTCGACCACCTTCGCTCGCCGTCGGACTCGTTCTCGCTTCCCGCCTGGCGGAAGTGGGCCCGGCTCATGACGGACCGCCGCAATGCGAAGGCCTGGCCACGGGTCTTCGCCGATGGCGACGGTCTCTTTGGGTCGCTTCTCGATCTGCTCGAGCTTGTCGACGGCGACGTCGGGGCGTCTGGCGGCCATCTGCGGGAGCTGTATGCCGCGTCGCTCGATGAGGCGGCGGCAGCGCTGGAGAACCCGGCCCTCGCTGACGCCGCCCGGGCGTGGCGTGGCGTCGCCGACCAGTGGGAAGAGCTCGCCGACGCCGCCGTTCCACCCGACCTCGACGGTGCCGCCGACGCGGTGGAGGCGGTCGAGACCCTGCACGAGGCGGTCATGGCCGGCGAACCCGGCCGGGCCCAGGTCCGAGCCGCGGCCGACACTGCATGGTCGATTCGGGCACGGTACGAGGGCGCATTCCCGCTGCCGGGCGACCGGGTCGAGGCGATCCTCCAGGACCTCGGCGAACGCGTGACCGCGATCCACGCTGCGGAAGTCGAGGCGCTGGAGGCGACGGCCCGGGCAATCGGTCGCTGAGTAGAGGCGCGAGTGAGCGAGCCCTCGGTGGCTAACCCGCTCCGAGGGCTTAGCTGGGCGTGGCGGCTATGGGCTTGGACGATGACACATTGCACTGTTCGCTCACGCGGTCGACACCCGATGTGCGCGCTGCGTCAGGTGTTCGGCGCGACTGGGAGGACGAGCAGGTAGCCCGGCGGTACGCCGAGGTTCACCCTGGTGCTGTCGCGTAGGACGAACTGCTTGGCGAGGGTCGCCGGCGAGACCAGGCTGTTCGGCTTGGCGCTCGAGCCCCAGACGGAGCTCCCATGGGGGAACAGCGGATCGAGGACGCGGATGCCCGTGACCTCGAAGTCGTCAAAGCGGCGGGGATCGGCGGTCGCCTCGAAGCCGCTCATGACCCAGGCGTGCCGGCCCCGCCACATGACGAGGCCGACGGGTCGCCGCGTCGCTCGAATCGCCTCGGCCGCGACGGTCAGCGCTTCGTCGAAGGTGGGCAACGAAACGAGCCGGTACGGCCCGATGCCGAGATCGTTGAGAGACGCCGTCCACCCGCGCGGGTTCGCCCCGCCGAACGGGCTGAAGCTGCGGTCGCGGGCCATCTCCCAGAGAAGCTGCTGATCCGCCCGGCTCGTGCGCGAGTCGTCGGTTGCCATGTTCAGCGCCATCTGGAGGCTCGCGCCGACGCACCACTCGAACGTGTACTGGGCCACGAAGTCGCCCGTGCGGTAGAGATTCATCGCGAAGGGTTCGGGGTCGACCGCGGGGACTTCCGGTGTCGGCGTCGGGCTCGCGACGGACGACCTGGTCGGGGCGGGTCCGATCGACGGGCTGGGCTCCGGTTCCCCGGCCGTTACGCCATCGTCGGACGGCGCCGGCTCGGTGGTCTGTGCGGCCCCCGTCGGTGCGCGCGGTGCGGGCGAGGCTGGCGATGCCGCCCCGGAGCTCGGCAGGCAGCCAGTGGCGACGACGGCCGCGAGGACGAATAGCAGGAACGTGCGCAGGCGGAGGAACGAGTGACTGGGGGGCATGGCAGTCGCCCCAGTATGCCGCCAATCCGGAAATCACCCGGCTGGGCGGGCTCGCGTCGTGGGCCTACGGACTCGGCGCGAGGGTCGTGCCGGCAACCACGACGCCAGCTCGGGCAATGAGCCACAGCCGGCCCGGGTCGCACAGCAGGCCCGGCTCCTCGAGCGGATCCCCATCCACGGCGAGCAGGTCGGCGACCTTGCCGACCTCGAGAATCCCTCGGTCGGCCAGGCCCAGCGCCCGAGCCGAGCCTGCTGTCGCCGCAACGACCGCCTCGGCCGGCGTCAGCCCGCCATCGACCATCCGCATCAGCTCGAGCACGTTTGTGCCAGGTGGCCCGCTGTCGAAGCCCATCGCGAGGATGACGCCGGCGTCGTGCGCCGCCGTCAGCGTCTCGTACGCCTCGTCGCGTTGCCGCTCCGCCTGGGCCACTAGGGCAGGCGCGAACTCCGCGGCGAACCGCTCGGCAAGGTCGTGGAACGTCGTGAGCGTCGGGACGAGGACGATCCCGTCGGCCGCCATCCGATCGAGCAGCTCGGGCGCACGGTGGAGGCTGAGCCCGTGCTCGATCGTGTCGACTCCGGCGTCGATCGCCATCCGGGCGCCGTCCAGCCCTTCCGCGTGGGCCGCCACGCGCAACCCCATCCGATGGGCCTCGTCGACGACCGCATCGAGCTCCTCGCGAGTCATCTGGGCGGGCTCCGGGTCCTCGCGCTCGACCGAGCGCGCCCCCGTGGCCATGACCTTGATGTAGTCGGCGCCGCGTCGGATCTGCTCACGAACGGCGCGCCGCATCTCCCACGGACCGTCGGCCTCCTGGTACATCGTCCCGAACAGCCGAGCGCCGGGGGCACTGGCCGAGAGGATCCGCCCGCACGACAGGATCCGCGGGCCATCGAGCAATCCCAGCCTGACCGCCTCTCGCAGGACGATCGCCTCGTCGTCGTAGCTCCCGACATCCCTAATCGTCGTCAGGCCCGCTCGCAGGAACTCGCGCGCCGCCTTGGCGAGGACGAACCAGCGGAGCTCGTTCGGGCGCGGCTCTTCACCGTGGAGCGGCGGCCGCGGACCGAACCCGGGGCTGCGCTCGAGGTCGCTCATGACATGGACGTGGGCGTCGATCAGGCCCGGCATGACCGTGCGGCCGGCAACGTCGAGGGCCTCCTCCGGTGGCGTTCCGCTGGCGCCGTCCGTGATGGCCGCGATCAGGCCGCCGCGGACATCGATCGTGACGGGCTCGCGCGGGGGCCCGCCGGTTCCGTCAAGGAGTCGCGCGTTCCAGAGGAGCAGATCGCCGCTGATCGTCACGCCCGGATCGTATCGGGTCCCCCGGGCCCGGGTCGGCCTTCGCCGCGCCGGAGCCGGTGGCGCCGCTCAACGGTCCTCGTCGCCCTGCTGCCAGAGCCACTCGCGGGGGCTCAGGCCGGACGCGTGGATCGCCGCAGCGCGTTCGCGACCGAAATAGCGGTAGTGCCACGACTCGGGCTTGTAGCAGGTCCGGGCGGGACTGCTGCCCTCGGGATAGCTGAGGACGAATCCGAACCGCCACGCATTGTCGGCTAGCCACGCCGCGTCGCCGGCGAAGTCGAGCGTCGTGCCGAGCTGGTGCTCCGAGTGGCCGGGTCGACCGGCCAATTCGAGCGCGAACTCGCGGCCGTACGCGTCGACCAGGTTGTCGAACGTCCGACGCTGCGCGTCGTAGCCGCGGTACGCGGATTCGACGGACAGCTCGCGTCCGGCCTTGCGGGCGGCGTATCCCAGCGCTTCCAGATCGAGGACGACGAGGGCTCGGACGCTGCCGGCGCCCTCGACGCCGGACTCGGTGACCGCCACGAGGTCCGTCGGCGCATAGTCGCGGTCGAGGGTGTATTCCGTGTCGAGGAGCGTCCGGTCCCAATCGTCGAGGGTCGCGTTCGGTGCGGGTCGGTCGCCGATCGTGCAGGCGGGCAGTGGTCCGTTGAACGGCGTCTGGCCGAGGACCTGGTCGATCGCCCCGGCGGTGGCCCGAGCGACGCCGCCGGGACCCACGGCGAGGGCCACAAGCGAGACGAGGGTAATCGCCCAAGCCGGCCACCATCGGCGGCGCCGTCTCCCGGTTGCGTGGTGGCGCGCGGTGACCGGTCGCGACATGACCCGATCGTTGTCCCGGGCCGACGCAGGCGACAGGCTGGAGGTCCCGACGCGCGGTTGAGGATTCTCCCGCTACGCGACTTCGCCGCGGCCGTCCAACTGGCCGATCGGCGCCGCCAGCATCTCGCGGATCCGGGCGATGAGATCGTCCGGCGCGAACGGCTTCGTCAGCAGCTCAACGTCAGGCGAGATGATCCCGCGCTCCCCGAGGACGTCGTTGGTGAACCCGCTCATGAACAGGACCCGCTGATCGGGCCGCTGATCGCGCAGTGCCTCCGCCAGATCCGGTCCGTTGAGACGGGGCATCATCACGTCGGTCAGAAGCAGGTCGATCGTCGGCAGGGCTCGGGCAAGGTCGAGCGCCTCGCGGCCGTCGACCGCAGCAATGACGGTGAACCCGGCCGTCCGCAGGACATGCTCGACCAGGGCTCGAACCGCGGGCTCATCCTCCGCGACGAGGATCGTCGGGGCGGCCGAGTCGTCCGCAGTAACGAGTTCAGGTCGAAGAGTCTTCCGGGCGGCCGTCTCGGCCAACGGCTCGGCCGGCTCGCGTTGATCTGCCGTATCGGCTGCGAGGGTGATCGTGAACGTCGCGCCGGCACCGAGCTCGCTGACGACCCGAATCGATCCGCCCGATTGGCTGACGATCCCGTATGCGGTCGATAGACCGAGACCGGTCCCCTTACCTTGCGCCTTGGTCGTGAAGAACGGCTCGAAGATCCGGGCACGCGTCGCCTCGTCCATCCCCACGCCGGTATCGCTCACAACGATGGCGACGCGACTCGGCGGGGCTCCCGGTCGGTCTCGGTCCGTCCGGACGCCCCTGGTCGCGATCACCAGCCGACCCCCATCGGGCATCGCATCGCGGGCATTGACGGCCAGGTTCAGGATCACCTGCTCGAGCTGGCCGGGGTCGGCGAGGACGAACGGAATCGCGGGGTCGAGTTCGAACTGCACCGCAACTTCGTCACCGATGACGCGGTGAAGCATGTTCCGCATCTCCTCGATGACGACGTTCGGCGAGACGAGCTCCGGCTTCAGGACGGATCGGTGCCCGACCGCGAGAAGCTGGCCGGTCAAGTCCGTTGCGCGTTTGGCCGCCCGCCGGATCTCCTCGGCGTCACGGCGCTGGTCCCCCTCGGGCAGGCCCGACACCAGGAGGTCGGAATAGCCGGTGATCGCCGTCAGGAGATTGTTGAAGTCGTGGGCGACCCCGCCGGCCAGGCGGCCGATGCTCTCCATCCGGGTCGAGCGCTCGAGGCGAGCCTCGAGCTCCAGGCGGTCGGTCAGGTCGAGCCCGACACCGATCGCGCCGACGACGCGTTTATCGACCGTCAGGGGCTCGACATGGACCTGGAATGTCCTGCCCTTGACAGTGGCCCGATAGGAGCCTCCGCCGGTACCGTCGAGCGCGCTCCGGTTGGCGGCCGCGTATGCGTCCGCCTCGACGTCGTCCTCGAACAGGTCGTCGAGGGGTCGTCCCACCAGCGCTGCCACGTCGATGCCCAGGCGGGTCAGCCCGTCGCCGGTGAGCGAGGTGAGGGTGAGCCTCGCGTCGGTCGTCCACACGATCGCCGGAAGGTGCTCGAACAGGAGCCGCAGGCGCGTCTCGTTTGCTCGGAGCGTCTCGGCAGCCGCGAGATCCGTCGCGCGCAGCCGGCCGATCATGAAGCGGCCGAGGGCCGCGGAGATGATCACGAGCAAGGCGACGATGAGGGCCTTGAGGCCGAGCAGGACGCCCTGGACCCAACGGGCACCCTCACTCAGTGTCCGCGAGAACTCGACTTCGAGCGCGGTCAGCCGGACGTTGGCCGCCTCGAGCTCGGCGGACAGCGCGGCATTCGTCGCAGCGTCGTCCGCCAGCACGGCGATCCGGATCCGGTTGGCGATCTTTCGGAGCCCCTCGATCTCTGCGTCGGCGGCACCCCAGATCCCGATTGCCCGGTCGATGTAGCTGATGTTGCGGAATGACCGGAACACGAGCGCCATTGCCGCCACATCCTCAGGTGCATTTCGACCCGCGATGAGGCCCTCCGCGACGACCGCCATGTCGGCGTCCGGTCGTTCAAGTTCAACTCGTGCGCGTGCGTCGCCGAGAATCACATCGATTTCGCGGAGGTAGCCGTCCCAGTTCGCCTCGGATCGCGTCTCCATGTACCGAGCCAGGTGGAGCACCGCGTCCTTCTGGGCCTTAGACCAGAGGCCCTCCCCACCGACGTAGGCCCGCACGCCGGACTGGACCGTGGAGCCAACGGCGGCCAGGACCAGGACGCTGGCCATCAGGATCACCAGCAGGAAGGCGAGCCCGAGGAGCCAGCGCTGGCCGGGGTTCGACGGCCACTGAGAGCGGGAAAAAGGGCTGCGGGACGGCACGACTCACCTGACCGAGAGGAAGATGACGAGTCTGGTCGATTGAACGACCTCCAGACCATCGGTCCGATGGGTGACCCGCGTCTACGTCGTACTACGTAGGTCGCGCTCGTACGCGACGGCTGTCAGGACCTCAGCGATCGAGCTCAACCGGAACGACGTCGACCTGGACCATCGCCCCGTTGCGCTCCAGTCCGACCGGCACCCGGCGACCGACCATCTCGCCGACCATGACCCGCTGCAGATCGCCGACGCCCTCGATCGGGCGACCGTCGAGCTCGACGATGACGTCGCCGGCGCGGACGCCCGCGGCTGATGCCGGACTGCCCTCGAGCAGCTGGACGACTTCGAGGCCGCGCCGACGCCCGAGCCGTTCCGCGAGCACCGGCCGCAACGGCCGCGTCCCGCCGACGACCCCGAGGAACGCCCGACGGACCCGACCGTCGTGCATGAGGGCGCCCACGATCGCTCGGGTCGCGGCGTTGATCGGCACGGCCAGCCCGAGCCCAATCCCGGCGACGGCGGTGTTGATCCCGACCACCCGGCCACGCCCGTCGGCGAGGGCGCCGCCCGAATTGCCCGGGTTGAGCGATGCGTCCGTCTGGATGACGTTCTCGACGAGGCGGCTCGCTCGACCGTCGCGTGCAGCGAGGGACCGCCCGAGCGCGCTCACGACGCCGGCCGTCACGCTCCCGGCGAAGCCGAGCGGGTTGCCGATCGCCACGACGAGCTGTCCGACGCGGAGACGATCCGCGTCGCCGAGCGGAGCTGCCGCGAGGCCGCCGCCGGTCGCTCGGACAACGGCGAGGTCCGAGAGCGGATCGCGGCCGACCACATCGAAGCCGAGCTCCGTCCCGTCGACGAAGGTCGCCGTCCCGCTCGGGGCCGCTGCGACGACGTGGGCCGACGTCAGGAGGTACCCGTCCGGCGTGAAGACAACCGCCGATCCGGCCCCGCCGCCCCAGCCGCCGTTCGACCGCACCCGGAGGCTTGCCACCGACGGGATGAGCCGTTCGGCGGCGGTGCTGACGGCGAGCGAGTACGCATCGAGGACGGCGTCGTCCTCGGCGTCAGCGTTGACAGCCGCGGCGCCGATGGCCTCCGGTTCGGCGACCATCGTGGCTTACGCCTCCCCCGCTGCGTCGGCCTCGCCACCGACCGAGACGGTCCGCTCGTCCGTCCCGCGTACGACCTTGACCTCGAACGGCATGGGGCTCGAGGCGAGGATCTCTTGGAGCTGGTCCGCCTCTGTCACGGCCTGACCCGCGATCTCGACGATGAGGTCGCCGTCGCGGATGCCGGCGCGCGCTGCGGGACTGTCGTCCTCGACGCCGCGGACCAGCACCCCGTCGCGCTCCGGCAGCCCTACCGACTCGCGCAGGCGGCGCGAGACCCGGGCCGGCGCCACGGCGATGCCGAGACGCGGCCGAGCGACGGACTCGCCGCGGCCGAGCGCCTCCACCCGGGTGCGCAGGGCAGCGTCGGCCGGCAGGGCCAGGTAGAAACCCTCACCCAGCCGGTTGGTGTTGAGCCCCAGCAGCCGCCCGTCGGCGTCGAGCAATGGGCCGCCGGACGAACCCGGTGCGAGTGGCGCCGTGTGCTCGAGACTGCCACCGATCGTGCGGCCTCCCGGGCCGCGGAAGGATCGCTCCACCGCGCTGATAGAGCCGAACGTGACCCGAGCGCCACCACCCGGCGTAGCCGCCCCAGCGAAGACAATCGCTCCGGCCGAGGGTCCGTCCCCGTCGCCCCAGGCGATCGGCTGCGCGCCGGCGGTGTCGACAGCGATGACCGCGAGGTCACCGTCGACGTCGATCCCGGCAAGGCGGCCCGTCGTCGAGCGGCCGTTGGCGAACGTCACTGTGACCTCGTCGCCGCGGACGTTGTGGGCGTTCGTGAGGACCTGGCCGTCGGCGACGACGACACCGGAACCGCGCAGGCGGGACCCGATGCCGACGATCGATGGCGTAACGGATGTGGCGAGGCCGGTCAGGGACTGGGAAAGCTCATCGAGTGCGGACATTGTTCGTGGGGCTCCTCGCGACCGGATCGGTCGCCGATGTGGTGAGTTGTCAGTTGCGACTTGCAACATACTACGGTGATGCGTGCGTTGCAAGTCCCGCGTTCGCCTACCATTCATGCCGTGAGCGAGACCAGCCCCGCCTATCCGCCGCAAGCCGCCCGGAGCCCGCTCGAGGCGGCCCTCGAACGCGTCGGCGACCGCTGGAGCCTGCTTCTCGTCGATGCCCTCCTGACCGGAGGGCGCCGCTTCGGAGAGCTCCGGGAGGGCCTGCCCGGTCTGGCTCCGAATATCCTGACGGAGCGTCTTCGGCGGCTCGAGCGAGAGGGGATCGTCGTCGCCACGCCCTACTCGACGAGGCCGCCACGAATGGAGTATTCGCTCACCGGCGACGGCCGCGATCTGGCCTCGGCTCTCAGGCTGCTGGCCGACTGGGGCTCGCGTCGGGACGAGGGGGGCGAACCGCTACGTCACGACCGGTGCGGAACCGCGCTCGAAGCGCGCTGGTATTGCCCGACCTGCGCGTCAGCGGTGAGCGATCGCGAGACCGACGGCCGGGAGACTCGTCAACTCTGACGCTTGAGTTAGCGCCCGACGAGGGTGATGCCGGTGATCCGCGAGTAGTGCGAGTAGTACGTCTTCTGGTGGATGATCTTGCCGCCCTGGTAGACGGTAACGGTCCGCCAGACGTCCTTGCCGTCCACCGGATACTCGATGCGCTTGCTCGCGCCGGGCGCGAGCGATGAGGTGTACTGGACCGTGTCCGTGGCCTGCCGGATGTTCTTGATCGTCGGATTCGAAATGACGACCTTCCGGCCGGTGGGGACGCTGTAGATGTCGTACCGGACGTAGCCCTTGCTGCCGCTCTTGATCTTGTAGCCCCGGATAAGCACTGGGTACGCGGTGTCGTTCGTCCAGGACATCGTCTGGACCGACCCAGACCCGCTCTTGAAGACCGTCGCGTCGAGGCCGGCCGGGTAGCGGTCGATGAAGTAGTAGTGGTTTCGCCGGGCGCCCATGTCGTAGCCAGCACGGAGGACCGCGTTGAACAGGGTCGTCGAGTTCGAGCAAATGCCACCCGCGAGGGCGCCTTGCGGCTCGGTCTTGCCGTTGATGATCGCCCCGCCGTCGCCGTAGCCGCGGGCGCGGCTGATCGGTCCGACAGCACTCCAGAAATCGAACTTCTCGCCCGGCGCGACGACCGTGCCGTCGATGTCCATCGCCGGGATCCAGATGTTCGCCCCGAAGTGGTTGCGCTCGCTGATCGGGAAGTAGGTCGTCCAGCTCGAGATCTTCGTCATCTTCGGGATGACTGCCTGGGCCTCTTCCGTCGTGAGCGACGGTGGCGTCACGCTGAGCTTGGGTGCGACCTGGGCGACGACTGTTCCGGCGGCTCGGGCGGTCAGGAGTTCGGTGACGCGGGCCGCAGTCAGGGGGACGTCAAGCGAGCGGCCGTTGCGCGACGCGTTTACGCCGGTGATCTTCGCGCCGGAGAGCTTGAACGACGCGTTCTGCGCCTTGTGGTCAATCTCCTTGGCCAAAGCGCCAAGGTGCGCCTCGAGCTTGGCCGGGTCGACGGTCGGTTCGTAGCTCCCGTCGCGGTTCGCGGTGAAGGTGACCCACGACCTGACCGTGGCCGCCGGAATGGTCCATGTCTCCTTGCCTTCGACGACGGCGACGTCGAGTGCGACCAGATCCGCCGCCGCACGAGCTGCGGTGGCCTCGGCGGTCGTGATCGCCGGCTCGATCGCCGTCAACTCGAGTGCCACCCGGACCTCGGCGGGCGCATCGACGCTGGCGAGCGCGGTCGCTAGCGCTTCGGTCGCTGCAACATGGTCGGCGGTCTTGCCGGCGACCCCCTCGGCGACAACGAATCCCTGTTTTGTCAGGCTGACCGACGCGGACTGCGGACTGACGTTGAACCGCGCAGCGAGCGCGTGGACGTGGCGTGCCAGGCGTGCCTTGTCGAAGAGGATGCGAGGCACGATATTCACGCCTCGGACGGCGGTCCGGGCGTCGAGGATGATCCGCTCGACCGCGCTGCCTGACCGACCGACTGCCATCGCCTCAGTCACGAGGCCCTCGATGTCCGCGCGGCGATTGACGTCGGAGTAGTCGATCACCATGTCGATGTCGCCGCTCGTCAGAATCGCGCGACCCTCTCGGAATGAGGCGAAGGACGACTCCAGACGCGCGGTCGCCTCGTCGGGCGAGAGACCCGCCAGATCGATGCCACCGACGCTGACGCCCGGCAAGATCCGCCCCGTGTAGTTGCGATCGAATGCGTAGAGCGCACCTGCGCCGACGATCAGACCCACGAACACGCTGAGCAGGAAGGCGACGAAGAAGCGCGTCCGGGCGCTGTACGTGCGCAGCGTCGTCGGCGCCAGGGCGACGTCGTGGGCGGCAGGCATCGTCGTATCAGTCATGAGGGAGCGACATCCTAGCAGTTCGATTGCTTGCGACCGTGCGGATCAGGCGACGATCGACGGAGCGGCAGCGTGACGAAAGAGGCGCCGGCGGGCCGGCGCCTTTGCCTCAGCCGCCTCGCAGGATGATGACGATCCGCCGGTTCGGCTCTTCGCCGATCGACTGCGTCGCGACATCGGGATGATCGCGCAGCGCCAGGTGGATCCAGCGACGCTCGAGGGCAGGCATCGGCTCGAGCTGCAGCATCTTGCCGGTCTCCTGCACGCGAGCGGCCGCGCGATTTGCGATGTCACGGAGCTGGCGCTCGCGCCGCCCGCGGTAGTCCTCGACATCAACGAGGACGCGTGTCCACTCGCCCATCCGCCGGGACAGCATCAAGTTGACGAGATGCTGCAGTGCCGAGAGGCGTTCACCCTTTCGGCCGATCAAGGCGCCGAGGGCCTCGTGCGAGTCGGCATTGCCGACCACGTTGAGGCGGCTCGTATCACCCGAGTCGACCTCGATCCGCACATCGAACCCGAGGTGGCGCATCAGCTCCTCGAGGATCTCGCGGCCGGCCGCGAGCGCCTCCGGCGATGCCTCGGATGCTTCGAGGTCGGCGCGCTCCGCGGCGACCGATCCGCGTGCCGCCGCGACCTCGGCGGCCTCATCGGCATTGAGGTCTGACGGAGCCTGGGCTCGATCGTCGCGGCGCGGTCCTCGATCCGGGCGCGGCGGCCTGCCTCGGTTGGGCCGGTCATCGCGGCGCGGCCCGCGATCGGCGTAGCCGGTGCTTCGGGGCGTCGCGTCAGCCACGGCGCCCTGATCGGCGGCTGGCCGGTCGTCACGCGGCTGGTCGTCCGCCGGCCGGCTCTCAGGCGGGCGGCTCTCGCGCGGGCGATCGTCGCGTGGTCGATCGGGCCGCGAGCCGCGGTCGTCCCGGGGACCCCGGTCCTCGCGTGGCGGGGCGGGCGGAAGCGGGCTCGACGCAGCGGCCTCGCGCTTGGGTGCGGCTCCGCCGAGGGCCGACAGTGGGGCGGCGACGATCCGGGCGGGTTCGGCGCCCATGCCGAGAACGCCGCGGCTCCCTGGCGTGAGGATCTCGAAGTCGAGCTCGGCGAGATCAACGCCGAACTCCTCGCGCGCCCCGCGCAGCGCCTCCTCGACGGACTTTCCGGTGAACTCCTTGTAGGCACTCATCAGCGTCGTCTCCCTCGGCGGCTCGAGCGGCCGCGCTCCCTGTGGCGAATGGTCTTGTCGGCGGCTGCCGCCCGCTTTTCCGCTGCCCCGCCAAGCGCCGACTTGGCCGGTCGCGTAGCGGGATCGACCGGCGGCGGCAGGACCACCGGGAACCGTGGTGCGTGGTCCTGGGCGAACCCAGGAGTCCATCCGAACAATGGGAACATGCCTCCCCAACCGATGATGAGGTACTGCTGGACGATCGAGAACAGGGTCGACACGATCCAGTACAGGAACAGGCCGGCCGGCAGGATGCTGCCGTACGTCAGCGAGATGAATGGGAAGAGGAACGCCATCTGGCGCTGGATCCGGACGTTCGGGTCGTCGGCCATCGCCTGAGTCGCCACCGGCAGGGCCATCCGCGACGTGATCAACTGGAGGAGCGCCGAGATGATGGCGAGCAGGCTGAGGCCGGAGAAGAGCGAGCCAGCCGTGCCGATGAAGACCTCCGGCACGCCCCAGTTGACGCCGAACGCTATCGGGTAGAGGCACGGATTGATGACCTGGCCCGCTGCGTCGAAGATCGGCGCGGGGTCGCAGTTCATGTCAATGAGCGTGATCCCGAAAACGTTCATCATCGCCTGCGGGTCGTAGTTCGTGAGGCCCTGGCTGAACACGGAGTACAGCGGGATCAGCAGGAAGATCTGGAGCAGGGCTGGCAGGCAGCCCGACAGTGGATTGATCCCGCGCTCGGCGTAGAGCTGCTTCTGGGCCTCCTGGGCCTTCAGCCGGTCGCCCTTGTAGCGCTTCTGGATCTCCCTGAGTTCCGGGGCGAGCAACTGAGTCCGCTTGGTTGACACGGTCTGCCGGCGGAAGATCGGGATCAGGACGATCCGCAGGAGCAAGGTCATGAGGATGATGGCGATCGCGATGTTGCCAGTCGCCTTGTCCAGGAATACCAGTGCGATGAAGAACGTCTGGAAGAGCGGCGTGAACAGCCACGAGATGAGCCCGAGCGGGTCCGTCGGCGAAGCCGGTACCAGCGGAATCGCGGCCGGCGGCAGTGTGGAGGCTGGCGGGCTTCCGCTTGCGCCGGGCGAACCGGTTGGGGCGCCGACGCAGGCCACGGCGATGAACAGCGCGACGGCGATGAGGATGAGCGGGCCGATCCAGGCTCGCCCGGGGCGCGGGAGTGTCACTCGTTCCTCAGTTAGCGAACCGGGTCGTAACCGCCGGGATGACCCGGATGGCATCGGCCGATGCGGCGGATGCCCATCCAGCTCCCCTTGAGCAGCCCGTACCGATCAATCGCCTCTTCCGTATAGCGCGAGCAGGTGGGCTCGTACCGGCAGCTCGCCGGCATCCACGCAAAGAGAATCCGGTAGAGCCGGATGAACCCGATCCCGATGCGTTTCACGTGGCCGTTGGCCCTCCGAGCACTCCCCCTCGCTGGAGGAGCCGGCGCAGCGCCCCGACCAACGTTTCGTGGTCGGTGTTGAGGATCGCTGGCCGAGCGATGATGAGGACGTCCCAGCCCGGCTGGAACGAGGGCGCCATCGCCCTGAGCACCTCGCGGAGGCGACGCCGGACACGGTTCCGGACGACTGCGCCGCCGAGCTTTCGCCCGGTCGACAACCCGAACCGGGTCGTCTCGAGGTCGGTCCGCAGGAACCTGGCGGAGAAGAGCGGGTGGGACCGAATGGTCCCGGCGCCCTGGAGCGCCGCGAAATCCTGCGGTCGGGAGAGCATCACGAGTCGCGGCGGATTCTTGCCGCGGCCGTTCGTCAGGCCGTCAGCCGCTTCCGACCGCGAGCCCGCCGGGCTGCGATCACGCGACGGCCGCCGGCGGTTCGCATCCGGGCGCGAAATCCGTGCTCCTTCGCGCGATGGCGCTTTTTGGGCTGGTAGGTCTGCTTCGTCATCGGGGCTGTGCGAGATCCTCTCCGTTCCGCCTCGGGTCAACAATCCGACCCCTAGAGGAACCACAAACGCGCCTGGCGCCCGTGAGCGCGTCGGCGCGTTCGTCGTCCGGCGGATGATATGACGCACGGATCGTGAGTGTCAAACTATCCGACACCCCAGGCGATCGTCGGCGCGGCCCACCCCGACGCTCGTCACCCGGTCGGATCGGCGTCGCGCGGCGGTTACCTCCGATACCCTAGGGGAGTATCGCAGAATTGCCTTGCGGCGGCCGTTCGGGCGGTGCTATCCTCTCCGAGCCCTCGGCGCCGGGACGCTCGCGGGTAAGCCCCTCGGAACCTCGTCACCGGGGGACCGGGAGCGACGTCCCACGATGCCGAGCGGCGTCCGAGATGTCCGCGCCCGGGTCCCCACCGCCGGCACACAAGTTCGCCGCTACCCCTCAATACACATCCGTCCAAGGGATCCACCTCAGCCATATGGATGCCAAGCAGGTCTGGCGCGCCGCCCTCGGAGAGCTGCAGGTCTCGCTGTCGCCAGCGAATTTCGAGACGTGGCTGCGGGACACGCAGCTGGTCGACGTCGACGACCAGCGCTTCCGGATCGCAGTCCCGAATGGCTTCGCCAAGGACTGGCTGGAAACACGCTATCGATCGCTGATCAGCCAGACCCTGGCCCGTATCGTCGGCTACAGCGTCCAGGTGGAGTTCGCCGTCCAGGGCACAGACGGTGTCCCGGCCACGCCACCCGAGACGAACGGGGCGGCCGCCGGCCCGCAGCCCGCCTCCGCACCGGTCCGGCTGGAGCCGACCCGCGTCGGGGGCGAGGGCGGGACGACCAACATCAACCCGCGCTACACGTTCACGAACTTCATCGTTGGCTCGGCCAACCGCCTTGCCCACGCGGCCAGCCTGTCTGTCGCCGAGCGTCCGGGCCACGCCTACAATCCGCTGTTCCTGTACGGCGGCGTCGGTCTTGGCAAGACCCACCTGATGCATGCGATCGGCAACCAGGTGATCGCAAAGTTCCCGCGCAAGCGGGTCGTGTATGCCACCAGCGAGAAGTTCACGAATGAGTTCATCACCTCGATCCAACAGGGCAAGATCGACGACTTCCGCGCCCGCTACCGGCGAATCGACCTCCTCCTCATCGACGACATCCAGTTCATCGCCGACAAGGAGCGGACACAGGAGGAGTTCTTCCACACGTTCAATGCGATCCACGAGGACGGCAAGCAGATCGTCCTGTCGTCCGACCGACCGCCGAAAGCGATCCTGACCCTCGAGGAGCGCCTTCGCAGCCGATTCGAATGGGGCCTCATCGCCGACCTAACGGCGCCAGACCTCGAGACGAGGATCGCCATCCTTCGGGCGAAGTCCGAAGAGGGCGCAGTCCCGATCACCTCCGACGTCATCGAGTTCATCGCCCGGAAGGTGGTGAGCAATATCCGGGAGCTCGAGGGCGCGCTCAACCGGATCGTCGCCTATGCCTCGATGGGGGCGATGCCGATCAGCATCGAGCTCGCCCAGGCGGTCCTCTCGAACGTCCTCTACAACCCCAAGAAGCGGCAGGTGACACCGGAGCGCATCGCATTGGCGGTGGCGGACTACTACGGCGTGCAGCTCGAGGCGCTCAAGGGGCAGAAACGCGACAAGGCGATTGTCACTCCGCGCCAAGTCGCGATGTTCCTGATGCGCCAGGAGACGGACGTCTCGCTGCTGCAAATCGGCGCGGAGCTGGGTGGCCGCGACCACTCCACCGTCCTTCACGCATGCGACAAGATCACCCGCGAGGCAGCCGTAAACGATGAGCTGCGGCGAGAGATCGCCGCGGTCCGCGAGCTGATCTACGCCGACTAGAAATCCTCGGGCCGATGGCGCACGACTGCGCGCTGACGCGCTCCGTGAGCTCCGCCTGGACCTCGGAGGGCGAGCAATGGCTCCGACGCCGGAGGGTGTCTGTTCTCGGTCGCGTGTGGATAAGCAGGCCGATTCGGTGGACAACCAAGGGCCGATGTGGACATCTCCGACCAGCGATGGGGGAGTTCCCGCTATCCGACGGTGGACGAGCCGGATGGAACCGCGGCCGTTCCGTCGATGCCTATCGAAAGCGTCCACCTTCGATCCACCCCGCCGCGCCGACAGCGCGCGTCGCCGTCCACCGCCAGCGGTCTGTCATCCACCGGCCCGTTGGGCACGGCCACGAGGCGCCATCAACGCCGTCCACACCATGATGATGGTGATGACGGAGTGAGAAGATAGAGTGAGTTACACACGAATAGCGGCTCAACGCGCCGAGGGTGCCGCCACCTACCTGGAGTAAGCCCAACGTGAAGCTATCTGTCATGCAGGAGAACCTCGCTCGCGGCCTCTCGGTCGTCAGCAGGGCCGTTTCGAACCGTTCGCTGCCCGTTCTGACGAACGTTCTGCTCAAGACCGAGGACGCAGGGCTGAAGCTGACCGCGACGAATCTCGAGATCGGCATCACCTACTGGGTGCCCGGCAAGATCGAGACGGACGGTGCGACTTCGGTCCCCGCCAGGCTCCTGACCGATCTCGTGAACTCCCTCCCGGGCGGCGAGCCGATCGTCCTCGAGCTCGGCGAGGGCGAGACCCTTCACATCCGGAGCGGACGGTTCGAATCGAACATCAAGGGCATCTCCGCGGACGACTTCCCGACGGTCCAGACCGCCGGCGAGCGGCCGATCACGCGAATCCCCCAGAAGATCCTCCGCCAGGCGCTCGAGGAGACGGCCTTCGCCGCGGCCAGCGACGAGGCCCGGCCGATCCTGACCGGTGTCCTGGCTCGATTCGAGGGAGACCAGCTCACGCTCGCGGCCGCCGACAACTACCGGATCGCTGTCAAGACGATTTCAATCCTCGACCCCGTCGATGAAACGAGCGTCGTGATCCCGGCGCGAGCTCTCCACGAGCTGAGCCGCGTTCTGGCCGATGTCGACGATCCCGTGTCGATCGTGCTCGCCCACGCCCGCAACCAGGTCCTGTTCCACCTCGAAGGGGTCGACCTCGTCAGCCGGCTCATCGACGGTCAGTACCCGAACTACCAGTCAGTGCTGCCGGCGAGCCATACGACCAGGGCGGTCCTCGATCGCGAGGAGCTCCTCCGCGCGGTCCGCCCGGCAGCACTGATCGCTCACGAGTCGGCGAACATCGTCAAGCTCGGCGTCGGTCTCGAGGGTGACGCCGGCATCACCGTCAGCGCGAATGCCGAGGTCGGCGATCACATCGGGCGGATCGAGGCGGCGGTCGAAGGCGACGGGACGACGATCGCGTTCAACGCCCGCTTCCTGGCCGACGTCCTGACGAATGTCGATGCGGAGCAGTTCGCGCTGGAGCTCAACGGGCCGCTCTCGCCCGGGGTCTTCAAGCCGGTCGGCGACGATCGCTACGTCCACGTCGTGATGCCGCTCCGCACGACATCCTGAGGAATCCTCCGAATCCTCGGGCCAATGAATTCGCGGAGCTCAGCCTTGAAATCCTCAGACCAATGGCGTCGCGGAGCTCCGCCTTGGGCTTCGGAGAGCACAGCTCGACTACTGAGGGTGCCGGTTCTCTGTGCTTGATTCGATCACGATCCGCGATCTTCGGGGATACGTTGCGCTTGACGCGGTGTTCGGGCCGGGGCCGCATCTGATTGCAGGACCGAACGCCGCCGGCAAGACGAGCCTCATCGAGGCGATCGTGCTGCTGGCGTGGGGCCGCTCGCACAGGACGAGCACCGACGGCGAGATCGTCCGGTGGGGCGCCGACCTGGCGAGGATCGAGGGTCGCGCCGGCGACGAGACGATCGAGGTCGCCCTCGTCCGGTCTGGCCTGCAGCAAGGAGCCGAGACCGGATCGTCGAACGGCTCGGGCAGCGCATCCGCGTCGAGGGCCGGGAGCGGGGCACGCAAGCGGATCCGCGTCAACGGCGTGCCCAGGCGCGCGGCTGGTCTCATCGGCCTTCTCCGAGCCGTCGTCTTTGCGCCCGAGGAGATGCTCCTCGTGGTCGGGTCGCCGGGGCTGCGACGCGCGGCCATCGACCAGCTAGCAGCGCAACGCGGGTCCGCCTACCTCCGCGACCTCGCCACGTACAGCAGGACGCTCCAGCAGCGGAACAGCCTGCTTCGGGCGATTCGCGAGGAGCAGGCGGATCGGAGCGAGCTGCGGTTCTGGGACGGCACGTTCCTCGACACCGGCAGCCAGATCGTCGAGGCGCGCTTGCGCCTCCTCGACGATCTGGCTTTCCCGCTCGCCCGGGCCCACGCCGAGATCGCCCCGGACGAAGCGGCCGCCAGCCGGCTCGCGATCCGGTACGCGACGAACGCCCCATCGCTCCCCGGCGAGTCGCCGCGGGACGCTCTGGCCAGGCGCCTCCAGGAGACCGCCGAGAAGGAGGTCTGGAACGGCTCGACGCTGGTCGGCCCACATCGCGACGACCTGGTCTTCGAGCTCAACGGCCGAGACCTGTCCGGGTTCGCATCGCGTGGCCAGCAGCGCACCGCCATCCTAGCGTTCAAGCTCGCCGAGCTCGATCTCCTGACCGAGCAGGACGGGCACCCGCCGCTCCTCCTCCTCGACGACGTGTTCTCGGAGCTCGACCCGGGCCGGCGGGCGCACCTCGTCCGGCGAATTGCGGAGCTGCCGCAGGCATTCGTGACCACGACCACCCTGGCTGATCTGGACCAGGCCCTCGTCGCCGCGGCCACGACCTGGGATGTGACACCGGACGAGGGCGAGGGCGCCCGGCTCGCGCCAGCCCGGTCCACCGTCGGATGACCGGTCGCCGCCGGCCGATGACCCGAATCGGCGATCTACTGCCGGACGCTGCACGCGGGCTCGGGTTGGAGGACGAGCTGCGCCTGTCGAGGGCGATGGCTACGTTCGAGGCCATCGTTGCCGAGCGCGTCCCCGCGGCGGCCGGCGGATGTCGGGTCCTGCGGCTCGACGGATTCGACCTCGTCGTAGAGGCCGACGCGCCGATCGTCGCCCAGGAATTGCGCCTCCGCACATCCGAGCTCCTGGCCGCGTTTGCCGCCTCGCCGGCGGGCACCGGCGCGCGCGAGCTCCGCATCCACGTCCGGCGCGGAGGCGCCCGCGTATAATCCCGCACACCTGCCAGCCACACGGCTGCGCGGGCGGAGATCTCGACTTGACCGGGATCCACCACCCGCCGTCCCGCGCCGCCTATCGAACACCGGCGTCTGCCGATCACGAGAGAGCTGCATGGCCGTCCGTCTCCAAATGAAGCTTGGCGTCATTGCCGAGCCAGATCGCGTAACCGACTCGCCCGACACGGTCGTCGTCGTCGAGCCGAGCGTGGGATCCGTGGCGCGATCGAAGGGAAACCTCTACCTCATCGTCACGTCGATCGTCGCGAGCCAGCGCGCCCAGGAGGCGACGCAACTCGCCGCCGAGACGATCCGGAGCGAGTACTACTACGACGAGTCGGCGGGGATCCGGGTCTGCCTGGAGAAGGCGATCGCGTCCGCCAACAAGCGTCTGGCCCACCAGCGTGACCGGCTCAACCTCCAAGGCGACGGGGTGAACGGACCAATCGGGATCGGCGTGGCCGTCGTCCGCGGCAATGAGCTGTACGTCGCGACGATCGGGCCGGCCGAGGCCTACCTGATCCGGCAGGCGCGCCTCTCGACGCTGCCCGACCCGCATCGCGAGCGGGGCTTGCCGACCAATGACCTCGAGCCTGACGTGTGGCGGGGCGAGATCTCCGTTGGCGATTCCCTCGTCCTCATCTCGCCGAACGTCATGAGCCGCCTCGGCCCGGACGAGCTGAAGGACGCGATGGTGACACTCCATCCGCAGCCCGCGATGGAGCACCTCCACCACCGCTTTGTCGCCTCTGACGGGGCGGCGAGCGATGGGATGATCGCCATCGAAGCAACGGAGGTGGCGTCAACCCACAAATCGCGAGCACTCGTCCCGGTGCGTCCGGCAGAGCCACTCGCAGGAGCCCCGGACCGCTCACCGATCCCGCTCGCCGACAACGTGACCGACGGCGTCGCCGCCGTCCAGGCATCGGCCTTCCGCGCCCGGGTCGCGGCCGGCGGGGCGCTCGAGCGGCTCGTCGTGCGGCTGCAGGAGCTCCTCCCGCGGCGCCGGACGGCGTATCGACGGGTGACGCCCGCGGCCGCCAAGCGGGAGATGCAGCGACGAGCGGCAGTCGCGATCCTGGCCCTCGTCGTGGTTTCCGGCGGGTTGTTCACGGTCGTCTGGGCGGTCGGTGGCCAGAACCCGGGGCAGGATCTCGCCTCACTGACCGTCGGCGAGGCGGCGCTGCGGACGGCGCGCGACAACATCGCCAAGGTGTTCGGGCCAGGTGTCGATCTCGTCGACGGCGATCCGTCTCGGGCCCTCGAACTCCTCACGGGTGCCTACTCGGCGCTCGACACGGCCGCCAAGAACGAGGTGCCCGCATCGACCATCAACCCACTCCGAAAGCAGGCCCAGGCGGGGCTGGACCGCCTGTACGGCATGGTTCCGGTCGCGCCGGCAACGATCATCTCGTTCACCGACAGCGAGGTCCCATTTGACATCGGCGACATGATCCTGGGGCCCGGCGGGGTCCCGTTTGTCCTCGATCGGGCCACGAAGTCGATCTACCGGGTCGACCTCGGGACCAGGACCGCCTCGCTCATCTACCGCGAGGGCACGAAGGCGTCGGGGACAACCGAAGGGGCACCGAAGCTCATGGCGCTCGGCGCCACTCGGGATCTGCTCATCGTCGACTCCAAGAACGTGCTCTGGCGCTGGCGTCCGGCCGACGAGGCGGGTAAGGGGACGATCATCAAGGTCACGGTCTCGAACGGGGCGAGCTGGGGCGACGATATCCGGGAGATCGGGACGTTCCTCCGCATCGCGAGCACCGGGCTCTACAACCTGTACGTCGTCGATCCGTCGGAGGAGCAGCTCGTCTACTACTTCCCGGCGTCCGATGGCAGCGGCTTCCCGGCGGCGCCGGTCGACCGGCTGGCGGTCGCCCGGAACATGGACAACGTCGATGACCTGTACATCGACGGCGACATCTTCCTCGCCGACGGCGGCAAGATCGTCCGGTTTGTCGACGGCCGGGCCGAGGGTTGGGAGGCAGATCCGCTGCCCGACACGCTGCTGCGCAAGGCGCCCGAGTACCGCCTGATCAATTCGGCGGCCGAGAAGCGGAAGGGCGTCCTGTACGCCTACGACCCGACGAGTGCCCGGGTCGTCGCGATCGACAAGGCCAAGGGTTCGTACCTCGGCCAGTTCCGGCTGGCCGGCGGCGCTCGGGGCTGGGAGGATCTCCGCGGGATGTACGTCGTCCTGGCAGCGGAGGAGGCCCCGCCGACGCTCATCTGGGCGACGAAGGACGGCGTCTACTCGTCGGTCCTCGACGAGGTCCCGGACGTCCCAGCCGCCTCGCCGTCGGGCTCGGGCGGTCCGTCGGCGTCCGGTGAGCCGTCCGGAAGCCCGGGAGGTAGTGCGCCGGCGTCGGCGGCGCCGTGATTCCGCTTCGGGACGCGAATCCCGTCAAGCGGACGCCGATCGTCACGATCGCTCTCATCGTCGCCTGCGCTGTGGGTTTTGCCTACCGCCTCGGCGCCGAATCGAATGCGGGCGAGACTGGCGTCGAGGAGCTGTTCTCCAGGTTCGGGATCGTTCCGGTCGAGCTGCTGGCGGACCTGGAGCAAGGCCGGTTCTTCGGGGAGGAGACGCTCGCCGTCTTTACGAGCATGTTCCTCCACGTGAACCTGATCCATCTCATCGGCAACCTCATCTACCTGTGGATCTTCGGCAACAACATCGAGGATCGCCTCGGCCGGCTCGGGTTCATCCTCTTCTACCTCGGTGGCGGTGTCGCCGCGGCGATTGCCCAGATCGCGATCGACCCGACGTCGACGATCCCGATGGTGGGCGCCTCCGGCGCGATCTCGGCGGTCCTCGGGGCGTACCTCGTGCTGTTCCCGGGCGCCCGGATCCTGTCGCTCGTCTTTCTCGGCTTCTTCTACCAGCTGATCGAGGTGCCCGCCCTCGTCGTCCTCGGCTTCTGGTTCGTCCTCCAGCTGATCGACGGCATCGGCTCGCTGGGGCTGGCCGGGGCCGAAGGTGGCGTCGCCTTCTTCGCCCACATCGGCGGCTTCGTCTTCGGCGTTCTCATCGGTGTCCTCGTGCGTGCCGCCGGTGGGGCCCGGAGGCGGCGGGCGGAGGGGCCGCTGCCCGGGGCCGGCGTGGGATAATCAGGCCATGGCCAGCGAGGAGCCGCTCCCGGGGACGAAGCTCGTCGAGATGGTGGTCGAGAGCGTCCGGGTCCACATGCTGTCCAGCCGCCACGTCGTGATCCTCAAGGAGACCGAGCGGGATCGCTACCTGCCGATCTGGATCGGGCCGTGGGAGGCGAGCGCCATCGCGATGAAGCTGCAGGGCCTCGCCCCCGACCGGCCGCTCACCCACGACCTGTTCGCGGCGGCGCTCGAAGGGCTCGGCGCGCGCGTCGATCGGGTGATCATTTCGTCCCTGGCCGAGGAAACCTTCCACGCTCGGCTGCTGCTCGAACACGATGGCCGGACGGTCGAGGTCGACGCCCGGCCATCCAATTCGCTAGCCCTCGCGGTCAGGGCCGGCGGCCGGATTTTCGTCGTCGAATCAGTGCTGGACCAGGCCGCCCTCGGTGCCGACGGCGGCGTCGGCGACGAAGAGGGCGAGGGGACGGCCGGGATCGCCCTCGAATCGACGGGCGAGCAGATCGTCGATCCGCGCCTCGACGTGTTCCGGGACTTCGTGAACTCGCTCGACATCGATCCGGGTACCGGCGAGCCGCGAACTTCCGGAAGCTAGCCGGCCGCCTGGTCGGTCAGGACGGGCGTTCCCCGCCGGAGGGTCCGGGCGCGGTTCGCCCACATCCTCAGCCGGAGCCGCCAGAAGTCGCGAACGGCGCGAAATACCACGCTCGGCTTCGCCCCCGTCGCGGAGCCTGCCGTTCGGGGATGATGCGGGACGCCGACCTCGACGATCGTCCGGCCCGCGGCTCGCAGCTTGATGAGGAGTTCCGCCGAGAAGAACGCGCCGCCCGACTCGATCGCGACGTTCTCGAGGGCCTCCCGCCGGAACAGCTTGCAGGCACAGTCGACGTCGCGGACCCGAAGGCCGAACCAGACGAGGTTCGCGAACCGATAGACCCTGGCGTAGAGGGTCCTGACCAGTGGATCTGCCCGTTTGATCCGGTAGCCGACGACAACGTCCGGCCGATCGGCGGCCGCCAGGCGCTCTGTCAGCCGGGCGAGGTCCGCGACGCGGAACTGGCGGTCGCCGTCGGTGAAGGCCACGAGATCGTGCCGGGCGGCACGGAACCCCGACAGCAGGGCGGCTCCGTAGCCGAGATTCGTCGGATGGTGAAGGGCCTGCACAACGCCCGGATGCTGCGCGGTTAGCTCGTCTGCGATTGCCCCCGTCGCGTCGCGGGAGCCATCGTCGACGACGATGATCTCGAAGGTCTCGGCCAGCCTCGGCAGCGTCGCGAGGGCCTCCTCGACCAGGCCGCGCAGGTTGGCCTCTTCGTTGTGGGCCGGGAAGAAGTACGACAGCCGGGCGACCCGCTCCGTCACGGGCGAGCGTCCACGATGCTCCGCGAGGTCACCCGGAAGACGTTCGGGGCGAACGGCGACGCCAGCGGTGTGAGCCTGTACAACGCCTGCAACTGCCCGAGCTCCCGGCTGTCGATCCGGATCGCGTAGACCGGTCGTCCGATCGCGAGGTTGCCATTGATCACGTCGGTGAGTTCTCCAAGGTTCATGTCGATGCGGGTCCGATCGTCGGCGACGAAGATGTCCGGGCGCCTGCCTTCGATCACCTGTGCGTACCATAGCGGCGTCGAGTAACTCCACCAGCTCACGATGATGGAGCCCGGCTCCACCTCATCCAGGACGGCCGCGAGCCAGAGTTGCGCGCTCCGATCGGCCGTTCGGTCCACCATCGCCGCACGGCCGGGGAACGCCGCAATCGTCGGCGCAAGAAGCACGAGGCCCGCGAGGGCGGCCGCTGCGAGGCCGAGCGCGTTGATCGGCGCCCGTGCCCTTCGGCCTGGCGTTGCGAGCCCCTGCGCGTCTTGCGCGACGGCGGAGCGGTCAGCTGACGCGTCGTCCCGACCCCTCGGGAGCAAGGCGCCGCGGAACCCGTCGGCGACAGTCGCCGCGAGGATCGCCAGCCAGACCCAGGCGATCAACGCCGGGCCGAGGTAGTAGCGCCCGATGTCGGCATTGACGTACGCCGCGTTGAAGAAACAGGTGATCGCAAGCGCGCTGCCGGTCAGCAGGGCGAAGGTGCGGTGGCGGATCGCCGTCACCACCAGCCCGGCGACGACTAGCCCGGCAAGCGGCCCGAGCTCGCGAACGGTGAACGCGACCAGGTCAACGAGCTTGCCCGGCCAGTCGCCGAACGGATCGTTGAGCTCGCCGCGGAACTGCTCCCCGGTGACGATGTAGGCGAGTCCGCCTAGGGTGTCCGGCCGCCCGTAGACCAGGGGCGCCTCGAGGACACTGATCAGGCCGCCGCGGATCGGCAACTCGAGATACACGATGATGGTCGTGATCGCGAATGCCGCGGCGCACCGTGCGATGAGCCGGACGCGCGACAGGATTGCCGGGTCGACGGCGAGGACGAAGAGTCCGATCGGGAGCGCCAGCAGAAGCGTCAGCGAGTGGTTGCCGGCCGACAGGCCGGTGACGATCGCGCCGGCGATGAGCCATCGGTCGGCGCGCGACGGGTCCTCGTTCCGGGCAATCTCCCACCGGACGAGCAGCCAGAGCAGGCCGGCGAACAACACGAGATGGAGCGCATGGGGGTCGGCATGGGTGCCGATAAACCAAACGATCGGCGTGGCCGCGAGGCCGAGCCCGGCGGCCACCCCGATGATCGTCGAGCGGGTCAGCAGTCGGACGAGATCGACCGTGATCCCGGCCGCAACGCCGACGAGGATCGCCGACAGGAGATTCATCCGGAACGCGGGCTCGCCGAACGGAGCCAGAACAATGGACGCGAGCCAGCCGAGGATGACGTAGGTCGGGTAGCCGGTCGGGTGGGCGGTTCCCAGGATCGGGGGGATCGTCTGGAACTCGGCAGTGTCCCAGAAGCCGACGCCCGGCATCAGGCGCCAGGCGGCGAGGGCGGTGGCGATGGCCCCGACGCCGAACGGCGCGAGGCGCGCCAGGCCGGCCCGCCTCACCATCCCAGCAGGTTGCCCCAGACCACGCCCCACCAGTTGACGGCGATGGAAAAGGCGACGAGGACCACCGCAACGGCGACGCCGGTTCCCGAGCGAATCCGTTCCATTCCGAGTGCCACGAGCAGGAGCGCCCACGGCACGAAATCGAGGCTGAAGCGATAGCCGAACTGGACCCAGCCCTGGCTGAAGTGCATGAGATTCACGACCGCGATGATCAGCACAGCGAGCGCGGCGCCGGTCACCGCCCTGCTCCGGCCGTAGCGCCGAAGGGCGGGAAGGGCGAACAGGAAGGCCGGGCTCGTCAGGATGACGCTCATCCCAGTGTCGAGCGGCAGGGCCATCGGGCAGTCCGGTTCGAACAGCCCCCGGGCCATCGCCGGATCGGTGCACAGGACGCGCCCGCCCCCGAGGCCCGCCGGATAGATGGTCGGCTCGATGGCCGGCGTGCTGAAGAGCATGATCCCGAGATTCTGGGGGATGTAGCGGGGGTCCTCGATGGCCCACGAGAGGTTGTAACCGAGCGTCGTGTAGAAGCCCGCCTCCTGCTCGTAGAGGAACTGGTAGCCCGGGTGGAGGATGTGGCCCGTCGAGACGAAGTTGTAGAGGAGCAGCGCCCCGACCGGGATCGCCGCTCCCAGCCCCGCCGAGAAGCTCCGCCGCAGCCACGTCCCGCCGCCGCCGACGAGCAGGAAGAACGGCGCGGCGAACAGGATCGTGAGGCGAGCGGTGCAGGCCAGGCCGAATAGCAGCCCGGCGAGGAACTGGCGCCGGTCGATCCCGGACCGCAGCTCGCGGACTGCCGACGCCAGCCGGCCGAGGCCGGGCGAGGGGCTCGGCTCGCTGGGCTCCGGGCTCCGGCTCCGGCTCGGGCTCCGGCAGATCGTCCTCGTCGGAGGCCGACTGCGGATCGGCCCGGAGGGCGATCCCCACCGCAAGCAGGGCCAGGCCGACGGCCAGGATGTGGGCCTGGTACCAGGTCGTGCCGATCTGCGCGGAGTACCAGAGCACGGTCCCGAACCCGAAGAAGACGGTCGCGGCGAGACGGACCCAGCGCCGGATCGGCAGGCCCCCGAGCGCCCACCACGCAATCCCCACGTCAATGGCTGCGACGACGGCGAAGATGAACTGCCCGTCCGCACGATGCCCCCAGGCCGCGACGAACGGGACCAGCAGGACCGCAGGCAGCGGCGGGAACGGGATGTCGCCGCGCGGCACGCCGTCGTTCGATGGTACCTGCCGGACGTCGTTGAAGAAGGCATTGCCGGCCGAGTCGTCGGTGGCCTCGACCGGGTAGCGGATCGCGGTCTGGCCCTCGAGGAATGCCTCAGCCTGCCACTCGAAGTGGTCGTAGAACCGGACCGGCTTGTTGTGCGAGTAGACGACCAGGGCGATCGCGACGAGGACGAGCCCGATGGCCGCCGACGTCAGCGTCATCCTCGACGGGCCGCGGGGTCCCGCTGCCTCCATCACGACGCCTGGCGGGTCCGATCCGGGCCCCTGCGACCGACCCTGTGCTACCCTGCGATCCACCTCAGAATGCTCGTGCAGGAGGCATCTCTCCGTTGACAGCCCGCGCACCTGGCGGGTCGAGCCGGGGCGCGGACGCACCGACGCGGATGATCTGGACGCGGGATGGCGTCGGCGCGATCCTCATCGTGCTCGCGGCCGCGCTCGCCTTCCGGCTCATCATCGCATACACCTACCCCGGGACCGGGCTGGACTTCGATCTCGCATCCTTCCGCGGATGGGCCAGCGACCTCGCCACGAACGGCCTCCACGGCTTCTACGAGCGGCCCGGCTTCCACGACTACACGCCCGGCTACCTGTTCGTGCTCTACCTCGTCGGCCTCCTTGGCCAGGCGACGGGCGGCATCGGTGACCTGATCAAGCTCCCGGCAATCTTCGCCGACGTGGCGATTGGCTGGCTCGTCTGGTCGATGGCCAAGGAGCTCGGAGCAAGCCGGCGGACGGCGATCCTGGCGGCGGTGATCGCGGTCGCCAATCCGGTGAGCTGGTTCGATTCCGTGGTCTGGGGCCAGGTCGACTCGTTCGGCGTCGTGTTCCTCCTGCTGGGCGTCCGCGAGCTCTGGCGTGACCACCCGGAGCGAGCGGCGGTCTGGACGGTGATCGCTGCGCTCATCAAGCCCCAGCTTGGGATTCTCATTCCGGTGGTCGCCGTCGTGACGATCCGTCGCGCACTCTGGCCGGCCGGCGAGACAGACGTGGCGGCGGGCGGAACCGGCTTGATAGACCGCCTGCGAGCATGGGAGCGCCGAACGGACCGGCCCATCCGGATCGTCACGACCGGCCTGGTCGGGCTACTTACCGCGTTCGTGCTTTGCGCCCCGTTCGGCTTGTCCGTCGTCGAGCTGCGAGACGGCGGTTTGCGGTCTGGTCTGGTCGAGCAGATCTTCAAGACCGCCGGCGGGTACCCGTACGTCAGCGTCAACGCCTACAACCCGTGGGCCCTGGTCGAGCTCGACGGGACCGGCCTAGCGGCGAACGGCGGATGGATCTGCGACGCGGTCATCCAGAACCCGGTCCCGGGCGGGCCCGTGTGCGAGTCGGCCTTCCAGATCGGTCCGATCCCGGCGGTCCTCATCGGGACGGCGATCCTCGTCGCCGCTTTCGTCGTCGTGTGCGCGACGATCGCCCGGCGCCCGGATCGGCTCACCATCCTCGTCGGTGTGACGCTGCTTGCGATCGCCTTCTTCATCCTGCCGACCCGCGTCCACGAGCGCTATCTCTTCCCGTTCTTCGCGCTCGGGGCGATCCTCGCGGCGGTCTCAGCACGGTGGTTGCTCGCGTACGTCGTCCTGTCGGCGGCGACCTTCCTCAACATGTATGTCGTCCTGACGACCATCTACCCCGGCAACCCGGCGATCACCGACTGGCTGGGCATTGGGCCGTGGATCCGGAGCACGGCCGGCGTCGTCATAGTTTCGCTGGCCAATCTCGGGGCCGCCATCTGGGCATTCCTTCAGCTCCGCCCGGCCGCGATGGCGGCGGTTGAGGCCGAGATCGCGGATCAAGACGACGACGACGAAGACTACGAGGAGGACACGGAGGTCGTGGTGCCGGAAAGGAGGGTCGCGGCGTCTGCATCCGTCTCGGCCGCAACCGCTGCCGCTTTCGCGCCCGCCGATCCTGGACCCACCTCACTCACTGCAACCGAGCCCTCGCTGCCCACCTGGTCCGAGAGCCCGACGTTCGCCGAGGTCGGAGTCGTCGGCTGGCTGAAGTCGCGACTCAACGAGCGGCCGCTCCGAGCGGATCGCTCGCGGGCGCTCGACGACGAGCCCACCGGGCGCCTCGATCGGCTCGACCTGTGGTTCCTCATCATCATCATCGTCGCGACGCTCGGCCTCCGCGTTTTCCGGCTCGCCGAGCCGTACCAGATGCACTTCGACGAGGTCTACCACGCGCGGACGGCAACGGAGTTCCTCCAGGCCTGGCGCTACGGGATCTCGCACGACATCTACGAGTGGACGCATCCCCACCTGGCGAAGTACGCGATGGCCGGCGGTCTCGTCGCATGGGGTGACGACCGGGTCAGCGCCACGAGCGACCTGGGCGTGCCGGTGCGCGACGCCCTCATCGAACCGCGGCGGGACGATCCGAGCCTGCCCGGCGGGCGTGCCGGCGACCGGGTCCACGTCGTCACTGGCACGGAGCTCCGTTCATACGATCTCGAGACGCGCGAGCCGGTCTTCGCCGCACCCGTGCCCGGCGCGGTCGCCCTGACGATCGACCCGGTCCTCCAACGGCTCTTCATTGGGACGACCGACGGCCAGATCCTCACCTTCGATCTCTACTCGCTCGACGGCGTCACCAGCCTCGAGACGGCCGGGCTGGTCGGGGGCCCGCAGGCCTTTGGCCAGGTGGACGGGTCGATTCGTCAGATGTACGCGACGGACGACGGCCAGTCGCTGCTCGTCGCCACCGACGACGACCGGCTCACGACGCTCGATACGGCTTCGGCGGAGCCGATCGACACGATCGAACTCGCCGGGATCGCCGGGTTTGCGCCCGGTGGGAGCGGGCCCGCGGTGTCGGCTCTCGCGGGCGCCGTTGAAGACCCCGCCGCCGCGGCTCGTGTCCTGGCCGACCTGCTCGGCGGGGACGCTGCGACGTACGAGACCCGCCTCCGCTCAACCGCCGAGTCGACCGTTGTGGCCGGGATCGGCGGCGTCGACCAGAAAGCCAACGTCGACATGGCGATCGCCGACGGCCGGCTCGCCGGTCTGACCGTCGAGACGCTGCCGCGCGTGGCGATCGCGACCGCCGACGGCGTGACGTTCGTCGCCGCGGCAACAGGCGATGTCGTGACCTCGACTGAGATCGACGGAGGCGCCCACGGCCTCGCCCACGTCGGCATCGACGACGCGAAGCTCTATGTAACGACCGACGGGGCCGCCGAGGGCGATCCCGGAGGCGTCGCGATCATCGCCGTCGGAGGCGATCCCGCGAAGAACGGGCCCGCCCTCCAGCGGACGCTTCCGTTCCCGGTCACGGGCAGCCGCGTCGCCTGGGATGAGGCGTCCCAGATGGTCCATGTCCTGGGGCCGACCACCGACGGCAGCGGCTGGACGATCTACGTGATCGAGCCGCATGCCAATGCCGTCTTCGCCGATGCCACCCTGCCGTTCGAGCCGTCGGCCTGGGCCGTCGATGTCGCCCAGGCATACCCCAGCACCGACCGCCAGCAGATCCTCGCATTCGCCGGCGACGGACAGGTCGCGAGCGTCGAGATCGGCAAGCATGCGTTCGCCTGGCGCCTGCCTGGCGTCATCGCCGGGGCGCTGATGGCGGGCCTTGTCTATCTCCTGGCGCGGATCCTGTTCCGGCGCCGAGAGGTCGGCGTGCTCGTCGGCATCTTCGCCATCGCCGAGGGGATGCTCTTCGTCCAGTCGCGGATCGGGATGAACGACGCGTACGTGGGGCTGGGGATCATGGCAGCGTATGCCGTGTTCGCGGCGATCTGGACTGGGGCCTGGCGCTGGCGGGGGGCATTCTGGATCGCCATGCCGGCGATCGGTGCCTTCCTGGGGCTGGCCCTGGCTTCGAAATGGGTTGCGCTGTATGCGATCGGCGGACTGGGGATCCTCGTCCTGGTACGGAGCGCCCTCGGCCGGCTGGTCCTCATCGCGGCGCTGATCGCGATGACCGCCGTTCTCGGCCACCTCGCCCTCGCAGTCCCAGCGAACTCGGGGCTCGGCAACCTCCCGTTCGTCGCGATCATGGTCGGCCTGACGGCGATCGCCGTGGTGGTCAACATCCTTCATCCGATCGCCTGGTCCGACGATGAGACGCGCTTCGCCGTCGGTGCGCCGGCGGCCCTCGGCGGAATCATCGCCCTCGCCGCCATCGGCCTGGGCCGGGCCGGAAACCAGCTCGTCGGCGTCCCGCTGCCCCAGATCGCGAGCGAGGTGTCGCTGGTCCTCACCCCGCTCCATGTGGCGGCCGCCCTCGTGTCTCTCTCCCTCGTGGTCTACGGCGCGTTCGTGCTGGCCGGTCGGGCCGGCTTCGGCCCGTTCGCCCCGCCCCGTGACCCGACAGACCCGGCGGCCCTCCTGCCGCCCCCGGCTCCGCCACCGCGCGCAGACTGGCTCCGCCCAGGGGCACTGCTCGGGCTGCCGATCGCCTGGATGGCCGTCTGCCTGCTGCTGATCCCTCTCGGGCTGTACGTCGCGTCGTACATCCCTTGGGCATTCGTCGAGGGCCACCGGATCACCGCATCCTGGCCGCCGGGCCACGAGGGCCAGACGCTGATCGACCTGACGCGGCAGATGTACGACTACCACAACAACCTGACCGATGGCCACGCGGCCTCGTCGCCGTGGTGGGCCTGGCCGTTCGACCTGAAGCCGGTCTGGTTCTACCAGGAGGGATTCGCCGGCGCCACGATTGCCGCGATCTACGACTCGGGCAATCTCGTCATCTGGTGGCTGGGCGTTCCGGCGCTCGCCTTCGTTGCGTGGCAGGCCTACGCCCGGCGGAGCCTTGCGCTGGCCCTCATTGTCATCGCCTTTGCCTGCCAGTGGGTCTCGTGGGTCCGCATCGATCGGCCCGCATTCCAGTACCACTACTACACGAGCCTGCCATTCGTGATCCTCGCGCTGGCCTATTTCGCCGCGGAGCTCTGGCATGGCACCTCGAGGCGGATCTGGCTCCTGGCGCGGGTCTCGGCAGGAGTGGCCGTGATGGGCCCGGCCCTGCTCTGGCTCTTCGACCGGCCCCTGTGCGCATTCGTCGGCGTCGAACGAGCCGTCCCGAACTCGCAGGTCTGCCCGCCGCTCATCCCGGAGTTCGTCCTGACGGCCCAGACGCTCGTCCTGGGGGTCGTCGTCTGTGTCGCGATTCTCGTGTTCCTGCGCCAGCTGTCATCGCTCGACATCGGGCGCGGCGGTGACGGCTCCGTTGGTCAGCTCGTCCCGCTCGGCGTCACCGCCGGGGCGGCTCTCCTCGGACTGCTGCTCGTCCGGCTCGTGCCCGTGACGCCGCTCGTGACGTTGACGTCGATCCCGGTCGAGCCGGTGGCCATCATCTTCGGGCTGCCGCTCGTCTTGCTTGCCTTGTTCGTGGCGACCGCGCGAGACGCGCGGCGGTTCGTGATCGGTCTCGTGACCGCGGTTGTCAGCTGGTTCCTCGTCTTCTACCCGAACATCTCGGCGCTGCCGCTTCCCGGGGTGGTGGCCAACGCCTACCAGGGGATCCTGCCGACCTGGGTCTACGCCTTCCAATTCCCGAAACTCCGAGAGACGGTGGCGACAGGGGTCAAGGTCATCGATACGATCCCGGCGATCCTCGCCGTGGCGCTGACCCTGTTGTGCATCGTCCTGGCCTACTCGGCCTGGGTCTGGCGAATTGCGCTTGCCGAGCGGGAGGCCGACGAGCTCGACGCCGCGGCCGGACTCGGGCAAGAGGCTCCCGGCGGCTAGCGGACCGACTCGACCGGGCGGCTAGCGGACCGACTCGACCGGGCCCTCGACCCGTTCGACAGGCACGCCCAGGACGGGGCTTGTCGAAGCCGCCGGCCGCGGCGACGGCGGGATCGGGGCGGAGAAGCCGGCCGGCAGGTCACCGCGCGCCGCGAGCCGTCGGATAACGACCCCGTAGTAGTCGTCGACTTTGCGGGTCACCCGCTGCCAGCTGAATTCCTGGGCCCTCGCGACGCCGGCCTGACCCATCTCGGCCCGAAGCTGGTCGTCCCGGAGGAGGCGCCCAACGGCAGCGGCGATCTCCTTCGGCTCCCGGGGCGGGACGAGGAGCGCTTCCCGCCCACGCCGGACGACGCCCTTGTAGCCGTGGATGTCGGAGGCGACGATCGGCGTGCCGGCCGCCATTGCCTCGAGCAGGACGATCCCGAACAATTCGCCACCGGTCGCGGGCGAGACATAGACGTCGGCGGTCCGGAACAGCTGGGCCTTCTCGTTGTCGCTCACGCGGCCCAGGAACTCGACGCCCTGGAGGCGCCGCGTCGCGACGTATCGCCGGGCCTCGCGCCCGAGCGGACCGGTCCCGACGATCAGGAGCCGGCAGTCGCAGCCCGTCTTGCGAAGGATACGGTGGGCCTTGAGCAGCTCGAGGAGGCCCTTTCGCGGCTCGTGCCGTCCGACGAACAGGATGTTCCGCTTGCCGTCCTGCCAGCGCGCGATCGGGACCGCCCGCTGGAAGCGGTCGACATCGACGCCGTTCGGAATCACCTTGTACTCGCCGGGAAAGTAGCGATCGATGAAGTGCTTCGCCGCGCCGCTCACCGCGATCCGGCCGTGTAGCCGGGCGGCCTCGCCCTTCATCACCTTGCTGCCGAACTCGTACGACGGTGAGAACCCACCGTACGCATGGAAGGTCGCGATGTTGACGCTCGTCGAGAGCCGCAGCAGGATCGTCGACAGGAATGGCACGAACGGCTCGTGGAAGTGGAGGAGGTCGAACTGCTCGCGCTCCAGCGTCGCCCGGACCTGGGACACGAACCGCGGCGACAACGTGATCGTGCCGACGGAGCCATTGACCGGCAGCGAGAAGCCCTTGCCGATCCGGATGATGTCGCCTTCGGACGCGCGCTGGAGGCCGTGGCTGCTCGTCAGGATCCTGACGTCGTGGCCGCGGAGCCGGAGGTTCTCGTACAGGTAGCGGACATGCTGGGTCACGCCGCCGGGCAGCGGATAGACATACGGCGAGACCAGCCCGATCTTCACGATCGGCGCTCCTCGCGGGCCTGTTGGGCCGCCCACTCCTCCTCGAACCGCGGCGGTCGATGGCGGCCACCGGGATAGCCGAGATCGCGCCCGGAACCGTCGCGGCGGACCTGGGCCCGGACGACCGCCTCCACGTCGCGGCCGTACTTCCGTAGCTGGCGGCCGAACGTCCGGACCTGGCCGGTTCCAAGGAAGCTGCCATGGTGGCGCGATGTGCCGGTGACGATCGCCGCCCGCAGGTCCTCTGCGGTTCGGCCTGGAAACGTCGTCCAGCCGACACCGATCGCTGCGGCCTCGTGGGCATCGCTGTTGCCGACCGTCGCGAGTCCGTGCGCCGCGGCGAAGTTTACGACCCGGGCATGCCACGGCCGACCGAGAGTCGTCGGGTTGAAGGCCTCGATCGCGTCCGGACGGACCCGAGGGTCGCGGTCGCTGATCAGCCGCCGCAGCAGCCAGCCCTGAGCGCAGAGCGGATAGGGAACGAGGGGGTGGGCGGGGATGGCGAGCCCGCCCTGCTCGTGGATCTCAGCGATCGTCGTTCGCATCGAGCGGAGCGGCCTCACACGCTCCTCGAGGAACAGCCCGAGAAGGTGGCCGCCGAGCGTAGAGACCTCCTCGCCGACGATGACCTCCGCACGTAGCCCGCGGTCGCGGGCCATGACCCGGGCCGCGAACGCGGCGTCGATGCGCTCATGGTCGGTGATGGCGACAACGTCAAGGTCGGTCGCGCGCTCGACGTGATCGAGGATCTCGACGATCCCCGACGTGCCGTCCGAGGCCAGGGTGTGGATGTGGAGGTCGGCCCGGCCGAGCCGTGTCGTCATCGGCCGTCACCTGTCGCCGCATGGTCGGCAGCGAGCTCCGCCTCGAGGTCGGGCCAGATCGGGAAGAAGATGGCCATCCACTGCTCGGGGGCGTTCGCGATCACGCGTTCGAACCCGCGCGCCACCGCCGCGAGCGTTCCCGCGATTCGATCGCGTCGGGCGCCGTCGCGGGTCACCGGGATCTCGTCGAGGCGGCCGCGGTAACCGCGGGCCCCGACACGCCAGACCGTCGCTAGGTAGAGCGGCACGCCCGTCTCGGTCGCGAGGAAGGCCGGCCCGACGGGAAGCGGCGCCGGGGCTCCGAAAAACGGCACCTCCATGCCACCACCCGTGATGTCACGGTCCGCGACCAGACCGACCGACTCGCCGCTCCTGAGCTCCCTGAGCAATTCACGGCGGGCCTCGCGGAGGCCGACGATCCGGACCCCGAACGTCGCCCGCGTCCGTTCGAACCAGCGCTGGAGGGCCGGATCCCCCAGTGTCTCCATCGGTGCGGTGATTCGGCGGCCCGAATGCTGGGCCAGATAGAGCCCTGGCAATTCGATCGGACCGAGGTGGCCGGAAATGAAGATCACCGTCCGGTCGCCGGCCAGTGCCGCGTCGACGAAATCCGGGTTCTCCAGTACGAGGCGCTCGTCAAAGACCCGGGCATCCAGTCCGGGGGCGCGCAGGATCTCGAGGTAGTAGCGGGCACGGTGTCGGAAGGCTGCCCGAACGAGCCGCTCGAGCGCCCGCGGGTCGGCCGCTGCCGCGCTGACTCGATCAGTGGCCAGATCGGTCGTCGCGAAGTACTCGACAACTCGACGGAGGTTGCGGCGAACGCGTGCCGCCCGGGCGGGCGATGCACGGTATGCGGTGCGCCCCACGAGCTCGGCGATGGCGAGCTGCGGCCCTTCGGGAAGTCGGCAGGCCGCCCACGAGATCGCCGACAGGGCGGCCGCCCGGACGCGCTGGACGATGGTCCCGGGGTCCGCCGCGCGGTTCTCGATCGCCGCCCGCGCCGTTCGGCGCACGGTGTCGAGGCCGGGCCTCGACGGGACCGGTTCGTTGGCTCGCTCCCGCCCTGACGGCGAGGTGCCGACGTCCATGTCCGTCACGCCCCAGAGGCCTCCGGCCATGGTGCGCCCGCGTCGGACACAGCCTCCCCGTCGCTGCGCTCGGGAGCCCGCGACCGTCCGTCGCGCGAACCTTTGTTCGCCAGCATTGCGGCTGCGCGCCGCTCGAGGTCTGCCGATTCCTGCTCGGTCTGCGGCCACATCGGCTTGAAGCTGTACCACTGCTGGGGTGCTGCGGCTACAGTCTCCGCCAGGGAATCGGCGACTGCCTGGGTGGCCCGTTGGAGATCCGCCGGCGAGCTGGAGGCGACCTCGATGGTTGGCGCATACGAGACGTGGAACAGGCCTTCCGGCGTCCGGCGGATCGCAACCGGGAGGATCCGCGAGCCGGTCTTTGCCGCGAGCGTCGCCGGACCTGCCGGCAGCGTCGTCCACGCGCCGAAGAGCTTGACCGGGATTCCGTCGGAGCGGTAGCCCCAGTCGACCAGCAGGCCGAGCATCTCCCGGCGCCGCAGAACCGCGTAGATCTCGCGGAGATTCCGCCACGGAATGACGTGGGCGCCCCACGCCTCGCGCACGCGGCGTAAGCGCTCGAACATCTCGGGGAAGGTGGAATCGTCGGCCACGACGTTGATCGGCCAGCCTCGACGCGCGACAGCCGCCGCAACAGCGTCGTTGTTGCCGACGTGCCCAAGGGCGAAGATCAGCCCGCCTCGCGACCCACGCCAGGCCCTTTCGATGTGATCGAGATCGGCCTGGATCACCTTTGCCCCTGCCTCTTCGGCCGACTGGGTCTCCAGGTGCATGACCTCGACGAGGTAGCGGGCGTATTCGCGGTAGGCGCCAAGGGCGAGGCGGCGGACCCGCGGATGATCCGGCGGTAGCCCGACAACGTGACCGAAGTTCGCGTTCGACCAGCGTCGCTTCGTCGGCAGGAATAGGTAGCCGGCCTGCGAGCCCGTTCCAATCACCCAGCGCGACAGTCGCTCGGGTACGTGGGCCACGACCCACGTCGCCGCCGCGTAGGCCCGGACCGCGATCTTCTCGAGGATGCGCGGCCCGCGCTGGTCGCTCCGTTCGACGCGCCGGTGCGGAGCGTCGAGGCCCCGTTTCGCGCCCGTCACCGGGCTGCGGCAGCCGCCGCCTTCACCTTGGCGGGAGCGGTAGTCGCCAGCTTCTTGAGTTGCTGTTTGGTCAGGTTCTCCGTGCCCACGAGCGTCTCGTTGTCCTCGCCCCGGATGAACGCCTCGACGCGTTGGTGGGCGATGTCGTCATGGATCTGGATCGGGGGCGACTTCATGAAGTAGCTCGACGGGCCGACGAGGGTGCCCTTGAGCCCGCGATCCAGGCCTAGCTTCAGGCAGCGGATCGCGTCGGTGATGACGCCGGCGCTGTTCGGGCTGTCCCAGACCTCGAGCTTGAGCTCGGCGTTGAGCGGGACATCGCCGAAGGTCGTCCCTTCCATCCGGATGTAGCACCACTTGCGGTCCTGGAGCCACGGCACGTGGTCACTTGGCCCGACGTGGACGTTATCCGGATCCATCTCGTAGTCGAGCATCGAGGTGACGGCATTGGTCTTCGAGATCTTTTTCGACTCCAGCCGCTCGCGCTCGAGCATGTTGAGGAAGTCGGTGTTGCCGCCGAAGTTCAGCTGGTACGTCCGATCGAGCCGAACGCCGCGATCCATGAAGAGGCGAGTCAGGACGCGATGACTGATCGTCGCGCCGACCTGGCTCTTGATGTCGTCGCCGATGACTGGCAGGCCCTCCTCGGCGAAGCGGCGCTGCCAGTACGGCTCGCGGCCGATGAAGACCGGGATCGCGTTGATGAACCCGACACCGGCCTTGAGGGCCTGCTCGACGTACCACTTCGTCGCTTCCTCGCTCCCGACGGGGAGATACGAGACCATGACGTCGACCTTGCGCTCCCTGAGGATGCCGACGACGTCGGCGGTCGGGCCGGGCGCCTTCTCGATGATCTGGCTGAGGTACTTGCCGAGCCCGTCGTGGGTCATCCCCCGATCGACGGGGACGTCGAGCTTCTGGACCTGCTGGAAGACGAACGTGTTGTTCGGCTTCGTGTAGATCGCCTCGGACAGGTCCTTGCCGACCTTGTTCTTGTCGATGTCGAAGGCGGCGACGAACTCGATGTCGCTGACGTGATAGCCGCCGAGATCGACATGCATCAGGCCGGGGACGAAGTCCGTCGGCTTGGCGTTCTGGTAGTAGTAGCGGCCCTGGACGAGGCTGCTGGCGCAGTTGCCGACGCCGACGATCGCGACGCGAATCTTCTTGCCCGGCCGATGGCCGTTGGTGGCGTTCCCGCCGGTGCTTCCGTTGCTGCTCACTGGTTCTCCTCCGGGATCGGTTGACGGACGACGTGGACGATTCGCTGGATGACGGTGATGGACGCGAGGACGGTGATGAGGCCGAGTGAAGCGGTCAGCGCGATCGCGCCGCTGCTGACGACGTAGACGCCGCCGAGGGCGCCGGCCAGGATGAGGCCGATCGTCAGGATGACGATCCGGACCTCGCGCGGAGCGAGGCCGATCGCGGCCATGCCGGTGCCTTCGGTGAAGCCGAGGCCCTCCGACTTCGCCCGCGCGTAGCTGACCATGAACGCCGAGGCGAGAGCCGCCGTCGCGAGCGCCGCGCCGACGGCGAATTGGCCGATGCAGCCGAACGCGATCCCGATGTAGACGACGCCCTCGCCCCAGCGGTCGAAGACCGAGTCCATGAACGCACCGAGCTTCGACGCCTTGCCGGTCGCCCTCGCGAGCGCACCGTCGAACAGGTCGAAGACGCCGCCGAACAGGACGAGGACGCCGGCGAGGACCCAGGACTGCGCGGCGGCCGCGAGTGCAGCGACGATCGCGATGCCGAAGCCGATCAGCGTCAAGTGGTTCGGCGTCAGCCCCAGACGCCCGAAGCCGACGGCGATCGGCGTGGCGAGGCCGCGGATGCGCTGGCGGAGCTCCGGGCTGACGATCGACCCGCTCAAGACGCGGCGCTCCGGGGCGTACCTGCTGCCGGGGCGGCAGCCAGACCGAGGATCGCTCGCTCGCGGGCCACGAAGGCCTCGAACGCCTCGGGACGGAGGCTGCACGTCGTCTCGCGGCCGTTCCGGCGGGTCGCGACGAGGCCAGCGGCCCGCAGCCGCCCAATATGCCAGCTGACAAGCGGCTGGGACAGCCCGACCTCCTCGATGAGGTCCGTCACCGAGGCGTCACCGTACGCGAGGCGCTTGACGATGCGGAGCCGATTGACGTCGGCAAGTGCCTTGTGGACGATCCGCAGCTCGCGGAGCTCGTCGGGCTGGTCGACAACCGAGGCAATGGTCGAACGGATACGGGCGGGAGAGGGGGACAGGGGCGATCTCCGAGTCGGCGAACGCGTCGCATCAACGACGGTTTATATCAACGGAAGTTGATGCTATTCCTTTCGGCCGCCGCGTGTCAACCGGGCGTTGGTGGGCATTCGACGAGGCGCTAGGCTGGGCCAATGGGCGATAGCGACGTGACGGATCGTGCGGTTCCTGAGTCGTCAATGCGATTCGTCGCCGAGTTCACGTCGCTGACGGATCTCGACGTTCGGCGGCTGGCGATGTGGACTGCGGCGCTGCAGGGTGGCCAGCCCACGACCGGCAGAGAGTGGCGGTCGGCTGCGAGTCGGGAGTTCAACTCGATTGGACGTCATCCGGCCGAACTCGCGTACGACGGGGCGCTCGAATCCGCCAAATTGGCGATTGAACTGGACACACAAGCCGCCCTGTCGTTCGCTGACCTCCTGATTCGACTTGGCGAAGCCGCCACTGCACGCGAGCTGACCCCGACGTTTGCCTGGCCGGGCAGACGCCGGGCGTTGTGGGGGAATCGCTTCGGTCTCGTCGCGATGGTCGGCTGCATCGCGTTCCTCGCCGGTGCTCTCGGCGCCGGCCTCGGTGGCCGGGACGACCTTCTCGCCGTCATGGGCCTGATCGCTTTCGGCCTAGCTGCGCTCGCGTCCATCCCCTACCTCACGGGGCCCTTGGCTGCGCCGACTGAGCCCGAGGCCCGCAATGCCCTCATCGTCCCGATCATCGCGACCGCGCTGCGGGACCGGCTACCGCTGATCGCCTACGAACGCCTCATGGAGCCCTGGCGTCGGGCGATCGAGACGTTGCCTGCCGTCGATCCACCCATGCGCTGGCGCACCGCGGTGTTTGCCGGCCGCCTCGGGATTGTCGTCATGACGTGGGGCGCCATGGCCCTCTTCTCGGTGGGCTGGTTGAAGCAGCTCGCCGGTAGCTGACGGGACGTCGGCGGCGATGCCGCACGATCGTGAGGTGAGCACCAAACCGGCGCGCTCGGGAACTCCACGTCTTCGCCGGATTCATTTCCTGATTGTCCTCTTGGTCGGTCATGGCCGTTGTGATCGGTGTCCTCTCAATCGAGCGGGCCGTCAGCGCTCCGCGGCGAACCACGCCCGTGTACGACCCGCCGGTCCTCGCCGGTCAGCAGCTCTGGGGCGCGTGCGCCGGCGGGTTCTACGCGCGCCTCGGCGAGACGATCGTCCTGACGTCCACGGGCCACTGCACGAACGAGGGCACAACGGCTTACGACGACGATGGCGTCACAGTTCGCGGCGTCTTCGGACCGGCCGCCCAGGATGCGACCTGCCCCTACGAGGGCCACACCTGCGCCTCGTCGGACATCAACTACCTCGTGGTTGCCCAGGACCGCATTCCGTGGGGACACCTCAACGTCGTGGACTTCGGCACGGCCGGCTACCGGGTCATTGCGCCCGACACGCAGCCGCTCGCCTGCGACGACATCGCGATCGGTGACCTCGCCGAGATCGATGGGCGCAACACCTACCGGAGCGGGAACGTGACCGAGAAGGGCAGGTATCTCCACCCGGAGGACGGTGCCTTCTTCCCGTGCATGGTCGGCGCGCGAATCAAGGTCGGCGTCGGAGATTCGGGCGGTGCCGTCCTCGTCCGCGGAATCCCGGCCGGGGTCTCGAGCCGGAGCTTCGGCGGATGGCTGGGGTTCACGCCGCTGGCCGAAGGGCTGGCTCAGCTGGGGCTGGAACTCTGCACCACGCCGGACTGCGAGCTCGTGGCGCCCACGTCATAGCCGGAGGACGCTCTCCTCCTTGATGTGACCGAGGCGATCGATCTCGCCGATGAATCGGTCCGTCATTCGCTGCAGGAGGGCCGTCTCGCGATGGACGTCGTCCGAGGCGACGGGCCGCTTTGGATCCCGTGTGCGGACCGCGGCAAGGGCCTCGTGACGCACGGCCCGGATCTCGACGCGAGCCTGGTCCATGCGCTTATGAACGAGGCCGACGAGCTCTCGACGGCGCTCCTCGGATAGGGCCGGAACATAGAGCCAAATCGTGGACCCGTCGATCGTCGGCGTGAGCCCGATCCTGCTCTGGCTGATCGCCGTGCCGATCGATCGGAGGCTTTTCGGGTCCCACGGCCGGATCACGATCTGGCGCGGGTCGGGGATCGTGATCGTCGCCAGCTCGACGAGTCGTACGCGCTGGCCCTGATGGTCGACATGGATGGCGTCGATCAGTGACGCCGATGCGCCGCCGGTGCGGACACGCTGGAAATCCCGCTCCATCGCGTCGAGCGTTCGTTTCATCTTCTGTTCGGTGGACGCCAGGATCTCGGCGCTCATGCCCGTAATCATGGACCCGGCCACGGCGCGGCCACCGCGCGGGAGCCCGTGTACGCTTCGCCGATGTCCCGGGGCTCTGCATACGCGCTGTTGGCCGTTCTCAGCGCCGGTGTCTTCCTGGCCGGCCTCGAGCTGATGATCACGGCCGTCGCCCTGCCGACGATCATCAACGATCTTGTCGTCGCGAACCCCGATCGTCCTGGTCAGACCGCCTTTTCCGAGCTCCGCCGCGCCTCGTGGATCGTGAACGGGTATCTGCTCGCGTACGTCGTCACGATGCCGCTGGCGGGCCGCCTCGCGGACGTATGGGGCGCTCGACGCCTCTTTCTCGCGGGTCTCGTGATCTTCATCGGCGGGTCGCTTGTCGCGGGTCGCGGGCAGAACCTGGACGAGCTGATCATCGGGCGCGTCATCCAGGGCATCGGCGGCGGAATCCTCGTACCGGTCGGGACGGCCGCGGCGTCGCACCTGTTCTCGGGGCACGCGCGACCCCGAGCGCTCGGTGTCATCGGCGCGCTGACCTTTCTCGGCATGGCGGCCGGGCCGTTCGCCGGCGCCGCGATCCTCGGCGGGCTAGACATCGACGGGGCCCTGACGGCCGCCCGCGTCGCCTCCGACGACCCCATCCGCGATGTACTGGCGCCCGCCTGGCGCTGGGTCTTCTATCTCAACATCCCGATCGGCCTCGCCGCGCTCCTCGTCGCCTGGGCGGCGTCGTCCGGCTGGGAAACGCCTCGGCGGAAGGGCGGGATCGACGTCCTCGGGGCGGCCGTCTGGAGCGTCGCGCTCGGCGCTGGGCTGGGCGCCATCACCCTGATCGGCAGCCGTGACCTCGGTGGGCCGAACCCGGCGCTGGTCGCCGCCCTGCTCGCGTTCATCGCCGTCGTCGGGACGCTCGTGACCATCGTCCGGGGCTTCCGGCTCGCGGATCCCTTCTTGGATCCCAGGCTGTTCCGCCGCCTCACGTTCTCGTCGGCTGCGCTGGTCTCCCTGCTGACCGGCTACGCATTTGCCACGGCGATCATCGGCGGAGCGGTCTTCGTCGACCGGGTCCTGTACGGCGGCCCCGACCAGCAGCGTTTCGCCCTCGGGGCGTTGGCCGCTGCAACGGCGCTCGGGGCGCTGGTATCTGGCTTCGCGGTCCGGTTCCTGTCGCTCCGCCTCGTCACCCTCATCGGACTCGTGCTGAGCGCCGGCTCGCTGGTCTGGATGGCCCGCTGGACGCCCCAGGTCGATCTCGCTGAGGTTGCCCTCGCCCTGGGGATCTTCGGGCTGGGCTTCGGCCTGACCGTCACGCCCCGCTCCACCGCGGCCGTCGAAGTCGCCGGCCGAGCATCGTTCGGGATGGCGTCGGCGACCGTGACCGTCGCCCGGATGATCGGCATGGCGATCGGCGTGGCGGTGCTGACCGCTTATGGGTCGACGACGATCGACCGCCTGTACGACGAGCTGTTTGCGGTACCCGATGGCTGGAAGGCGGTCATCCCGGCGGAGCTTCGCGACCGACCGCTCCGGGATGGGCTCGTGGTCGAGGCGCTCGAGCGCTGGGCCGCGAATGAGGCGTCAACGATCCTCATCGGGCTCTTCGTCGCCGCGGGTGTTGTCACGCTCGTCGCGATCCCGCCGGGCCTCGCCCTCGGCAATCGTGCGCGTATGCTGGCGACCGACCGCGCCGCCCGTGGCTCGGCGATCGCGGGAGGGCCAGATCCGGATGGCAGCGACGAGCGGCGACCCACGACCGCCCTCTGACGTCGTCGACGTCAGGATCATCGCCTGGCGCCCGTCCGGCACGACCGAGACCGTCGACGTCGCGTCGCTGGCCGCGATCCTCGCCGAACCTGACGCTCGGGTATGGGTCGACGCCATCGATCCGTCCGCCGAGCGTGTCCGGCCGATTGCCGAGGCTCTCGGTCTCCACCCGCTGATCGCCGAGGACATCGTCGAGCGCAACCAGCGGGCGAAGGTCGAGACCTTCGACGACGTCGTGCACATCGTCCTGTTCATGCTCCACTTCGGCGGTGAGGTCGAGACCGCCGAGATCGACTTCGTCCTCGGCCCCCGGTTCCTCCTGAGCGTCCACGGGCCAGAGTGCGATCTGCGATCGATCGGGCCGATGCGGGCCGGCACCGCGCCGGTTATGAAGAGGGGAACCGACTTCCTCCTCTATGTCTTGGCCGATTACGTCGTCGACGGCTACTTCCCGGTGCTCGACCGCCTGGCCGAGGAGATCGACGAGCTCCAGGACCGGGTCCTCGAATCGGCGTCCGATTGGTCGCTCCAACGCCTCTTCGTCCTGAAGCGCGAGCTCCTGGCGATCCGCCGAGCCACATCGCCGGCGCGGGAGATCTTCAACCAGTTGACGAACCGCGAGGTCGCCGCGGTCGCGGAATCGCACGTGGTTTATTTCCGCGACGTCTACGACCACCTGATCCGGGTGACCGATGAGCTGGACAACTACCGGGAGCTCGTCGGCGGCACGCTCGACATCTACCTCTCGACGATCAACAACAACCTGTCGCGGATCATGAAGCGCCTGACCGGTGTTACGGTCATCCTGGCCGGGATCGGGGCCATAGGCGGCATCTTCGGAATGAGCGAGGCGACGCCCGCCTTCGCCGGCCAGGAGGGCATCGGATTCTGGATCGTCTCGCTGGCATCGCTCGTGGGGGCCGGCGTCGCCGTCGTCGTCCTCCGCCGGATCGACTGGATCTGATGCGGGCCGCGACGCGGCGCGGCCCCGTCTAGCCGCAGTTCACTGGCTTCGCGACCGGATGAGCGGCGGCGTGGTCGGCCGGCAGTGGCAGGCCGATCGGGATCGCCTTGAGCTGCGTCTTGCCGGGCGTTCCCTTCGGCCCCTCCGAGGTCTGGAGCCACATCTCCTCGCTCGTCGCATTGACCGCGTCGGTCAGGTTCAGCTGGTGGAGCCGGACCTCGGTGACCTGGTACGAGAAGAGCAGGTCGTCGCTCGTGTAGACCTCGACCAGCATCCCCTTCATCGTGTTTGGGCGCTTCTTCACGATGGCCAGTTCGTAGATCGGCCCGAACATCCCATCACGCGCGTGGGCGTAGAGATACGTCGCCCCGCCCTGGCCGGGCTGGCGGAGCGGGGCCTGGATGTACATCGCGACATCGCACTGGGGATAGGCGTCCGAGCCGCCGGCGGGCTTGATCACCGGCAAGTCGATTCGCAACGCCGGCACGACGACCCGGGTGGCGACCCGATCGACCACGGCGGTCGGGGAAGCGCTAGGTGGTGGCGGTGAGGCCGACTCGGGAGGGAAGGTCGGGAGGGTGAAGGTGGGCGTCGGGGCGATCGCCACGATCGTCGGCGAGGCCGACGGCGCGGGGAGCCCGGCGGCGCCCGTGTACGACAACAGACCGCCGGCGATGAGCGACACACCGGTCGCGGTAAGAATCGCCGGCAGGAGGCGGCTGCGAAGCGAGTTGGAGAGCCTTCCCACGGGATCGGCATCCTAGCAGCGCGTCCGCCGATGCGCCCGTGGCCCGCATGTACTGGTACCCTGCCCGGGATGGGATCCCGGCTATCGATCGCCGCAGGCCTCGTAGCCGGCGTCGTCGTCGCGTTCGTGCTCCTGGTCGCCTTCATCTTCGTCGGACCCGATCCCGGCCGGCCCGGCCCATCCGCTGGGGCGTCGTCGGCCTCGCCCGTAGCGGCAGCCAGCACAACGCCCGTCGCGACCGCCATCCCATCGGGCGGCTCGTCGTCGCCGGAGGGGAGCGGAGGCTCCGGCGAGATCGCCAACTTCCATATCGGCCAGCCTGCCCCGGCGCTCGTCGTTCCCCAGGTCGGCGGCGGAACGATCGATCTCACGGTCCTCAAGGGCCAGCCCGTGTGGATCAACTTCATGCAGACGACCTGCGTCCCGTGCCTGGATGAGTTCCCCCTGATGAACGGGTTCGCGGCTCGCTACTCGGAACAGGGCCTGGTTGTCCTCGCCATCGACATCCGCGAGGAGGAAGGGGCGGTCGCGGCGTTTGCCCAGAGCCTGAACGCGACGTTCCCGCTGGGCCTGGACACGGACGGCGACGCTCAGCGCGCCTGGGGCGCGTTCGGCCTTCCCGTGCACTACTGGGTCGACAAGGACGGCGTCGTGCAGGACGGTGCCCTCGGCGGGATCGGCCCCGACATCATGGCCCGCGGGCTCGGCAAGATCATGCCCGGCGTCGATGTCACGCCCTAGGTTATGGTCGCTCCCTCCGTGGGCGGCCGCTACCCGCTGACGGCCGCCGCAGCCTGCCCGATGATGTCGAGGATCAACCCCGGGAAGAACCCGAACAGGATCGTCAACGAGGTCGTCACCGCCAGGCCACCCCACAGGAGCCGGCCGTGTCGAAGAGGCGAGACGTGGCTCGTCGGGTCGCGCATGAACATGTACACCACGACACGGAGGTAGTAGAACGCGGCCGCCGCGGCGTTCAGCATCATGATGACCGCGAGGAACCCGACCCACCCGCCGGCCTGGACCGCGGCGATGATCACGATCGCCTTGGCGAAGAACCCCGCCGTCGGCGGAATGCCGGTCAGCGACAGCAGGAAGAGCGTCATGAGGATGCCGAGGAGCGGCTCGCGTCGCCCGAGCCCAGCGAACGTGTCGAGGCTTGACGTCACTCCCGCCCGCTTCTGGAGCGCGGCGACGACAGCAAACGCCCCGAGATTCATGAACGTATAGGCCGCGCCGTAAAAGAGCAGACCCTCGAGGCCCAGCTGCTGGCCTCCGGCGAATGCAGCCAGGCCCACCAGCATGTAGCCGGTATGCGCGATCGAGCTGTAGGCGAGCATCCGCTTGACATTGTCCTGGGTCAGGGCGACGAGGTTGCCGAGCGTCATCGTCAGCGTCGCCAGGACGATGACGACCGGCAGCCAGTCGGCCTTGAGCGGGCCGAGCGCCTCGACGAACAGGCGGATGATCAGCGCGAAGGCGCCGATCTTGGGGCCGACCGAGAGGTAGCCGGTGACCGGTGTCGGCGAGCCCTGGTACGCGTCGGGCGTCCAGTAGTGGAATGGCACGGCGGCGATCTTGAAGGCAACTCCGGTCGTCATGAACGCGAGGCCCATCGCCAGGCCGGGCGAGAAGGCTAGGGTCCCGGCTGCCACACCCAGCAGCGCATCCGCCACGCCGTCGACCCGCGTCGTCCCGGTCAGGCCCCAGACGAAGGCTAGCCCGAACAGGAAGATCGCCGAGCTGAACGATCCGAGCAGGAAGTACTTGATCGCGCCCTCGGTCGAGTAGCCGTCCGTCTTGTGATAGCCGGCCAGCATGTAGCCCGGCAGGACCATGAGCTCGAGCCCCAGGAAGAGCAGCAGCAGGTCTGTCGAGGCGGCGAGAAGCATCGCCCCGGTCATGGCGAACATGAGCACAACGGCGAACTCGGCGACCGGCAGGCCGCGTGGCTCGAGATAGTCCGGCGCGAAGACGATCGTCAGGCCGACGATCGAGACGAAGAGCAGGTCGAGGAACGTCGTCAGCGGGTCGACCCGGTAAGCCCCGTCGAACGCGTCACCCGGGTTGCCATTCGCGACGATCGTCGCCGCGGCCACGATCACGAGGCCACCCAGGGCGACCGCGACCGCGGCGTCTGGGCGGCCGGGCAGGATGAGGTCGACGAGCAGGACCGCGATCGCGACGGCGATCGCGGCGACGAGCGGGGCGATGATCGCGAGATCGTGCTCGGTCATCGGGCGGCTCCGCCGGCTTCGAGTGGCTCTCGCGTTTCGGCGTAGCCGAGGTAGATCATCCGGATCACGACGTAGGCGATCGGGATGGCGATCGCGACGAGGCCCACCTCCGGCGCGAGCGGGATCGGGGCGCCGGTGGCCACGTCATTGACGACGTTGACCACGGAGCCCTGGACGAGATCGAGGAGAAGGCCCGGCGCGATCCCGAAAACGACGACGAGGGCGCCGAGGGGTGCGAGGGTGAGGATCTCCGTGGGCGTCATGTCGGTCAGATGGTGGCCGAGACCGCGGAGGAAGTCGGACAGCTCGCCGAACGCGACCCGCTGGTACATCCACAGCAGGTACGCGGCGGCGAGGATCATGCAGAACGTAGCAACCGCCGCCACCGCGGGGCTGAATGCGAACGCCCCGACCAGGGCCAGGAACTCGCCGACGAAGCCCGACAGGCCGGGCAGGCCGGCCGAGGCGAAGACGAAGAATCCGAGCGCCGCGGCGTAGACGGGCATCACCCCGGCGACTCCGCCCATCTTCGCGATCGTCCGGTCGTGGGTCCGCTCGTAGATGACGCCGACCAGCAGGAAGAGCGCCCCGGTGATGAGGCCGTGGTTGACCATCTGGAGGATCGCGCCCTGCATCCCCTGCTCGTTGAAGACAAAGATTCCGAGCGTCACAAACCCCATGTGGCTGACCGAGCTGTAGGCAACGAGCTTCTTCAGGTCAGGCTGAACGAGGGCCACTATCGCGCCGTAGATGATCGCGATGAGGCTCAGGACGATGATCGCCGGCGCGAACGTATGGGCAGCGTCCGGGAACAGCGGTAGGGCGAACCGGATGAAGCCGTAGGCGCCCAGCTTGAGCAGGATCGCGGCGAGGATGACGGAGCCCGCCGTCGGCGCCTCGACGTGCGCGTCCGGCAGCCAGGTGTGGAACGGGAACATCGGGACCTTGATCGCGAATGCGAGGAAGAACGCGAGGAAGGCCGCCAGCTGAAGGCCGCTCGCGAAGCCCGTGGTCGCTGCGAACTGACGGAGCTGCTCGAAGTCAAAGGCCCCCGTCCACGAGCCCGCGTGGGCGGCCTGGTAGGCGAACGCCGTCGCGAGGATCGCCACGAGCATAAGCAGCGATCCGATGAGGGTGTAGAGGACGAACTTGATCGTCGCGTAGATCCGGTTCGCTCCGCCCCAGATCCCGATGATCAGGTACATCGGGACGAGCACGATCTCCCAGAAGATGTAGAACAGGAACATGTCGAGCGCGACGAAGACGCCGATCATCCCGACCTCGAGGACGAGGAAGGAGACCATGTACTCCTTGATCCGCTCCTTGATCGGGCCGAACGAGGCGAGGATCGAGATCCACGACAGGGTGGTCGTCAGGACGACGAGGATGAGCGACAGGCCATCCACGCCGAGCTTGAACTGGATGCCGAACAGCGGGATCCAGTCGGCCTCGACGACGAACTGGAAGAGCCCGCTGCGGAGGGGCGTCCCAGAGAAGCCGACCACGAGTAGGAGCGAGAACACCCAGGTGATCAGGGCGGCCCCGAGCGCGAGCGATCGGGCGTAGCGGGCCGGCGAGGCGGCGACCACGATCGCGCCCAGGAGCGGCAGGAACGTCACGATCGTCAGGATCGGGATCGAGTCGATGTTCATTGCTGCCCCGCCAGGAGCAGGAACGAGCCCGCCATGACGATGAGCCCGAGGGCGATTCCGAGGGCGTAGTTCTGGACTCGCCCGGTCTGGACACGCTGCAGCCGCCGGCCGGCGCCCACCGTCGTCCGCGCCAGGTCATTGACGGAGCCGTCGACGACGTTCCGGTCGAACCACCACATGAAGCTCGCGATGCGCCCGCCTATCACGATGAACAGCAGGTGGTACAGCTCGTCGAACCACCACTTGTTGAGCGACGCCCGGTAGAGGAACGGCATGCGAGCGGCGAGTGCCTGGACCCTCTCGGGGCGTGGCGGCATCCTGATCGAACCGATCTCGGCGCCGAACAGGCGCCACGCCAGGGCGATTCCGATTGCGGCCACCGCGACGCTCGCGCCGATCAGTGCGCCGTCGATCCCGAACAGCTGGTACTCGGCCTCGGCATGGTGAAGGACCTCGACCGACTCGTGGAAGATCGGTTCGAGCCAGTGGTGGATCAGGCTCGCCCCGAGCGGCAGGCCCAGGATCAACCCCAGCAATGCCGACGGGATTGCCAGCAGGATGAGCGGCGTCGTCATCACGCTCGGCGACTCATGAATGCGATCCCAGATCTCGCGCGGCCCGCGGAACTCGCCCCAGAACGTCAGGCCCATGAGCCGGAACATGTAGAACGCCGTCAGGAGGGCCACGAAGAGGCCGATCGCCCAGACCCACGGGAAGCCGAGCTTGAACGCCTCGCCGAGGATCTCGTCCTTCGAGAAGAAGCCGGCCAGGGGCGGTATTCCCGAAATCGCCAGCGAGCCGACGAGCATCGTCGCGTAGGTAATGGGGATCTTCTTCGAGAGACCTCCCATCCGCCGCATGTCCTGCTCCTCGTGGACGGCATGGATGACGGACCCGGAGCCGAGGAACAGCAGGCCCTTGAAGAAGCCGTGGGTCATGAGATGGAAGATCGCGGCGGTGAAGGCGCCGACGCCGAGGGCCGCGAACATGTACCCGAGCTGGCTGAGCGTGGAGTAGGCGAGGACGCGTTTGATGTCGGTCTGGGTCATCGCGATCGAGGCCGCCAGGATCGCGGTGAAGATGCCGATCGCTGCGACGACGACGAGCGCCTCCTGGGCGTGGGCGAAGATCGGGCTCGTCCGGGCCACGAGATAGACGCCGGCGTTGACCATCGTCGCGGCGTGGATTAGGGCCGACACCGGCGTCGGGCCCTCCATCGCGTCGGGCAGCCAGACGTGGAGCGGGAACTGGGCGCTCTTGCCCATCGCCCCGGCGAAGATCAGCAGCGAGATCGCCAGGATGAGGCCGTGATCGAGCTCGCCGATGCGCGCGATGACCTCGCGAATGTTGAGCGTGTCGAGGCTGACGAAGATCAGCATGATTCCCAGCGCGAACCCGACGTCGCCGACGCGGTTGACGATGAACGCCTTCTTCGCCGCGAGCGCCGCTGAACGTTTGGTTCTCCAGAACCCGATCAACAGGTAGCTCGACAGGCCGACCAGCTCCCAGGCGACGAAGACCACGAGGAAGTTGTCGGCGAGGACGAGCAGCAGCATCGAGAACATGAACAGGTTGAGATAGGCGAAGAACCGCCAGTAGCCCGGGTCGTGGCTCATGTAGCCGATCGAGTAGATGTGGACGAGCAGACCGATCGTCGTCACGACGATGAGCAGGGAGGCGGTCAGGGCGTCGACGAAGAAGGCCGCCTCGACGACGAAGCCGCCCGCGGGAATCCAGGTGTAGAGGTGGACTTCGTGGCCGAACCCGGCGGCCTCGTCGTTGAACGGCGCGCCATGGGTCAGGGCGAGGAACGCAACGACCATGCTCATCGCCCAGGCGACGAGGACGGCCCCGACCGGGATCAGGTGGGCCCGCTTGCCGAGCCGGCGGCCGACGACCGCGGTGATGACGAAGCCGGCGAGCGGCAGGATCGCGATCAGCGCGATGAACAGGTCGATCATCGGCCCGCGGTCACCGGCTCATCGCGTCGTATTCGTCGACGAGCGGCGTCTTCTTGTTCCGGAAGATCGCAATGATGATCGCGAGGCCAACGGTCGCCTCCGCGGCCGCGACCGCCATGACCATGAGCGCAATGACCGAGCCGGAGGTCCCGAGGCCGGGCACGAACGCGCCGAACGCCACGATCGAGAGGTTGACCGCGTTGAGCATCAGCTCGATCGCCATCAGCATGCTGATGGCGTTGCGCCGGGCCAGAAAGCCGAACATCCCGATGGCGAACAGGATCGACGCGAGGACGAGGTAGGCATCGAGCGAGTCGGCGCCACCGGCCGCCAGGGCGATCATCCCGAGCGTGATCACGAACACCGACGCGAGGAACGTCCCCAGGAAGACCCGGATCATCGCGGCTCCTCGCCCGTCCGCTCACGCTTGGCGAGGAACACACCCCCGATGACGGCCGCCAGCAGTAGGACCCCGACGATTTCGAACGGCAGCACCCAGCTAGCGAACAGGACCGTCGCCAGCTCGTCGGTCGCGACGTGGATTCGCTCGCCGACCTCGCGCCAATCCGTCGCGATGATCGCGAGGACCGTCACCCCGACCAGCAACACTGCGGCGACGGCCGCGGGCACGGCCTGGGTCTGGAAGACGAGTCGCGACGGCGCGGACTTCGTCTCGGTCAGCATGATCGCGAAGAGGATCAGGACGCTGATCGCGCCGATGTAGACGAGGACCTGTGCGGCCGCGACGAGCGGCGCCCCGACGATGACGTAGATCCCCGCCAGCGCCACGAAGCAGACGATCATCGCGAGGCCGCAGCGGATGATGTCGCGCATCGTCACGACGAGGAGCGCGGCGAGGAGCATCGTCCCGGCGAAGATGACGAACAGGGCATCGCCCCAGGGGATCGCGGTGAAGGGGATCGTCTCGCCGATCGCCACGAGCGCCCGCTCAGCCGTGGCCGGCGTGGCCGCCGGTCGATGCATCATGTCCGCCGTGGCCGTCGCCGTGATCGTGGCCGTCGCCGTGCGCGTTGCGATGGCCGTTTCCGCCGTTCGACGAGCCTCCGGCGATCGACGCCGGCAGCATCGGCAGGAGCCGTCCCGGGTCGACGATCCGGCCCTCGGCGGCGGCCCGCGTGGCCCAGTCGCGCTCCTTGCGGATGTAGGTGACCTCGGTCTCACGATCGACCGCCGCGATCGCCATGAGGTCGATCATCGGTTCCGCCCGCGACAGGTGGGAGAGCTCGAAGTCGGCGCCGTCGCGGAGCGCATCGTATGGACACGCGTCGACGCAGATCCCGCAGAGGATGCAGCGGCTCTCGTCAACCTCGTACTTCTCGAGGACGCGCGGCTTCGGCATCAGAGCGCCCGTCGGGCAGGTCTCCGCGCAGCGGCCGCACGAGACGCACGGCGTGTCGTTGAGGCTCATGTCGAGTGGCGTCGTGACGAGCGTGTCGAATCCGATCCGCATGAAGTCGTAACAGGCCGCGCCGACGACCTCGGCACAGACATTGGCGCAGCGCCCGCAGTCGATGCAGCGCGACGGCTCGCGGAGGATGAAGGCGTGCGAGTCATCCCGGATGTAGTCGTGGTTGACACCGGTGAATCGGTTCTCGGTCACGCTCCGGTAGCCGGCGCCCTGGTGATGTTGCGGCTCGAGTGTGGGGAGCGTCGTCCCGTACTCGATCCCGAGGCGTCGCAGATCGCAGAAGCCGATCGCCTCGCAGGTGCACTGCAGGCAGCGGGTCGACTCGGCGACGGCTTCCTCGCGGGTGTAGGGAAGCTCGTATTCGATGTAGCTCTTGTTGCGGATCTCGGCGCCCATCGCCTTCATGCGATAGCGCGGCTCCTTCGCCTCGCTCGTGAACGGAACGATCGAGAGGAACTCCGGCTGCGGCTCGGCGAGCTGCTGGCGGGCCTTGATTCCCGACAGGTCGAGGCCCTTCAGGAAGGCGTCGACCGCGTACGCCGCGCGGCGACCTTCGGCCACGGCCTGGACGACGGTCGCGGCACCGACCCGGACGTCGCCGGTTCCGAAGACGCCGGGCCGGCCCGTCTCGAACGTCACGGCATCGGCCTTGAGACGGTGCTGCTTGGTCGGCTCAGGTCCCTGCGAGCCCGGTCCGATCCACGTCAGGTCCGGGCCCTGGCCGATGGCGAGCAGCACGCGATCGCACGGAATCGTGAACTCGGTCCCGGGCGCGGGCTCCGGTCGGCGCCGGCCGGACGCGTCTGGCGCGCCGGGCCGCATCCGGATGAATTCGACGCCGGTGACGCGGCCCTTCTTGTCGGTCATGACCCGTGTCGGGCCGGCCTGGAAGATCGCGCTGACGCCCTCCTCGATCGCCTCGTGGACCTCGTTCGCGGCGGGCATGTCCTTCATGTCGCGGCGGTAGACGAGCGTCACTTCGGCCGCACCCTGGCGGATCGACGTTCGCGAGCAGTCCATCGAGGTGAAGCCACCGCCGATTACGACCACGCGCTTGCCGGCATGGCCGGGATACGGCAGGCCCAGCGTCGCCGTCCGGAGATACTCGAGGCCGTCGAGCACCTCCGCCGCGTCCTCGCCGGGCACGCCGAGCTTGTTCGTGTCGTAGCAGCCGATCGCGACAACGACCGCGTCGTAGCCCTGGTTCTGCAGGTCGTCGAGCGAGAAGTCGCGCCCGAGGCCCTGGTCGCAGACGATCCGGCCGCCCAGGCGGGTGACCGACTCGTACTCGGCCTCGAGCACCTCGATCTTCGGCAGCCGGTACTGCGGGATCCCGTAGCGGAGCATCCCGCCCGGCGCCGGGTCGCGCTCGAAGACCGTCACGTCGTGGCCGCTGATCAGGAGGTAGTAGGCGGCCGCCATCCCGGCCGGCCCGGACCCGATGACGGCGGCCCGGCGGCCGGTCTTCGGCTGGACCTCGAACGGCACCGGCGGGTCGATCCCCTCGTCGAGCATCGACTTCAGGACCTGGTCGCCGGCGTAGCGGTGGCTGTCGCGGATCGCGATCGCCTCGTCGACCTCGTCGCGCCGGCAGTGCTCCTCGCACGGCGCCGGGCAGACCCGCCCGAGGACGGACGGGAACGGGATCGTCCGCTTGAAGATCCGGGTCGACTCCCGCCAGTTGGTCTCGGCATTGGCCTTGAGGAAGCCCGGGATGTCGATGTGGCTAGGGCACTTGTTCTGGCAGGGCGGCAGGCAGTACGCGTTGTGGTCCGAGAAGATCAGCTCGAGGTTCGTCGCCCGCAACCGGCGGACTTCCTCGGTCTGGGTCTGGACGACCATCTCGGGTTCGGCGCGCTGCGAGCAGCTGATCGGCGGGTACTCGGAGCCCTCGACCTCGACGACGCACATCCGGCACGCCCCAAAACCGGGCAGCTTCGGCTCGTAGCACAGCGTCGGGATCTCGATGCCGTTGTCGCGGCAGACCTCGAGGATCGTCTGGCCCTCGAAACCCTCGACGACGCGCCCATCGACCTCGATCCGGATCCGTGGTGTCGACTGGGGCCGCTGCGGCGACTGGGTCGTGAGGAGGCGCTCGGCGACCGTGTCGGCGATCGGCTCGAGCTCAGCGCGGGAGTCCGGGCGGGTGATCAGGTCAGCCATCTCATCTCAGTGGGCGGCACCTGCCGCCACGGCGATCGGGCGACAGACACCGGCAGGGCAGTTGCTACGGAGGATGTGCTCGTCGAGCTCGGACCGGAAGTATCGCATTCCGCTGGCATAGGGAAGCGTCGCCAGCCGCTCGTGGTCGCATAACGCGGAGGCGACGATGTCTGCCGACAGGTCGGCGAGGAGCTGGAGGTCCGTCGGGCGCGACAGGCCGGTCGCGATCCGATCGCCGATCTCGCTGATCCGGCGCGTCCCGATCCGGCACGGAATCGTCTTGCCGCAGGCCTCGTCGGCGCAAAAGCGGGTCAGGAGGCGGGCCAGATCGACGATGCAGGCACGCTTGTCCGCCACCACGACGGAGCCCGAGCCGATGTGAGCGCCGACGGCTCGGAGGGCGTCGAACTCATACGGCGTGTCGAGCAGGTTCGCCGGCAACATGCCCCCCGACGGGCCACCGACGAGGACGGCCTTGACGCCCTTGGCCTCGCCCGCGAGGCCGACGATCTCACTAAGCGGCGTCCCCAGTGGCACCTCTGCGACGCCACTGCCGGCGGAACCCCGTACACCCACGAGAATCGTGCCCGGACTCGCCTTCGAGCCGGTCGCGGCGAACTTCTCGCGGCCGTTGGCGAGGATCCAGGCGACGGCGACGAGGGTCTGGACGTTCTGAACGACGGTCGGCATGTCGAAGAGGCCGCGTTCCGCGGGATGGGGCGGCCGCTGCTCCGGCTGGCCGCGCTTCCCCTCGAGCGCCTTGAGAAGCACGGTCTCCTCGCCGAGCATGTAGGCACCCTGGACGGTCCGGACCCGGATGGTGGGGCCGCCTCCGGTGCCGAGCATGCCGGGGCCGACGAGCCCCGCGTCTTCGGCCGCCCCGATTGCGGCCTCGAGCCGGCGGATCGACTCGGTGGCCTCGGCCCGGACCGCGATGAATGCCTCGTCCGCCCCGACCGCGAACGCGGCGATCGCGACGCCCTCGATGACGCCGAACGGATCCGCCTCGATCAGCGTCTGGTCCGTCTGCGCCGACGGATCGGCGCCGTAGCCGTTGGCGACGACGTAGCGCCGCGGTGCGTCGGTCTCGGCGCACAGCCGCCACTTGTCGCCGGTCGGGTAGCCGGCGCCGCCGCGCCCGCGAAGGCCCGACGCTGTGACCTCGGCGATCGTGCCCGTCGGCCCAAGGTCGTGGACCGCGCGCCTGAGGCCGGCGAACGCGCCGGCCGCGACCGCCTTGTCGAGCGCAGCGGAAGGATCGCTCGCCGCGGTCGTTCGTCGCCCGGCGGCATCCGCCCTCGCGAGCAGGATCGATGGCCAGCGCTTGGGTGTCCGGAGCAGGATCGTCATCCGCTCAGGCCTGTGCCCGGTCGCCGCGGGTGCGCCCGCCACGGCGGGGGGATCGGCCCTTGCCCGACCCGCCGCCGAGGGACGCGTCCAGACCGGCGAGATACGTTCCCTCGGTAGGTCGCCGGTCGGCGATCTCCGAGGCCTGGGTCACGTCGTCGGGCGCCTCGAACCGAAGGTGCCGGTAATACGAGGCCGTGCCGTAGATCATCGCGTACCAGGCACCGGTCTTCTGACTGATCCGCTTGAGGGCCGCGACGGGCAGATGGCCGTAGGCTGCCTGGGTCGCCTCGAGGATCTGCAGCATGTCCTTCGGATCGTGGTCGAACTCCTCGAGGATCTCGTCGACCGCGGTCGGGTCGATGCCCTCGAAATGCTCGTAGGCAGTGTCGGGAACCGTCCTGCCCGATCGCCGCAAGGCCGACTCGTCCCGTCGCTCGCCGTACGTCTCGGGCGGACCCCAGTGGACGTGGTAGCGGCCCTTCGTGTCGATACCGCCCATGTCGATGCACTCGATCGGGCAGGCCTGGGCGCATTGGAAGCAGGTCTCGCACTTCAGCGTTCCCCACTCGTCGTAGAGGAGCTGGAGCCGGCCGCGGAACTTGTGCGGGACGTCGGCCTTGACCTCGGGATACCTGATCGTCGCCTTCGGCTCGAAGAACCGGCGCAGGGTCAGCGCCATGCCCTTGGCGAGCCCCAAGCCCGGAAGGTTGATCACGCCGCGGCGCTCACGGTCCGCTCACGACGAGGATCGCCGCAGCGGTGACGAACAGGTTGAGAAGCGACGCCGGCAGGAGCCATTTCCAGGCGAAGCCCATGAGCTGGTCGACCCGGACCCGCGGCAGCGTCGCGCGCATCCACACGAACAGGAACACGAAGGCGTACGTCTTGCCGAGATACCAGAGCAGTCCGGCCACCCAGTCGAACCCGACGTAGGCAACGCCGACGATCGCCGTGACCGCGAGTAGGTTGAACAGGATGAAGCCGATGACGAGCGCCTGCCAGGCCGGCATCGAGCTGCGCGCGACAAAGAAGGGCGCAGCCAGCACGAGCGTGCCGATGACCGGGACAATGGCAATGACGATCAGCAGCCCGATCCCGAGCGATCCCGGATCGAGGCTGAGCTCGACCGGCCAGGGCCACGGGAACGGGGCGTTCCAGGCGCCGAAAAAGAGCGTGACAATCAGCGCCGAGACGACGAACACATTGACGAACTCGGCGAAGTAGAAGAACCCGAAGCGCATCCCCGAGTACTCCGTTGCGTAGCCGGCGACGATCTCCGAGTCCGCCTCCGTCAGGTCAAACGGCGTGCGGTTCGCCTCGGCGGTCGCCGCGATGAAGAAAATCAGCGCGCCGAGTGGCTGCTGGAAGACGTACCAATCCGTGAACCAGCCGGCCTGATTGAGCGACAGCTGGTTGAGGCTCATCGTCCCGGCGAGCATCAGCACGCCCACGACGGACAGCGTGAGCGGAATCTCGTAGCTGATGATCTGGGCGGCCGAGCGAAGCCCGCCCAGCAGCGAGTATTTGTTGAAGCTCGACCAGCCGGCCATCATCAACCCGACGACCGTCAGCCCGCCGACAGCGAAGAAGTAGAGCATGGCGATGTTCATGTCCTGTCCGAACAGGCCGGGCGCGAACGGGATGACCAGCAGGCTCATGACGGTCGCCATGAAGACCACGATCGGGGCCAGGGTGAAGACGAGCCGATCGGCGCCGGTCGGGCTGTAGTCCTCCTTCGCCAGCATCTTCAGCCCGTGGGCGACCGAGATGAGCGATCCGAAGGGTCCCACCCGGTCCGGCCCGATCCGGAGGTTCATGAACGCGATGCCCTTGAGCTCCATGTACCCGACGACGAACGCGGTCGGGATCGTCAACAGGAGTACGGCCGTCGCCGCCACGACGAAGCGGACGAGCGGGAGGTTCGCCGCGAGGAATTCGACGATCCCCTCCCCGAAGAGCAGCACGACGAGGAGGAGCCCGAGGCCCAATAGGAGAAGAATCGGGACGAACGTGAAAATGATCTTGCCCGCGAGGGTCAGCCGGCCCCATGTTCGCGCCGCGGCAGTCACTTATCCACTCCGCCCATGATCGGGTCGAGGCTCGCCATGACGGCCATCGTGTCCGCGATCAAGTTGCCGGGCGTGAGCAGACCGACCGACTGGAGGTGGATGAACGATGGATCGTGGATCCGCATCCGGAACGGCTGGTCGGTGCCGTCGCTGACCACGTAGGCGGCGTACTGGCCGCGCGGGCCTTCGACGGCGGCGTACGCCCGGCCGGGGCGGGGCCGCAGGAGCCGCGGCAGCTTTGCCATGACCGGTCCATCCGGCATCTGGTGCAGGCACTGGTCGATGATCCGGATGCTCTGGCGGATCTCGTCGATCCGGATGAGATAGCGAGCGAGGCAGTCGCCCTCGGTGCGGGTGGGAATGTCGAAGTCGAGCTCCGGGAACACGGAATATGGATGGGCGCGGCGAACGTCGAACGGCACGCCGGTCGCCCGCAGGTTCGGGCCGGTCATGCACATCCGGAGGGCGGTCGCGCTGTCGACCGTTCCCAGTCCGCGCATCCGACGGACGAAGATCTCGTTCTCGTTCATGAGCCCGGCGTTCGCCTCGATCTGGGTCGTCGCCCGGCTCATCCAGTCGCCGAGGCGGCTCATGAACTCGTGGTTCAGGTCGCCGTTCACGCCGCCGATCCGGAAGTAATTGAAGAGCATCCGCTGGCCGGTGAGGCTGGCGAGCATCTCGACGATCTCGTCGCGCTCGATGAAGCTCCACAGGATCGGGGTCAGGCCGCCGAGGTCGAGCGCCATCCAGCCCATGAAGAGGGCGTGGCTCGCGATCCGGTTCAGCTCTGTCGACAGGACGCGGATGTACTCCGCCCGGCGCGGCACTTCGACGTCCAGCAGCTTCTCGAAGGCCATGACCGGCGGCCACTCGCAGAACAGCGACGCTACGTACTCGAGCGGGTCGACCTGGCTGATCACCTGGTGGTAGTCGGCGTTCTCGCACAGCTTCTCGACGCCCCGATGGAGGTAGCCGAGGACGGGATCGAGGTCGACGACCTTCTCGCCGTCGAGCTTGAGGACGACCCGCAGGACGCCATGAGTCGACGGGTGCTGCGGTCCCATGTTGATGAACATCTCGCCATCGCGAAGCGTGTAGAACTCGGCTTCACGCTCCGTGCGGGGCGGGTACGGCGGGACCGGCTCGAAGACGCCGGCCTGCTCGTCGAGCATCACCCGCGGGTCGTCGGCGGAGGCGTGGCGGGGCGAAGTTGCCGTCATGACGAATCCCGCCGGATCGTGGCCGCCGGCTTCGCGTTGCGAGGCGAATGCGTCTGCTCCATGTGCCGGACACCGGCGCCCGGCGATCTGGCGGCGTCGTCCGCCAAATAGAAGTCCTTGCGGAGTGGGAAGCTCTGGTAATCGGGCGGCATGTAGATCCGTCGAAGGTCCCGATTGCCCTCGAACGTGATCCCGAACATGTCGTACGCCTCGCGCTCCATCCACTCGGCGCCCTTCCACATGAACGTGACCGACGGGGCGCGCGGGTCCTCCCTGGACAGCCCGCCGGCGATCACCCGAAGCCAATCCGGCGTCGTGTCGCTCCAGAGGTGGTAGACGACCTGCATCTCGGACCCAGTGTCGACTCCGGCCAGGTCGGCCAGGAAATGGAAGCCGAACTCCGGCTCGTCGTGGAGCACCCGCATCGTGTCCGTGACGTCGCCCGGCCCGATCCGAATCTCCGTCTCATCGTGGCGCTGCCGGACGGGGCCTGTCAGGCGCTCGCCGAAGCGCGCCTCGAGGCGCCGCCGGAGGACCGGATCCACGGTCAGACGCCGTCCGGAACCGTCGGCCCGATCGCCCGCTCGGGCCAGTGCCCGCGGCGATCCTTGATGATCTGCTGGAGCTTCATCATGCCGTAGATGAGGCCCTCTGGCCGCGGCGGACAGCCTGGGACGTAGACGTCCACCGGCATGACCCGATCGATCCCTTCGACCGTCGAGTAGCTCCGCTTGTAGCGGCCGCCCGAACACGTGCAATCGCCCATCGCGACGCACCACTTGGGCTCGGGCATCTGCTCCCAGAGGCGGACGAGGGGTCCGGCCATCTTCGTCGTCAGGGTGCCGGCGACGATCAGGACGTCGGCCTGTCGCGGGCTTGCCCGGAACGGAAACATGCCCCAGCGGTCCATGTCGTTCTTCGAGGTCGCGGCCGACATCATCTCGATCGCACAGCAGGCCAGGCCCGAAAGCAGCGGCCACAGGCTGTTCGCCCGGATGAGATCGAGGACGTAGTCGGCCTTCGTCGGGATTACCTCGAGCGGGCCGCTCCAGCGCGCGTCGTCGCGCCGGAATGTCGGGTCCAGCTCATGGGCGGCCAGATGCGTGATATCGGATTCGATGCCACCGCTGTAGGCCGTCGGGTCGACTGACTGCCAGAGCGTGTTGGGGACGACGATCGGCTCGATCAGCGCCGATTTCGGGGCGGACGGCTAGCGCGGAAGGTGCGTTGCCCGTCGAGTCCGACGGCATGGCGGTCGTGTCGTCCGGTGCGGTCCCGAGCCCGCGCGTCTTCCTGCTCATTTCCAGTTCAGGACGCCCTTGCGCCAGGCATACGCGAGGCCGAGGAGAAGGATGCCGACGAAGACGAGCATCGTCACGAATCCGCCGATCAGGAGATCGCGGAAGACGATCGCCCAGAGGTAAATGAAGATCACCTCGATGTCGAAGGCGACGAACAGCAGCGCGTAAACGTAGAACGACAGGCCGAGCCGGCCGTGGGTATCGCCGTACGTGTCGATGCCGCTCTCGTAGGGCAGGCCCTTGTGGGGGTCCCCCCGGTTTCGATGGGTGAGCAGCCACGCGGCGCCGATCGTCAGGAAGACGAACGACAGGCCGGCGAAGGCGAAGCCGACGATGTACCAGATCCCGGTCAACCGACGTTCACTCCGAGCAAGCCGCGGGGAGATCCGATGTGGTGCCCGACGCGCCGTTGGAACGGCTCCCCTGGGGCGGAGCACGAGGCGGACACACGGTCGCCACGCTCAGCCATTCTAGCAGGGGAGGTGGTCCGGGCAGTGGTCGCGCGCAGGGTCCCGCGCGGTCGCCGAACGGTGGGATCGAGTGCTTGGGTCGGGGAGCGGATGGCGCCGAGCGCGCGTGCCAGTTCGCGATCCGCTCCCCGGCGGTGCAGCGGCCGCGGCGGAGTCGCCGCTGACCTGCGGGCCAGTTTGCCCGCTCCGCGACGAGCGAGTCGATAGGTAGTTAGCCCTAGTCCCGTCGGGTTCGGAGCATTGCCATGCCTCGGCTGGCGGTCAGTCGAACCCTCGCAGCGTCGCCTTGGCGGGCAGGCCACGCCCGAACGCCATCACCCGGAACCCGCCCATCGCCCCCGGATCGATCATCCGGACGAGTGCTGAGCGGGCCTCGAGATAGGCCTGGAGGCTCGCCTCGGGCCCGGTCTGGAGCGCCACGAGCAGCTCGCCCGCGCCAAGCGCCGCAAGGAACCGGCCCTGGGTCGTCGCGCCGACGTGGACCAGCCCGGTGCCGGTCGCGGCCCGTTCAACGGCCGTGATGTCGACGTGGGCCGTCAGATCCTGCCGGCCGATGGCGCGATACGGATCGCCGTGGACACGCTGGGCGTAATACGCGGCCAGCGTTCCTGCCGGCCGGCGGGTCGAATCGTAGAGCTCCGCGGCCGGGTGGCCGTAGTCGATGAGCAGCACCAGCCCGCGTTCGAGGCCCGCCGCCACGCCCGCAACCCAGCTGTCGACCACGAGGCAGATCTCCGCGAGCTGCCCGTCGGCGAGCTGGATTCCCTCCGCGGCGAGGCGTTGAGCGAGAGCCGGTGTCGAGGGCTGGTCCTCCACGTCGACGAACGCGCCGTCGGTCCACCCGACGAGGATCTCCCGGACGTGGCCACCACGCCCGACCACCCGGTGCGCTGGCAACGCATCGAGGACCTCGTTGGCGACGACGATCCCGACGATCGGCGCGCCGTCGTCGGCCTCGAGCCGGTCGGCGAGACCCTCCGCCGCGAGCCGATCGCGGAGCTCGTCGAGTCGTCTCGGCTCGACCTCGACCGGCCGATAGCGGACAACCGCGGCGAGGTCGGACGCATCGGCCGCCAGGCCCGACGAGGATCCCGACTGCAAGCGCTCCGCTGCCGGCCCCCAGCTCCCTGATCGTGAAGCCATCCGGCTTTCCGAGCGCTCGCCACGCGTCGTCGACGTGGCGCGCGATCGCACGACCGAAGATCGGGTGGGCCTCCGGCGCGGTCAGGAAGTCGCCGCCGCGTCCAGGGCGGGCGGCCGCGGACCGGTAGTAGCCGTGGATGGGGTGATAGAGCGCGAGCTCCATGAAGCGCGCGAACGAGATCGGGCCCGCTCGGTCGATCTCACTGCGGATGACGGCGACGAGCGCCGGGTCGCTCTCGGCGGCGTCGAGGTCGGGGAGCGGGAGGCGCTGCAGTTGCGGGCCGACGTCCACGACTCCGATCCTAGCGCGGCCGACGAAGGGCGAGCCGCAGCCCGGGTCCGACGAGGGTATGGCCGCCCAGGACGATCGGGATCGACGCCGACGCGACGGCCTGGGTCAGTTCCCTGAGCCACGGGTCTGCGACGCGCTCGTGAAGCAGGAGATCGGATGCGAAGCGATCCTCGGGGACGGGCCACGTGGCCTGATCCGCGCCGAGCCGATGGGCAAGGAGGACGCGGCTGTCGACGAGGGCCCCCTCACCCAGTTCGGCGAGCAGCCTGCCGACTGATGCTGGTCCGTCGCGATCGAGGAGCGCGCCGAGAACGGAGCGCGGCGGCCGCTGGCTGGCGATCGCCGTGCGCAGCCCCCGCTCCTCGACGATGGCCCGCGTCCGTGCGGCGATCCGCCGCTCGAGCCAGCCCAGCCCCGCGGCGGATGTCCGGCCGACCACGACCAGCTCGGCGTGTGGATCGGCCGCGACCGCTCGCACGGCGACGAGGCGCTCCTTGACCCGGTCGACGATGTCCGCCGACGCTGAACCCGCCGCGCCGCCCAGCAGGACGAGTTCGAGCGGTCCGTCGATGTCCACGCCAAGCCGCCAGCGCCGGCGCATGTCCGTCACCTCGTAGCCGGCGACCTCGTCCAGCCAGCGCGGCAGGGCGTTGTCCGTCGCGAGGTCCGGGACGTTCCGCAGAACCTCTGCACGGGACACCGCCACGATGTCAGCCGAGAAGCGGTTGTTCGTAAGCGCCCGCGAGTCGTCGGCCGCCGCCGCCTCGACGAATGCCCGTAAATCGGCGGGACCGGCGAGTGGAATCGCCCCGGATCCGAGCGCAACGACGCCCCTCGCCGGGTGGCTCGCCACGAAGGCCCGCAGGCGAGCCCCGAATGGGATGCCGTCGGGAGGTCCGCTCATCACGGTGACGTCCGTGGCGCCGGCGGCCAGGAAGCCGCGGCGATGTCCCTCGGCTGTCGTCGCGCGGGCGCTTGCGACCCAGCGCTCGAGTTCGCCCGCGCGCGGCCCCGGCTCCGGGTGCAGGATGAGCACGGCGACGTCGGACATCCAACCGAGTCTACCGATCAGGAGGCAGGCACTGACCAGGCGAGTTCGGGCGTACGTCGGGCTCGGGGCAAACGTCGGCGACCCTGCCGAGACGATCGGCGCGGGGATCCGGGCCCTCGCCGCCCTGCCAGGGGCCACGCTCCGCGGCGTCTCACGGCTCTACGCAACCGTGCCGGTCGGCATCGTCGACCAACCGGAGTTCCGCAACGCCGCCGTCGCGATTGACATCCCGCGCGGACCCGATCCCGCGACCGGGGCGCTGGCCCTGCTCCTCGCGCTCAAGCGGCTGGAGGCCGCGTTCGGGCGGCGCGAGCGCGAGCGCTGGGGCCCGCGCGAGCTGGACCTCGATCTGCTCGTGTTCGGCCGCCACCGGATCGCCGTCGAGCGACCGCCGGAAGCCCGCTCGGCAAATCCATCGCGACCGACGGACCTCGTCGTTCCGCATCGCCTCGCCGGGGAGCGGCTGTTCGTCCTCGCCCCGCTTGCCGATCTCGCGCCACGCCTCGTGCCGCCCGGCTGGAGCGAGACAGTCGAGACCGCCCGCCGCCGCCAAGAGGCAGTCGAAGGTGCAGGATCGGTTCGGCCGATCGCCCAGTGGGCCGCTGGAGTCTGGGCACCGCTGCCGACCGCCGGTCAGCCCGGGAGCTGACGCACCGCCAACCGGGTCTCGTGCGCCTCGCCATCGATAGCTTCGACCCGGTAGGCGGCTGCCTCGGGACGGGAACTGACCACCTCTCGAAGCTCAGTTCCATCGAAGACGAGAGCGGCGCCGTCGTCGACGCCGTAGCCAGCCGCAAGACGCCCCTCGGCGACGAGCTTCCTGAAGAGCGGACGTCGCTGGGCCTCCCCGTCGTAGTGCGGACAAAGGCTGCCCTTGAGGAAGGCCAGACCACCGTCGAGCGGCCGGAGCTCGGGCCCGAACGAGTCGGTCGTGCAGCTCTCGAACCAGCAGATCGCACCAGCCGACATCCCGGCGACCACGAGGCCGGCCTCCCATGCCGTTCGCATCGCCCCATCAACGCCGTGGAGCCTCCAGATCGCGAGCATGTTGGCGGTGTTTCCGCCGCCGACGTAAATCGCGTCCTGATCGAGCAGGAAGGCCTCGACATCGGTGACCGTCCGGTTGAACAGCCCGAGGTGGCGCGGCTCCGCGCGACTGGCGAACGCGAGGTGAAAGGCCAGGAGATCACGGTCGGAGTCGGCGCCGGCGGTTCCGACCCAGCAGATCCGGGGCCTCTCTCGGCCGGACCGGGCCCGCGCGAGTTCGAGAATGAACTCGTCGAGGAGCCCGTTGTCGGGTCCCATCGAGAAGCCGCCGCCGCCCAGCGCGACGATCGTCCGCGACGGAGCCATCGCGAAATCCGCCTACAGCCGAACGGACGGGGGCCGGTCTCGATCGAACATGTGGACGGTGTCGATGAACCGGATCTGCTTCGACTGGTAGGCCATGATCAGCGAGTGGGTCCGGGCGCCGCCACCGAAATAGCGGACGCCCTGGAGCAGGTCGCCGGTCGTGACGCCCGTAGCCGCGAAGACGAGGTTCTCGCCGGACGCGAGGTCTTCTGTACCGTAGACGCGATCCTCGTCGCCGTGGCCCATCGCCGCGCCACGGGCCCGCTCGGCGTCGCTCCGGTAACGGAAGCGGGCCTGGATCTCGCCACCGAGACATCTCAGCGCGGCGGCCGTGAGGACGCCTTCGGGCGCACCGCCGATACCCATGACGGCGTGGACGCCCGTGCCCTGGACCGCGCAGCTGATGGCGGCCGACAGGTCGCCGTCGGTGATGAGCTTGATTCGCGCCCCCGCTTGGCGGACCTCCTCGATCAGTGCGTCGTGGCGCGGTCGCTCGAGGATGACGACCGTGATGTCGTTCACGCCGCGACCGAGTGCCGACGCGATCCGCTGGAGGTTTTCGGTCGGCGACAGCCGGATGTCGACCTTGCCCGCGACGCCCGGCCCGACGCAGAGCTTATCGAGGTAGGTGTCCGGGGCGTGGACCAGGCCGCCCTCCTCCGACGCCGCGAGCACGGTGATCGCCCCAGCCTGGCCGTGGGCCACGAGGTTCGTGCCCTCGAGTGGGTCGACCGCGATGTCGATCCGGGTCGCGGGGATGGGATCGTCCGCCTCGTGCCGGCCGACCTCCTCGCCGATGTAGAGCATCGGAGCCTGGTCGCGCTCACCCTCGCCGATCACGATCCGCCCGGCGAACTCGATCTCGTCCATTGTCCGGCGCATCGCCTCGACGGCCGACCGGTCCGCCTCGTCCTTCTCGCCGCGGCCCATGAACCGGGCGCAGGCCAGGGCAGCGGCCTCCGTGACCCGAACCATCTCGAGCGCTAGCAGCTGTTCCACGTTTTAGTGTCTGAAGTGCCTCTTCCCGGTGAACACCATCGCCATGTGATGCCGATCCGCGACTTCAATGGCCATCTCGTCGCGAATCGAGCCTCCCGGCTGGACGATCGCGGTAACGCCCGCCTGGGCAGCCATCTGGATCCCGTCTGGGAACGGGAAGTACGCGTCGCTCGCCATGACCGCTGTCTTGGCTCGGTCGCCGGCTCGCCGGAGCGCGATCTCGACCGAGACCTGGCGGCTGGCCTGGGCCGCGCCGATTCCGACGGTCGCGCCGTTCCGCGCGAGAACGATGGCATTCGAGCGGACGTGGCGAACGGCGCGCCAGGCGAACAGGAGATCGTTCAGCTCGTCGAGCGTCGGACGCCGACTCGTGACGACCTGGAGCCTGCCCCGATCGAGTCCGAGCTCGTCGAGGCTCTCGACCAGGAGCCCGCCCGCGACCCGCTTGAAATCGAGGTTGGCGATGCCGTAGTCGCGCATACCCTCCGTCGGATCCGGCGGGACGGCGAGGATCTCCAGCCCCGCCTTGGCCTTGAGGATTCCGATCGCCGCCTGGCTGTAGCCCGGCGCGACGACTGCCTCGTAGCTGTTCGCGGCGATCTCTCTCGCGGTCGGCCCGTCGAGCTCCCGGTTGACTCCCACGATCCCGCCAAAGGCCGCGACCGAATCGGTTTCGAGGGCGTGCCGGTAGGCCTCGACCAGCTCGTCGGCCGACGCCAGCCCGACGGGGTCGGTGTGCTTGACGATCGCGACGGTCGGCGCGGTGTAATCGGCCGCGATCCGGTAGGCGGCGTCGAGGTCCATGAGGTTGTTGAACGACGGCCGCTCGCCGCGGAGCTGGGTCGCGTCTGCCAGCGTTCCGCTCCTGTGGGTCGTCTCCCGATAGAACGCAGCGGGCTGATGGGGGTTCTCCCCGTAGCGCAAGTCAGCGACCTTCTCGAGGACGAGGGCCAGCCGGGCTGGAAACATGTTTCCGGAGATCTGGTTGAGGTAGGCAGCGATCTCGGCGTAGTAGGCAGCGATCGTGCCGAACGCCTCGGCCGCGAGGAGGGCTCGGAGCTCCGCAGAGACCAGCCCGTGCTCGCGCAGCTCGACGACGAGACGGGGATAGTGGTCGGGGCTCGCGACCGCTGCCACGCCGGCGGCGTTCCGTGCGGCGGCGCCGAGGAGGGCGGCTCCGCCCACGTCGATCATCTCGATGGCCTCGTCGATGCCGACCAGTCGTGCGCCGACGGCCGGGGCGAACGGGGTGACGTTGACGACGACGATATCGATCAGGCCGATTGAATTCGTCTCAAGCTCGCTCAGCTGTTCCGGTACGTCGCGCCGGGCGAGGATTCCCGCGTAGATCGCCGGATGGAACGTCTTGACCTGGCCGCCGACGAGCGGCGCGAGGCTCGTCAGCTCCGAAACGGAGTGGACTTCGATGCCGTCGCCGGCGAGATGCTCGCGGGTGCCGTCGGTGGCGAAGATTTCCACGCCGAGCCCGAGCAGGTCACGGGCCAGTCCCGAGATTCCGTCGCGGTTGGCGACCGACAGCAGGGCTCGCACCCGGGCCTTGACCTCCCATCCCCACGCAGCCACGCACTCGACGTTTGCGGCCGAGTATACCCGGCGGCGTGGCATACTCCGACCGGATTGGCGGCCGCCCGGAACGAATGGCGGCCCGAGCTCCCGGCCGGGCGAGACGGCCCGCCGGCACCCATCTGGCCATGCAGTGAGGTCGATCGTGCAGCTCCCACCCTGGGAATACCTGTTCCTGCCGTTCAACCCGCACACATTTCCGGACCTCTTCACGCCGACGTGGGTCGCATCGCTCGTCCTGCTTATCGGGCTCGGCATCATGTACAGCATCAGGACCAAGCGGCTCCATCGCCATGCTCCCTACCTGGACCTGTACGAGTGGCTGCTGTGGACGGGGCTGAGCGCATTCGGGCTGCTCCTCACGGCGGCCGTGTTCTCGTTCGACTTGATCCTCGTCCTCGTCATCGCGATTGTCGGCATCGGGGCGCTGGTCTGGGTCCGCTTCATCCGGTTCCCGCCGATCCTCGATGCCTATGAGCACAAGCTCGCCAAACAGCGGTACTACACGAAGACAAAATTCGCCCGGCCCGAGGCGACGATCCGCCCGAAGACCGCTCGCCGGGCGCGCCGGCGGCGCTGACCCCGCGATGCCGATCGAGGTTCGCCGATTCGGGGTCGGTCACCGGCGGCCTGACGGGCCGCCCGGAAGCGAGGGGCTGACGGGCCAGGTGATCCACGGCGACGGCCGGGGGAGCGTCGCGGAGCTGGCGTTCAGCCGGGGTGGCCGAATCGAGCCGCACTCCAATCCGAACACGACCTACTTCATCGTCATCGAGGGCGGCGGCTGGACGCTGGTCGGCGACGAGCGCATCCGGGTCGCCGCGGGCGAAGCGATCGTCTGGCCGGCCAACGTCGTGCACGGTGCCTGGACCGACTACTCCAACATGCGAGCGATCGTCGTCGAGTTCGCCGGCACCGATGATTCGGACGTCGTCGGGATCCTCGAGGGCGCCGGACTGGAGCTCCCGCCGGGGACGCCTGTGTCGCCGGGCGAAGGTCGGCTCGTCCCGCAGGACCGGCCCGTTCCCCACGACCGCTCCGAGGGTGAGCCCGTCTAGAGATGGGTCGTCGGCCGGCACCGCTCCTCCACGGCCGCCGGCCGACGACACGGGAAAGTCAGCGTTCGAGGTCGGCCGCCGCCCCGAGCAGCTCAAGGAAGTCGTGGACCTCCTGGCTTTGCGGTAGCTCTTCGGAGATCTGCTCCGCAAGCCGGGCGACCTGTTCGAAGTCGTACGTCTCGCCCCAGGGGCTGCCGCGGAACCGCTCGGCGGTTGCCGCGACGATCGCGTCGAGCTTGAATGTCGAGTCTGTCGATCGGAAGTTGCTCGCCAGGTCCGAGAGCCGGATGTCGCGCCCGATCTCGTCAGGCCCGTTCGCGGCTGGATCGGTCCAGCGGAGGCTCACGGTCCCGATCCGTTCCCCCTCGCCGCCCTCGCCGGACAGGCGCAGCGCGTACAGCGCCGTGACCTCGTGGCCCGCACCGATCGCCCCGGCGTCGACGCGGTCATCGCGGAAATCGTTGTCGTCGATCGCCCGGTTCTCGAACCCGACCAACCGGTAGGCCTCGACGACGTCGGGTGCGAACTCGACCTGGACCCGGGCATCGAGAGCGACCGAATGGAGGGTCCCCGTCAGGTCGTCGACGAAGAGGCGGCGCGCCTCGTCCGCCACAAGGCGGAACCGGCGGTCCCGCAGGTCCCGGGGAGACGCCACGAAGTGCGTCGCCGGGCCGCCGCGGAGACGCCGTCAACCGGGCGGGGGTTGCGTGAAAATTCCTACACCCGACCCTCGCCGAGAATCGCCCCGAGCTGGCCGAGGATGCGGGCCGTCGCGCCCCACACGTGGAGGTCGTCGATCCGGTAGCCGCCGTAGCGTAGCGGCCAGTCGCGGATGACGCGCTCGACCATCTCGACGGGCGCGTCCGGTAGGAAGGCCGACACGGGCGGCTCGAGGATGCGGGCGACCTCGGCCGGGTTCGGGGTCAGGAGCGGTTGTTGAGCGGCAACTGCGACGACGGGAGTGATCCGGAAGTCGCTCACCGGAATGAAGACCTCGTCGAGCGTCCCGACGATCCTCACGCCGGCAGCCTGGGCATCGAGCCCGACTTCCTCTGCGGCTTCGCGAAGTGCGGTCTCGGCCGGTCCCGAGTCATCCGGCTCGGCCTTGCCGCCGGGCAGGCTGACCTCCCCGCTGTGATACCCGTCGTACGACAGGCGCTCCGTCAGGACGATCCGGGCAAGCCCCGCCTCATCGGCGAAGAGCAGGGCGAGGACCGCCGCCGAGCGGGCGGTCGCGGTGGGCTGCGGAAAACGCGGCCGGAGGCGCTCGTCGGTGAAGACGGGCATCAGCGCCGGTGGGGCCTCGGGGAGACGACTTGGCCATGAATCGAGCCGATTCGCCGCCTCCTCGAACCGCATCGATCAGTTGACGAGCTCGCCCGAATCCCGCTTCGATTCGTCGACGTCGGGCAGGTCTCGGACGTTCTTCGGCGTTCGCGGCCTCCCGTCACCCGCCCGCGCGTCGCGTCGCCGGCCTGCCTCGGTCACGACGGTGGACCGCTCGGTCGAGAAGACGAGGGTGCCGCTCACCGGGTCGGCGTCGCCGACGATGTGGTCGCCGGGCCGGAAGTCACCCTTGAGCAGGCCTCGCGCCAACGGGTTCTCCACGAGCCGCTGGATCGTCCGCTTGAGCGGTCGCGCCCCGTACGCCGGGTCGGTGCCCTCGCGAACGATCAGCGTCTTCGCCGCGGGCGTGAGCTCGAGGACGAGATCCTGCTGGTCGAGTCGCTTCTGGACGCCGTCCAGCAGCAGGTCGACGATCCGCGTGAGGTGCTCGTCGGTCAGCCCGTGGAAGACGATGATCTCGTCGATCCTGTTAAGGAACTCCGGCCGGAACTGGCCGCGGAGCGCGTCCATCACCGACAGCTTCATCGCCTCGTACGCGGCTTTGTCCTCGCGCCCGCCGGAGATGGCGGTGATGAGGTGGCTGCCAACGTTGCTGGTCATGATGATGACCGTGTTCTTGAAGTCGACCGTCCGTCCCTGGCCGTCCGTCAGGCGCCCGTCGTCGAGGACCTGGAGGAGGATATTGAAGACGTCCGGGTGGGCCTTCTCGATTTCGTCGAGCAGGATCACCTGGTAGGGACGCCGCCGGATGGCCTCCGTGATCTGGCCGCCCTCCTCGTAGCCGACGTAGCCGGGTGGCGCGCCGATGAGCCGTGACACGGAGAACTTCTCCATGTACTCGCTCATGTCGATCCGGGTCATCGCGTGCTCGTCATCGAAGAGGAACTCCGCCAGCGCCCTGGCAAGCTCCGTCTTGCCGACGCCGGTCGGGCCGAGGAAGAGGAACGAGCCGAGCGGGCGACGCGGATCGCCGAGCCCGGCGCGGGCGCGCCGGACGGCGTCTGAGACGGCCTCGATCGCCTCGTCCTGGCCGACGACGCGCTGGTGGAGGCGCTCTTCCATCTTGACGAGCTTCTCGAGCTCGCCCTCCATGAGCTTTGTCACGGGAATCCCTGTCCATGCCGCGACGATCTCGGCGATGTTGTCGGCCGTGACCTCCTCGCGCAGGAGGGATCCGGGGCCCTGGAGCTTGGCGAGTGTCTCCTCCTCGTCCTTGAGCCGCGCCTGGAGCTCCGGCAGCGTCGCGTACTGGAGCTTGGCCGCCGTCTCGTAGTCGGTCTCCCGTTGGGCCTGCTCGATCCGGACCTGGAGCTGCTCGAGCTCCGTCCTGGTCTGGCGCATGGCAGCGATGGCCGACTTCTCGGCCTCCCAGCGCTGCTTGAGCGCTCCCGACTGTTCCTCGAGATCGGCGAGTTCCTTCTCGAGGGCCGCGAGGCGCGCCTTGGAGGCGTCGTCTTTCTCCTTGCGGAGCGCCTCGCGCTCGATCTCGAGCTGCATCCGGCGGCGCTCGGCCTCGTCGAGCTCGACCGGCATCGAGTCGATCTCCATGCGGAGCCGCGACGCCGCCTCGTCGACGAGGTCGATCGCCTTGTCCGGCAGGAACCGGTCGGTGATGTAGCGGTGGCTGAGGGTCGCCGCCGCCACGAGGGCGGAGTCGGTGATCCGGACGCCGTGATGGACCTCGTATCGCTCGCGCAAGCCGCGCAGGATCGAGATTGTGTCCTCGACGCTCGGCTCGTCGACGATGACCGGCTGGAAGCGCCGCTCGAGTGCCGCGTCCTTCTCGATGTACGTGCGGTACTCGTCGAGCGTCGTCGCCCCGATCGTGTGGAGCTCGCCGCGGGAGAGCATCGGCTTGAGGAGGTTGGACGCGTCCATCGCTCCTTCGGCCGCACCGGCCCCAACGACCGTGTGCAGTTCGTCGATGAACAGGATGATCCGGCCCTCGGCGTCCTTGATCTCCTTGAGGACCGCCTTGAGGCGCTCCTCGAACTCGCCGCGGAACTTCGCCCCGGCGATGAGCGCGCCGAGATCGAGCGACACGACGCGCTTGTCCTTGAGCGTTTCGGGGACGTCGCCGCGAACGATGCGCTGGGCTAGGCCTTCGGCGATGGCCGTCTTGCCGACGCCCGGCTCGCCGATGAGGACGGGGTTGTTCTTCGTGCGGCGGCTGAGGACCTGGATGACGCGGCGGATCTCGTCGTCTCGGCCGATGACGGGATCGAGCTTGCCCGCCCGCGCCTCCGTCGTGAGGTCGCGTCCGTACTTCTCGAGCGCCGCGTACGTCCCCTCGGGGTTGGGCGATGTGACCCGCTGGCCGCCGCGGACGCTCTGGAGCGCGTTGAGCATCGCCTCACGCGTCGCTCCGTGGCGGTCGAGGAGGTGGCGGGCGTCGCCGCCGACCTCGGCGACGGCCAGGAGGAGATGCTCGGTCGAGACGTACTCGTCGCCGAGTCGCCTGGCTTCCTCTTCGGCCAGCTCCATGGCCCGCTTGGCCCGTGGGTCGAGCGAGAGCGAGCCGCCCTGGATCTTCGCTCGCCGGCTGAGGATCCCCGCGAGCTCATCGCGGAACCCCTTGAGATCGACCCCGATCCGCCGGAGCGTCTCTGTGGGTACGCCGTCATCAGGCTCGACGAGCGCAGCGAGGAGGTGTTCGGCGTCGAGGACAGGGCTCTTCAGCTCCTCCGCCAGGCGCTGGGCGGCGACGATGGCCTCCTGGGCCTTTTCCGTGTAGCGATCGAGCTTCATCGGGATCTCCCGGGTTCAGTCGGCGGTTCGGGGGTCCGGGGGTCTGGCTGGTCGACCAGATCGAGGAACGTTTGGGCCGCCTTCTCGGCCTCGGCGTTCAGGCCGGAAGGCAGCACGACCCTGACCTTCACCAAAGCGTTGCCCACGCCCGCGCCGCGGAGGTGGGGCATGCCCTGGCCGGTCAGCTTGAAGATGCGGCCGTTCTGCGTGCCCGGCGGTATCTTCAGCAGCACACGGCCCTTGAGCGTCGTGACCGGGACTTCGGCGCCGAGCAGTGCCTCTTTCAGCGTGATCGGCAGTTCACGTTCGAGGTCAGCTCCTCGCCGGGTGAAGACGGCATGGGGACGGACGCGAACGACGACGACGACGTCGCCACCACCGCGTCCCTGGCCGCTCAGCTTGATCCGCGTTCCGGTGTCGGCACCGGGCGGGATCGTCATCTCGAGGCGCTTGCCATCGATGTCGATCCGCCGGCTCGTTCCGCGGAATGCCTCCTCGAGGCTGATCTCCGCGGTCGCCTCCGTGGACGCCGGAGCAGCCGCCTGACGCCCTCGAGCGCCCCCGTTGGTCTGGGCCGCCTGGTTAAGGCCCATCTGGCCGAGGATCTCCTCGAACGTGGGACCGGCCGGGCGGCTCCGGCCGGCGCTCGCGGCGCCGGGTTCGTCAGCGGCAAAGAACGTCCGGAAAAAGTCCGAGAAGTCGCCGCCCGCGGCACCGCCTGCCGTCCTGAACTCGTAGCGAACGTTGCCCGCCTGGCCGGCTCCCCGCCGGAAGCCGGCGAACGGATTGCCGCCCGCCGCCGAGCCGCCGGCACCGGCCTGGCTATACGACTCCCAGTTCGCGCCCAGGAGGTCGTACTTGCGACGCTTTTCGGGATCGGAGAGGACCGCGTGGGCCTCGTTGATGTCCTTGAAACGGCGCTCGGCCGCCGCGTCTCCGGGCCGCCTGTCCGGGTGATGCTCTCGGGCGAGCTTCCGGAAGGCCTTCTTGATGTCCGGCTGGCTCGCGTTCCGAGTCAGCCCGAGGGTCTGGTAGTAGTCCTGGTAATCCATCAGGGGCCGAAATCAGCAAGCCCGCTCCGCGATCACGCGCGCGCGGGCCCGCTGTCCTGTCCTGCCTAGCCCCCGCGGACGACGACCGGCGGCTGCTCAGCCGGCGGGAACGTCGTCCGACGGACTCGATCCTCGCGCTCCGGCTCCGGGTCGAGCGTCTTGTCGCCGGTGACGATCTTGGCCGGCTCTGTGACGAGCGCCTTCGGCTTGCGCCGAAGGGCCGCCTCCAGGACCTGGTCCATCGTGTCGACGAGGATGAGCTTGATCTGCTTCCGGATTTCGTCCGGGATGTCGACCAAGTCCTTCTCGTTCTTGCGCGGCAGGATGACGATCCGTGCGCCGGCGAGGTGGGCGGCAAGGATCTTGCTCTTCAGGCCTCCGATCGGCAGAACCCGACCGCGGAGGGTGATCTCGCCTGTCATCGCGACGTCCTTCCGGACGGGGATGCCGGCAAGGGCGCTGACGATGGCAGTCGCCATCGTGATCCCGGCGGACGGGCCGTCCTTGGGAATGCCACCGGCAGGAACGTGGATGTGGAGCGTGTTCTTCTCGAAGATCTCACGCGAGATCCCGAGCTCGGAAGCATGGGCCCGCGTCCAGGACAGGCCGGCCCGGGCCGACTCCCGCATCACCTCGCCGAGTTGGCCGGTGAGGATGAAGTCTTCCTTGCCTTCCATCTTCGTGACTTCGATCGCGATGACATCACCACCGACCTCGGTCACGACGAGCCCTGTGGCGGAGCCGGTCTGGTCTTCGGCCTCGAGCTCGCCGTACTCGTAGCGCTGCGGCCCGAGGAACGAGACGAGGCGCTTGACGTCGACGACGGTCTTGCGCGTGCGGCCTTCGGCCACCGAGCGGGCGACCTTCCGCATGATGTTGGCGATCTCACGCTCGAGGTTCCGGACGCCGGCTTCCTTCGTGTAGGACCGGACGAGCTCGGTCATCGCCTCGGCGGTGATCTCGATCCGCTTCCCGGTGAGGCCGTGATTCTTCATCTGCTTCGGGATGAGGAAGCGCTTGCCGATCTCGATCTTCTCCTGCTCCGTGTAGCCGGGCAGGTGGATGATCTCCATCCGGTCGCGCAGGGCGGCCGGGATCGGATCGAGCAGGTTGGCCGTAGCGACGAAGAGGACCTTGCTCAGGTCGAACGGCACCTCGAGGTAGTTGTCCTGGAAGGTGTTGTTCTGCTCCGGGTCGAGGACCTCCAGCAGGGCCGACGACGGGTCGCCCCGGAAGTCCATCCCGATCTTGTCGACCTCGTCGAGCATGAAGACGGGGTTGTTCGAGCCCGCGGTCTTGATGCTCTGGATGATTCGGCCGGGCAGGGCGCCGATGTAGGTCCGGCGGTGGCCCCGGATCTCGGCCTCGTCGTGGATGCCGCCGAGGCTCATCCGGACGAACTTGCGGCCCATCGCTCGGGCGATGCTCTTGCCGAGCGACGTCTTGCCGACGCCGGGCGGGCCGACGAAGGCGAGGATGGGGCTGCGGATCTCGTCGGCGAGGGTTCGCACGGCGAGGTATTCGAGGATGCGCTCCTTGACCTTCTCGAGGCCGTAGTGGTCCTCGTCGAGGATCTTGGCCGCTTCCTTGATGTCGAGGAGGTCGCTCGTTGCGACGTTCCACGGCAGACCGATCAACCAGTCGACGTACGTCCGAATGACGCCAACCTCGGGGGAGGCCGACGGGATCCGCGCCATGCGGTCGATTTCCTTGATCGCCCGGGTCTTGATCTCCTCGGGCATGCCCGCCTGCTCGACCTTGTCGCGCAGTTCGTTGATCTCGGCCTGCTGCGGGTCGTCCTCGCCGAGCTCACGCTGGATGGCCTTGAGCTGCTCGCGGAGGATGTACTCGCGCTGGGTCTTGTCCATCTCGGACTTGACCTCGGACTGGATCCGACCCTTCAGCTCGAGAATCTCGATCTGGCGAGCGAGGAAGTTGGAGACGAGCTTGAGCCGCTCGACCACGTCGATCGTCTCGAGCATCTCCTGGCGCTGCTCGGTGGTCATGTCCGGGCTGTAGGCGACCATGTCGGCGAGGAGGCCTGGCTCGGTGATGTTCCGCGCGGCGACCGCGGCCTCCGGCGGGACCGGAGCGCCGTTAGCGACGTACTGCTCGATCTGGGCCTGGACCGTGCGCATCAGCGCCTGGACCTCGAGCCCGGCCGGCGTGTCGTCCGAGACCTCCTCGACGACGCCGCGGAGATACGGCTCGGTCGCGGAGAACCGATGCAGCTTGAGCCGCGACTGGCCCTGGACGATCGCCCGGACGGTGCCGTCCTGGAGCTGCACGACCTGGGCAATCTTGGCGAGCGTGCCGACCTCGTAGAGCTCGGAGGTGTCGTTGATGTCCTCCTGCTCCGCGTGGCGCTGGGTGACGAGGGCAATCGGCCCGCCGTCGGCAACCGCGGCGTTGAGCGCGTTGACGCTCTTCTCGCGGCCGACCTGGAGGGGCACGATCATCTCGGGGAAAATGACGGTTTCGCGAAGCGCGACGAGCGGCAGCTCGATCGTCTTCGGCCCCTTCGTCGCGGGGATCTCGTCCGAGGTGGGCGGACGCTTCGGCATCAGGTGTCTCCTGTCGAGGTGAAGGTGAATGATGGCTGGCGGACAGCCCGCCGTGAAGTAGGTGATTCCATTAGGTGTTGCTCACGCGGTGCCCGTTTCAGCTTCGGCTGCTGCCGAAGCGTCGGCAGCCCGTCGATTCCGCATGCCTTCGTCATAGAGCGCCTCGAGGATCCGTTTGCCGAGGCGCTCCTCGAGCTCGAACAGGATCTTGATGCCGGCCAGGTTGACCCCCCGATCCCGGGTCAGATGCCTGATCCACTGGATTCGGCGAATGTCCTCGTCGCTGTAGAGGCGGATGTTCGTCGGAGTCCGGGCAGGGCACAGCAAACCCTCATCCTCGTAGATCCGCAGTGTCCGCGGATGCACAGAGACAATTCCGGCGGCGACGCTGATGACGTACACCGGTCGCCGCGGATCACGCTCGCCCTGCCCAAACCCCATCTGCCAAACCCTGGTTCCTATGACCGCCTGCCCATCATTCCGGGCACGATCGGATCATAGAACCTTGACAATGGCGTTGTCAAGATAGTTGCGGAGCTAGGTCCGGTCAGCCGGCGGCAGCGCCCTCCACGTCGCCGATCAGCTGCTCGTGCAGGAGCGCCTCGCACTCCGTCCGCCCGATCGCGATGACCTTGTCGCCCTCCTTGAGAATCGTGTCCGGGCGAAGCGGGTTGGCGATTCCGTCGCGGATCACCGCGAACAGGGAGCAGCCATCAGGGATGTGAAGGTCCTGGGGAGCCCGACCGATCGCCGGCGACCCGATCTGCAGGTGGGCCTCGATCAGCTCGAGCTCGCCCTCGCCGAGCGCCGCCAGGTGGAGGAGCTCGTGGACCGGGATGTCCTGCTCGATCGAGCCGAGGATCATCCTGGTCGGACTGATGATCTCGTCGACGCCGAGATGCTTGAAGAGCTGCTCGTTCTTGGGGTTGTTGACGCGGGCGATCGTCCGGGGCACGTCGAAGTGGTGCTTCGCCATCTGGCAGATGACGAGGTTGTCCTCATCGTCGCCGGTGACAGCCGCAACGATGTCGGCCCGGTTGCAGCCGGCCTCGCCGAGGTACTTGCCCTCGCAGCCGTCGTGAGGGATGACGACCGAGCCGATCTCGTCGGCGATCTGGTCGGATCTCGCCCGATCCTTCTCCATGAGGACCACTTCGTGGCCGGATTCGATGAGCTCCTTGGTCAGGTAGTAGCCGACCTTGCCGCCGCCGACGACGAGAACGAACATCGTCAGGCCTCCTTTGCCGATCCGATCGGCGAGCCCGTCGTGGGGCCCTCGTCCGGGACCGGTTCGTGATGATCCTCCCCGCCGGGATGGCTGCCCGTCGGGGGGAGGATCCCGGTTCTGCCACTGACGGGCATGTCGAGGTACGCGGCGACGGCGTCGGCCATCATCGTCGTCCGGCAGAGCGTCGCGATGCCAAGATCGGCGTACGCCTCCGCCCGAACAGGGTCGTTGATCTTGGCAATCACGCGCTTGGCCCCGAGCGCCTCGAGGGCGACCTGCGCGGCCATGACGTTGCGGTTGTCGCCTTCCGTCATCGAGATGAAGATGTCGGCGTCCTCGGCGCCGGCCCGGCGGAGGGTGTCCTCGTCAGTTCCGTCGCCGCGGAGAGCGTTGCCACCGAATGTCGATGGCAGCCGATCGAAGGCCCGCGTCGACGGATCGATGACGATGACCTCGTGGCCCGCCCGGTCGAACGAGTCGGCGAGGACCGCGCCGACGCGGCCACAACCGACGATCACTGTCTTCACGTGTTCTCCTCGGGTATCGGCTCGCGCACGACCCAGACTGCACAGGGGGCGTTCTTCAGGACGTATGGAATCGTTCGCCCGATGGCGAAGTCGCCCCCGAACCGCATGCGATATGGAAGGCCGGCAACGAGGAGGTCCGCTCCCCGTTCGCTCGCCTCGTCGACGAGCGCCGCGCCGACGTCCCTCGCCTGGAGGAGCACCGGCTCCAAGCGTCCCTTCGCTGCCTCGGCGACGGATTCCGCCGCGTCGAGGACCCGCTGCGCCTCCTCCGATTGGCCGGCTACGTCGGCATCGAGCGGCAGCGTCCAGTCGATCTCGACGACATGGACCGCAATCAGCTCGACGTTGCCGCCCTTTGCGCTGGCGAGGGCGGTCGCGAGCCGCACGATCCTGGCGTCGCTCGAACCGCCGCTCAAGGCGATCACCACGCGGGTGAACGGGGGAGTCTGGGCCTCGGGCACGGCCGGAACGATACCACCGCGAGGTCATTTCCTCGTCGGCATCGTTCCCGGATCGGGCCGATCGTCGGCCGACAGGTCCTCCCGGCGGTAGGGCACGTTGACGACGACCGTGTGGGGCCGCCCCAGCAGCGAGCTCCGGAGGCGCTTGACGGACTGGTTGTACAGGATCCGCTCCCACCATCGGCGGGCGACGTATTCCGGCAGCACCACGAACGTGACCGGAGCCTCCTTGTCGGGCGGCCACGCCGCATCGAGGACGTTGAGGTACGCCTCGAGGGGCCCGACAAGCGCCCGATACGGCGACTCGACGACGACGAGGGGCACACCCGGCATCTGGCGCTCCCATTGCTTGCGGAGCGCCTCCGCGTCCTCCGGCTCGTCCGTGATGAAGACGGCCCGAACGTCGTCGGCGATCGAGCGGGCGACATTGATGGCTTGGACCACCGCCCTGTTCATGCCGGGGATCGGCACGACGACTCGCTCCTCGCGGTGGGGAGCCTGGAAGACGATGTCGTCGCGGACCCGCAGCTCGCGCCGCGAGGCGCTGTACTGGCGGTTGATGAAATACATGATCGAGACGAGGACAGGAATGAGGATGATCACGAGGTACGCGCCGTCGACGAACTTCACCGACGTCACGACGATCGCGACGATGCCGGTGAGGATGGCGCCGACGGCGTTGATCATGATCCGGTAGCGCCAACCCCGAACCTTGTGGCGGAGCCAGTGGCGGACCATGCCGGACTGGCTGATCGTGAAGTCGATGAACACGCCGACGGCATAGAGCGGGATCAGGGCGTGCGTGTGGCCGCCGAAGATGACGACCAGGCCCATCGCGATGAGAGCCAGGATGATGATCCCGGCCGAGAACGCGAGCCGGTCGCCGCGGTACGAGAACTGGCGCGGCATGAAGCCGTCCGTGGCAAGGACGGCGGCGAGCCGCGGGAAGGCCGCAAAGCTCGTGTTCGCCGCCAGGAACAGCAGCAGCGCCGTGAACGCCTGGAACAGGTAGAAACCGATCGAATCGCCGCCGTAGACGATGCCGGCAACCTGCGCCACCACGGTCTTCTTCTCCGGCTCATCGACGGGGAAGACCGCGAAGTTCGTCGCGAGGAAGGTGATCCCGACGAACAGGACCGCGAGGATCCCGGCCATCACCATCAACGTCGTCGCCGCGTTCTTCGATTCGGGCGGCTTGAATGCGGGTACACCGGTCGCGATCGCTTCGGTGCCGGTCAGGGCCACAGCGCCCGAGGCGAAGGCACGCAGGAGGATGAGGATCCCGACAGCCTGGGTGGTGGTGTCCAGGGCCGCGACTTCCTCAGGCGTCGGCACACGCGATTCGCCGAGGACGACGATCCTGAACGTGCCGATGCCGATCATCAGCAGGGCGCTGCCCAGGAACAGGTAGGTCGGGATCGCGAAGATGTTGCCCGACTCCCGGAGGCCGCGCAGGTTCCCGATCATGATCAGGAAGATCGCCCCGACCCCGACGTAGACGGAAATCGGCCCGACGGCCGGCACGGCCGACGAGATCTGCTCGACCGCGGAGGAGGTCGACACAGCGACGGTCAGGCTGTAGTCGATCATCAGGGCCGACGCCGCGACGAGCGAAGCGATCTTGCCGAAGTTTGCCTTCGAGACCGAGTACGAGCCCCCGCCCGAGGGATAGGCGATGCAGATCTGGCGGTAGCTGAAGGCAACAATGGCGAGGAGCCCGGCGATGGCGATGCTGATCGGCAGCGAGTAGGTGAGGGCCGCTGTGCCGATCCCGACGAGCATGAATGCCCGGATGATCTCCTCGGTCGCATAGGCCGACGAGCTGATGGCATCCGAGCTGAAGATCGCGAGGGCCTGCTTCTTGGACAGCCGCTCGCCGATCTCCTCTTCCGACGCCAGCGGCCGGCCGAGGGCAAGGGACTTGACCGAGGCAAGCGCACGGCCCAGGCGCGTCTTGGGCTGACTTGCCGCCGGCTTGGCGACGAGCTGGTTCGGTCCGGTGTAGCGGAAGTACGGCGAGTGCGGGCGCTCGACCCGGACGCGCCGATCGGCCAGCTTCCGGCCTTGTAGCGGGCGGCGGCCGCCGATCATTCGAACGCGCTCACAGGCCGTACGCGAGGCGATCCACGAGACGTGCCGGCAGGCCGTCCGCTCGCATCGCCGCCTGCACGGCCGCGATGTCGTAGGGCGTCCTTCGCCAGGTGCAGTGACCGGCGTCCGTGTCCAGGACGAGATAGCTCGCGGTCACGATGCCATCCCGTGGCTGACCGACGCTGCCCGGGTTGATCAGCGCCCGGCCGCCAGCAAGGGTGAACCTCGAACCGTCGGCCGGCTCGATCTGCTCTACACCGCCATCGCGCTCGGCGTAGACCATCGGCAGATGGGTATGGCCGTACAGCCCGAACTCGGTCGTCAGGGCTGCCAGGTTGGCCCTGGCCACGGGCACCGAGACGATGTACTCCCAGAGCGGCTCGCGGGGGCTGCCATGGACGAGGCCGAACTGACCATCGGCGTGGCGCGTCGGGAGTGCGGTCAGCCAGGCCCGCGTCGTGTCGGCGATCCGGCGGCGGGTCCACTCCATGGCCGCCCGAGCGTCGGGGTTGAACCATTCGATCTCATCGCCGCCGACCGCCGCCGCGTCGTGGTTGCCGCGCACGCCGACAGCTCCGATGCCGGCCAGGCGCTCGACGACGCCGTCTGGTTCGGGGCCATAGCCGACGACGTCACCGAGGTGCCAGACGGCGTCGACCGAATCGAAGGATGCGATCACCGCGTCGAGGGCCGCCAGGTTGGCATGGATGTCCGAAAGGACGGCGACACGCACGGGATCAGCCTAGCAGGGGCGGTGGACCGTTGAGCCTCACCACGGTCGACGACGCCGCGCCGCCGGATCCCGCGGGTAACCGTCGGCGGTCCGGCCGCGCTTCGTGATGACGACGAGGCGATGCCCTTCCAGGCCGCCGGCCCGGACAGGGATCGCCTCGATTCGTCCGCCGCCCAAATCGGGAACCGCGCGGAGAGCGGCCGCTGTTTCGTCGACGATGTCGCCGCCCTTCCAGGCGACGAGCATGCCGCCCGGGACGAGCAGCGGAAACGCGAGCTCGACGAGCTCGTCGAGGCTGCCGACGGCCCGGACGGTCACGAGGGGCCACCGCTCTCGATGCTCAGGGTCCCGCGCGAGGTCCTCTGATCTCGTGCCGGACACGGTGACCCGCGGGGCGAGGCCCGTCGCCTCGACGACTGTTGCCAGGAATGTGGCCTTCTTGCCGACTGACTCGACGAGGGCCGCGCGCGTCACGGGGATGACCGCCGCCAGCGGGACTCCAGGAAATCCACCACCACTGCCGAGGTCGACGAAGGCGTCGATCCTCGACCCGCCGACCCGGCGCGCCAGGAGAAGCGGGACGGCCGCCAGGCTGTCGACCACGTGGCGAATCGCGATCGACCCTGGGTCACGTATCGACGTCAGGTTGATCGACGCATTCCAGGCGAGCAGCAGCCGGACGTGGTCGCCGATGATCCGGCGAGCCTCGGGGGTCAGGTCCAGCCCGAGGTCGCGAAGCCCCGGCTCGAGGGCGCCGTTGAATTCGCCCGGAAGCGGTGGCAGGGTCTCAACGCGCGTCGGGAGCGGTTCCCGCGGACGGTCCAGGCACCCTCCTGTTGGTTGTGCCTCTCGGGGCCGTCCGGGAGCCGCTCCCGGCGTCGTCGTTTGTCGCACCGCCGGTCGGGCCTCGGTCTTCCGTGACTTGTCCGGTTCGCGGCCGGGTTTCCCCGTGCCCCTCGCAGGTCTCAGTACCCGAGTGACCGCAGTGCGGATGCCGGAGACTACCGGGCGTCGGAGGCCCCAGTCAACGGGGTTATCCACCAAAACAGGGGGAAGCCGCGAGGTTGTGGATAACGGCGACTCGGTGTCGCCGGGCGGGAGCTCCTAGACCTGGCGGAGCCCGGCCGGCCTGGTCCCGGTCCTCTCGCCGGGGACGGCCCGAGCCGGGTCGATACCGGCCCACCGACGTTCCGTCGGCAGCGGGTGCGGCGCGACCCCCGACGACCATTGCCCGCAGCACGGCCCGCTCCTCGAGACCGATCTCCTCGGCAGCCAGAGCGCGGTCGAGGGCCGCCGTCACGAGCGTCGAATCGATCGCCGCGGGACCCGGCAGGGCGAGGACGAAGGCAGATCCGGATCCCGGGACGGAGGCGACGTCCAGGTCGCCGCCCATTCGGCGGGCCAGGTCGCGAGCGATCGGAAGGCCGAGGCCCGTGCCGGTGATCCGCTCGTGGGCTTCCAGGCGGTGGAATCGCTCGAAAATGCGAGCCCGATCCTCGGTGACGATGCCAGTGCCGTCGTCGAGGACGGCGATGATCGCGACGGGGCCGTCGAAGCGCGCGGTGAGCTCGATGCTGCCGCCAGGGGCGGTGAACTTCAGGGCATTGGCGACGAGGTTCGTCAGGATCTGTTCGACGCGGCGCCGATCACCCGTGGCCGACTGAAGGCGCGGCGGCAGGGTGGTCCGGAGGCGGATATCGCACTCGAGCGCGATCGGCAGCAGTCCGCCGACGACCCTCGCCGCGGCCTCGGCGACGGAGAAGGGCTCGATGTCGAGCTCGAGGTTGCCCGACTCGAGGCGCGCCAGCTCGAGAAGGTCGTCGACCAGGTCCGCCATCGAGCCGACGATGCCCAGGCTTCGCTCGAGGAAGTCTCGTTCGACCTCCGGCTCGGCGACCTTGCCGCCGAGGATCAGCTCGAGGTACCCGCGGAGGCCCGTCAGCGGACTGCGCAGCTCGTGGGCAACGGTCGACACGAAACGTGTCCGCTCGGCCTCGGCGGCGCGGAGGGAGGCCAGCTCGCGGTCGGTCGCGAGCTGCTCCGTCACTAGCGCCAGGGCAACCGCCGCGTGGCGGGCGAGCTGAGGGGGGAGGCGCTCGGACAGGCGATCGGCGCGGCCGGGTCCCGCGAATTCGAACCCGAGGACGACCTGCCCGGCGCTCGGGATCGGCAGCATCGCGTACCACGGGCGGCTGGCTGCATTGGGTTCGGGCGAGGGTCGCCCGGGCGATGCGGTGGGCCGATCCGCGGGTTGCGGCTCGTCGCTCTCTGCCTGTCGGGCGCGAGTGGCGCGCGGGATTGCTCGTCGTTCCTCGGCGCCGACGATCAGTGAAATCGGCGCAACCCCGGACGCGGCCCGTTCGGCCCTCGAGCGGGTCGCTCGGGCGTCGAGCCAGCTCGCGAGCGCCTCGGCCGCGGCCGGGTCCTCGCCCGGCACGACCGAGACGGCGCAGCGTCGCTCGATCCCATCGGCGAGCACGGCCGCTCGGTGCGCGCCGGCCGTTCGGGCAAGCAGGCGGAGGAGCCCGGCGAGACGAGCCTCGGCGCTCGTGTCGGCCGCGAGCACGTCAAGCGCGCGCGCGAGGAGGACCTTCTCCTGGTGCGCCTCGCGGTCTTCGGCGCGTCGAAACGACGCACGCCGCTCGGTCAGCGGTGGCGGGGGCGGGACAGCAGGCGGCTGGGCCGGTATTCGCGGCAGGCGCGGATCGAGCATCTGACCCCTGAGGTCGCTCCGTCGGGTCGGAGCGGTGGCGACCGATCGGTCAACCCAATCGTCCGCGTCGTGGTGCGCGCAGGAAATCCCCCGTCGGGTCCCCGACGCTGTACGGAAGTACCGGTCAGGCGGAGCGACCGCTCCCGCGGACAGGCCGGCCCAGGGTCCGACGAACGACGTCGATCACCTCGTCCACGTATTGATCCGCCTCGCCTCGCTCCGCTGCCGTGCGGATGCAACCCTGGACGTGGTCCTCCAGGACCAGCACCGAGACGGCATCGACGGCGGCTCGCAGGGCGGCAGTCTGCTGGAGGATGTCGACGCAGTACTCCTCGCGTTCGATCATCCGGGCGATCCCGCGGACCTGGCCCTCCATCCTCGACAGGCGACGCACGAGGCCGGCCTTGTCCTTCGAGTAGGAGTGGCGGAAGTGCTCGGGCGTTGGTTCGGCCCCCGTGCGGCCGTTGGGCTGTGGCACGTGTGGCCTCCCTGCTCTGGCGCGGCGCCCGGCACGGGCGTCGTTCGATGATACCCCCTGGGGGTATCCGCCCGCAATCCGGACCGAACGAGGCGCTTCACAGCATGAGGCAGTAGACTGACGGCCGATGGACCCGCGCGACCGCCTCCCTCCGTTCGCGAACGGCGTCGACTGCGGCGTCTGCGGCCAGCTCGTCCCCTTCGAACGTATCCGCGTTCTCGCCAGCCGCGACGATTTGATGTTCGTCGAGCTCGACTGTACGCAATGCAAGAGTGAGTCGCTCGGAATCATCGTCGAATCGGGCGGTGGCGAGGCCGGCTCCGACGCCCGTTACGGGGAGTTCCTGCCCGCCGACGACGCGCGGTTCCGCGAGGCGCTGCCGATTGGCGCGGACGACATCCGAACGGTCCGCGAGCTCCTCGAGCGTGGTGACCTGGCCGCGTTCGTCGGCCCATCGCGGGACGCACGTGGCGGCGGGTCGCGGGCGTGACGGCGACCTCCGCGGCCGGATCGGGGTCCAGCCGCAGGGCTCGTCGGGCAGCGGCGCTCCCGTCCCGGCTGGCACCCGAGCTCGATCCGAAGGGCCCGCGCCGGGCCGAGGACACGCCACCCACGGAGCCGCTCCACAAACCGAATCCCGCCGACGAACCTTCGCCGCCCCCGACTCCCGCATTCGCCCACGCGAGCGAAGCGGAGATGGCCCGGATTCTCGACTTCTACCAGGTTCGCTGGGAGTACGAACCGCACACATTCCCGATCCTCTGGAACCTCGACGGGACCGTCGTCGAGAGCTTCTCGCCCGATTTCTGGCTGCCCGATCTGGACCTCTACCTCGAGATGACGACCCTGCGACAGAGGCTCGTCCGGAAGAAGAACCGGAAGCTCCGCCGCGTCCTCGAGCTCTACCCGGACCTGCGAGTGAAGCTGTTCTACGCCCGCGACTTCCGGGCGCTCATGCTCAAGTTCGGCAAGCACGCGCTCATCGACGAGATGTCCGGCACCCCCGGCCAGGTCATTCCGGAGCGGACCCCGGTCGCAGTCACGGACGACGTCGAGGACCCGAGCGGACTGGGTGATCCGGTCGTCGAGCCGATCGTGGAGCCATGACCAGGCCGATCGACCTCGTCGCCGACGTCGGCGACGTGCTCGTCACGGAGGAGGCGATCCAGGCCAAGATCGCCGAGCTGGGCCGCCGGATCGGGGCGGACTATGCCGACCGGCCGCTCACGCTCGTCTCGGTGCTCAAGGGTTCACTCCCGTTCATGGCCGACCTCATGCGCGCCATCCCGGTCCCCGTTCGCATCGATCTCATGGAAGTCTCGTCCTACGGCGGGACGGGGACCGAGTCATCCGGCCTCGTCCGGATCCTCAAGGACCTCTCGGCCAGCATCGAGGGTGAAGATGTCCTTATCGTCGAGGACATCATCGATACGGGGCTGACGCTCAACTATCTCCTGCGCTATCTGCGCGGCAAGAACCCTCGCTCCCTCCGGATCTGCACCCTTCTCGACAAGCCGGCCCGACGGCTCGTCGACATCCCGGTCGACTACATCGGGTTCACGATCCCGGATCAGTTCGTCGTCGGTTACGGCCTCGACTACGGCGAGTTCTACCGCAACCTCCGCTTCGTGGGCGTCCTCCGCCCCGAGGTCTACACGGGCGACTGAGATGCACCGACGACCCCTCGGTCGCGGCCGGAGGCTCGCCGCCCTCGCCGCAGCCATCATCCTCGTCGGCTGCGTTCTGCCCTGGTGGCAGGTCGGCGGCGGCAGCGGGTTGCCGGCGACCTCGCAGAACGCGTTCTCGGGGAGCGGAATCCTCGTGATCTTTTCGGCCCTCGGGACGATCGCTCTCGTCACGTTGCCGTATGCGAGCGATCGTCCGCTAGCGATCGATCGGACACTCTCTTACATCGCCCTCCTCACCGTGGGCTGGATGGGGCTTGTCCTCCGGCTCGTCAGCCTGGCGGCGGTCAACGTACAGGCCGTCTTCCCCGATCGCGGTCCGGGACTGTGGATCGCCGCTCTGGGCCTCGTCATCTTCAGCCGGGCTGCCTACGAGATCGCCAGGGAGCCGGCCTACCGCTGAGGCCCGCGACCGCGGGCTCGCGCGGCGTGCTACGGCGTCGGCGAGGGCGGCCCGTTCTCCTTCGTCCCGCTGACCTCGATCCCGAACCATCGTGACTCGCCGGCTCCGCGCTCCTCGTAGCGGAAGACGACCAGCCCGTTCGGCCAGCTGGTCGTCGCACCGAGTTCGGCAGGCGGCCCGAAGAGCGCCCCGAACGGCGAGACGCCCGATACCGGGGTGATCTGTCTCAGTTCGAGGCGTTCGACGGCGTCGCCAGCGACCCACCAGGCGCGGATCGTGGCCGGTCCGAGGGGCTGCTCCGGACCAGTCGTCGGCGCGCAGTAGCCGACCGCCGGAATTGACGAGCCGACCGCCGGGACGATGGGGATCGACGGGTCGAGTGGCCGGCTGGCGGGACCCGGGTCGATCGCCCGCCAGACGCGCACGGTCTGGTCGCGCCAGGTTTCGATCGTCGCCGTCCGCCACGACCCCGGTTCGAGGCACATGTCCGAGATCGCGTCATCGGTCGCCGTCCGGACCGCGAGTCCGCTGGGGTGTGGTTCACCCGGCGCACCCTGCGCCGCCGGGTTCGTGCCCTCGCCGACGCCGGGGGGCGTGCCAGGCGACCCGGCCTCGGCCCATGGCTTCAGGATCGCGAGCGCGACGAACGCGGCCACGAGGGCCGCCACCATGAGCGGGGACCGGTCGTCGCGGGCGAGGCGCGCCTCGAACCTGCGGGCCTCGGCAGCCCGGATCGGTTCGATGTTGTCGATCATCGCCTTCCTCGCCGGGCGTCGTCCGGTCGTCAGTTGGGCGACGCCTCAGGTCCTAATGTTCGCCCAGATACGCCTTGCGGACCATCTCGTTGCGGATGAGGTCGCTGGCCGGCCCCGTCAGGACGACCTCGCCCGTCTGCAGGACGTAGCCCCGGTGCGCAATTGACAACGCCTGGAGCGCGTTCTGCTCGACCAGCAAGATCGTCGTGCCCTGCTTGTTGATCTCGCGGACCTTCTCGAAGACCTGCTGCACGAGAATCGGAGCGAGCCCGAGCGACGGTTCATCGAGAAGCAGCAGCCGCGGCTCGGACATGAGCGCGCGGCCGATCGCGAGCATCTGCTGCTCGCCGCCGGACAGCGTCCCGCCCTGTTGATGCGTGCGCTCGCGGAGGCGCGGGAAGAGCTCGAAGACGCGGTCGACGTCGGGACCGATCTCCTTCATGTTGCGGGTGAAGGCGCCCATCTGGAGGTTCTCGATGACCGTGAGGCGCGAGAAGATCCGGCGACCCTCCGGCGACTGGCCGATGCCCACCCTGACAAGCTCGTGGGCCGCGGTCTTCGATATGTCCTTGCCCTCGAACGACACGCTGCCCTGGCGTGGATGGAGCAAGCCGCTGATCGTCTTGAGGGTGGTGGTCTTGCCCGCCCCGTTCGCTCCGATCAGCGTCACGATCTCGCCCTGGTTGACGCTCAGCGAGATGCCCCGGAGGGCGTGGATGTGGCCGTAGTAGGTGTTGACGTCGTCGAGCGCGAGCATCGGCGTGCCGCCGTTCACGGCGGTCATGGTTCAGATCCCTCGGGCGCGGCCGGTGCGGTCGGAGGAGCTGGTGCGGCGTCCTCCGAGGCCGCTGGCGAGGTTTCGGCGTCGACCGGTGGCGTCCCCAGGTAGGCCTCGATGACCTTCGGGTTGCGACGGACCTCGTCGGGGGTCCCCTCGGCGATCCGCTCGCCGTGATCGAGGACTGTTACCCGGTCGCTGATCTCCATGACGACGCGCATATCGTGCTCGATGAGAAGGATCGTCAGCCCCAGGTCAGAGCGCAGCCGGCTGATGAGGCCGGTCAGCTGGAGTGTCTCGCGCGGGTTCATCCCGGCAGTCGGCTCGTCGAGGAGCAGGAGCCTCGGATTGGAGCCCAGCGCCCTGGCGATCTCGAGCCGGCGCTGATCTCCGTAGGGCAGGTTCTTGGCTAGCTGCTCGTCGCGCCCCTTGAGGCCGACCAGCGCGAGCAGCTCACGTCCCCGGACGCGAGCGGTCCGCTCCTCGCGGCGGTCCCTGGGGGTCGACAGCAGCGCGTCGATCCACGTCGTGCTCAGCTTCGTATGCAGGCCGACCAGCACGTTCTCCATCGCGCTCATGTTCGCGAACAGGCGGATGTTCTGGAACGTCCGGCCGAGGCCCTCGACGACCATGTCGTTCGGCCGAGCGCTCTTGAAGATGCCGAACTTTCCGAGGAATCGCTGGTAGATCGGCGGTCGCGCGACCCCGATCAGCATCGCCGCCATCAACGCGATGATCGTCAGGGCAAGCCCGCTGATGATCGACTGCTCACTACGCGACTCGGAACCGAGGATCAGCGTGATGACGGCGACGACCGTCGCCGGGAGGACCCAGAGGACCGGTTCGAGCCACGCCCGCCGAGATCGAGCGATGACCTTGCGCTCGTGGAACTCGATCTCGCCGGCGGTCGGATCGTAGATCCCGGCGATGATGTTGAAGAACGTCGTCTTGCCGGCACCGTTCGGGCCGATGAGGCTCACGATCGACTTCTCCGGGATCGAGAAGTCGATGTTGTTGACGGCGACCAGCCCGCCGAAGCGCTTGGTGACGCGGATGGCGCGAAGGATGTCGCTCACGTCCTGCCCCGGAAGTCTTCATCGGCCCCGGGCGTCACCCCGAGCGAGCCGGTGATCTCGCCGTCCTCACCGTCGATGTCCTCATCGACGTGCAGCTCGAGCCGCCGCCGTTGGTTCGGGAAGAGGCCCTCGGGTCTCAGCAGCATCATCAACACGAGTGCCACGCCGTACAAGAGGAACTGGTATTCGACAAACGGCACCTCCGCGAGGTTCACGTGGATCGGACCCAGATCGAACGCCGGAATCCCGACCGTCTCGATGACGCCGTTGATCCGCTTCAGCACGACGGCCTGGATGTTGTACACGATGAAGGCGCCGACCGCCACGCCCCAGATGTTGCCCATTCCGCCGAGGATCACCATGGCCAGGACGGTGAACGAAACAGTGAACAGGAACTGATCCGGTGACACGATCGTGAGCTTCGAGGCGTTGAAGACACCCGCGAAGCCGGACGTGGTAGCCCCGAGAGAGAACGCCAGGAGCTTCGTCGTAACGGTGTTGATGCCGTTTGCGGCGGCCGCCAGCTCGTCCTCCCGGATCGCGTTCCACGCCCGCCCGATCCGCGAATCCTGCAACCGATACATGAGGATCATCGTGATCGTGACGACGACCGCCATGACGAGGAAGTAGTTGAACGGGGAAATGGCGCTGAACGGCCCAAAGTATGGCAGTGCCTCAGGGCGATAGATGCCGCCAATCCCATTCGTCCCGCGAGTGAATCTGTCGAGATTCAGAAAGACGATCGGCACGATCTCGCCGAAGCCCAGCGTCATGATCGCGAGATAGTCGCCGCGAAGCCGAAGCGTCGGGGCGCCGAGGAGGATGCCGAAGATCGCGGCGACGCCGGCCCCGACGAACAGCATCGGGAAGAACGGGAGGTCTACTCCCGAAAACGGCGAGTTGCTGTACGCGTAGGTGTACGCACCGATCGCAAAGAAGGCGGCGTACCCGAGGTCCAGGAGGCCAGCCATCCCGACCACGATGTTCAGTCCCATCGCCAGGAGCACGAACACGCCGGCATTGGCGAACGAGTCGTACCAGGGTCCCGGAGGCTGGACCACCGACAGCGGTGGGACGAGCGGCAGGAAGTACATGAGGACGGTCGTCAATGCCATCGCCACGATGATCGTGATCGAGCGATGGGCATCGGACGCGTCCCGCAGGCGAGTCAGACCGGGACGGGACCCGGTCGGGCGGTCGGGTGTGGCGTTTCTCGACGTCGCCGTCATGCTCGGTCCGCCGTCCTCTGGCCAAATAGGCCGGAGGGCTTGAAGATCAGGACGAAGGTCAGGACCATGAACACCAGGAACTGAGACCAGCGCGAGTAGCCCAGCGCGGAGGCGAAGTTCTCGATGAACCCGATGATGAAGCCCCCGACCGCCGCTCCCGTGATGTTGCCGATCCCTCCCAGGACCGCGGAGGTGAACGCCTTAAGGCCGGCATTAAAGCCCAGGTCCTGGCGCACATACCCGAAGTTCAGGCCCCAGACGACGCCCGCCGCCCCTGCGAGCGCGCCTCCAAGCAGGAAGGTCAGGGCGATGGTCTGGTTGAGGTCGACGCCCATCAGGGCGGCGGCCTCCTGATCCTGGGCGGTGGCCCGCATCGCCCGCCCGAGGCGTGTCCTCGTGATGAACGTCTGGAGCGCGATCATCAGGGTCAGGGCCAGGACGAAGATGAAGATCGACAGCAGGGCGATCGAGGCGCCTCCGACCTCGACCTGCCAGTAGAGCGGGAACACCTGTGGGGCTGCCCGGTCGCCGGATCCCGCGATGACGAGCGCCGCGTTCTGGAGGATGAACGAGACGCCGATCGCCGTGATCAGGGGCGCGAGTCTGGGAGCGTGGCGAAGGGGCCGGTAGAAGAGTCGCTCGATCGAGACATTCAACCCTCCGATGATCGGCATCGTGAAGACGAGCGCGCCAAGGATCAGGAAGATCAGGAACGGGACGTCTTCCACGGCCCCTGTCTGACCCATGATCCCGCCGAGGAAGATGACCGATGTGAACGCCCCGACCATGAAGACGTCGCCGTGGGCGAAATTGATCAGCTCGATGATCCCATAGACCATCGTGTAGCCGAGGGCGATGAGTGCGTAGATCGACCCGATCGACAGGGCGTTGAACGTCTGCTGGATCGCGACGGACTGGGCGGGGCCCGCTGGCAATCCCGTCGACAGCTGAAGGAAGACCCACAGGACCACGGTGTAGCCGACGATCGCTGCGGCAGCGATGCCCACAAACAGCAGGCCGCGACGGATCGGTCGCGAGGCAGACGCGGGGCTGGCGAGCGAGGTCACGATGCGAGCCCTCGAAAGCGGTGGCCGTGGCCCCGTCGGGCCGGGTGTTCAGAAGCCGGAGATCAACTCGATCCCCGGCTCCTGGTCAGCGTGCTCCTACTTGTATTCGACCTGGGTCTCGAACTTCCAGTCGCCCTTGCCGTTTGCACCGGCAGTGTCGACCGAGTAGATCGAGACAATTCTCTGGCTCGTATCGCCGTCCGCGTTGAACGTGATATCGCCAAGGACCGTCTTGTACGTGACGTCGGTCACGGTGCCGGCGACTCGCACGGCCTCGCGAAGCGCGGTCATGTCGGCCGGGCTTGTCTCGCCCGCGCGCTTGAGCGCGTCGATGGTGACCTGGGCGCAGGCATAACCCATGCCGGCGTAGCCGGTTGCGTCGATGCCGTACTCGGCCTTGTAGTCCGCATCGAACTGGGCCTTGCCCGGGAAGTCGCCGATGCCGGCGAGCGTGCTGAAGGAGTTCTTCGCGGCAGCGGCGGCGAGGTTGAGGAACGAGTCCTTCGTCTCGCCGGAGCCGTCGTTGATCCCGTCGGGACCGACGTAGGGGACGTCACCCAGACCGGCCTGCTGGGCCGCGAGAAGGATGCGGGCTCCGCCCGTCGCCGTCACGCCGCCGAAGTAGATCGCCTCTGGATTGAGGGCCTTGGCGGCGGTCATGATCGAGACGTAGTCCTGCGTGGTCTTGGGTGCCGCGTCGTGCTTGACGACGGTGCCACCGCGCTTGATGAACTCGGCATCGAAGGCGTCCGCGACGCCCTTGCCGAACGTCTCGGTGTCGTCGATCACGTAGACCGTCTTCTTCTTGAGCACATCGATGATGTACTGCGCCGCGGCGGGGCCCTGGACATCGTCGGTCGTGACGACGCGGATGTAGTTGTTCGGCTTCGTCCGGAGCTGCGCCGCGGGAGCGCCCTTGGTCAGGTCCGGGTTGGTGTTGGCCGGCGAGCAGTGGAACAGGCCGCCCTCGTTCGAGATCGGGATCTGGGCGACGGCGACGCTCGAGTTGAGCGGGCCGATGACCGCCACGGTGTCAGCGTCCGCGACGATCTGGCTCATGTTGTTGGCGCCGGTCTGCGGGTCATGGGCGCCGTTGAGGGCGTCGTCGTAGATCGAGCCCTGCGGGATGTCGATCTTGTAGCCGCCGGCGCCGCCGCCGGCCTGCTTCACGGCAAGCTTGATGCCGTTGATGATCGGGTCCGACGCCGCCTTCTCGCTGCCCTGCTGCGGCAGCTCGATGGCGAACTTGACGGTGCCCTTTGAGGTGTCCGCAGCCGGCGCGGGGCTGCTCGGCGTGCAGGCCAGGCGATCCGCCCGGCGCAACCGAAGCGGCTGGCGGTGTGCTGCACGCAGCAAACACCAGCATCGAGGCGCCCGCGAGCGCGCTCAGCTTCCGAAGCTTCATTCAATCTCCTCCTCATGCTGATCGGCCGGGCTACTCCCGATCGATCTCGGTCGGTGCATCCTCCCGCCCCGCCCCGTTCCCTGGCCCAAGCCTGTCGTCCGCTGCCCGATGCCGTTCCGAGGGGTCAGCCACCTCGGGTTTCAAGGTGGTTGATGAAGTCCCTGGCTCGGGCGGCGGTGCATGACGGACGACGGCGCAGGATCCCGGCTCGGGCGGCGCGCAGGATGCCGCCGAAGCGATGCCGTATCATATGCATCGGCGGACCGATTGCAACACCGACCAGCGCGACCCGGGGCGTGGCTGCCGAGCTTACCGCTCGCCACCCCTTGAGGGCCCCATTGGAACCGGTGTGAAATCCGATCGGACCGCGATGTGACAGATCGCGACCGCCGGCCCTACGAGGTGGCATTTAGCCCGCGTGGAATATCTGGTTCGAACCGCTCGCATCACCGACATCGATCGACTGGTCGCACTGAGCGACGCCGTCATCCGGTCGTCGGACACTGCGGGCGCGCTCGCTCCGGCGGACCTGCTCCGACAGCTGGTATACCTCCCGCAGGCGAGCATCTTCATCGCCGAGATTCGACGCGACGTCGTCGGTGGGGCGGTCCTCGCCCTCCGGCCTTCGGTTCGCGCCGGTGGATTCGTGGGGACGGTGGACCTTCTCGTGGTGGATCCCGACCACGATGTCGAGCGCGTGACCGATGCCCTCATCGAGGAAGTCATACGTTCAGCACAGAACAAGGGCTGCAGCGTCGTGGAAGCGGCGCTGTCGCAGGACCCAGTGGAGCGGACCCGCTGGGAGCGTCACGGTTTCGTCGAAGCTGGTCCGCGAACGGAACGGCAGGTGGCCGCGGTCGGGGCCTCCGCACGCCGGGCCCCATGATCCCGCCCGCCGAGCTGCGTCACCGCGCCGGCGCCGCGGGTAAGGAATAACCAAGGAGTCATTGTGGGAAAGAACGTCGCCGTCTTCGTGGACGTGGCGAACATCTTCTACGCGGCCAAGGCGGCCGGCGTGGATATCGATTACGTCACGCTGTTGAAGTCGGCCACGGCAGGCCGGGACTTCGTCCGCGCCTATGCCTATACCGGGCTCGACCCGGACAACGAGAACCAGCGCAATTTTCATTCCTTCCTTGCCCGAAACCAGTACAAGGTGGTCAGCAAGGACATTCGCAAGTACGGCGACGGCAAGGTCAAGGCCAACCTCGACATCGAGCTCGTCGTCGACCTGATGAAGACGGCTCGCAACCTTGACGTGGCGATCGTCGTGTCGGGCGACGGAGACTTCGCTCCGGCGATCCGGGCGGTCCAGGAGATGGGCGTCCGGGTCGAGGTGATCAGCTTCCGCGGCAACACGTCGTCGGACCTGATCGAAGTCGCCGACATCTTCACCGACATCACCCAGCTCGCGCGCGTCGAGAAAGGCTCGTCCCGCTCAGGCCGACGGGTCGCCGGTGACGACGAGGACCTCTCGATGACCGAAGTGCCGGACAAGCAGACCGAGGGCACCGGAGCCGGCCGCGGTCGCGGCGGGCGTGGCCGCGGACGCGGACGGCCCGGCGAGGCCGAGCCGGTCGCCGCGCGCGGCCGTGCCGCAACAAACGGGACGCACGACGTCGTGGCCGGGCCGGGCCTGACCGCGCTGCCCGGGGAGAAGCTGTCGAAGGTCGCCCCGATCGAAGGCCCCGTCGGCGAGCCGATACAGGAAGGCCCCGCCACACCCATCGATGCCGAGGACGATTCGAGCCTGGACGCCGACGGCCGTCGCCGTCGCCGGCGGCGAGGTGGCCGGGGTCGCGGCCGGGGTCGCGGCCGCGAGCTGGAGCCGGGCTTCGAGCAGGCGGCCGGCGCCGTCGGACCGGAGGCGCCGCCCGATGCCGTCGAGGGTGAGGCCGACGAGGACGAAGACGAGGTTGAGATTGCGGCAGCGCCCCGCGCTCCGCGGACGACGCCGTTCGGGTCCGTCTGGGACTCCCAGCTCGGTGTCCCAAGCACCAAGCCGACGCCGCTCCGGCCCGCAGCGGACGACGATGACTTCGACGAGCCGGAGATCCCGGAATACCTGATCGCCGAGCAGCGCCGCGGCCAGGGTGGTCGTGGCGGCGGCCAGGGGGGTCGCGGCGGGCCACGCGGCGGCCGAGCCGGATACAACGCCGCGGTCGACCGGGAGCGATACGGCCGAGGCGGCGGAGGCGGTATCAACCGCTATCCCGACGTCAGCGCCCGGGAGTCCGCCGGCTCGGCTCCGCGCGGCCGACCCAGCGGGCCTGGACCCGGCCGACAGGATCGACCGCCCCGGCAGGACCGCTTTTCCCGGCCGGATCGAGGCGACCGACCGGCTGGCCCGCGTTCGAGCGAGCCGTGGAGCGAGGTTCCTGAGGAGCTCGAGGCGATCCTCCGGGCTCAACTCGCTCAGTCGCCCAAGGCTTCGCCGCCTGCGGCGAGCCGGCGCGAGGCCTCGCCGAGTGACGCGGCATCGTCGACGTCGTCGAGTGATGCGGCATCGGGGGCAGAGCCCGCGACGAAGCGCCGCACCACGAGGCGAAAGACGGAGTCGACGGAGTCCCCGCTAGTCGCGGCATCCGACAGTGCCGGGTCGCCCGAGGCCACGGTCGACGCCCCGAAACGGCGGGCGCCTCGCGGGAAGGCAGGTACCTCTGCCGGCGCCGGCGATGCTGCCGGGGCGAGCGCCGCGCCGAAGCGGAGGACGACGCGGGCCAAGGCGCCTGCCGTCGGTGCTGCGGAGGCCACCGGTGACCCGGCCGCGAGCGACACAGCCGCCGGCACCGATGCCCCCGAAGCCGGCGCCGCGCCGAAGCGCCGCACGACCCGCAAGAAGGCCGATACCGCCTGACCGTTCGATGTCGCGTCTCCTGACCCGCGGTCACGACGCGGCCGCGACGGCGATCCGGTCGATGATCGCCGGCACGCCGCCGCACGCGATCGTCATCACCGGCCCCGCCGGGGTCGGCAAGACGACGCTGGCACTCGACCTCGCGGCCGGGCTGCTGTGCGATGCGGCGGACCCCGCCGATCGGCCGTGCCGGGAGTGCCGGGGGTGTCGCCTCGTCGAGCGGGGCAGTCACGCCGATCTCCACCGGCTCGCTCCGGCGGGCGCCGGCAACCAGATCCGGATCGGGGCGCGCGACGAGCCCGAGCCCGGGACTGTCCGGCGGCTGATCTCGGACCTCGCCCTCCTGCCCGTCGAGGGTGGGGCACGGGTTGCGCTCGTCGAGAAGGCCGACCGCCTCAACGAGGACGCCCAATCGGCGCTCCTCAAGACCCTCGAGGAGCCGCCGACCGGGGTGACGATCATCCTGTGCGCCGACCAGGAGGATCAGCTCCTGCCGACCGTCCGATCGCGGTGCGTCCGGCTGCGGCTCGGTCCCGTGGCGATCCGCGAGATCGAGACGATCCTCGCCGACGCAGGAGTGGCCGACCCACCAACGGCCGCCCGACTCGCGCGCCTGTCCGGCGGGAGGCCCGGGATCGCGCGCATCTGGGCGCTTGCCCCCGAAGCCGTCACGGTTCGAGCCGAGATCGCACGCTCGCTGCTCGACCTCGCGGGGGTGGGAGTGGCACGTCGCCTGGCGGTGGGTCGCGAGCTGCTCGCTCGAGCCGGAGAGCTGGTACGGATCCTCGACCGCGCAGCGGCTCCTCCGACGGACGCGGCGCCCGGAAAGCGATCCCGGAAGGCCCTCCGCCCGGCCGTCGCGTCGGTCGCCGACCCTTCGGATGCGAAGCCAGCGGACGCGCCTCCCGACGGCACTGACGACGCAGACGCCGAGGCCGATGAGGCCGCGGTTCGCGAGACCAGGGCGCCGGCCGCCGAACGCCGCCGCGCGGCGGCCCTTACGGTCGAAATCTGGCGCGATCTCACCCGCGACCTCGTTCTCGTCGGGCTCGGCGAGGAGCGACGCCTTCGCGATCCCGCGCTGCTCGACGACCTGCGGGGTTCGACCGACCTGACAGCCGCCCGGCTCGGACCATTCCTCGCGCGGCTCGACCGGAGCGCGGAGCTGATCGACGCCAACGTCAGTCCGGAGCTCGCGCTCGACGTACTTCTGCTCGTCTGGCCGCGGCGCGACGCTGCCGCCTGATGGACGACCTGCTCCGCCTCGAGGCCGTGGTCCGCGGCCGCGTTCAGGGCGTCGGCTTCCGCTATTACGTCGTGCGGGAGGCGCGCCGACTCGGCCTTGCCGGGTGGGTCGCGAACGACCGGGATGGCTCGGTTCGAGCCGTTGCGGAAGGCTCCGGTCCCGAACTGGACCAGATCGAGCACCTGCTGCGGACGGGGCCGCCGGGCGCCATCGTCGATGGAGTGTCCACCGTTCGGATGCCGGGTACCGGCGCCTTCGAGGGCTTCGTCGTGCGCTCGGGTGACCACCGGGGCGACTGAGCGGGCCATCCACGTGGGTGGACCATCGGACGCGGACCTCCGAACGAGTGCACTATTCCAAACGGTCAATTCCGCGTGCACCGTGCATCGTGATGGAAACTAGGGGTTCCCCAGCCCAAGGAGCGATCGCGGTCGAGGCCGCCTCGACGCCCGCCGACGATCTCCCCGGTCTCTATCGGGTCGATCCTCGAGCGCGTCGCCGCCCTGGAGCAGATCGGCGAGCGTTCGCAGGCGGGCAGGATTCGGATGGAAGCAACCCGGGCGTATTCGGAGGCCTGGGACGAGGCCGGCCGGGGCCGGCTCCTCGGGCTGATCGGCCGCGCAGACCGAACCATCGCCGGCCACGATCGGCCTCGCGGCTGGACGCTCCGACGGAAGTCGGTGCCCGCGCGCTAGTCTTCGGGCGTGCCGCCCGTCGAGTCCAGCCCCGTCATCCCGGAGACCATCGGTGCCGCGATCGACGGGCGCCCTCGAGACGCTCGATGCCCTCGCGACGCTCGGTGAAGAGGTCGATGACGAGTGGCAGTACGTCCAGGACCTCGCGGACGCGTGGCGAGACCGCCTCGAGGCGGCGGCCGCCGGGCGGGGCGAGGAGTCACTGACCCCGGATCGCGGTGCGGCAGTCGGCCGCGTGTCCGTCGAGGCGGGGCTGATCGAGGATCCGCACCGGGCGATCGACTGGCTGTCGACCTTCCCGCAGGTCGTCCTCGCGGCCATCGGCGAGCGACCGTGAGGCCCGAAGGCGGCCAGCCGTGAGGTTCCAGGACGCCGCGCCCGACGCCCGGGCGGTGGTCTACGCGGGCATCCAGGCGGATCCACTCGTCGCCAGGGCCGCGGAGGCTCCTGGCAGACGCGACGTACGAGGAGCGGCTCCTCGCTCGGGCCGTCATGAACGGCGAGACGACAGACGCCGCTGCATGGCGGGTCATGTTTCCCTCGGTGTTCGCCACCGCCCAGTCGCACGAGCAGGGCCGAGGCGATCCTCGCCGCATCCCTCGCCGTAGCAGAGCGGGGCGAACAGGTCCGCAGTCAGTACCGCGGCGCGATCGTCGAGGCGCTCACCGAGCTGCTGCTGCGCCGCGGCCACCCGAGCGCACCGCCGACGGCGATCCGACGCGAGCGGCGGATCCTCTTCGACGGCGTCCGGGCGGAGATCCACCCGTACGACGTCACGGTCGAGATTGATGGCGGCGCGGCCGCGGTCGACTGCAAGTGGGGCGCGCGCGGCATCTCGGCGGACGTGCTCTATCAGCTCGACGACGCGCGGACGCACGCGGCGGACGACGATGAACGGCTCCGCGCGGTCCTCGTCATCTTCGACTCGTTGCGCTCATGCACGGCGCGCCTGGAGCGCCAGACCGCGCCACTGGCCGGGACCGAGATTGTCGGGCTCGAGACGCTCGACCAGCTGGCTGGAACCGCGTCGTGACCGGGCAGCCGCTGACCGAGACCGCCGCCGAGATCCTCCTCCACGAGGCGACCTACCGCGTCCGGTTCGACGAGGCCGGGCCCGACGGTCTGCTCCGAACGTCCGGCCTGCTCCGCTACGCGCAGGACGTTGCCTGGCTCCACTCGACGGCGCGCGGCTTTGATCGCGACTGGTACACCCAGCGCGAGTTGACGTGGCTCGTCCGCGCCGCCGAGCTGGAGGTCCTCGCCCCGGTCCCGTTGGGCACGACCCTGCTGTCGCGAACGGCCGTCGTCGGCCAACGCCGCGTCTGGGCTCGTCGTCGAGGCGAATTCATCCTGCCCGACGGCAGCCTCGCGGGTTGGGTCCACACGGACTGGGTCATGATCGACGGCCGGGGCGGGCTGACCCGGATCCCGGCGATCTTCGCGGAGGAGTTCAAGATCCCGGAGTCGACCGCCCTGATGGCGCGGGTCCCTCTCCCGCCGACGCCCGCGGGCACGCCGACGCGACGGTTCGCGGTCCGGCCACACGAGCTCGACCCGATGGATCATGCCAACAACGCCGTCTACCTCGACTGGCTCGAGGAGGCCGTCCTGGCGGCCGGGGGCACGCCCGACCGAGCTTGCGGCGCTGCCCCGCCGCTATCGGCCTCGAATACGCCGCGGCGGCCGACGCGGGCGCGGTCCTCGACGACGCCGCCTGGCCGGACGACGACGGCCGGACGTGGTCATACCGGCTGTCCGGAAGCGGGGGAACGGACCTGTTCCGGGCGACGTTGACAATCGGAGGAGACCAATGACACGAACCGTGTTCAAGGGCGGGCGGCTGTTCGACGGCACGGGCGCCGAACCGGCCGATGGCGACGTCGCCGTCGAGGACGGCCGGATCGTGGCAGTCGGCTCCGGTCTGGACGGGGACGAGGCGGTGGACGTCGAGGGCCGGACGATCCTGCCGGGACTCTTCGATTGCCACGTCCACGTCACGGTCAGCGATGTCGACCTGTGGGCGGCCGTCCAGCGGCCGTTCTCGCGGCAGTTCTACGAGGCCGGCCGGAACCTCGGGGCGACGCTCCGGGCCGGGATCACGAGTGTCCGGGACGCCGGCGGCGCCGACCTCGGGATCAAGGAGGCGGTGGACGACGGGCTCCTCCTGGGCCCGCGCATGCAGATCTCGCTGAACATGCTGACCCAGACCGGCGGCCACGGCGACGATTGGTATCCGTCCGGGGCGGAGGTCCCGTTCATGATCAGTCACCCCGGCCGGCCGTCCGGGCTCATCGACGGGCCGGACGAGGCCCGCCGCAAGGTCCGTGAGCTCGTCCGGATGGGGGCCGACGTCATCAAGGTCGCGACGAGCGGCGGAGTCCTCTCGCCGCGCGACGATCCGCGCCACGCCCACTTCCGTCCGATCGAGCTCGAGACGATCGTCGAGGAGGCGACCGCCGCGGGGATCTTCGTCATGGCCCATGCCCAAGGCGCGGACGGCATCAAGAACGCGGTCCGGGCAGGCATCCGCTCGATCGACCACGGCATCTACCTCGACGACGAGGCGATCGAGCTGATGAAGGAGCGCGGGACGTGGTTCGTGCCCACGCTCGTCGCGCCCCAGGGGGTCCTCGACGCCGCCGATGCCGGCGTGCCCCTGCCGGCCTTTGTCGTCGAGAAGGCGCGAGCAGTCATCGAGATCCACCGGGCCGCCTTCCGGCACGCGGTCGAGGCAGGCGTCCGGATCGCCATGGGCACCGACTCGGGCGTGACGCCGCATGGCCGCAATCTCCGCGAGTTGAGCCTCATGGTCGAGGGTGGAATGACGCCCGGCGCCGCGCTCGAGGCTACGACGCGGAGCGCCGCCCAGCTGCTCGGCGTGGACGCCGACCTCGGGACGATCGAGGAGGGCAAGCTCGCCGACCTCGTCGTCGTGACCGGCGATCCATACGAAGTCGGGACGCTGCCCGACCGAATCGAGAGCGTCTGGAAGGCCGGCGTCAGACAGGCCTAGAAGGCGCCTCAGTCCTGGTCCCCTCGCCCGCTCCAGTAGCACACTGAAAATAGGCTATTGACAATAGCCATGAAGGCTATGTAATGTAGCCAAGTCAACCGACATCCACAACCACAGGAGTTCTCGACATGACCGCTTCCATCGCATCAACGACCATCGACTCCCAGGCCCGCCGCTGGCTCCGCCTCGAAGGCGCTGCCATTCTCATTGCCGGAGGTGTCGCCTTCGGCCGGCTCGGTGGCGACTTTCTCTGGCTGCTGCCGGCTCTGCTGCTTCCGGACATCGCGATCGCCGGCTATCTCGGCGGCCCCCGTATCGGTGCATTCGCCTACAACCTCGTCCACAACTGGGCGTTCGGACTCGCCATCGCTGGTGCTGGGCTGGCGCTCGGCATCATTCCGCTGGCGCTCGCCGGGACGATCCTCATCGCCCATACGGGGATGGACCGCGCCGCGGGCTACGGCGTGAAGCTCGCATCGGGGTTCGGCGATACCCACCTTGGCCGGATCGGCAAGTCGGCAAGGGCCGGCGGCGGGGCCTCTGTCCAGGGCCGCGAGCCGGCCGCACATGCGGTGGCCGGGTGAGTCCCGCCCGCGCCCGAACTTCTGCCGACGCCATCGTCGGCGCCGGACGAGCCCTCCTCGAACGAGGAGGGCTCGAGGCCGTCACCATGCAGGCGGTAGCCGACGCGGTCGGGGTGCGCGCTCCGTCGCTCTACAAGCGCTTCGCCGGACGGCCGGCGTTGATCCGGGCGATCGCGGACGATGTCGCAGCGGAGCTCGGTGCGGTTATCGCCCCGGCCCTCGAAGTCGAGGATCCGGCCGAGGCCGTGCGGGTCCTGGCGGATCGCTACCGGGCCTTCGCCCATCGGTCGCCCGGCGCGTATCAGCTCCTGTTCACGAACCTCCTGCCAGAGGCGAACCCGACGCCCGAGGCCAATGCCGCTGCGGCGGCAGGACTCCTGCTGTTGACCGAGCGCCTCGTCGGCCGGAAGCGCGCCCTGGAGGCGGCGCGACTCCTGACGGCCTTCGCCCACGGCTTTGTCAGCATGGAGCTCGCCGGAGCGTTCAGGCTCGGCGGTGATGTGAACGAGGCGTACCGGTTCGCGATCGACTCGATCATCGAGGGCCTCACCGTGACGGCGGCGCGGCGCTTAGACCGGCCGTCGCCGCCCGCCGCTCGTTGAGCTCGTCGCGCCACGCAAGCCATGCCCGCCCGCCGTCGACGTTCCAGGACGGACCGCCGAAGCCGAGCGTGAACTGGCTGAACCCCATCTCGACATAGGTCGGCCCGTCTTCGACTCTGAAGCGATCGAGATCCTCCGGCTCGACGCCGACACCCCACTCGATCTCCGCCGGGTCGCGCCCGAGCTCGGCGCACCAGCGGCGGAGAGCCGCCACCTTCGGCTCGAGCTCAGCCGGCGTGTCCGGAAAGCCGGCGTGCCAGCCGTCGGCGTACTCGGCGACGACCCTGAGGGTCCGCCGCTCGCCCTGGCCGGCGATGAGGATCGGTGGGCGGCGAACGGGCGGCGGATTGAGCAGTTCCAGCCGGCGTTCGATCACCGGCACGGCCGCGGCGAGCGCGGCGATCCGGCTTCCGGCGGTCCCGAATGCATAGCCGTACTCGTCGTAGTCGCGCTGGAACCAGCCCGCGCCGAGGCCCAGGATGAACCGGCCGTCGCTGATTCGATCGACCGTTCGGGCCATGTCGGCAATGAGATTCGGATTGCGATACGAGATGCAGCTGACGAGCGGCCCCAGCTCGATCCGCTCGGTGGCCTCCGCCCAGGCCGCGAGGACCGACCAGCACTCAAGGTGCGGGCCGTCGCGGTTGCCATAGAGCGGGAAGAAGTGGTCCCAGTTGTAGACGATGTCGTAGCCGAGCTCCTCGGCCCGAACGGCCGCGTCCCGGAGGGCGTGGTAATCGCCCTGCTGGGGATGGAGCTGGGCGGCGATCCGGATCGGGCGCATCGGTTCCTCCAGGGTGGTGGGCCAATCCTCAACCTTGACCTTGGGGGAAGGTCAAGGGGTACCCTGCGAGCATGTTCACGATCGGACCGTTCGCCCGCCTGGCCGGTGTCTCCCCGAAGGTCCTCCGCGCGTACGACGCGCTCGGCCTGTTCCGACCGGTCTGGGTGGACCCCGCGACCGACTACCGCTACTACTCGCCCGCCCAGCTGCCGGAGCTCCGCCGGATCGTGTCGCTCCGTGACATGGGCATCGGCCTCGCCGAGATCGGCCAGCTCGTCTCCGGTGGGGCGGACCTCCGATCGGCCCTGGACCGACGGCGGCTGGAGCTCGAGCGCGAGCGCCGCGAGATAGACCGCCGCCTGGCGACGCTCGACATCAGGGTCGAGATGAGCTCTGCCGGTTCGGAGCAGCCGGACATCGTCGTCCGGCCGCTCGCGGCTGAGCACGGTGGCGACGTTGGCGATGGCCAACCGAGCCGATGACGACATCGGGTCGGCGTTCTACGAGCTGGAGGCGTACATCCGCGACCTTCGCCGGCGCGCCCACCGGCCGCCCGGTTCGTTCATCGCGTCGGACGGCGCTGTCGAGATCTTCGTGCCGGTCAGCGGACCGCTGGACCCAACCGGCCGCATTGGCATCAGGCGGCTGCCGGCGTGTCGAGCGGCGACCGTCATCATTCGTGGGTCTTACCATCTAGTCCGCGAGGGTCGAGGCGCGCTCGAGCGATGGGTCGAGGCGGCCGGCCTCCGCCCGACCGGACCCCTGCGCATCATCTACCTCCAGTTCGGGGCCGAGCCGGAGCTGCGCCTGCCACCCGGCTATCTCGTCGAACACGACGCGGATCTCGTCACCGAGGTCCAGCTCCCGGTGGCCTGACAAGCCACCCTATGGACAACTCGCGGATGCAACGGAGGTCGCAGCATGGCGAAGGGATCGATGGTGACCTGGGCCGAGTTCAGTGACGCCGCCCCGGACCTGGCCGCCGAGGGCCGGCGGCTCATCTACCGCGGTGAAGGCGGCGAAATGCTCCTCGCGACGGTTCGGGATGGTGATCCGCCGCGGATTCATCCGATCTCGGTCGGGATCGTCGGCGAGCGGCTGTACGCATTCATCATCAACCACTCGCCGAAGCGACGGGACCTGGCGACGGACGGGCGATACGCGTTGCATACCCACCAGGATCCGGCGGTCCCAAGGGAGTTCTCCGTCCGCGGGCGGGCGGTCCTCATCGATGCCGCTGACGTTCGGTCCGCGGTCGGGGCAGAGTGGTCGTTCGAGCCGGATGAGACGTACGACCTGTTCGAATTCTTGATCGAGTCGGCGCTGCTCGGGATCAGAGACGGGCCGGACGAGTGGCCGCCTCGCTACACGTCCTGGTCAGCACCCGCCGACCGCTTCTTGCGCGAGGAGCCGCGAACCGACTCGTAGCCCGCGATGTACCTGTCGACCGGCGTTCGGGCAATCGTCTCGGCGATCACATCGAGCGGCAGATCGTCGAGCTTCCGGAAGCGCACGCACGACTTGCCCATGTCGAGCTTCTTGCCCGAGGCGGCGAACCGCTCGCGGAACCATCGGTCAGTCTCCGGGTCGCCATACACATTGTTCAGATAGAGGGCCATGTAGTTCTTCTGGTTGGCGAGCGCCGCGAGTCCCAGCGGCTGCTTGTTGTAGGTATCGGGGAAGCGATCGAGCGGCACATACCAGCCGATCATCCCGAACAGCATCCCCTCCTCGTAGCCGGCCGGCAAATTCGCCTGGATCACCTCGCGGACCTTGGCGATGGCCTCGCGCCTGTCCGGCGGGAGTGCCGCGATCATCTCATCTGGGCTGGTCGCGCTGCTCGTCACCATGATGTTTTCCTCCCGCTCGCCGGTCCGACGTGCCCATGATCCCACCGATGAGTTTCAGGCCGGTCCGCGGTCTAAGTAGGTGGCGCCAGGCGAGTTCGCTCGCCGGCGCCTCCGCGCTTGATCTTCATCGCGGACCAGGAAAGGAGCACCGCCGTTGGCCGCGCCGGACGAGTCGCCGCCGACATCCTTGCCCGCGGATCCGACATTCCCTGAGATCGAACTCGGCAGGAGCGGTCGGATCGACCGCGCCGACATTCCCCTGCTCTGTGAACGCGTGCGGGTCCTGCTCGCGGACCATGCCGCCGACCAGCTTGTCTGCGACGTCGGGGCGATCGTCGCACCGGACGCCGTCACCGTCGATGCCCTCGCACGACTCCACCTGACGGCCCGCCGGTTGGGCCGCCACATGCGGATCAGCCACGCCTCGCCCGAGCTCCACGACCTGCTGGCCTTTGTGGGTCTGAGCGCCGTCATGTCGCTCAGCGACCGATCAGGCCTCGAGGTGCGGCGGCAGACCAAAGAGCGGGAACAGCGCCGACGTGTCGAGGAAGAACGTGATCCCGCTGATCCGGCCATCTGACAGCTCAAGTACCTGGAGAGACCAGGGCTCCAGACCTCCGTCAGGACTTGGCTTGTACTGGCCGAAGGCCGGCGAACCGTTCGCAACGGTTGGGATGAGGCGGGAGCCGCGACACCCGATGCCCGGCCCAAGGCACCACTTTCTGATGTCGAGATGCGTCTGCAGCCAGAGCTCGTACGGCGGCATGTTCCACGTCGCGTCCTCCTGGAGCAACGAGGTCAGCGAGTCCATGTCGTAGCGCTCAAAGGCATCGACGTAGCGGCTCAGGAGAGCGCGCTGCTCGTCGTCCATCGGTTCGGCCGTGGGGGTGGCCTCAGCCTCGCGGGTCCCGAGTGTCGCCCGGGCCCGTTGGAGCGCGCTGTTGACCGACGCGACCGTCGTGTCGAGGAGCTCCGCGACCTCCGTCGCCTGCCACTGCAGGACCTCGCGCAGGATCAACACGGCCCGCTGGCGCGGGGGGAGATGCTGGAGCGTCGCAACAAACGCGAGGCGAACCGACTCGCGCATCTCGGCCACAGCGGCGGGATCACCGCCCACCGGCAGGATGCGGCCGTCCGGGATGGGCTCGATCCAGGTGACCTCCGGGAGCGCCGCGCCGAGCGGCGTGTCGGCCGTCAACGCGGGCCCGAGGTCCATCGGCCGTGCCCGACGCTCACGCCCGCTGAGCATGTCGAAGCAGACGTTCGTCGCGATGCGGTAGAGCCACGAGCGCAGAGCGGCCCGGCCCTCGAATCGATCGTAGGCCCGCCACGCGCGCACGAACGTGTCCTGGACGGCGTCCTCCGCCTCGAACGCCGATCCGAGCATTCGGTAGCAATACGCCGTCAGCTCGACCCGATGTTGTTCGAGCTTTGCGCCGAGCGCCTCTGCACCGTCAGTTGTCGTGCCCTCGGCGGCGCGGTCCGCGGCCGCAACGTCAGTCATCCCCGGTCGCTCCTCTCCGCCGCTGCCGTCGGCGCGACAATTCTTGCGCGAGGAGCGATTTTACCCTTTCGGTCTGATGGCCTCGATGCGTGCACCTAGAAGCGCCAGCGGGTCTGGCTGTAGGGGCCTTTTGCGAAACCGAAGCCCTTGGTTGCCCGCAGTTCGTAGGCAAGGCCAGGATCTTCGCTACCCTCGATCCATAGCGCGTCATCGCGGACGTGGAAAACGAAGAGATCGTCGTATTTCGCGATGTAAGCATCGGCCAGCTGCTGGAGCCTGGCCTCGTCGGTCACTAGAACCGCCTCGCCTTCCAGCACCACATCGAGGCCCCGGAGGGCATTGGACCCCGTCGTGACGACGACCTGGGCGTTGTCCTTGAGGTTCTTCGCCTTGCGTTCGGCCTGGCCGGTCGTGAAGTACAGGGCGCCGTCCAGCCAGAGAGCCGCGATCGGGGTGACGTGCGGCCGTCCGTCCGGGCGCACGGTCGAGAGCCAGTAGACCTTCGCGTGCTCCAAGGCCGCTCGCGCCTCTGACCACGGCGTCGGGGCCACGCCCGGGTCGCTGAAGCGCGAGTCGAGCTCGGCGGTCGGCTCCTTGTCCGCCATCACGAGGGCCTCGGTGGGATGTTCTGGTTCAGCCGAAACAGGTTGGACGGGTCGTAGCGGGCCTTTACCGCGGCGAGTCGGTCCCAGGTCGACCCCGGATATGCCGCCCGAATCCGTTCCTCGCCCTCGTCGACGAGGAAGTTCACGTAGGCGCCGCGGTCGTCCTGCTGGAGCGCCGCCACGAGGCCATCGACCCAGGCAGCCCGCAGGTCCTTGTCCTCGGGGCCCTCGTAGAACGAGGCGACGTTGACCATGATCCGGGAATTGCGATGGGCGAAGGCCGTCGCGTCGTCCGGAACGCGGGCCATCGCCCCGCCGAGGACCCGGAGCTGGGCGACGCGCATGGCCGCGTCCGACGCCTCGAGGTGCTCGACGATCGTCTCGGCAACGGGCAGATCGATCCTGTCGACGAACATTGTCCGGGCGACCGCCAGCGGGTGGTACTCCTCGTCGTCCGGCGGGTAGATCTCCGGGTAGGGCATCGGCTTGAGCATGTCCGCGAGCGGGGTCGCCAGGTCCCGGAACGGCCTGAGGGCGCGCTGGCCGGCCTCGGTCTCGCCGGCGTAGGCCATCAGCGCCAGGATCACGAGCTTGCCGTGTTGCTCCTCGGGCACGAACGGCATCGGCGGGCAGGGCATGACATTGGCGATCGTCGAAAGCTCTTCTGGCGCAGCCTCCGCGGCGGCGATGAATCCGGCGATGACCTCGGGCGTCGCTGGCAGGATCAGCATTCCGCCGACGAACGATGGAACCTCGTGGAGCCGGTACTGGAAGCGCGTCGCGACACCGAAGTTGCCGCCGCCGCCGCGGATCGCCCAGAACAGGTCGGGGTGGTTCTCGGCGTCGACGCGGAGCAGCTCGCCGTCGGCCGTGACGACGTCGGCTGCGATGAGATCGTCGATCGTCAGGCCGTGTTTGCGGACGAGATAGCCGACGCCTCCGCCGAGCGTGATGCCGCCGATCCCGACGGAGCCCGTATCGCCGAACCCGGTGGCCAGGTCGTGCGCAGCGGCGGCCTTGGAGTACTCGGCCGCCGTCAGGCCGGTTTCGGCCCACGCCGTCCGTCCGGCGACGTCGATATCCAGCGCCTTCATGTCGGCCAGGTCGAGGACGATCCCGCCCTCGGTGACGCCGTGGCCCGCGCCGCTGTGGCCGCCGCTGCGGACCGCCAGCTCGAGACCGCTCTCGCGCGCGAGCGCAATGACGGTCGCAACATCGGCGGCGTCTGCGACCTTGACGATCACGGCCGGTCGGCGGTCGATCCCGCCTGCGACCACGGTCCGCGCCTTGTCGTACTCGGGATCGTCAGGTCCGATCACCTGGCCGTTGATCGAGGCGCGGATGTCGGGGATCGAAATCGTCGAGGTTTGCACGAGGTCCTCCTGCATCTGCGTGGAAGATTTGCGGGTCAGCAGGCTTCGGTCGCCGGGGCTGCGGTTCGTCGCCCCTCGCGAGGTGCATGCTCGTGCTCGCGCGCGCGGCTATTCTCTCGCGCCTCCTCCGCCTCCGCTTCCGAGGCGGCCTCGCGGTCGGCCCCTGAGCCAACGTTTCGCAGCATCACGACGGCGAAGATGGCCACGCCCACCGCGACGATGGCACTGATCGTGGTGACGATCTGCATCCCCTGGACGAACGCGTCGCGAGCCGCAACCAGGACGTCCGAGCCGAGCTGGCCCGGCAGCTGGCCGGCCACCGCAACCGCCCCGCCCAGCGTGTCGCGGGCTACAACTACTGCATCCGCCGGGACGCCCGCAGGCAGGGCTTCACCGAGACGAGAGCGGTACAGGGCGACACCAATGCTGCCGAGCACGGAGATCCCGAGCGCGCCGCCAAGCTCCGAGGCCGTCTCCGAGATTCCCGACGCAGCGCCGGCCCGCTCGGGCGGAGCGGAGCCGACGATCAGGTCGGTCGTCAGCGAGAAGACCGGCGCGAGGCCGAGCGAAATGATGATCGAACCAACGACCACGGCCGCCAGGCCGCTCGGCCCGCCCACCTGGGTCAGCACGCCTAGCCCGAGAGCAGACAGGGCAAGTCCCGCGCCAATGACGTAGGCCGCCGGGAAGCGGCGGACGATCCGCGGGGCAGCATTGGACGCGACGACGAATCCGATGGCCGACGGCAGCGACCAGAGCCCCGCCTCGAGCGGCGACAGGCCGACGACGAGCTGCAGGAACTGGGCCACGAAGAGGAAGTAGCCGACCATCACGAAGATGCTCAGGAAGTTGATCGCCAGCGACGAGCTGAACGCCGGGATCCGGAAGAGCTGCAGGTCGATCATCGGGTCGGCGAGGCTGAGCTGACGACGGACGAAGAGGCCCGCTACGACGAGGCCGGCGACGATCGACGCCAGGGCCATCGTTCCGATGCCGTCCTGGGCGATCTGCTTGAGCCCGAAGATCACCGCCAGCACGGCCACGAGGGACATCGCAGCGCTGGCAAGGTCGAGCCGGCCGGCGTCGGGATCCCGGTATTCAGGGAGGACGATCGGGCCGAGGACGAGGAGCAGGCCCATCACCGGCAGGGCGAGCAGGAAGACCGATCCCCACCAGAAGTTCTCGAGCAGGATCCCCCCGAGGACCGGTCCGATGGCACTACCTGCCGAGAACGCGGAGATCCACACGCCGATGGCTACGGCCCGCTGCCGCGGATCCTGGAACATGCTGAAGATCAGCGACAGCGTCGACGGGGCGAGCGTCGCCCCGGCGATCCCCAGCAGCGCCCGGCTGAGAATCAGCATCTCCGGGCTGGTCGAGAACGCGGCCAGGATCGAGACGATGCCGAACGCGGCTGCCCCGATGAGCAGGAGCTTGCGGCGGCCGATACGGTCCCCGAGCGTGCCCATCGTGATGAGGAATCCCGCGACCATGAAGCCGTAGATGTCGATGATCCAGAGCAGCTGGGCGCTGCTCGGCTTCAGGTCCTCGCTGATCGCCGGCACCGCCAGGTGCAGGACCGTCAGGTCCATCACGTAGAGCAGGCACGCGAGCGAGAGGACACTGAGCCCGATCCACTCGCGCCGGCCGGCCCGGGGGGTGTCAGTGGTGGTCATTGCAGTCGCTCCTGGTGTTGCTGTGGGGTCGTCTGGTTAGACCCGACACCGCCGCGAAACTCATCGGTCCGGAGGCACATTTCTCGAGTTCGAATCAGGTCGCGCGGACCTCGAGGGATCGGGCGATCGCGTCCAGGAGCGCCTCCGAGTCTGGTTCGGGCTCACCGGAGACCTCGAAGGCGCGACCCGCTCGCAGCGTCGCGAAGCCGTGAACGGCCGACCAGGCGACGATCTCCGCCCCGGCACGTCGCTCGGGCGGCATCGCCCCCGTCGCTACGAGTTCGTCCAGCGCCGCGGCGAGCATATGCCACGGATTCGGGTCCTCGGGGCCGGCCCCTTGCGGCTGGATCGGCAGGAACCCCGTGGCGAGGAGGTGTGGCTCCTCTTCGGCGAACCGGATGTAGCCCCGCCCGATCGCCTGGAATCGTCGGATTGCGCGGATAGGCTCGTCTCGCTCATCCACGAGTTCGACCTCGTCGAGCATCCGCCGGGCGAGAGCCAAGCGAGCGCTTGCGGCAACGTCGCCGAGAAGAGCGTCGCGGTCAGGAAAGTGGCGATAGATGGCCGCCGGCGAAACGCCGAGGCGCCGGGCGACCTCACGCAGCGTGACGGCGTCTGGTCCGTCCGTCCGGGCGAGCTCCCAGGCTTCGGTCAGGAGCGCCCGCCGGAGATCGCCGTGGTGGTACGTCGAACGAGCCATCGATCCACTATAGCCTCGAATGTTGACATCGTTCACTTCAACTGGCATGCTCGTCATGTGAACGCTGTACACATACATCGGGAGGATCGAAGAAATGACCCAGCTGAAGAACGTCACGCCGGAGCAGGAGCGCTATGAGCGGGCGAAGCAACGAGTAGAGCTCGTCCGGGGCTTCTACGGCCACGCGCTCGTGTTCGTCCTCGTCAACATCGGCCTCGCGGCATACAACATTGCATTGAGTCCGGACCGCCTCTGGTTCATCTATACGGTCTTCGGCTGGGGTATCGGCCTCGTTGCGCATGGCGCGTACGTGATGGGTTCCGGCCAATTCCTGGGAGTGGAGTGGCAGGAGCGGAAGATTCGCGACGAGATGGCGCGCGAGCAGCGCCAATCCCGCTGAAGACGTCCCGATCGACAGGCGGCTGACCGCACGCAGTAGGAGCCATCGCCAAATCGCGTCTAGACTTTCGCGTGCGGGACGCGCGACGGCCCGCGGCGAAGGGTCGCGGCGTCTCCGCATCGCGAGTGCGGGTGGACGGCCATGACGCGACTACAGCACGACCTCAACTTCGTCTCGAGCGCGGGCCTGATCCTGACCGGGCTGACAACCGGCGTCACCGGGATCGTGGCCGACCTGTGGGACCTCAACGACTTCTGGTACCACACGGTTTCGGGCTACGTGATGGGCGGGTTCGCCCTCCTCCACGTGGCGCTCAACTGGGGCCGAATGGTCGGCTACGCGAAGTTCAGGCTGCGCGGCGCGGCTGCTCGCTTCGCGTCGAACCGGCCGGCGAGCCCTGCGCGGCCAACGACTGCCGTCGTCGTGCCCACGCCCCGACGTCCCGCCTCTGACCCTGAGGCAGGCACGCCGGTCGGCTTGCTGACGCGCGCGACCCTCTCGCGGCGCGGCCTCCTCGGCCTTGCCCTCGGCGGCGTCGGCGGTTGGCTCCTCGGCCGCGGGCTGAGACAGCCGCCGCCGATCTCAGCCGGGTCCGATGTCGGCGTGATCTACCACCAATGGAGCAAGCCCGGCGTCATCGACGCCCTCGGCAGCGTTGCCAACTGGGGCCAGCCCGTGGAGCTGTACAAGGCCTACCCCGACGCCAGCAGCATCGCCCTGCCGGAGCCGGGTCTCGAAGGCGGCTTACCAGCCGCCTGGGCCATCGCGACGCGCCGGTCGACACGGGCGTACTCGACCCAGCCAATGAGCCTCGACGAACTGTCCCGCTTCATGTTCCTGACCAGCGGGGTCAGCGCCGACGCGTTCGGCAATGCCCGCCGGACCGCGCCGTCCTCCGGCGCCCTCTATCCGATCGAGGTCTATCCGATCGTCCACAACGTCGACGGCATCGAGCCGGGCGTCTACCACTATGCCTATCGCGAACACGCCCTCGAGCTCGTTCGGGCTGAGGACATGCGGAATCGCGTCGTCGAGCAGGGATTGGGTCAGGAGTTCCTCGGCCAGTGCGGAGCGGTCCTCTTCGTCACGATGATCCTCCAGCGGATGCGCCCGAAGTACCAGGACCGGAGCTATCGCTACGGGCTGCTCGAGGCGGGCCACGTCGGCGAGAACGCCTACCTCGCTGCCACAGAGATGGGCCTCGGTGCCTGCGGCATCGGCGCGTTCATGGACGACGCGATGAACGAGATGATCGGCGTCGACGGCGTCGAGGAGGCGGTGGTCTACATGCTCGCCGTCGGCCATCCGGCCGCGGCGTAAACAGGCAACGGCGAGTGCCCTGACCAGGATGAAGGCCTGGTGGCCGGCGCGGGTCGCCGCGCTGACCGTGCTCCTCGAGGAGGAGCCGAGGGTTCCTGAGAGCGTTCCGCGATGAGTTTTGCCGCCGCAAGCAGTCTTGGTTGAGGACATAGAGGCGAAGGAGCCGCTCATTGCGGCCCGCCAAGGAGGAATTCAAGTGTTCAAGGACAGCCACGCGTTTTCTGGGTTCTCGTCGAACGACGTCGCCAAGTCCAAGGAGTTCTTCGGTCAGACGCTCGGCCTCGAGGTGACCGAAGAGAACGGGATGCTGACGCTCCACCTCGCCGGCGGCGGCAACGTCCTGATCTACCCGAAGGACAACCACGAACCCGCCACGTTCACCGTTCTGAACTTCCCGGTCAACGACATCGACCAAGCCGTCGATCGGCTGACCAAGGCCGGCATTGCGTTCGAGCGGTACGACGGAATGGGTCAGGACGAGCGCGGGATCATGCGGGGGGAGGGCCCGGCCATCGCCTGGTTCAAGGATCCGGCCGGCAACATCCTGTCGGTGCTGGAGGGCTAGGCCGAAGCCACGCTCGCGCCCCCGACAGACAAGGTCAGGCCCCGCGAGAACCTCATCCGAGGCCTTTCGGGGCTCGGCCGCTAGGCCCGCCCGGGCCGCTATGACCGGCCCTCGTCGACGGAGCCGCGGGATTGGTCTGGGCTCCGGGTCGACGGCTCTCCCGTACAAATCGGTCATGGCGTCGGCCTGCCGGTCCTTTGTACGGTGCACATCACCGCATGTCACCTCACCTCCCTCTCCCGGCCCTTCTTCGATCCGCCGCGGGCTTTCCGCGACGACCGGGTCTCCGCACGGTTGTCGTCGCCCCCGCCGTCGCCGTGATTGTCGGGATGGCCATCGTCGTCTCGAACAGCGTCGCGGATGAGCTCCGGCGAAGCGCGACAGAATCGGCCGTCCATAGCGTCGAGGCCATCGTCCGCGGCTATGTTGATCCCGGGCTGCACGAAACGAGCCTGGACCTGGGCGCGGCCCGCGACCCGGCGATCGACGCCCAGCTCGAGCGTTTGGTCCTTTCGGGCGAGATCCGCCGGATCAACATCTGGTCACGTGACGGCCAGATCGCCTACTCGAGCCTGGCCGAGCTCCGCGGCCGGCGGCTCTCGATCGGCCCCCTCCTCGCCAGCGCCTACTCCGGCGAGAGCGTCGCTCGGTATGCGGGGGGAGATGCGACCGGCGGCGACGTCCCGGTCGACGGCCTCCCCCCGATGTCCGGCCGCTTTCTCGAGTTGTTCGTCCCGATCCGGGGCGCCGTCGACGGAAATCCGATCGGTGTCTACGACGTCTATCAGGACGCCCGCCTGATCGAGCAACGCATCGACGCCACGAGATCGGGTGTGTTCATCGTCGCGGTCATCGCGTCAAGCCTGCTGGTCGCCCTCATCTGGCTCGCGTTCGGTGGCGCCTCGCGCGTCCTCGCAGGCCAGAACCGCCGCCTGCAGGAGCAGGCGGCGACCGAACGGCTGCTGTTGGTCGACATGCAGCGCAACGAGGAGCGTTTCCGGTCGCTTGTCCAGAACGCATCCGACGGTGTCGTCGTGCTTGGCGAGGATGGCCTGATCCGCTACGAGAGTCCGGCGGTCGAGCGCATCCTGGGCCGCCGTGCGGACGAACGGGTCGGCCAGCCGATCGGCACCGATATCCATCCCGACGATCGTTCGACCGTCGAACGCGGGTTGGCCGACGTGGCTGCGGTGAGCGGCTCGGAAGCCCGAGTCGAATTCCGTGCCCGCCACGCCGACGACTCGTGGCGGACGCTCGAATCGATCGCCAAGAACCTGCTCGACGATCCGGCCGTCGGCGGTGTGGTCGTCAACTACCGCGACATCACCGAGCGCAAAACCCTCGAAGAACAGCTCCGTCACCAGGCCTTCCATGACGTGTTGACCGGATTGGAGAACCGCTTCCTCTTCCTCGATCGGCTCGGTCATGCGCTGGCTCGGGCAGGCCGCGGAGGCCGACCGACGGCGGTCATCTTCCTCGACCTCGACGACTTCAAGGCGGTGAACGATCGCCTTGGCCACGCGGCCGGCGACCGATTGCTCGTGGCCGTCGGCGCGCGGCTCAAGGCGGTCACCCGAGCCGGGGACACGGTCGCTCGGCTGGGCGGTGACGAATTCGCGATCATCATCGAGGAGACCGATTCGGCTGAGGCCGACCAGGCCGCGGCGAGGATCCTCGACACCCTGACCCCCGCGTTCTTGCTGGGTGACCGGCAGATCGTCGTCCGGGCGAGCGTTGGGATCGCGGTTCAGTCGTCGGACGGCGCCGATGCCGACGAGCTGCTGCGCCGCGCCGACATCGCGATGTATGCAGCCAAGTCGGCCGGCGGCAATCGCCACGTCACGTATGAGCCGCAGCTCTACGACGCGACCGTCGCCCGGATGGAGCTCAAGGCCGATCTGCGGGGCGCGCTCGAGCGGGGCGAACTGCATGTCGCGTACCAGCCGATCGTCGACCTCGCGTCCGCTGCGATCACCGGAGCGGAGGCGCTCATGCGCTGGAACCATCCGAAGCACGGGGCGGTCGCGCCGACGGACTTCATCCCGCTGGCCGAGGAGAACGGGCTCATCCTCGAGCTCGGTCGCTGGATCCTCGAGTCGGCATGCCGGCAGGCACGCGCGTGGCAGGAGGCCACCGGGCACGAGACGCTGTCGATCAGCGTCAACCTGTCCGGGCGCCAGATCGTAGACCCGGACCTTGCCGCGGACGTCGGCCGAATCCTGGCCGAGTCAGGGCTCGCCCCGCCGACCCTGACCCTTGAGATGACCGAGAGCGTGCTGGTCCAGGACGTCGAAGCAACCATGGGTACCCTCCGGGCCCTCAAGGCACTCGGCGTTCGACTCGCGATCGACGACTTCGGCACTGGTTACTCGTCGCTGAGCTATCTGCGCCAGTTCCCGATCGACATCCTCAAGATCGACCGGTCCTTCATTTCAAGCCTCGATGGCAGCACGGACTCGATGGCGCTTGTCCGCTCCATCCTGAACCTCAGCTCGACCCTGAGGCTCGAGACGGTGGCCGAGGGCATCGAGGAATCAGAACAACGCGAGGTGCTCCGCGAGCTCGGCGCGCAGCAGGGCCAGGGTTACTTGTTCGCCCGCCCGATGGCTCCCGACGACATGGGCGAGCTGCTTGCCGACAGCGCGACGACGGGTCCGTCGCTGAACCCCTCGCCTCGACCATCAGCCCCGAAGCGACCGGCGGCTCCGCCGGCCGGCCGGAACGGCCAACCAAATGCGATCCACTGAACACCCAGCCCACGACCAACGAGGTTCACACATGCCCACCATGATCCGAAGCGCCACGAACCGGCGGCGCAGGTTCTCCCTCCTCCTGGCCGTCGCCGTGATCGCCCTGACGGCGTGCCAGGCCGCCGCTGACCCACCGCGAACGATCACGTTGCAGACGCTGAATGCGTCCGGCGTTACGGGAACCGTCACGTTCGCCACGCTCCGCGACAAGACAGCGGTCGAGATCACGGTTGATCCACACGGCAACCTGGACATGCCGGCCCATATCCATCCCGGGTCGTGCGCGAGCCTGACGCCGCAGCCGAAGTTCCCCCTGGAGAACGTCCAGAACGGCAGCTCGAAGACCGTCGTTCCGGCATCCATCGACGAGCTGTTCGCCGGGGGCCTGGCCGTCAATATCCACCACTCGAACGACGATCTGAAGACATACACGGCGTGCGTGGACATCCGCTAGCCGGCTACGTGGCGCGGCTCCTCGTCGGCGGCCTACTGACGCCGCTCGTCGCCGGGTGCATCGCTACCGCTCCGGGCGTGACCGCCAGCCCCCCGAGGTCCGTCGATGTGACGATCACCACGGCCGCCGGTAATGCCACGGCCTTCGACCCGGCCGAGACCGTGGTCCACGCTGCACGTCCGATCGCGATCACCTTCCGAAACGCGTCGAGCCTGCCGCATAACCTGGTCTTCACCGCGGGGTTGACTGCCGCAACGCGAACGATCGTCGAACCCGGGACCTCGGATGAGCTCCTGTTCTCCCCGCTCGCCCCTGGCACGTATCCGTTCGTCTGCACGATCCACGACGGGATGTCCGGAACGCTGATCGTCCGAGGCGTCGACTGAGACGAGAAGCGCAGTTGAATTCGGAGGCCGATGGTCATTCGAACTCGATCGAGCCGATGATCTCCTGGATGTCGCTCTCGAGCCCCGATCGTCCTGTTGGACCCACCTCGACCCCCGGGCGGGCCAGTCGATGTGTCTCCGCCCCGATGAAGAGCAGCGTCGCGTCGGTCTCGACGGCCCAGACCCTGATCGTGTCGCCGAGCTCTGTCGTCACCCACAGCGCCCCGCCGGTCTGGGCCTTCCAGTTGTAGAAGAATCCCGGGTCGCAGCCGACCTCCTCTCGAACGATGACCCTCACGTGGCTCGCGGGTAAGCCGCCGACGGTCGTACTTTCCGGCCCGGCGATGACCTCCGTTCCGGGCGCGTTCGCGACCTTGGCCCCGAGCTCCGCGGCCGTGAACGCGTCGAGGGGTCCGGCGAGGACCGGTTCGCATGGATCCGCCTCGGCGCCGTCCGGGTAGGCCGCCCAGAAGATGATCGCCTCCGCGCCCTGGGGCCCGGCAATGCTCTTGGCGATCAGGGTGCTTCCGTACGGCTCCCAGCCGCTTGTCGGGACGCGGAACGAGAACGGAACGCCGTCCACGGTCACGGAGTGGCGGCCGATCATGTAGTCGGCAGACTCCGGGTTCACGCCGACCGGTTGCAGCGGCTCGGTGGGTCGCACCGTCGCAGAGGGCGAGGGGTTGGGCGTCGCGGGCGGATCCCCCACGCGACTGAGCGACGGCAGCAGGCTGACACCGGCAACCGCGATGGCGAGTCCGGCGGCGGCCACGAGCATCAGCCTCCGGAGCGACCACGACTGCCGGAGTCCCGCGTCGACCCAGGACTGGACTCGACCGCCGACGAGAGGCAGCAACCGGAGGCGCGACCTTCGCCCGACTGCCGCCTCGGCGATGGCCATCGCGCTGAAAGGTCGGACTCCTCCGTCGGCATACGCCCGCAGGCGGTTCGCCAGCCGCAGCTCCAGGCCATCGTCACTCATCACCAAGCTCCGATCGCAGGCGGGCAGCCGCCCGCGCCAGGCGCGAGCGAACTCCCGATGAGGACATGCTCATGGCCTGTCCGATTTCCGTGGCATCAAATCCCGCGACGTGTCGTAGGGCGAGGAGTGCCCGGTCCTCCGGAGAAAGGCGCCTCAGCGCTGCCGACAGGTCGACTTCCCGCGACCGGCGCGACGGGTCGAGCGCGTCGGACCCGACGTCCGCCACGTCGATCTCCACGACCTGGTGGCGCCGGCGACGGCGCATCGCCTGCCGCGCCTCGTTGGCGGCGATCGTAACCAGCCACGGCCGCAGCCGATGCGGATCGCGGAGCGAGTTGAGCTTGCGCCAGGCTATCGGCCAGGCAGCCTGCACTGCGTCCTGCGCCTCATCCCTGTTGCCGCAGATCACGAAACAGACCCGCGCCATGTCGTCGTGGTGCTCGGCCACGATGCGCGCGAAGGCTGCCGCGTCACCGGCCGCGGCCTGCGCCACGACCATCGCCGCGATGCTCCTGGGCGGTGCCAGCTCATGCTCCATGGCTTACAGATGCCCTGCTCCGGCAAAGTGTCTCAGGAGGGCGCCGCTCCGACGACGACTGGATTCGCGTGCTCGTGCGGGCCCCACGGTGGTGGTTCCAGGTCGCTGGACGTCGTCGACCAGGTGCTACGACTCATCCGCCCGCCGCGTCACTCAATGCTCGGGCCAATCGATCGACCTGGCTGTTCGTGTCAATGGTGGGGCCTGTGCCAACCGTGTTTGCCTGAACGGCAATGACGACCCCTTCCTCCGGCAATGCGATGAGGATGATTGCGGAACAGCACGTCGTGACGGAGCTCAGCCCCTGGTGGCCGACCGCCAGCGCACCGTACTGTGCGGAGAAGTCCATGACACCGAGCCCGTACCACTCGCCCTGGAAGTCGGTCACCTCGCGAAGCGATGCCTCGGAAAGCACGAACCCCCCGTACAGCTCGTAGCCCCACCGGGCCAGGGACGCAGACGTTGTCTCGACTCCCCATCCATCCGAGGCCAGCGCGTCTCCGACGGTATAGACGATCCCGTCGAGGCCGGGATGCGCGAGCACATCCGAGTGCACGGCCTCGGACAGCGCTCGGCCGGTGGTGTGCTCGATGATCGTTCCAAGCAGGACGTAGTTCGTGCTCGCGTACTCGGTCACGGACCCCGGGGACGCCGCAGGCTCGGGCAGCTTGCGGAACACCTCGACGGTCGTTGCGGCCTGCTCCGCAGGGTAGTAACCGGCATCCTCGTTCAGACCTGGGATGCCGCTTCGCATAGCAAGCACTTCCCGGATGGTGGCTCCGTTCGCATCAAAAAACTCGAGTTCGGGGGGCAGATAGTCCGAGGCCCGGGCATCCAGGCCCAGCCTTCCGTCCTCGACCAGCCGGAGCACTTGGGCGGCGACGATGGTCTTGCCCGCGCTGTGGGTCGGGTGCCGGGAGTCCAGCGTCAGGGGGATGCCATCCCAGGAGCCGGCGGCCCCCGTCCAGCTGCCACGGTCAGCGACAATGACCGCGGCGGTGACTCCAACGAACGTGCCGTTGTCGACAGCCGCATCGAGCACAGCCTGGAGCGCCTCAATGGTCGACGCCGGGATCGAGCCATCTGAGAATCGGGGAATCTCCCGAGGGCGTAGTGCGGCGCATTCGGGCTCGCTGCCGTAGGGCTCGCGGCCGTGCGGCTCGACGCCGTCGCGCCGCTGGGCGGCAGCGTCGTCAGGGTCGACGAAGCAGCGCCGCACGCGGCCGCGACGAATGCGAGGACGACGACTCCCGTTGCGCGACTCGGTGCGAACAAGCTGGGTACGCCTCCAGACTGGGTCTACGGAAGCCCGCGCCACGATGCGGACGAACGCCGCTGTGTCACCGGTCGCGGCCTTGGTCACGTCCACGCAGCGATGCCCCTGCGCGCGCTGCGAGCTCGTGCTCCATGGCCTACAGATGCTCTGCGCGGGTGGAGTGTCCCAGGGCGAGGCTCCGTGCGAGCGTGCCATCCCAAGTCATCATCGACTTGCGTCGGAACCCAAACGGGCGCACGCCGGCTCCTGGGTCGGTCAGCGCGATGGCACGCGGCGTTTCCGCCGAGGGCAAACCTCTCTGTCGCCGGGCGCAGTCGAGCGCCGGTCGACGCTGTCGCCCAGGTCCCCGAATCAGGTGCGACTCACGTGCTCTCCGCGCGGCGGGGGCCGGACCTTGGCTTCAGTTGGGGCCGCGCGTCAGTCCCTCGTGGATGGCCTCGATCAGATCGCCATCGTCGGTGTCCCCGGTCAGCTCCCAGAACATGACGCCGCCTAGGTCGTGGTGGCGCACGTAGTCGGTCTTGTGCTTGAGCGACTTGGGATCGTCGTAGCTCCAGAACGTCGTGCCGTCGAACAGCCACGGGACGTTGGCCTGGCCGTCCCAGTAGCGCGTGAAGCCCTGCTCGGTCAGCGTCGCCAGGACGTGATAGTCCTCAGCGCCGGCCTCCAGGGTGCCCGCCGCCGGGCCGGTCGCTGGCTGGTAGAGCCCATTGTTCACGTCTGGCACACCCGTCCAGCCGCGGCCATAGAACGGCACACCCATGACGAGCCACTCGGGCTCCGCCCCCCGATCAAGTAGTGCCCGTGCGGTCATGTCTACCGAGAACCGCGGACGCTGTGGATCCGCCTTCGGGGAGTAGAGCTGCGAATGGTGGTTGGTGGCCGACAGGTCCCACGAACCGGCCAGGTCGTACCCCTGGAACGTGGCGTAGTCGAGCGACTTCGTGAGCTCCGCCACCTCGAAGCCGGCGTCGATCGTGCTTGGCGCGGCCGGCAAGAACGCCGTCAGCTGATAGTCCCTGTCGACCTCCTCGCCGTACGCGTCGAGCTGCTCGCGGAACTCCTCCGCGAGCGACGTGAAGTTCTGCTTGTCCTCAGGGCGGATGATGTTGCCCGGGTTGCCCTCGGAGCCCGGCCACTCCCAGTCGAGGTCGATGCCGTCGAACACGCCGGCTGCGGAGCCCGGGCCGCCGGCGTCATCGAGGTCCGGCAAGTCGCCCTTGATGAACAGATCGATGCACGACTCGACGAGCGCCGCGCGGCTTTCGGGCGTCAGGGCACCATCCGAGAAGTACTTCGAGCCGGTCCAGCCGCCAAGCGAGATGTTGACCCGCAGGCTCGGGTAGAGCGCCTTGAGCTTCTGGAGCTGCCTGAAGTGCCCCCGCAGAGGCTCGCCCCAGATGTCACCGACGCCGTCGATGCTGTTCTCGGGCTCGGTCGGTCGCCCGTAGTCGGCCCAGGTGTCGAAGCTCTGACAGACCACGTTTCCTTTGTCGTCGGGCTTGACGTTGCCGAAGGCGTAGTTGATGACGGTCAGTTTCTCGGCCGACCCGTTGTCAATCAGGTTCTTGGCAAAGAACGGTTCCGGACGATAGACGCCCCACTGGATGAAGTAGCCGACCACCTGGGGCTGTGCGCCATCCTTGGTGTCGGCTTGCGGCTGCGTCGCAGCGGCGTCGGTCGACAAACCTCCGAGCAATGCCAGTGAGCAGACGGCGATCAGTGCACGGCGCATCTCTGGTCCTCCAGTCGTCGCTGTCGGTCGGCCCAAATTTTACTGCTGCGCGACTGCTCGGGCCTAATGTGCGCCCGGACGTATCTCGCGTGGGAGCCGAGCGCCCGGCTGCCTCGCGCCTCCGAACCGGGAACCTGAGCCGGTCGAGGACTCCAGCGCCCAGGCAGTCTTCTATCACGACGTCCCGCGGGAGCTCGCCAACGAGGCCCTCAGCCGCGGCCGGCGGCAATCAGACACCCCCGGCCGGGAACCCTGGCCGCTCGGGGCGTGGCCGGACATCGCGACCCGCTTCGTCCTCTGTGCGAATGACCGGTTCTTTCCGGCGACGTTGGCTGCGACCGCTGGTCCGGGACCGGCTTGGCATCGAGCCTACTGAGATCGACAGTGGTCACTGTCCGGCGCTGAGCCACCCGCGGGAGCTCGCTGGACTCCTGGACCGGTACTCGACCGAGACGACCGGGAGGTACAGATCGGTGTGACTCCCGAGTGTCGGGCAGCCAACAGGAATTGAATCTGCGGATGCCATGCATGGCGGCCCGCGCCGCTCGGGTCCAGTCGCGTGATGGAGAATACGCGGTGTGCTATCCCACCCGGAAGACCCGATGGAGCGCGCCGCCTGGATAAGCGAGCTCGTGTACGGGACGCTTGCTGTGCTGATCGCGATCGCGGGCCTAGAGGTCGCCGGTGGCGCGAGCCCTACAGGTGCCGGGGCGATCATCCTCGCGGGGGCTCTGGCTACATGGGTTGCGCACGCGTACGCTAGGTCTCTCGGTCACCGTGCGGCTCTGGGTCGACAGGCGTCCGCCGGTCAGATCGACCTTGCGTTGCGACACCATTGGACGATCGTGCTCGCCGCGATGCCCTCGGTAATCTTGCTCGGCGGCGCGTCGTTTGGGTGGTGGTCGACCGGAGCGGCGATGGGGCTCTCGAACGCCGCCGGAATTGCCGTCCTCGCCGGAGCGGGATGGATGGCGGCGCGGGTGGCCGGTGTGAACCTGAGTGGCAAAGTCACCTCGACCATCCTGACCGCTTCGATCGGATTGGGCATCGTCGCCGTCGAGTTCCTGCTTCACCTTTGAACCGCGACTAAGCCGCAGCGTCGCCTACCGCGGCCTCGTGAGCGCAATGTTGGGTGTACTCGGATTCAGCTCGTCCGGATCTCCCGAACGTTGTCGACGAGGGTCAGAACTGCGACCACGAGGATCCCCAGGAAGACGAGCTCGATCGCATAACCCACAACGAGGTTGATGGCCCCGACGATGGCCATGACCAGACTCAGGCGAAGAAACAGTTCGATCAATCTTCGCCGGAAGGCCGCCTCGAGGAAAAGGTAGCCGAGCAGGGCGATCGCGATGCTTAGCCAAGGGGGAACGGCCGTGAACGCGATCAAGGCCACGAGTGCGATCAGGCCGACGCCGACGCTGATCGCCGACCAGAACTCGACGAGCCGTCCGTAGTGCTGGTCCCCCGTTGTCTCGGGGTGGTGATCGTGGTGGAGATGCGCGCGTGGGTCTGTCGGCACGCCGGCCTCGACATCCGCACGGCGTTTCGTGAGGGCCTGCGTCTCAGCATCGATCTCAGGTCGACGGGCGCGCAGGCGAGAAAGTTCGGCCTCCCGTTGGACCAGCTCTGCATTCCGGCTTTCATGGGCCTTCTTTAGCGAGCCGTCAAGGGCAAGCGCCACCACCTCCTGTTCCAGGCCGGTCAGCCCTTCGGCCGCGGAGGCGATGTCGGCGTCGAGCTTGACGCCTTCGGCGCTCAGTTCGAGTAGCCGAGCATCGATCGCCTCGACTGCCCGATGCGGTGGGGCTGCCTTGTCGAGCCCGAGGAACCCGATCGGGTCGTTCCAGGATGGGCGAACCGAGCCCGTCCGGGTGTACTTGAGTCCGGCTGGGGCGCGCTCGCCGGCAAATCGGTCGCGCGTGTCGAGACCCCATAGGCCCCGATAACCGTCGACCCATGGGACCGAGTCATCGACCTCCACAACCGACCACTCGGCCGCCTGCCCCGGTCCGATGGCCAGTCCGTCGCCGCGCGCGTAGTCGATGAACGGGATGCTCAGCGCGGCGGCGACCCGACCGCCCAGATCACCGGGGTCGCCCTGACGCAGCGCGTCACGCCAGATGTGTCGGACGACGTCGAAGAAGCTCGAGATGCCGCGGAACGCCGGGACAGGCACGGTCGTGATGTACTCACCGGCCTCGAAGTAGGCGGCATGTGATCCAGCACCCGCGTGGATCACCGGATGGTCCCCGACAAGACTGATGTACGGATCGTCCCAGCGCCTGCGGAGCTCGTCGCCGCTGTAGTCATGAGCAGCGCAGCCGAACCAAACCGGTCGCGGTCCATCCGGGGCGTCATCGAGGACGACAAAGGCCTGCTCAAGGTCCGCCTCGTGGTCGTTCGCTCCGGCGAACGTCGAGCGCCAGTCATTCATGAAGTAGAAGTAGAGGTAGTGCAGGACGATCCAGCCACCTCGTCGGACGACCCGGCCGTGGTAGACGTATCGCGAATCCTGAGCTCGAGCCGCTTCGTACTTCACGGAGGCCGCCGCGGCGGTTCCGCCGGGGACAGTGCCTCGGAGTAACAGCGAGGCGTTGAACCCGGCGTCGAGAAGCCGGGCGAACAGACCCACCCGAGCCAGTCGCCCGGGCGCCCGGAAGACCGGACGATCGGGCCGCCGCTGCCATTGCGCGAGCGCCAACCCGCCGAGCGGGTGCTGGACGAGTCGCAGGTAGAGCGTTTCGCCGTGCGGCGCCGATTGGGAGGCCAGGATCGCAGCATCAAGCTCACCGTGCGACACGAGGAGGCGCGCGCTTCCCTCCTGCGACCCGACGAGGAGATCGCATGCCGCGAGATATGGCTCCACGGCCGACGGAAAGAACAGCTCGCCATCCGTATACCGAATGACCGGCTCGTACGTTCGCAGCAGCTCGAGATCGGTCGTCACTCGCCCTCCGCGCCTCGGGGGACCGTTCGGTCCGGGTCGTCTGCCCGGCCGAAGACCGCACGTACCGCCGGTTGGTTGAGGTACAGGACGGCGAGGACGATGATTACCAGCCGGAGGTCATCGCCCTTGCCGACGAGCTCCGACGCGAGCGTGTTGAACAGCCCGATGCCGGCAAGCACGACCGTGATCACGAATCCGATCGGCTTCAGTCGGATCAGGGCGATCGCGCCAATGATCCCGACGATTGCGATTCCGCCAGTGATCCAGTTGAGCACCGGGCTCGTTCCGACGGCGTCGGCAAGGATCGTGTTGCTGTTGGATGGCCGGATCCCCGTGGCATCGAGTAAGGCGATGATCCAGAGAAGGATCACGAGTATCGCGACCGCCCAGACCCCGAACGGGACGCGCCGTTCGCCGAGCTCCTCGCCGTCGATCACTCGGTGCCTCCGTCCTACGCCGGGGGTGTGACCCCTGTTCGATCATCGCCCAGTCTACGGACGTCGAGATTCGTCACGATCACCCGAATCTGATGAACGTCGGCTGCACGCATCGGGCCGATCACAATCCAGCCAACGCTCGGCCCAGTCCGCGCCGGTACTCAGCGTCGGCGACGCCCCGCCAGGCCGGTCCCGAACGACGCCGGAGTCGCTCGACCCGCGCATCCGCATCGGTCGCGAGCCACTCGATCGCGCTGCGCTGGCCGGCCGGGAGGTCGACGCGGTCCGCACTGGCGCGCGCACGAGCCGCGGTGGAATGCAGGTCGTGGATGTTGCCCAAGTGGTCCTGGAGGACGACCACGCGGCGGATGAGCTCGGTGGCACGAGGCTCCATCGGTTCGCGCAAAAACTCCAACGTGTAGCGGAGCCACTTGGCCGCGATCCGTAGCTCGTGGAGCGTCGAGACGTCCGCGTCGGCGATCACGTCCTCGAACGATCGGACCGCTTGGTACGCTTCCCAGACGACGCTGGGCGCCCGCGTGCGCACCGTCGAGGGGGCATGGGCGGCAAGTGGCTTGACCGCATCGCCCGGCGTCGTGACCAGATGCTCGTGGTCGACCACGAACGCGGCGAACCAGCGCGACGCGAGACGCTCGACGAGCTCGCCGTGGCGGACGGCACGCTCCGCCGACCATGCCTCGCCGAGGGCCGCCAGGCCAGATCTGTCGCGCTTCGAGCCTCTCAAACGAGCGGCGACCAGTATCGACCCCTGGACATCCAGGTCGCGGACCGCGCCGAGTTCGCTCCCGAGGATCCGTAGGCGGCCGACCTGATCGCGGACGACTGGCCGCTCGAACCCGTCACCGAAGACGCGCCAGGCGGCACGGACCCGGCGAACGGAGACGCGCATGGCGTGGACATCTTCCGGGTCCTCGTCGGCGACCGTCCCCGCCACCCGAGCAAGCATTCGCGAGAGGTGGAACCGCAGGACCTTCCCGCCGGCGTCAACCCAGCCATCGGCGGCGGCCACCTCAGGGCTGCGCGAGATCGCCAACCGTTCGATTGCCGCATAGGCTGCGCCCGCCCCAGACACGGGTTCCGGCTCCGGATCCCCGCTCGGTCCAACGACGTGGAGGATGACCGTCTGGGTGTCATCGACGCCGGGTTCTCGTTCAATGGGTCCGTCGTCCGGGCGGGATTCCGCAAAGGTCGTGCTCATCGTCGGCGGCCGTCGGTCAGCCGATCGCGGGGGACGTCACGATCGGGTCGTCGGCCTCCGGCGCCCGCGCGGCAGCGGGAGGCGAAGCGGCCCCGGGGTCGACCCTAGCCACCCGAAGGGTCTCCCGGTCCGACTCAGGCCATCGCTTTCTGCTTGAGGTCTTCGAACTCGGCCTCGGTGATGACGCCCGCCGTCCGGAGCTCCTGGAGCTTGGCGAGCTGATCCGCGACCGACACGGAGGCAGCCGCCTTCTGGCCGGCCTCGGCGCGGGTCATGAGCTCGACGTCCTGGGCCGTGACCTTGGGGCGCATGGCGATGTAGATGAGCGAGCCAAGAAACGGCAGGACGACGAGTACGAGAATCCAGCCGGCCTTCGCGACGCCGGAGAGGTCGTTGCGCCGGAAGATGTCGGCGAACAGGCCGATGAAGATCCAGATGAACGCGAACCAGAAGAAGAACGCGACCATCGACCAGATCGCGTCCCAGAACGTGAAGGTCGCCGTGCCGACCGAGCTACACCCGGCCAGCACGACGGTCAGGCCCGCGAGCAACAGCGGGATGGGCAGTCCGATGGGCAGTCTGGCCCTGGACATGGTGGTCATTGGTTCCTCCTGATGCGTGCCGGACCTGGTTGGCCTGGGCGTCGTCGGTTGCGGTTTCGCGTGACGATACTGCTGTGCCCTCGACTCACCCGCTTCATACGAAGTGGGTGAAAGCAAGCCGACAGCGCGGATCGGTCGTCGCGCGCTCCCGCTGGACCGCGACCGGCGGCGCCTCGCGACCCAACTGGATCCCCTCGGCCTTGGAGGCGCTCAATCGCGCCAGTAGGCGGTCGCCCTGTTGTCGGTCGCGACGGACCCGGTGTGTGCGATGTCGGCCGCGAACGCGAGGCCCACCCAGAGCCAGTCCGCTCCCACGAGGCCTACGCCCGGGGTCTGGACGAGGACATAGATGAGCGTCGTGAACGGGAGGAAGATGAAGCCAAGTAGAGGCAGGATGGGCCCGCTGGGGAATGCGAGATCGAACTGAACCGGCCGAGCCAGCCAGTACAGAAACACGACGGCGCGCGGCGAAACGAATGCCAGTAGGACCAGCAGGCAGCCCATCGTTAGGATCCCTCCGTTGGTACATCTTCACCGACCTAGTCGTGAGCCGATCGGGTGACCTTCGATAGCGCGATCGCTGACTTCGGAGAGATCTACGCCGACGTGAACGACTGCGACCACGCCGTCCGTCGGGCGGCGATCGAGTCCGGCCGAATCTCGACGACGACGACCTGAGGCTGGACGGCGGGCTGGCCTGATCGGGCGATCGAGCCGATCTTTCAGGCCCGAACCCGCGACATCCCCAGGTCGTCGTGCGCGGGCCGTCAGACGACGGGAGGGGCCGTGGTGTCGACCTTGCCGAACGCCGTCCGCACCTCGCGCCCATTGAGGTACAGAAGGATGATCAGCGGCATGATCGAGGCGCTGAAGCCCACCCCGGTGCCCGGGAATTCGAGGAACCACAGGAATGCCTCGAAGAGCGCGAAACCGGCGACGACCACGGCGAACGTCCAAGCCCAGGGCTGGAGCGACCAGAGACCGAAAGAGGCCGCGAGCCAGGCGATGCCGGCGCCAAGTGCCAACCAGCCCCACAGCCCCGTCTGCTCGTAGGCCGGCAGATCCCCGAGGATCCCGAACCAGTCGAAGCCGAGGAGTCGAAGGCCGAGATACAGCCAGTAGAAGCCGGCCAGGGCCCCGAAGAAGCCGATGACCGAAATGAGGATGGGCGGGTTCTTCATCCTGATCTCCTCCTGCCATGACCCTGATATACGACCCGAAGATATCCTACGCAGCGATCAGCCGCTCATCCATTTCGGGTGATGGAACGCGATCTGTGCGTGAGCGCCGACCGCCCGGTGCAACTTGTCCGGCAGTTCGGAGGATATTTTCCGTCCGAATCGATCGACGAGCGGCCCGTGACCGAGTCCCCGATCACTGACGGTCAGCGATGCTGGCCGAGTTTCTGCAGGCGCTCATCGGCTCGGCTATGGGGCTCGTCGCCACGTCACGGGCGCGTAGCCCGTGATCCCCGGTGGTAGCATCGGCGCACGAAGAAGAGGTGAGACGCGCATGACGTTCATCGGTGTCCCGTCGGACGCGCAGCTCCGTGCGCGTTGGAAGTTGTTGGTCGGGATTGGCATCGTGATCCTGATCCTCGGACTGATCGCGCTCTGGAATGTGGTCGACGCGACGCTCGTGACTGTCGTCTTCGTCGGCGTCATGGTTCTCTTCGCCGGCATCGCCCAGATCGTCGGAGCGTTCGTGATGGGCGGATCGACCGGGCTGCGAGTCCTGTTAGGGCTGCTCGGCGTCCTCTATGTCATCGTCGGCTTCAACGTCGTGGCCGATCCGTTGCGCGGTGCCGTTGCACTGACGATCTTCATCGCGATCGCCCTGGTCGTGGACGGCATTATTCGATTGATCGGCGCATTCTCCAGTGCGACGCAGCATCGAGGCCTTACAGCCACCGTCGCCGTGATCAATATCTTGCTGGGCATCTGGCTGTGGACGGGGATTCCCGTGAGCGGACTCGCGATCGGGCTGTTCGTCGGATTGCAGCTCGTTTTCGCAGGGCTCCTCTGGATCGTTAGTGGCTTCGTGGCCCGGACCCTGCCGGAGACGCCGACCGCCGCGGACGCGACCGGCTGACGGGAGATTGTCACCTCGACGTCACGGGTGCCGCGTCGCGGGAGGCTGAGCCCAGTTCGATCTGGCCACCCAGCTCGAAACCGCCCCCTCGGCGACGTTCTGGCCAACAGCGTCCGTCAGGTGCTGGTACTCGCGGCGCGCGGCGGCGCTACGAAGCCTCGGTGCCGACCGCCGCCACCGGCACCTGGATCGGCTCAACCGGAACCTGCGTCGGTCGGCCGAGCTTGATGTCGATCGACTCGAGCCAGCGCCGGATGTTGCGGTAGATGGCCGGGGCGCCAAGGGGCACCGGCTCGTCCAGTTCCCAATCGGCCGGGTGGAGGATGAACGGCTCGTTTTGCGGACCGCCGAGGCCACCGTGCGAGCCGATGAGCTCCTCGAACGCGGCGACCTCGCCGAGCTCCGGGTCGTACTGGCTCAGGAAGAGGATGTCGGGCGCGTGGGTCATGGCATCCTCGCGCTTAAGGCTCAGTACGGTGTGCTCGCCGAAGAGCGTCGTCGGGTCGGTGCCTTCGACGCGGTCCTGATCGAGATACCGGACCCCATCGCGGCCGATTGCCATCGCGCCTCGTTCGGCGGAGCGGACCAGCATGAGGGCTACGCCCGGGTGCTGGGCGAGCTTGGCCAGCAACAGCGGGTGCCGCTCTCTCATCTCCTCGGCCGTTAGCCGGTGGTCGTTCCCGGTGAACCAGACGAGGCCGAGGTTGCCCGAGCCGACCACCGCGATCGCGGATTCATCGGCCGGTGGCGGGACCTCCGCGGGGTCGAGGTCGACGACACCATCGGTCGTCTTGCTAGCGAGCGCCGCCCGCGCGACGGACGGTCCGACGCCGCTGCTGCGGGTGATCTCGGACAGGAACGCGTTGACGAACGTCGAGCCCTCGGCGGCCGTTTTCGACTCGACGACCGTCGCACGCCCGCCCATCAGGTCGCGCACGACCTCGCCCAGGCTCTGCCCGTAGCGCTGCTTAAAGGTGGCCCCCAGGCTCTGGCCGTGGTCGGACAGGACGATGAACTTGAACGGCCGCGGCGCGTCCTCGGAAGCCTTCTTCAAGGTACCGATGGCGGCGTCCACGCCGTCGAGCGCTTGGAACGACTCGACCCGCTCGGGGCCGCAGTGGTGGGCCAGCTCGTCGTAGTCGGTGAAGTCCGCGTAGATCACGTTCGTACCGCGGTACATCTCCTCGATGATCAGCGAGACATTGACATCGCGCAGCAGCACGTTGCTCGCGGCGCGCATGCCCGCGTACTTCATACCCCGGTGCATCTGTGGCTGGATGCCTGACCGTTTGGTGCGACGCGCCTGGAAGCGTTCCTTGATGAACTCCCCGAGGAAGAGGGTGAACGAGCGCAAGTAACCGCTGGGACTCAGGAAGAAACCCAGGAACGCCTTGCTCTCCCCGATCCCCTGCTCCTTGTCCTTGATGGCGGCCGTCGTGAGGTAGGCCCGGGTCGCATCGCCGGTGACGAGATTGGTGATGCTCGCCCCGTTGTTTGACAGCAGGCCCTCGCCGTTGGACACCCGCCGGACGATCTCGCCGGCATCGACCGGGCTGCTCGAGACCATCAGCTTCTGACGGTCGCGCTCAAACCAACGGAAGGCCGGGATGCCGTCGTTGTTGCCGTGCAGGATGCCGGCCTGGCTGGCCGAGGTCATCGAGGGCAGGATGGCTTCCCAGCGCGACAGCTTGTGCGACCCATCGCGGACCCAGCCGGCCAAGTTGTTGACGGAGCCCGCGCGCATCCGGCCGGCCAGGATTGGATGGGCCAGGCCATCGATCTGGATGATCACGAGACCCGGCTTGTCGCTCTTGGGTGCGGATCCCTTGATGAGCATCCGCTGGATGAGCGATCCGTAGAAGGAGTCGCCGCTATCGATGCCCAGGATGCCCGTCAAGGCGGTGTTGATAATCGCGTACACGAATGATCCGAACAAGGCCGGGACGAACCCGCCGATGGTCACGCCCGGGACGACGTTGCATGCGATGAGGAAGACGAGGATCTGCAGGAGCAGGACGCTGATGGCCGTCAGGATCAGCGACCGCGGGGCGACGAACCCCAACACCAACGGTCGGACAAAGGCATTGAGCAGCGCCATCAACACGACGACGCTGACGCCTGACAGGAAGCGATCGACCGTGATGTTGGGCAGCAGCTCCGCCGTCACCCAGAATGAGATCGCCGACACGAGGAGCGTGATCAATAGGCGCTTGACGAGTGCCCACGGCCCGCCCTGCCACTCCCACAGGATGCGGAACTGGGTCTTGTAGAACTCGACGAGGTTGCTCATCACACGAATGTGGAGACGGCCATCTGCCCGGTCATCCTCCAATTCGGGGGATGCTTCCACAGCCGTCCGGCAGCGAGGCTCGTCAGAGTAGCGCGCAGGATGACGATTTCCACGGCGGAACCTTCGCCCCTCGACCGAGTGTCGAGCACCCCGATCCGCGGGGCTCGCCGGCATCGCGTTCTCGGTCCTATTCCGCGGGAGGTCGCATCGGCGCCCGGTGCAGCTCGTCACGGTTCGTGGGCCGAAGGCATGTATCGTGGCCGGAGGAGGTGGTGATGGAGCCGAACGAGCACGCGCAGGGACAAGAACGACGGATCGCCAAGCCACTCGGCCGAGCGATGGGGCGCTTCGACGAGGACCCCACGTCCGCCCGGCGGGCGATGTCGGTCCTCGTCGTGGCGGTGGCAACCACCGTCGTCCTCGGTGGCGTCGTGATGTGGCTCGTGGACCGTCGCGAATACCCGGACCTCGGGGTCGCGTTCTGGTATGTCCTCCAGACCGTGACGACCGTTGGCTATGGGGACGTCGCACCCAGTGACCCGGTAGGTCGGTCTGTTGGCGGCTTGATCATGGTCCTGGCCTTTGCGTATCCTGGCCATCGTGACCGCCTCGATCACTTCGGTCTTCATCGAGTCGCGTCAGAAGGCCCGGCGCCAGCAATCACAGACAGACGAGGCCGATCATCGGGCCCACCTCGAGGCGCAGTTCGAGCATCTCCTTGCCCGACTGGACGCCATCGAGCGTCGCTTGGCCAGCGCTGCCGCGCCGTCTCGCCGAGCAGGGACCGAGGATCCAGCGGACCACTGACGGGCCTCGACAAAAAGGGTCGGCCACGGTCGCCCGCGGCCCGAGGTCGATCCCGGCTACGGGGGCCCGAGCCGCTCCGTGAGCTGGACCAACGGCAGCTGGCTCACCTGGATGAACCCATCCTGGGGCCGGTCGAGGTCGATGACGAGCGTGATCACCGCACCGAAGGCCAGGACCAGCACTAGGGCGGTGAGCACGCTGCGCTGGCCGGTCGTCCCGGCGCTGTAGCCGACCATCGCGAGCGTGAGGACGGACCCGCCGATGAGGAGCCATAAAACGGTCTCGGGCACGCGCGCGTAGACGCCCGCGATGATCCTGGTCGTGTTCAGGTCGATGGTTTCGTTGAGCGACTCGATGAACAGGGCAGTGACGTCGTTGGCCTCCGGCGCTCGAGCAACGTCCTCCGCGATGACCCACAGGTCGTCAAGCAACTTAGACGACCGCGCGATGTTCGCTGCGAGTGTCGCCCGGTCGGATGGTGCGATGCGGAGCGGCGCGTATTCACGGAGAAGGCGCCGGATATCGCTGGAGGCAGGCTCCGGGAGGTATCCGGCCCGCAGGTACGTGGTACCGATCGTGTTCGCCTCCGCTAGGACGAGGCCGCGGCGGGTATCGAACCGGTCGGACGCCATGCCCATGGTGATCGCAAGCAGGAACGCCAGCAGCCCGAGGATCGACCCCACGAGCACGCCCGAGGGACCCTCCTGCTCACCCGGCGTCCGGGCCTGCCACCATCGACCGACGCGGAAGCCGATCTCGTAGAGTGCCAGCGAGATGATTGCGAACAGAGCGAAGATCGCGGGGATCGACACATTGTCGAGCAGCTGTTGCGGCATCAGGCGGCGTCTTCGCCCTGGTCGCTCGAAACGGCCCGCAGCACGACCTGGAATCCGACGATCAGCGCGGCCCCGAGCAACGCGATCTCGAGTCCGACGGCCAGCCAGACGAGGATGAAGATGATGACCCCAAGACCGATGCGCTCGACGGCTGTTCGGTTCTGGCGGACCGTCTGCGCGACCGTGTCGCGATCTGGCGCTCGGCCGGCGGCGCCCTCGATGCTCGAACTGGCCGCCGATCCGGCCCGCCCGGCCGCGTCGCCGACGTATGAAGCCGTCGCCGTGACCCATCGCGGCCGGCCCCACAGATAGGCCGCGATCGCCAGGATCGCCGTCGCCACGACGATGATCAGCGTCAGGCCCCGAAGGTCTTGGAGCGTGGCGTCCACCATGGCTCGCGTCGCACTCGCGATGTCGGCGTCGGCGACGCCAGCGACGATCACGTCCTCGGCGGTGCGGACGGCGAGTCGCGCGACCAGGAACGCGATGATCGTCCCGATGCCGAGATAGATCAGCATCCGGCGTCGATCCCGCGCGAGCCACAACGTGAGCGCCACGAGAGCGATGCTCAGGATGACGAGCAGGATGACGACCAGGTCGAAGATCCGGACGACCGAGCTGGCCGCCTCCAATCGATCGGCCGGCATGAGCTGGACGGTCCCGAAGTCGGGCGGGAGCGTCACTCCGAGCGCGGTCTCTAGGCGTTGGGCCAGCGCCTCGGGAGCCTCGGGAGCGGTCAGGTCGGGCAGTTGCACGTCCGCTGGGATGATCCCCATCGCCTGTAGCTCGGTCAGGGCTGCGCCGACCAGCGGGAAGACGTCGAGGGTTAGGTACCCATCGACCACCGCTACGACCTCGGACTCGCCACGCAGCAGCCGGACGACATGCTCATGGGTAAACGACAACGAGTTGACGATGGCGTCCTGGATCCTGGGGTCCTGGAGCGCACCGCGAAGCCGCGCCTCGATCGCATCCCGGACCGAGACGGTCAGGGCGCCTGCCAGCGGCTTGAGGGCGTCGGGGAGTCGCGACTCGAGACGAGCATGCACCTCGAGCGCTTCGACGACCTGGTTGCTGATCCGGGCGCTGAGCGGATCGACGACGGCGGGGTCCGTCACGACGCTCTCGATGAGCGCGCTAAAGCGGTTGGTGTTGAGAGCGACCTGGTGGGTCCAGATGCCGATCGTCGTCACGACGATCGATAGACACGCAAGCACCAGCGCGATGCCGGAAAGGACCCGTCGTCGCCGCGGTGTGCGCGTATCTGCGGTAACGATCGCGCCGCTTGACTCGGTCATCGCGTCTCCACCTCGGTCCTAAGGCACGTCAGCCCTCGCGCCGCCGCCTGAACCGATAAAGGGACCGGCCGTGACCGGCCGGTCCGATTACGCGACGAAGAGGCGGGTCGTCGGCCGGGTCAAGCCAGTAGCTTGGCCTTCGCCGCCGCGAACTCCTCGTCGCTGAGGATGCCGGCTTCCTTGAGCGAAGCGAGCTTCTGGAGCTCCGCGGTCAGGTCCATCGCCGGAGCCGCTGGAGCCGCCGCGGCCGGCTGCTGCGCTGCCGCATAGCCCTGGTCATAGACCGCCTGTTGCTCGGCCTGCTGCTCCGCGGCCTGATTCGCGTACTTCTGCTCCTGATGGTGCCGGACAGCCCCGGCGGTCCCGGCAATTACCGCGGTGCCGGCCGCCATTCGAAGCAGTCCTGGGCCCCTGCGTCGTCGCATCATGGTCGTCGAGCTCCTTGTCTTGTCAGTGCGTCAGCTCCGGATCAGGCGTCGGCGGCGACGGGTGCTTTGTTGAATTCGATGGCCGCCTGGACCAGCTCATACGGGACCCGCCGGATGTCGACGACGACGCCGCCGGCCCCTTGCACGGCCTCGGCGAACTTCGTCGCCCAGAGGTCCTCCCAGACCAGAACCGCCGCCGACGAATTCGGGTCGAGGGCCGCCCCGATCTCTTTCAAGTCGTTGTCATTGATCAGGCCGTCGCGGTCGTGGGTGAGGGCCTCGAAGGCCTTCATCACTTCGGAGCCAGCATCCTCCAGCTCGAAACCGGTCACGTTGCCGTCCTGGTCCTTGAGCACGAAGGCCAGGTCGAGGATGCGGATCGTGCCGGACTTCACGAGGTCCTCGAGTGCAGGCGCGATCTCGCCCTTGAACTTGTTGCCGGGGAATGCAAAGACCCCGTACTCGACTGGTCCGATGCCCATGTTCTGCTCCTTCCGATCATGCCGGCCTCGATGTGTCACCGGGACGACGTCACCTTGAAGTCTGGGGTCGGACCCGGGTCCCGCATCATCCGACCCGGATGATGAGCACAGGATGCCGCGGCGGCGTCAAGTGCAGTTTGATCGTCTCAGTGCAGTCGATCCTCTCGGGGCGGCCGATCGCCTCGGGGCGGGACCTCGAGCGCTGCGTCGACGTCGTACCCGATCGCCAGGGCCAGCTTTGGCGCGGCCGCGACCACATGCGCCGTGCCAACGGTCGGTGCTGCGGCGATGAGGATCTCAACGAGCTCCTCCTCGGTCGCACCGGTCGCGATCGCCACGCCGGCCGCCTTCTCGAACGCGGCCGCCGGGCCATCGACGGCTATCAACATCGCCAGCTCGAGCATCGCCCGCATCTTCGCGTCGAGCGCCACGCAAGGCGAGCTGCAGGACCCGTTCCGTATCGTTCATCGACAGTCGAAGGAGCTTCTCCTCGTGGGCTCGCACCGCTTCGACCTCTCGAACTCGCGACGAGTCCCGTCGCACGGGAACATCAGGCCACGCACCGGGCGGCCCGGCATCATTACGTGGGGATGAAAGCCGTCGCTTTGAATCAGCCCACCGGTCGACGGTGATTGGCGCCCGCGTCGGCCCTTCCCTCGCGCCAGATCCCCGGGTCGCGCAAGGGATCGGTCAGGCCGACGGCCGCCGCCCGCGCGATGGCGTCCCCGCGCGACGAGACATCGAGCTTGCGATAGATCGACATCGTCTGGCTCTTAATGGTGTTCGCGGACACCCCGACCCGTTCGCCGATCTCGCGGAACGACAGATAGGTGGAGAGGTAGGGCAACAGACGCAGTTCCGCGGCCGTCAGGGCCGCAGGCCCGATGACGACCGATGCCGAGGCGTTCGCCTGCCCTCGAAGGAGCGCGACGTCGTCGGCGAGCCGGCCGAACGAGGGGAACCGACGCAGGACCTGCTCGGCCTCCTGCAGAAGCGTCCGGGCTCCGGCGGCGTCTGACTGCGCCAACGCCAGACGGGCGAGCTCGACATTCGCGCCGACGGCAAGCCACGGGAGGGCCTCAGACAGGCCCGCACGCAGCCGATGGGCGTGTGCCTGGTCGGTGGCCGCTTGGATCCGGTTACCGCGCCGGGTCGCCACGCGGGCCGCGAGCGCGAAAACGGGGCTCATCAGGGCGAGCTCGTTCAGCGAGCTGCGCAGGACCACATCGCGAGCCGTCGTAACGAATGCGGCAGCGGCCGCCCAATCGCCGCGCTCGATGGCGATGGTCGCTCGATAGGCGAGCGCCATCGCTCGACCCGATGCGGAGGCCGGTGGCATCGATGCGCGGTCCGCCTCGGCGAGGGTCGCGTCGGCGTTCCTGTCATCGCCTGCCAGGTACTGGGCGACACCCAAGATGCAGAGCGCAGTGGTGCGCCATGAGCTGAGCGGCGCGGTCTGATCGGCGGCGATCGTGCCGTCCGCAAGCATCGCCGCAGCACCGTTCTGGGCCATGATCGCGCGGCCCAATGCGAGCAAGCCGTCGATCGAATCGCCATCCTCCGATTTCGGTTCGACGACGTTGCTGGCGGACGCCACGTGCATCCATTGCCCGGCTCGTGGAGGATCGCCGGTCAGCGCGAAGTAGATCCCGCCCGTGAGGGCGAGTTCGGGATGGCGGACCAACCAGCGTGCGGACTCGACCTCGTCGAACCATCGCCTGACCGTCGTGACGTTGCCGGTATTGAAAGCGGCCCGCGTGTGCCTCATGAGCAGACGCGCCAGGCGCGGCTCATCGCCGGCCACTCGAGCGCATTGGATGGCCTCCCCGGGAGACGCGTGCTCATCGAACCAGATCGAGGCATTCGTCGCAAGGACCGAAATATTGTCGGTATCATCCTGCTCGAGGTCGGCCCGCAACAGTTCGCGAAGCAGGCGGTGTTCGCGATACCAGACGCCCCGATCGTCGAGTGGGACGACGAAGCGGTTGGCACGCGCGAGAGCAGTCAGGATCGCCCCAGAATCTCTCCGGCCGAGGACCGCATCGCACAACGGCCCGCTCAGCCGCTCCAGGAATGACGTCCGACGCAGGAACGCGACAAGATCTGGACCGAGCGGTGCGAGGATCTCGGACCTTAGGTAATCGGCAACCGAGCCAGAGTCGCCCGCCAGGTCCGAGGACGTCGCGTCGCTCGCGTCGGCCATCGCCAGGATCCCCAGATACAGCCCGGCCGACCAGCCCTCGGCGTGCCGGTTGAGTCTGGCCGCGGTCTCCTCATCGATCGAGCGATCCAAGGCGGCTGCGAGTTCGAACGCTTCCCTATCGTCGAGCCCGAGATCCATCCGATCGAGCTCGAGCAGGGTCCCTTCGGCGCGCCGGCGCGAGACTCGGATCGGTGGCGCTGCGCGGCTGGCGATCACCAGCCGTGACCCAGGAGGGAGCAGATCCGGCAGAAGGCCAAGGACGTCCGCGGCTGATCCGGGAGCGAGGGCGTCCGCGTCATCGACGAACAGGACGACGGCCGGATGTTCATCCAGCGCGCTGCTCAAGCGGGTGAGCGCAGACCACGGCGAGATCGCCGGGGCGGCGATCGCTTCGAAGACCCCGGTGTCAATAGGTCGGACGCGGTGGAGCGCCGCGGCGAGGAGGCCCACGAGGGCCGCCGGATCGTCATCATGGGCATCGAGCGAGACCCACGCGACCGCGCGACGTTCCTGGGCTGCGGCCTGGGCCAGGAACGTGGTCTTGCCGTACCCGGCTGGCGCCGACACCGTCACGAGCGTGGCGGGGGAGGCCGCCAGACGCTCGAGGAGCGCGCGACGCGCCACGCTGCCACCGGGCACCGGGTGTGGTACCGACTTGGCCTGGACCCGGATCGCCGGGATACCTGGCAGATGTGGGGCAGCCGTATTCTTCGAGCTAGTTCCGGGCGTGAGTCTGTCTCCCCTCGCAAGGCGACCGCGCGCGTCGTCGCTGCGGAGGACATTTTCGCATCCTGTGTCAATCGACCAGCCGGCTGGGTCGAGGTCCGGAGCGCTGCGACGCACGATGCGCGGGCGAGGCCGTCAAATCACCCCCTTCGAATGACGACCCGGCCCTCGGGCCGAGTCACAGTCGGCACAAGAAGGTTGTGCGCAGGAGGGACGAGGCGTTGGTAGACGATCCCGCGCGGGCCAGCGCGATAGAGGAACCCCTGGTCCCCGGCTGGCTGGTGCGCCTGGCCGCGATCGGCTGGCGGGTCCTGGTCACGCTTGCCCTGGGGGTGGTGCTGTTCGCGATCGCCAGGGAGCTGGCAGTCGTCGCCGCCTCGATCATCCTCGCCCTGATCCTGGCTGCCACCCTGGCCCCATATGTCAGCGAGCGTCGTGAGCGCGGCTGGGGCCGCAGCAAGGCGGCCGGGGTCGTCGCACTCGCGGCAGTCCTCATCCTCGGTGTGGCCATCGCCGTAGTCGTGCTCGCGTTGGTCCCATCCGTGAGTGCCATCGTCACCGCGTTCGACACGGCGATCGCCACCATCCGGGGGGACCTGACCGCGCTTGGCGTGCCGGCCGAGGTCGCAGCGATGCTGCAACGCATCTCGGATTCGATCCGGGGGCTTGTGCTGAGCGGTGTGACTGAAGTCGCCAGTGCCGCGGCGGACATCGTGACGATCGCGATCCTTGGCGGGTTCCTGACGTTCTTCCTGCTGATGGACGGAGACAAGGCCTGGGACTGGCTGCTGGCGGCGACCGACGGTTGGCGACGCCACGCACTGATGGCCGGTGGACAGCGCGCGGTCGACCAGGTAGGCGGGTACATCCGCGGAACCGCTCTGACGGCGGCCGCCTCGGGGGCGCTCGCCGGAGTCCTGATGTGGCTGCTCGGGGTGCCGTTTGCCGGCCCGCTCGCCGTGGTCGTCCTGCTGGGTGCCTTTGTCCCGTATGTGGGACGAGCGCTGACCGTATTCCTGATCGTCGCGATTGCGCTGGCGACGCGCGGAACCGTGCCGGCGCTCGTCCTGCTCGTCGCCATCGGCTTCGGCATGATCGCCCTGGATCGCGTGCTTGCGCCCTTCACGTCGGGACGTCGTCTCGACCTGCACCCGATCCTCGCTGTGGTCGGCCTGCCCCTCGGATTTGCGGCCGCTGGGTTCAGTGGCCTCGTGGTCATCCTTCCGGTGCTCGCCTTCGCCCAGACGGCGGCCGGCGTCTTTATCACGGCCCTCGGCCGCGAACCGATCGCGATGCCGGCGGCGTCGGCGACCTCGGTGAGCCCCGGGCTTGTCCCGATCTGGCTCGACCGGCTGGGTCAGTGGAGCTGGCGCTCACTCATTGTGGCCCTGTTGTTCGTGGTCGTTGCGCAGGTCGCACTGCTGTTCCCGATAGTGATCATGCCGGTCGTCATGGGCGTGCTCCTCGCGGCCACCCTGGCGCCGGCGGCGGCCGCGCTGGAGCGACGCGGTCTGGGTCGGACAGCGGCTGCGATGGTCGTGACCGTGGGGACGGGGATCGTAATCATCGCGGTCGCGATCCTCACGCTGGCCTCCCTCGTCGGCCCAATCGCCGAGCTCGTCTCGACCGCGACCGCTGGGGCGGAGAGCTCCGCGGCGCAAGCGGTGGGAATCGGTTCCTTCATCTCGGCGATCGGCGACGGATTGTTGTCGACGGTCGCTGGTGCGTTCGCGGATTTCTTCGGGATCGTCGTGGTCCTGTCACTTGGTGCGTTCCTGACCTTCTACTTCATCCGCGACGGTGGGCGCGTCTGGCATGGCCTCACCCGCGCAGTGCCGGCCGATCGTCGCGGACTGCTCGATGCGGCTGGTACTCGCGCCGTCGATGTGCTTGGCGGCTACATGCTCGGCACCGCTGCCATCTCAGCCTTCGGAGCCGCGAGCCAGTTCGTAATCATGGTCCTGCTCGGACTTCCCCTGGCAGTGCCGCTGGCCGTCCTCGCGCTCTTTGCCGGGTTCATCCCGTACGTTGGCGGGTTCATCGCCACGGCCCTGGCATTCTTCGTCGCGGTCGCGGTCGGCGACTCGGCCACCATCGTGATCATGTTCATCTACACGATCGTCTTCAACATCGTCCAGGGCAACTTCGTGACCCCGCTCGTCTACGGCAAGGCCGTCAGCCTGCACCCAGCGATCGTCCTCCTGGCCGTCCCGATCGGTAGCGCCCTGGCGGGCATCGTGGGCATGTTCCTCGTGGTTCCGGTGGCGGGCGTGATCGCGACGACATGGCGGGCCGTGCTGCAGACCATCGATACCGGCGGCGCGACCGTGCCGGCGCCAGTCAGTGACTCTGCGCCGGACGAGAAGATTGGCCCGGCCGTGTCCGGGGTCGTGACCGGCGGGTAGTGGTGGACGCGAGGAGCCCGAGTCCCCGGACCCTTGCGCGTGTGATCTCGCCGCGCGAGATGCGGTTGTTGTTCTGGCTCATCGTGATCGCCCTCGTCGGTGTCATCGGCGTCCTGGGTTCCGGGATCGCCGAGACGCTGTCCGGGCCGGCCGTCATCCTGTTCGTGGCCTGGCTCATGGCCTACGTCCTCGAGCCCCCGGTCGACTGGCTGTCGCGCCACCTGCCGCTTCACTCGCGTGGCCTCGCAGTCGCGGTGACGTATCTGCTCACGGTCCTCGTGACGTTCTCAGTCCTGCTCGGTGCCGGGGCCGCGCTCCTTAGCGCTGCCGTGGCGTTCGTGGCGCAGCTGCCGGCAATCGTCGACCGTGTGCGCGAACTGGCCGCGCCGCTCGCGGCATCGCTTGGGCTCATCCCCCCTGCTCCCGTCGACCTTGCTGGCGCTCTCGCGGACGAGGTGGCCGAGAACGGGGAGGCCATCGCCGATGCCGTTGGAGCTTTACTCCAGAACATCGTCGCCGTCGTCGCCGCGCTGTTCACCGCCGTCGTGATCTCGGTCGGGATGGCCGCCGGCGAGGTGACATTGCTCGGGTGGCTCCGCCAATTCTTGCCCGAGCGGTCATACGCCGACATCGCCGCGCTCGAGCATGCCATCGCCCTGTCGTTCGGTGGCTTCATCCGCGGTCGAGGCCTGATCGGACTGATCTTCGGCGTCCTCATTTCGATCGCGGCCCTCCTCCTTGGTGTCCCGCTCGCCCCGCTCATTGCCGTCATCGCGGGTCTCATCCAGTTCATCCCCTTCATCGGGCCGTTGCTCGGCTGGGCGGTTCTGCCGGCCTTCGCCCTGGTCCTGGCACCGGCCGTCGTGCTTCCTGCGCTCGTCCTCAGCCTGCTGATCGCCGCCATCATGCAGATGATCGTGACCCGCATGGTGATGGGGCGAGCGGTCAAGATTCGCGCGGCCGCCGTGCTGGCCGTGGTAATGCTCGGAACGGCAATCGCCGGGATCACGGGCGCGATCTTCGCCATCCCGACCACTGGAGCGATCCTGGCCATCACCGACTACCTACGCAAGCGGGACGTCCTGTTGCGTCAGGGGAGCGACGAAGCCGACGACGAGGCCGCGGTCGCCGAGCCAGGGCCCGCGACGAGCGCGGCGGGCAGCGTTCGGGAAGGTTGACGCCGGCAGCATGACTGACCGGGTCTAGCTCGGAGAGACATGCTCGATCGGCGGCGCCAATGAGGCTGAGGCGTCCTTGGCAGGCAGTTCGAGCCGGTCGCCCGGTAACAGCAGCGGTACCGTCACCGAGGGCGCGATCAATCGCGCCTCATCGATGAATCGACGCCCCGGTTCCTCGAACCGATCTCGTCGGACGCGGGCCATCCCAATCGGCCACAGGGTTCCCCAGTGGATCGCGACCGCGGCCCGCGGCCGAAGCAGGGTCAGGGCCGAGGCCGCCCGAACGGCATCCATATGTCCGCCGCGCAGTGTCGGCCCCCAGCCGCCCACCGGCAGGATGGCGAGGTCCAGGTTCGGAGCGAGCTCGGCCATCTCGGGGAAGATATCGGTATCGCCGGCGAAATAGATCACGTGCTCGCCGTCGATCCGGAAGCCAAGGGCGGGTGCCGCCGGGCCGAACGGCTGCCGGCGCCCACCATGAATCGCCCGAACGGCTTGGATCGTCGTGTCGCCCAGCCTCGTGGAGTCGTCGACCGCCAGTTCCGTAATGTTTCGGAAGCCATTTGCACGCAGCAACCGACCCGCCCCTGACGGCACGATCACCTGGACGTCGGACCGGAGGAGCCGCATGGACGACAGGTCGAGATGATCGTGGTGGAGGTGCGAGATCAGCACCGCGTCCACGGCGGCGAGATCTGCCTCGATGAGCGCGAGTCGGCGCCGGACCGGACCGATCCGGGCGCGCAGTACGGGGTCGGTCAGCAATCGCAGCCCACCAGTTTCGACCAGGACCGTGGAATGGCCGAGCCATGTAAGCCGCGTCATTCAGGCGGACTCGTGTCGTGTCGTAGGCACGTCTGATCGTGTTGTCGACCGGCCACGGCGCGCTTCACCCTTCACCGTAGGCTGCATTATCGTCGCGGCGTCGATCATCGTCGTCGTCGAGGTCAGCCAGCTCCTCAAGATCCGACGACGCCCGAGCTCGTGCCATCTCCCGCGATCGGCTGGCCGAACGACACCGACGATGCGACGACCGTCGCCGAACCTCGCGCGGACCATCACCAAATCCGGGTGATGGTCGCCGATCCGGACGCCGCTAGTGTGGCGAAGGAACCAGGACGGGTCGCACTCGCGTGGGCGGGGCAGAACGTTTGGTCTCAGCGCTCTCGCGCGCGGAACCCATGGAGGACGACGCCGTGGCAAAGGCTACAAACCAGGCTCCCGGCCTATCGGGTGAACAGCTTGGAGAGCTGCTTGGGCTGCTCAAGGGCGCCGACACTGTCGAGCTGAAGCTCACGGTCCCCGAGTCGGATCAGCGGTCTGCGGCGGCGTCGCTGAAACTCGACGTGCTGGATGCGCAGATCCGCCAGGTCGTGTTCTTCGATACGCCGGACCTCACCCTTGACGGGAACGGCGTTGTCGTTCGGGCGCGGCGAGTCCAGGGAAAGGGCGACGACTCGGTGGTGAAACTGCGACCGGTCGTCCCGAACGACCTCCCGCCACGGCTTCGCAAGTCACCGAACTTCGGCGTCGAGGTCGACACCATGCCCGGTGGATTTGTATGCTCCGGTTCGCTCAAGGCGCAATGGGGTCCGCAGGCCGTGCGGGGCATTCTCGCGGGTGACCGCCCGGTCCGCAAAGTGTTCACGAAGGAGCAACGAGACTTCTTCGCGACCCACGCTCCTCAGGGCATCGCGCTCGACGACCTCGTCCCGTTGGGCCCGATCAACGTCCTCAAGTTGAAGTTCGTTCCGAAGGAACTGCCGCGCGCCATGGTGGCGGAGGTTTGGTTCTACCCGAACGGATCGCGCATCCTCGAGCTCTCCACGAAGTGCGCGCCCGCCGATGCGTTCCTGGTCGCCGCCGAGACGAAGGCGTTCCTCACTGAACGAGGAGTCGACCTGTCCGGGCAGCAACAAACCAAGACACGCACGGCCCTCAATCACTTCTCGAAGGTCCTGACGGCGCTGCCCGCATGAAGGCTCGCCCCCCGACGTTACCGTCGAATTGTACGTCGAGGTCGATCGACCGGGAATGACCCAGGGGCTGACGCGCGAGCCCAGCGGTCGGCCACCGGCCAAAGACATGGCCTAGATCCCAGGTGGCGCGTTCCTGATGGGCTCCGACGAGTTCGACCCAGAGGAACGATCGGTACACGCGGTCACGGTCGACGGGTTCTGGATGGACAAGCATCCGGTCACGGTCGCCGACTTCCGCCGTTTCGTGAAGGCGACCTGGTACGGCACCGTCGCCGAGCGCCCGTTGGACCCGACCGATTTCCCGGGCGCGGACCCCGCGGGTTTGGTCCCTGGATCACTCGTCTTCCACCGGACCCCTGGACCCGTCGACCTGAGCGATTTCGGAATTGGTGGGGATATGTGCCCGGCTCCTCATCGCGCCGGCCCGAAGAACCAGACAGCTCGATCGTCGGGCGAGACCGCCATCCAGTCACCCAGGTGGCCTTCGAGGACGCCGAAGCGTACGCCACGTGGGCCGGCAAGACCCTCCCGACCGAGGCCGATATCAATGCCGAGACAATCCGCGACATCGATGTCACCGCCGCGGCGATGCTGTCCGACGTAATGGACGAGCTGAGCACAGCAGGGATCACGCTTGGGCTGGCGCGCACCAGCCGGCCGGTCCGCGAGATGCTGGGCCGGACCGGTGTCCTCGAGCTGCTCGGGACGGAAAACCTCTTTCCGACCGTCCGGACCGCGGTCGCCGCGTTCCTCGCACGTCAGCACCCGCGCGAACCCTAAGGAACGTCGTAGGACACCGCAAGGGTGCTCTCATCCGTATCGGGGGATGCCCTTCCCCGTCGACGGCGATGAACTAGACACTGACCGGCGGGCAGCTCGCCGCCGCGTCGGCACGGCTCACGTGACCGTCGCTACATGATCGGAGGAGGCATGAACGATAGATCGCTCGACTCGCTGGGGCCCGTGGACTACCTGGTCGTCGAGTTTCCTGCGGGGCAGCAGAACTTCACCGGTGAGGCAGTCGATCAGCTCCTGCGGCTCCATGAGTCCGGGATCATCCGGGTCATGGACCTCGTCATCATCGGCAAGGGTGACGACGGGACGATCATGGCCCAGGAGCTTGGCGATCTCGACGACATGGGCGAGTTCGCCCGGCTCGAGACCGAGCTGGCCGAGACGCTGGCCGAGGAGGACGTTCTGGCCTTCGGAGAGACGATGGGGCCTGGCAGCCTCGGCGCCGTCCTCGTCTACGAGAACCTGTGGGCCGCAGGCTTCGCCTCGGCCATCCGCCATGCCGGCGGGCAGTTGGTCACTCAGGGCCGAATCCCTATCCAGGCCATCATCGCCGCTGTCGAGGCGGACGAGGCGGCCCTCGTGGCCGAAGGAGTCTGAAATGCCGCTCCGTGCATCGCGTCTCGGCAGGGCCGCCGTCGTCGGCGCTGCCGTCTCCCCAGGTCCGTCGCCGATCGCCAAAGCCGCCGTCGTCGGCGCCGCAGTCTCGCCCGGGCGCTCGCCGGTCGCCAAGGCGGCCGTCGTCGGCGCCGCGGTCTCGCCCGGGCGCTCGCCGGTCGCCAAGGCGGCCGTCGTCGGCGCCGCGCTCACCCCAGGTCGCCGTCGCTTCTAGGCCCCGTCTCGGGCCCTGACTGCGCCGCCACTGCTGAGGCTGGCCAAGTCGAGACTGCCTGTCTTGCACCCACCTCGTCCGCGTCCGGTCTCCCGAGGTCGACGCGCTGCCGCTGGTGGTGACCCATGGCTCCCCGGGCTCCGTGGCCGAGTTCCTCCGCGTCATCGGCCAGCTGAGCGACCCGCCGCGCCCACGGTGCCGATCCGTCCGACGCCATGACGATTTAGGAGCATCTCTGCGTCCCGAGACGACCAGGGTGAAATAAAACGAGTGTTCGTGGCGCGCCCGACAGGATTCGAACCTGCGACCTTCGGCTCCGGAGGCCGACGCTCTATCCACTGAGCTACAGGCGCGCGGGCGTCGATAATACCTTCGCCGCTCGAACTGGCCTTCGGCTTCTGGTTCGGAGGTCTAGCTCAACGCTCCCCCGAGCTCCCACTCGGGTGGCGAAGACCGGCTGCCGGGGCGTCCCACCTCGAGACCATGCCCGGCTAAGGCACGCTTGCCAACCGCTGGTATCGTCTGGAAGCGGCTCCCACACCCTCTGCGGACCCTTGGGACGATCGGAGATGCCGGAAAGACTGGCCGAAATGGCTCGTCGCGCAGGCGTGTCGGAAGCGACGGCCTCGCGGGACTCGAGCGGCCATGGCCTCGTCCTCGCCCCCTCCCGTGACCAATTGACATCGGTAGCCGCCATCGACGATGCCCGTGTCGCGCGTCCCTCGCCCTCTCGCGGGCCCCGACAGTGACCGCTGGCTGCTCGTCCATCATTTCCCCTTCCCCGAACGGCCGATCGGCTGCCTCGCAGCCTGCAAGGTCCCACGCACAGGAGGAGCATCGATGGGAATTCTCAGTGAACCGTCGACGGCTGCTGGTGCTTGCCACCAGCATGGCCGTCCTGCTCGCGGCCTGCGGAGGCGGCGGCGGCACGCCGACCGCCGGGACCGCGTCGCCGTCGGCCGGCGGGGTATCGCCGGGCGCCAGCGCCAGCGCTGCTGCTCCGAGCGGACCGGTCACGATGCTCTCGAGCCAATTCGGACCGATCGAAGAACAAGAGAAGATGCGCAATGAAGTCCTCGCGAATTTCAGCGGCGAGGTCGAGTTCGTCGCATTCGCGGAGGCCGCCCAGTTCCAGGACCGGCTCACCGCGGAGACAGAGGCCGGCTCGGGCGACATCAGCGTCCTCGGCGCCCTCCATGGCGACTTCGCCCCGCTCGCCGAGCAGGGAATCCTCACCGACCTGTCCGACGTGGCAGGGGAGCTCGCCGGTCTTGGGATCAGCGAGGACTACCTCGAGCTCGGCAAGCTCGGGACCGATCAGCAGCTCTACGTTCCGTGGGTGCAGGCGACGTACATCATGGTCGCCAGTAACGAGGCACTCCAGTACCTGCCGGAAGGGGCTGACATCAATGACCTCACCTGGCAGCAGCTCACGGACTGGGGTGCGGCGATCAGCGCGGCAACCGGAGAGCGGAAGCTGGGCTTCCCGGCAGGCGAGGACGGATTGCTCCACCGCTTGTTCCAGGGTCATCTCTATCCGGCCTTCACCGGCGGTGTGAACACGACGTTCGGAACCGCGGACGGCGCCACGATGTGGACCTGGATGCGCGACACCTGGCAATACGTCAACCCGCAGTCCACGACCTACGGGTTCATGCAGGAGCCGCTCCAGTCAGGCGAAGTCTGGGTGGCCTGGGACCACGTCGCTCGCCTGATCGATGCCCTCAAGGCCAAGCCGGACGGCTTCACCGCGTTCCCGGTGCCGGAAGGACCCGAGGGCCGGGCGTTCATGCCCGTGCTGGCGGGTCTGGCGATCCCGACGTGGGCACCGAATGCGGAGGGCGGCAAGGCGCTCATCCGGTATCTCCTCCAGGAAGATACCCAGATCGCAACGACCCGCGCGGTGGCGTTCTTCCCGGTCCTCACCGGCGAGCTCCCTGGCGATCTCGATCCGGGGCTGAAGGCCGAGCAGCAGGCGGTCGCCGCCCAGCTCGGATCTGACAACGCGCTGCCGGCCCTCCTGCCGATCGGGCTCGGTGACCAGGGCGGCGCCTACAATCAGGTTTTCAAGGACACGTTCCAGCAGATCGTCGTCCAGAACCAGGACGTCGCGACCGTCCTTGCGGCCCAGTCGGCCGCCCTCCAGGGAGTGCTCGACACGGCCGGGGCAAGCTGCTGGTTCCCGGATCCGGAGAGCACCGGGACTTGCCAGGTCGGCCACTGAGCGAAGGCCTCGATGCAGGCATCGCGAACCACGGGATCGGGCTCGGGGCCGACGGCCCCGAGCCCTTCCATCACGCCCGCCGAACCCGTCGTGATACGAGTGCGGCGGATGCGCTGGGCGCCATACACGCTACTGCTTCCGTCGCTCGTCTTCCTCGCGCTCTTCTTCGTGACGCCCATGGGCCAGGCGTTCGCCCTGGGGCTCCAGGATCGGGATGGTCAGTGGGGTCTCGGAAGCGTTCAGCGTATGCTCGGCGATTCGAACTTCCGGGACGCGCTGCTCACGACTCTGGCGCTCGTCATCCTGGTCCTGCCCGTCCAGTTCTTCCTTGCGATGGCGATGGCGCTTGTCATCAACGCGAGACTCAATGGGCAGGGGCTCTGGCTCTATGTTTTCGCACTACCGCTCGGGATCAGCGAACTTGCGGCGGGCATCGTCTGGGTCAGCATCTTCACCCAGTCGGGTTACCTGAACTCCATTCTCCAGGGTCTCGGACTCATCGACAGCCGGATCATCTGGCAGAGTGCCGAGACGCCGTGGCTGATCATCATCACGATCGTCATCGCTGAAGCGTGGCGGGCTACATCCATCATCATGATCATCCTCGTCGCCGGGCTACAGTCGATCCCGCCCGAGTTCCTCGAAGCCGCCGATGTGTACGGCGCCAGCACCTGGCAGAAGATCCGCCGCGTCATCCTGCCGATGCTCCGCCCGAGCCTCCAGGTCGCACTGATTCTCCGCGCGATCCTCGCGTTCCAGGTCTTCGCCACGGTCGTCGCGCTCGGCGGCACCGGCGTGACTGTCCTGTCGGAGGAGGCAGTGCGCTGGGCGAACGACATCGACAACGACCACGTTGCCGCCGCATATGCCGGGCTGATTCTGACCCTATCGATCGGAGCGACGGTCCTCTTCCTGAGGCTCCTGCCGACCCACGAGGAACAGTACGGATGAGCTCGACGGATGCGATTCCACTGCGGCGCGGCCGACGGGGCCGGGAGTGGTACATCGGGCGGGCGATCACATACGCCGCCGCGACCTTGCTCGCCCTGTTCATCCTTGCTCCGATCTACCTGATCTTCATCGCCGCGGTGACGCCGCGCGACCATGCCTTCGACTACCCGCGAGCCCTTCTTCCGAGCGAGATCTCGACCGAGACGATCGCGTTCTTCCTCAACGCGTCGGGCGTCATGGACTCCTTCTGGCGCAGCGTCCAGGTCGCGTTCCTCACGCTTGTGCTGGCACTGCTCATCGGCGCCCCGGCCGGGTATGCCATCGCCCGCCACGCCTTCCGCGGGCGGACCACCTACCGTCTGATGATCCTGTCCACGCGGGCGTTCCCGATCGTGATCCTCGCCATTCCGCTGGCCGTAACCTACCTGCGGATCGGCCTCGACGACACCGTGCTCGGGGTCGCCTTGATGCATACGGCGCTCGCCTTGCCGTTCTCTGTCCTGATCACCTCGAGCATCTTCGTGTCGGTGCCGCGCGACCTCGAGGAGGCTGCCCAGACGCTCGGCTGCACGCCACTCCAGGCGTTCCTTCGGGTCGTGCTGCCACTCGCGCTGCCGGGCTTGGCCGCGGCCGCGATCTTCACTTGGGTGCTGAGCTGGAACGATGTCTTCGCGGCCTCGATCCTCACCCTGCGCAACCCGACGTTGCCGGCGAAGATCCTGACAGCCTTGACCCAGTCGCCGCTGTCGTACCAGTTCGCGGCCGGCTTCGTGATGCTCGTGCCGTCGATCGTGGTCATCTTCTTCATCCGGCGGTACCTGCTCGGCCTCTGGGGTCGGGTCGTCAAATGAGGCGGACCGATGTCTGACATCCAGCTCGAGCGAGTCACGAAGCTGTTCAAGGATGTCCATGCGGTCGACGACGTCAGCCTCATGATCCGCGACGGCGAGTTCATGGTCCTGCTGGGTCCGTCGGGCTGCGGCAAGACGACGCTTCTCCGGAGCATCGCCGGTCTCGAGCAGATCGAGGGCGGCCGGGTCCGGATCGGCGGACGCGACGTGACGGACCTGCCGCCGAGGAAGCGGCGGATCGCGATGGTGTTTCAGAGTTATGCGGTTTTCCCGCACATGACGGTCTTCGAGAACATCGCCTTCGGGCTGCGGATGCGAAAGTTGCCGAAGGCTCAGATCACTCAGCGCACCGAGCAGGCGGCGGAGCTCCTCCATATCACCGAGCTGCTCGCGCGCTACCCGGCCCAGACCTCCGGCGGCCAGCGGCAGCGAATCGCTGTCGCACGCGCGATCGCAATGGAACCGGAAGTTCTCCTCATGGACGAGCCGCTGTCGAATCTCGATGCCCTGCTTCGCCTCGAGATGCGTGCCGAGCTCAAGCGGCTGTTGTCCGAGATCGGGTCGACGACGGTCTACGTGACGCACGACCAGGTCGAGGCCCTGAGCATGGGCGATAGGGTCGCGGTCATGAGGGCCGGGCGCATCGTCCAGGTCGGCGGCCCGCTCGAGGTGTATGACACGCCGGCTGAGCGGTTCGTCGGCGGCTTCATCGGCAATCCACCGATGAACTTCCTGCGCGCCGAACTCGAGCGGCGCGACGACCGCCTCGTTGCCCGGATCGGTTCGGCGGGCGAGCTCAGCGTCGACGAGCCCCGCAGCGAATTGAGCGCGCGGATCGGCCGGCCGGTGGTCCTCGGAATCCGCGCCGAGAACATCGACGTGGTCGAGAGCGGTCCCTCGAACGGGCTGCTCCGTGGCCGGGCGCTCGTCGTCGAGCCGCTCGGAAGCCACAACCTCGTGACGATCGACGTCGATGGGCAGCTGGTAAAGGCGACCACGCGGCCGGACGTCACGATCGGTCGTGACGTCGATGTGGGCCTCCGGATCGATTCGTCCAGGATCCGCTGGCTTGATCACGAGAGTGGCGCTGCGTTCGACGACGTGGCTGGACCGGGGGACGAGGCGATTTCGGTATCGGCCTAACCGGCGACGGCGTGAACCAGACGGCCGCGAAGCCCGCCGATGTCGGGACCGGCGTGTTCTTCGCGCGCCCAACGACGGATCGTGGCTCTCGCTCGTCCGCACGTTCACCTCGAGATGGGCTCAAGGCGAAAGCCGCAAACGAGGGCGACCATCGTTCCGTCAGCACGCTCCCGACAATTTCGGCATAGCCTCGGCCCCGGAACGGATCGGCGCCGCCGCGGCGAATGAGCGACCCGATAACGAGGGCGGCAAGGCAGCCGAGGTGAGATTCGAGCGATGAGCGTCAACATTCCCCCGCGAGGGACGCGGGGCACGCCATTTCCCCGGTTCCCCGGCTGGCTGGCGAGCCTCATGAGCCGCCTGCAGCTGCGGCAGTTCCGTCGCAGCCATGGCGGGCACACTCGGGGCGGGCTAAAGCCCGTCGTGCTCGAGACGACCGGCGCAAGGTCCGGCCAGCCTCGGACCGCGATGCTCGGCCATGTCGAGGAGTCGGACGGCTCGTGGCTCGTGATCGCATCGCTCGCCGGGGCCTCTCGGCACCCCGCATGGCTGTACAACCTCGCCGGGCATCCCGAAGCGATGGTCGAGTTCGGGGATGGCCGCCGCGTGCCGGTACGGGCCGAGACGCTCCGCGGCGAAGATCTCGAGGCGGCGTGGGCGCGCATCGGCGTCGAGGCGCCGGAGTACGTCAAATACCGCTCAAAGACCGATCGCGAGATCCCTGTTGTCCGACTGCGTCGCCGCGCGGGGGAAGACACGGCGCGCCACCGGGAGGGGGCGCACAGGGTGGCCCGAGACGCAAACACCCCGGCCAGAGGTCCCGGGCAGGACCACCAGTAAACGCACAGGGGAGCACGGGGATTGACAAGTCGGGCCGTCTGTATCCAATATATTGCATGCAATCACGGTTGGAGCGGGTCGATCGGTCGTTGCTGCGGGATCGGGCGTACCGGATCTTGCGCGACGCCATCGTCACGGGTGAGCTAGCGCCCGGCGCGGTGATCAGGGATGTGGAGCTGGCCGAGCGCGTCGGGCTGTCGCGCACACCTGTGCGCGAGGCCCTGGCCCGGTTGGCCGACGACGGGCTGGTCGAGACCAAGCCGCATTCGTGGACTCGGGTGACACCCCTGGTGCTGCGCGAGGTCCGCGACGCGCTAGTGGTGGTGAGGGCCATGCACGAGCTGGCCGTGCGGCGAGCGGTGCCCCTGATGACCGAGCGTCACCACGACCTGATGCGCACGGCCAACGAGCAATTCGCCGCGGCGTTGGATGCGGGCGAGGTCCAGGCGGCGATGGATGCCGACGACGCGCTGCACGACGTGCCGGTCGCCGTGCTGGGCAACCGGGCGCTGGCCGCCACGATCGAGCGCCAGCTGCCATTGATCCGGCGCCTGGAGAAGGCACGGTTCGGTTCCCTGTTGGGGCGCCGCTCAATCGGCTTCCACGATCAGTTGATCGACGCCTGCGAGGACCGCGACGTTGAGACCGCCGTGGCGATCACTACCCGGATCTGGACCACGTTGCTCGAGTCATTCGATTCCGAAGGAGGGACCCGCGATGACGACGCTTGAGGCACGACCGCAGATGACGACGCTCGAGGATTTCCGGCGCTATCCGCTGTTGTTCGGCCCATCGCCGATTCAGCGGCTCGATCGGCTAACGAAGCATCTCGGCGGCGCAACCGTCTGGGCCAAGCGCGAGGACTGCAACTCGGGCCTGGCCTTCGGCGGCAACAAGGTCCGCAAGCTCGAGTACCTCGTCGCCGACGCGCTGGCCCAGGGCTGCGACACGCTCGTCTCGATCGGCGGCGTCCAGTCGAACCACACCCGGCAGGTCGCGGCGGCTGCCGCAGTGGCAGGCCTGAAGTGCGTGCTCGTCCAGGAGAGCTGGGTCGATTGGCCCGATGTGACGTATGACCGCGTCGGCAACATCCTGCTGAGCCGGCTCATGGGCGCCGAGGTACGGCTCGTGAACGCGGACTTCGGGATCGGTTTCAAAGAGAGCTGGGAGCAGGCGCTCGCGGACATCGAGTCGCAGGGCGGCAAGCCCTACGCGATTCCCGCGGGAGCGTCGGATCATCCTCTCGGCGGCCTCGGGTTCGCCTCGTGGGCGCGCGAAGTCGAGGCCCAGGAGGCCGAGCTCGGTGTGTTCTTCGACACGGTCGTTGTCTGCTCCGTCACGGGCTCGACCCAGGCCGGCATGATCGCTGGCTTCGCCGATCAAGTCCGCGAGCGACGCGTCATCGGCATCGACGCTTCCGCGAAGCCCGACGAGACCTGGGCGCAGGTCGCCCGGATTGCGCGGTTCACGGCCAAGACGATAGGGGTCGAGCGCGAACTACGCGACGACGAGATCATCCTCGACGACCGCTACCACGCCGGCACCTATGGCATTCCCGACGAGTCGACGCTCTCGGCGATGCGCCTTGCGGCCCGACTCGAGGCGATGATCACCGACCCTGTCTACGAGGGGAAGTCGATGGCCGGGCTCATCGACCTGGTGACGGCCGGCGAGATCGAGCCGGGCGCCAACGTCCTGTATGCCCATCTCGGCGGGCAACCCGCACTCAACGCCTACAGCGCGCTGTTCCGCTGAACCGATCATGCGCTGGGCGACGATCGGCCGGGCGCTCGGAAGCACCAAGCAGGCGGCCTGGCGCCGCGTCGCTCGCGGTTCCGATGTCCGAGCGGCTTGCCGCGGTTGCGGAGCCGCCGCGTCGTCCTAGCGGTTCCGCTCGGCTCGCACGAAGCGAACGGTGCCGACGGCGACGAAGCCGACAAACGAGATGGCAATCACGGCGATCACGACGGCCAGCGGGGACAGCTCGGGAGGGACCGCGTCGGGCTGCGTCGCGTAGTAGACGTGTCGGACGAACTCGACCGCCCAGCGCATCGGCGACAAAGCCGACAGGAGCGCGAGCACCGGTGGCAGGTCCTGGATCGGGTTGAACACGCCTGCCAGGAAGAACTGGGGGAGCATGACGAACGGGAAGATCTGGTTCGCCGTGCGCTGGCTCGTGAGGTTCGCAAGGATGAGGATCCCGAAGGCCCCGCCGTAGATCGCCATCGCGAAGGCGGCCGGCAGCACGGCGAACAGGGTGAGCGGCGACATCGGGACCCCGAGCAGCAAGGCCACTGGGATGATCGCCAGTGCCTGGGGCAGGGCGACGAGCGACTCGCCGAGGATCTTGCCGGCGACGATCGAATAGCGCGAGATCGGCGAGACGAAGATCTCCTGGCTGAAGTCCTCCTCGCGATCGGCGATGAGCGAGATGACCCCCATCGACGCCGACTGCCAGACCGACTGCGCCAGCACGCCCGTGAAGACAAACGTCGTGATGTTGACACCGCCCGGTTCGCCGAAGCCGGCCTGTAGCGTCGGGCCCAGGAGCAGGACGAGGGTGATCGGCAGGGCGAAGTCGGACAGGATCCGGAGTCGGTCGCGCAGCAGCTTGACGAAGTCGCGATGGGCGATGACCGCGACGGCGGACAGCTCACTCATCGGGCCTGCCCACGATCTCGAGGTAGGCGTCCTCGAGGCTCGGCGAAAGCGTACGGACGACCGTTAATGGAGTTTCGATCGACTTCAGCAGCGGGTGAGCGGCTCGACCATCCAGCACGATTCGAACGGGGCCGGACCCCTCGTGGGGCAGGTGCAGCCGATCCAGCTCGGCCAATAAGCCCAGCCGGTCGTCGGCGTCGACGATGAGGTACTCGCCGGTGAGCTCGGCCTTTAGCGATGCCGGCGTCCCGGTCGAGACCACGCGGCCGAAGTTCAGGATGCAGATCCTGTCGGCCTGCTCCGCCTCCTCGAGGTAGTGGCTGGTGAGCACGATCGTCGTCCCCGTCTCATGTCGCACGCGCGCGAGGTAGTCCCACAAGGTTCTCCGGCTCGGGGCGTCTAGACCTGCGGTCGGCTCGTCGAGGAACAGCACCTTTGGCCGATGGATGAGGCTCCGAACGATCTCGAGCTTGCGGAGCATGCCGCCCGAGTACGTCCGGATGGGGTCGAAGATCTCCCGACTGAGACCCAACAGCTCACCAGCCGTCTCGACCTGTCGGCGGTAGCCGGCGGCCATGAGGCGATAGGTCGGCGCGTACGGGTAAAGCCCGTACAGGATGGCATGGAAGCGGATGTTTTCTTCGCCCGTGAGGTTCCGGTCGAGGCTCGGCTGCTGGAAGATGATCCCGACCTTGCGACGTACGGCCGCCGCGTCCGCTGCGACGTCGTGCCCATCGATTGTCGCGCGCCCGGCCGTCGGGGCGAGGGTCGTCGTCAGGATCGACAGGGTCGTCGTCTTGCCTGCGCCGTTCGGACCGAGGAGGGCGAAGAACTCGCCTGCCCCGACGTCGAAGCTGATGCCGTCAACGGCGTTCCGCTTCGCCTTCCGGTAGCGCTTGACGAGCTGCTCGACGTGGATCACCCGATCACGATAGTGGCGTATCGTCGGCGGCTCGAAGTGCCGCCTCAATCCTTTCCCGGGGTGGGACGCGGGCTAGCCCTTGGTCGGTCCAGTAGATCCGGCACCTTGGCGGGTAGTAGCCCGGATCCTGGAAGCCCGGCTGGACGTCGCGCTCGTCGATCCGAATCGTCGGTGAGCCAGGTACTGACCGTGCGAGAGAACCGGATCGCGCAGCTCGTCGACCACGGGACCCAGGCGTCAGCCTTGGCGTCGCTTGCCACCTCCTCGAGCTGATCGCGACGTCCGACTTCGACCCGAGGCGTGGCGACCGCGGTCGTCTGTCATCTGCCTGCCACCTGGACGCGCCCCCGTCCGAACGCGTCGATCCGGCCCCAGCGGCCTGGGATGTCGAGCAGCTCCAGGTGGCCGATCGTGGTCGGCAGTGCCGGATCGACAATGAGGTGCTCTCCGAGCGGCTCGAGACCCAGCATCGTCCGGAGCAGGAGGAGCGGCGCCCCCGTCGACCACGCCTGGGGACTGCACGCTGTTGGGTACTGGACCGGGTACTTCGTGACGGCTCGGTCATACCCCCCGAAAGCCTCAGGCAGACGCCCATCGAAGAGCGCGGCCGCGTCGAGAGTGCCGGCCGCGATCCGCGCGGCTTCTTCCTTGAAGCCGTAGCGCCGCAAGCCCCAGGCGATGAACGAGTTGTCGAACGGCCACACGGTGCCGACGTGGTAACCGATCGGGTTGTAACGCCCCTCGCCCTCGGCCATGGTCCGGACGCCCCAGCCTGAAAACAGCCTCGAGCCCATGAGATGGCGCGCGACGGCTTTGGCCTTGGACTGCTCGACGATGCCGCTCCACAGGAGGTGTCCGTTGTTCGAGGTGAGCGCGTCGACCTGGTTGCCGTCGGGATCGAGGGCGAGCGCATAGTATTCGCCGTCCTCCACCCAGAAGTCGCGGTTGAAGCGCCGCTTGAGATCGGCGGCCTCCTTCTCGAGCTTGTCGGCGAAGGCCGGATCCTTCCAAACGAGCCGAGCCAGCCGCGCGGCGCGCAGCTTCGCGTCGTAGGCGTAGCCCTGGAGCTCGCACGTCGCCCGCGGGAAGCCTGGCAGGCGCCCATCACGGAAGGAGATCGAGTTCCAGGAATCCTTCCAGCACTGGTTCTCGAGCCCGGTCCTCTCGTTGCGGCGCTGGTACCAGATGTAGCCGTTGCCCTTGAGGTCCGCGTACTGGTCGATCCAGTTGAGTGCCGCGCGCGCCTCGTATTCGAGATCGCGGACGAGCTTCCGATCGCCGGTCCAGCGCTCGTACTCGTCGAGGAGCACAACGTACAGCGGCGTGGCGTCGACGGAGCCGTAGTACGGCGAATGGGGCCGCTCCTCGAAGGCCGCCATCTCGCCGTAACGCATCTCGTGGAGGATCCGGCCGGGATCCTCGTCGCGGAAATCATCGACGCGGCTCCCCTGCCACGCGCCGAGCACCGTGAGGGTCGCCTCCGCCAGCTCCGGCGCGAAGGGCAGCGCCTGGAGGCTCGTGAAAATGCTGTCGCGGCCGAACATCGTCATGAACCACGGCAGGCCTGCGGCCGGCAGGCTCCGCCCCCCGGCAATGACGGGCGAGAAGCGGAGGGCGGCGAGGTCCACGAGGCTGCGCCGGTAGGTCTCCTTGAGCGGCTCCCAGTCGCACTCCAGTCGCGGCGCATTGGCGAGCCATGCCTCGAGGCTTCGCTCCATGCTCGGTCGACGTTTCCTTCCGGCCCGCTGGTGCTTGGTCTGGATCCGCGTCTCGCCAGATCCGAGGATCGCCGTCACGACGTCGAGATCGGTCGTCCAGCTACCATGCGGCTCGATTCGGATGTCGAACGTCAGGCCGTGCTCGTCGATCCGCGCAGGTGCCGTCGCCGAGATGATCGTCTCGCGCCGGTAGGTCTCGCGCTGGTAACCGAGCCGCAGGTGCCCGTCATCGACATGTGTGTAGTACTTGCCTTGCTTTGCGAGAGCGTCCTTCACCTCGAACAGGTCCGCGAAGTCGCCTCCGGCTTCGACGCGAACCGCGAGCTCCGCGGGCTCCGACGCGTGGTTGAGGATCGAGAGCTCTTCGTGAAAGCCGTCGCCGACGGCCCGCAGGCGGATGACCGACAGCTTGGCGTCGATATACGTCGTGCCCGTCCCGGGCACCAGAAAGAAGCGCGTCTCGAAGTACTGCAGATCGTCCGTGGAGAGGGCGTTGAGCCGCTCGCCGTTCACCGTCAGCACCCACCTCGACAGGAAGCGGGTGTCGAACGAGAACAGGCCGGTCGGGTCGGTCAGCGACGCCTCGATGTCGCCTCGTGAGTCGCTGACGACGAACGTGTTGCCATCGAGGATGCGGACGAGGGCGTCGCTCATGGCTAGCTCCTCTGCCGGCTGACGGTCCGCTCGGGCGAGCCCGCCGGGGCAGACAGGGGAGCGGGGAACAGGCGCTGGAGCCGGACGAGCAGTCCAGTGTCGCCCTCGATGACCAGCACTCCTCGCAGCAACGCCGCCATCAGGTTCACGCGGCCGCTGGCGATGCCGTCGAACAGCGCCTTTTCGGTGCGAACAACGCAATCGGCGCCGGTGTTGTCGCGGGAGACCGCCACGTTACCCTTCGTGACCTCGACGAGCCAATGCTCGGTCCGCGCGCCGTCGGCGAGGTCGAACCGGATGGTTCCGGTGGTCCTCCCGAGCAGCGGCTCCTGACCGCGCCGACCAAGGTCCTCGAAGAACTCCGCCGTCGAATCCGTCATCCGTGACCCCCTGACCGCGGCGTCGCTCACTTCGCCGTGGGCGATGCTGGGTGGACGTGTCGGCCGAGTCATCACCCGGATGGCATGAAAACGAGCCCGCTTACGTATCCTACAGGTCACGCGCGGCCTGCGGCGCGCTCCACGGCTCGCGTTCGAGCGAACGCCGACACGCTCCTCAGGCCTGCGCCTCGATCGCTCGACTTCGATGTCACCTTCGTCGCCGACGCTCAGACCTGCGGCGTCGAGCATCTTCCGGCTGACGCTCAAGGCGAGGCGACCGCCGCCAGCGGGCATCGTGCTCGATGTGTAGGCGGCTCCGCCGAGGACGCCGCGGACGCGCATCTGCTTGAGACCACCGAGCGCCGTCGCGATGTCGGCTGGGATGTCGACGACGGCAAGGCCGGCGGCCCGTTCGGGTCGCCAGTAACGGATCGTTCCCCGGAACCTGTGAGGGTCTGTCATCGGTCCGCGATCGAGTGTACGGCTCTGCGTCCACCGCCGACATGAACGGTCCTCCAACCCCGACGCCGCCGGGCAGGCACATCGCGCCGCATGGAAGCGCACGCATCCATCGCGTTGCGGCCTGCACCTCGCCGCCTCGGCGGACCCCGCTCTTGCGCTAACCTCAGCCGATGACGTCCACGCCCGCGACCCTCACCCCGAAGCTCATTCGCCAGGACGGTCGCGACAAGGTCACCGGGAGCGGACGCTATGCCGCCGACCTGACCGTGACCGGGATGCTTCACGGCGCATTCCGAATGTCTGCCCTCTCCCACGCCCGCATCCGCCGCATCGACGCGGCGGCCGCGCGAGCCCTGCCCGGCGTCCACGCCGTCATCACCGCCGCCGACGTGCCCGAGGTCCGGTATGGCGCATTCGTGAGGGACCGCACGCTCTTCGCCCGCGATGTCGTTCGCTGGGAAGGCGAGCTGATCGCGGCGGTCGCGGCGGCGACGCCGGAGATCGCCGCCCGAGCCGCCGCTCTCATCGAGGTCGATCTCGAGCCGCTCCCGGCGGTGACGGACCTCGAGGCAGCCACGCGGCCGGATGCCCCGCTCGTCCACGCCGACTGGGGGACGTACGAGGTCGACGACAACGTCGTCCGCGACCGCAATGTCGCCTCACGCTCGACGATCGTCAAGGGTGACGCGGCAGCCGCCATGGCCGAGGCGGACATCGTCGTGAAGGATCGCTACGTCGCCGATGGCTCGCACGCGGTCCCGATCGAACCGCGAGCGATCCTGGCCGAGTGGCAGGGCGACCACGTCACGATCTGGTCATCGACGCAGGTCCCGTTCGGGGCCAGGGCGGGCGTGGCGGAGACCCTCGGCCTGCCGCAGAACCGGTATCCGGGTCATCGTCCCCCATCTCGGCGGCGGCTTCGGCGCCAAATGTGAGGTCGGCTTCGAGCCGCACGTTGCGGCGCTGGCGCGGGCGGCTGGGCGGCCCGTCAAGGTCGTCTTCTCGCGGCGCGATGAGTTCCTGCTGCCCGACCATCGCCGCGAGCGGATGATCGTGGAGCTGGAGACCGGAGTCATGCGGGACGGGACGATCGTGGCCCGTCGCGGGCACGTGATCATCGACAACGGCGCCTACAGCATGGACGAGCCATACCTCGGCCAGATGGCCGGCATGTTCGCGGTCGGGCCGTACCGGGTCCCGAACGTCGACGTCTCGGTCGATGTGGTCTACACGAACACGCAGCCGTCGGGCTCCGTTCGCGCGCCCACCGGGCCGACGACCTGCTGGGCTGTCGAGCAGCACCACGACGTCGTCGCCGAGCGGCTCGGCCTCGACCCCGTCGAGTTCCGTCGCCGCAACCTCGTCCACGAGGGCGACGCCGGACCGACCGGCCAGGTCTTCGAGCGAATCGGAGCCCTCGAGACGCTGGAGAACGCCGCCGCAGCGATCGGCTGGGGCAAGCCGCTTCCGGACGGCGAGGCGATCGGCATCGCCACCGGCTGGTGGCCGTCCTTCCCCGCCGCGTCCGGCGCGCACGTGACAATCAACGCCGACGGCAGCGGCACGATCGTCACCGGCGCCCAGGAGTGCGGCACCGGCGCCGTCATGGCCCTGCCGCTCCTCGCTGCCGAGGTCCTCGGCATGCGCCCGGACGAGTTCAGGATCCTGTACCAGGACACCGACGCCGGGCCGTACGACGGCGGAGCCAGCGGATCCCAGACGACGTTCAACAACGGCCGAGCGGTCATCGCCGCCGCGACCGAGGTCCGCGAGCAGCTCCTCGACCTCGCGGCCGATCTTCTGGAGGCCAACCGGGCCGACCTCGAGCTCGTCGACGGCGCGGCCCGGGTCAAGGGCAGTACCACGTCGTCGGTCTCGATCATGGATCTGGCGGCGCAGGCCGCCGATGCGGGCCTGCTCCTCGGCAAGGGCTCGGGTGAGCCGCCGCCCACGCCCGCGGTCGACAGCGCGAGCTGCGTCGGCCGCCTCGGTGGCGAGTCGTTCGCCGCGCCGACGTTCTTCACCCACGCCATTCGGGTCAAGGTCGACCGCGACACCGGCGTCGTCCGAGTCCTCGAGGTCGCCGCGTCCCACGAATCGGGTGTCGTGATCAACCCGATCGGGGCGGCCGGCCAGATCCACGGCGGGGTGGCGATGGGCATCGGCCAGGCGCTGACCGAGGGCGTCCAGCTCACCGACGACGGCCGGCAGCGCAACGCCTACCTCCTCGACTACAAGCTCCAGACGGTGGCCGACGTCCCGTCCATCCACGTCGACTTCGTCGACGCCCCATCGCCGAACGCCGGTCCCAAGGGCCTGAAGGGCATCGCCGAGCCACCCTGCGTCCCGACCCCGGGGGCAATCGCGAACGCCATCGCCCGCGCGGTTGGCGTCCGGGTCAACGAATTGCCGATGACCCCCGAGCGGATCTGGAGCGCCGTCGCGACGAAGAACGGCGAGGCCTGAGTGGGCGGACGGTTCTCGGCCCCGACGGCGCTGGCCGACGCGCTGACGGCCACGGCTGCCGGGCACCGACCGGTCGCCGGCGGGACCGATCTCGTGGTCGGCACCCGGCAGGGCAAATGGTCGCTGCCCGAGGACCTGGTTGCCCTCGACCGAATCGCGGAGCTGCGCGGGATCGACGAGACACCGGATGGATTGCGGATCGGCGCCACGACGAGCCACGCCGACCTCGCCGCTCATCCAGCTATCCGCGACCGCTGGACGGCCATCGCCGACGCCGCGTCGATCGTCGGGTCGCCGGCGACGCGGCATATCGGGACGCTCGGTGGGAACCTGGCGAACGCCTCGCCGGCCGCCGAGACGAGCGGACCGTTGCTCTGTTTTGACGCCCAGGTGGAGCTGCGCTCGACAGCCGGCGAACGCCGGGTCCCGCTCGCCGACCTCTTCACGGGTCCCGGCCGTACCAGCATCGAGCCGGCCGAACTCATTGTCGCGGTCGAGCTGCCGGAGCTGGCGGGCGCCGGGAGCTGCTACGTGCGGCTCGAGTTCCGCCGGCAGATGGAGATCGCGGTCGTCGGCGCCACCGCTGTCGTGAGCCTGGACGGCGATCTCGTGCGTGACGCTCGCATTGCCATCACCGCCCTCGCCCCGACGGTTCGTCGCGTGGCCGCGGCCGAGTCGGCCCTCGTCGGTACGGACGGCGGGCCCGCGGCAGCAGCCGAGGCCGGCCGCCTCGCCGCCGAGGCCGCGACCCCGATCTCGGACGTCAGGGCGTCGCTCGACTATCGCCGGGCGATGGCAGCCGTCGTCGTCCGCAGGGCCGTCATGGGCGCGATCGCCCGGGCCCGCGGCGAGACCGTTTCGATCCCTGCCAGCGCCAGCCTGTTCGGGGTCCTGTGACCGTGCGACATCCGGCCACGCTCCAGGTGAACGGGACGAGCTTCCCGGTGGAACTCGAGGCCGGCCGGACCCTGCTGTCGGTCCTCCGCGGGGAGCTCGGTCTGACCGGCAGCAAGGAAGGCTGCGACGACTCCGAGTGCGGTGCGTGCATGGTCCTCCTCGATGGCCAGCCGGTGAACTCGTGCTCGTTCCTGGCCCTGCAGGCGGACGGGCGCGAGGTGACGACCGTCGAGGGGCTGGCGTCTGGTTCGGAGCTTCATCCGCTCCAGCGAGCGTTCCTGGAACAGGGCGGGGTCCAGTGCGGCTTCTGCACGCCGGGCATGTTGATCAGTGCGACGGCGCTCCTGAAAGGCAACCCCGATCCGACCGAGGACGAGATCCGAGCCGGCCTCTCGGGCAACCTCTGCCGCTGCACCGGCTATGTCGGGATCGTCGCTGCGGTCCAGTCGGCGGCCACGGAGCTCGCCAACGCGGTCGACAGACGTCGGACCGTAGGACAAGCGGATGCGCCGGCGGCCAATTGGCCGCCGGCGCGTGAATGTCTGGGTCTAGCCGAGGCTCGGGGCTTAGCTCGCGAAGAACTCCGTGAGCGCCGGACCGAGGACGTTCGGGTCCACGTTGTGCTCCTGACCCGCCAGCGTCCGGCGCTCGCCATTCGGGAGGGCCTTCGCCAGCGCATCGGCCGTCTGGCCCATGAACCCGAAGCTCGCGCCGCCATCGATGACGACCGTCGGCACGGTCACCTTCGCGGCCTTCGCGGCCGGCAACGAGTAGTCGGCCATGATCTCGGCGTCGTAGGCGAGGGTATGGGCGAGGCCCTCGGTCCACGCCCACCATGGCTGCGAACGCGCTCCGGCGACGAACTCCGGCGGCATCCCGACGACCTTCGCCATGAAGTACTCGACCGCGCCGCCGCGATCGCCCTTGGCCACGAAGTCCCGGTAAATCGACGCCGTGTCGGCCGGCGGCCGGGCGTTCTCGTCGAGGATGTAGGGCGGTTCCCAGAGCGCGAGCTTCGTGATCGGCAGCCCGCTGGCGGCCGCCTCGAACGCGAGCGCCGCGCCGGACGACGAGCCGTACAGGGACGCTTTGCCGCCCGCCGCGCCGATGACGGCTTCGATGTCCTCGACTTCGCGCTGGACCGCGTATGGCTGCGTATCCCCGCTCGGGCCGCGACCACGACGGTCGTAGTTGAAGACCGTGAAGTCCTTCGCCAGGACCTCCGCCAGCCCTGCGTTCGACGATCGATCGACCGAGCCGCCGCTGACGAGGATGACCGGGGGCCCATCACCGAGCCGATCGAAGGCGATCGTCGTGCCGTCCTTGGAAGTGACCGTGTCCATCGGGATCTCCTTCTGGCGCCTGCCTTGGGCGCTTCTTATCCGTAGGTCGGAGCTGGCGAGGCGTTCTCGACATTCTTCAGCGGACGCGGCCCTCGCGAAGTGCCTCGATCGACTTGCCGATGCGGCGTTGCCGCGTTTCGTCGGTCTTGGCGCCCTCGATCTGGTAGACGTGCCAGCCCTTGTTGCTGTTCGACAGGCCGTCGAACGTGCGTCGCGCTGCTGGTTCCGCGTCGAGGGCCTGGGCGAAGTCGGGCGGCAGGGTCACCTCTCGCGGGGCCGAGTCGAGCTCGATATCGACGTCGACCTCGTCACCACCCGCGACGCCGGCGCCGGCGCGATTCTCGGCACTGACACCGACCATGTACGCGCCGCCCATGACCGCGACGGTGCTGCGGTACGTGAAGCCGTTGATCGTCACCCGGATCGGCGGGCGCTTGCCCGCCCCGAGAGCCTCGACCACCTCGTCCGGAATGCGGATGCCGGTGGCGGTCTTGTCGCCCTGCAGGATCGTCGTGTGGAAGCGCATCTCAATCCTCCATTGCTGATGCGGTGACTGATCATCGCTCAGGCGCGGCGGGCGCGGTTGGCGTGCAGGCGAGGCGCCTCTCTAGGCATCTGCCGGCACGTACGTCAGGTACAGCACGCCCGTCGTGAAGGTCCGCGACTCAACGAGCTTCAGCGGCACGCGGTCGCCGCCGTCTTCGAAGAGGCGCTTGCCGCTGCCGACGATGATCGGGTGGACGAGTAGCCGGAGCTCGTCGAGGACTCCCTTCCGCAGCAGTGACCGCACGAGGGCGCCGCTGCCGGTGATCGAGATGTCCTTTCCGGGCTGCTCCTTGAGCCGGCGCAGATGCTCCGCGACGTCGCCATCGATGAGGCGCGAGTTCCGCCAATCGACGGTCTTCAGGGTCGTGGAAGCGACCAGCTTCGGGGTGTTGTTGATCTCGTCCGCGAGTTCTACATCGCTCCCCTTGTCGGCCCAGTACGCCGCGAACTCCTCATATGTCCGACGCCCGAGCAGCATCGTGTCGGCCGCGGCCATCTGGGAGGCGATGGTCTCGCCCATCTCATCGTTGAAATACGGGAAATGCCACGTTTCGGGGGCCTCGAACACGCCGTCCAGCGACACGAACAGGCCCGCGACGACCTTCCTCATCTTGGTTCTCCTCAGCTCTCATGATTTGGCCGGCCCGTGCGATCCGGGGCCGTTTCAAACACAGGTCGGAGCAGGACGAGAGATCTCGACATCGGACCCGGCTACGATGTCGAAGCCCGCTCCTCCGCTCCGACGTGTCAGATGAGCGGTACCCATGCGGGAACCGAGCACCTGGAGTGCCTTCATGAAGTACGTCGTGCTGATCTACAGCAACCCCTCCACCTGGGAAACCCTGCCCGCAACCGAACGCGATCGGGTGATGGGAATCCACAACAGACTCATCAAGGAGCTCACGGAGTCCGGCGAGCTGCTGCGCGTCGACGGCCTGGCCCGCCCCAACAACACGAAGACCGTCCGGCTCCACGACGGCGTCCCGGTGGTGACCGATGGTCCCTTCAGCGAGGCCAAGGAGCAGTTGGCCGGCGTCTGGGCCCTCGACGTCGAGAGCATCGAGCGCGCCATCGAGGTCAGCGCCCCCGTCGCCGAATACGACATCGTGGAAGTCCGGCCGCTGATGGACCTGTCCGGCCTCGAGATGTGACGGCGCCCCAGGGCGTCGAGGGCCTGCTCCGGGAGCTCGCGCCCCAGGTTCTCGGCGCGCTGATCCGGCGCTACGGCCAGTTCGGCGACTGCGAGGACGCGGTTCAGGAGGCGCTCCTCGCTGCCGCCCTTCAGTGGCCCGAGCAGGGCGTTCCGGACAACCCACGAGGCTGGCTGATCACCGTCGCAGCCCGCCGCCTGACCGACGAGATCCGCGGCGATTCGGCGCGGCGCCAGCGCGAAGCGAAGGCCGCGGCCCTCCTCCCGCCCGAGGCGCTGCGGGCCTTGTCGCCGGAGGAGGATCGGTCGTCGGACGAGGACGACACGCTGAGGCTCCTCTTCCTGTGCTGCCATCCGGCGCTCTCGCCGGCATCGCAGGTCGCCCTCACCCTGCGCGCGGTGGGCGGCCTGACGACGGCGCAGATCGCCCGGGCGTTCCTCGTCCCCGAGGCAACGATGGCCCAGCGCATCAGCCGTGCGAAGGGGACGATCAAGTCTGCCGGCGCCCGATTCTCGATGCCGCCGGAGGAGGAGCGGGCCGAGCGGTTACGCGTCGTCCTGCATGTCCTGTACCTGATCTTCAACGAGGGCTACACGGCGAGCTCCGGTCCCGACCTCCAGCGCACCGATCTGACGACCGAAGCGATCCGTCTCGCCCGCGACATCCATCGACTGCTGCCCGAGGACGGCGAGGTCGCGGGGCTGCTCGCGCTCATGCTCCTGACCGACGCTCGCCGTTCGGCCCGCAGCGGGCCGGACGGCAGCCTGATCCCGCTCGCCGAACAGGACCGGGAGCGGTGGAACCACGACTTGATCCGCGAGGGCGTGGGGCTCGTCACCGACACCCTGGCGCGGGCACCGCTCGGCCCGTACCAGGTCCAGGCGGCGATTGCCGCGATCCATGACGAAGCGGCGCGTGCCGAGGATACGGACTGGGCCCAGATCGTCGTCCTCTACCAGTTGCTCGCTGACATCGCGCCGAACCCGATGGTCACGCTGAATCAGGCCGTTGCCGTAGCGATGGTTCATGGCCCGGAGGCAGGGCTCGACCTCCTGGCGACGCTCGACTCCGACGAGCGGATCGCCGGCCACCACCGGCTCGAGGCGGTCCGGGCGCATCTCCTGGAGATGTCCGGCGATTCGGTTGCTGCCCTGGCCGGCTACCGGACCGCGGCACGGCTGACGACCAGTGTTCCGGAACAGCGCTACCTGGACGCGCGAGCTTCCCGGCTGGCGCATGCCTCCGACCCGTAGCCGGGGTTCAGGCCAATCGGCCGGCAGACGAGGGCACTTCGGCCCTGTGGCCGCAGAGTCATGTGGGCTTTGATAACGCCAGTCCACGGGCGCAGAGACGCTGCTCCTGGTGAATGGGCCTCAGCGGAGTACGCCATGATCGAGGTCCTGGATGCGCGCGCCACTCTCGAGCGCAAGCTTCGGGAGCGGGTGCGCGACGACGAATCGCATCGCCTGATCGCACAGGCCGTCACCGAGGTGGCGGCGGCCGCGATCCATCCCGCACGGCACCTGGGTGTCGGGCGGTCGGCGTCGCACGGCATGCTCGAAGATTCGATCGAGCGTGCGACGAGCGCCGCCGTCGAGACGCTCATCACCCGTCTTGAAGACCTCGTGGAGTCCCTTCCTCGGGCGACTCGAGATGAACTGGCGAACCAGCAAGTCATCGCCGAGCTCGGCCTCGAATAGGGCGGTCGGCGCGACGCCCGACTGCCGATCGGTCTCGATGGCCCCTCCGACGGTGACGTTCGGCACCTTGGTCGGCCGCCGGCGAGGACCCACGCTGGCCCCATGGTCAGCCGGGCACGCTCCAACGCAGACGTCAGAATCCGACCGATTCGACCGGGCGACCGGCACGAGCTCTCGCGGTTCTACGCCGGGCTCTCTGCCGAGAGCCGGCTTGCGCGGTTCCACGCGGTGAGCCGTGGCATCGGCGACGACGCAGCCAGTCTCCTGTGTGGGCCGGATCACGAGCATCGCGAAGGATTCGTCGCGGAGCCCGTAGCCGCGCTGCCGGGCGACCCAGGAATCGTCGGCCACTTGTGCCTGGAGCCCGCCAACTCGGGGCTCGAGATGGCCGTCGCCGTTGCGGACGATTGGCAAGCCCGGGGCATCGGTCGGGCACTCCTGCTCGCGGCTGTCGACTGGGCAAGGGCCCACGGCATCGCCCTCCTCGACGCGTCGATGCTGTCGACCAACACTGCGGTCCTCGGGCTCATCGCCTCGATCGGCCGGCCGGTCCGCGAGTCGCCCGCATCGGGCGGCATCGTGGTCGCTACCATCGACGTCGGTCGGCCGTTGCCGAAAGCAGCCTGACCGAACGGTCCGCCTCCTCAGCGGCTCGGCGGGCCGTCGGGCCCGCCGTCTTCGATTCCCCGTCATCCTTTCCGGTATACAAAGTTCGCCGTGCGGGCGATCGCGATCGAAGGTTCGGAGGTGGACAGATGACGGCGACACAAGCGGAAGCGATGGAGGAGGCGCGGCGCGTCGCCGAGGAGGGCTCAGCCGGGCGGTTCATGGAGTGGCTCGCCGAGCGGATCGGCGCCCGGGCCAGCGTCACGGCCGTCTTCGGTGAGCCGATCGAGCGAGGCGACGTCACCGTCATCCCGGTTGCCCGCGTGCGGTGGGGGTTCGGCGGCGGAGAAGGGCAAGGCGGTGAGGCAGCGGGCCCGACCGGGTCCGGCCTGGGTGGAGGCGGTGGCGCCGCCGGCGATCCGGTCGGCTACATCGAGATCGGGCCGGCCGGAGCGGTCTTCCGCCAGATCGTTCCGCCCTACCCGAGTCCGCTGTTCCTGCTCGTATCCGGGGTTTCGGCGGCCATCGTCCTGCGTGCCCTGGCCCGACTGGTGCGTGCGCTGACCGCCGACACCCACTGGGCACTGAGTCCGGCGCACCGATCATGAAACGACGGGGGCGGCGGAGCCGCCCCCGTCGTGGTCAGTCGGAGCCGGCCGGGTCCGGCCGGCCAAACCTATGGCGCGATCGTCCCGCTGGCGCAGGCGATGCTCGTGCCGGTGAACGCGTTGCTCGTTAGGCTCGCGCAGTTCTCCAGGAGCCAGTGTCGTCGCCGGCTTCGGCGTCGAACGTCACGACGACCGAGCTCACGCTGCCGGGCGTGGTCGTGACCCGAAGCTGGGTCCCGTTTGCCGGGAGGGTCCCGGTTCCGTTGAAGTAGGTGTTCTGGCCGCTGTTGCCGAACTTGTTCTCGGCGCCGACGGACAGGAATCCGCCGTCCCCGTTGCCGTGGATCGGGTCCGTAGGCGTACGAGACGTCCTCGGCCGGATTGGCGTCGCCGTTGACGCCGATCCAGATCTGGAATGAGTGCGAGTCTCGGCTGTGCTGAACTCGCGGACGCCATCCCAGTCGACGACGATCCAGGTGTCCGCTCCGTCGGTCAGCGTTCCGATCCGGACCGCCCCGGCCGCCGCCGGGTTGAGGTCGGTCCAGAAGGCGGCCAGGGTGTTGTTCGGCCTCGCCGCGTTCGGGAAGTTCTGGTTGTTGATCGAGTTGTCAGGCCCGCTTCCGCCCCCGACGACGACGTAGCCGTTGCTCGAGACCCCGACCTGAGTCCAGGTCTCGCCGGCGAACGAGAAGGCCGGGACGTTGAAGTTGGTGATCGTGTCGTCGCCGACGCCGCCGATCGGCGGGATCCCGAACGCGCGACAGCGGCAGATAGCCGCCGGCCGGTGACGGGCCTGGGGCGATCGCGACGGCTGACGCCTGCGATGCCGGGATCGTGCCACTCGAGACGACGGTGTCCTTGCCGACTCACGGTCGCGTTCGCCGACGACGCTCGACGGGTCGAGCTTGAGCTGCGGCGGCAGCTTGTCCGTGATCGAGTAGGTGACGTGCTGCGAACGTCGGGTTCGTCGCCGTGAGCGTGCACGACGTCGTGTCACCCATCGGTGCAGACGCCGTCGGGTCGCAGGCCTTGGTGAACGTCACCGCGCGCCTGGCGCCGGACGATCGTGACCGGCAGGTGGAGGACCCGGTTTCCGCCCTTCGACTGCTTGAGCGTGATGGTGCCGAAGCGGGTCTCGCCGATCGGCACGGCGCTGGCATCGAGGGCGATGCTGAAGGTGGCGTTGCCGCCCGCAGCGACAGTGAATGCGTTCGGGACCGTGATCTTGAAGTCGCTGGGGCTCGACGTCGTGAGCTTCCACGTCGACGAGCTTGTGAGGACGCTATGCGCCGTCCGCGACAGGGTCACGAGGCCGGGCATATTCGGGTGGTAAACGCTCGGGTAGTTAGCCTTGAACAGCTCGTTACGCAAGACGACGTAATTGGCTCCCGTTTCGGAGAACGTCAGGCCGGGCGATCCGGCGACGCTCAGGTCGACTCGGCCTGAGCCGGCATCGAATGCGTTGAACGGGGTCGTCCCGTCTTCCTTGACGAGCCCGGCGGTCTTAGCCGTCGTCATCAGGGCGGACTTGATCTGACCGGGAGTCCACGTGGGGTGGAGGTCCCTGATCAGGGCTGCGGAGCCGGCGATGTGCGGGCTCGCCATGGAGGTGCCGGCGATCGCCTGGAACAGCTCGCCGTTGGGCCCGCCGGCGACGTCCACGTGCATCGGCGAGTGGCCGGCGAGGATCTGAACGCCCGGCGCGGCGATGTCTGGCTTGCTGATGCCGAGCGGTTGCAGCGGGCCACCGCGCGAGCTGAACGACGCCATCACGTCGCCCTGCGCGGCTCCCTTGACGCCCGCCGTCAGCGTGGCGCTGACGTTGGTGTTGGCGGCGATGAAGCCCAGCAGGGCCGTGCCCTGGCTGAACTGAATGTGGCTCGCCGGCAGCCAGTGGTTGTCGGTCTCCTGGTCGGTCACTGCCGCCGAGTTGTTGTAGAGGACCATTCCGACCGCGCCACCCTGGAGGACGTTGAAGCCCTTCTCGGCGCGACCCGCCGGAAGACCGCGCTTGCAGACCACGATCATTCCGGTGTATGAGCCGGGCGCGGCCGGCGTCGAGCAGAGGCCGTCGCCGCTGGCGACGACGAGGGGAGCAGGGCCGACGCCCGCGGTCAGCGAGACGCCGGGGAGCGAAAGCGCCGCCCCTCCGTCGGCCGTGACGTTGACGCTGTTGAGGAACGCCCGGTTCGTCGTGCTGGCCCCGACCGTTGCGACCCACGGCCCGCGGTGGTCGGTGGTCTCTGCGCCCGGACCGGAGTTGCCGGCTGACGCCGCTACGAAGACGCCTGCGTTGTAGGCATCGAGGAAGGCGAGCTCGACGGCATCGGCATAGGGGTTCGCGCCGCCGCTGATCGAGAAGTTGATGACGTTGACGCCGTCGCCGATCGCGGCCTGGACCGCACTGACCGAGTCGGAGCCGAAGCAGCCCTGGTCGCCGCAGACCTTGAACATCTCGACGTGGGCTCGCGGGGCGACACCCGAGATCGTGCCGCGGCCGACTCCGAATATCGTGGCCGCAACTCCGGCGTTGCCGGCCGCTGTGGACGACGTGTGGGTGCCGTGGCCATTGTCGTCGCGAGCGGTTGTGAATTCGTTCGGGAGCAGACCAATGACTGCGTCATAGGTAGCCATCATGCGGTCGGCGCCGATGAGCTTGTTGTTGCAAGCGAAGGCCGGCCCCGGGGTTCGCGCCCCCGGAGAACTCGCAGACACGGCTGCCATCCGGCGCTGCGGGCGGGGCCGCATACGCCTTACCCGACGGATCGGGATCGGAGTAGGAGGCGTGCTCGGGCCAGATGCCCGTGTCGAGGACGCCCACGACGACGCCTTCGCCCGCGCTCTGCTGTCCGCCGAGCGATGACCAGACCGTCGGTGCGCCGATGAACTGCGGGCTTACGTCGGTGTGGAGCTTCAGCAACGAGTCCGGGTAGATGGTCGCAACGCCGGGCAAGTTTGCGATCGTCGCAAGCTCGGACGACGGGACGACCGCCGAGACGGCGTTGAGAACGAGGTCGAAGTTCCCGGTGATCTTGGCGCCCTTGACGCCGGATGTCAGCCGCGCCGAGAACGCGTCCTGCTTGCCCTTGAGGTAGTTGCGGTAGGCGGCCAGGTCAGTCGACTTGAAGTCGAGCGTCTTGGCACCCCGCGCCGCGGGGTTCGTTGCCTTCATGTTGTTGACGCCGCCGCGATACGAGGCGACGGACGCATCCTTCAGCTTGACGATCACCCCGACCTTGCCATCGCGCACGACAGCCTTTGAGAAGTCGCCGACGATCGTCCCCGTCGGCTCCAGTGGTGTCGCGGTGAAGCGACTTGCGTCAGGGCTCTGACCGACCGCGCTGGAGGCGGTCGATGCCATGAGCATGACTCCAGCGAGGAACGCGAAGACACGCCGCGAACCGGCCCGTGCAGCCATCCGGCATCCTCCTTATCGGGGGCAGCCGCCCCCGCTCCCCTGCATCCGCCAACTCCCAGGGCGGACAAGCGCCAGTTCTGTGCGACTCTCGGCCCGCCTGAGCCTCGACCGGAACCGCGGGCTGGCGATAGGCGCACAGAATAGGCCTTCGCGATGGCGCGATGCGAGGTGTTCCTGCAGCGCCGGCCAGCGAATGTGGTGCCGCTGCGCACCGGGCCATCTCGTGCCTCAGCGGACGGTCGCCGAGCCCGCCATGCCGGGATGAACGTCGCAGCGAAAGTGATACGTGCCGGCCGGGATCGGCGGAACATCGTAGGTCCGTGACCCAGGACCGCCGAAGATCTCGCCGACAAACAGGGGCTGGTCGACGGCCTCGTCATAGATCGTGACGTTGTGGGGCGCCGACTCCCAATTCTCGAAGAGAAGCTGGAACGGTCGGCCGGCCGGCAGGGTGAGCTCCTGGCGGTCGAAGGCCATCCCCTGGGCGGTGATCACGGCCCCGCCCGACGGCGCCGGAGGCGGTGAGCCGCCGGCGCCGGTCGCGCTCGTGCACGCGGCGAGCATGAACGAAGCCAGGAGAAGGGTGACCCGGCCCGAGCTCGTCCCAGTCATCGCGGACCCATGGCGACCTGCCCGCCCGCTAGTCGTGTGACCAGGAGTCGCGCCTGGCGGACGACACCGATTGGACCGCCGTCGAAACGCCAGAGCTCGAGTGCGACCGCCCCGATCAGCGCGACTTCGATTGCCTTGTCGAGGTAGGCAAGCGGGAAACGTGCCCCGAACAGGACCCAGCCGCCGATGGTCGCGGCGGTGAACCCGAGGAGCGCGAGGCGGACGAGCCAGCGGACGCGGCCGATCGGGCCCGGCACGATCATCGCCAGGGCGAGGGTCGTATAGCCGATGGCGTTGGCCAGGAACAGCAGGCCGCCGAGCGACGCGTGGATCGCTGCGGTCGCTAGCGCCAGTCCAACCACAAGGAAGCGAATTGCGAGGACGCCCAATCGAGGCTCGACTCGCTTCGCCATGTTCAGCGTGGCCACGTTGATCTCCTTCCGGGGCTCGATGGTTATTGGCTACCTCTGGATAGCACATAACCTACTCCGGAAAGCGGCTACCGTCAAGTAGCACGAAATAACCAGGAGGGGGCCGTTTGCGGCAACATGGCGGACAAAGTTCGAGGCGGCTCCCGAAGGAACCGCCTCGATGCTGTCCCGGTGAAGGTATCCGCCGAAACGGACGCTTCTGCCGCGCGTCAAGGGCATCTATCACGTCGGCTGCACCGACTACCCTGACCCTACCTACCCATGACCTTGTCGCTGGGGCAGCGTGGCTGCGTTAACAGCGCAGGCATCATCCTACCGGGTTCATGCCCAGAATCCAAGAGTTTTGATGCACAACGCGATGTAAATTCCTTAACGTTCCTGACAGGCCGCTTCGCGCCCGCCAGCACGCTCAATCGTCGTGAATTATCACGCCGGTCATGGCCACTGGCTCGTTCGGCAGGTCCTTCGCGTTGCGTGGCGCGCCGACGATCTCGTCGACGACCTCCATGCCCTTCGTGACGAGTCCGAACAGCGTGTACTGCTTCGGCAGCTTGCCCGTCAGGTCCTGGTGGACGATGAAGAACTGGCTGCCGTTCGTGTTCGGCCCCGCATTGGCCATCGCCAGCGAGCCGCGAACGTAATTGCCCTTGACCGGCTCGTCCTCGAACTTGTAGCCGGGCCCGCCGGTCCCGACGCGACTTGTCTCTAGCGACGCTTTCTTGCCGTACTGGCCGTCGCCGCCCTGGGCGACAAAGCCCGGAATGACGCGATGGAAGATGACGTCGTCGTAGAAGCCCTTCTTCGCGAGGTCGATGAAGTTCTGGGTCGCCTTGGGGGCGTCGGTCGTGAAGAGGTCGACCTCGATGTCGCCCTTCTCGGTCGCGATGGTGGCGCGGGTCATGTGATCCTCCTGGCGCTGGGCCGGCTTACGGGGTGCTGACGGTGACCTTGTCCATGACGACGGGACTGGCCGGGTTTTCCTGGCCGGCCGCCGCCGCGTAGATCGCGTCGACACTCTCCATCCCCGTCGTCACCGTTCCGATGATCTGGTACGTGTTGGCATCGGCGAGGACCTCGCGATCCTTGTCGTCGAGGACGATGAAGAACTGTGAGCCAACCGAATCGAGCGCCTGGGTGCGGGCCATCGCCACGGTTCCCCGGCCGTAGAGGGCCGTCACGGGCTCATCCTTGATCGTGTAACCGGGTCCACCGGTTCCGGTGCCCGTCGGGTCGCCGCCCTGGATGACGAACGGCGTGCCGTCCTGGAGGGTCGCGACCCGATGGAAGACTACGCCGTCGTAGTAGCCGCAGCCCGCGAGGGCCACGAAGTTGCCGGCCGCGATCGGCGAGAGATCGGCTTCGATGGTGATCCCGATCTCACCCTTCGCCGTGGCGATCGTCACGAGGCGCTTCTCGCCGGCCGCGAGGGGCGGCGGCTGCTCGGTTGGGCAGTTGCCGGCCGCTGCCGAGGGACCGCCGGCGGAGGGGGCCGCCGACGCGCTGCTCGACGCCGGTGCCGGCGTGCCGCCGACGTTGCAGGCCGCGGCGAACGTTGACGCCACGGCAAGGAGCGCGAGCGAGCGGATGGTTCGGGTCATGCGGCGGCCTCCAGGGCTGCGGTGAAGTCGATGGCCCCGGACAGGAGCGCCTGTCCGAGAATGATGCCGGTCACGCCGATATCGCGCAGCCGACGGATCCCGTCGAGGTCGGATACCCCGCCGGCAACGAGGAAATCGGCGTCGTGGGTCCGGGCCAGGCCGGCCAGCAGGTCGCCGTCCGGTTCCGCGCCACCGTGCGATAGAACGAAGCGGCGGACACCCCGCGACGCGAGCTCGTCGACGACCTCCGCGAACGTCGGGACCGTAGGTCGTCGCCACGGGAAGGCGGCAAATCGCTCCGGCCGCGGGTCCAGGCCGACGGCGAGCCAGTCGCCCGCGACACCGAGGCAATCGGCAAGCAGGCCCGGGTCCTCGGCAACGTTCATCGCCAGGACGACCCGGGTCGCGCCCGCGGCGAAGGCGAGGCGAATCTGATCCGGCCCCTCGAGGCCGCCGGCGAGCTGGATCGGAACGGCAATCCGCGACGCCATCGCTCCGACGGCCTCGAGGTTGCCGGGCGCGCCGGTTCGGGCGCCATCGAAGTCGACGACGTGGACGACCCGCGCGCCGAGCTCGACGAATCGCTCCGCGATCCGGTCCGGGCGATCCGTCGGGGCCCCGACGCCGGACGATGCGCCCGGCCAGAAGACGACGCGCGAGCGGCCACGGTCGATGTCGATCGAGGGGATTACCTGCACTCCGCGGTCAGGCCCTGGCGGCCCGCGACGCCCCGGCGCCGCTCGAGCCTTCGGCGGCCTGGATCGTCTCGCGCAGGAGGCGGCGGTGGAAGCTGATCGGCAGGGAGCCGTTGTTGAACAGCGTGTCATGGAACGCCCGGAGGTCGAACCGTGACCCGAGGCGCTTCTGCTCGTCGGCGCGGAGCTGGAGCAGGAGGACCTTGCCCAGGAGGTAGGAGAGCTGGTAGGTCGGCGTATAGGTGTAGCAATTCACCTCGGCCCGGGCATTCGCCCCCTCGAAGCTTGTCTGCGCGACGAGGAAGTCAGTGGCCTCCTCGACGCTGAGCTCGCCACGGTGCATCCGAACGTCGAGGATGATGCGGCTCGCCCGCCAGATCGCGTCCGTGTACAGGGCGAGGCGGAAGTTCGGGGCATCGTCGAACCCCTTCTCGCGCATCATCTGCTCCGAGTACATGCCCCAGCCCTCGACGAACTCCGGGGCATCGGCGACGAGTCGGGTCAGGCTCGGGTGGCGATTGGCGACCGCGAGCTGGAGGTGGTGCCCTGGGTACGCCTCGTGGATGCTCGTATTGCTGATCGAGCTGAAGTTGTGCTCGCGCATGGCGTTGGGGTCGTTGCCGACGGACGGCGTGACGATGTAGATGCCCTTGGGGTTCGGGTCGAACTTCGGCGGCGAGAAGTAGGCCGCAAACGGGATGACGTTGCGGAGGTACTCCGGGGTAGGGATGACGTCGATCCGCTCGTCGTCGGGGACGGTGACGATCCCCTTCTCGACGAGGTAGCGGCGGCCGCGGACCATGACGTCGCGGTAGGCGTCGAGGGCCTCCTCGAAGCTTGCCGGATGGTCGCTCTTGATCCGATCGATGACCGCTGCCTCGTCCGCGTCGGGGTCGATCTCGCGCGCGGCCGCCGCCCGGGCGGCGCGGTTCAATTCCAGCTGCTCCTCGCCGATCGCCAGAATCGCGTCGGCGTCGAGGCCGTCGAACGCCCGGAGCTCGACGAGCTGGTCGTACCGCTCCCGACCGAGCGCCCAGTCGTCGGCTCCGCCGTCCAGCGACGCCTTCAGCCAGTCCGTGTAGCCGTCCAGGGCAGCCCGGGCGGCCGTGCTTGCGTTGTTCAGCCGTCGCCGATCGGCGGCGGGAAGGTCGGCCCCAGCGGCGACGATCTCGTCGAGGAACGACGGCAGGTCAGCGGCCGACTCGATTTCCAGCCGCTGCCATATCCGGACCTGCGGCACGGTCGCCCGGGTTCGCGCCTGGTCGAGATACGCAGGCACCCCTTCGAGGCGTCCGGCGATGGAGCTCAGCCGTTCCGCCAGCGGCGCGAAGTCCTGGGCAAAGATGAGGAACAGCGCACCGCCGACCGTGTCGAGGGCGAGCGATCGGCGCTCCCAGATCCGTACCACCTCCGTGTCGAAGATCGTGCGGCGGACGTTGTGGGCCTCGAGATCGCGCTCGAACTGGGCGGTCGGGGACAGGCCCGCAGCGTCGAGCGCCTCGATGGTCTCGAGGTGGGCTTTGTCGGCGGCGAGCTCGGCGAGGAGCGCGTCGCGCGACCCGTCGCCCAGCCGGTCGTCCTCCGTGTGGATGCCGTAGTACGTGCCGAGCGATCGGGTTGTCGCGGATGAACCGCCGGAAGCGGGCCTCGACGAGGTCGTAGAGCCGGCCGTCGAGGGGCCCCGCGTCCGTGGCCGGCTCGGGGCGGGAGAGGACGACGTCCTCCAAGTTGTCGGGCACGGGTTCCTCCTTCGTCGCGCGTCTTCCGCGCGAGATGTCCGTCAGACGCCCTGAAGGTGCCCAGCGGCGACGGGATCCGTGGCAGATCCCCGGATCGTCGACTCGAGCGCGGAGCCGACGGCCGAGATCGTGGCCTCGACGTCCGATCCGGTGATGCCGTGGTGGGTCACAGCCCGGACCTGTCCATGGGGATATTCCTCCATCAGGACATTACCTGCACGAAGGGCCTCGAGGAAGCCGCGCCGGTCACGCTCGACGCGGAACAAGATGAAGTTGGTCCGGACACGCTCCGGGTCCAAGGGGCCGTCGCCGGGCTGCGCAATCCCGCCCGGGCTGACGATGCCGGGCATCGCGGCGATCGCCTCTGCAAGCCGCTTCGCGTTGCGGTGATCCTCCGCCAGCCGGTCGATCATCCCGTCCGGACCGTCGGCGAGCGCGACGAGCCCGGCCGCGGCCACGACGCCCGCCTGGCGCATGCCTCCACCCAGCAGCTTCCGCGCGCGCCGGGCGCGGGCGACGAACGCACGGTCGCCGACGACGAGCGACCCGACAGGACAGGCGAGGCCCTTCGAGAGGCAGAAGGCGACGGAGTCCACCGACGTGGCCAGCTCGCGCGGCGACACGCCGAGGGCCACCGACGCGTTGAAGAACCGCGCGCCGTCGACGTGAAGCGGCACGTCGTGGCGGTGGGCAATCGCGGCGACCGCGGCGAGGTAGGAGGGCGGCAGCGGCTGGTTCATCGAGTGGCTGTGGGCGTTCTCGATGACGATCAGGCCCGTGGGAGGCTCGTGGATATCGGCCGGATTCCGGAATGCCTCCTCGAGCTCGTCAAGGGCAAGCGTCCCATCGGCGCGATCCCGGAGCTGGCGGACCGACGCCCCGACGACGACCGCGTGGCCGGCCGCCTCGTCGATGACCAGATGCGTCTCGCCGCCAGCGATGATCTCCTGCCCGCGCGCGAGATGGGCCATCTGTGCAACGAGGTTCGCCATCGTCCCGGAGGCGACGAAGAGCCCGGCGTCCTTGCCGAGCAGCTCGGCGGCCCGCTCCTCCAGGGAGTTGACGGTCGGATCCTCGCCCCAGACGTCGTCGCCGACCTCGGCTTCGGCCATCGCCCGGCGCATCGCGGCGGTCGGCAGCGTCACGGTGTCGGAGCGGAGGTCGATGATCGCCATGCCGGCCGAGTATAGAAGCGACCCCCCAAGTCGGCCGCTTTTCGCTGCCGGCCGGCTGGGGCCCTGATGCACGGACCGGGTCGTCAATCTGACCGCGGAACCCGAGACGCCGGCACGGTGTAGGTTGTCGGCATGGCGGACCCGGGACGGCAGAGCTTCGAGGTCGTCCCGACGCGGATTGGCGGCACCGCTGGCGGGGGCCGACCGGGCCGCCGGCGTCGCCTGCCGATGGCCCTCGTCATCGCAATTGCGGTCGGCATCCCGGCGATCGCGTGGATCGGGCCAAGGATGGAGTCGCGGCCGGAGGTGGACCTGTCGTTCCTCCGGCCCACGCCGACCCCCTCGACGACGCCGCGTGCCCTGTTCCCGGCGCCAGTCGCGGCGACCCCGCTACCGGACATCACCGTCGCGGAGGGCGAGCACCCGACGGAGCCGTTTCCCATCGATGTTGACGGGCTCCACCTCGTCGATCCGACGACTGGCGAGCTCGGGCCGGTGATGGAGCTCCGTGTCGACTCGGATGCCGTGTTCACATCCGCCGACGGTAATGGCTGGTGGTGTGTCTGCTTCAACCGCGTTCAGGGAAGCGGGAGCGAGACAACATGGGTCGAGATCCGTCGTGTCGACGGCAGCGGCCAGACGACCGGAGGGCATGTGATCGGCGAGTACACCTCGACGGCCTCCCCGCCGGGGTCGGATTTCTACACCCGGTTCGATCTCGAGATTGCTCCGGACGGCAGGACGGCCTACCTCGCGAGCGCAACCCGGAGCGCTGATGACTGGGCGATCGTCGTCGAGATAGTCGACCTCGAGCCCGGCGCGGTGTCCGGTCGAGTCAATCTCGGCAGCTTGAGCGTCGCGCCACTCCCGGGTCAGACGCCACCTCCCGATCAGGGCCCGTACGAGAACTACCTTGCGGGCCCGTCGATCCGATTGTCGCCGGACGGCCGGCGGCTCCTTGTCTGGGCCTGGGTCGACCTCTATTCCTGGACCGGTGAGCAGGGCGAGTCGACGCCGAAGGCCTGGACCATCGATCTCGATGAGCGTGGCGGCGGACTGGCGAACGGTCGAGAGGTGCCGCTCGCCGAAGATGGCGCAGGCCGGCTGCGCCAGTGCGGCTGGGTCGCCTGGACGACGTCGGACGAGATCGCCGCCGTCTGCTGGCCGCGCGACCAGGCTACACAGACGCTAAATGCCGCGATCTTGCGTGCCGACGGCTCCGAAGTGCGGCGATCGGAGATCTCCTGGGATACGGAATCCTGGTTCGCCGATGCCGTCCTCGATCTTGCGAACCGGGCCGTCTATCTGTGGCAGCCGAGTTCCCATGTCCTCCAACGAGTCGACCTCGACACCGGCCGGACCGACAGTCTCGAGGTCGACCCGCAGGCGACTGCCGGCGGGACGGGTGGGTCTGGCACGGGCCCGGGAGGCGCGACCTCGCGCAAGCCGCCCGACTGGGTGACCTTTGGTTCAGATCTCCGCACCTACCACACCCCCCAGGTGATTCCCGAACCCGGCGGCAACCGCCTGTTCGCCCTCGGCATGATCCAAAACGACAGGGGCTATGGGCCCAACTTCGCGAGCACCGGCATCTGGGTGTTCGACGGCCGAGCGTTCGCCCTCGTCGATCGTTGGACCGCCCTCACGGCGTACGGCAGCCTCGGCTTATCGGCGGATGGCCGGTGGTTGATCGCGGCAGGGCAAGCCGGTCTCGATGCCGACGGCAACCTGGCTAGTTGGGGGTCGTCGTTGACGATCCACGACACGATCGACGGCCGACCCGCCCTCCAGCTAGGCAACCTCGGCGGCGCTCAGATCTTCCAGCTGCCGCGCTAGCGGAGGCCGCGGGCGACGCGACAATGCCGGGCCCGGGTGCTATCCTCCCGGTCGCTGCAACGGACCCGTGGTGTAGCGGCCCAACATGCCAGCCTGTCACGCTGGAGATCGCCGGTTCGAATCCGGTCGGGTCCGCCATCGACGAATCTCCCTACGCCCCGTCCGCCCGCCCGGACGGGGCGTTCTCGTTACTTGCCTGCGGTGGACGGCTCCGGGCTGTCGCGGCTGAACGACGCTGGGCGCGTTGCGGGCTGCGCTCCTCGCTCACGGGCTTCTGAGCCCGCGTGTGAGAGCACACACGCGCTTCGCGCGCGCTCCGGTGCTCGCCGATCGCCTTCCCAGCCTCGTCCATCCGCGACGAATACAATTGCGGCTTCCCGCGGGGCACTCTCTGTGACCGGCTGTCACAATCGCCGCCGTGAAGCGCCTCCCCCTTGTGACCGTCCTCGGCGTGCTTGCGGCGGCCGTCGTCCTGACTGTCGGCGGCGGACTCGTTGGTTCGCTGACACCGTCACAGAGTCCAACGACCCCGATCGGCCAGGTCCCGAGCGCCGCGGCCAGCGCGACGGTGGGGGTGCCGCCCGCTTCCGCGTCGCCGGTGGCACCCACCGAGCAGCCGACTCCAACCTCGACGCCGATAGCGGACGTCCCGATCGTTCCGGTGACCCAGTTCCGAACGCCGCTTGACCGGACCGGCCGCGAGGAAGTCAGCGCGGTGCTCGCCGGGACGAGCAAGACGTATGACGCGCTGGAGCTCGTCGAATCCGAAGCGGACGCGATCCTGGCGGCCGTCGGGGCAGAACGGCCGGCGGACGCGAAGCGGCTCGTCCTGGCGCCGGACGCCGCGACGCTTTCGGCGGATCTTGCGGCGAATCGGAAGCGCCTCGCGTTTCTCCGGGCCGACTGGGTTGGTCCGTCCGTCCGGGCCCTCGGCTGGGGCGACCGGCAGCTGTTCGGTGTCGGCGCCGTCGCGACGGTCGAGGCGTGGGGCCTCACCGCGAAACTGCCGGGCACCGAGGCGGCGTTCGACCCAGCGGGCACTTGGACACTCGTCGCGGGCGGCGACATCATGCTCGACCGCGGCGTGGCCCAGACGGTCAAGATCAACAAGAAGGGCGTGGATTTCCCGTTCGACGGTGGGACCGCGGACATCACCTCGCGCTACTGCTGCTCATCGTTCGGCTGGGAGCTGCCGAGGGTCAAGCGGACCGGCAACGGTGGCGCCATGCGCGAGCTCATTTCGGGCGCTGACCTGTCGATCGCGAACTTTGAAAACCCGGCCCCGAACAGGTTCCGTTACCACACGTCAGGAACCTCCTTTTCGGCCGACCCGGCCCTGATCGAGGGCCTCGCAAACGCCGGCATCGACTGGGTCTCGCTCGCCAACAACCACATCGGCGACGCCGGGCGGACGGGGATCCTCGAGACGATCGACAACCTGGCCGAGTTCGGCATCGCCTCCGGCGGGGCCGGCCGGAACGCGCGCGCCGCCAGGCGCCCAACGATCCTCGAGGCCGGCGGCATCAAGGTTGGGATCCTCGGCTACGACACGATCGCGCCGGTCTATCGGGCGGGCGCGGAACGGCCGGGAAGCGCGTCGCTCTCAGCCGAGATCGTCGCCCAGGACGTCCAGAAAGCGCGCGATGCGGGTGCTGCTGTCGTGATCGTCTTCCCGCACTGGGGCACCGAGTACGACCCGACACCCTTCAAGGGCCAGCAGGAGCTTGCCAGGGCCTCAATTGACGGAGGCGCTGACCTCGTCATCGGGAACCATGCCCACTGGGCCGGCGCCATGGAGGTCTACGACGGCAAGCCGATCTGGTACGCGCTCGGCAACTTCGTCTTCGACCAGACCTGGTCGGAGCCGACGATGGAAGGGATCACGCTCGAGCTCACGTTCCGCGGCGCCGACCTCGTCCAGGCCCGCATGCGACCGCACATCGTCCTCGACAAGGCCCAGCCGAACTTCCTCGATCCGGCCGGCGACGGCCGGGTCGTGATGGGCCAGATCTTCAACGCCTCGAAGGGCCTCCTCGACTGGTAACTCGGGCCGCCCGCGCTCTCTCCGCGCCGGGCTGGACCTGGCCGAATATTCGCCGGGAGACTGCGAACGAGGCCTGGGCGGCCGCATATGCTGGGCCGAGATCGGCCGGCCCGGCGCGCGACCGCGGGGCGTCCGGCGACTCAGCGGAACGGCGCCGCGGTCGATCCCCGGACGACCAGCCGCGGGCTCAGGACCACGTCGTTGACCTCAGAGCGGTCACGAGCGTTGTCGATCATGTCGAGGAGCACTTCAGTCGCGATCCGGCCCATCTCGACACCGCTCTGGCTGATCGTCGTCAAGGGCGGGATCGTGTACGAAGCAAAGTCGATGTCGTCGAAGCCGATGATCGAGAGGCGGTCTGGCATCGCGATCCCGGCCTGGTACGCCGCCTGCATCAGCCCCATCGCGATCGTGTCCGAGGTCGCGAAGATCGCCGTCGGCGATGTCTCCTGGTCGAAGTCGGCGAAGATCCGTCGGCCCAGCTCGAAGCTGAGCTCGGGCGTCAGCTCGGAGACGTGGACCTGGATCCGGTCGCCGACGCCCTGCTGCCGCATGAACTGCTCGTAGAGGTCGATGCGCAGCCGTCCGTCGAAGGTCAGCACGTCCGAAACGCAGACGATCGAACGGTGGCCCAGGCCCCACAGGTGCTCGAGGGCCAGCGCCGTCCCGCCGACGCTGTCGCCGTAAACGCCCGGGATCTGGCGGCGGGCGGTCCGGTCGGTGACGCCGAGGACGTAGCGATGCTGCTCGGCAAACACCTCCAGCGTCGAGTCGGCCCCGTCGATGTCGCCGATGATGATGATCCCGTCCGCGTGCGATCGCTCGAACATCGAGCCGTACGTCAGGGCGACGTCGGGCCGGTAATCGACATGGCCCAGGAACAGCCGGTAGTCGCGGGCCTGGGCCGCCGCGTTGATCCCGCGCAGGATCTGGATGTGAAACGGGTCGGAGATGTCGCGGGCAATGACCCCGAGCAGTGAGCTGCGGCTGCCGCGGAGCCCGCGCGCCAAGAGGTTCGGCTTGTAGCCCATCTCCGCGGCGACGGCCAGGACCCGCTGGCGGGTCTCGTCGCGGATCGGAACCCCGGACTCGCGCCCGTTGAGGATCCGCGAGACGGTGGTGATCGAAACTCCCGAGCCGCGGGCGACATCGCGCAGGGTGACCGACCCCCCGGGTGTTCGGCTTCGATCGAGCGTGCTCAGCGGTGGGCTCCGTTCGGCAGGGTGACGGTTGGCTCAGGGGGACTGTACTCCCGCGCGGATGCCGCTTCCGGACCTTGCGGAACCCCTTGACTGGCGTTCGCCGCCGAGTATATTCTGCCGAGGCTTATCGTCAAGCGCAATCGTTAAGCGCTAACGATAAGCGACAAACGCCAAGCGGTGGGTCAGGAGGGAGTCGAGTGGCCTTCCCAAGCTTCGACCTCACGGGGCAGACAGCGCTCGTCACGGGCGCCGCGCGGGGCCTCGGTCGGGCGATCTCGCTCGCGCTCGCCAACGCCGGGGCGGATGTCGCGCTCGGGCTGCTCGATCCGACGTCGGCCGAGGACCTCGAGGAGGAGATCCGCTCGATGGGTCGGCGCTCGTTGCGCGTCCCCATGGACGTCCGCCGGCTCGACCAGGTCAGCGCGGCCGTGGACCGCGTCGCCGCGGAGTTCGGGCGGCTCGACATCCTCGTCAACAACGCCGGTCTCGGCCCCGCCAACCTCGCGGAGGATGTCACGGAGGCGGACTTCGACCTGACGTTCGACGTCAACGTCAAGGGCCTCTATTTCGCCAGCCAGGCGGCCGGCAGGGTGATGATCCGTCAAGGGCACGGGCGGATCATTCACCTCAGTTCGCAGGCCGGGTTCATCGCCCTCCCGACCGAGTCGGTCTACTGCATCAGCAAGGCCGCCGTCGCCCACCTGGCGCGCTGCCTCGCCGTCGAATGGGGCGTGCACGGCATCACGGTCAATGCCGTAGCCCCCACCTTCATCCGCACAGACGGCACGGCCCCCGACCTGGCCGACCCGGCCTTCGAGGCGGAGGTCAAGGAACGCATCGCCGGCCTCCACAGGATCGGTGAGCCCGTGGACGTGGCCGGAGCGGTCGTCTTCCTCGCCTCACCCGCGGCCTCGCTTGTCACGGGGACGACGCTCCTCGTGGACGGCGGCTGGACGGCCCGTTGACGATGGCGACGGCATCGCAGCGAGCCGGAACCGGACACCAGTTCACGACCGTCTTCGGGCGCGGCCTCGTCGAGGAGCTCCCGCTGATCCTGCCCCGGCCCTATCTAGTGGTGACGATGGCCGACCTGTGGCCGCGCTTCAAGACGTCGCTCGCCGGCAGCGCGCTGGCCGGCGTCCACCTCGTCGACACCCTCGACCTGGCAGAGCTGCAGCGCACCGTCGAAGGGTTGCCGGCCTGCCGCTCGATCGTCGGGTTGGGCGGCGGCCAGGCCCTCGACGTCGCCAAGTTCTTCGCGTGGAGCCGCGGCCTGCCCATCTTCCAGGTCCCGACGGCGATGACGGTCAACGCCCCGTTCGGTCATCGGTCCGGCATTCGGGACAGAGGCAACGTGCGTTATATCGGCTGGGCAGTTCCGGAGGCCGTCTACGTCGATTTCGACGTGATCCAGAGCGCACCGGCACTGCTCAACCGGAGTGGCGTCGGCGACATTCTCTGCTACCACACGGCCCACGGCGACTGGCGCCTCGCCCGGGACCTCGGCCGCGAGGAGGCGCGTTGGCCGTACGACCAGCGCCTCGTCGACGAAGCGCGCCTCCGGCTCGACGACGTGCTGGCTCACCTCGACGACATCCACGAGGTCAACGAGTCGGGCATCCGGACGCTGATGCTTGCCCACCGCTGGGGCGGCGCCACGTTCCATAACTCCGGTTGGAACCCACGTCATATCGAGGGAGTCGAGCACTTCCTGTTCTACAACCTGGAGCGGCTGACCGGTCGCCATTTCATCCACGGCCAGCCCGTCGGGCTCGGCATCTACGCGGGATCGATCCTCCAGGACAATGAGCCCGACGCGATGCTTGCCGCGCTGGTCCGGGTCGGTGTCGACATCCGGCCGGAGGCGATGGGCGTGACGTGGGACGACGTCGCCGAGGCGCTGACGACATTGCCGGCGTTCGTTCGCCAAGCCGGCTTGTGGTTCACGGTCGCCGATGCCCGGCCGATCGGCGAGGACGTCGTCGCCGCGGTCCGCGACGGCGTGACCGCTGCCGTACGGGCCATGGACAGCGGGCGGATGAAGGTCGGGATCACCCTGCCCCAAGGCTGCGACCGCGAGTATCTCGGCATGGAGCCGGCGCTGGCATGGGAGCGAACCGTCAACGCGGCGCGCCGGGCGGAGGAGCTCGGCTTCGAATCGCTCTGGGTGTACGACCACATGCAGGTCGATCCGCCGCCCGAGGAGGCCCCGATCTTCGAGCCGATCGTCGAGCTCGCGGCGATCGCGGCCGCGACGTCGCGGGCGCGCCTGGGCCATCTCGTCCTCGCGGCGGCGTATCGGAACGCTGGGCTGACCGCCAAGGCGATCTCGACGATCGACGTGATCAGCGGGGGCCGGGCGGAGCTCGGGATCGGGGCGGGTTGGAAGGAGGACGAGTGGCTGGCCTACGGCTACGGTTTCCCCGGGGCTCCGGAGCGGCTGGCGATCCTCGCAGACCATCTTGAGATCATCAGCCGGATGCTGGCTCCTGGCCGGGCGACCTACGACGGTCGCCACGCCCACGTGAGCGACGCCATCCACGAGCCGAAGGGCCTCCAGCAGCCGCGGCTCCCAATCGTCGTCGGCGGGAACGGTCCGAAGGTCACCTGGCGGCTGGCCGCCCGCTTCGCCGACGAGCTCAACCTCGACGCGCTCATGCCCGACGAGGTGGAAGCGGCGCTGCCCGTGATCGCGGAACGGTGCCGCGAGGTAGGGCGGGATCCGGCCTCGTTGCGGGTATCCGTCCATGTCTGGGGCCGGCCCGATGCCGCCCCAGGGCCAGCGAGGCGGCAGCGGCTTCGCGACTACGAGGGACTGGGCCTCAGCCGGGCGATCCTCCAGGGATTCGGAGCGGCCGGCGACCCGCGCTTCCTCGACCCGATCGCCGAGGACGCGGCGGCGGTCGGCCTGCTCAGCTGAGCCCGTCGAAGAGATCGGACTCCGGCAGCCGGCTCTCGACCCGCGACTCGCGGAGGATGAACGTCTCGCGAGCCCAGAACTCGCGCCAGCCGTCGAGGCCGAGCTTCATGAATGGGAAGTCCATGTTGATCTGGGTCACGTGCTTCTGGATGGCCTCCCATTTGAGCTCGAGGACGTCGGCGATGTCGATCCAGGTCGTGATCGACTCGTCCGGGACGAGCATCTTCGCCATCCGCTCCTCGTACTCGGCGATCTGTTCAGGCGAGGCGTCCTTGGGCGGCAGCCAGAAGCTATCTACGCCAAGCTCGTCGAGCCGCTCGTTCATGGCCCGGCGAACGGACTCAGGGGTCGCCTGCTCGTAGAACTTCGCCGGAGCCCAGGGCTCCAGGCCCGCCTCGATCTGCTCCGGGTACCAACTCGCGTCGCCGGCCCTGGGAACCGCGCGGATCGCGACGTCGTGGACGCGGATGTGATCGGGGTGGCCGTAGCCGCCGAATGCGTTGTAGGTCGTGACGACATCTGGCCGATAATGCCGGATGAGCCAGGTCAGCCGGCGGGCGGCCTCATCGAGATCGGCCTGCCAGAAGCTCCGTGGATCACGATTACCGGCCTCGTCCATCATCCCGGAGTCGCGATAGCCGAGGTTCTCCCACTCGGTCACGCCGAGCACGCCCATCGCCGACTCGAGCTCAGCGGCGCGGATCTCGCCGAGGCGTCGGTGGTTGTCAGGCGTGTCCATGTCGGGAACGACGATCTCGCCGAGCTCCCCGCGGGTGCAGGTGACGAGCACGACGCGGTGGCCGGCGTGGACCGCCTTGGCCATCGTCCCGCCGGTCCCGATCGTCTCGTCGTCGGGGTGGGCGTGAACCGTCATCAACGTGAGGGGGCGGGAATCAGGCATGGTGGGATCGTAGCGGGGACCGGCCGAACCGGCCAAACGAGCAATCAGCGTGGCGAAAGAACGACGACGGGGATGTCGCGGGTTGCCTTCTCGCGATACGTCGCGTAGTCGGGATTCGCTTTGACCAGTCGGGGCCAGAGTCGCACGACGTCCTCCGCCGCGGCGCGACGGGCGCGGACCGGGATCGCCTTCGGCCCGATCGTCACCTCAGCGTCCGGCGCGGCCTGGAGGTTGTGCCACCAACTCGGGTCGGCATTGTCACCGGCATTCGACGCGACGACGACGAAGTCCGGGCCGTCCTCGATGTAGAACAGGGCGTTCCGTCGGGCCTTCCCGCTCCTCCGCCCCGTCGAGGTCAGAAAGAGCGTCCCCAGCCCATCGCCGGCGCACTGCGTCCCCACCCGCCCACCGGTCAGTCGGAACAAAGCCCGGTGAAGCGCCCATCCGATAAGCAGGATCGGGCGCGGCGGTGTCATGGCGGCACCTTAGCCGACCGTAGCCGACGGCTACCATCGGGGCGTGTCCAGTCAGCCCTCCGGGCCACTCGCCGGTCTCCGCGTCGTCGACTGCTCGACGGTGCTCGCGGGTCCCTACTGCACGATGCTCCTTGCCGACCTCGGGGCGGACGTCGTCAAGGTCGAGCCGCCGGAGGGCGACGCGACGCGCGGCTGGGGCCCGCCGTGGGTCGGCAGCGAGTCCGATGGCACGCGCACGGCGGCGTACTACCTCGCGGTCAACCGCAACAAGCGAAGCCTCCGGCTCGATCTCAAGCAGCCCGACGGCGCGGCCGTTCTTCGGCGGCTCCTCGCCGGCGCCGACGTCGTCGTGGAGAACTTCCGATCCGGCGGCTTCGCCCGCCTGGGCTTCGGCGAGGACGATCTCGCGGCGATCAATCCGGGCCTCATTCACCTCGCGATCACCGGCTACGGCTCCATCGGACCCGATTCCGATCGGCCGGGTTACGACTTCGTCATCCAGGCCGCGTCCGGTCTGATGTCGATCACTGGGGCGTCGGACGAGGATGGCGGCGGCCCGACGAAGGTCGGCGTCGCGATCGCCGACGTCGTCGCCGGTCTCCAGGGGGCAGTGGCGGTCCTGGCTGCACTCGTCGCGCGGGATCGGCCGGCCGAGGGCACGCCCGTTCGCGGACACGGCCAACGGGTGGACCTTTCGCTCCTAGCCTCCACGCTCGCGATCCTCGTCAACCAGGCGCAGAACGCGTTCGTGAGCGGCGTGGCTCCGGGCCGGCTCGGGAACGCCCATCCAAACATCGTTCCGTACGAGACGTACCCCACGGCCGACGGGGAGATCGCGATCGCCGCAGGGAGCGAGCGCCAGTGGCCGCGGCTCTGTCGTGCGCTCGGGCTGCCGGCCCTCGCCGACGATCCGCGGTTCGCGACGAACGGCGAGCGGGTGGCCAACCGCGGGGAGCTCGTCGCGACGCTTCGTGAGCGGCTAGCCGAGCGCACCTCTGCGGAGTGGCTGGCGGCCCTCGATGCCGCCGACGTGCCGGCCGGACCGATCAACGACATCGCCGAGGCGTTCGGATCGGCCTGGGCGCGGGAGCGCCGGATGACGATCGAGGTGGACCATCCCGTTCTCGGTCGCACTCGCCAGGTCGCGCCGCCGTTCGAGCTGTCGTCCACCCCAGCGAGCGTCCGAACTCCTCCACCGCTCCTCGGCGAGCAGACCGACGAGATTCTCCGCGAGCTTGGCTACGCCACCGCCGAAATCCGCGGGTTGCGCGACGCGGGGGTCGTCTAGTCATGAATATCCCCGGCCGCGTCAGCTTCGCCGCCGTGATCGGGACGGCGGCGGTCGTGGCTGCTTGCCTCGCCGGCTGTGAATTGTCGGAGGGACTGCCGATCCTGACGGACCCCCACGAGATCGTAACCGCCGCCGCCGCCTCCGCGGCTGCCCTCGGCAGCGTCCACGTCCAGATCGCCCTCACCGGCAGAAACACCGAAGACGCCGGCGGAGAGCAGATCCGGTACGTCCTCGAGGCAGACATCGATGTTCAGGGCCGCAATGTCGCCGGGAGGTCGCAGCTGTCGCGAGTCGACATCCAGGCGAACGCCGAAACAAGTGAGTTCGTTCTCGTGGGCGGCACGATCTTCTCGCGCGAAGGCGCGAATCCGCGCTGGTCCGCGAACGACGATCCCGGCAACGGCGACCACCTGCCGACGAACGGCGCCTACCTGACGATGATCGAGACGGCGATATCAAACAGGACTGCAGTACTCACCCTGGGCGCCGCCGTCCCGTGCGGCGGGGCCACCTGCTACCACGTCACGGCGGGACTGTCCCGGGAAGCTAGCTGGGCCTTGCTCGTGGCGCCTGCCGCCGGCCAGCCCGCCGGCGTGGGCGACCTCCCCCGACCTGAGATGGTGCCAGCGCCGGCCACGATCGACATCTACGTCGAGCAGAAGACGCGGACGCTCGCCGCCGTTAGCGGCACCTTCTCGATCCAGGGTGCAGAGATCGCGTTCTCCGTCACGTTCTCGAACCACGACCTGCCGATCCGTATCGCGCCACCCCCGCCGCAGCTTGTCGACAATCCTAACGGCGGCATCCGTGTCGATCCGCCGAGGGCCGCTCCGGACGCGTCGCCGGCCCCGTAGGCGACGCTCGACGCGTGCGCTACTGCATCGAACAACCCGGTAGGGCGGTCGGCCCCTGCTAGACTCGGCCGGCCGCCCACTCCGCGGCGCCAGACCCCATTCGAACGAGCCGGAGACACGCATGACCGACGACCGCGAGCGCTGGGCGCTCATCCTCGGGGCATCGAGCGGTATGGGCGAGGCCACGGCGCTGGCTCTCGCGGCGCGAGGCTATAAGATCGTCGGCGTTCATCTCGACTTCCGGGCCGCCCTCGCCCATGTCGAGGAGGTCAAGGCGGGCATCGCCGCGGCCGGCAGCGAGGCGCTCTACATCAACATGAACGCCGCCGACGACGAGAAGCGCGCGGCCGCGATCGAGACGATTCGCGCCCGCTTCGACGAGAGCCGTGGCGCCGGCCGTCAGCCGTACCTCCGGGTCGTGATGCACTCGCTCGCGTTCGGATCGCTTGTCCCGTTCATCGCCGACGACCCGAAGGACGCCGTCGATCGCAAGAAGATGGAGATGACCCAGGACGTCATGGGCAACAGCCTCGTCTACTGGGTCCAGGATCTTTACCACGCCGGGTTCCTCGAGCGCGGCTCCAAGATCTACGCGATGACCTCGGAGGGGACGGACCGGGTCGTGCCCTCGTATGGCGTCGTTTCCGGCGCGAAAGCCGCCCTCGAATTGCATATCCGCCAGCTGGCGATGGAGTTCGCCCGGCGCGACACGGGGATCGCCGTCAATTCGATTTCGGGCCGGCGTGACGGACACGCCCGCCCTGCGCAAGATCCCGGAGGCCGCCCGCATGATCGAGGTCACGATGGCTCGCAACCCGCACGGTCGGATGACGACCCCGCAGGACGTTGCAGAGGCCATTGTCAGCCTGTCGGAGACCGAGTCCGACTGGATCAGCGGCAACATCATCGGAGTCGACGGCGGCGAGTTCGTCACCGGTTAGGACGGTGTCCCGCGTCATCGTTGTCGGCTCGGTCAATATCGATCTCGTCGCAACCGCGGATCGACTGCCGACGCCCGGCGAGACCGTGACCGGTGCCCGGTTCTCTCGCCACCACGGCGGAAAGGGTGGTAACCAGGCCGTCGCGGCCTCGCGCCTCGGGGCCGCCACGGCGTTCGTCGCGGCGGTCGGCGACGACCCGTTCGGCCAGGAGGCGCTGGCGGCACTGGCCGCCGAGCGGATCGACCTGGCCGCGGTCCGAACGCTGCCCGAGCCGACGGGCGTCGCCCTGATCCTCGTCGACGGTCGCGGCGAGAATCTCATCGCCGTCGCCTCGGGCGCGAACGCACTCTTGACCGCAAGCGACGTCCTCGCCGCGTTCGCCGTCCTGGTGCCGCGGGCCGGCGACGTCGTCCTCGTTGGCCATGAGATTCCGACCGCGACCGTGAAGGCCGCCCTCCGTGCTTCGAGCGAGGCCGGAGCGACGACGATCCTCAATCCGGCGCCAGCCGACGGGCTGGATCGGTCAGTCTTCGGGGACGTGGACATCCTCACGCCGAACCGGGGCGAGCTGGCGAGCCTCGTCGCGGAGGACATCCGCCGGATCGGACGGGCCGGGCGCGCCAGCGAGCGGCCGGAGATCGCGGCCGCAGGTCTCCTGGACCACAACTCCGAGGGCGAGGGCGTCCGCCGCGCGGTGATCGTCACGCTCGGCGCGGCCGGTGCCGTCGTCGTCGAACGCGACCGGGAACCACAGGACCTGCCCGCCCCCCCGGTCACCGCGCTGGACAGCGTCGGAGCGGGCGACGCGTTCAACGGAGCCCTCGCCGCCGGTCTTGCTTCCGGACTCGCGCTCGAGCAGGCCGCGGCCCGCGCGATCGCCGCCGCGGCCCTGTCGACGACCCGGCAAGGCGCGCGTGAAGGCATGCCCACGACCCATGAGCTCGAGACGCTTGTCGGGGGCTGACGGCAAGCCGCGTCGACGCTGAAAGTACGGGTCGCGGGTGACCTCCGGACGACGGCGCCCGGCCATCGCTGTGAGCAGACTCGGGGTGCGTGAATGTGGCGCATCGTGCGCACAACGCTGAGTCACGGGGAAGGGCCGCGATGACAGTCGAAGTCGCACGGCGACGAACCCGGAAGCCGAAGGTCGCCTCGGTATCCGAGTCGCTGGCGATCGGCGAGATCGACCAGACTGTCTTTGCCTGCCCGGCCTGCGCTCGACCCCTGGCCCTCGGTGCGAGGCACTGCCCGGGCTGCGGAACGCGACTCATCATGGGCGTCCAGGCGCGGCGAGTCTCCCTCTTCGTCGGCCTCGGCCTCATCGGGGGTATCGTCGTGTCCGGCCTGCTGGGGGCGACAGCGTCCGCGCTCGATGGCGCGAGACGCGACGCAGATGCCGCAGCCGCTGCCGCGCTCCAAGCCTCGAACGCCCTGCCCTCAATCCCGCCAACTGTCGCGCCCTCGGCGAGCCCGTCGCCGTCGATCGCCACGGGAACGACGTCCACCGTTCCGGCGCTCAGCCGCTCGGCCCTCGCTCAGGTCGCCGCGCTCCACGAGCGGCTGGCGACCTCGTCGTCGAGCCTCGCGACCGCGCTCGATCAGGAGTCGTTCGACACGTTCGCGGTCTCCCAGATCCTCCGTGCGACATCGGCCGATGCGGTCGTCGGTCTCCAGCTCACGCCGCACATCGGCGCATGGACGGGCGGCGCGGCACTGAGCGCCGACCTCAGGTCCTTTTATCTCGCAATCCAGGCGACGGCGGCCGAGGGGCTATCCGCCTCGATCCGGAACGAGACTGCCTACCGGGAAGCCGCCGAGAAAATGACCGATCTGCTCGCCGGTCTCGACGCTGTCGACGCACAGCTTCGCGACGCTGCCGGCCGCGCCGGCGTCACGCTCCCCCCGACTCCCTGACGCTACGGCGCCTCGGCCCCGGCCGATGCGTAGCCGGTCAGCTCGACATACGCCTCGCCGCCGAGCGGCTTGTCCCCGCGGCGGGCCTCGACGACCTGTGACCCCTCCCAGTAGATGCTCGTTGTGGCACGCGTGTCGAGCTCCTGGTTGGCAACGGTCGGGCTCAGGGCGATCTCGAGGTCGTCGCCCCGTATCGCGATCCGCCAGCCGGCCGGGTAGTCCGCGCCGGTCCCGGGGCTGACCCAGCGGTCGGTGACCTCCACCTCGAATGCCCCACGCGGCAGGTATCGCGACTGTCCAGCCGGGTCGACGAGCGTCCCATAGACGATCGGGTACGACCCGTCGATGTCCCGGTTAAGCGACAGCATCACGTCCGTCCCGTCGTCGAGGTTGATCGCGAACCAGTCCCAGCCACCCCCGCCCACCGCGATGAAGTCGCCCCATTGATGGTCGAACCAGGCGCTGCCGGTGACGTCGAAAGTTCGATCGCCCACGGTCAGGCTGCCCGTTGCTTCCATCGCGGTGCGCGAGTAGTAGTACGAGGATCCGCCGGCCCCGAAGTCGACCCAGCCGTCTCCGTCATGAAGGGCCGGCGGCTTCGTCGCGTCGAGCTCGAGGTCCATCCCGAGCCCGCCCGGCGACCCGGCCGCCGCAGCCTCCAGGGCCGTCGTCGTAGCCAGCAGCCTGTCGTGGCCGTCGCTGCCGGACATCTCCCAGTTCGCACTCGGGGCCGCAATCCGGAACGAGAAACCGGGGCGTCCCAGCGCGTCGAGATCGACCTGCTCCCCGAACTCCACCCGCTGGGCGAAGTGGAAGGCGTCTCCGCCCTCATCGGTGACCGCGAGATGCGACGCCCAGGCAACCGGGAAACCGCCTCGTTCGACCCGGAAGACCACGAACTCGAAGCCGTACCGGGAACCATCATCGTCCGTGAGGTGGCCTGTGTAGTACCACCACTCCGTCAGCCGATCGTGCGGCGCGTCGTCGCGGGGTAGCTCGACGGGGATCGGATCAGACGCCTGTGACGGGAGTGCCGTCGGGGCTGCGGTGGTCGGCCGAGGCGCCGGCGGGTTGGCGAGGATCGGGCCGGCGGCGCACGCAGCCAGTAATGGCGTCGCCAGGACGAGCACTGCCGTCCCGACGACCGGCAGCCGGCGGAGGCGGCCGGGCACCCACCAGTTCCAGTCGCCCAGCAGCCGCATCGTCGCCGGCACGAGAAGTGCCCGCACGACCGTCGCGTCGAGGGCTACGGCGAGGGCCATCCCGATTCCGAGCGCCTTGATGAGGACGATGTCGGCGAGGGCGAACGAGCCTGCGACGACCACGACGATGAGGGCGGCCGACGTCACGATCCGGCCGCTCCGCTCGAGGCCGCGGGCGACCGCCTCCTGGTTGTCGCCAGTCCGATCCCAGACCTCCTTCATCCGCGACAACAGGAACACCTCGTAGTCCATCGACAGCCCAAACAGGACGCAGAACAGGATGACCGGCTGCGTCGTCTCGACGAACCCGAGCGGCTGGAAGCCGAGGAGCCCCGACAGATTGCCGTCCTGGAAGATCCAGACGAGCGCCCCGAAGCTCGCGACGATTGACAACGTGTTCATTACGAGGGCCTTGGCCGGGAGGACGACCGATCGGAGGAGCAGGAACAGGACGAGGTAGGTCGAGACGACGATGAAGATCGCGGTTCGTGGGAAGTCCGCAGCCACGCGGCTCACGACGTCGGTGACGTCGGCGGCGCCGCCGCCGACGAGGAGCTGCGTCCCGGCGGGTGGCGCCAGGGACCCGACCGTCGATCGCAGTTCGGCTACGAGGGCCCGACCTTCCTCGCGGTTAGGGCCGAACGGCGTGTAGACCGTGAACGCGGTGAGATCGCCCTTTGTCGTCGATTCGAGCGTCGTCGCGACGAACCGGTCGCGCGGGCCGTTCGGGTCCGAGTAGATGAGCTGGTACTGGTCGAGCCGGATGCGCGGGTCGACGTCGACGAGGCTCTCGACGCGCGTCACCCGCGGGTCGGCTGTCAGGCGGCGGGAGTAGTCGTACAGCGCCGCGAGGTTGTCTGCGCTCGTCGCCGGGCCGTCGGTCCGGATCGCGAGGGTCAGCGGCGCGAACTCGCCCTCGCCGAAGGCGCCCGCGAGACGGTCGAAGGCGGCCCGCGACGGGACGCTCGGCGGGAGGATCGTCGAGTCCGGGGCATTGAAGCGGACATGGAGGAACGGCGAGCCGAGCAGCAGCAGGAGCGCCAGCGTCGGCAGGAGGACCGCGATCGGGCGGCGCATGACCCAGCGGGCCAGCCGTGCCCACGGCCCGTTCGGGTCGTCGACGGGCACGACTCGCCGGATCGCGAGCGCGTCGATCCGGGTGCCGACGATCGCGAGGACCGCCGGCAGCAGCGTCATGGCGGAGACCACCGCGAGAAAGACGACCATCGCGCCGGCGATACCGACGGACCGCAGGATCATGAACTCGAAGAGGACGAGCCCGATCAGGCCAAGGAGCACGGTGAGGCCCGAGAAGAAGACCGCCCGCCCGGCCGTCGCGACGGTCGCCACGACGGCGTGCGCCACCCGGTCCGGTTGGTCCGCGGGCCTGGCGGCGAGCTCCTCGCGAAATCGGCTCGTCATCAGCAGCGAGTAGTCGACGCCTAGCCCCAGCCCCAGGAGTGTCGCGAGGTTGAGCACGAAGATGCTCATCGGGGTCACGCTGGCGATGCCGAAGATCGCCGCGAGTGCCACGATGACCGCCGCCCCGCCGACGACGAGCGGAACGCCCGCGGCGACGACAGAACCGAACACGACGAGGAGCGCGATCGCCGCCAGGGGCAGCGAGATGATCTCGCTCCGCTGGAGGTCCGCTTCCGACACGTGCTGGACGTCGCCGTAAAAGGCCGGCCCGCCGGCAACCTCGACGCTGATCCCGGGCGGGTGGGCGAGGCGCTCGACGATGCCGGGCAGCGCGGCCGGCGAGTCGTCGGGCGCGATCGAGAGGAACACCACGTCATACGCGGTCCGGCCGTCGGCGGACACCTGGCGCGGCGCGTACGTGTGCGGGAAGACTCGGACGACGTACGGCGCCGACTGCACATCCCGGATGGCTTCGGCGGCGGCGGCCTCGAACTCCGGCGAGCCGGCGGTCAGCGTGTCGCTGTGGTAGACGACGACGATCGCGGACGGCGGCGCCTCCAGTTCCTCCTGCAGCAGCGCTTTCGCCCGGGCGGATTCGAGGTCGTCGAGGATGAAACCGCCCGCCCGGAGGGCGCCGACGACCTTCGGCGCGATCGGGATCGCGACCGCGAGGATCGCGAGCCAGGCGGCAACAATCCACCAGCGCCGCCGGACCGCGAAGCGGCCGAGGCTCGCGAAGAGACCGTCGAGCGCCGACCCGACCTGGGGCTCGGGGGAGGACATGTGGTCCTCATGCTATACAGCCGCAGCGGATCGGACGGTCTGGGCCTCTGGTAGCATCAGCGCCGACGTCGATCGACCGAATCGAGGGCCCAGGTGCAGCTCTTCACGATCTTCTTCTCGCGCCCGATCGAGTTCGGCCTCGCGACCGCCCTGACCGTGCTGATGCTCGTCATCCTGGCGAAAGCCGCGTTCTCGGCAGAGGGCCCAAGCGGTCTCGGCCGGATGATGGCTCGCCCCTCGTCGAAGTGGCTATTCGGCGGGCTGTTCTTCGTGTGGGCCGTCGTCTTCGGGATCGGCCTCCAGCTCGTTCCTCACGAAGGGGCGAACTCACCGTACGGCGGCATCGGCCTGATCATGATGTTCAGCGGCGTCTTCATCATGATGGGCTTCCTCTGGGCGGTCATCGGCGAGTAGCTCCGGTTCCTCGTCCGGCCAATTAATCCGATTCCCAACGCCGCGCCAAATCACTCCGATCCCGCGCGATCCTCCGGATTCGGATTCCGGAATCGGATCAAGTTGCGGAACGGAAGTGAGTTCCAGCGACGTTCGGAATCGGACGATCGCGAGATGCGACCGTGCGCGGGGCGCCCAACCGACGTCAGCTCTTCTGCCAGCGTTCCTCGAAAACCGTCTCCTCGCGCGGTAGGCGGGCGCTGCCAGCGGCCGATTTCGGGCGACGGGCGGCTTCGGTCGGGTGGCCGAGGGCGACGATCGTGCGGATGAAGCGGTCGGTCGGCAGGTCGAAGATCTCGCCGACGGCGGCGCGGATATCCGCTCGTATCCAGGCGATCCCGGCGCCGAGGTCGATCATTTCGGCCGCAATGAGCATTCGTTCGGCGGCCCGGCCCTCGTCGAAGGCGTAACTGACCTGTTTGCCCTGCGCGTCGGGCATGGCGATCGCGATCGCTGCAGTGGCTGTCTGAAGCGATCGTGTCGACGGCATGCCGATCGGGGCCAGCCGCCGCAGGACCGAGCTATCCGCGATCACGATGAACCGCCACGGCTGCGTGTTCTGACTGCTACCGGACCACCTCCCGACATCGGCGATCGCGTCGAGCAAGGCCCGGTCCACCGGCTCGGCGGTGAACTCACGGAACTGGCGCGTCCTGCGAAGGGGTCGAAGCACGTCGGCGGGAGTGCTCACGCGCCGATCCTACCGCGGCCCGGTACGTTCGGGCGCTGGACCGCCCATTCCGGCGCGCGCTATCATCGCGGAACATTCAGTCTGCATAGACTTTATGCGCTCACCGGCAGTCGGCGAGCGTCGCCGCCGGAGGTTCGAACAGACGTTGGACGCCCAGGAGATCAAGCAGGCCGTGGCCCATCAGGCCGCGTTGCGAGCCGCCGCCGAGGAGCCCTTCGTCAACCTCCGCGACCCCGCTCAAGCGCTCGGCTCCGACGGCCGACCGGCGGTCAGCCGGCGCGCGCCGCTCTGGCAGGACGTCCCCGATGAGAAGTGGCACGACTGGCGCTGGCAGCTGAGCAACCGGGTCAACGACCTGGCCGAGATCGAGCAGGTCCTCAACCTGACCGACGACGAGCGGGCCGGCCTATCCGCCCCGGACAAGTTCCGGGTCGACATCACGCCCTACTTCATCAGCCTGATCGACCCCGACGACCCGAACGACCCGATCCGCCGCCAGGTGATTCCGACCGGGCGCGAGGCGCAGGCCTTCACCTCGATGATGGAGGATTCGCTCGCTGAGGACCGCCACTCCCCGGTGCCCGGCCTCGTGCACCGCTACCCGGACCGCGTCCTCATGCTCGTCACGACTCAGTGCGCGAGCTACTGCCGCTACTGCACGCGGTCGCGGATCGTCGGTGACCCGACCCAGAACTTCAACCGGAAGGACCACGAGGCTCAGCTCGACTACCTCCGCCGCACCCCGCAGGTCCGCGATGTGCTCATCTCGGGCGGCGACGGCCTGACCCTCGCCCCGAAGCTCTTCGAATCGATCCTCCGCGGCCTCCGCGAGATCCCCCACATCGAGATCATCCGGATCGGGTCGCGCGTGCCGGTCTTCCTGCCGCAGCGGATCGACGACGAGCTCTGCGCCATGCTCGAGAAGTACCACCCGCTCTGGATCAACCTCCACTTCAACCACCCCAACGAGATCACCCCGGAGGTCAGCCGGGCGGTCGACAAGCTGACCAAGGCGGGGCTGCCGGTCGGCAACCAGAGCGTCCTCCTGGCGGGCGTCAACGACTGCGTCCACATCCAGCGCGCGCTCGTCCATCGACTCGTCGAAAACCGGATCCGGCCCTACTACCTCTACCAGTGCGACCTCGTCGAGGGCTCCGGCCATTTCCGGACGCCCGTCGGCAAGGGCCTGGAGATCATGGAGGGGCTGCGGGGTCATACATCCGGCTACGCGGTCCCGACGTTCGTGATCGACGCGCCCGGTGGCGGCGGCAAGATCCCGGTCATGCCGAACTACCTCATCAGCTACTCGGATCACAAGGTCGTGCTCCGCAACTACGAGGGCTACATCACGACCTACGAGGAGCCGCCGACCTACGAACGCCACAACGAGGCGGCCTGCGAGTACTGCCAGCACCAGCGCTCGGAGCCCGGCCAGTCCGGCGTGAGCGGCCTGCTCTCCGGCGAACGGATGTGGATCGAGCCGAAGGGCTTCAGCGAACTCCACACTCGCGGCAACACCGAAGCCCATCGGCTCCAGGATCCGGCGAAGTGGGTCCCGTTCGGCGTCGGCGCGATCGAGGGCCAATCCGGGGCACCACTGCGGGTGCTCGAGCCCGGGGTTGAGCAGACGGCCGCGGCGCCCGCCGCGCCAACCGCGCCCAACGCGCCCGATTACGGCCCCGGCGAGGAGCCCCGCCCGCGCGAGGGCGAGCCGACCGCGTCGGCCCACGGGGAGCTCCTCTAGCCACTACCCGACGACGCCGGTGTAACGGTCGGGGTCCAGGATCGTCAATCGGGGGAACGCTCTGAGGGACGATGCTCATGGACCAGGTGCTGGACCGAATTGCGGCCTGGGAGGCCGCCGGGCTCATCGACGCCGCCACCGCCGAGCGACTGCGCGCCGCCGAGACGGCCCAGTCCCGCCGCGAAGCGGCTGACACGCAGCCCGCCGGAGCTGGCGCTCCGGCCCGTCGCGGGCCGTCATCGGTCGCCGCGATCTTCGGCCCGGGCGTGACGATCGGCGAGATGTTCGCCTACCTCGGCGGCGCGTTCCTCCTTGGGGCCTACGAGACCTTCGTCGTCCGCATCGGCGGGTTCGGGGCGGGCTCCGAGTTGCCAATCGCGGCTGGCTGGGCGGTGGCCGCGGTCGCGTTGGGCATCATCGGCCTGGTACTCAGGAATGGCGACGACCGGCGGCGTCGAGCCGCGGGCGTCATGTTCGCGCTCTCCGTGGGCCACGCCGGTTCAGCGGGAGCGGCGATGGCCTCGCTCGCTGGCATCGAGTGGCCGGGGGCGGGCGTGGTCGGTGCCGTGGTCGCATCGTCGGTCGCGATCGGCCTGCGGCTGCTCCACCCGGCCCTGCTCACCCAGGTGGCGCTCTTGGTAAGCGTCACCACGTTCGCCGGCCTGCTGCTCAGCTGGCTCGAATCCCTGGTCGTCCCGGAACCGCAATTCACCGACATCGGCGATCCAATCGCAGTCGGTCCGGACCCAGTCCTGCTCGTCGTGGTATCCGCAGCCTGGTGGATTGGGCTCGCCCTCATCGTTGGCTTGATCGGGCTGCGCGAGGCGAATACGGCCGACGAGGATCCCGGGGCCGGTCGCCGCGCGGCGCTGACGCGGCTTTGGGCCGGGCTCGTGGCAGTCATCGGCCTGGCGTCCGCGGTCACTCGATCCGGCTACAACTACGACCCGGTGGCGGGTAACTATGGGCGCGTCATCGAGCCCTGGATTGGCGACCTCGCTCTCCTCGTCCTCGCTGCGATCCTCGTCGAGCGCGCATTCCGGCGCGATGCGAGCACGTTCGTATACGCGGCTGCCCTCGGGCTGATCATCGCGCTGAGCGACTTCAACTTCACCTACCTGTCGTCTAGCACGGAGCTCGGTCTCCTGATCGAGGGCGTAATCCTGCTGGGAGCCGGCGTCGGCGCAGACCGATTGCGTCGTCGGATCGGCCACCCGGAGCCCGAACCGGAGCCAGAAGTAGCCGCTCCCGCCGCCCCCGGCTGACGCCGATCGGCCTCGCCTGCGGTCCCTATTCCTATGAGGCACTATGCTGTGACGCGCTCGTCGCAGGTAGCCCAGTCAACCGCTGGCCCGTCACGGTCCAGGAGCGGATGACCGGCCCGTTGTCCCTTCCAGGGTCACAGCGATCGCTGCGTGACACCAGGAGGAACAATGAAACTGCTGCGCAACCTGTCGCGGCGCAAGCTGCGGACGGTGCTCACGATCTCCGGCATAACGATCGGGATCTGGGCGCTCGTCGTGTTCGGCTCGATGGCCAACAAGATCAACGCGCTCGTCGATGGCGGAAGCCAGTACTTCGGCAACAAGATCGTCGTCAGCGATGCCTCGGGCGGCACGTTCGGCACCGCGCCGATGGAGGTGACGACGTCAACGGCTGTGGCCGCGATCGACGGCGTTGAGGTGGCAGTTCCATCGGTGACCGTTCTCTGGGACGAGGAGGGCGGCGGTGGCTTCGCCGTGCCAGACCAGATCGTCGGACAGGTCGCGGGCGCCGACAAGGGTCACGAGGACTTCGTCCTCAACTACGCCCAGGGCCGCGCGCTTACCGAGGCCGACGAGGGCAGCAACGTCGTCGTGCTGGGCTCCGACCTCGCCCGCAAGCACAGCGTCAGGGCCGGCGACACGATCAACCTCCGCGGCGTCGACTTCGAGGTCGTCGGCGTTCTCGAACCGACGCTCACCGCGCCCGACACGACGGCGATGGTGCCGTTGCTAGCGTCCCAGCAGCTCTACTACGAGACACTTCCGCCCATCGTCCGCGAGCAACTCGAGCCCGCGGATCTGATCAGCCAGGTCACCGTCTACCCGAGGGCCGGAGCGGACATCGACGCCCTCGCCAAGACGATCGAGACGACCGTGCCGAACACCTCCACGCTGACCGGCGCGGAATTCGACAGCCAGGTCGGCTCAGCCACCGCGATCTTCAACGCGATCATCATCGGCGTCGGCTTGATCAGCCTGGTCGTCGGCGGCCTGTCGGTCATCAACACGATGGCGATGTCCGTGGCCGAGCGGACGCGCGAGATCGGCATCAAGCGGGCGATCGGCGGAACGCGCCGCCGGATCATCCAGGAGCTCGTGCTCGAGGCCGGGCTGATCGGCTTCATCGGCGGGCTCATCGGCCTCGGGCTGGGCGCGATCGTCGTCGCCCTGGCCAACGACGCCGGGCGTGAATCCGGGACTGTGCTCTTCGACCTGACCACCGGCACCGCCGTCACGGCGGTCCTCTTCTCGACGATCCTCGGCATGATCGCCGGAATCATTCCCGCCACCCACGCGGCGCGCCTGGATCCTGTCCAGGCCCTCCGCTACGAATAGGAGCGACCGATGGCGCTGCTTGAAGGCCGCAACCTTCGCAAGACCTACCGGCTGAGCCGGAGGAATTCGATCGACGCCCTTCGTGGCGCCGACGTCTCGATCGAGGCCGGCGAGATGGTCGCGATCATGGGGCCGTCCGGCTCCGGCAAGTCGACGCTCATGCACATCCTCGGCCTCCTCCACTCGCCCGATCGCAACGGCGGTAAGGCGCCGACGCTTACGGTCGCGGGAGTCGACTCGATGGGCCTGTCCGACCGCGAGCGCACTCGCGTGCGAGCGACCCAGATGGGCTTCGTGTTCCAGCAGTTCAACCTGGTCCCGACGCTGACGGCTGAAGAAAACGTCGCGCTGGCCGCCGAGTACGCGGGCGTCAAGGGTGGCAAGGCCAAAGAGATGGCCCGCGAGTCACTGGCCCTCGTAGGGCTGGAGGATCGCGGCGGCCACCGGCCGTCGGAGCTGTCCGGTGGCGAGCAACAGCGCGTGGCACTCGCCCGGGCCCTGGTCAACAAGCCGACGCTCGTCCTCGCCGACGAACCGACCGGCAACCTCGACTCGGGCCGCTCGGCGGAGATCCTCGCGCTGTTCCGCCAGTTCAATCGGCAGCACGGCCAGACGTTCATCATCGTGACCCACGATGCCGAGGTTGCAGCGGTCTGCGACCGGGTGATTCACATGCGCGACGGCGTCATCGTCGACGCGGACCCGCTCGTCTCCGACGCCGTCGCCTAGCGCCGCGCGGCGCCGGGCCCGCTGAGCTCGCCGCGGGCCGGCTAGGACGCCTCGGCACCGAGCTCGATCGCCTTCTTCAGCTGCGGGTCGGCGATCCGCGTGACGTCGGCGGCGGACATCGACTTGAGGTCGTCGGGGACGACCGGTGCCACATCGGCCGGGCGCGCGACGACCACATCCGGCGCGATGCCTTCGTGCCAGATGACACGGCCCTTCGGCGTCAGCCATTCGACCGTTCCGATCCGGAGCGCCGAACCATCCGACAGGGCGAATTCGCCGAGGACCGTCCCGGTCCCGAACGTCGTCTCGCCGACGAGCGTCGCCCGTCCGGCGTCCTGGATCGCACCGGCGACGATTTCTGCCGCACTCGCGCTGCCCTTGTCGACGAGGACGACGAGTGGCAAGTCCGCTGCGACGCCGCCCGGCGTGACGGCCGTCGCCTTCTCCTCGCCCGCCGCGTTCCGCTCGATGTAGACGTTGCCCGACGCTAGGAACTCGCTGGCGATTGCGACCGCCTCGTTGACGTAGCCGCCGGGATCCCCGCGAAGGTCGAAGATCAGCCGATCCGCGCCGGCGGCCTTGAGCTCCTGGAGCGCGGTCCGAAGCTTCGGCGACGCGCCGCTCGAGAACTGCTCGAGGCGGAGCATCGCGGTCTTCGTCCCGGGCACCATCGCCCACGACACTGGCTCGATCTGGACGTCGGCTCGGACGATCCGGACCTCGCGCTCGGGGCCGTCCGCGCCGCTCCGGACCGTGAGGACTACCGCCGTGCCGGCCTCGCCCCGAACCCTGGCGATGACGCTGTCGAGATCCTCGCCTACCGTCGTCTTGCCGTCGACGCCGACGATGACGTCGCCGGCCTTGAGCCCGGCTTCGTCGGCCGGGCTGCCGCGAAAGACGCCGACGACGAGCGGCAGGCCCTCGGGCGTCGTGTCGACCTCGACCCCGATGCCGACGTACGAGCCGGACAACGCCGAGTTCCTGGCCGCTCGCTCCTCGGGCGTCATGAACGTCGTGTGGCCGGTGTCGCCGACCGCATCGGTCATCCCGTCGATCGCGCCGTACGCGAGCTGGCGGTCGTCGAGACTGGCGGCGTCGACGTAGTTCTTGTGGATCGTGTCCCACGCCTCGCGAATGAGGGCGAACTCGTCGCCCGGAGTGCCCGACGCGGTCGGCGCGCCGGACCCAGTAGCGACGCCTCCGGCGGGAGCGAGATCGATCCGGCCGACGGCGATGCCCGCCCCAAACACGGCGATCAGGGCAATCGCGAGAATTGCCCCGTTCGCCGCCGTCGATCGGCGGCGGGCTGGCGCAGGCTGAGGAACGGATGGCCAGGCGGAGTAGTTGGTGGTCGGCTCGCTCGGCGGGCCGACGTCATCCTGGTTGAAAGAGGTCATGGCTCCTGGCTCGTTGGGCATGCTCGTGGGCATGGCAGACCGGGGTTCGGTGGGCGCAAGGATGCCCGACCGGCGTTGACTTCGGGTGTAGCGGCGGATAAAGGTTCGTTCGCCTGCCTGAGTGGCTCAGTTGCGCCGGCCGGCGAAGATCCCCATCACTTGCCGCACGTCGCCGGCATCGTGGCCGTCCGGCCGCTCGTCGAGATAGCGCGCGAGCGCCGCGACGGCTTCGCCGAAGCGCCCCATCCGACCGAGCAGAAGGCCGCGATCGCGGCCGTGGTCGGGATCGGTCGGCTCAACGACGGCGAGCATCTCGACCGTGCCGAGCGCTGCCGGCCAGTCGCGGGCGGCCAGATTGGCGGACCGAAGGTTGCGCAGGACGCGGGTCAGCGTCTCGCGCTTGCCGGTCGGCCGGAGCATCCGCGAATGGAACAGGACGCCGTCCCCGACGGCCCGTCGGATCAACGCCTGGCAGTCGTCTGGGGTGAGCCGGCGACCGTCCCCCGCCGGGTCGACAAGGACGCCGCCGGGCGCGCCGACGATGTAGTGCCCCGGCAAGCCGATGCCCGTCAGGGGCAGCCCGATACGCCACGCGACCTCGAGCTCGACGATCGCGAGGCTGATCGGCAGGCCGACGCGGCGCCAGGCGACGAGATCGAGCAGGCTGTTGCGCGGGTCGTGGAACTCCGCCGCGGTCGGCGCGCGAAAGCCCGTTTCGCGGTAAAGGACGTCGTGGAGTCGATCGAGAATGTGGGTCTGGGCGTCTCCGACGTCGAGCCGGATCCGGACGCGTTCGGCGAGGGCGTCGAGGATCGCGAGGGTCGGCGCGGGGTCGACCTCCGGCCGGCCGTCGGCGGCGATGAGCAGCGCGCCGAGGCCGAGGTCGATCTGCGCGTCCGGCTGGGCGATCAGCCGGGCGAACCGGGCGCGATTGGCGGCTCGTGACACCTCGTCGTAGGGCACCCGCAGATCGTATCGCGACGGCTGAGTGACGTCGTTCAGGCACGCCCCAGGGCGGCGCGAGATTCGCCACCGCCCAGCTGATGCCGTTGGTTGCATCGTCTAGTCGCCGGTGAGCGGCGATCGGCCCAACGACGATGCCTCACCCAGAATATGCAACCGACGGCATCGCGGCGGCAGGTGGGAAAGCCATCAGGCATGCCCGTGCTATCCTCCGAATTCCCAGCGATCGACTCGGATATCTCGTCACAGGAGGGGTTCGACACGTGACGGCCACGCGCCCGGCGCCTGGGCTGCTTGAGCTCCGCGACCCGCCACCGGGCCTTCCGGATCCGAACCTCGTGCCGCCGACGATTGCCGAGTCCGGCGACCCGTTTGCGGCCGCCCGGATCGTCACCCTGCTGGCCCGGATCGAGCGCGGCCGGCCGATCCGGATCGCCGATGTCGTCGACCGGCTGAACGCTACGTACCTCGACTGGATCTTCTCGCCCGCGGTCGTCGCCGACGTCGTGCTCCAGCTCCAGGTGAACTGGATGGCCGACTATCGGAACAGCTCCGGGATCGTCATCGACGACGGCGAGTACGGACCGACCGTCGAGATCGAGGACAGCACCCGGGTCGACCCGTGGATCGTTCGCCAGGCAGAGCGGGAAGTGATCGCTTGCCGGGAACGGCTCGACGCATTCAGCCGCCTCGACCGCGCAGCAGGGGAGGGATAACCCGATGAGCCTGTGTCCCGAGCGGGCCCGATCCGCCTGATCGGTCACCCGCGACCATCGTTGATTCGACAACCCGCATACTCAATCCGCGAGGAGTCTCCAGATGACCGTTCCCGGCTACGCCACCGATACCCTCGTCTCCGCCGACTGGGCGAAGGAGCACCTGGACGATCCGAAGGTCCGCTTCGTCGAAGTCGACGTCGACACGACGGCCTACGACCAGAGCCACATCCCGGGCGCCGTCGGCTGGAACTGGACCAGCCAGCTCGCCGATGGAATCCGCCGCGACATCGCCAGCCGTGAGGACTTCTCGAAGCTCCTCTCGGAGTCCGGGATCGGCCCGGACACGACGATCGTCCTCTACGGCGACAACAACAACTGGTTCGCCGCGTGGGCGTACTGGCAGCTCAAGCTGTTCGGCCACGACGACGTCCGGATCCTCAACGGCGGGCGCAAGTACTGGCTCGACAACGGCCTGCCGCTGACGACCGACATCCCATCGAACGCGGCGAGCGGCTATCAACTCCCCGAGCCCGACTTCAGCCTCCGCGCGTTCCGCGACGACATCCTGCCGCGGCTCGGCGACTCAGAGCTCGTCCTCGTGGACGTGCGCAGCCCGGCCGAGTTCAACGGCGAGATCATCGCTCCGCCCGGCATGAGCGAGACTGCCCAGCGCCCCGGCCACATCCCCGGCGCGGCCTCGATCCCGTGGGCTCAGACCGTGAAGGAGGACGGGACGTTCAAGGACCGCGAGGACCTTGCCAACCTCTACGAGGCAAAGGGGATCACGCCCGACAAGGACGTCATCGCGTATTGCCGGATCGGGGAGCGCTCGTCGCATTCGTGGTTCGTCCTCCACGAGTTGCTCGGCTACAAGCGCGTCCGCAACTACGACGGCAGCTGGACCGAGTGGGGCAGCATGGTCGGCGTGCCGATCGAAAAGCCGTCCCTCGTCACCGCCTAGCGCGTACTCGACCGCCCCAGCGGGCGTCATGGGGCGCCGGGCTTCCCCCCCAGCCTGGCGCCCCTCCCTCGTCTGGCGGCGTTACGGGGCCGACGGGTCGATGAACGTCCGAATCGGATCGACGAGGTCCGGTTCGCTCGCCAGGAACGTGTCGCCGTCGACGATCCGGAATCCAGACCTGACCAGCGCACCGAGCGCGGGGTTGGGTCCCGGAACACAGGCCCCGATCTCCTGGCCCGGCGTCGCGGCGAAGCGCAAGGCCGCGAGTGCCGTCTCGAGCGGCTCGGCTGTTGGCGCGACACGCAGGCGGTCGATCCAGCGGCCTTCGCCTCGCACGCGCCGCCGCGACTGGACGATCGCGACCACAGCCCCGGCCCGGCGCACGACGAACGGCCGCGCCCCGTCTCGATCGGCCCAGTTCGCATGGTCGGTCGACCGGACGACGCCGGTCCATTCGCCCTCGATCCCCGCGATCTGCTCGCCACTTGCCGGCTCGGACTCGAAGCCGGGCGCGATCTCGGGCAGGGATCGCTCGTCCGCGGTCACGTACACGTTCGGCCAGAGCGGGGTCATGCCGGCCCGGATGTAGAGCGGCACCGCCCGAGGATCGTCCGATGCGAACGTCGTCCTCGGCCATCGGTCGCGAAAGAGCCGTGGCAAGAGCCGGCTCCCGATCCCTCGCCCGAGAAAGGCTCGATCGACGAAAAGGTCGGCGAGATTCACGGCGCGGCCCGTATCGATCGTGCCGCCGAACCCGACGATCCCGGTGTCGATCTCGGCGACGAGTACCTCCCCCCATCGGAGTTGTTGACGAAGGTGCGCGGCGCGAATGCCGGGACGAACAGGCGGCGCGTTGGAGACGGCGTCGTGCCCGTTCATCAAGGTATCGATCGCCGGGACGTCGTCGTCGGTCGCGGGCCGGATGATCGGATCGAGTCGCGCCGTCGCCGGGTCGGTCATGTCCCTATCGCGGACCTCGGCCGTACTGCGTCATGACCTCGAGGAGGCGATCGTGGGGGAGCGCATGGGCGGTGATGCCGTCGCGGCCAGTCATGGTCTGGGCGGCGACGAGCGCGTTGAGGATCGCCTCCTCGGTTGCCTCGATGACGCCGTCGAACAATCCGCCGATGACGTGATCGTTGACCGATCGGACGTCGACCTCCACGCGGGGATCGCTCGCAAATGTCGTGTGCGGCAGGTCGCGGTTGCCGGTCGCGAAGCAGATGAACAGGTCGCCGCTGGAGTGCGATCCCGTGCCACCCATCCGGGCGATCCCGAGGCCGGCCCGCTGGGCGAGGCGCTCGCACTGGTGCGGAAGCAGGGGAGCGTCCGTGGCGATCACGACGATGATCGAGCCCGATCCAGCCGGCGGCGCCGGTGGCAGGTCCTCGTCCTCGGCGCGATAGGGGCTCGGGATCTCCTCGACGGTGATCGCCTCGCCGACGGGCACGCCGTCGACCCGCAGCCAGTCACGCCGGCCGTAGTTCGCCTGCACGAGAACCCCGACGGTCCAGCCGCCGGAGGCATCGTCGGTCACCCGCGAGGCCGTCCCGATCCCGCCCTTGAACTCGTGGCAGACCATTCCCGTCCCGCCGCCGACGTTGCCCTCCTCCACCGCGCCCGATTCGGCCGCCGCCAGCGCCTCGTCGACATGATCCATCGTCACGTGGAAGCCGTCGATGTCGTTGAGGAGGCCGTCCCACGTCTCACCCGCGACAGGAAGGGCCCAGAAGGAGGTCCCGAACGGCAGCTCCCTGACCGCGGTCCGGATGATCCCGTCGTGGACGACGCCGACGCTGTGGGTGTTGGTGATCCCGATGATCCCGGTGAGGAGCCCCGCCTCGCGAATCCACTCGAGCCCGGTCAGCTCGCCGTTGCCGTTCAAGCGATGGCTGCCGGCGTAGACAGGCTCCGTAAAGACATTGCCCTCGTGCGGGACCACGACGGTAACGCCCGTTCGGACGGGCCCGCGGCCGACGACGAGCGGTCCGTCGCCACGGACGATCGTCGCGTGGCCGACTCGCACCCCAGGTATGTCGGTGATCGCGTTCGCAGGGCCCGGTCGGCCATGCCCGATGACGATCCCGAGATCCCGCGCTCGAACCAAGAATTCCTCCTCGACCTGAGAGCTGGCACCTCAGCGCTCAGCCTACCGTTCGCCCTCCGCGGCTCGGAGGCGGAGCTCTGCGACGCCATCGGCCCGGGGATCGGGCGTCGCGCCTATGATCGCTCGGTGATCCGCACGACGAGCGGGCGTTTCGCGCAGGGCGATGCCGGCGCCGGGCCCGCCTCCTTTACGGCCGGCGTCCGCCTGCAGCCTCTGCCCGAGGCTGCTTCCTCGCGCGCGATCGACGTCGCCGAATCGTTCCGCGACCTGCCGGGCCTGGTTCTGCTGGAGAGCGCCCGCCCGGGACGCAACGCCCGCTGGACGTACCTGACCGCCGATCCGGTGGCTGTCCTCGATGAGCCGGCGGCCGGCGCCGATCCATTCGCCGTCGCCCGAGAGCTCCTGGCGAGGCTCGACCGCGGCCCCGGCGACGGCGTCGACGACGGCGCGCCGCCGTTCATCGGCGGGCTCGCCGGGTACCTCGCGTACGACCTGGGCCACTCGCTGGAACGACTGCCGACGATCAGCACCGAGGACCAGGGCCTGCCGTTGCTTGGCCTCGCCCTCCACGACTGGGTCATCGCGTGGGATCGGCGGACCGGTGCCGCGTGGCTGGCTGGTCGCGCGATCGATGGCGACATCGGGCGGCTCGACCGACGCCTCGCCGAGGTTCGCGACCGAGTCCGCCGGCCGCGGGTGGCCGAAGCGAGCGAGGACGTGGGTGAGCCGGCCGGGCTGCTCTTCCACTCGAGCCTCGATCGGCAGGCGTACGAGGCGGGCGTCGAGGCGGTCCGATCGTTCGTCGCTCGCGGGGACATCTACCAGGCGAATCTCGCCCGGCGCCTCGAGACGCCGTTCAGCGGCGATCCGTGGCCCCTCTACCGGCGGCTCCGGACCGGCGATCCGTCGCTCTTCTCGGCGTATCTCGATCTCGGTCGGGCGCCCGGGGCCGGCCCGCGGGCCATCCTGTCGGCCTCGCCGGAACCGTTCCTGTCGGTCGATCGCTCCGGCGCCGTGAAGGCGGACCCGATCAAGGGGACCAGGCCCCGCGGCCGGTCGCGCGACGAGGACCTCGCCCTCGCCTGCGAGCTCCTCGCGAGCGGCAAGGACCGGGCCGAGAACGTGATGATCGTGGACGTGCTCCGGAACGATCTCGGGCGCGTCTGCCGGCCGGGCAGCGTCCGTGTCCCGCGCCTCTGCCGGCTCGAGCGGACGGCCGCCGTCCAGCATCTCGTCTCGACGGTGACCGGGCAGCTCGGCCCGGGCCGCGACGCGTTCGACCTGCTTGCTGCCTCGTTCCCGGGCGGCTCGATCACCGGCGCCCCGAAGATCCGGGCAATGGAGCTCCTCGAGGAGCTCGAGCCGGTGCGCCGCGGGCCGTACACGGGGGCCCTCGGCTGGATCGGACCGGACGGGGCGATGGCCACCTCAATCATCATCCGGACCTTCGTAGCGGACGGCGCGAGGCTGAGCCTTCATGTCGGCGGCGGGATCACGTACCAGAGCGACCCGGCGGCAGAGTGGGACGAGACCGTCGCCAAGGCGCGCGGGCCGCTCCTGGCAATCGGCGGCACCGAGGTCGCGGCCGGGTGACGGCCCCGCGGCCCGCTCACATCTGGCTCGATGGACGGCTGCTGCCGGCGGATGCCGCCCACCTGTCGGCGTTCGACCGGGGCTTCCAGCTCGGGGACGGCGTGTTCGAGACGCTGCGGGCTCGCGCCGGCCGGCCGACCGAGCTTCCGGAGCACGTCGAGCGGCTCCAGCGATCGGCGGCCGGGCTCGCAATCCCACTGCCTGACGACATCGAGGCGCGACTCGCGGCGGGAATTTTGGAGCTTGTGACAGCCGAGGGCCTCGCCGGGCCGGACGGCGACGCGAGCATCCGAATCACCGTCTCGCGCGGAGTCTTCCTTGGTCGTGGGCTGCTGCCGCCGGACGAGCACCCGCCGCCGACGATCGTCATCCAGGCGTGGCCGGTGCCACCGACGCCCACGGACCACCTCGAGCGCGGCCTTCACCTTGTCTCCAGCACCGTCCGCCGCGACCCGGAGAACCCGCTCGCGGCGCTCAAGACCACCTCGCGGGCCGACTACGTCTACGCGCGAGTCGAGGCGCGAACCGCCGGCGCAGACGATGCGCTGTTCCTGACCACGGACGGCTTCCTGTCCGAAGCGACGTCGGCCAATCTGTTCGTCGTTCGGGGGGACCAGCTCGCCACGCCGTCGTTGGGCTGCGCAATCCTGCCGGGTACGACCCGCAGCTGGATCCTCCGCTGGGCGGAAGGCGTCGGGCTCCGCGCCGAGGAAGCATGGCTCACGACCCGCGACCTCCACGATGCGGACGAGGCATTCATCTCGAGCAGCGTCGCCGGGATATTGCCGGTCACCCGCTTCGATGACGCGCCGATCGCCGACGGGCGGCCCGGCCGCTGGACCCTGCGCGCCCGGGACGACCGAGAGTCGTTCGTCCGCGGCGTATCGCGGTAGCCAGGCATGACCCGCGACGAACTCATCGCCCGCACCCGCCAACTCGTCGCCGAGGGCGATCGGCTGCAGCAGGACCCATCGCTGCGTGGGCTCCAGACGTGGCTCCAGCTGTCGGACGACCTGCTGGTATCAGCGTGGGGATCGATGGACCGCTACCACCTCGCCTGGCTCATGGTCGGCAAGCCGAAGCAGATCGTCCGGGGCCGGCCGATGACGCCCGATGAGGAGTCGGCCTACGTCCGGGAGGTCGCCGAAGCGAAAACGGCGGCACTCCGGATGAGCCTCGACGCGGTCGAGCGCCAGGGGATGCCGTTCGTCGGCGAGGAACGGGGCATGGCGCCGGGGCAGGGGATGGGGACGATGCCGGGTGACCGCGAACCGTGACGGAGCGAGCGACCACCCTCGCCGCCGGAGGCGCGCGCCAGGTCGCGGCTCCCGATCCGATCGCCCGCGACTACCTCCTCCTTGCGCTCCGCCTCGACCAGCACGTCCCGGGTCTCGTCGACGGCTATTTCGGCCCGGCCGATCTGAAGGCCGAGGTGGAGGTCGGCCAGCTCCGCCCGCCTGACCGCCTCGCCGACGACGCCGACGCCCTGCTCGCCCGACTGCCCGGCGAGGTGGACGACGGCCAACGTCGCGACTGGCTCGCGGCCCAGCTGGTCGCGCTCCGGACGCAGGCCGCCGCGCTTGCCGGCGACGAACTGCCCTACGTCGAGCACGTGAGACGCTGCTTCGCCTGGGCGCCCTTGCGGCGGAACGATGCCCTGTTCGACGCCGCGGCGGCGGACCTCGAGGCGGTGCTCCCCGGCCAGGAGCCGCTCGCGGAGCGACTCGCCGCGTGGGACGCCCGGTTCGAGATCGCGGTGGATCGCCTGCCCGGCGTCATCGACTGGCTTGTAGGGCGCTTCCGGGCACGAGCCGACGCCCTGTTCGGCCTGCCGCCCGGCGAGGACCTCAAGGTCAGCCTCGTTACCAAACAGCCGTGGTCCGGCTACAACTGGTACGACGGCGGCCGCCGCTCGCGGGTCGACATCAACACGGACCTGCCCGTTCGGAGCGCGAATCTCGTCCACACGGTCGCCCATGAGACGTTTCCCGGTCACCACCTCGAGAACGCGTGGAAGGAAACTGACCTGGTCGATCGCCTCGGGCGGCTCGAGGCCAGCATCCTGCTCATCAACACCCCCGAGTGCCTGTTGAGCGAGGGTCTGGCGGACGTTGGCTACGGGTTCGCCTCGCCGATCGACGAGGAGGCGGATCTGCTGATCGAGCTGTATGACCGGGCAGGGTTGCCGATCGCGGCCGACCCGCCCGCCGCACGCGATGCCGCCGAACGGACCGTCGCGATGCGCTCCCCGCGGCGGGGCCTCTCGGCGGTTCTCGTGAATGCGGCGCTCATGCGGCACGCCGACGGCGCTTCGCACGACGAGACGTTCGCCTATCTCGTCGAGGTAGGGCGTCAGGCGCCTCATCTCGTCGCGAAGCGCCTCGAGTTCCTCGAGCATCCGCTCTGGCGGACCTACGTCTTCGTCTACGACGAGGGCGAGGAACTCCTCCGCCAGTGGCTGGACGTGGTCCCTGAGGCTGCCCGAGCCGTGCGCTTCGGGCGCCTCCTCCACGAGCAGCTCACGCCGACGGCGATCGCCTCCGAGCTGGCCGCGGCAGGGGCGTCAGGCAGGAACTCGGACGAAAAATGATCGAGGGTTCCGTCGCCGGAACCCTCGATTGGACTGGTGCGCGAGCGCGGGAGGCGCGTCCGCGCGTCAGCGCGTGGTGAGGGCGCCGCTCGCGGGGGCGAGCTCCTCCTCGGCGCCCGTGAGCGAGCCATCGGGCTTGCGCGTGCTGCGCCCGAGCATCGTCACCGCGAAGCCGCTGATCGCCCCGGCGAGAACGGCGATTCCGACGACCGCGAACAGCGGAACGGTTTCCGAGGCTGGGGTCGCGGCGGTCGGGTTCGCCTTGAGAGCCTCGATCTCCTTTGTGAGGGTCGCGCGCTGGCTGTATAGGTACTCGACCTGCGAATTGAGTTGCGTGATCTGTGAACGGAGCGCATCCGTCTCGGTGAAGAGCTGCGCCTGGTACTCCGTCCGGATCTCCGCCCGAACGCCCTCGATCGCCGACAACATCGAGCCCGTGTCCATCGCCGGCAACATGCCATCGGCCGTGGCGACGGCGATCGGCTGCGGCTTGGTCTCGACGATGAGGTCCGTGAGCACGACCTGCCACGTCCAGAAGCCGGCGGACGGGAGCGTCACCGTCGCCACGAAGTGGCCGTCGGCCCCCTCGGCGACCGCCTTGACCTCGACCCGCTCGCCCGTCGCGCTGTTGATGCCGAGGAAGGTCGGGGTTTCCCAGCCGGCGGGGGTGACACCATGTTGAAGGACCGTGAACCCGAACGTGAACTGCTCACCCGCGTTCGGTTGAGGTGGATTGCCGGAATCGGCCTGGATCGTCGCCCAGCCGCCGGCGCTAACCGCTCCGGCGGACAGGGCCACGAGCAGTGTCGCGGCCGCCAGGCCCCTGAGAATCCGTCGTGTCATCGTCCAAACTCCCGTGCAGGTGGCATCGATACACCCACTACACCGGCCCCGACGATGAGGTTCCCGAAGGCGAATCCGCCGGTCAGGGCGCCTTCAGTGGCGCCGTCATCTTCGCTCCGTCGTTGCGATAGAGGTAGCAGATGACCTTCCGGGTGCCGTCTTTCCAGCCCTCGGTCGTCGGCACATACCACGCCAGCCCGATCTCCGACTCCGTCGAGGGGTCGCGACCCGAGTATGCCTGGTAGACGGACACGCACTTCTCGTCGACGAAGGCCTCCATGTCGGCGTCACTCGGGTAGGCCGCGTCCTTCGCAGCAGGGTGCTCGGTGACGACCATCACCTCGTTGTCGTGGGCCTCGTTGCACGGCTGGTGCTGCACGTCCTCGACGGTCTCGGCCGCGGCAGTCGGCTCATCGAAGCAGTCGCCGACCGCCAGGTCGCCGGCATTGCTCGAGAGTCGGTCGCGCAGGACGAAGGCACCAATGGCGATCAGCGCGATGATCCCAATTCGAACTACCCAACCTCTCACGTGGCCTCCCTCGCTCCCGATCCCCAATCCGGTCGCCCCACGGTCGGCCGGTCCCGCGGACGATGGTAGAGACTGGCGGCCCGTTGTGCGAGTCGATCGCACGACAACTGCGTTATGGGGCCGCGCGGAACGAGCGGCTCAACGGCGACCCGTCGAGCGAATTGATGAAGCACGTCACCCGCCGATCGCCGGCGTCCCACCGATCGTCCGTGGGGACCAGGAACCGGTAGCCGATGTCGAGCCGCTCCGCGACGGGCGTACCCGTGTAGGCCTCGAACTCCGGGTCGCAGACCGCGTAGATGAGGGCCTCCCAGCCGGCGTCGGTCGGGTAGGTCGCGTCGGCGCTCGACGCCTCGAAGATGTGGAAGACCTCGCCGCCGTGCGGCCCGCCGCAGGTGCGACTCCTGAGGTCCTCGATCCGCTGGGCCGCGGCCGGGACGTCGAAGCAGTCACCGACGACGAGGTTGGCCGGGTCGCGGCTTCCGGCACCGCGCCAGACGAGCAGCGCGAGGCCGGCGACAACGGCGATCGCGATGCCGATGAGCAGCCCAGCGGGCATCCGCCGCGTCATTCCTCCGGGCCCGCCGCAGACAGCGCCCGTTCGAAGACGACGCGATCGTCGCCGGGGAAGTCGTAGTCGGCATAGGCCCGCGTGCCGTACAGGTTCTGGCTGCCGGGGCCGTCGACCACCCTGAAGCCGAGGGCCTCGTGGAACCCGACAGAGATACGGTTGCCGGGCCACGTGATCGCCCGGACCCGGACGACGCCACGGGCGCCGACGTCCTCGAAGAACCGGCGGTAGAGCTCCCGTCCCAGGCCCCGCCGGCGTCGGTTCGGGTCGGTCCCGATCATGTGAACGTAGGCAGTCGATGGATCGTCGGCGCTGATGAAGCCGACGAGGAAGCCCATCGGCCGGCCGGCCTCGGTTTCGACGAGCCACGACGTGCCGGTGAAGTGCTGGAACCAGAGGCGCGGGAGCAACGGATGGATCCTTCGGCCGCCCCACCATTCGTCAACGATCGAGACGATCTGGCGGTGATCGGCCTCGACGGGACGCCGGAAGCGGAGGTCGGACGTCGCGTCCGCAACGGTCATCGGACGGTAGCCCCTGCGACGAGCGCTGCGACCGCGATCTCGATGGCGACGAGAGGCCCCTGCACCTGGGCGAGGTACTCGGGCAGGCTGAGGACGCCGCCCTCGAGCCTCGCTACGAGCCAGATGCCGACGAGACCCAGCACGATGGACCCGATCGCGAGCCCGACCGCGAGCCCGAGCGACGGACGGACGCTGGAGCCGACAGCCCAGCCGATGACGGCGGCAACGCCGACCAGCCCGAACGTGACCGACAGGGGTCCGCCGAGGATGGTGATGACGGCTGCCCCGATCAGCGCGGCGAGGATCCCTTGCGTTACGCGGCTGCCGACCGGCGCATCCGTGGGAGACGCGGGCGCCGCCGCCGCGTACCGATCGGAGGGCGGGCGATCGAGTTGGCGGCCGCGCTCGCCGGGTTCGGGTGGCGCCGCGGGCGCGCGCGGATCGTCGGGTGGCTCCATCGCGGCAATCGTATCGGCTCGTGGCGCCGCACTCCGCCGCACGCTAGACTCGCGAACGTGAAGCATCCGTCCCTGGGCCTGCCGGAACGCGATCAGACGTATGGGTTCCCGGAGGCGGCCGATCGGCTGCGCGCGGCCACGGCACGCCTCGGCGCGCGGGCACTCGAGATCGCCGTCGAGCGCGACCCGACGTTCCGTGACCGCTATGACGAGCTTGGCCTCCGCCACCTCCTGCGCGACACGGAGGCGTTCATCGATCGGATCGCCCTCTCGGTGGCGACCGACGATCCGTCGCCCATGAGCGAATTCGCCGACCAGGTCGTACCGCTCTATCGCCGCCGCCGCGTTCCGATGGATGACCTCGTACAGCTGTCGGAAGGGCTCCGAGCGGCGATGGCGCCGTTCCTCGATGGCCCTGAGGCGGACCCGATGCACGCGGCGGTTGACGCGGGCATCGCCCAGATGCGCTGGAACCGGCGGATCGCGGGTGACGCCCGCAAGCGCAACAAGCTGCTCGAATTCCTCTACAAGGGCGCCTGATGACGATCAAATGGGTCAAGGTGGACCCGCTCGTCATGAACGGCGAGCCGTTCTGCTACGGGACCCGGCTGACCGTCCGCCAGCTCCTCGAGCTGCGTCGCAACGGCTACGGGCTGACGGAGCTCATCAAGGACCACCCGGAACTGCGCCGTCTCGGGATCGCCGCGGCGTATGCATATGCTGCGAGCAACCGCGACCGCTACGCGGAGTTCTTCGAGCCGGACGGATCGCTGGCGGGCCCGGGTTACTCGGAGGACGAGGCGGCCGACCTGCCAGCCCAGTACCGCGTGCCCGGAATCGTCGTGAAGGCGCGACCGGCCGCCTGATCGCGCGAGGGCGCCACGTGTCAACCAATTCGGGGGCGAATCGGGCTCGGTGATACGATCGAGGCACGCATCCGGAGCCGCGCATGACCGACACCACCACTGACCCGCAGACCGTTCCAGCAGCCAACGCAGCAAGCGACCCCGCAAACGCCCCTGCCTTCGACGCCGAGCGGCGCGCGACGGAACTTGCCATCCTCGATGCCCTGCGGGCCGTGGTCGACCCGGAGATCGGGATGAATGTCGTCGAGCTCGCGCTCATCAAGCAGATCATCCTCGGCCCGGACTCGACCGAGGTGAAGATGATTCTCACGACGCCGTTCTGCCCCTATGCCGGGTCGATGATCCAGCAGGTGAAGGAGCAGGCCGAATCCGTCGTCGAGCACGACGTCAAGGTGACCCTCCTGGCCGAGCGCTGGGACCCGCGCGACGCCGGGCTTATGTGGTGACCGACCGGTTCGAATCGGCGGTTGCGACCCGCAAGGGCGACGACGGAACGACTGGCCTTCTCTTCGGCGGACAGCGCATCGCCAAAGACGATCTCCGAGCGGAAGCCTACGGCACGATTGACGAGGCAGTCGCCGCCCTCGGCCTGGCTCGCGCCCAACTCGGGCTGAAGGACCGCCTCGGTGTCCTGTCGGTCGGGTTCGGCGACCTGCCGAGTGTCATCCTCCGCCTCCAGCGGGAGCTGTTCGTGGCGGCTGCGGAGCTCGCGACGAACCCGGACGCGTGGGACCGCCTCGAGGACGGTCGGACGCGTGTGTCTGCCGACATGGTCGACGGGATCGAGGGGCTGCTTCGCGAGGTGGAGGCGCACATCGCGATGCCCAAGGAGTTCGTCGTCCCCGGCGAGACGCCGACGAGCGCCGCCATCGAGATGGCCAGGACGATCATCCGGCGAGCCGAACGGAGAGCGGTTGGGTTGGGTCACGAGGGCTTGATTCCAGGCCCCTATTTGCTACCGTACCTGAACCGCTTGGCCGATCTGCTGTGGGTTCTCGCAAGGGCCGCAGAGCAGGCGGAGGCCCGGACTGCCACACCGTCTCGACTGGATCGCCGGCGCCGCGAAAGCGCCCCCGCTGAGAGGAGCACAAGCTGATGCAAGATCGCGGCCTTCCATCGCAACTCGGGGTTCGCCCGGCGCCCGAGCTCTCGAACACGTTCCTGACCCAGTCGTTCGGCTGGATGTTCGCCGGCGTGCTGCTGACGGCCGGGATCTCGATAGTCGTCTCTGGCCAGCCGGCCCTCATCGAAAGCGTCGCCCGTTCGTGGTGGATCATCCTGTTCGCCCAGGTCGGCCTCGGCATCGGCATCCAGTCGCTGATGCCGCGTATGACTGCGACCCTGGCGCTCGGGCTGTTCTTCCTGTTCGCGGCGACGATGGGCGTGACGGTGGGCGTGATCGTCTCGCTCTACAACGTCGAATCGGTCATCACCTCGTTCCTCGGCGCCTCGGCGATGTTCGGCGCGGCCGCGATCTATGGCGCAACGACGAAGCGGAACCTGAATTCGATGGGCAGTTTCCTGTTCATGGGCATGGTCGGCGTCTTCGTCGCTTCGATCGTCAACATCTGGCTGGGGAGCTCGCCGTTCGGCTGGGCGATCGCCCTCATCGGCGTCATCATCTTCACCGTGTTCACGGCCTACGACGTTCAGAAGATCTCGTACGGCGACTACGCGGCGTTGCTCGGCTCGGTCGAGAAGGCCTCGGTCCTCGGCGCCATCCACCTGTACATCAACTTCGTCAACATCTTCCTGTTCCTTCTCCGTCTGACCGGCGGCCGCCGCTAGGGGCAACAAGCCCGGTTGGCTGGCGACAATTCGCGAGGGAAGACGACAATAGGGGCTCGGCCGAGCTAGCCCTCCGGCGCGATACCGGCGAGCAGCATCGGCGCGAGCTCGACTGGCGGGACCGGGCGTGCATAGAAGAAGCCCTGGCCGCGGTCGCAGTCGAGTGACCGCAGGTGCGTGAGCTGGCCCGCGGTCTCGATGCCTTCGGCCACGACGCTGATGCCGAGGCCGTGAGCCAGGGAGATCACCGCTTGGACGATCGGGAGGTTCGAGTCCTCTGACTCAAGGCCCTGAACGAAGGATCGGTCGATCTTGATCGTGTCGAGCGGCAGGTGCTTGAGGTACGAGAGCGACGAGTAGCCGGTGCCGAAGTCGTCGAGGACGAGCTTCACGCCCAGCTCCCGAAGCGCCCGAAGGGCGCGGGTCCCGGCCTCAGACTGGTCCATCAAGACGCTCTCGGTGATCTCGAGCTCGAGGAGATGGGCGGGCAAACCGGTTTCGGCGAGGATCTCCCCGACCTGCTCGACGAGATCGGCCTGGGTGAACTGGCGCGCCGACAGGTTCACGCTCATCACGAGCTGCGATCCGGGCAGGGTATCCATCCAGAGGCGCGCCTGCCGACAGGCCGTTTCCAGCACCCAGCGCCCGACCGGGATGATCAAGCCGGTGTCCTCGGCGAGTGGAATGAACGAGAGCGGCGGCACGAGGCCGCGTGTCGGGTGCTGCCAGCGGACGAGTGCCTCGAGCCCGACGATCCGGCCGGACGCGAGATCCACGATCGGCTGGTAGTGGAGCCGCAGCTCGTCACGCTCGAGCGCCCGCCGGAGGTCGTTCTCGAGCTCGACGCGCTCCATGGTTGCGGCGCTCATCGCCGGTTCGAAGAACGTGTAGTTCATGCCAGGGGCGCGCTTCGCCTGGACAAGCGCGATCTCGGCTTCGCGGAAGAGGTCGGCGGGATCGGACCGGCCGGGTCGGGCGATCGCGATGCCCATGCTCGCGTTCACGAACCACTCGCGATCGCCGAGGGTGAACGGAGCCCGCAGGACCTCGATGATCCGATCCGCGATTGGATGGGCCTCGTCGAGGCCCCGGAAGCCGTCGAGGATGACGCCGAACTCGTCGCCGCCGAAGCGGGCGACGGTGTCCCCGGGCCGCAGGCACGCGCTGAGTCGCTCGCCGACGGCCGCCAGGAGCTGGTCGCCGAAGGCATGCCCGAGGCTCTCGTTGATCGTCTTGAACCGATCGAGATCGAGGAGGACCAGGGCGATCAATTCGTCCTCGGCCTCGCGAGCCCACGACAGGGCGTGGGCGATCCGATCGGACAGGAGCTCGCGGTTGGGCAGTCCCGTGATCGGGTCGTAGAGGGCGCCGCGCTGAGCAGTCTCGAATAGGTTGGCGTTGTCGAGCGCTATCGACGCGAGCTGGGCGAACCGCGTCAGCGCCGCGATCTCCAGCTCGCCGAAGCGTCGCCCGCTTATCCCGGAGGCGAGGCCGATGACCCCGATCACCCGCTGGCCGGAGGTCAGCGGCACGCCGACGACCGCCCCGAAGACCGACGTCGGAAGGTTCCGGGCCCGATCAGGCCAGGTGTCGTAGTCGTCGATCGCGAACCCGCGTCGCTCTCGCACGACCAGGCCGCTGACGCCGTCGGTCACCGGCATCCGGAACCCGAGGTAGTCGGAGAAAATGCCGAATTCCGTGGCGGCAGATGAGGCCTCGCCGTCAGGCTCGACGAGGTAGATGAAGCCGTGCGGCGTGCCGAGGAGGGCGGCCGCGCGGGTCATGATCGTCTCGAGCAGCTCCGTGGGATCACGGCGATTCATCAAGGCGATGGCGGTCTGGTCGAGGGCCGCCAGATACGGGTCGTGACGGCCCGCATCCGCGCCGCTGGCCTGTGACGACGGCTTCGCCATATACAGCGACTGGTCGGCGACGGCGACCAGCTCGTCCTTCGTCGCGCCGTCCTCCGGGTGGCACGCCACCCCAACCGAGATCGAGACGCGTGGCCCCGTTCGATCGGCGATGTCCAGGACGGCCTGCCGGATCCGCTGCGCGACCTCGTATGCCTCGATCCGGCTCGCACCCGGCAGGATCACCGCGAACTCGTCGCCGCCGTAGCGATACACCCCGTCCCCGTCCCGGATCCCGGTTTGGAGCGCCGCGGCCACGCTCGCGAGGAGCGCATCGCCGGCGGGATGACCGCAGGCGTCGTTGAAGGCCTTGAACGAATCGAGATCAAGCATCATCAGCGCGAACGGGCCCTCGGCCGCGGCGATCGTCTCCGCGAACTCCCGCTGGAACTGGCCGTGGTTGCGGAGCCCCGTCAACGCGTCGTGCTCCGCCCGGACCTTGATCGCGCCGTGGGCCTCGGCATTCTCGAGGGCAATCGACGCCTGGCCGGCGAACAGCTTCGTCAGTTCGAACTCGTTCTGGGTGAAGTGAGCCTCTGACCCGCCGATCCGCCCGATGTTCAGCGTCCCGATCACCTCGGCGCCGACGCGCAGCGGCACGACAAGCATCGATTCGGGCTCGAATGGGGTGCCCGGGATCTGAACGGACCGCGGGTCGAGGTGAGCGTCGTTGGTGAGTGCCGCCTCGCCGTGCTCGATGACCCAGCCGGTGATGCCGACTCCGATCGGGCCGGCGTAATCGAGGATCACGTCGGCGAACCGGTCGCGAGCCACGACGGCGCGTCGCACGCCGGCTTCCTTGTCGCAGCGGTAGATCGTAGGCAGCGCGTCGTACGGCACGATCGTCTTGAGCGAGTCGGCGATCAGCTCGAGGACGCCCTTCGGGTCGAGGGTCGACAACAGGCGCTCGTTGACTTCCAGCAGGCGGCGCTGGCTGGCGAGCTGATGTTCGAGCTCCGCTTGCTGACGGCTGAGCTGGTCGAGGTGCTCGAAGTTGACGATGGCCTGGGCCGCGTAGCCCGCGAAGATCGTCAGCGTCGCCTCGTCGTCCGGCCCGAACCGGTCCCGCCCGTCGGCCGACACGACGATGACGCCATGAGCACGGTCCTCGAAGCTCATCGGCACCACGAGCATCGACTCGACGGTCGCCGACTCGTGGACACGTCGGCCACGTGGGTCGCTGCCGGCGTCGCCGGTCAGGATCGTCTGGTTGTGTTGGGCCGCCCAGCCCGTGAGCCCGCTCCCGATCGGCGTGCGAAGCTCGTCGATGCTTGGATTCGGATTGCCCCCGAATGTGCCCTTGAAGGCGATCGGCTCGCACAACTTCGTCTCGTGGTCGACCAGGTAGACCCGGATCGTGTCATGTCCGATCAGTCGAGGCTCGGTCGCCCTCCACGATTACCGACGCGATCTCGTCGAGATCCCGGATCCGGTTCAGCCGGAGGGCGAAGTCGTGGATCGCCCGGAGGCGCGCGGCGAGCGACTGCACCGAGTCGTACAGGCGGGTATTGCCGATCGCGGCGGCCATCTGGTCGGCGAAGCTGCGGGCCAGATCCTGCTGGGCCGTCGTCCAGTCGCGGATGACGTCGTGGTAGAGAACGAGCAGCCCGAGCGGTTCGCCCCGGAAGACGATCGGGACGAAGCAGACGCTGGCGATGCTGTTCCGCAGATAGACGGAGTAGAGCGCGAGGGTCTTGTCGGCGGTCGCGTCGCGCAGCACGACGACGCTCTGGGACCTGATCGCCGTCATCCCTGCCGTGCGGGCGTCTGCCTGGAGCCGTCCGACCCAGTCCATCACCTCCTCCGGCACGTCGTGATGAGCCGCCAGCGTCAGAGGGAACGGCTCGGTCTCGTCGTACAGCCAGAGGCCAACCCGGCTGACGGCGAAGAGCGTCATCGAGTCGGCGATCACGTCGTCGAAGAGCGTAGGCAGATCGAGCGGGCCGCTGACTTCCGCCGCGATCCTGCGGAGCGCGTCGCCGCCGGCGAGCTGCTCGCGGATCAAGCGGAGCGGCAGGTGCTCGCCGTCCGTGACCTGTGGCAGGTCCATTCCCGGTGTAGTCGGCGCACCATCGCCGACCGTGTCTGCGTCGGTGATGGCGGCGAGGGCTGCGAGGGCGACCAGGTGGCGTTCAAGGTCGGAGCTTCGGATGAGCCGCTCGGCGCGGGTTCGTCCTGCGACCGAAGGAAGCTCGCCGCGCGCGCACCAGGTCCTGATCGTCCCACGCCCAACGCCGGCGATCGTGGCCGCTTCGGCCACGGTCAGCAGCACCGGGGTGTCACCTCGCTCGAATGCGACGGCCATCGGTCGCATGGTCCTCCATCGGAGCCTGTCTGCAGCGGCCGGTCTCGGGGCGTACGGAAGCGGTCGGCACTGGTCCTTGGACGGTACCCGCACGGCGGGGCTGGGGCGATAGCCCAGACGTACCGGCGCTCTGATCCGGCGAATGTGAGAGGCGCGATCCCGCTCTCTCCAGCCTCAGGCCTCGACCAGCTCCCCGATCGACCCGAGGACCGCATCAGCGAGCGGCACGAGCTCCGCACGCCCACCGACGCCGGTCAGCACCCCGATCACCCGCCCGGCCCCGGCCGATCGGCCCATCGCCAGGTCGGCCGGGGTGTCGCCCACGACGGCAGTCCGATCCGGAGCGACCCGCAGCGCCGTGCAGATCGCGAGGATCATTGCCGGGTCGGGCTTCACGCCGACCCCATCGTCACCGCAGGCGAGCGCCGACACGTGGTCCCGAATACCGAGCCCGCGTAGGGTTGCTTCCGTCGGGGCCCGGTCGTCCGTCGTGGCGACCGCGATCAGGCGATCGGAATCCCGAAGCTCGCCGAACAGGGTCGCGAGATCCGCTGTCGGAATCGCCGAGGCTACGGGATCCGGCCTGAACCACGCGCTTTCGACGGCGCGCCGCGCAGCCGCCACGCTCGGGCACCAGCGGCGGATGACGGCGGCGATGACCTCGGCGAGCTCGGCCATCGTCGCAACCGCGAGGGGGGCTCCTGCGCGGATGCGCCCACTCACGGGATCGAAGCCGATCGCCGCGAAGACGTCGCCCGAGACCGGTCTGCGCGTCGCGCCGTCCAGTCGCCGTCCCAGCTCCATCGTCCAGCCGCCCCACATCGCCTGGAAGTCGATCAGTGTCCCGTCCTTGTCGAAGATGACGAGGTCGATCCCGTCGAGCAGCCGCGACGGCGTGGCTTCCGTCACTCTCCCGCGACGACGTCGATCTCGGGGGCCGGACCAGCGCCGATGACGAGGCTCGCTTCCGGCGGGAAGGAGAGCGTGACGACCTCGTCGATGGCGGGCGGGGTCAGGTGAGGGTCGTTGAACGTGTCGAGCGAGACGGTCGTGTCGGCGTCGCCAAGTCGGACGCGAGTCCGGACGATCGAGCCGAGGAAGGTGACGTCCTCGACCGTGCCCCGGAGACGGTTGCTGCCCCCGCCCTCGCCGAGCTCGATGCTCTCAGGCCGAAGGGCAAGGGTCACGATCCCGCCGTCGCGAGCCTCGGTGATGGGCCGCGCGGCGCGGAGCTCCTGGCCCTCGGCCGACAACCGGCCCGTTCCCGCCTCGACGACCCGAGCGGCTATCAGGTTCAACGTCCCGACGAACGAGGCCACGAACGGAGTCGCCGGGAAGTTGTAGATCTCGGCCGGCGTCCCGATCTGCTCGATCCGCCCTTCGCTCATGACCACGACCCGGTCCGACAGCGAGAGGGCCTCCTCCTGGTCGTGGGTGACGTAGACCGTCGTGATCCCGAGCTGGCGCTGGATCGAGCGGATCTCCTTGCGCAGGACGATCCGGATCTTGGCGTCGAGAGCCGACAGCGGCTCGTCGAGGAGAAGGACCTGAGGCTCGATCGCGAGCGCGCGGGCGAGCGCGACCCGCTGCTGCTGGCCACCTGAAAGCTGGTAGGGGAAGCTCGCCCCCTTGTCGGGCAGGTTGATGATCCCGAGCAGCTCGCCGACCCTCTTCCGGATCTGGTCCTTCGGCGTCTTGCGGACCTTCAGGCCGAAGCCGACATTGTCGGCGACCGACATGTTCGGAAACAGCGCGTACGACTGAAAGACCATGCCGACGTTGCGGCGGTTCGGCGGGCGGTGAGTGATGTCGGTGCCGTCGACTACGATCGTCCCATCGGTCGGTTGCTCGAAGCCGGCGATCATCCGGAGCGTCGTCGTCTTGCCGCAGCCGGACGGCCCAAGAAACGAGACGAACTCGCCTCGCTCTGCCGCCAGGTTGAAGTCCTCTACGGCTGCGATGTCGCCGAAACGCTTCTGGATGTCCGTCAGCTCGAGGAAGGTCATTGGTCCCTCACTTGGATCGGGGTCGTCACCGCGCGCCCGCGACCTGGATTTGCCCGCGCGTCCCGCGTCCAAGGAACGCGATGGCGCCCATCGCCAGCCAGGTGAGCCCGAAACTGATGAGCGACACCGCGGCCGGCGTATACGGTTGGGTGCGCCCGAGCAGCGAGATGTACACGCCGAAGGCGTCGTTACGGGCGAGGAACGACGCGATCGTGTACTCGCCGACGACGATGGCGAGGGTCAGGAACGCCCCGGACAGGATGGCCGTGCGGAGATTCGGAAAGATCACCCGCCACAGGATGCGCGCCCAGCCCGAGCCCATGCTCTGGGCCGCTTCGGTGAGCGTCCGGACGTCGATCGCGGCGAGGCCCGTGTCGACTGCGCGGTACATGTACGGGAACGACAGCACGACGTACGCGGCCACGAGCAGCAGGTCGCTCCCCAAGCTCGTCGCGGTCAGCTGGATCGGCCGGGCGGAGTAGACCCGGATGAGCCCGAAGACGAGGATGACCGGCGGGATGACGAACGGCATCAGCGTCACGAATTCGACGACCGGACGAAGGCGGGGCACGCGGAGGCGGACCCAGTAGGCGGTCGGAACGATGATCAGCAGGCTCACGATGATCGTGATCACGCCAATGGTGAAGGAGTAGAGCAGCCCGATCGCGAACTTCTGGTCGGCCAGGACCTGGCGATACGCGAGGAAGATGTCCGGCCGTGTCCGGATGGAGTGGAGGAACGTTCCGATCAGCGGCAGGATGAAGTACGCCGCGCCGAGGACGAAAATGATCCAGGCCCACGGCGAGCCGAATCCGCGACGCCGCCGCCGAGCGCTCCTTGACACGGTGTCGCGGGCCCCTGGCGCGCGAGCACCGACCGTGTCGCTCATGACCGCAGCCACCGTTCGGACCGTCGCTGAAGGATGGAGTACAGCCCGATCGAAATGGCCATGATCACGACCATCCCCATCGCAGCGGCGTAGCCAAGTCCCGGGTTGTGGAGGACGTCGCCGCGAATCTGGGAGCTGATCACGAGCGTGATGATGTTGAGGGTCCCGCCAGTCAGCTGGAAGGCCGTCGCCTGGGCGCCGAACGAATTCCCGAACAGGAGGATCATCGTGCCGAGGATTGACGGGGTCAGGATCGGCAGCGCGACGTAGCGCCAGTACTGCCTCGATGTTGCGCCGGAATTCTCGGCGGCTTCACGCCACTCCCGCTTCAGGCCGTTGATGGCCGGGGCCATGATCAGGATCATCAGCGGAAACTGGAAGTACAGGTAGGTGATTTCGAGCCCGATCTTCGACGTCAGCAGCGTCGGCGGAAACTCGAAGCCCAGCGAACGCAGTTGGACGGTGACAAAGCCCTGGGCGCCGAGGGTGAAGATAAAGGCAAGTGCGAGGGGCACGCCGGCGAAGTTCGAGGCGACTCCGGAGAACGTCATCAACGCCGCCCCGAGGAACCTCGGGAGTCCGCCGAGGATGACCGCGTATGCGAGCAGGAAGCCGATGACCCCGCCGGCGATCGCGGTCACGACGCTGATCTCGATGCTGGTCGCGAATGCCCCCGGGATCACCCCGGTCGAGAGATCGCCGTAATTGCGGAGCGTGACCGCGCCGTCAGGGCCAATGAAGCTGCCGAAGACCAGGTAGGCCACCGGCAGGAACATGAAGGCTGTGGCGAACAGGAAGAACGGGACGAGGCCCAGCCACGCCCAGCTGAAGCGGCGACGAGCGGGGCGCGCCCGTGGCGTGCCCCGCTCGCTGAGCGTCGTGGCGTCAGCCACGATCCGAGATCCCGGGGACCGGGACGTCGTTCCCTGCTACTGGACGTTCGCCCCCACGACGGCGTCCCACTGGCCGGTGATGAGCGCCTTCGCCTTGTCGAGCTGCTCGAGGCTCGGGAAGACAGCCCCCGCGACGTCCGGGAGCTTGGCCAGCTGCTCGGCCGGGACAGCATTGTTGGCCACGAGATCCTCGTACCGGATCGGGTGGCAGTAGCCCTTCAGCCACAGGTTCTGGCCCTCGTCGGAGTAAAGGAACTCCTCCCAGAGCTGAGCGGCCTTCGGATGCGGGGCATAGGCACTGATCGCCTGGACGTAGACGCCGGCGAACCGGACTGACTTCGGGACCACGACCTCGATCTTCGGACCGCCGCTGGCGGCCGTGCTGTCACGGTTCGCGAGGGCGTTGTAGGTCCAGCGGATCGCGATCGGGGTGCTCCCGTTGGCGATCGTTGCCGAGGTCGCGATGATGGGCACGAAGTTGCCGGAGTCGTTCAGCTGCTTGAAGAAGTCGAGACCTGCCTGGGCGTCGTCGAGCGAGCCGCCGTTGGCGAGTGCCGCGGCGTGGACCGCCTGGATCGCCTGGCTGGAGGTGCGCGGGTCGCCGGCGAGGGCGACCTGGCCCTTGTACTCGGGCTTGAGGAGGTCCGTCCAATCCTGGGGAACGTTGGCAACGACGGCGGTGTTGACTTCGAACGCAAGGACGCCGTAGTAGTCGCCGTACCAGTTACCGTCCGGGTCCTTGGCGGACTCGGGGATCGTGTCCCAGGTCGAGACCTTGTACGGCGCGACGAGGCCTTCGGCCTTCGAGCTCGGGCCGAACGCAAGCCCGACGTCGATCACATCCGGGGCCTGGTCGCCCGGGTTGTCCTTGTTGGCCTTGATCGCCTCAATCTCGTCGCCCGATCCGGCAAGCGGGTCAAGCTCGTTGACCTCGAGGCCGTATTTGGACTTGAAGGTGTCGATGACCTCGCGGTAGTTGCACCAGTCGTCGGGCAGCGCGATCGTCGTGAGCTTGCCCTCGGCCTTGGCGGCAGCCTCGAGGGCGGCCATGTCGACCCCGCCGGCGGCGGGGGATCCCGAGGCGGCCTGTGATGCCGGCGCCGAGGCGGGCGCGGCGGCCGATGTCGAAGGGGCCGCACTGCCGGCGGGGGTCGTGCAGGCGGTCAGGACGATGGCGAGCGCGGCGAACGGTGCGAGCGTTCGGGACAGCGATCGTTTCGTGATCAATGTCGATTCTCCAGCTGCGTGGGGTCTCGCGGATGAGCATCGCGGCGACCGGCCCGGCGCGATCCGATCTCCTCCTACGGCGATCGCGCGGGTTCTCTTCGGCGGCGCGGATGACTTGCCCTGAGCCCGGATGTCCCGGTGAGGCGCATTTCAGCGCCCCGGCGAGGGTGCGTCAAGAGTGTGATGGATATGTCAACGATCCGTTTGCCTTGTGAACTCGCATCGGCCGGCGGGTGAGCCGCCGGCCGATGCTCGTATTCGGGGTCAGTCAGGCGGACGGGGCCCTACTCGGGCATCCACGCCTTCCACTTGGCCTCGTTGTCGGTGATCCACTTCGCTGCCGCATCCTCGGCCGACATGTTCTGGTTCGTGATGTAGTCGGAAACGAGGTTCTGGTCCTCATTGGTCCAGGTGAAGTTCTTGACGAGCTCGTAGGCCTTGCCGCCCTCGGTCGCGAACTTCGTGCTGACGATCTTGTTGAGCGCGTACTCCGGATAGTCGCAGGCAACCTTCTCAAGGTCGGCGTCGCAGCCGGGCGTGTACGGCGGCAGGTTTACCTTGACGAGGTCGATCTGGGCGTGCAGCCACTGCGGATCCCAGAAGTAGCCGATGAGCGGCTTCTTGTCGGTGACGGACTGCTGGAAGGCCGTGATCGTCGCGGCCTCGCCGCCCGAGAAGATGACCTTGAAGTTCAGGCCGAGGTTCTTGATCAGGGCTTCGTCGTACTGGACATACGAGGGATCGCTGCCCAGGAACTGGCCAAGGTCGCCCAATTCGGACGTCTTGAACAGGTCGGCGTACTTGTTGAGGTTCTTGTAGTCGGTGATGTCGGGATGCTCGTCGACCAGCCACTTCGGGACGTACCAGGCGATGATCCCGATGTTGCCGGTCTCGCCCGCGTTCTGGGCGACCTTGTCCTCGTCGATGTACTTCTTCTCGAGATCGGGATGACCCCAATTCTCGATGATGACGTCGACCTCACCGGTCTCGAAGCCCTGCCACGAGACATCCTCCTTGAGGTCCTTCTTTACGACCGTGTACCCCAACTCCTTCTCGAGGATGTTGCCGACGACCGCCGCGTTCGCCTCGTAGCCGACCCACGGGTTGATCGCGATGTTCACGGTCCCGCCGGTGGCCGGCGCGGAGGCCGGGGTCCCTCCTGAGGACGCCGGTGTGGCGGACGCGCCGCCTCCCGGGCTACTGCACGCTGCCAATGCCAGGCCGAGCGTCGTCACGACGACGGCGAAGCGCCGAATCGAAGCATTCATCTGCCGCACTTGTCCTCCTCCTGCCCGCCGTCGGACAACGCCCGGCCGCGGAAGTTGCCAATCATGGACCTCAATGCGGGTTGCGTCCATGTGTCAGGCCAGCCGAACTGCCGCCGCGCCGACCCGTGTCCGGGCGTCTGGCCGCGGTCGCTTCCCGGCACCCTGCGTGATCCGGTCCAGCAGAATGCCGAGCAGGACGATCGCGAACCCCGCTGCAAGTCCCTCGCCGAAGAAATCGCGCCTGGCGAATCCCGCGACCACGTCGTAGCCGAGCCCGCCTGCGCCCACCAGCCCGCCGACGACCACCATCGCCAGGACGAGGACGATCCCCTGGTTCGCGGCGAGGAGGAGTGCCGGGCGGGCCATCGGCAATTGGACCTTCCAGAGCAACTGCCGTGGCGTCGATCCAGCTGCCGTCGCCGCCTCGACGACCGTCACCGGCACCGTCCTGATCCCGGCTTCGACGAGTCGGATGACCGGCGGGACCGCGTAAATGAGCGCGGCCACGATGCCGGTGAACCGGCTGGGGCCGAACAACGCGACGGCGGGGATCAGGTAAACGAACGCAGGCATGGTCTGAGCCATGTCGAGCAATGGTCGCAGCGCCGCCGAGAACCGCCGGCTCCGCGCCGAAGCAATCCCGAGGACCAGCCCGAGGGCCAGTGTCATCGCCGCCGCGACGAGGACGGACGTCAGGGTCTCCATGCTGTGCTCCCAGAGCTGAAGCCCGATGATCGCGACGAGGCAGATCCCGGCGGCAAGGGCGGGACTCAGGCCGCCGCCGAACGCGGCAATCCCGACGATCACCGCAATGACCAGCCACCACGGCGCAGATGTCAGGACTTCCTGGATCGGGTTGATCACGCCGAAGGTGATCGCATCCTTCAGGCCGGAGGTGAGCCCCGTCGCATTCGTCCTGAGCCAGGTGACCACGGCGTTGACCGCGCCCTCGAACGAGAACGCGATCGCCTTGGGGAAGTCGGGGTTGTCCAGGACGAAGCGCCCGACGAGGATACCCGCGGCCGCGATGCCGATGGCCAGGAGGATGCGCCGCCGCGTCCGGTTCCCGCCGCTTTTCCCGGCGATCGCCCGAGCTCGCGGATCGGCTCGTTCACCGGCCGCGGTCGTGAAGCGATCCAGGATGACGGCGATGATCACGATGGCCAGACCGGCGTCGAACGCCGTTCCGACGTCGACCTGCTGGAGAGCCCGGATGATGTTCTTGCCAAGTCCGGGGGCATCGACGAGGACGGTGATCACGACCATCGACAGGGCCATCATCATCGTCTGGTTGACGCCGAGAATGATGGTCTGGAGGGCCATCGGGACCTGGACCTTGCCGAGCAGTTGGAGCCTCGTCGAGCCCATCGCCGTCGCGGCTTCCACTGTCGTCGCGGAGACCCCGCGGATGCCGAGGGCAGTGATCCGGATCGCTGGCGGGATGGCGTAGATCATCGTCGCAATCGCTGCCGTCGCAGGGCCGATGAGGAACAGCAGCGCCAGCGGGGCCAGGTAGGCGAACGTCGGCATGATCTGCATGACGTCCAGGACCGGCGTCACGAGGCGCAGGAATCGGTCGTTCCGGCCGGCGAGGATGCCCAGCGGCAGGCCGATCGCCAGCGACAGCACGACGGCGGCCAAGGTCAGGCCCAGGGTGTCCACGCTCGGCTCCCACAGGCCCAGCACCCCGAACGAGATGAAGCCGGTCGCCCCGAGTAGCGCCAGCCGCCACCCACCGATGACGAGGCCGATCGCGGTCGCAACGGCGACCAGGCCGGGCCACGACAGTGCGTGCAGTCCACCGATGAAGAAGTCGACGAGCCCACCGACGGCCAGCCGGATCGGGGTGATGAGGGGAATGTTGTTGCGGTTGTCCTCGACCGTTTCCCGCAGCACGTTCAACGACCGGAAGAGGTCCGCATCGTTGTTGTGGGGAAGCGTGTACTGGCCGCGGAAGGCGAGGTAGAGCACGACGGCGACCACGGCACCGATCAGCGCCCACACCGATCGAGGAATGCCGGGGACCAGGCGGCTGGCCGCGACACCGACGGCGGTCATCGCCTATTCGCCCTCGGCGCCCGCGATCGCGGTCAGGATGTTGGCGCGATCGACGACGCCAACGAGCCGACCGCCATCGACGACCCGGATCGGCTTGTCGGTCGAGGTGGCCGCATGGACGGCCGTCCGGATGACCGCGGTCGGCGGGAATTCCGGGCCGTCGAGCGGATCGTCCGGGCGCGGGTCGCGCATGACCCAACGCAGCGTGAGGACGTGCGACTTCACGACGTCCTGGACGAAGTCGCGGACGTAGTCGTCGACCGGTGCGCCGACGACGTCCTCCGGCCGTCCCGCCTGGATGATCCGGCCGTCGCGCATGATCACCACGTGGTCGCCCAGCTTCAGCGCCTCGGCGAGATCGTGGGTGATGAAGATCATCGTCTTCCCGACTTCCTGGTGGAGCCGGATCACCTCGTTCTGCATGTCGCGGCGGATGAGCGGGTCGAGTGCGCTGAACGGCTCGTCGAAGAACATTACCTCGGGGTCGACGGCCAGGGCCCGGGCAAGGCCGACGCGCTGCTGCATCCCGCCTGAGAGCTGGTCAGGGTAGCTGTTGGCGTTGCCCTCCAGGCCAACGAGCGAGAGGATCTCTTCCGCCCGGGCATGCCGCCGCGCTCGCGACTCCCCACGAATCTCCAGCCCGTATGCGACGTTGTCGAGCACCCGCCGATGCGGCAGCAGGCCGAAGTGCTGGAAGACCATCGAGAACTTGCGGCGGCGCAGTTCGCGCAGCCGCGGCGCATCTGCTTTTCGGATGTCCTCGCCGTCGAGCAGGATCTCGCCGGCGGTCGGCTCGATGAGGCGGGTCAGGCAGCGGATCAGCGTGGACTTGCCGCTTCCGGACAGGCCCATGACGACGAAGATCTCGCCCGGCCGGACGTCGAACGAAACGTCGCGGACGGCGACCGTTGAGCCATGCTTCCGGCGGAGCTCAGCCGTGGAGAGGTCGGCATCCGGCGTGCCGATGAGCTTGTCCTCGATCGGCCCGAAGACCTTCCAGAGTCCCTTGACCGAGATCGTCGCGGTCCCGGCGGCCGGAGACCCGGACGGGCCGGTGGCGGGCGGCTCGGCGACGGTGGTCATTCGACGGCTCCCTGCACGGCAATGACGCGTCGCTGGAAGGTACACCACGACGGCGGGCGTGTGGGAACCGGATGGCGGCGCGGCCGATGTGCGCCACCGACGGCGGGGAGCGATACTCTCGCCCTGCCGTCACCGACCGAACCACGCCAGACGATCGGCCCAGGGCGGAGGCCCGGAGGATTCTTCGCGCATGAGTGTGCTTCCCGACCAGGCCCGCGCCGTGGTCATCGGCGCCGGCATCGTCGGCAACAGCATGGCCTACCACCTCGCCCGTCTCGGGTGGCGGGACATCGTCCTCCTCGAGAAGGGCATGCTGCCGAACCCCGGCGGCTCGACCGGCCACGCGTCGAACTTCATCTTCCTGACCGACCACGGCAAGGAAATGGCCGCGTTCACGATCGAGAGCGCCCGCCAGTATCGAGAGCTCGGCGTGTACGACGAGACCGGCGGAATCGAAGTCGCCCGAACCCCCGAGCGGATGGAGGAGCTGAAGCGGCGAATGGCGTCGTCGACCTCGTGGGGCATCGAGGGCAGCCGGCTGCTGACGCCCGCCGAGGTCAAGGCGATGGTCCCGTTCATCGAGGAGTCGGTCATCCTCGGCGGGTTCTACACGCCGGGCGTCGGGATCGTCGACTCGCTCCAGGCCGGAACGCTCATGCGCCAGAGGGCACAGGAGATGGGCGCCCTGACGATCGCCGCCAGCGTCGAGGTCACGGGAATCGATGTCGAGGGCGGCCGAGTCCGGCGCGTCCACACCGACGCCGGCACGATCGACACCGACGTCGTCGTCATCGCCTGCGGGGTCTGGAGCCCGCGGATCGCCCGGCTGGCCGGCGCCTCGATCCCGCTCACGCCGGCCGTCCACCAGATGATCGACATCGGCCCGGTCCCGATGTTCGCGAACGCGACCAAGGAGGTCGGCTATCCGATCGTCCGCGACATGGACACGAACATGTACGAGCGGCAACACGGCAACGGCTTCGAGATCGGCTCGTACGCGCATCGGGCGATTCTGATGGACGCCGACGACATCCCGTCGATCGCGGCGTCCGCCCTCTCACCGACGATGCTGCCGTTCACCCAGGAGGACTTCGACCCCCAGCTGGAGGACGCCCTTGAGCTGTTCCCCGAGATCGTCGGAGACGAATCGGTCGGGGTGAAGCTGGCGATCAACGGGCTGCTGTCGCTGACGCCGGACGGCAACCCGATCATCGGCGAGACGCCGGAGGTCAAGGGCCTCTGGTCGGTGGCGGCAGTCTGGATCAAGGAAGCCCCCGGGATCGCGAAGACGGTCGCGGAGTGGATGACGAACGGTGAGCCGGAGATCGATCCCCACGGGTCGGACATCGCCCGCTTCTACGACCACCACAAGACGGACCAGCACATCGCTGCCCGGACGATAGAGGGCTACAACAAGACGTACGGCATCGTCCACCCGAACGAGCAGTGGGAGTCGAACCGGCCGATCCGCGTCTCCCCGTTCTACGCGCGGGAACAGGATCTGGGGGCGAAGTTCTTCGAGGCCGCGGGCTGGGAACGGCCGTATTGGTACGAGGCCAACAAGCCCCTTCTCGACGAGTACGGCGACCGGGTCATGCCCCGCGAAGCCGAATGGGAGTCGCGCTGGTGGTCGCCGATCATCAACGCTGAGCACATCGCGATGCGCGACCGCGTCGGCATCGTTGATCTCTCGGCGTTCGTGATCTTTGACGTTACCGGGCCCGGCGCCTGCGAGTACCTCGAGCGGCTGGCGGTCAACAAGATCGACGTCGCACCCGGCCGGACGGTCTACACGCCACTCCTCAACGCCGCCGGCGGAATCCTCGCCGATCTGACGATCATGCGCCTCGCGAGCGACCGCTTCCGGGTCGTGACCGGCGGCGGGATGGGCATGCGCGACAAGAAGATCTTCACGGATGCGCTCCCCGCCGACGGGTCCGCCCAGCTCCATGACGCCACCAACCAGTGGACGACGATCGGGGTCTGGGGGCCGCGGGCCCGGGACGTCGTTTCGGCCGCGACCACGGCCGACATGAGCCACGCCGGGTTCCCGTTCCTGACATCGAAGCCGATCGACATCAACGGCGTCCGAACACTGGCCTCGCGGATCAGCTACGTCGGCGAGCTGGGCTGGGAGATCTACGTCCCGATCGAGCAGGGCCTCCGCGTCTGGGACGCGCTGTGGGATGCCGGCAAGCCCCACGGGCTGGTTCCCGTCGGGATCGGGACATACGCCGTGACCGCTCGGATCGAGAAGGGCTACCGCGCCCACGGCAACGAGCTCGAGCTCGAGTACGACCTCGTCGAGGCCGGCATGGCCCGCCCGTCGGTCAAGGACCACGACTTCATCGGCCGAGAGGCGTACCTCCGTCAGCGCGCGGCCGCGCCGGCCGCGATCCTCTCGACCGCTGACCCTCGATGATCCGACGTCGGCGTCCGGGGTCAAGCGCTACATGCTTGGCCGCGAGCCGATCCTCACGCCCGACGGCGCGCCACTCGTCGACGCGAAGGGCCGCCGCTCGTATGTAACGAGCGCCGGGTCCGGCCCGTCGGTCGGAAAGCACCTCCTGATGTCGTACCTCCCGCCCGAGTACGCGAACGAGGGCACGAAACTCGCGGTCGAGTACTTCGGCGAGCGCTACCCGGTGACCGTTGCCGTGGCCGGCAGCAGGCCGCTGTTCGACCCGGAGAACACCCGGATCCGGAGCTGACGGGATTGAACATCCTCGTCTGCATCAAGCGGGTCCCGGCGACGGGCGGCCGGATCACGTTGACGCCGGACGGCCGGGACATCGACACGCGCTACCTGGGCTTCACGGTGAGTCCGCACGAAGAATGCGCCGTCGAGGAGGCCGTCCGGATCGTGGAGGCGCAGGGCGGCAGCTCGACAGTCCTGACGCTCGGTCCGGAGGTCGCCAGCGAACAGCTCCGCGACGCGATGGCGATCGGGATCGAGAGGGCGGTGCTGCTCGAGACCGACGGTAGCGACTGGGATCCCATGGCCACGGCAGGCGCGATCGTCGACGCGATCCGGGCCCTCGAGGCCGAGGGCGAGACGTTCGACCTGCTCCTGTTCGGGAACGAGGCGGCCGATACCGGCGACTTCCAGGTCGGGATCCGGGTGGCCACCGCGCTCGGCCGGCCCTGCGTGACCGGCATCAAGGCGATCGAGGTCCTCGACGGACAGGTCGTCGCCCGCCGTGAGGCCGCCGGAGGCTGGGAGGTGTTCGAGTTGCCGCTGCCGGCCGTGCTCGGCGGTCAAGGAGGGGCTGAACCTGCCGCGTTATCCGTCGGTGCCGGGACGGCTCCGGGCAAAGAAGAAGGAGGTCGTCCGGATGACGCCTCAGGCGCGGCCGGGCGGTCCGAAGAAGGAGCGACTGCGGCTCCCGGAGGGCAACGAGAGCACGGTCGAGGTGATCGGCGAAGGAGCCGCGGCGGCGCCGGCGGTGGTCGAGCTGCTGACCCGACTGGGAGTGATCAGCCGATGATCCTGGGGCTCGTCGAGCACGCAGACGGTCGGCCGGAGCGCCTGTCGCTCGAGATGCTGGGCCTCGCCAGCCGCCTTGGCGCCGCAGCCAGCGAGCCCGTTCACGCTGTACTGCTCGGCGCCGGGGCGCGGGCAGCCGCCGCCCAGCTCGCGGGACGCGGCATCGCCGTGGCCCACGTGGTCGAGGATGAACGCCTGGACGCCTTCGCGCCGGTCGCCTGGGCCCTGTCGATCGCCCAGCTCATGGCGGCTCACGCCCCATCGGTCGTGCTGGCTGCCGGCAGCGACCGCGGCAACGAAGTTATGGCCCACCTCGGCGCCCGGACGGAGCTGCCGCTCGCCGCGAACGTCACGGAGGTCGAGCCAGGCGATCCTCTTCGGCTCACCCGCCAGCGCTGGGCCGGGAGCCTACTCGAGGATGCAGTTCTCGACGCGCTGGCGAAGCTCCTGACGGTCGCTCCCCATGCCTTCGCGATCGAGGAGCCTGCGCCCGGCGGCAGCGCCCCCAGCGTAGAGCCCTTCGCCCCGACGCTGACAGACGACGACCTCCGCGTCGCCGTCGCCCGCCGGCTCGAACCAGATCGAGCGGGAATCTCGCTGACCGACGCGCGAGTCGTCGTCGGTGGGGGCCGCGGTGTCGGCAGCCCGGAGGCGTTCAGCGAGCTGGAGGAGCTCGCCGCGCTCCTCGGAGCGGCGGTCGGAGTGTCCCGCGTCGTGACGAGCTCCGGCTGGCGTCCGCACTCCCAGCAGATCGGCCAGACCGGGCTCCGCATCGCCCCGGACCTGTACATCGCCTGTGGGATCAGCGGCGCGATCCAGCACATCGTCGGGGCCAAGGCGGCCAAGCGGATCCTGGCGATCAACACGGACCCTGACGCGCCGATCATGTCGGTCGCCGACTACGCGGTGATTGGCGACCTCCACCAGGTCGTCCCGGCGATCAGCGCCGAGATCCGGCGGGTCACCGGCCGGTAATTCGGCGAGCCGGCCGAGGGACGATGGTCACCCGGCCGGCCACGATGTGGCGATCGCCGCGCGATCAGTTGCAGAAGTCGAGCTGGGCCTTGACGGTGTTCGTACCGCAAAGGGCGGCCATTCGCTGGCTCAGCCGCGACGCCAGGTGGTACTCCCGGTTGGCCTTCGCAGCCTCGATGCTCGACTGCAGACGGCCGACGGCCTTACTACTGGCCGCGACCGGGGTTCCAGCAGGTTGTCACGTCGAGCTGTTCTCGAGGCGCTCGAGGATCCGCTTCTCCAGGTTGATGATCTGGTGCTCCAGCCGATCCACGTGGTCGAGGATTTCGCGGTTGCCGCGCAGGAGCTGCTCGTTCTGCACCTCCTCGAAGTCGGCCTCCTCGGACGCGTGCTCGAGCGTCAGCCGATCCCGGAGCGATGCCCGGTTCGTGGCCAGCAGGATGAGCGGAGCCGCGTAGGCCGCCTGGGTGGAGAAGGCGAGGTTGAGCAGGATGAACGGATACGGGTCGAAGTTGAAGAGCAGGTAGACGTTGCCGGCGATCCAGATGAGGACGATGACCGTCTGGATGGCGATGAAGCGCCAGCTGCCGATGAAGCCGGTAACGCGATCCGCGACCCGTGCGCCGAACGGCGCCTCGTCCTCGAGCTTTCGGTTGATCGGATGCGCCGACGGTCTGACTGGCTTCGGCATGGATCTTCTCCGCCTTGATTGCGCCGGTCTCGACTCGCCGGGTCGCACGCATCCTAGCCGGGCAAGGGGTCGCGAGCGCTCAGCCGCGAAGGTGCGCCAGGACCGCCAGCACTCGGCGGTGATCGTCGGGGGCGGGCAGCAGCTCGAGCTTCGAAAAGATGTTCGCGATGTGGGCCTCGACGGTCTTCGGCGCAAGGAAGAGGCTGTCGCAGATCGCCTGGTTCGAACGGCCCTCGGCCATGAGCGCCAGGACCTCTCGCTCGCGCTCTGTCAGGTCGTCGAGCGGCACCTTCGCCCGCCGCCGGCCGACGAGCTGGGCGACGACCTCCGGATCGATCACGGATCCGCCCCGGGCGATCCGGCGGATCGCATCGGCGAAGTCGTCGAGGTCCTCGACGCGGTCTTTGAGCAGATAGCCGACGCCGCCTGCCCCGTCCGCGACGAGTCGCAGGGCGAACGTGGTTTCGACGTATTGCGACAGGACGAGGATGCCGACAGCGGTCCCGTGCTCGGCTCGGATCGCCTCGGCGGCCTTGAGACCCTCGTCGGTGTGGGTCGGTGGCATCCGGATGTCCACGAGCGCGACATCGGGTCGATGTTCGCGAACGGCGGCCAGCAGCTCATCGGCCGTTCCGGCCTGGCCCACGATCTCGAAGCCGGCTTCGGTCAGGAGCCGGGCGATCCCCTCGCGCAGGAGTAGCGAGTCGTCGGCGAGGACTAGTCGCAGCGTCACTGGATCTGGGCCAATGCCCGGATCGCGGCGCCGGACAACTCGTCCTTCGGGATGAAGCCGAGCGCGCCGCTGGTCGTCAGCCGCGGCCCAAACGCGCTGGCCTCCCGGCTCGAGGTCAGCACGACCAAGGGTGGCGGCCCGTCGATCGCGAGCTCGCGGGCGACGTCGAAGCCCTCGATGTCGGGAAGGCCGACGTCCAGCAGGACGAGGTCAGGCCTTAGTGCGCGCGCCGCCGTGAGACCGGTCGCGCCATCGACCGCCTCGCCGATCACGACAAAGCCATCCGCCTCGAGCAGGGCGCGAGCCTGGACCCGGAAGCCGGCGTGGTCGTCAACTATGAGAATCGTGCTCATGCCCCCGATCGTGTCATGCCTCGAGACGCAGTTCCACAGGGTTAACCCGGCATCGCGGCGGGAGTTCCGGTTGGAATGTGGGCGAGCAGCCGCGTCCCTCCACCGGTCGGGCTGACGATCTCGAGACGGCCGTCGATCGCCGACAGCCGATCGGCCAAGCCACGGAGGCCGCCGCCGGCACCGGGCTCGGCGCCGCCGACGCCGTCGTCGGAAATCTCGACGGTCAGCTCGTCGTTCTGCCAGTCGAGCCGGACGAGCGCGCGGCTGGCACCCGCGTACTTGGCGACGTTCGCGAGGGCCTCGGAGACGACGAAATAGGCTGCGGCTTCGACGGCCGGCGAGAACCGCCTGTCTGTCGCGAGATCGATGGCCACGTCCACCGACGACCGGTCGGCCAGCAATTCGATCGCCGATCCCAGGCCCGCCTCGGTCAGGATCTGGGGATGGATCCCGCGGGCCAGTTCGCGCAGCTCAGCGAGCGCCGAGCGCGCCTCATCCGACGCCTGGTCGAGGCTCAGCCGAAGCTCGGGGTCGCCATCGTCGCCCAGCTTGAGCTTGGCAAGGCGAAGCGCGAGCGTCAGCGAGACCAGGCGTTGCTGGGCGCCGTCGTGGAGATCTCGCTCGACGCGCTTTCGCTCGGCATCACCGGCGGCCACGATGCGCGCTCGCGACTCGCGGACCTCGCCCAGCTGGGCTTCGACCTCGGCCTGGAGGCGTTCGTTCTCGACCGACAGCCGCATCGCACTGGCCACGGACGCCACGAGGCCGGGGTCATCGAGCAGCACCGGGTCGTGCAGGATCGCCGCGATCGGCTGGCCGTCGCGCTCCAGGAAGGTCACGGCCCGACCAGACTCTTCGGTGGGCAACTCGGTCGGCGCTCCGTCTGCCGCGACGTACGCGTCGACGGCAGGTGACCAGTAGGCGACCGTCAGACTCGTGTCGCCGAGAGCGTTCGCCAGCGCATCGCGAAGTCGCGCCGGGGCGGGCGTTTCGCCCAGCTCCACGACGAGATCGGCGATTGCCGAGCGGGCCATTCGCGTCCGCAGGAGCCCGACGAGAAATCCCACCGGAATGAAGGCTCGGGCGAGGGCCTGCGTGACGCCCGCGACCAGGCTGAGATCGTCCGGAACGGGGAATGCGCTCAGGATCGTCGAGACCATGATCGCGATCACCAGCACGGTCGCTGGGATGAGCACTGGTGAGTACGTCCGCCTCGCGGGGCCAGAGGCGCGTGCCCAGCGGGCGGCGAAGATGCCGAGGAGACCGACCAGGACGACGATGCTGGCGAGCCTGGACAGCGTCATCGCCGCCTCTGCCAAGCCCGGATCGCGGATCAGGAGAAATGGATTGTCGTAGTCGCCGCCGGAGGCCCGCGGGTCGAAGCTCGCGTAGGCGGCGAGGTTCGCCGAGAGCAGCGCGACGGCGCTCAGGCCGAGAAACACCCGATGGAAGTTCGATCGCAGGGTGCCCCACGGAAACGCCAGGATCAGGTAAGCGAGCAGGATGTCGGACACGGTCGTCGCGACCAGACCGATCGGAGCCAGTGCCGGCACAGCCCCGTCCTGCAATGGATCGAGGAGCAGGAACAGTCCGGTCGCGACCATGACCCGGCCAGTCCGGTTGGCCGGCCGTCGCGCCCAGGCGAGCAGCCCCGTCGCGAGGAACGCCGCGCAGACGATGCCGTTGACCGCGAGCCGAAGTGGTGACGCCCCGCTCACGACCAGGTAGGCGAGGCTCGCCAGCAGCAGAAGCGGAGCGGCCACGAGCGTCAGCTGGCGGAGGCGACGATCGGTCGTGCTGGTCACGGTTCTGGCCACACGCCTGTGACGGTCAGGCAGCGCACCCGGCCATCCTGCCACGCCCTCCCATGCCTAAGCACGAATAGCACCGAATCGGGCGCGGGCCGGCTGTCCGTCCGGGTAGACCCTGATCCGACCGCGGGGCCTGCCCTCCAGCAAACGGGGGACTTCCCCGATGAACCAGGCGCCGTCCGGGACCACGCTCCAGCAATCAACCGACCGCCTCCACGGTGGCCGAGAAGGGAGCAGGAGCCATGAACGGACCGGAGACCACGATCACCGACACACAGCCGTCACGGCGAGCCTGCCTCGTCGATGGGTGCGCCTGCAAGGACGCCCGGATCATCTCCACTCGTCGCGCCGCCTACTTCGCCAGCCAGGCAATCGCGACCGGCGAGACCGCTGACAGGATCCTCCCGGCCGAAGCCAACTGGCGCCTGCCGACCGACAACGACATCGACATCGAATACTCGAAGGGAGCCTCACGATGAACCTCAACCACCTCCTCGTCGAGGGCGTCCAGGCGGACCGAGAAATCGAGATCGCGACTCGCCAACTCGCGACCCACCTGACTGCCGCCAAGGCAGAAAGCACACTCCGGACCGCCCGACCCGCAAACAGGATTCGCCGCCTACTCCTGGCCATCTGAACACCTTCGGCCGGAACGGCCGGCCCGCCATCCTCTCCCCAGTCGAAGCGACGCCCACCCGGGCGTCGCTTCTGCACGTCCGGGCCCACGTCCGCCAAGGCCGGTTAGGGGCAGACCCTGCCGGCCGCCGCGGGATCGCCCCGATGTTCCGGCGCCGCGCCGATCCCACTCTGGATCAATCGCAACAGCGACCACCCCACCTCCACGCAGGAGTCATCAAATGTCCAACGCCATCTCGATGGTCGGCCTGACGAAGCACTACAAGGGCGTTCAGGCGCTGACCGATCTCACCCTCGACGTGCCCGGCGGCACGATCTTCGGCTTCCTCGGCCCGAACGGGGCCGGGAAGACGACGGCGCTCAAGATCCTTGCCGGTCTCGCCCGCCCGACCGCCGGCGACGCCAGCATCAACGGCGTACAGGTGTCAGCGGCCGGCGACCATCGCCGCGAGCTGGGCTACCTCGCCCAGGACCCGCGTTTCTACGGCTGGATGACCGGCCGTGAGACGCTCCAGTACGTCGCCCGCCTCCACGGTTCGGATGCCAACCGGGATCGCTGGATCGGCCAGCTCCTCGAGCGCGTCGGCATCGCCGACGCCGCGGATCGTCGAACCTCCACCTACTCGGGCGGCATGCGCCAGCGCCTCGGGATCGCCCAGGCTCTCGTCGGCCGACCTGCCGTCATCCTCCTCGACGAGCCGGTGTCGGCCCTCGACCCGATCGGCCGGAAGGACGTCCTCGACCTGATGCGCGAGCTAAAGGGCGAGACGACGGTCTTCTACTCGACCCACATCCTCGACGACGTCCAGCGGGTCAGCGACCACGTCGCGATCCTCGATCACGGCCGCCTCATCAAGTCCGCACCGACGCAGGTCTTGCTCGGCTCGTTCACGAAGGACACCCTCAAGGTCGTCCTTGGTGGCGCCGACCATGACACCGTGATCGGCCTTCGCCAGCTCCCGGGTGTCGCTTCTGTGACGATCGTTTCTCGCGATGGCGCGAACACGACGTTCGACGTTTCGACCCTGGTTGGCGCGTCCGCCCACGCCCAGCGCTCCATCACTGGCTTCGCCGTCGCGGCGGGTCTCACCCTCATCAGCAACTCCGAGGAGACGCTCGATCTAGAGACGGTCTTCCTGAAGCTCATCGACAAGAAGGAAGTAGCAGCATGAACGCCCAGTCTCTGGCCCTCGGGCCCGCCACCGCCCGGGCCTCCGCCCGGGGCGGGATGTTCCTCGGCTTCGGAACCGTCCTCCGAAAGGAAATCCGCGAATGGGTCCGCGGCCGTCGCGCCCTCGTCGTCGGCGGCGTTGCGCTGGCCTCGGCGATCTTCACGACCGTCATCCCCTACATCGTCGGCGCATCCGGCGAGACGGGCGGCCCGCCGCTCTCGATGGACCCGACAGTCAACGTCCTCCTGGGCTGGGGCGGAGCGACGGTCGCGGTCATGGCCCTGCTGGCTTCGATGAGCCTCATTTCCGGAGAGCGCGATCGCGGCACGCTGGCCTGGGGCCTGACGCTGCCGGTCTCACCGACCAGCATCCTCGCGGCCAAGTGGCTGGCTGCTGTTGTCGTCTTCTCTATCGTGGCCATTTTCGTACCGCTGGCCATCTCGAGCGGCATCTCGACGGTCGTCTACGGCGGCCTTCCGGATCTCGCGAGGGTCGGCACCTTCGGGGTGCTGTACGTCACGCTGCCGGCGTTCTATGTCGCCCTGACGCTGTTCCTAGGGACCTTCCTCAAAAGCACCGGCGGCATCGCCGGCATCGGCTTCGTCGTCATGTTCCTCCCATCAGTGATCGGCGCCGTGCTGCCGATCGCCGCCGAAGCATCCCCGACCGCGATCGGCGGCTGGGCGATGGCGGTCGCGACCGGCCAGCCAGCCTCGACGCTCACGCTCGTGGGCTTCCTTGCGTCGATGGTCGTCCTGGCCATCGGCGCGAAGGTGGTCTTCGATCGCCAGGAGGTCTAGACCGAACCCTCCTCGCCTCCGAGCCGGACGGCAGCCTTCGGGCTCCGTCCGGCTTCTTCGAATTCCCGTTGACTCCATGATCGGGCGGCCTATTCTTGTTATCAGTGATTAGCATGTTTCGGGTCCCGATGCTGTGAGCGCCCTCCAGGCCTACGCATCATCGCGCGCGGCCCACGTCCGGTACTACACGTGGTGCTCGCGCTTCATGACCCCGGTCTTCCAATCCGACCTCGTGCCGATTGGCTGGGCCCGGGATGCCCTGATGGAACCGATCGCTCGGATCCCATGGGTCCGCGGCCAGTTCGTCACGACGTTCATGGGCGGGCGAACATCGCCGTGGACGTCCTGGCGACCGCCGCGCTGACTCATCCGATGCGCCCGCCTTCGCGGTAGCATCGTCGGCCATGGCAGAGAGGCCCTGGGACTTCATCATCGTCGGCGGCGGATCGGCCGGCTGCGCGCTCGCGAATCGACTCAGCGCCGATCCGGCGAACCGTGTCCTCGTCCTGGAGGCCGGCCGGCCCGACTACCGGTTCGACGTCTTCATCCAGATGCCCGCGGCCCTGGCTTATCCGATCGGCAGCCGGTTTTACGACTGGAAGTACGAGTCGGAGCCCGAGCCGTTCATGAACGGCCGGCGCATCTATCACGCCCGGGGCAAGGTCCTCGGTGGCAGCAGCAGCATCAACGGGATGATCTTCCAGCGCGGCAATCCGCTCGACTACGAGCGCTGGGGGGCCGATCCCGGGATGGAGTCTTGGGACTACGCCCACTGCCTGCCCTACTTCAAGCGGATGGAGGACTGCCTGGCGGCCGAACCGGCCGACCCGTTTCGCGGCCATGGCGGTCCGCTCGGCCTCGAACGCGGGCCGGCGACGAACCCGCTGTTCAGCGCGTTCTTCGAGGCGACGAAGCAGGCCGGCTATCCGCCGACCGACGACGTCAACGGCTACCGCCAGGAGGGCTTCGCGAAGTTCGACCGGAACATCCGCCGCGGCCGGCGGTTGAGCGCGGCGAGGGCCTATCTGCACCCGGTCATGGGGCGTCCCAACCTCTCCGTGCAGACCCGGCGTCTCGTCACCCGGGTGCTGATCCAGGACAGGAAGGCGCTCGGCGTCGAGGTCGTATTCGGTCGGTATCGGGAGCGCATCCTCGGCAAGGAGGTGATCCTCGCCGGCGGGGCGATCAATTCGCCGCAGCTACTCCAGCTGAGTGGCATCGGCAACGCGGAGGAGCTGAGCGCGCTCGGCGTTCTCCCCGCGCACGACCTGCCCGGCGTCGGTGAGCACCTGCAGGACCATCTCGAGGTCTACATCCAGCACAGGAGCACCAGGCCCGTCTCGATGCAGCCGGCGCTCGCCGACTGGCGCAAGCCGTGGATCGGCTTCCAGTGGCTGTTCTTCCGCCGCGGCCCCGGTGCGACGAACCACTTCGAGGGCGGCGGCTTCGTCCGGAGCAACGACGAGGTCGCCTACCCCAACCTCATGTTCCATTTCCTGCCGCTCTCGATCCGCTACGACGGCACCGGGCCGAAAGGCGGCCACGGCTACCAGGTCCATGTCGGGCCGATGTACTCCGACGCGCGCGGCTCGGTGAAGATCACCTCGTCCGACCCAACCGTCCACCCGGCGCTCCGCTTCAACTACCTGTCCACCGGCCAGGACCGGCGCGAGTGGGTGGAGGCGGTGCGGGTCGCCCGGCGGATCCTCGGCCAGCCGGCCCTGGCTGAGTTCGACGGCGGCGAGACGTCCCCGGGCGCGGGCGTCGAGACCGACCAGGAGATCCTCGACTGGGTCGCGCGCGACGCCGAGACGGCGCTGCATCCCTCGTGCACCGCGCGGATGGGCACGGACGCCATGTCCGTCACGGATCCGCTCACGATGCGGGTTCACGGCCTCGACGGGCTCCGGGTCGTCGACGCGAGCGCCATGCCCTACGTCACGAACGGCAACATCTACGCCCCGGTGATGATGCTCGCCGAGAAGGCGGCCGACCTGATCCTCGGCAACACGCCGCTCGCCCCCGAGCCGATCGAGTTCTACCGGCATCACCCCGCCGGCGCGTCTACCTGAGGCCGCACGGTCAGCTGCGGAGATAGGCGAGGACGGCGAGCACGCGCCTGTGGTCCTCGAGCGCCGGCTCGAGACTCAGCTTGGAGAAGATGGCCCGGACATGGCCCTCGATCGTCTTGAGTTCGAGCCCCGCGCGTTCCGCGATTGCCTGGTTCGAACGGCCCTCCGCCATCAAGCCCAGGATCTCGCGCTCGCGCGGCGTCAGTTCGTCGAGGGCTGAGCGCCCGCGCGGCCGGCCGAGGAGCCGGCCGACGACCTCCGGGTCGATCACGGAACCGCCCGCGGCGACGCGCCGGACCGCGTCCGCCAGGTCCGCGACCCGCGTGACCCGATCCTTGAGCAGGTAGCCGATCCCGGACGGATCGTCTCGGAGCAGCTCGACGGCGTAGCGAGTCTCGACGTACTGGGAGAGTACGAGGATCGCCACACCAGGGTGCGCCGCCCGAATCTGGCGCGCCGCCTCCAGGCCTTCAGTCGTATGCGTGGGCGGCATGCGGACATCGACGATCGCGAGGTCGGGACTCTCTTGCTCCACGAGTTCGAGGAGTGCGGGCACGTCCGCTGCCTGGCCGGCGACGTCGAAGCCTGCCGCAGCAAGGGCGGACGCCAGAGCCTCGCGGAGCAGGACGGCATCGTCGGCGAGGACGATCCGGATCGGTGCCGTGCCCTCGTTCCGCACGGCGGCATCCTCCCACAGGCGGGCCATCCGGGACAGGTGCAGACCCTCGATTCATGTCGTCGCCCGCGCGGGCCGGCACGGCTGACCCGGCCGCCCTCCGCTCCTAGCCTGAGGCCACCGAAACTGATCAGGAGGACAGGACGATGACGCACTACCCGACAAATCGACCCGACGCCCGTCGACAGCTGCTCGTGATCCTCGTGAGCGCTGTCCTGATCGTCGTCATCTCTGCGCTCGTCACGATCGCCGCGAGCGCGGGCGGTGTCCCGGCAGGTCCGCTGCCGGCGCCGCCACCCGTAATTGGCTGATGGGGAGGACCGGAGATGTACTACCGACACAACCGGACGAATCCCGAGCACGTCCTAATGATGGCCAGACTCTTCGTCGTGACGTTCATCGTCGCGCTCCTGGTGATTCTCTGGTTTGCCACGGGCATCACAGGTGTGGCCGTCGAGCCGCTTCCGGTTCCGGAACCGGGGATCCCGTGATGGCCTCCGCCGAGGCTTCGACCCGGCGATAGGATGGTGGAGGGATCAGGCTCGTGGCTTCGATCGCTGAGGGAGTGGGCGTGACAGACGTGTCCCACCAAGCCGAGGGCGACGGCAGCGCCGGTGGCAGGTTCGCGTGGCTCGAGGTTGGCCTCGCCGCCTGGATCATCGGCGGGCTCTTCCTTGTGGTCCGTGCCCTCAACCAGGGACTCGCCGACGACGTCGGCCTGTCGCCGTATCACGTCGTCGCGTACTCCGGGATCCTCGCGCTCGCGGTCCTCTGCGCTGGCCTCGCCGTTCGGGCGGTCCGCTCCGGACGCTCCTGGCGCCAGGCGCTCCCGAGCGGTCACGGCACCCTCGGGGCTGGCCTATTGGTCATCCTCGCCTACCTGGTCGTCGACGTTGCCTGGCGCGAGGGCGTCGGGATCGAGCTCGGCATCGAGAGTGGGTTTGCGCCGAGCAGGATCCTTCTTCTTGTTGGGGTGGTCCTCGTTGCCGTTGGCCCACTCCGGGCGGCCGTCCTTTTAGCAGAGCCGGGCTCTGCTGGGCTCCCGGCGATCATCTCGGCCGGCCTCGTCCTCTCCCTTGTGAGTGTGCCAGGCGCGTTTCATCCGGCCGTCAACCCATGGCTCGAACGCGCTCCCGACACCAGCCAGGACAACTCCGAGATCTGGGTCATGGACGCCGATGGGAGCCACCAGACGCGGCTCATCGAAGCCGGCGAAGGCATCGACCTGACCCTGCCTGCCTGGTCGCCGGACGGGGCGAGGATCGCGTTCGCCAGGTCGCATGGCGAACAGAACGCCGGGAACGACGAGGTCGAGGTCGATGTCTGGATCGCCAACGCCGACGGATCCGGCCAGCGAGTCTTGGTCGGGGGTGATGGCATGCAGTGGCTTCCGCGATGGACTCCGGACGGCGCATTCGTCTCGTATACCCAGGAGGTTCAGGGCGGCCCCTGGATGTCGACCGGACCGGTCGGCCGCGATACTGGGTTCGGGCCGCTCGGACCGGGATTCGACGCGGGATCCGGGACGGTACGACCCGACGCCGACTTGTGGCTTGTCAGTCTCGACGACGCCAGCGGACCGAAGCCGATCACGGAAGCGCCCGGCGACGACCGGTCAGGGAGCTGGTCGCCTGCTGGCGACCGGGTCGCCTTCGACGCCACGCGCGACGGCGACACGGAAATCTACGTTGTAAACGCCGACAGATCGAACCCGGTCCGCCTGACGACTAACCCAGCCGAGGACTGGTCACCGGCCTGGTCTCGCGACGGGACCAGGATCGCGTTCACCTCGGACCGAACCGGCATCGCCCAGGTGTTCGTCATGGCCGCCGATGGTAGCGACGTCATCCAGCTGACCGACGACCCGGCCGGCAACCTCGGGCCGAGCTGGTCGCCCGACAGCAGCCGGATCACGTTCGAGTCCTGGCGGAGCGGCGAGGCGGAGACCTGGTCGATGGCCGCCGACGGGACGGATCTCCGGAACTTGAGCCGCAGCGCGGCGACGTCCGAACACGTGTGGGACGGATCCTGGGGCCCGGATGGACGGATCGTCTTTTCGCGTGCCGAATACCCGCCGGCCTCAGCCGATTCGCTGGTCCGGCACGACCTCGCCGTCGCCTCGCTGCTAATCCAGGCCGCAGTCATCGCCGTCGTCGCGCTCGTCCTCGTTTCGATCAGGCCGCCGTTCGGGAGCTTTGCGCTCGTCATGGGGATTGCAACGGCGCTCGCTGCGAGCCAGTTCGATCAATGGCGCTTCGTTCCGGCCTCGATTCTGGGCGGGCTCATCGTCGACCTCGTCGTCAGAATCGCACCGGCCCACCGGAAGGCACTGGGGGCAGCCGTCGCGGCGCCCGTTGTTATCGTCCTGGGTGCAGGCGCGACCGTTCTCGCCACGACCGGCATCGGGTGGACGCCTACGCTTCTTCTCGGCGTCGCCTTTACGGCCGGTGTCCTCGGCTGGGGACTGGCCGGCGTCGTCAGGCCTCGACCCGCGGTTCTCGACATTCCGCCCCCGCAATGAGCAGCCGCGCGGAGCGCCTCGCCGTCCTGGCTGCGCTCGGCGTCGCCCTTGCCGCGGTCCAACACTTCGCGCCGCTTCTGTGGCCCTACGGACTGGGACCATCGTGGTCGCTCGCGAACCAAGTCTGGTTCTTCGTCATCGACCTGTTGTGGATGGCTGCACTGCTGGTCACCTACCGGCGCGATCCGGACGGGCCGATGTGGAAGCTCTTCCTCCTGTACCTGGTCGTCGCGGCGGTCGGCGTCATCTGGGTCATCCCGACGTCGTTGACGTGGACCCTCAGCCAGCTTCTGGTCGGGCTCGGCAGCGTCGTCTTCGTTCACCTCGTGCTGGCCTTCCCGAGCGGCCGCTTGACCGATCGCTACGATCGGCTCCTCGTTGGCGGGGCCTATGCATTCATCCTGGCGAGCCGGCTTGCCTGGGTGCTCGTCTGGAAGCCGCCGTTCGACAAGGTGGGCTTCTCGCCGCGCAACCCATTCGTTGTCTGGCCCAATGCGGACCTTGCGTGGCTGTTCGGGCCCGCCGCCATCGTCGTCATGACCCCGTTTCTGTTCGTCGCCGTCGTCGTCGGGCTCGTCCGCCACTGGCGACGGGCGAGCCCCGCGATGCGCCGGGCACTCCTGCCGATCACGGTCGCCGCGCCGATCCAGCTCGCCATCACGGTGGCCTGGCACTTCGCAGGTGCCGGTCCACTCGAGTGGGGCTTCCTCCGCACGACGCTCCAGCATCCGCTCATCGGCCTCGCGGGCGTCGTTTTCCCCGTCGGACTCTTGATGGGTCTCGTGCGGACCCGACTGGCGCGCGGCTCGATCGCCGATCTGGCGGTCGAGCTCGGCCGAGGTGTGCCGCTCGGGGGGTTGCGCAACACCCTTGCCCGGGCACTGCGAGATCCGACCTTCGCCCTCGCGTTTCCGGCACCCGATGGTCACGGCTTCGTCGATCCCGACGGACAACCGATCGAGGTGCCGGATTCGGGCCGAACTCGCGGCGTGTCGCGCCTCGAGCGGGGTGACGAGACGCTGGCGGTGCTCCTGTACGACCCGCAGATCGAGGCGGAGGATCCGGGCCGCGTGGAGGCCGTCGGCTCGATGGCGCGCTTGGCGCTCGAGAATGAACGCCTCGCAGCGCAGGTCCGGGCGCAGCTCGAAGAGGTCCGGGCATCGCGCGCTCGGATCGTCGAAGCGGGGGATGCTGAGCGGCGCCGAATCGAGCGCGACCTCCACGACGGCGCGCAGCAACGGCTCGTTGCCTTGGCGATGCGACTCGACCAGGCCCGCGCAGAAACTGCGGGCGCGGCGGCACTGATCGATGCGACTACAGCCGAACTCCTGACGGCGATCCAGGAGGTCCGGGACCTGGCCCGCGGCCTCCATCCGACGATCCTCACCGATGCCGGGCTCGCCGCGGCCGTCGAGGCACTTGCCGAGCGGACGCCATTCCCGGTCAAGATGAACATCACGTCGGAACGATTCGCCACGGAAGTCGAGGTGGCGGCCTACTTCGTCGTTGCGGAAGGCCTGACCAACGTGGCCCGCTACGCGGACGCAACCGAGGCGCGCGTCGAGGTCGCAGCGGAGGACGGCCGACTCCGCGTGACCGTCTCAGACAACGGTCGTGGCGGGGCGGATCCGGCGGCTGGTTCCGGGCTTCGGGGTCTCGCGGATCGGGTTGCCGCGATCGGTGGCCGCCTGGACGTCACGAGCGCGACCGGCGGAGGGACGACCCTCACCGCCGACCTGCCGGCGAACGCCTAAGACGGAGTCGTTTCGGCGCGCCGCCTGAGGCCGTTGAGCAGGACGTCCATGATCTCCGTGACAGTGGTCCGCGAGGCCGGCTTGCCCGTGCTGAGCAGGTGCATGAGAACTGACCCAACGAGGATGTCGCCGATCACGGTCGGGTCGACCTCCGGTCGGAGTCCGGCTGAGTCCGCGAGCTCGATGTACTCCTCCGCGAGGCGACGAATGTTCGGTGCCACGCTGACGTACGTGTTCGACACGCCATGTGCGGCCCGATCGCGCAGCAGATCGCGTACCAGGATCGGCAGAAAGGCCTGGAACGTCGGCTCAGCGAACACGGCACGCGCCTGCTCCGCCGCCCGGGCGAGGTCAGTCTCGATGTCGCCGCTGTTCAGGATCGGTGGACGACCCCTGACCTTCGAGAGAGCCGCGTCGATCAGCGCCTCACGCGTCGGCCACCGACGGTAGACCGTCGCCCGGGCCACGCCGGACCGGGCCACCACGGCACTGACCGTTGTCCGCTCGATGCCGACCTCCGAGAGCAGGCCGACCGTCGCTTCCAAGATCGCCCTGTCCGCATCGTCGCTTCTTGGCCGGCCCGCGGCACGTCGGGCGTATGGCAGGAGCGGCTTGGCAGTCCGTCCGCGAGCATTCATCCAGAGCAGCCTACCACAATTCAGATACTAGACATCTTGTATCGTAATGTGCTACCGTCCGCCTTCCGCGCAACCGATTACATCCACCAGCGCGCTCAGCTCCCGAGGGGTTCCCCGCCACAATGCATCGCCTCGTCCGCCGCCTTACCACGGGCGGCATATCGACTCGCCGAAAATCTCGGCCCACCGATTGCGCCTGGCCGCCTGACAAAGAGGCGGATCTCGACGGAACGACGGACATCCTCTCGGCGATGATCCAATCGTCGCCAGTTGCGACCCAGGCCTTCGCCCTGGATCGGACAGTGACGATCTGGAATCCCGCGTCCGAGCGCCTCTTCGGCTGGACCGCGGACGAGCTCATCGGCCGGCCGCTGCCTCGCGCGATGACGCCCGACGACGAGCGGGCGTCGTCGATGGCCCGGATCGAGCGGACGATCGGTGGGGCCACTGTCGCAGGCGATCGCGTCCGGCGGTTGACGAAATCCGGCGAGGTGCGCTGGATCGACATCTACGCCGCACCTATGCGAAACCGCGCCGGTCAGCCGATCGGCGTCGTCGGTCAACTGATTGACGTGACGGATCGGGTCGAGCTCGAGGCACAGCTCGTCCGGGCCCAGAAGATGGAAGTGGTCGGCCTGCTGGCCAGCGGTCTCGCCCATGACTTCAACAACACCCTGGCTGCTGCCAGCGGCTTCGCCACGTTGATCGAGCAGACCTCGACCAACCCGGAGGTACAGGCCGATGCGCGGGCGATCCTCGATGTCTTGGAACGCGCCCGCGGAGTGTTGCGCCACCTCCTGTCGTTTGCCCGCGACTCAGAGAAGCTGAGTCGACCGCTCGACGTCCGTCTCGTCGTGGAGGGTCTTCTGCCGCTGCTCCGCCAACTGATGGGATCGGAGATACGGCTCGACACGGCTCTCGCCGATGAGCCCATGATCGCTCGCGTCGACGCCGGTCAGCTGGATCAGGCGCTCATCAACCTGGCAATAAATGCGCGCGACGCAATGCCGCGCGGCGGGCGACTGACGATCGCAGTGAACTCCGCGGGCCGCCGAGGATCGTTGATCGAGATCGCGGTCCAGGACTCAGGCACCGGAATCGCGCCGGACGTCCAGGCACGAATCTTCGAGCCACTCTTCACGACCAAGGAGCTGGGAAAGGGATCAGGTCTTGGCCTGGCGATGGTTCGCGGGTTCGCGGCGGGCGCCGGCGGCGACGTCACCGTCGAATCGACCCTCGGCCGCGGGTCGACGTTTTCGATCCGTCTGCCGAGGGTGAGCCCGGCCCCCAAGGCGGCCGGAGAACGCGGACCGGGCTAGGCTGGCGCGATGACCGACGAATCCCGGCCCGGTTCGCCCGGACCGGCAGACCCCGGCAGGCTGCCGTCGCCGGTCGCGGCCGTCCTGGCGTTCGTGCCGTCGGCTGTCACGCTGCTCGTCGAGGTGGTCGCGATCCGTCTGCTGGCGCCCCGGATCGGGTCGTCGATTGAGACGTACACCGCGGCCATCGGGGTCGTCCTCGCAGGCCTTGCCGTGGGGGCCTACCTCGGCGGACGCGCGGCCGACGCGTTTGGCCCGCGCCGGCTCGTCGCACCGGTCTTGCTCGTGTCAGCGGCGCTGGTCGCCTTCGTCGCCCCGGTGATCGATGTCGCAGCGGCAGTGTTGAAGCCGCCGTCGGGACCAGTAGGGGCAACGATCCTGGCGATCGCCGGCCTTCTACTGCCTTCGATCGTCCTCGCTGCGGCGACGCCCCTCGCCGCGCGAGGGAGCATGGTCACGACCGCCGGTTCGGGAAGTGTGGTCGGCCGGATCTCGGCCATCGCAACGGTCGGTGCGCTGATTGGCACCTTCCTGACGGGGTTCGTGCTGCTGCCCATTGCGCCGGTCCGGCTCATCCTGCTCGCCGCGGCCGTGGTCCTCGCGCTGACCGGCCTGGCCATGCACCTGGTGCTCGGGAGGTCGTCCGGTGGCGTCGTCACGATTCTCGGCATCGCCGTTCTGGGTGCGCTGGCGGTCGGCGCGACGGCTACTCCCACGTGCGATCCCGAATCGGCCTACTACTGCATCCGGATCGGCCGCGGTCTGAGCCAGCCGGCCGTCCGCGACCTCGTCCTCGACGACCTGATCCACGGGTCGATCGATCTCGACGAGCCGGCCCGCCTCCGGCTGCGATATCTCAGGACCATGGACGCGATCGTCGAAGGAGCGCACCCGGCGCCGCTTGCGCTGACGGCGCTCCACATCGGTGGCGGCGCCTTCGCCTTGCCCCGCCACCTCGCGGCGGAGCGTCCCGGCACCACGAACCGCGTTCTCGAGCTGGACCCGGCCATCGTCCGGGTCAACCGCGAGATTCTCGGGCTGACGCTGGACGAGCCCGAGCTGTCAGTCCGCGTCGGTGACGCCCGGGTGAGCCTCCGCGACGAGCCAGCCGGTTGGTACGACGTAGTGCTCTCGGATGTGTTCGCCGCCCGCGCGGTGCCGTGGCACCTCGTCACGCTCGAGGCGATCGGCGAGGTCCGTCGGACGATGGCGCCCGACGGCATCTACGTCGCCAACGTGATCGACGGCGGCGAATTGCGGCTCCTGGGAGCGTACGTGGCGACGCTGCGCGAGGCCTTCGGCCAGGTCGCGATCGCGTGGATCGTGGTCGACGGAGGCGTCTCCGGCAACGTCATCGTGGCCGCCGGCGACCGGCTCCCGCTCGACGCGATCGCCGACTCCCTCGAACGCGACCTATCCGATCCGGCTCGCCTGGCGAGCGACGAAGAGATCGCGGCCATCATCGACGGGGCGCCACTCTTGACCGACGACTTCGCCCCGACCGACGCGCTGATCTCGCGCTAGACGCCGCGCAGCCGCCGGGAGAGGCACCGAGCTGCCGTGACTGGAATTCGGCTGTCGAACGCAGTCGCGACTTACTCGCGGGCGCGCTCCGAGATCCGTGCCGCGGCGACGAGGACCGACTCGGTAACGCGCTCCTCGGTCTCGGGCCTGGGAAAGCGGTAGGACGGGCCGTGGACATGGACCGCGGCGACCACGTTGCTCAGCGCATCGACGATCGGGGCAGCGACTGAGTTCAGCCCTTCGGCGAATTCCTCGCGGACCCAGGCGTAGCCATCGAGTTGCACCTGACGCAGCCGGTCCCGCAGCGCCGCCGAGTCGGTCAACGTCCGGTCCGTGAACGCCACGCGTGGCTGCGCCAGATAGCGCTCGACTGCTGGCTCTGCCAGGTGGGCCAGGAAGACCTGGCCCGACGACACGGCGTGCATCGGCACCCGCGTTCCAGTCCAGTCGCGGATCTGGACCTGGTGTGAGGTATTGACCTGATCGACGTAATGGACAGCGAATCCGTCAACGACGGATAGCCCCGCTGCCTCGCCGACGGCCGTTGCCAGTTCGATGAGGGAGGGGCGTGCAAGTGTCACGAGGTTTCGGGTCGGGGCGACGCCGGCGGCCAGCGACACAATCCGGCCTCCGAGCCGGTATCGAGTGTCACCAGGCACCTGCTCGACCGCTCCCTCGCGGGTGAGCGAGGCGAGCATCCTGGCGGCCGTCGACTTGGGGAGATCGACACGTTCCGCGACCTCGGTCACGCCGATCGGGCCATCGGCAAGGACCGATAGCACAGCAAAGGCTCGCTCGATGGACTGGACTCTGGACACGAGGCTCCCGTTCGGCTGAGATTCGCACTTGCGTTCCATCATACGGCACCGTTCCGTATCGTGGAACCCCCAAAACGAGCCCCGCGCCTTTGTCAGGAGCACAGATCGTGGCGGACGACTACGAGGAGATCGACCTCAAGTCGCTCTCGGACGACGAGCTCGTCGAGCAGATGCATAACGACCTGTACGACGGCATGAAGGATGAGATCGTCGAAGGGACGAACATCCTGCTCGAGCGCGGCTTCAGCGCGACGAAGGTCCTCGACGATGCGCTCGTCGCCGGGATGAAGATCGTCGGGATCGATTTCCGCGACGGGATTTTGTTCGTGCCAGAGGTCCTCCTCGCCGCCAACGCGATGAAGGCCGGCATGGAGATCCTCCGCCCGTTGCTCGCCGAGACCGGCGCCGAGCCTGTCGGTAAGGTCGTGATCGGGACCGTCAAGGGCGACATCCACGACATCGGCAAGAACCTCGTCGGGATGATGCTCGAGGGGGCCGGTTTCGAGGTCGTCGACCTGGGCATCAACACCGACGCCGAGAAGTTCATCGCCGCCCTCGAGCTGCACAAGCCGGACATCCTCGGGATGTCGGCGCTGCTGACGACGACGATGCCGTACATGAAGGTCGTCATCCAGACCCTCAAGGACCGCGGCATGCGCGACGACTACATCGTCCTGGTTGGTGGTGCGCCGCTCAACGAGGAATTCGGGATGGCGGTCGGCGCAGATGCGTATTGCCGGGACGCCGGCGTCGCCGCTGAGACCGCCCGCCGCCTGATTGACGAGCGTCGTGCCGCGGCTTAGCGAGTCGCGCCGCGCCGACGCTCGCGCCGTGGTCCGCCACGCGGACCAAGGAACGAAGAAGAGGCCCTCGGAACGCTCCAGCAATGGTGTCCGCCGCCAGACGGTCCCGCGGGCGGACCAATCGACGGAGGACCGGGTCGGAATCGGGTCGGATGCGGCTTCGGCTCGCTCGTTGGTCCGGCAGGCGGACCACGGGGCCGGGAATCAGGCACAGAACCCCGCGCCGCGCGTCCTGGTCGTGGGCTGCGGGGCGCTTGCTCGCGAGCTGGTCGAGCTGACACGGCCGCTGCCGAATGTCGATGTCGCCTGCCTGCCGCCAGAGCTCCACAACCGGCCCGGCGGCATCCCGGCCCGCGTCCGGGCACGGATCCGTCAGGGCCGGCGCGAGGGCTACGAACGGATCTTCGTCGCGTACGCCGACTGCGGCACCGGCGGCCTTCTGGACCCGGTCCTCGCCGAGGAGGGTGTTGATCGCCTGCCCGGTGCTCATTGCTACGAGTTCTTCGCCGGCCGAACGGACTTCGCCCGCCTGGCGGACGAGGAGCCGGCGACGTTCTGGCTCACGGACTTCCTCGCCCGCAACTTCGAGCGACTCGTGATCCGCGGCCTTGGGATCGACCGGCATCCGGAGCTCGAGCAGATGTACTTCGGCAACTACCGGCGTGTCGTCTACCTGTCGCAGACCGACGACCCGGACCTGCTTGCGATGGCCCGCCGGGCCGCCGAGCGGCTCGGGCTCGCGTTCGAGCATCGGCATACCGGCTACGGCGAGCTGGCGGACTCGATTCGAGCCTTGCAAGTCATTGACGGTGGGGCGGCCTGACGATGGCAACGCTCACAGTCATCTGGTGGCGCGACATCCCGGCCCAGGTCGTGGCCCGCGATGGGCGCCGATCCAGCAAGGAGGTCCTCCACCCCCGCTTCCAGGTCGCGATCGACAAGGCGGCGAGTCGGGCGGGCAAGCGCGCCTACGGTGATTACATCGAGGAATGGCGAAAGGTCGCTCGCGGCTGTGGCGACGACATCGAGGCGGAGGTCAACGCCGAGGTTGAGCGGCTCGAGGCGACCTACGACAAGCACCATCTCGCCGAGCTGATCCAGTCCGGCGGCGTCGAGGGCGGGCCGGCGTTCCCGCCGGCACAGGACGAGACACCCGGCCGGCAGGCGCAGGGATGACCCACACCGTCGTCTCGTCGGCCACCAGAGAAGTCGTCATCGGGGACGACCGGCCGTTCGTGATCATCGGCGAGCGCATCAACCCGACGGGCCGCAAGGCCCTCGCCGAGGAGATGAAGGCCGGCGACTTCTCACGGGTGGAGCGCGACACGATCGCCCAGGTCGAAGCCGGCGCCCACATGCTGGACGTCAACGCCGGGATCCCCCTGGCGGACGAGCCGGCGATCCTCGCGAAGACGATCCAGCTCGTCCAGTCGCTCACGGACGTGCCACTCTCGATCGACAGCTCGATCGTCGAGGCGCTTGAGGCCGGCCTCGCCGTCTACAAGGGCAAGCCGCTCGTCAACTCCGTGACCGGCGAGGACGCGCAACTCGAACGCGTCCTGCCACTCGTGAAGAAGTACGGCGCCGCGGTCGTGGCGATCAGCAACGACGAGACCGGCATCAGCGAGGACCCCGACGTCCGGTTCGCGGTCGCGAAGCGGATCGTCGAGCGGGCCCGCGACTTCGGCATCCCGTACGAGGACATCCTCGTCGACCCGCTCCTGATGCCGATCGGGGCGATGCAGACCGCGGGCCGTCAGGTCTTCCGGATCCTGGGCCGGCTACGTGATGAACTGCACGTCAACTCGACCTGCGGCGCCAGCAACGTCAGCTTCGGGCTGCCAAACCGCGAGGGGATCAACGGCGCGTACCTCGCGATGGCGATGGCGAGCGGCCTGACGTCCGCCATCACGAATCCCATCGCCGACGGCGTCAGGCATGCCGTCATGGCGGGCGACGTCCTGCTCGGCAACGACGTCGATGCGAGCCGCTGGATCCGGGCCTTCCGCGTCGCCCCGGCCGAAGGCGAGCGCGGCGTCCGGGTCAACCGCCGTCGCGCCGGATCGCCCGTCGCGGGCTGAGCGCGTTGAGTCCCGCGATGCGTCGCGCGTTGAATCCGAAGCCCGCACGGTGACCGCGCCGGGCGAGCCGCTCGTAATCTTCACGCCGTCCGGACGGCGCGGCCGGTTCGCCGAGGGGACGACCGTCCTGGACGCGGCGAGGGCGCTCGGCGTAGACATCGACTCCGTTTGCGGCGGACGCGGCATCTGCGGCCGCTGCCAGGTCGAGCAGAGCGTCGGAAGCTTCGCCAAGCACGGGATCGAGTCGCGGCCGGAGCACCTGTCGCCGTTCGACGCCGTCGAGACGCAATACCGCGAAGAGCGCGGGCTGGCCGAGGGGCGACGACTCTCATGCACCGCCCACGTCCTCGGCGACGCCGTCATTGACGTCCCGCCTGAGAGCCAGGTCTATCGCCAGGTCGTCCGCAAGGGCCTCGACGTCCGCGACTTCCACATCGACCCGGTCGTCCGGCTCCACTACGTCGAAGTCGTCCCGCCGGAACTCGCGTCGCCGTCGGGCGATCTTGTCCGCTTGTTCGAGGCCCTCGAGCGGGAGTGGGATCTATCCGATCTCGAGGCAGATCTGGGCGTGATCCGCGACCTCCAGCCGGCGCTCGAGAAGGGCTCGTTCGCCGTGACCGTCGCGGTCCACGACGGCAGGACGGTGACCGGGATCTGGCCGGGCCTCCACGACAAGGCGTACGGCGTGGCGATCGACGTGGGCTCGACGACGATCGCCGGCCACCTGGCGGACATCTCCGACGGGTCGGTCCTCGCGAGCCATGGGGTGATGAACCCGCAGATCCGCTTCGGCGAGGACCTGATGAGCCGGGTCTCGTACGCGATGATGCATCCCGAGGGCGCCGGCGAGATGACTACCGCGGTCCGCAAGGCGTTGAACGGTCTCGTTGCGCAACTCGCGATGAGCGCGGGCATCAAACGCGACGAGATCCTCGAGCTCGCGATCGTCGGCAATCCGATCATGCATCACCTCCTGCTCGGGATCGACCCGATCCCGCTCGGGTCCGCGCCGTTCGCCCTGGCGACGGATCGCGCGGTCCGCGTCCGGGCCGCGGAACTGGAGCTCAAGACACATTCCGGGGCGCGGGTCTACATCCTGCCGTGCATCGCCGGCCACGTCGGGGCCGACACGGCCGGGGTCATCCTCGCGGAGGCCCCCCACGAGAGCGACGTTGTCGAGCTCGTCGTGGACGTCGGCACGAACGCCGAGATCGTCCTCGGCAACCGCGACTTCCTGCTCGCCGCCTCGAGCCCGACCGGGCCGGCCTTCGAGGGCGCCCAGATCAGCGGCGGCCAGCGAGCCGCCCCGGGCGCGATCGAGCGCGTGCGCATCGACCGGGAGACCCTCGAGCCGCGGTTCCGGATCATCGGCTCGGAACTCTGGTCTGACGAGCCCGGCTTCGACGAGGCGACCGCCGACACGGGCATCACCGGCATCTGCGGCTCCGGCATTGTCGAGGTCATTGCCGAGCTCTATCTCGCCGGCGTCATCACCCCGGACGGGATCGTCGACGGTTCCTTGGCCGCCCGCTCCCCCCGGATCGTCGCCGACGGCCGGACGTTCTCGTACGTCCTCCACGAGATTGCGGAGGCGAACCGGCCCCGGATCGCGATCACCCAGAACGACGTCCGGGCGATCCAGCTGGCGAAGGCTGCCCTCTACGCCGGCGTCCGCCTGCTTATGGACCATGCCGGGATCGAGACGCTCGACGAGATCCGCCTTGCCGGCGCGTTCGGCAGCCAGATCGACACATTTCACGCGATGGTCCTCGGGCTCGTCCCGGACGCCGATCTCGCCCACGTGAAGTCGGCAGGGAACGCGGCCGGCACCGGAGCGCTCATCGCGCTCCTGAGCGGCGCTGCCCGCAACGAGATCGAGCGGGTCGTCCGGACCGTCGAGAAGATCGAGACCGCGGTCGAGCCGCGCTTCCAGCAGCACTTCGTTGATGCGATGGCGTTTCCCCATCGAACAGCGGCCTATCCGCACCTCGAGAAGGTGACCGACCTGCCGAAGCGCGAAGGCGACGGCCCGCGCGGCAAAGATGGAGCCACGGAGCCCCGGCGCAGGCGACGTACACCCGTCGCCGTGTCGAGGGAGGAGGAGCGATGACCACGGACGATAGTCCCCGCCAGCGGACCGGTGGGCGGGCGGGGCGGACCGCCGCTCGCCTCCGGACCCATGTCGAGCGCGTCCCGTTCCTCACCCGGACCCTCAAGCCATTCGAGGTCCTCGACGAGGAAGGCCTCGCGACGATCGAGGAGAACGCCGACACCATCCTCGAGCGGGTCGGCCTGGAATTCCGAGGCGACCCCGACGCCCTCCGTTTGTTCCGTGACGCGGGCGCCGACGTCCAGGGCGAGCGGGTGCGATTCCCACGCGGGATGTGCCGCCAGATCGTCCAGGCGACCGCGCCTCGCGAGTTCACCCAGTTCGCGCGGAACCCCGCCAACAGCGTCCAGATCGGGGGGACCGCGACCGTCCTCGCCCCGAACTACGGCTCTCCCTTCGTCCGCGACCTCGACAACGGTCGGCGCTACGGCACGATCGAGGACTTTCGCAACTTCGTGAAGCTCGCCTACATGAGCCCGCATCTCCACCACAGCGGCGGGACCGTCTGCGAGCCGGTCGACGTGCCGGTCAACAAGCGCCACCTCGACATGGTCTATTCGCACATCCGCTACAGCGACAAGCCGTTCATGGGCTCGGTGACCGCGCCGGAGCGGGCCCGCGACACCGTCGAGATGGCGCGGCTCACGTTCGGGGCCGACTATCTCGAGGATCACGCGGTGATCCTGTCGCTGATCAACGCGAACTCGCCGCTCGTATGGGACGCGACGATGCTTGGCGCCGCGCGCGCCTACGCCGAGGCGAACCAGGCGACGCTCCTGACGCCGTTCATCCTGGCCGGGGCAATGGCGCCGGTGACGGCCGCCGCCGTTTGCGCCCAGACGCTCGCCGAGGCGATGGGCGGCATGGCGTTCGTCCAGCTCGTCCGGCCCGGTGCGCCGGTCGTCCTCGGCAGCTTCGCGAGCTCGATGTCGATGCAGTCGGGCGCTCCGACGTTCGGCACGCCGGAGCCCGCCCTCGTTCTCTACGCGATGGCGGCCCTTGCCCGCCGGCTCGGCGTGCCGTTCCGCTCCGGCGGCAACCTCTGCGCCTCGAAGATCCCCGACGCCCAGGCCGCCTACGAGTCGTCGGCCACGTTCATCCCGACGATCCTCGCCGGCGTCAACTTCGTCCTCCACGCCGCAGGCTGGCTCGAAGGCGGGCTCGCCGTCGGGTACGAGAAGTTCATCCTCGACGCCGACCAGTGCGGGATGGCCGCGGTCTTCGTCAAGGGCATCGACATGTCGGAGAACGGCCAGGCCGTCGAGGCGATCGTCGACAACGGCCCCGGCCAGCACTTCCTCGGAACCGCTCACACGCTCGCCAATTTCGAGACCGCCTTCTACCGCTCGGAGATCGCCGACAACAACAGCTTCGAGCAGTGGCAGGAGGACGGCGGGCTCGACGCGGCCCAGCGGGCCAACGGCATCTGGAAGCGGATGCTCCGCGAGTACGAGGCGCCGCCGCTGGACGAGGGCATCGACGAAGCGCTCCAGGAGTTCATCGCCAAGCGCAAAGCCGCCCAGCCGGACTCGGAAGTCTAGGCGGCGGCGCTCGGTGCTCTTTCGACGCCGGTCCTCGCTCGCGCCGCCCGCCCGCGAGGCCCTCGCCCAGGTCCTGCGGGCGCCGACGTTCGAGCTGGTCCCGCTCAAGAACGCGCTGGAGCAGGCCGCATTCCTGCCGGCCGGAGCCACCGTGTCGGTGACGGCCTCGCCCGCGAAGGGCGTCGAGGCGACCGTCGCGCTGTGCGAGCAGCTCCAGTTCCGCGGCTTCCGGGCGGTGCCCCACCTGTCGGCCCGGATGGTCCGGGACCGGAGCCATCTCAGCGACCTCATCGCTTGGCTCGAGGGCGCCGGCGTCGATCGGGCGTTCATCGTCGGCGGCGACGCGAAGGAGCCCGGCGCCTTCCCCGACGGCCTCGCGCTCCTGCGGGAAATGGCGGAGATCGGCCATCCACTCGCCGAGATCGGGATCCCCTGCTACCCGGAGGGCCATCCGTTCATCGCCGACGGGCCGCTCCTCGAGGGGCTCCGGGCCAAGGCCACGTTCGCCAGCTATATGACGACCCAGCTCTGCTTCGACCCGGGAGCGATCGCGACGTGGATCGCCGTCCGGCGAGCGGAGGGCCTCGGTCTGCCAATCCACGTCGGGGTGCCAGGCGTCGCCGAGCCGCACAAGCTGCTCGCGATCAGCGCCCGCATCGGCGTGGCCGATACGCATAGGTTCCTGACGAAGAACCTCCGGTTCGTGGCCAAGCTCGTACGGTCCGGCGGCTTCTACCGCCCCGATGCGCTCCTGGAGGGCCTCGCCCCGCACCTGGCCGATCCCGCGGCCGGCATCGTCGACCTCCACATGTACACGTTCAACGCGGTCGACACGTTCGAGGCCTGGCGGCGGGCCTACCTGGCGAAGCTTGGGGCGGCGGTCGCCGCTGCCTGACCAGGTGGAACCGTTCGTCGCCGTTGCGAGCCTGGCCATTGACGCCGCACCGGATGGAACCTTTTCGATCGGCCGCGACTCGTTCCCGCAGTTCGCCCATATGCACGCCCTTGGCATCCACGTCCAATCCGACCAGGTCCGCATCGCGTACCCGGAGACTGCCTACCTCGAGACGGCCCTGGCCGCCCTCCGCGAGGCATGCGTGCAGCTCGAGGTTCCGGAGGCATACATCGCGTTCGTGGACTCGGTCGTACCGCCGCCGGCAATCGGACTTCGGTACGGCTTCAAGGGCGCCTACACGAGCGACATCCCAAACGTGATCTGGATCTTCGCCAACTGGACCGGGATCGACGAATTGCGCGGGATCGTCCGGCACGAGGCAGCCCATCTTGCCTTCGCGCGCACGCACACCCTGGAAGAGTCCGCGGGCCACTCCGGCCCATCAGAAGACTTCGCCAACGCGTTCGAGTCAGGAACCTGACCTAGCCGCCAAACAGCTCGGCGGAGGCCGGGCTGTTGTCCCGGTTGTCGCCCGCGAGAAGTACCCGACCGTCGAGTAGTCGCGTCGCCGTGAAGGCGAAGCGGGGCTCGACGGGGCTCGCGGTCGCGGTCCATTGGCCGCTGCTCGGGTCGTATAGCTCGGCTGTTGCCGGCGCATCGCCGTAGAGGGCGCCGCCGATCAATAGCACGCTGCCATCCGACAGGAGGGTCGCGGTGTGGCCGGAGCGTTCAGCGGCCATGCTGGAGGCCGCCGTCCATCGCGCGGTGTCTGGGTCGTACAGCACAGCCGTCGCGTGGGGATCCCACTCGCTGCTGGGATTGCCCCCGGCCACGAGGACCCTCCCATCAGGCAGTAGCGTCGCCGTGTGCCCCGCAGCCACGGGTGTCGGCGTACTCGCGGTGGCGGTCCATCGGCCGGTGCTCGGGTCGTACAGCTCGGCGTCGAGGAAATTGCCACTGCCGCCCACCACCAGCACCGAACCGTCCGGCAGGAGTGTCGCCGAGTGGCCAACGCGGGCCTCGGTCATGTCACCGGTGGCCGTCCACTTCCCGGTAGCTGGGTCGTACAACTCGGCAGTGGAACTTCGTGGGCCCCCTTCCAGCAGCGTGTCCTCGGCGCCGCCGCCCACCACCAGGACCTTGCCATTGGGCAGCAGCGTGGCCGTGTGACCGCCCCGGCCCGTGGTCATGTCGCCAGTGGCGGTCCATCGACCGGTACTTGGGTCGTACAGTTCGGCTGAAGGCAGTCGGGTCGCTGCTGTTCACGTAGCTGCCGGCAACGAGCACTTTGCCGTTGGGCAGCAACGTCGCCGTGTGACCCCATCGGCCAGTGTCCATCTCGCCGGTGGCTGTCCAGGACCCGCTGGTCGAGTCGTACAGCTCGGCTGAGGCAGAGACCTGTCCGTCGAGCCGGTCGTTGACGACGCCGCCAACGACCAGTACGCCGCCAGCCGGCAGAAGCGTGGCCGTATGGAACGCGTGGGGAGTCACCATGCTCCCGGTGGCGTGCCAGGCGGGCGCCGTTGATGCCGATGGAATTGACGGCACAGCCGATGCTGTCGTCGTGGGCGCTGGAGCCGACGCGGGCGGGGCGGACGGCGATGGCGTCGGTGGGGCGGTGGGCGGAGCCGGGCTCGCGGCCGAGGCGCAGGCCACGACCAGCGGGCCAACGACGATTGTCATTACGAGTCGTCTGAGCGATCGGCGCACTGGATGTCCTCCGGATGATGTTGCGGCAGAGAGACACTCGGCCGAACCCGCGTGCTTCGCCCGAGACCTGTCACCCTGCCGACACCTGAGCGCGCACCGCGGAGGACGGAGGACGCGCGATCGTCGACGAGTCGTTATGGGAGGGACAGATCGAGGGCTCGCCATCGAGCCGCAAGCTCATCGAGCGCCCTCCGTCGGATCGTTTCCGAGGTGGCGGGCGACGAGGTGGTGCTCTAGACAACCGCTTCGCCCGGCCAACGGCTCCGGCTGACCTCGCCGCCGAATGTCGTCATCCGACGATCCGAACCCTCGACGATCAGCCGGACGCGTCAGGGCGCTCGACGATGCCGCCGAAGGCCCGGTAGTCGCAGGCTTCGGGAATGCCGAGCTCGTCGAGTCGGAGGCCCACTTCGACATCCGGCGCGCCTGATCTCCAACGCTCCGGCCGCCAGCAAGCTCGGCATCACCAAGCAGGCCGCGGCAAACGCTAAACAGGGTTTAACACTCCAATGGTCGTCCGAACACATCCGACGCGCAGGCTTCCTCGCGTGCCACCCTCCGCGTCACGCCGAGATTTTGGAGCCGTGACCGTCGTCGACAGCCGCGGCGAATCGCTGATCGCGATTCGCGACCGCTACGAACAGCTGCGAGCAGAGGTGCAGGCCAGGCGGCGCACGCATCCGAATTACGGCGGTCTCGCCCCATCGTGGCGGCGCCCTGGGCCGCGGGCGTCCGCACAACTCTGGGGCCACCACGCACCGGGATTTTCGTACTAGCCGTTACAGCCATCCGCTGAACCTCACAATGCGACCACGAGCGGCGTCGCTCGGTGCCGGGGGATCACCAGGGTCGCGTCGTTTGGGAGGGGTTCAAAATGGTTTCACGTCGTCGGCTTGGGCCGATTGTCGCAGCACTCGTCGCGCTCATCGTCATGACAGGTCCCGTGTCGGCCTCGCCGTGGCAGTTCGTGTTCCGGGAATCGGGCACGAGCGCCTACGCCGAGGCCGACGGGACATGTACGGACAACGGCGACGGCACCACTACCTGCGGTGGGACGGCGATCGATGTCTTCGAGGGCAGGTCGAAGGAGCGCGGCACCTCCACGGTGCACTCGGAGCGCGCCTGCTACAGCCAGCTCTCGGGAACGTTCGACACGGAAACCGGCGAGCCGATCGATCTCTCGGGCGTCGTCGGTTGCGCGTTCGAATTCGGGGACGATCTCGATCAAGAACCTGCGGTCCATCACGCTGGCGGCAACCGAGATCGAGCTCATTGAGGTCCACTGCGACGTCGACTCTTGTACCGAAGATGTCGGCGGGAGCATCGTCGTCCAAGGCAAGTTCACGGGCGAGGGGCCGATCGGCCGAGACAGGAGCAAGTTCCGGCTCGATGACGGGACGTGCATCCTCGCGGACTCAAGCCAAGGGCGCTTCCGTGGCGCAACGTTCACCGGTAGCGTGGACGGCGTTCCCGTCACATCAGCGATCGCCGCAATGGGCGCCGGGATGTTCAGGCTACGGATCAGCTGCGCACTCTTCTAGCAGGGAGAGCCGTCACCGGCCACTCAGCGCAGACACGTCGACGCGCTCCAGCAACTCCGCCATGACCGCCTGACCGGCCGCATTCGGGTGGACCCAATCGGGGGCCGTGAAGACGCCGACCGACGACTTGCCATCCGGACCGTTGAACGCTTGGTGCAGGTCTGCGCAGACGAAACCGTGCGCCGTCGCCACCTCGCAGTCCATGTCATTCCAGCGGTCGATGATGGATCCGAACAGCTCAATTGCCGCTTGCATGTCCTCCGGCGCTACCTGCGGGAGAGTGCCATCGCCTCCGGGGTTGTCCCGGATGTTGTCGAACACGCCGAACGTGATTCGGACCTGCCGACGGCCGTCGGCCAGCTCCTCGATCCGTCCGTAGGCGGCGTCCAGCTCGCCGCGGTACTTCTCGATCGTGGCGGTGATGCACTCAGGGGTCATGGCCAGGATGGCCGGGATGAGGTCCGCGTCCGTCGCCATCTCCTGGACGTGGCACGGGTCATCAGGACCCCACGGCGGCCCATCGTTGTAGCCGATCGAAACAACGACGATGTCGGCCTTGGCGATCGCTCCTTGGACGACAGCGTTCGAGTCGAGCAAGGACTTGAGGTCCTCGATCTGGGCCGCGGGCACCGCCAAGTTGCGCAGGTCGACCGGGCGACCGGTGAGCGTCGTCAGATAGTCGGCGTACAGCTCATCGAAGCCGGTGCAATCGCCGCAGCCGACCGACGGGACGGCGATCGAGTCACCGAGGACGACGAGGCGCAGCACATCCGACGGCTCCGACGTCGAGGGGACGACCGAAGCCGATGGAGATGTCGACCCGGCCGATCCGGAGCATGCGGCGACGACCGCCACGAGCGAGGCGATCAAGGCCCGACCGATCATTCGATCACCATGGCTGGAGCAAACTCTGCGCTTCGATTGTGCTTCATACTCGCGTGGTGATGACGACCGAGACCACGCCCGACCACGCCACCCTCCTCGCGGACGCTCGCGCACTCCTGCCCGACGTCGTCGCAATCCGCCGCCGGATCCATCGTCACCCGGAGATCGGGACGAATCTGCCCGTCACCCAGGCGGTCATCGTCGAGGAGCTCGGGCGACTTGGTCTGAAGCCGGTCCCCGGCCGTGGGCTCAGCTCCGTGACGGCGCTGATCGACGGCGCCAAGCCCGGCCCGACGATCCTCCTCCGCGCCGACATGGATGCCCTGCCGCTAACCGAGGACACCGGGCTCGAGTTCGCCTCTGAAACGCAAGGGGCGATGCACGCCTGCGGCCACGACGCGCACGTGGCGATGCTCCTGGGTGCGGCCCGGCTACTCCTGGAGAGGCGGGCCGAGCTGCCTGGTCGGGTGCTCCTCATGTTCCAGCCCGGCGAGGAGGGCTACGGTGGCGCGAAGGACATGCTCGACGAGGGACTCCTCACGGTCCCGACAAGCGCCGCCCACGGACCGGTCGACGCCGCGTTCGCGATCCACATCGGGGCGCGCTACCCGACCGGCGCCATCCGCCTCCGACCCGGCGCCCAAATGGCCTCGTCGGACGTGCTCCGGATCACCGTCGAGGGCAAGGGCGGCCACGCGTCGGCACCGCATCTGGCGCTCGACCCGATCACGGTCGCCGCGGAGATCGTCCTCGCCCTCCAGGTCGCGGTCACCCGCGGCGTCGACCCGTTCGACCCGGCGGTGATCACGATCGCGAAGGTGACCGCCGGCACGACAAACAACATCATTCCCGAGACCGCCGAGCTCCTCGGGACGATCCGCACGGTGTCGGAGGACACCCGTGCCGCCGTGAAGGTACGAATTGCCGCCCTCGTCGAGGGCATCTGCAGCGCGTACGGAGCGACCGGCAAGCTCGACATCGAGGCCGGCTACCCGGTCACCGCAAACGACGACGCCTTCGCCGCGTTCGTCCTCGACGTCGCCCGCGATCTTGTCGGCAGCGACGAAGTCGAGCCGCTCAAGGCGCCGATCATGGGCGCCGAGGACTTCTCATACGTCCTCCAGAAACTCCCCGGAGCGATGGCGTTTCTAGGCGCGGTGCCGAAGGAACTCGACCCCGAGACGGTGCCTCAGAATCATTCGAACCTGGTCGTCTTCGACGAGGAGGCGATGCCGGTCGGGGATTGCGCTCTATGCGGCGGTCGCCCTCCGACACCTCGGCGGCGCGTGAGCATCGACGAGACGCGCGCCGACCTTCGCGGTCGGCTAGCTGACTTGCCACAGCGATTGGCCGTCGCCACCCGAGCTGCGGCGGACAAGCCGGTGCCGGCCGGCGAGTGGTCTCCGGCCGAGGTCGTCCGCCACCTGATCGCCGTCGAAGAGGAGATCTGGCACGGCCGGTTGCGCCAGCTCGCGACCGAGGAGCGACCGCGCTGGCCATGGACCGAACCGGATCGGTGGATGGGCGCCCCCGGCGCCTCGCTCGAGGACCTCCTCCTCGTCTACGCCGACCGGCGTGGGACGACGATCATGATGCTCGACGCGCTCGACGATGACGGTTGGCGCCGGACCGGCGAGCACGCGACCTACGGCGTTCTGGACGTCGCCGGGCTGATGACCCGCGCGATCGACCACGACGAGGAACACCTCGCCAGCTTCGACAGTCAGGCCGACGCGCCGGAGTAGCGCCGCAAGCCGAACCGCCAGAACCAGCGGGTGAAGACGAAGATGACCACTGCGAATGCTGCGGCGAGCACGAGCGTCCCCGGCGTCAGCCGCGAGGTCAATGCCTCGGCCGGGACCGTCACCGCGAACGCGATCGGGACGAGGAACGTCAGCGAGTAGCGCAGCCAGCCTGGGTAGATCGTGACCGGCCACCGCCCGGACTGGTAAACACCCTCGAACATCTCAACGATCTGATCCATCCGGACGACCCAGAACGCCCCGATGGTCAGGATCAGCCAGAAGCAGTAGATCATCAGCCCGCCGAGGACCAGGGTCACAGCGAAGGCCACGGCCTGGGCGAGGCCGACACCGACCTGGAGTTGGGCGATCGCGACGCCCAGCACGACGATTCCCACGATCGCATCGATCGCCTGCCAGATCCGGAATTCGCGGACGCTGACAAGGACCTGGCTGTCTTCGGGCTTTGTCAGCACGAAGTCGAGCGTGCCCTGGCGAACGTCCTCCATCAGCCGGATCATGTTCGGCTGGATGATCGTGCCGATGATGCCGCCCATCAGGATGTGAACACCGAAGACCGCGAGCAGCTCTGGCTGCGACCAGCCATTGAGTTCGGTGGTCTGGCTGAAGACGAGGCCGATGACGGCGAGCCCTGTGCCCAGGGCGATCGCCGATTGGAAAATCTGGATCGCGAAGTTCGCCCGGTACTGGAGCTCGTTCATCGCGCCGACGCGGAGGAACAGCCCGAAGAGCCGGAGTGGTCGAAGCGGATCCCGACGTGGCGCCGTCGGCGGTTGCGCCATCAGTTGCCCACCGCGGAGTAGCGCCGAATCGCGAACCGCCAGACGACGAGCACGCCGATCGAGCCGATCGCGATCCACAGCGCCTGCATCCCAAGGCCGCCGAGCAGCTCCGCCTCCGGCAAACGGGCCACGAGCGCCTCGATCGGAAACCCGAACGTCCACTTGAACGGCAGGACGTTGGCGAGCTGCTGCGCCCAATCGGGCATCAGCGAGAGCGGCACGAGCCGGCCGGACAGCAACAGCTCGGCGGTGAACACCAGCTCGAAGATCGGTCCGACCCGGGTCGTCCAGAACGTAACCATGCCGAGGATCCAGTAGTTCACCGAACGAATGAGGTAGGCGCCCCAGATCGCGACGGCGAACACGACCACGTCGATCGGGCGCGGGTTGAGCTCCGGTGAGAACAGCAGCGCCAGCACAGCCGCGATAGGCAGCCACATGACGATCACGACGAACTTCCAGCCGGCGAAATACGCGAGATCCGAATGAATCGGATGGATGGGTCGAAGGAGCATCCCCGACAGCTCGCCCTGGCGGATTCGCTCCTCCCAGCCGTACGGCGTGAAGATGATGTTCATGTTCCGGACCAGCGTCCAGACGATGTAGTACGCGGCGAACTCGCCGGGCGTGAAGCCGCCGACCTCGCCGCCCTGCTGATCGGCGATCGTCGACCACACGACTAGATAAATGATCGGCTCCGCGACCATCCCGATCATGTAGAAGTAGTTCGCCACCCGGTATTGGAACTGCTCGGCGATGGCGACCCGCATCGTCGACGCATAGAGGTCGATGAGCCCGTGCAGGCGTCCGATGGCGGGGACGGGCGGCGGAGGAGGTGTCACCGGGGCCAGGCTCGTCATCGGCGCCCGAAGGCTCATCCGACGGCCACCTCGGGGACGCCGGTTTCGGACGGGCTGTCGCCCTTGGCCGCCGGGGCGGCATCGGCGAAGACAAGCTCGATGACGTCCTCGATCGGCGGGTCCTCGATCGTCAGGTCGGCCACCGGGAGGTCCCGCAGGAGGCGGGTCGTGACCTCCGGCGCGTCCGCTCGCGCGACGCGCAGCGTGACCTTCTCATCGTCCGTCGCGATCACCTCGCCGTAGGCCGACAGGTCGGCCGTGCCCTCCTTCAGCATCACCCCGATCGTCTTCGTCGCATTGAACCGCGTCGCGAGCTCGGCCAGGCCGCCGTCGAACAGGATCCGGCCGTGGTGGATGACGATGACCCGCCGGCAGAGGGCCTGGACGTCGGCCATGTAGTGGCTCGTCAGCAGGACCGTCGCACCGAACCGTGCGTTGTACTCGGCGATGAACGCCCGGATCCGTTTCTGCATCGTCACGTCGAGCCCGATCGTTGGCTCGTCCAGGAACAGGACCTGCGGCCGATGGAGCAACGCGCCGGCGATCTCGACCTTCATCCGCTCGCCCAGGGACAGGTTGCGAACCGGCTTGCGGACGAGGTCGCCGAGGTCGAGCAGCTCGATGAACTCGTCGCGCGTCTTCGTGAAATCGGCCTGGGGAAGCCGATAGATGGCCCGGATCAGCTCGTACGAGTCGAGGGCCGGCAGGTCCCACTGGAGCTGATTGCGATTGCCCATGACCATCGTGATCCGTCGCAGGAACGCCGCCTCGCGCTTCGACGGGACGTGCCCGAGCACCAATGCCTCGCCCGTCGTTGGGTAGAGAAGCCCGCTCAGCATCTTGAGGCTGGTCGTCTTGCCGGCGCCATTCGGCCCCAGGAAGCCCACGACCTCGCCGTGGCCGATGTCGAACCCGATGTCGTCGACCGCCCGAACCTCGTTCGTCTCGCGCCGGACGAGGCTTTTCGTCGCCGCCCTCAGGCCCGCCTCGCGGACGGGTACCTTGAACGTCTTGCGCAGGCTGGCGACGTGAATCGCCGGCGCGGGGATGTTCATCGGGGGAGTATGCGACGCGCGCACTGGACCAGGCCCGTTAGTCCGAAGCTCCGGCCGGCCCGAGGGCCGGCCGGAGCTTGATGGAAGCGCGTGCGAGAGGAATCAGCGCCGTCGGGACGGCCGCCTCACGACTTCCGCATGGAGTCGCATCGACCAGGCCACGAGAAGGGCGCTGAGGCCGATCATGATGGCCACGGGCCCTGCGGCGTTGCTGGTGCTCGCGGCGGGTGCCTCGGCGACGTCGGTTGCGGGCGGGGTCACCGTCACGCCGGCGTCACTTCCGGCCGGGAGCTCGTTGCCCGTCGGCGCGGGGTTTTCGGACTCCGCCGGCAGCTCGCTGCCAGTGGGCGTCGGCGCAGGCGTGGGTGTCGGCGCCGTTGTGGGCGTTGGTGTGGGCGTCGGCGCCGGGGTTGGGGGAGGTGTCCCCTCGCAAACGACGTCGATCGCCTGCTGGTCGAAGCTCTTGTCCCTTACGATCTCGTCGTCCCAGGTCACGGTGTACGAGCCGGTCGCCAGGGCGAAGACGCCGGTCTCCGGCGCACGACTGTCGCCCGAGGAGGTGTCGAACAGTCCACTTTCGACGATCGGACCGGCCTCGTCTCCTTCGTGGATGTCGAATGCGCCGCTAATTGCCGTCGCAGCCTGGAAATGCAGGTGGAACGTGCACGCTGTCGGCGGATCGCCCGGCGCGACAGTTTCCGTGTCCCCGTCGTGGACCACGACGTCCACACCACTCTTGGGACCCGCGAGTGCGGCTGACGCCGAGAGGCTGAGAAGGCCCATGGCAAGGACGGAGGCCGTCAGTACGGCGGCCAACCGTTTCACAATTGGTGAACGTGATCCCCCGGTGTCCATCGCTGCCTCCACAAACTCTCCAGGATTCGCCCGGACTGACGCCCGATGAAGGCACCCAGTACAGACGGGACTGCCCTGCGCGTCACGACCGCCGATTGTTCCCCTCGGCATTCCCACCACGCGCTCCGGTTGGCAGTCCGTATGACATTATCGTCGCTCCGGCGTCAAGCGGCATGGAGGCTCCGCTCCCGGAGGAGGCCCGTTGGGGTCTGGGTTGCACTTCAACATCGCGCTTCGTCTGGCAATGCTGGCCATGGTCGCCGAGGTCCTGCGCGCCGGGCCAAACGACCCGCGGTTCGCAGGGAAGGGGAGGAGCCCGCCGCGGCTGCGGCCATGGCCGCGCGGCTTAGCCGGCTACCCGTGAGAAGCCGTGGATCCGGGTCGGTCTGACGCGGACAACGAGCTCGCCCTCGACGCCGTTTCGCCGTCCGAACTCCTCCGCTCGCTCGGCGCCCATGTACTTGGCCCCGAGCAGCGTCGAGATCCGGCGGCACATCGCCAGGTCGTCGACCAGCTCCGCGTCGCCCTCGACCGAGACGTAGTCGTAGGGCGGCTCCGGGTCCTGGACGACCATCGACACGCGCCCATCGTGGCGAAGGTTCGCGGCCTTAACCGTCGTGTGCCACGTCGTGAAGACGATGTCGCTTCCCTCGACCGCGTACCAGGTTGGTACGGCGTGCGGGCGGCCGTCCGGTCGCACGCTGGCGAACGTCGCCGGTCGCGAGCCCTGCTCGAGGAAGGCCCGGGCCTGCTCGTCGGTCATTCGATCCATCGTCCGATCTCCCGTTCGCTGCGCTTTGGAAGCCTAGCCCTGGCACGCTCGGGTGCGGAATCCAACCTAGATCGGTATGGCCCAATCGCGTAGTGGCCGCTTCATCTTCAGACACCTAAGGTCAGGGGCATGGAGAATGCCGCTCGCCCGAGCGACATGTCGGCCGGACCGGTCGGATCGCATATTCCGGCGGGTTCGTCCGATGATTTGCTGCGCTCGCCGCGGGTGACCGGGTGGGCCGCGATCGGGGAACGAGCGCCTGAGAGTCCTTCCGGTCGGCTGGCGACGATGATCCGCGGCGGGTTGCCACTTCTCGCGTTGGCCGTCAGTGCGAGCGTCCTCGTGGTCGGTCGAGGGAGCGCGAGCGAGCACGGCCTCATCGACCTCGCGGCGCTCGGGGTGATCCTCCTCGCGGGCGTCCGCCAGACGCTCCTCGTCAACGAGCGCGGCCGCCTGCTCCGCGATTCGGCACGTGCCCGGGGCGAGCTCGAGGAGGCCCTGGTTCAGCGCGCCGCGGCTGACTCTCGCTACCGCCTCCTCGTCGAGCGCGTGCCTGCGGCGGTCTACATCGATGTGGCCGACCCCGGCGTCAGCGACGGCGGCCGGCTCGCTTACATGAGCCCGCAGATCGAGGCGATCGTCGGCTATGCGCCGGAGGCGTTCCTTGCCGATCCCGAGCTATGGCCGGGACTCATCCACCCCGACGACCGTGAGACCGCCCTAGCGGCCTATGCCGCGCACTGGGAGACCGACGCTCCGCTGCGGGCTGACTACCGGATGATCGCGCAGGACGGGTCGGTCGTCTGGGTCCACGACGAGGCCTACTCGATGACGGAGAGCGCGGTTGTCGGCGGCCGACGCGTCTCTCAGGGTCTCCTGGTCGATACCACCGATCAGAAACGGATGGAGGCGCAACTTCTGCACGATGCACTCCACGACCCGCTGACCGGGCTCGCCAACCGGGTCCTGTTCGCCGACCACGTGGAACGCGCCTTGGCGAGCCGGCGTCGGGGGCGGACAAAGGTCGCCCTGCTCTTTCTCGACCTGGACGACTTCAAGGTCGTCAACGACACGCTCGGCCACCGGGCCGGCGACCGACTGCTCATCGAGGTCGCGCGTCGCCTGTCAGAGGCAACACGGGACGGCGACATCGCCGCGCGACAGGGCGGCGACGAGTTCACCGTCCTGCTCGACCGGGTCCATGGCGTCGACGATGCCGTTGCGTCCGCCGAGCGCCTGGCGGCGAGCCTGCGCGGCCCCATCGAGCTCGAGGGCCTCAACATCTCGATCACGGTAAGCGTCGGGATCGCGCTGGCGAGCGACGAGAACAGCGCCGACGACCTGCTTGCCCATGCAGACGCCGCGATGTACGCGGCCAAGGCCCATGGCAAGGCGCGGCACGCCGTTTTCGAACCCTCGATGCGGCTCCAAGCGCGGAGCCAGCTCAAAATGGACGCGGAGCCGGGGGCCGCGACCGAGAAATAGGCTGGGGACGCCCTATTCGGCGCCTCAGCCGAAGATGGCCGTGGTGGCGCGATTGATCGACTGGACTCCTCGGATATCGGAGTCGAAGAGAGGCACGATCGCCCGGACCTGCCCGGGGAACCGCTCGCCGATCTCGTCGAGGTAGCCCGACTGCGGAGGTCGACGGCTTTCCCGAGACGAACCCGAGATGCGGGGGTGGCACGCTCAGCGCGTCATGTCGGACGGCTCCTCGAAGGCTCCGTGGATCGTCCCGATCGCGGTCGCGCTGATCGGCTTCATCGCCTCGCCCGTGTGGGGTCCGCCGTTGTGTCGGGCGATCGGTGTCTGTGAGGAGGAGGCACCGGTGTCGCCGGGTGGAAACGGCCTCACCGTTTCCATTCCGCCGTTCAGTCTCCCTTCCAACGTGGAAACGAACATCTTCCTGTCCGAGACGAGCGGACCCGCCGGAAGCACGCTGAAGGTCAGCGGCGAGGGATTCCAGCCCGGCGAGACCATCGTGTTCACGATGGCCACTACTCAGGTCGGTACGACGACTGCGAGCGCGGCTGGCAAGTTCAGCAGCGTCGAGATAACGGTCCCCGAGAAGTTCGGCGTGTTCGCGGGAATGCAGTACAACGTGACCGCGAGAGGCAAGGCGAGCATCAAGTGGGCGACGGCGCCATTTACGGTGAGCGGCTAACGGCCGCGTCGAGCTCCTCGCGATCCATCAGCCGCGCCAGGCGCTCCGAGCGGCTCATCACGGCGACCCGAACCGCCTCGCGAACCAGTTCGGCGGCAGTCGGCGGGATGTCGCCGGCTCCTGTCAGGGTGAGCCAACGGACTTGTTTCGTCACGCCCGCGCCCTGGAGCAACCCGTGCGGATCGTCCATGAGGACGCCGTGTTCGAAGCCGAGGTGGACGTGCTCGGGCTCCGGCCAGATGAACGCGAAGTAGCGCGTCCGTCTGCCGACGGGCACGTCGTAGCCGATCAGTCCCCATCCTGGCCGGACGCGCTCGATCGCATCAGGGACTGCACGCTTGACGAGTCGACGGAGCGCGTTGGCGACGTCCTGATGACCGGGCGGGTAGGGGGCGAGCAAGGCTTCGGGCGGGAAGGGGTCCATCGTGAACTCAATGATGCCGCCTCGACCTGACGGGCAGTGTCAGGAATATCGACCCAAGGCCACGGCGGCGGGACGCACCCTCGTTGACGCTCCTCGGCGCCCCGCCGTACAATCCCGACGAATTCACTCGGGATTGAGGAACGTTCCCTGACTCACACCAGCACCCGCCCGGCATTCCACGGCAGCGGCGCCGTCTCGTTCTCGACCAAGGGCGAGTACGGCGTCCGGCTGATGGTCCAGCTCGGCCGGCATTTCGGCCAGGGCCCGGCATCACTCGCGGAGATCGCGGCGGAGGAAGACCTTCCGCGCGCATATCTCGAGCAGCTGGTGATGAGCCTCCGCGACGCCGGGCTCGTGATCTCGACGCGAGGCGCCCACGGTGGCTACGAGCTCGCCCGCGACCCCGCCGAGATCCGGATGGGCGAGATCCTCCGAGCCCTCGAAGGCCCGATCGCCCCCATGATGTGCGCCTCCGACGACCCCGAGCACGCAACGTTGTGCGACCGTTCGTCCCGCTGCTCGGTCAACGTCCTGTGGGTCCGCGTCCGCGACGCGGTTACCGGCGCCCTCGACGGAATGACCCTGGCCGACCTCGTCCCGTTGCCCGGCGCTCCCACCACCCTTCCGACTACCACCCTTACTGGAGCCGTAATCCCCTCGTGAGCGATCAGACCGCCGACTCCGACACCCTCGTCATCCGCGGCCTCCGGGTCGCCCCCATCGCCAGCCCCGAGACCGAGATCCTCCAGGGGATCGACCTCGAGGTCGGCAAGGGCGAGGTCCACGCGATCATGGGCCCGAACGGATCGGGCAAGACGACCCTCGCCTACGCCCTCATGGGCCACCCGTCGTACAAGGTGACCGGCGGCGAGATCGTCTGGAAGGGCCGCGACATCCTCAAGCTCAGCCCGGACAAGCGTTCGCGGCTGGGGATGTTCCTCGCGTTCCAGTACCCGACCGCGATCCCGGGGCTCAGCGTCGCGAGCTTCATCCGGTCCGCACTGAACGCGAAGCTCCAGGGCGTCGACAAGACCAGCGACGTCGACCCGACCGACCCGATGAAGGGCGGCATCAGCATGCGCGACTTCCGCAACAAGATGCGGGAGAAGATGTCCCTGCTCCAGGTGGACGAAGGCTTCGCCAGCCGCTACGTCAACGATGGCTTCTCGGGCGGCGAGAAGAAGCGGCTCGAGATGCTGCAGATGGCGGTCCTCGAGCCGGAAATGGCGATTCTCGACGAGACCGACTCGGGGCTCGACATCGACGCTCTTCGGATCGTGGCCGAAGGCGTCAACGCGATGCTCAACCCGAATCTCGGCGTGCTGCTCATCACCCATTACCAGCGGATGCTGAACTACATCACGCCCGACCAGGTCCACGTCCTGGCCCAGGGCCGGATCGTCAAGAGCGGCGGCAAGGACCTCGCCCTGCGGCTGGAGGACGAGGGCTACGGCCCGATCCTTCGCGAGGCCGGCCTCGCGCCGGATGTCCCCGACGAGGCGCTCCTCGTCCCGCAGGCACCGGCCGGCGCCGAGCACGAGCCGGTGGAGGCCGCCCGCTAGCCGGGCGAGACCGACCAATGGCCATCGAAGCAGACGCACCGGCATCGGCCGCCTTCGACCCGCACGTCGTCCGCCGGGACTTCCCGATCCTCGACCAGGTCATCAATGGTCACAAGTTCGTCTACCTCGACTCGGCGTCGTCGTCGCAGAAGCCGCGGGCCGTCATCGAGGCCGTCGATGACTACTACCGCGAGTACAACGCCAACGTCCATCGCGGGATCTATACGATCGGCGAGAAAGCGACGGCGGCCTACGAGCGGGCCCGCGTCCAGGTGGCCACGTTCATCAACGCGCCCGACAGCCATGAAGTCGTCTTCACCCGCAACGCGACCGAGGCGATCAACCTCGTCGCCTATTCGTGGGGCAGGCGGAACATCAATCGCGGCGACGCCATCGTCCTGACCGAGATGGAGCACCACGCGAATCTCGTCCCGTGGCAGCTCCTCGTCCAGGAGCGCGACGGCGACCTCGAGTTCATCCCGATCACCGACGACGGCATCCTCCGCCTGGACGTCTTCGAGGTGCTGCTCCGCCTCAAGCCGAAGCTCGTGGCATTCACCCATGTCTCGAACACGCTGGGGACGATCAACCCGGTCCGCGAGATGACGGAGATGGCCCACGCTGCCGGCGCGCTCGTGCTGATCGACGGCGCCCAGGCGGTGCCGCACGTGCCGGTCGACGTCCAGGAGCTGGGAGCCGACTTCTACGCGTTCAGCGGCCACAAGATGCTCGCCCCAATGGGCTCCGGAGCGCTCTGGGCCCGGCGGGAGCTGCTCGAGGCGATGCCGCCGTTCCTCGCCGGCGGCGAGATGATCCGCGAGGTCCACCTCCGCCGATCGGAGTTCAACGAGATTCCCTGGAAGTTCGAGGCGGGGACGCCCGCGGTGGCGGATGCGATCGGGCTCGGCGTGGCGGCCGACTATCTTCGGGACCTCGGGATGGACGCGGTCCGGGTGCACGAGCGGGAGCTCGTCACCTACGCCCTGGACGTGCTGCCGCGCTCCGTGCCGGGGATCGAGCTCTACGGGCCGATGGACCCGGACCTGCGGGGCGGCGTCATTCCGTTCAATCTGCCGGGCATCCATCCGCACGACGTCGCCCAGGTCCTTGATCGATCGGGGATCGCCGTCCGCGCCGGCCACCACTGCACGATGCCGCTCCACGAGCGGCTCGACCTGGCAGCGACCGCGCGCGCGAGCTTCAACGTCTACTCGACCCGCGAGGACATCGACGCGCTCGTGGCGGGCCTGATCGACGTGCAGCGGGTCTTCGGCACGGGCGAGTAGCGGCCGACGACGTTTCGGCCATGAAGCCCTTGCTGCCCGCCATCGATGCGGCCGGCCTGCTCCGCGAAGCGGGATTTGCATTGCTGATCCGTGATCGCGAGCCGATCGAGGTGGCGGATCTGGCCGCGGCTATCGGCATCGACACCGGCGCCGCTCGCGCGGCGGTCATCACGTTGGCAGAGGCGGGTTGGTTGGACCTCGATGACGCCGGTCGGGTGACCGGCGCGGCCGGCCTCTCCCTGGCGACCGGGCCGCACCGCTTGACGCTTGGGAATGCGCCGTTCCGGACGTGGTGTGCCTACGACTCGCTCGGCATCGCCGCGGCCCTGGCCGCCGATGCGAGCGTCGAGACCACGTGCGGCCTGTGCGGGACGCCAATCAGCCTGGCGTTCCGTGGCGGGGTCCCCGAGCGGACCGGGCCGGAGCGACTCTGGCTGGCCGAGGGAGGGCCCGACCTGCGCGGGTCGTTCTGCACTCCAACCGTCCTCCTCTGCGGCGAGACGCACGGCGCATCCTGGGGGGAGGCGCAGGGCGGCCACGGCGCGCTACTCGATCTCGCCGAGGGCGCTCGACGAGGCGGCACCGACTGGGCGGGCTGCGCCGAGGCCACCAAGCGGCTGTCATGAGCCACTCGAATTGGGCGGTAGTCATTCGACTCGGTCGACTCGGTCGGTGAGGTGGATCGTGACGATGTCACCCTCGTTCTTGTCGATAAGCCGGCGAAGGTCGGCCTTGAGCGGCAGCTTGTGGGTGCCGTCGCCGAGGGCCATGAAGGAACTGCGGAACGGATGCCCGTCGACGGTCCCGGCCACCTTGACGAGGCCGCGCGTACCGAAGAACGCGGCCGTCCAATCGGTCACCACGTAGGTCCAGCCGCCCTTGGCGGGGCTCTTCTGCAGGGCTGCGGTGAACTTCTTGTCGAGCGGGGCCATCACGGTGCCTCGACGACATAGAAGCGGTTGCCGTCGGGGTCGTCGAACGAGAACATCGGCGGCACGCCGTCCCAGCGCAGCAGCTCGCCGACGTTGACGCCGCGCTCACGCATCGCGGCGTGCTCGGCTTCCGCATCCGGCACGGTGAACCGGATCCCAGTGTCGACCCCAACGGCCGCCGCTCCGTCGCTGGCTTGGAGCGCAATCGATGTACTCGCGCCCGGCGGCGCGACCTCGATCCAGCGGGTGGTGGGGCTGATCGGGGCATCGAGCCGCTTCTCGAAGCGGAGATTGGTGAGGTAGAAGTCGACGGCGTCGTCCTGGTTGGCGACCTTGATCCCGATCGTTCGGACGTCGGCGATGGTGGTCGATTGCATGGTGGGCTCTCCTTCGCGGAAATCAGCGCTCGCCGTACATCAGCAAGCCTGGGGTGGTGAGGGTTTGGCCCGTCTCGAGCCAGGTCTTCAACCCGGACAGGATCATCGGCCACCCTCCGTAGATCTCCTCTGGAGCTGTGTCGCTGAGTTGGTCGTGGGTCACGGTCAGCCGGCACGAGTCGCCGACCGGCTCGATCTCCCAGGTCACTCGCGACGTGGCTTCACGCGCGGCGTCCTCGCTCCAGGTCGCGTGCATCGTCTGGACCAGCCGGCGTGGCGGTTCGACGACGAGGTTCTCGCCTTCTACGAGCGGCCCGTCGGCGCCGTCGTGATTCAGCGTGTACCGCGAGCCCGGTGTCCAATCGGACTCGATCCTGGAGCCGAAGTGGTATTTGGCCCGGATGGCGGGGTCGGTGATCGCTTCCCAGAGGCGTTCGGGGGTCGTGCGGATGTAGATCTCAAAGACTTTCTCCATCGGCGTCTCCAGTTCAGCTTTCAGGCCGGTCAGGCCGGCGGCCCACGGCGCGGTGTACTTGCTCACCCAGCGGTCATGGAGGAGGCGGATCGGGACCGCGTTGAGGTAGTGCAACTTCTCCCGCCCCCGGCGTTTGCTCACGACGAGACCCGCGTCCTCGAGCAACCGCAGGTGCTTCGCGACCGCGATCCTCGTCATGTCGTGCCGCGCCGTCAGTGCCGCCGAGGGTCTGGCCGTCCCGTTCGAACAGCGCGTCGAGCAGCGCTCGTCGGGTCGGATCGGCGAGAGCCCGGAACACCATCTCCATGCTGGGATACAATAGGAAACCAAATGGTTTCCTGTCAAGCGGTTGCTGCCCGCCCGCTCCTCGGTCCCTGGTCCGGCTGGCGGACCAAGCAGCGGGCGGGAGAGTCGAATCGGGCCGAATCCCGAGCTTCGTTCGCCGCATGGTCCGGCTGCCGGACCAGTAGGCGGAGGAGAGCGTCGATTTCGGCCCGGTTCCGGGTCACGTTCGCCCGTTGGTCCGGCTGGCGGACCGGGTGTTGGTACGAAGGGGCTCAGGAGGCCCTCCTTCGATTGACGCCGAACGGTGGGCGACATAGATTCAATCCCGACGAAAAAGCTCGGGATTGACCCAGCTGCATTCACACCCCCAGGACCGAATGGACGATCTGTACCGCGATTACATCCTCGAGCACTATCGGCGGCCCCATAACTTCGGGGTCATCGAGGATCCGACGGCGTCCATCGAGGGATCGAATCCGCTCTGCGGTGACCGGATCACGCTCCAGCTTGCCGTTCGTGACGGGGTGGTCGAGCGGGTCGGGTTTACCGGCCGCGGCTGTGCGATCAGCCAGGCCAGCGCGAGCCTCCTGACGGACGAGATCAAGGGCAAACCGGTGGCCGATGTGACGGCCTTCCGGGCCGACGATCTCCTCGACCTCCTGGGGATCGACATCAGCCCCGCCCGCCTCAAGTGCGCGATGCTCAGCCACGAGACGCTCCAGAAGGCGCTGGCCGAGTCCGAGGAAGACGCCGCCGCACAACCCCAGGAGTCGAACGCATGACCGAAGAGGCAACCGCCACCCGGCGCCAGCACCCGCTCTCCGAGGTCCGAGGCGGAGCTCCGCGACGCCATCGGCCCGAGGACTGTCGCCAGCCGGCCTAGCCGGCTCGCACCTCACCGACACCCTTCCGCCGCCCTGCCGTGGAAACCGCGGCAGCCCGTCGAACCACCGGAGCCACCCCACCCATGCCTACAAACTTATGCCGACCTCCTCAAAGAGGCGCGCGCGCAGATCCGGGAGGTCACTCCCCAGGATGTCGATGCGCTCGCCCCGGGCTCCGCGACGGTCATCGACGTCCGCGAGGCGTCCGAATGGGAGCAGGGCCACCTGCCCGGCGCCGTCCACATCAGCAAGAGCTACGTCGAGCAGCAGGTCGAGGCGGCCGCGCCCGATCGCGACGCCGAGGTGGTCCTGTACTGCGCCGGCGGCGTGCGGTCGCTGTTCGCCGCCCAGACCCTCGAGCAGCTCGGCTATACGAACGTCGCCTCGATGTCGGGTGGATTCCAGGCCTGGAAGTCGGCCGGCCTGCCGTGGGAAGCGCCGGTCATCCTCAGCCCGGAGCAGAAGCAGCGGTATAGCCGCCATCTCCTGATCCCCGAGGTCGGGGCCGCCGGACAGCAGCGCCTCCTGGAATCGAAGGCGTTGCTCATCGGCGCCGGCGGTCTCGGTTCCCCGGCGGCGCTCTACCTCGCGGCCGCCGGCGTCGGCACGATCGGCATCGTCGACTTCGACGTCGTCGATCTGTCGAACCTCCAGCGCCAGATCCTCCACACGAACGCCCGGATCGGCGAGCGCAAGGTCGAATTGGCCCGCAAGACGATCGAGGCGCTCAACCCGGACGTCAAGGTCGTGACCCACGAAGAGATGCTCGTTGCCGACAACGTCGACCGGATCATCACCGGCTACGACGTGATCATCGACGGCACCGACACCTTTGAGACGCGCTACCTCCTCAACGACGCGGCGGTCGCCAAGGGCATCACCGTCATTCATGCCTCCGTCTTCCGTTTCGAGGGCCAGCTGACGACCTTCATCCCGTATGAGGGGCCGTGCTACCGCTGCCTCTACCCGACCCCGCCGCCGCCAGAACTCGCCCCCGGCTGCTCGGTGGCCGGCGTGCTAGGCGTCGTGCCTGGCATCATGGGCATGCTCCAGGCGAACGAGGCGCTCAAGGTCCTGCTCGGGATCGGCGACACGCTCGCCGGCCGGCTGCTCCTGTTCGACGCGCTCGACTCGACCTTCACCGAGCTCAAGCTCCGGCGCGATCCGGCCTGCCCGGTCTGCTCGACCGAGGCCACCGCTGCCCGGGCTGCCGGCCACCCGCTCCCGATCCCGTCGTTCGCGGCGGGCGACGCGGCGTCCGGCGGCGAGCCGTTCGTCCTCGGGGGCCAGGCGTGAGCATCGTCCGGATCCCGCAGGTCCTGCGGGCCGCCGCGGGCGGCAACAAGCAGCTGGAGCTGCCCGGTGCGTCGGTCGGCGACCTCGTCGAGAGCCTCGTCGCCGAGTACCCGTCCCTACGGAGCCAGCTCCTGACCGACGATGGCGAGCTCAATCGGTTCGTCAACGTCTACGTCAACGGACAGGACGTGCGCTACCTCGACGGGCTGAAAACGCAGGTCGGCGAGCGTGACGAGGTGCGGCTGCTCCCGGCGATGGCGGGCGGCTGATCGTGGGTGCCCTCCGGGCGCGAGAGCTGCGGGGTATCGGGCCGGCCTCGTCCGAGCCGATCGACGCCGATCACGTCCACGCGCACGCCCACGAGGAGATGGCTCCGCACGGTGGCCGGTACGACGACATCCTCGGCGCGATCGGCCACACGCCGCTCGTCGAGATCCCGCGGATGTCGCCGAATCCTGCCGTCCGGATCCTCGCCAAGCTCGAGTTCATGAACCCGACTGGCTCCGTCAAGGATCGCGTCGCGAAATACCTCGTCGAGGACCTGGAGGCGCGCGGCCTGCTCGGGCCGGAGTCGATCATCCTCGAACCGACGTCGGGCAACACCGGCATCGCCCTCGCGATGATCGGCCGGCGGCGGGGGTACCGCGTCGCGCTCGTCATGCCCGACAACGTCACAAACGAACGGCGTCAGATGGCCGCGCTCTTCGGCGCTGAGGTCATTGACTCGCCCGGCGCCCTCGGGTCGAACGGGGCGATCGCCCTGGCCAAGCACCTCGTTGCGAAGGATCCGCGCTTCGTCATGCCGTACCAGTACGGCAACGAGGCGAATCCGCGGGCCCACTACGAGACGACGGGCCCCGAGGTCCTCGCCGATTGCCCGGAGATCGACGTGTTCGTCGCCGGCCTCGGGACAAGCGGGACGCTCATGGGCGTGTCACGCTTCATGCGCGAGCAGAAGCCCGGCGTCCGGATCGTCGCCGCGGAGCCACTCCCCGGGGAGCTGGTCCAGGGACTTCGATCCCTCGATGAGGGCTTCGTCCCGGAGATCCTCGACCCGTCCCTCCTCGATGCGAAGTACCTGGTCTCCAACCGCGATGCGGTCGCCGCGCTCCGGGACCTGGTCTTCCGCGAGGGGATCTTCGGCGGACCTTCCTGCGGCGCCGTGCTCGTCGCGGCCGCGCGCGAGGCACAAAGAATGACCGCCGGGACGATCGTCGCGCTTCTGCCGGACGGCGGCTGGAAATATCTCTCGGCCGGCACGTTTGCCCGCGATCTCGACGAGATGGCCGAGGATCTCGAAGGCGGCATCAACTGGTGGTGAGTCGGCGCGATGGAAATTCAGTGCCTCCCCCTGTGATGCCGTCGGTCGCATCACCTGGGGGCGGGCGAGGGCTCGCGCCCGCAGCGCCCTCCGCGCCCCCAGTGCTCCGCCACTTATGCAACCAACGGCATCGCCCAGGCAGGTCGTGAATCCCTCGACGAAAGGACCTGAGGCGGCTCACCACCCAGGCCCCACTTCGGTCGAGCTCCCCGCAACGATGGTCCAGGCGTTGGTCGACCACGCCCGTGCGGAGTATCCGAACGAGATGTGCGGGGTCATCATCGGCGACCGGCCGGCGGCGGCCGGCGGGGTGCCGCTCCGCTGGGAGCCGACCCGGAACCGGGCCGCCAGCCCGCTTCGCTACGAGATCCACCCGGACGACCTCCTCCGGCTGACGATCGGGATCGAGGAAGCGGGCGAGGAGTTCTGGGCGATCGCCCATAGCCACACCCACTCGGCGCCGCGACCCAGCCTCACGGACCTGGGACTCGCGTTCTACCCTGACGCGATCTACCTGCTCGTCTCGCTGGCAGAGGACGAGCCGGCCCTCGCTGCCTGGCGGATCGTGGATGGCGAGATCCACCCGGTCGAACTCATCGTCGGGCACTGAAAAACGGCGCGATGGAGCCGAAACGGATCGTCGCCGAGGGCTACGACACGATCTCGGAACGGTACCTGGCCTGGAGCGCCCTTCGCCCCTCCGAGACCCGCCTCCGCTACCTCGGCCTTGCGCTCGAGCTGATCCCTGCCGGCAGCGACGTGCTGGAGCTCGGCTGCGGCGCCGGCATCCCGATGACCGCTGCGCTCGCCGAAGTCCGGACGGTGACCGGGGTGGACATTTCCGCGACCCAGATCGAGGCCGCGCGCCGGAACGTCCCGGCCGCCACATTCACGCTCGCCGACATGACCACGCTCGACTATGAGCCCGCGAGCTTCGACGCGGTCGTGGCGTTCTACGCCCTGACCCACGTCCCGCGCGACGAGCAGGCGGGGCTCCTCGAACGGATCCGCCGCTGGCTCCGGCCCGGCGGCCTGTTCCTCGCCTCGATGGGCGCCGACGACGAGCCCGGCGACGTCGAGGCGGACTGGCTGGGCGTCGACATGTACTTCAGCCATTTCGGCGCGAAGGCGAACCGGCGGCTCGTCGCGAAGGCAGGATTCGTGATGGACCGCTCGGAGATTGCGGTCGAGCCGGAGGACCGCCACGACGCCCGGTTCCTGTGGGTCGTCGCGCGGGCGCCGTCGGTGGGCTGACGATGCGCCTCAATCTAGCGGTCCTGGCAGCAGGCGTTGCAGCGGTCCTCGCGGCGACCGTTCTGGGCGCGGCCGGACCGCTGCTCGATGCCGTCGTGTCACCGCCGATCGTCGTCCGCGCCGCGCTCGTCGGCGGCTCCGCGGTCGCCGCGCTGGCGCTCCTCGGCCGGGCGTTAGCGGCCCTCGGCGGCGGAGACGCGCCGGAGCGCGACATGGCGACGATGATTCGCGGCGTTCGTCTCGCGTTCCTCGCGGTCGCGGCAATCGCCGCATCGGCCGGTTGGCTCGTCGGCCAACCGGTGCTGCTCGTCGTCGCCCTCGTCATCGCCGGCGTCGATGTCGTCGAGACGACGTTCCTGCTCGTCGTTGCCAGGACGCACCGGACCAACGAGCCCGAGGGCTGATCGACGGACTTTGGGACGAGGGCCCTCAGCTACACAGGCCCGGGCGGCGTCTGGAGCAACCGGGAGTAAGGAGCGGGAGTAGTCGCCGGCGCCCGCGCTCATGGCCCTGGGAGCAGGACGACGACGAGGAACGCGGCCGTCGCGATGACCGCGCAGATCGCCCATCGCCGGATGCTCGGCTCGACGACATTCTGGAGGTAGGCGGCGATCCGCATGCCGCCGGTTCGGTTCCGGAGCTCCGTCTCGACCGTGCGGTATTCATCGAGCGTCCGGACAACGAGCGGTGGGCCCGATTGCGACTCCCATTCGGCCAGGGTCGCTCGATGCTCCCGCAGGGCTTCGTCGACGCTCGTCCACACGGGGCGTACGAACAGGTCCGGGTGGTCGATCATCTCGCCGCGATGAAAGGGCGTCTCGAGGAACCGGCCGTTCCCTGCCCGCGAGAGGAATACCGCGATCGCATTCGGCGCCATGCCGACCTCGATCCACGTCGTCGCCGGTCCGGTGCTGTCGGTGAGGACCCACGTCCGGATCGGGGCTCCGCCCTCGAGCGACGTGTCCGTCGCTCCGACCGTGGCGAAGCCAAGGCGCCTCAGCTCGCCGATCAATTCGGCGACGTCCTTCTGCGGCGCCTCGATCAGCCCGGTTACGACGGCGGACTCCGCCGTGCGCATCGCGGTGATCGACCGCCGAAGACTGGCCCGGCGCCAGATCAGCACAAGGGTGTAGGCGATCGCCAATGACGCGGCCGTGACGACAATCGGGAAGATCGTTCCGATGCTGCCGGGCCCGGCGATGACAGCTGCGACCGAGATAATCGCGCCGAGCGCGTAGGCGACGACGATCACGGGCCGGTCGCCTTCCCCGCGAGCGCCGAGACGAGCGCCGCCTCTGTCGGCGTCGCGAGGCCGAGCCCGAGACGCGCACCGACTCGGGCGGAGAGCGGCGGTTCGAGGTAGGTCGAGGCCAATGTCGGCCACGACTCCTCCCCGAACACCGTCTGCGGCGACCCGTCAAGGACGATCCGACCGGCCCGCATGACGACGACGCGATCGAATGACTCGGCGACGAAACGCATGTCGTGACTGATCCCGATGATGGTCCGGCCCGCAGCTGACAAGTCGGCAACGATCTCTTGCACGCGGCTGATTCCCCTCGCGTCCTGGCCCGTCGTCGGCTCGTCGAGAATAACGATCGGCGTGTCCATTGCGAGGATCGACGCGAGGGCGAGGAGCTTGCGGCGGGAGAAGCCGAGGTCGTACGGGTTGGTGTCCTCGGCCTCCGTCAGGCCGACGATCGCCAGCGCTCGCTCGACGCCGGCGGCGAGCTCCGCTCCGCGCCGGCCGAGGTTTCGGGGTCCGAACGCGACCTCGGCGCGGACCCTACCGGCGAAGATCTGGCGATCCGGGTTCTGGAACGCGAGTCCGACCTCACGGGCTAGGTCGGCGACGTGGCGCAGGCCCACCGGCCGGCCGTTGATGGCGACCGAGCCGGCGGTCGGCCGGAGGAGCCCGTTGAAGTTGCGGACGAGCGTCGACTTGCCCGAGCCGTTCTGGCCAACGATCGCGACCCGCTCGCCCGTGTCAACACGCATGTCGATGCCATCGAGAGCACGGGGACCGCGAGGATACTCGAAGGTGACAGCCTCGAGCTGGACGGCCGGGACGCTCATCCGTCGCACGCGAGGCCCTTGGCGGCTACCGGCTCGGCCGTGATCGGTTTGGCTTCGAGGGCCGCTAGATCGATGCCCGCCAAACGATCGGCCTGGCCCGCTGCGGCTAGCGCCCTAGCGATCCTCGCGCTCGGCGGCGGATCGACGCCGAGCTGGCCAAGCCGTGGATCGGCCAGGACGGTCGCTGCCGGACCGACCGACTCGACCCGCCCGCCGACGAGCAGGACGACCTCGTCGGCGACCCGTTCGACGAGCCCGGTCTTGTGCTCCACGAGGAGTACGGCCGTGCCCCCGTCTGCCAGCCGGGCGAGCGCGTCCCCGACGAGGCGGGTGCCGGCCGGATCGAGCTGGCTCGTCGGTTCGTCGAGGACGAACATCGACGGCCGGAGCGCAACGACAGACGCCAGGGCGACGAGCTGGGCCTGTCCGCCCGACAGCCGATGCGGGTCCCGCTCGGCGAGGTCCCGGATCTGGAGCGTTGCCATGGCCGCTTCCACCCGCTCCACGATCTCGTCGACCGATAGCCCCAGGTTGCGGGGACCGAAAGCGAGCTCCTCCCATACCGTCGCGCTCGTGCCCGAAAGCTGCGTGGCCGGATTCTGGAAGAGGATTCCGCACCGTTGGGCTGCCTCGTGCGGCTTGAGCGTCGCCGTCTCAGCTCCGTCGAGGACGACCGAGCCGCCCAGGCGGCCACCGATCGCTGCCGGGGCCAGGCCAGCGGCAACAAGACACAGCGTCGACTTGCCGGACTCGTTCGGTCCGATGACGGCGACCAGCCGGCCGGGCTCGACCTCGAGATCGATGTCCTCCAGGACGGGCTTGCTGGTCCCGGCGTAGGCGTAGCTCGCAGCCCGCATCTTTAGGGACATCGGGATCTCAGGGCAGCGGCAGGTAGCCGGCCAGGGACGCCGCGACGACGGCGATCGCCCCCAGGCCCGATATCCAGCGAACGATCCGCTGCGTGGTCGAGTCGGGCAGCGGCCGAAGCGTCGTCCGGCGACCCGGCGCGGAAAACGCCCGGGCCTCGAGAGCCATCGTCCGTTCTTCGACCTCGGAGAGGGCGCTGATGATCAGCGGTCCGGCAAGCGGCACCACACCGCGCACCCGGCGCCACGCCGAACCCTGGGTATCAAGGCCGCGGGCCCGCTGCGAGTCGGTGATCTCCACGGCCCGCTCGGCAATCCGGGGGATCATCCCGATCGCCGCCCCGATGACGAAGATGCCCCGCCGGCCGAGGCCACGCCGCTCCAGGTCGGCCAGGAGGTCGTCCGTCGGCGTCGTCAGGGCGAAAACGGCGACGCTCAGCGCGAACGCGGTGACCCGCAACGTCGCCTGGAGGGCGGCCTCGAGTCCGGTCCACGTTGGGCTGAGGGGACCGATCCGGACGATGACGTCCGTAGCGCCCGGGAAGAGGAATGTGTTGATCAGCAGGATCGACGCGACGAGCGGGATCACGGCGAGCGCGAACGGGACTATCGAGCGACCGATGCGGGCAATCGCGGCGGTCGCGATGACCATGGCCAGGACGACCAGGGGACCGGTCCAGCCGCGCACGCCGAACGCGATCGCGGCCTGGGCGAAGGCGATGACGAGCTTGGTGCTCGGGTTGAGGCTGTGGTACGGCCCGGTCGGCAGTCGCCGGACGAAATCCGGGACCGCCGCCTGCAGATGGAGGCTTGTCAGGACGGCCTCGCCATGATCAGGTGGTCGTCTCAGGGCCTATCAGGCGTTCGCCGTTCGGGTACCTCGCCAGCAGCCGCGGCGAGAGACTGGCGATGATGATGAAAACGACGAAGCTGGTGATCGTCTTGTCGATGGGGTCGCTGATCAAGCCCTGGCCGAGCGATGCACTGAGCACGTCTGCACCTCCCTGGCGCAGGGCGGCGACGATCACGTCAACTCCGGACCCGGTGACGCCCCCGAACACGTAGGCCGCGATGGGGGCAGAGACGAACGCGGCGACGATGCCCGTCACGGCGCCGGCGCCGGCCACATACAACCCGGCGAGGTCGCGTCGTATGAGCACAAAAGCCGCCACGGAGACGGCGGCGACCACGCCGATGATGATGATCGCGGTGAAAACCCACGACGGGTAATTGCCGATGTTCGGGTCCGTATAGGCGGGGTTGTTCACGATCGGGAGAATGAGGAGGATGATGATCGCCGCCCCGATGATCGCGGCAAGGATTAGCTGATTGCCGCCGGCAGGGCGCGATTTGTAGACCCCGAGCTGGCCCCACAGGCCAGCGAGCAGGCCGATGACGGCCGCGGTAATCGCGAACGGACCGATCGTCCCGCCGCCGATTCCGGGGGCGTACTGCCAGATGAGGTTCGTCAGGATGCCGGTCAGCGCACCGGCCAGCGGTCCGGCCAGCACCCCAACTAGGATCGTGCCGATCGAGTCGAGGTAGATCGGCAGCTTTAGGACCTGCTGGACGGTGACGCCGAGCACGATATTGATCGCAATCGCGACCGGCATGAGCGTGATGACGCGCGTGCTGAACTGCCCGTTCATCGATCCCTCCACCTTGGGTGCCGCCGGCCTCCGGTCCGACGGCCCGATGACTAGCCTCCGCGCAAAGTGTGCACTTCGGGAAGCTCGGCCGCCAGCCGTCCGACACGGTCCACGAAACGGTCGAGAAACGCCTCGACGTCCGCCTCCACAGCAACGTCGATGTTCGGCGGCCGGCCCCAGACGCGGCGCCAGTCAGTCACGGTCTCGCCGGTCGTCAGCGTCCCGCCAAGCTCGATGTCGACCGGCAGCGCCTCCGTCCGGATCAGTGCCGGGTCGAGGGCTGCCGCGACCGCCAGCGGGTCGTGAATATGCGCCCCGTAGAAGCCGTCGTGTCGCGAGTGGAACTCCATGTAGAACCGCAGCGCGTCGGCGAGGAAGCGAACGATCGGGTTGGAGGCTACGGAGCGAGTAGCCAGCATCGGGTCTTCGCCGCGCGCCAGCAGGAGCGAGTCGTCCGGTGTGCTGCCCGCGCGACGGGCGAGCGCGACGATGTGGTCCGGAACCATCTTCGCGCGTTCCGTGACGTCGAGGCCCAGCGCCACCGGCCGCGGGATCGACGGATCGGCCTCGCGGGCGGCGGTCCAGGCGCTGAAGACGACCTTCGCCGCGTCCGGATCGACGTTGATGTTCCACTCGGTTGTCGGGGCGGTGTTGCCGGGCGACCGGTAAGCACCGCCCATCAGCACGTAGCGGCGGTAGAGGCGCGGCAATTCGGGCTCGCGCAAAACCGCCACGGCGAGGTTCGTCAGCGGTCCGAGCGTCACGAGTGTCAGTTCGCCCGGCCGGCGCCGCGCCTCATCGATCAGGAGGTCCACGGCGTGGCGCTCCGACAGCGCGGTCGCGGCCGGCGGCAGTTCCGCGTAGCCCAGGCCGCGAGGACCGTGCGTCTCTGGAGTAGTCGCGAGTGGTCGAACAAGCGGCACCCCACGGCCCAGCGCAACCTCGACATCGGCGCGGCCGGCCAGCTCGAGGACGGCGAGCGTGTTCAGCGCGACCTGCCGGGCGTCGACGTTGCCGGAGACACAGGTGACCGCTACCAGGTCGGCGTCGGGCGAGGCGGCGGCGTAGAGGAGGGCGAGTGAGTCGTCGATTCCGGTGTCGACATCGAGGATCAGAGGAGTGCGGGGCGGCACGCCGAGTTCAGACGGCGAGCGACTTGAATCTGGAGACCGGAGGAATCTCGTACGGCAGGACCAGGACGTACTTGCCGGCCAGGGCCGACATGATCTCCGAGCCCATACCCGTTCCGCCTGGCGTCGACCCCATGCGCCGGGGGACGAACTGTCGGCCGACGGCTTTGGGCGACAGCGCCTCGCGTGGCTTGGGGCTCGGGCCCCAGACCGTCGAGCCGTGGGGATAGAGCGGATCCATGACGATCGCCGCGGTGACGTCGAAGGTGTCGGTCGTGAGCGGGTCCGCGGTCGACCGGAAACCACTCATCACCCAGGCGTGACGCCCGCGCCACACGAGGAGCCCGACCGGTTTGCCGGTGTGGCGGATCGCCTTGGCTGCGAGGTAAAGGGCGTCCTCCAGCGTCGTCGTGCCAACGAGCTTGTACGGTCCAGCATCGAGCTGGTTGAGTCCGCCGGCCCAGCCCCGGACGCTCGCGCCGCTGCGCATTCGCCCGTCGCCTCGCCGACCGCTGAGCTCGCGGGCGAGAGTCTGGAGCTCGCGTTGGGTCGCCGCGGAGCGATCGTTCCTGTCGCCGATGATATTGAGCATCATCTGCATGCTCGCGCCGACGCACTGGACGAAGTTCTTCTGGGCGACGAAATCGCTCCTGCCGGCGAGGTCGATGGCGAAGCTGGTATCGGCGGCCGCCGCAGGGACGGGCGCAACAATGAGGCCCTGGAGGGCGATGAGAGAGCCGACCAGGAGGCGCGCCGCGGACCGAGGAAGCAGCCTGACCATCGCCCGGGCATTCTACCCAGCGCACCCAAGATCGTCATCCGCCACGCCCGTCTCGACCCGCCGGAGAACGACGCGCCAAGCCGGTCTCGACCGACCCACCCCAAGCCGCCGGGCCCAGGTCGAGCGGGTTGCCGTCACTTCGGTCTCCGTGGCGGGGCAAACGGAAACGAGTTGGAGGCCGTGATCGGCCCACCGGCCGGCCAGCTGGTTCAGGGCGCCGGGTGCGTCCATCGCTTCGCTCGCGCCCAGCTCCAGGCCGTCGCGCGGGGTGACCGAGACGAGGGCATTCAGACTGGCGCCCGGCTTCATGAGCGCGGCAATCCCTTGGGCAGCCGCGTCGTCGACGGCGAGAGCACCGCGGAGCAGCGAGCCCCACGGAAGGTTGATCGTCAGCTCATCGGCAGTCGCGAGGAGCTCCCTTGGCGGCCGCTCCGCGGCCGCCACCACGAAAAGGGCGTTGGAGATGCCACCGCGCGACACCGGCCGCGCAGCCCGACGCGACGCCTCGGCCATCGCCGCCGCGCTCGCGTCGATTCCGATGACGAATGCAGCGGGCTCTGCCCGCGCCCGCGCCATGACCGCCCTGCCGTCGCCGGTGCCCAGGTCGATGACGACCCGGTCCGATCGGGCGATCCGTTGAGCGAGTTAGCCGACGTCCACCTCTGAGAGGCGGCGGCCTGTCACCGTACGCATCTGCGGAATCTACACTTCGTCGATGAAGAAGGGTGAACTGTGAGCGAATCGCTCCCGGCGCGGGTGGGCATCGTCGTAGGTAGCCGCTCCGACATCGCCGCCGCCGAGAAGGCGTCCGCCATCCTTGATGAGCTCGGCGTCCCGTCAGATGTGCGGGTGATCTCCGCCCACCGGGCCCCCGACCTGCTGGCGCACTTCGTCGCGACCGCCGAGGAGCGTGGGATCCGCGTGTTCATCGCGATCGCCGGGCTCGCCGCGCATCTTCCGGGGGTCGTCGCCTCGCAGACGACCGCTCCGGTCATCGGCGTTCCGATGCCGGGTGGCGTCGCCGACGGCCTCGACGCGCTCCTCGCGGTCGTCCAGATGCCGAAGGGCGTCCCGGTCGCCACCGTCGGCGTCGGCAACGGCGAGAACGCAGCACTCCTCGCCGCCGCGATGCTCGCCCTCTCCGATCCGGCCCTGCGGACTCGCCTCGAGGATCGCCGCCGCTCGCAGGCGACGGCGATCGCCGATGACCCGGCGAACGAGGGTCTCTGAACCGGGCTCAACGGATCGCCCGCGTAAACTCGACATCATGGACGACGAACGCTGGGAGCCGGGGATGCGCGTGCTGGACCGGCAGCCGGTGTCGAACCCCGCGCCCGGCCCCCCGTCAACCCTCCCGCCGAGTCTCCAGGGCCTCCCGCCACGCTCTGTGCCGGAGACCGCCCCAACCCCCCTCCAGAAGCACTACGTCCTGCTGTCAGTGCCCGTGCTGATCCTCGGCGCGATCGCGATCACGGCCCTCGAGCTCGGCGCGCCACTCGGCAGTCCGCTCGTGAAGCTATGCGTGCTGATTGCGGGGCCGCTGCTCGTGATCACGACGGCCGATGCGGCTGTGCGCATCTGGCGTTCGGCCTGGGCCTGGATGCCTGTCGACCGCGGCAAGGGCCTCTTCAGGCTCGCCTGGGTCGCCGTCACCCTGATCGGTCTCGCTGCGCTCGTCGCCGCGGCGGCGCTCGTCATCCTGGCATGACGGACCCCTTCGACCGCGGGCCTGACGCGCGCTCGACCGACATCCCGTCCGGCGGCGGCGTGCCGACGTGGCTCGCCTCGTCGCTGAACTTCTGCACCCGCTGCGGGGCAGGGCTCGAGTTCGGGGCCGTCGACGGGGAGAATCGCGATCGGCTCGCCTGCACCGCTTGCGGCTACGTCGCGTACGTCAATCCGCGGCTCGTGGTCACAACAATTCCGGTCAACGACGCGGGAGAGGTGATCCTGCTCCGCCGTGGCATCGAGCCCGGCCGCGGCTCGTGGGCTCAGCCCGGCGGGTTCCTGGAAGTCGACGAGACCGTCACCGAAGCGGCGATCCGCGAGACGCTCGAGGAGACCGGCCTGATCGTGACGCCCGGCGAGATCGTCGGGCTCTACTCAAGACTCGAAGCCGCAGTCGTCGTCATCGCCTTCGAGGCCCATGTCGTCGGCGGGGAGTACCGGCTCAACCCGGAGGCCCTCGACATCCAGGCCTTCACCCCGGATGCGATCCCGTGGCACGGGATCGCCTTCAAGACGACCCACTGGGCACTCCGCGACTGGGTCCGCCGCCGCCACCCGGACATCCACGTCGCGCAGCGCAGCAGCGACTGGGATGGGTGAGCGGGAGCGCTCCGGCTCCTAGCCGATGTCGATGAAGACGTTCTTCGTTTCGGTGTAGAGGTCGAGGGCGGACATGCCCAGTTCGCGCCCGATACCCGACATCTTGTAACCACCGAATGGCGCTTCCGTGTGGACGGAGCTGTTCGAGTTCACGCTGATCACGCCGGCCTGGAGTCCCTTGGCCGCCCGTAACGCCTTGCCGATGTCGCGGCTCCAGATCGAGCCGGAGAGCCCGTAGGGCGTGGCGTTCGCGATGCGGAGCGCCTCCTCCTCCGAGTCGAACGGGATGATCGAGACGACCGGCCCGAAGATCTCCTCCCGGGCGATCCGCATGTCGTTGTCGACGCCGTCGAAGACGGTCGGCAGGAGGTAGGCGCCATCGGCCAGCGCCGGGTCGTCGGGGGCCGTGCCGCCGACAACGAGCGTCGCCCCCTCGCCGAGCCCGATCTCGATGTAATCCTTCACCCGGTCGCGCTGCTTGGCGCTGACGAGTGTCCCGACCTCCGTCGCCTCGTCGACCGGGTCGCCAACCTTGACCTTGCGGGTCGCCTCGGCGAAGAGCTCCACGACCCGATCATGAGCCGAGCGTTCGACGAGGATCCGGCTTCGGGCGCAGCAGTCCTGGCCGCAGTTGTCGAACACGCTGTAGGGCGATTCCTTGGCGAACTTCTCGAGGTCGGCATCGGCGAAGACGATGTTCGGGCTCTTGCCACCGAGCTCGAGTGAGATCTTCTTCACGTTGGCCGACGCCAACCGCATGATCTCCTGCCCTGTCGTCGTCTCGCCCGTGAATGCGACCTTGCCGATGCCCGGATGGGCAGCGATCGACGCGCCGGCCGTTCCGCCCGGGCCGGTCACGATATTGACGATGCCGGCGGGGATCCCCGCCTCGAGCGCGAGCTCGCCGAGCCGGATGGCCGTGAGCGGTGAGTAGCTCGCAGGCTTCAGGATGCAGGCATTGCCGGCCGCCAGCGCGGGGCCCAGCTTCCACGAGGCCATGAGGATCGGGAAATTCCACGGCACGATCAGCCCGACGACGCCGATCGGCTCGCGCAGCGTGAGATCGATGCCCGGCTTCGAAACTGGGATCGTCTGGCCGAAGATCTTGTTCGCCGCGCCGGCGTAGTAGTCGAAGACGAGGCTCGCGCCGACGACTTCGCCGCGCGACGACGTGATCGGCTTACCGACGTTGGCGGTCTCCAGCTGGGCGAGCTCCTCGCTGTTCTGCTTGACGAGCGCTGCGAATTTCGAGAGCGTCCGTCCGCGCTTGCCGGCGGCCCAGGATGCCCAGCCCTTGCGATCTTCGAAGGCCTTCTGGGCGGCGGCAACGGCGCGATCGACATCCTCGCGGCCACCGAGCGGCGCCTTCGCGATGACCTTGCCGGTCGCGGGGTTGACGACGTCGAACGTCTGCCCATCGGCGGCGTCGACCTGCTCGCCGCCGATCACCATCCGCACGGCGATCGGGGTCGCGGCGGTGGGAGACGCGCTTGGAGTGGTCTGCTCGGTCGTCATCGGAAGGACCTCACCGGGGGCGGCTCGCGCCGCAGGGGCAATCGATGGAAGTGGCCCAGATGATACGCCCGCCCACGGGGTAGGCCGATCAGCCCCTCTTGCTGCGTTCAACGGCGGCCATTGCCGCTCCGACGATCCCCGCGTCGTTGCGCAGCTTCGCCGGGACGACGCGCGGTCGGACCGTGAGTCGGGGGATGAACTTCTCGGGCTGCTTGCTGACCCCGCCGCCCAGGATGATGAGGTGCGGCGAGAACAGCTTGTCGATCGCCGCGAGGTGCTCGTCGAGGTCCATCGCCCAGGCTTTCCACGAGAGCCCGCGACGCGTGCGTGCAACCGCCGCCGAGCGTCGCTCCGCGTCCCGTCCACGGATCTCCATGTGGCCGAGCTCCGTGTTCGGGACGAGAACGCCATCATTGAAGAGGCCCGACCCGACGCCGGTCCCCAGGGTCAGGACGAAGACGACGCCCTCCTCATACGCTCCCGCCCCAAACCGCATCTCGGCGAGTCCCGCGGCGTCGGCGTCGTTGAGGACTGTCACTGGCCGTTTGAGGGCCGCCTCGAGCGCGCGTCCGGCATCGAAGTCGATCCATCCGGGGTCGATGTTCGCCGCCGACTTGGTCACGCCGTCGATGACGACCGACGGCACACCAACCCCGATCGGAATGCTGAGCGGGAGCCCGCCGGCCGCCTTGGCCGCCCGGGAGACCGTCCGAGCTATCGCCGTCACGATCTTGGCAGGCGTCGACGGCGTCGGCGTGGCCACGCGCAGCCGGGGGGAGATCAGTTCGCCTTTCGCGACGTCGACGACACCCACCTTGATCCCGCTGCCGCCCACGTCCACGCCGATCGCCACGGTCGGGCCGCCGTCTGCCTGCATGTCGATCGTCATCGAGGCATCAACCCTAGAAGTAATTGACGCTGATGCCGCCGTCGACGACGAGCGTTGCCCCGTTCGTCCAGCGAGACTCGTCAGACGCGAGATAGAGCGCCATCCTGACGATCTCCTCGGGCTTACCGAACCGTCCGGTCGGGTTCCGGGCCAGCCTGATCCGCTTCGCCTCTTCGTCCTTGACCAGCCAGTCCATGAGGAGCGGCGTCTCGACGGGACCCGGGCAGATCGCATTGGTCCTTATGCCGTTCGGCCCGAACTGGACGGCGAGACTACGCGTCAGGCTCAGGAGCGCGCCCTTCGATGCCGTGTAGGCGTCCTGTGGCACCGAGCAGCCGAGGAGCGCGACGAACGAGGAGACGTTGATGATCGACCCGGAGCCCTGCTCGACCATTCGTGGGATCGCGTACTTGCAGCCGAGGAAGACGCCCCGGACGTTGACCGCCATGACCTGGTCCCAGGTCGCGACATCCGTGTCGACCACAGAGTGGTCCGCCTCCGGCATGATTCCGGCGTTGTTGTAGAGGATATCGAGGCGGCCGTAGATCTCGGTGGCGTGCTTGACCATGCGTGCGGCCGATGCCTCGTCGGCCACGTCGGTCTTGACGAAGCTCGCCTTGCCGCCCGCCACACGGACGAGCCGGACGGTCTCTTCGCCGGCTTCCTCGTCGAACTCGGCGACCACGATCTTCGCGCCCTCGGCGGCGAACAGCTCCGAGGCAACTCGCCCCATGCCGCCGCCGGCCCCCGTGATGATCGCGACCTTGTCCTGGAGACGCACGCTTCCTCTCCTCCGATCGTCAGGTTCGCGAATGGTACTCGCGCAGGGACGCAGCCGAGGCCCCGTTTCCTTCCGGATACCGGGCGCCCGGAGCGTTGCCGCTCGCCCGGAACGTTACTTTCCCGCAGCGCGCGCATCGACGCGAACCGAGGAGGCACCATGGCTGACGTGGAGGAGCTCGGCGAAGCGATCCGGGTCGACGACATGGGCGCAATCGACCGGCTGCTGGCCGCGGACCCGCGGCTTGCAAGTGGCCGCGACAGGGACGGGCTCAGCCCGGTGATCCTCGCCAGGTACTGGTCGAGGACGGACGCCTTCAGCCGGCTGCTCGCGGTTCGCGGCGACGATCTCGACGTCTTCGAGGCCACCCTGGCCGGTCGGGCGGACCTCGTTCAGGCCCATCTCGTTCGCGACCCGGCACTCGCGGGTGCCTGGACGCAGGATGGCTACACGGCGCTCCACTACGCGGCGTTCTACGGCGGCGCGGACGCCGCGGCGGCGCTGATCGACGCGGGTGCAGACCTCGAGGCGGTGTCGCGGAACGGGATGGCTGTGCGGCCGCTCAACAGCGCCGCGGCGGGCGGTCACGGCGATGTGTCCCGACTACTCGTCGAACGGGGCGCAGACGTGAACGCCGCCCATCCGCAGGGGTTCACGCCGCTCCATGCGGCCGCCCAGAACGGCGACGCGGACCTGGTCGAGATTCTCATCGCTGCCGGCGCGGACAAGGAAGCCCGGCTCGAGGATGGCCGGACCGCGGCCGACGTCGCGCTCGAGGCCGGCCGCGAGGCCCTTGCCGAGCGCCTCGGCGGGCCGTCGCTGGGCGCCTGATCGGGCCCGATCGTCTGGGAACACAGGGCGGGGTGGTACTTCCGTACCGGGGAATGGTACGTCCGCCTGCGTGAACATTCGGTCGTACGGCGGGCCAGACCAGCCCGGGGACCAAGGGAAACGAATGCCAGCATCCCTCGTGGAGGCGCGTGGATCTGGATCGGGGCGGGCGATCAAGCGTCGCGTCGCGATCGGATTCTTCGCGCTGTACTCCTCCCTCTCGGTGGTGCTGTTCATCCACGGTCCCGACATCCTGATTGGCTACGGCGCCGGTGTCATAGCCGCGATCGCAGGGTTGTGGGCAGTCGTCGGGGTCACCCTGATGCTTGTCTACCGGGTGATCGGCCGCCACATCCGGATCCTCGAACGAGAGCGGGTCGGGCTCCAGCAGGCCTTCGACAGAGCTCGCCTCGATTCGCTCCGCGACGGCCTGACGGGCCTGGGGAACCATCGGGCGTTCCAGGAGGAGCTCGACGACCAGGTTCTCGAGGCGAAGGAGCAGAACTCGTCCCTGGCGCTGCTCATGATCGACGTCGACGACCTCAAGAAGACGAACGACCGGCGCGGCCACGCTGCGGGCGACGAGATGCTCCGCTCGATCAGCCAGATCATCCGCGCGAATCTCCGGCGCACCGATCGCGGCTACCGGATAGGTGGCGACGAGTTCGCGCTCCTCCTGCCGGGCTGCTCCGCGGCAGATGCCGAGGTCATCGGCCGGCACATCCTGGCCGGGGCGCTGAGCGGTCATCACGGACGGGGTGGTGGTTTCTCGGTCACGATCGGCATCTCCGGGCTGCCGGACCTGAGCGCCGACCGAAACCAGCTGATCCATCACGCCGACGCCGCGCTCTACTCCGGCAAGCGCCACGGTCGAACAGACGTCAAGGTCTTCGACCCGAGCAGTCACGGCATGGCCGACGATGCGCGGGCGATCCCCGAGCTTGCCGCCGCCGTGGCGCGGGTCGCCGAGGGCGGGATGCTGACCGCGGTGTACCAGCCGATCTACTCCCTCAAGACCGGCGCCGTGATCGGCTACGAGAGTCTCGTCCGCCTCAAGGAAGACGCCGACTTCCCCAGTACGACCAGCCTCTTCGTCGCCGCGGAAGCGACGCAGCGAACGGTCGAAATCGACGTGGCGAGCGCCCGAACCTGCCTCGCCGGAGCCCGCAACCTCGCCCCCGGGACATACCTCTCGCTCAATCTGTCGCCGCGAACCCTCGAGTCGGACGCGTTCAGCCCGCTCGAGCTGCTCGTCCTGACGAAGCGGAGCGGGATCGATCCTTCGCAGCTCGTCGTCGAGCTGACCGAGCGCGAGGCCGTCGAGGACCTGGATCGGCTCCGGGCGAGCCTCGCGATCCTCAAGCGGCATGGCGTTCGGATCGCCGCGGACGATGTCGGCGCCGGCAACGCCGGGCTGCGCCTGCTGAGCGAGGTTGACTTCGACATCATCAAGATCGACCTGTCGCTCGTCCGGGCCGGTGCCCGACACGAGCCGTCCGAAGCCGTCCTCCGCGCTCTACAGGAGATGGCCCGCCAGCGTAACCAGACCGTAGTGGCCGAAGGCGTCGAGACGCCGGAGCTCCTCGAGTCCGTCCTCGAGCTGGGCTTCGAATACGGCCAGGGCTACCTGCTCGGGCGGCCCGCGCCGCTCCTCGCTGCGCCGAACGTCGTGCTCATCGACCTCATGACTGCAACGGTCCCGACGACCGAGTCCGCAGCCTGAGCCAACGAGCGCGACGCTGCGTCAGCTCCGCTCCAGGTACCGCTCCCGGTCCCAGGGGTGGACGATCGAGTCGTACAGCTCCTGTTCGACCCGCGCCGCGTTCAGGTAGTGGGCGACGACGTCGTCGCCGAAGATCTCGACGGCCGCCTTGGATCCCTCCAGCTCGGTGATCGCCTCGTACAGCGCCCGGGGCATCCGCGGAACGCCCGTCGCGATGTAGCCGTTGCCCTTGTACTCTGCCGGCGGCTCGAGCTTCTGCTCGATACCCCACAGCCCGGCCCCGACCGCCGCGGCGTAGGTCAGGTAGGCATTCATGTCGCCGCCCGGGAAGCGGTCCTCGACGTGCAGGTTCGAGCCGTTGCCGACGACCCGGAAGCCGGTCGTCCGATTGTCCCGGCCCCAAACGACGTTGACGGGTGCCCACGACAGCGACGCGTATCGCTTGTAGGAGTTGATGTTCGGAGCGATGAAGATCGCCAACTCGCGGGAGAGCGCCATCATCCCGGCCATGAACCAGGCCATCGTGTCGCTCATGCCATAGGGCCGATCGGACGATTCATCGTGCGTCAGGCTCCTCGAGCCGTCTTTGTTCCAGACGCTCATGTGGAGGTGGCCGGACGATCCGGTCCAGGTGTGATCGGGCTTCGCCATGAAGGTGAGGCCCCAGCCGTTGAGGTAGGCGATCTCCTTGGCGCCATGCTTGAACAGGACGCTCCGATCGGCCAATTCGAGGACGTGGTCGTACTTGATGTTGACCTCGTGCTGGCCGGGCGCGGCCTCGCCCTTGCTGAACTCGATCGGGATCCTGGCCGCCGTCATCTGGTTCCGCAGCAGCCGATGGAGCGGCTCGGCCTTCGTCGCCTGGAGCAGGTGGTAGTCCTCGTTGTAGTTGCCGAACCGCTCGGGCGGGCCCCAGCCCTTCCGGGCCGACTCGTCCCACGACTCCTTCAGAACGTAGTACTCGAATTCAGAGCCGGCTTTGACGGTCAAGCCCATCTCGGCGGCTCGCGCGACCTGGCGCTTGAGGATCGTCCGCGGCGAGACCGGGATCTCCTCCTCGTGATGTTCGTCGGTGTATGTGTCGCTCAGGACGATCGCCGTCTTCTCCAGCCAAGGCAGGATCCTCATCGTGTCCCAGACCGGATTGGCGATCCAGTCGCCGTAGCCGGTCTCCCAGTTCATGAGGGCGAAGCCCTCCGGGGTGTTCATCTCCATGTCCGTGCCCAGGAGGTACGTGCAGAAATGGGCGCCGTGGTCGATAACGCCGTCGAGGAATGCCTGGGCCTGGACGCGTTTGCCCATCAGCCGGCCCTGCATGTCGGTGATCGCGACGATGATCGTGTCGATCTCTCCGTCGCGGACGAGGCCCTGGAGCTCCGCCAGGCGGGGATGGGTGGTGGCGTGGGAGTCGCTCATCGTGCCCCTCGCGATGGATGTTGGGGGCCGGCGCGGAGGCCGGCCCCGGTCGACTAACGCAAATCGGTCAGGGCGTTCCGAGCCCCTTCGCCGCGTCCTGGAACTCGCGTTCGATCTCGGTGAGCTCGCCCTCCGCGCCCATCACCTTCGGGCCCTGGAACCGCGTGCGGGCCCAGCCGAAGTAGTAGATGACAAGCAAGAGAACGGTCACCGCCATGAATGGCCACGAGATGTTGCCCGAGGTCGGGAATGAGAAGAGGACCAGCAGGATGACGATCCAGAACAGGGCCAGGTAGGCCACGGTCTTGGACCAGCGGCCAAGGCTCCAGACCCGCTCCTTGTGCCACTCGTCGGTCGTCGCCCCGAGATAGATGACGACGCCGTAGGCGGCGTAGAGGAAGATCGTGCTGATCGCCGTGATGATGATGATCGCGATGCCACCACCACCTGGTCCACCACTCGCACCGACAGTGAACGCGGCCAGCGTGAACAGCCAGGCGACCACGACGATCGCGGCCAGGCTGTTCGCCGGCGTCCGATAGCGATGCGACACCTTCTTGAGCCAGGCGGCGCCGGGTAGCCCGTCGTCGCGGCTGAACGCATAGAGCATCCGACCGGCCGAGGCAACCGCGGAAAGGCCGCAGAACGCCATGGCGATCGCGATCCCGGCCGAGAGGACGTCACCGAGTTGGCCGAGGTTGTACTTCAGGATCTCGATGACCGCCACACCGCCGCCGAAGTAGTACTGGCTGTACGTGCCGGCATCGTCGAGCGCTGGCGGGAACAGGGCGGCCAGACTCGGCAGATGGGTGGTCAGAGCGAACAGGAAGATGAAGCCGACAATCGCCGACACGGCGACCGACAGGAAGATCCCCCACGCGCTCGCGACGCGGGCGCCCAGCGTCTCCTCCGCGACGTGGGCCGACGCGTCATAGCCGGTGTACGTCCAGTTGGCCTGGAGCAGCGAGAAGAAGAACGCCAGGATGATCGGGTAGGTCGCGGCCGCCCCGTAGGTGAGGTTGGCGAAGCCGAGGTTGTTGTTCCAACTGCCTGCGGTGTCGAGTGGCTGGACTGCGAAGAGCGTCAGGCCCGACTGATCCGGTTTACCGGTCACGAACAGGAGGATGACGACCGCCGCGACGATCACGATGTGCCACCAGACGCTCACCTGGTTGAGCAGTGAGACCAGGCTGATGCCGGCGATGTTCATACCCAGTTGGATGAGCATGAGGATGCCCATGGTCACCAGCTGGCCGTTCAGGACGTTCGGGATGATCTCCGTCGTGTTGAACGTGATGCTGAAGATCTTGTCGATGATCGTGGCGTTGATGAAGCCCGCCGCGGCGTAGTTGATGCCTGCGACGATCGCGAACTGGCCGATCAGGTTGAGCCAGGCAGTCCACCAGCCCCAATTCTTGTTCTTCATCCGCGACGCCCAGTAGTAGAGGCCGCCGGCCGTCGGGTAGGCGGACGCGATCTCGCCCATCGAGGCGGCGATCAGCAGGACGAAGACCGTGACGAGCGGCCAACCGATGAGCACGGCGGCCGTGCCGGCCCAGGCAAGGCCGTAGTCGTAGAGGATGACCGCGCCGGTCAGGATCGAGATGATCGAGAAGCTGATCGCGAAGTTGCTGAAGCCGCCCATCGAGCGGTACAGCTCCTGCGCGTATCCCAGCTTGTGTAGGTCCTCGCGGTCCCGTTGCAGGACCTCCTCGCGCGAACGAGCCTGAGTCATCGATACCTCCCTCAGTCGACCTGCTCGACAGAGTTCCTCCTCGCCGAGCCGCCGGGTCCTCCCTCAGGCCCGGCCGAAACGGGGATCCGGCGCAGGGCTGCGCCGGGCGGATGACACGGGGATCGAGGTTTTCGCGGCCGCGATGCGGCCTGACCCTCCTTTCTGAACGCCCTGGCGAGTGAGCAGCCCGCTCCAGGGGACGTTGCCGCGGACTATACGCGCCGCGTCCGCCGCGCGGAAGAGCGTGGAACTGGTGGACTAGAAGAGCATCGTCGTATCGGACGGGAACTCGAATGCGAACGCGGCGGGCGGAATCGGCGCGTCCGGGGAGTACTCGACGGCCACGGCCCGGCGGGTGACCTCATCGCCGATCGACTCCACGAGTCGGAGCATCGTCCCGTCGGCTCGGTCGACGGCGATCTGGACGTGGAAGTCCGGACGATCGGCAACCACCTCGGTAGTACGCGGGTGGTCGCAGTCGACCACGATCGCCGGCCGCCCGCTGACCGTCTCCGTCCCCGAGATCCAGCAGCGGCCGGTGGCGAGCACGTTCTGGCAGTAGCCGGCTGGATGGACGAACGTGTCGGGAAGCGTCTCCATCGGCAGGGGAGTAAGCGGCTCGTAGACGAGCGAGGTGCCGGGAAAATCTCGGGCGTTCTTCGGGTCCAACCCTCGGATCGTGTGCCGGACGGGTCGATTCGTGCCCAGCTTGTGCGGCGCCGAATAGGTCCGGACCATCTCCCCGTCCGACAGCCACAGCTCGTAGTTGCCGGCCGTTCCGCGATGCGGCTCGGTCGTCGTCACCCGCGCGTCGCCCGGGTGACGGAGCAGGAGATCCATCTCCACGAGGTGTGGCCCGCGAGCCGTCTGGGTCCATTCCTGGATTCGAAGCCGCAGGGTCACGAACCGCAACTCCGCGTCCCGCATGAAGGTGAACAGCTCGCTCACTTCAGGCAAGCCCGTCGTCGGAAGAGCGACCAGCTCCGGCCGACGCCGGTCGCCCGCCCGCGCCGGCACCGCGGCGGCCCGGTCCCACAGTCGCGTTTCTGTCATCGCGCCGGATTGTAGCCGAGGAGAGTGGCCCGGAAGGGCCCATCGGGGTCCGTCAGGACCCGAGCCAGCGCCGCCCCCGCGCTAGCTCCACTTCGTCGCCCGGTCGGTCGCCGAACCGCCACATCGTCCAGGCGGACTTGCGGAGGATGACCCCGATCGTCCCGAGCGGCCGAGGCGGCGCGCCGTCATCGACATCGGCGGTGTAGAAGATCGACAGGGCGGCATCGGTCCTTCGGGTCTGGCCGGATGTCGTCGCCTCGAGCGCTTCGCGGATCAGCGCCTGGGCGACATCATGTGGAAAGCCGTATTTGCCCTTTCCGGGAACGCTCGAGATGAGCGTCAGCTCAGGGGCCATCCGCTCGACCAACTCGAGGTTGACGCCGTGCTTGGAGCCGTGGTGAGAGACCTTGAGGACATTCGCCCGCAGGACGTCCATCCCCGAGCCGACGTCAAGCAGTTTGGCCTGCTCCGTCGCGGACGCCGCGAGGTACGGGAAGTCGGTCAGGACGTACGACCACGAGAGCGTCTGGGCGTCGGCTCCGAGGACGAGCCGGCTCGAACGTGGCCGGACCATTCGCTGACCCGATTCGTCGCGGATGACGCGAATCGCCGGGGCCTCGATCCGAAGCGAGATCGATGAATCGTTGAGCTCGGTGCCATAGGTGTCGAAGCGATTCCGCAATTGAACGGACGGCGACAGGACCGTGATGGCGGCGCTGCCGATCCAGCGCCGGAAGCCGCTGGTCGGCTGGGCGTAAACGATCTGGCTCTGGGCGGCGATCGCCGCCATCGTGTCGTGGTAGGAGTCGATCGTGTGCCAGTAGCCGGGATCCCAGAACTCCGCAATCCGACCGCCGGGAAACGCCTCGATGAGCTCGGCCATTCCCTCGAGGTGGTCCTTGTGGGGGTGTGTCGCGACGACGAGCGGGATCGACCCGGCGGCCTCAGGGTGGCCGTCGGGGGCCACGATTCCGGCCGCGATCAGCGCGTTGATGAGCGGTGGAAGCTTGTCCGGCTTGCCGGCGTCGACCACGACGACGCGCCGAAACCCCGACCCGGGCGATGCCGGCAGCAGTACGAGCTGGGCGTCGGCGTCGCCGACGTTGCAGAGGAAGTAGACGAGGTCCGAGTCGGTCGCTGCTGCGACGAAGTCATCGGCGGCGAACCGGTTGGCGGGTAGGGCGGCAGGGACGGCCACGCTCGCGCTCCGCTCGGATCACACGGCCGGGTACGCGACTGGCCCGGGAGGCGGCGGTTCCGCCTCATCGACCTGCCCGGCGATCGCGGCCACTGGCCCGCGGTCGTCTGCGAGCTTGCGATCGAGACCGTACTCCCGGAGCTCGTTCGCCCGAGGTGCGGGAGCCGTCGTGGAGTACAAAGCGGCCTTGGCCGCGAGCCGCCCAGAGCGCGTCACGTCGACGACGACGGACCATCGGGCCGGCGACTGGGCAAAGCCGCGGACCAGGAACACGTCGCCGGAGCGCACGGGACGGACGAGCTGGCCGCTCGCCTCGCGATCGCGATCGACGCTCGCCTGGAGGGACCTCAATGACACTGTGACCGTGCGTCGAGTCGCGCGCGGCCCGAAGTCGAGACGGCCCGTCGCCGGTTCGACGGTCGGCCACGGCGCGACGGCGAGCGTCACGACCCGGGCGTCGATCCGATCAACGGCCACGTAGCGGTCATCGGCGGAAAGAGTCTCCGGATCGCCGAGGGGTACGTCGTCGGGCCGCCACGGCCTGCGTTCGGAGGCGGCGGTCGGATCGGCCTTCGGCTCCGGTGCCCGCTGGTCGTAGATCATGGGGGGACGTTAGCCGGCAGGCGTCGCGGCGGCGTCTCCGACGAGCCTTATCGATCTACCCTTGACATTGGCGCGGCAGGGTGTATATATATCGCATGACGATATATCGACCGACGATATATCGCATACCGACTATGAGGGATGCGCCCATGTCAGCCCGTCGACCACTCATCGCCGCTTCGGCGGTTTTCGCGCTGCTCGTCATGCTGACGGCGGGTGCCGCAGCCGGCGGCGCGTCGCGGGCCGGCGGAACATTCGTCGACGCCAGCGGGCAGCCGATCGGCTGGGTCGACCTCGTCGAGGACGGCACGGGCAAGGTCCATGTGAATGTCCACGTCGCCGGCCTGACACCCGGCCTGCATGGAATCCACATCCACGCGATCGGTGCCTGCAGCCCGACCTTCGCCGCGGCAGGCGGCCATTACAACCCGATCGGTCTCCAGCACGGACTCTTCAATCCAAACGGCGCCCACGCCGGCGACCTGCCCAACCTCAGCGTGAATGCACAGGGCGTCGGGCATCTCGATGCGACCACGGACGGTGTCACGATTTCGTCCGGCCCGACGACCCTCTTCGACTCCACCTCCGGGGCGGTCGGGAGCGCCTTTGTCATCCACGCCAGCGAGGACGACCAGGTCAGCCAGCCGACCGGAAACAGCGGGGATCGCGTCGCCTGCGCGGTACTCGAGGCCGAGTGACGTGAGTGGTCGGCGCCTCGGGCGTTTCGGGGAAACGGCGATGTGGATCCTGGTCGCGCTGCGCGACGGTCCGCGCAACATCGTCCGGCTCCTCGACGATGTCCGAGCGCTGGACGGCCGCGTCGGGCCCGGTACGCTCTACGGTGCCGTAGCCCGCCTGGAGCGACTCGCTCTAATCGAAACGACAACGAATGGCAACGGTCGACGAGCGTATCGTCTGACCGAACACGCAGGGGCGGCGGCCCATGCCGCCGCTCGAGGAGGGGTCCCGTCATGAGCAGGCTCGTCCGACTCTATCCCAAGGCCTGGCGCGATCGTTACGAGGAGGAGTTCCTCACGCTGCTCGCGGAACGGCCACCCACGTTCGGCGACCTGGTTGACACGGTTCGCGGCGCGGTCGACGCGCATCTGAATCCGCAGGCCCAGACCGAACCCTTGCCGTGGACGCATCGCCTGCCTGGCATGCTCGCCCTGATCGCTGGGGCACTCTGGTCCCTCGTCTTCGTGGCGTTCGTGGTGTGGCAGAACGGCGCCTGGGCCGTGGCAATGCTGTTCCCTGTTGCCATGCTCTTCATGTTGCTCAGCCTGCCCGGCGACTACATGGCGGCCCATGGGCGACGAATCGCCGTTGCTTTGGGGCTGATCGGACTCTGCATCGTCGTTGCCAACCTTCCCTATTCGTTGCTCACAGCGATCGCCGGCATCAGCGGCTACCTGATCGCCATGAGCGGGATGCTCACGCTGGCAGCCATTCGGGCGGAGATCGGACCGTCGGGACGGTGGATCCTGCTGGTCCTGGCCGTCGTACTGCCCGTCGCGATCGGCTTTCCGATCGCGCTTGGCCTGGGCCCGATCTCGGACGACGAGACGTGGGTGCTGGGGCTGCTCTTGCCATTTGGGCTGGCGTGGGTCCTTGTCGGTCTCCGAATGGCCGTCCGCGGATCGGCCACGCTCATCGATCGGCCTGCGAGCCCGACCGAGCCGGAGGTCCGTGGGGCATGAGCGAGCCATTCGGAGAACTCGGTCGATTCGCCGAGCCATCGCTCTTCATCCTCGTGTCGCTGTCAGGCGGTCCCAAGCACGGCTACGCGATCATGACCGACGTCGAGGAGATCTCCGGCAGCCCGATGGGTCCCGGGACGCTCTATGGCGCGCTGGCCCGACTCGAGCGCCGCGGCCTGATCGAGGCCCTCGAACCCGAGGACCGGCGGCGGCCCTACCGACTCACCGGTCTCGGGGCGACCACGCTGCAGGCGCAGCTCGAGAGCCTGAACGGCTTCGTGCGGACGGGTATGGCCCGGCTGGAGGGCAAAACGCGATGACCTGGTTGCGCCGATCCGCGGTCCGGCCGATCGGCCAATGACGTGGCCAACCTCGTCCGACCTAGGGCCAAGCCTGGTCGACCGGAGGCTGTCGTCCGCCGCTCCCTGGAGGCGGGACGCGGCCGCGGCATTTCGCGTCGTCAGCTCCTCCGACGCTCAATTGGTGCCGCCATTGGGGTGTGGGTTGCCGAGCTCGCAGGCGGGACGATCGGATTCCTATGGAGTGCAGCCGCGACCGGCGGGGCGCGGGTCCGAATTGGCACGCTCGACGATCTGATCGCAAGGAGCGCCGGAGTGCCCGTCGTGGACGGGTTCCCGGCATACGTCGCCGACGCCCGGGCGTTCATCATGACAATCGACCCGGATCGTGGAGCGTGGTTTCCGGGCTCCGACCCGACGGGCGACGGCACGGCCCTCAATGTGCGTGCCGTCTCGCAGAAGTGTCCACACCTCGGCTGCCGACCAAACCCGTGCATCGAGGACTTCTGGTTCCATTGCCCCTGTCATCAGTCTCGCTATGACCGGCTCGGCATCAAGCCGGAGGGCGCGCAGTACGGGCCCGCGGACCGCTCGATGGACCGGTTCGCGATCGAGGTCGACGAGGCAGGCGTGCTGACCGTCGACATATCACACGTCGTCCTGGGGCCGCTGCCCGTCGCCCTCGGTCAGCCGGGGCTCATCCCGCCCCTCGTCCCGCGGGGCTGCGGCGGGTGACTCGGCTCGGGCGACCGGCTGGCGCGGGCCTGCTCCGCCTCTACCCGAGAGCCTGGCGCGACCGCTACGAGGAGGAGGTCGTCGCGGTCCTCGAGCAGGCCCGTCTCGGTCGGCGGGCTCGGCTCGACCTCGTCCGAGGTGCACTCGATGCCCGCCTCCATGCGGCCTCGCCATTGCCCGCCGCCGCGGCGCTCCTGAGCGGCGGTCTGTGGACGATCGCCGGCGTGGCAGTCGTCGGCCAGCCGGCTCCGCCTGACTGGCCCGGCTACCTCATCGACATCCTGCCTCTGACAATCGTTGCGATCGTGGCCGGCCTCTCGCGACCATCGGCTGCTGGGCGCGACAGAGTGACGGCGGCGGCCGGCTCGGAGCGGCCGGTGTCCTGCTCGCCCTCGCCGGCCACATCGGTTGGGCGGTGTCACTGGCGGCCGCCCTGGCCCAGGCGGGAGCCGGCCCATCATCATTGCCTGTCAGGCCGTCGCGTTGACTGGCTGCGTCCTTGTCGGCCTGTTGCTTGTCCGTAGCGAGGATCTGCCGATCGGCGCGGCCATCCTGCTGGCGTCCGCGGTCATGTTCTTCGGCTGGCCTGCTGCCTGGCTGGGCTTTGGCCTTGCCTGGACGATCGTTGGCGCGCTGCTCCTGGCTCGGCCCGAACCGAGCGCCCCGGTCCCCGGGCTTTGCCTGACAGCCGTCAGCCGGCGGCAGGCCCGCCGCCGAGGCCGGGCGCGGTCATGGCGGCCGGATCGAGCAGTTCGTCGAGTCGATCCGGGGCGATCCCGCGCTCCGTCGCAAGTTCGCGGATGGTCCGGCCCGTCTTGAATGCCTCCTTGGCCAGCGCCGCCGCCGCGTCGTAGCCGATCTCTGGGGCGAGGGCCGTGGCGAGCATCAGTCCCTGTTCGACGAGAGCCGGTCCGCGATCCGTGGCGGTGATTCCCGCGACGCTGCGGTCGGCGAAGTTGCGTGCGGAGGCCGCCAACAACGCGATCGACTCCAGGAGCGCTGCGGCGGTCACCGGCATCATCACGTTCAGCTCGAGCAACGAGCCCGTCTGACTGAAGGCGATCGTGGCGTCATTGCCGATGACCCTGGCGACGACCATCGTCAGGCTCTCGACGATCACCGGGTTCACCTTGCCGGGCATGATCGAGGAGCCAGGCTGGGTCTCCGGCAGGGCGATCTCGGCGAGGCCGGCCCGCGGGCCCATGCCCATCAGCCGGACATCGGACCCGACCTTCCAAAGGCTGAGAGCGATCGTCCGGAGACCGCCGTGGGCCGCGATCACCGCATCGAGGGTCGCCTGGGCATGGAAGTGGTTCTCGGACTCGCGGACCTCGAGTCCGGTCAGGCCGACCAGCCGCGCGGCCACTCGGCCGGCGAACTCGGGGTGAGCGTTGATGCCGGTCCCGACAGCCGTCCCGCCGAGGGGGATCGACAGCAGCTCCGCCTGGGCGGCGCGGGCGCGCCGGATCGACTCATCCAGCTGGCCGGCATAGCCCCGGAACTCCTGGCCCAGTCGGATCGGGGTGGCATCCTGGAGGTGGGTCCGACCGGTCTTGACGACCGGCCAGAGTTCGCCCGCCTTGGCATCGAGCGCGGCTAAGAGTGTGTCGAGGGCCGGCAGAAGGTCCTCCTCGATCGCCATCGCCGCCGCGAGCTGCATCGCGGTCGGGATCGTGTCGTTCGAGGACTGGCAGCGGTTGACATCGTCGTTCGGGTGGACCGACCTGTCGCCGCCCAGCCGGTCGGAGGCGAGCCGAGCGATGACTTCGTTCATGTTTGTGTTCGTCGACGTGCCGGAGCCCGTCTGGTAGATATCGATCGGGAACTGGGCGTCGTGAGCCCCCTCCGCGACTTCCGCTGCAGCTGCCCCGATCGCCTCGGCGACGTCCGTGTCGAGCAGCCCGAGCTCCTCGTTCGTATCGGCCGCCGCCTCCTTGATCAGCGCGAGCGCCCGGATGAAGCGGCGCGGAAAGCGCTGCCCCGAGATCGGGAAGTTGAGCACGGCCCGCTGGGTCGACGCCCCATACAGCGCATCGGCCGGCACCTCCACCTCGCCCATGGAGTCGCGCTCGATCCGCGGGCCGCCGCCCGCGGCCGATTGGTCAGTCATCACCCTGATTGTAGGCGCAGCCCCAGACACTCAGGCCGGCAGCGGCGCGCCGTCGTCGACAGGGTCGGCTCCGGCGCCGGACCCCGCTAGACTCTCGGCCATGCCGGAACCCATCGCCGCGGAGATCATGCCGGATGACTTCCGCCGCGTGATGGGCCATTTCGTGACCGGCGTCACGGTCGTTACGACGCTGGATGGCGGCGAGCCGCAGGGGATCACGGTCAACGCCCTGTCGTCGGTCAGCCTCGAGCCGCCGCTCGTGATGGTCGCCCTCGATCTTCGCCGGTTCATCACACCCGCCGTTCGGCGAGCCGGACGGTACGCGGTCAACGTCCTCTCGGAGGACCAGCAGGCTCTGTCCGATTGCTTCGCCGGGGCCCCGGTCCAGCCGGGGCGCGACGCGTTCTGCGGCGCAACCTGGACGCCGGGTTCGACGGGGCTGCCCCTCATCGAGCGGGCGATCGCGACGCTGGAGTGCACCGTGGTCCAGTCGTTTCAGGCGGGCGACCACGAACTCTTCATCGGCCGGGTGGACGCGATGGCCAACGCCGACCCGCACTCGATGCCGCTCCTGTACTACCGCCGCCAGTACCTCCGGATCCAGCGCGCCGAGGCGTCTCCGCTCGAAGGCGTGCCCGAGCATTCGGAGCCGTAGCCGCGATGCCAACGATCCGGGCCAACGACCTGGACATCGCGTACACGGTCCACGGCGCAGGGCCGCCGCTCGTGATGCTCCACGGCGCGACGTCGATCGGGCGCGAGGACTTCGCGGCCCAGGTCCCGTTGCTTTCGAAGGCGTTCCAGCTCTACCTTCCCGACGCGCGCGGCCACGGTTTGACCGCCTGGGATGCCGCCAACGGGTTTCGCTATGACTGGCTCGTCGAGGACCTGGCCGCGTTCGTCGACGCGCTCGGGCTCGAGACGTTCCATCTGCTCGGCTTCTCAATGGGGGCGATGACTGCCCTCCAGTACGCGGCTCGCTTCAACGACCGCCTGCGGACGCTGGCAATCGTCGGGATCACGACGCAGCGCGAGCCGCGCGCGTCCGTTGCTCGCCGGCTGATGGACCCGCGGCGCGCGGACGTCGACGACCCTGCGTGGGGCCTCGTGCTGGCCCGTCGCCACGATGAAGGCCAGGGCTCCGGCGCATGGCGACGGCTCCTGCCGGCGATCGCCGCGGACGTGGCGTCGCAACCGCTGCTCACCCCGCGCGACCTCCGCGCGATCGAAGCGCCGGCCCTGGTTGTCTGCGGCGACCGCGACCCGTTCGTGCCGGTCGATCACGCCTGGGGCATCCAGCGGCAGCTGCCCGACGGACGGCTGTTCGTGGTCCCGGACTGTGGCCACGAGGTGATGGTTCGCCGGCCCGGTCTGTTCAATGAGGCGCTGACCGGTTTCTACCGCTCGACTGAGGCCGCGGCCACGGCCCGTGCCAACCCGACCGATCGCGCGTCCGAGCCCGCGTCCGAGCCCGCGACGAGCCTGTGACAGAGGAGGATCAATGACGACACTGCTGGTGCTCTACCGCCGACCCGACGGCGGCCCCGAAGCGCTCGAGACGTTCGAGCGTCGCTACGCGACAGAACACCTGCCGCTTGTCGCGCAGACGCCCGGCCTGCGGGCGACGCGCATCCAGCGCGTGACGGAGGCGCTCGGTGGCGAGACGGACATCGTCATCGTCACCGCGATGGACTTCGACGACCGGGCCGCGCTCGACGCAGGCTTGGCGTCCGATCCGATGCGTGCCGCCGGCCGGAACCTCCGCGAGATCGCCCCCGGCCTCGCGACGTTCCTCGTGCTGGAGGGCGCGCCTGACCTCGGCTGACCGCGCGCCGACTCGCGGCTCCGCTGACGGCGGTGCGTTCATGCAACGCATTTGTCCCCCCGGCATGGATACTGTCAGCGCACACGGAGGATCGAGTGACCGATATCGCGCCGGCCGAGACGGCGTCAACTGGTGAGCGACAGTTCGTCGGCTCTGAGTTCCCGGCGGTCGGTACCGCTGGGCCGATCGAGCACGTCGCCCTGGTCACGATCAATCGCCACGAGGCGCTCAACGCCCTCAGCTTCGACGTCCTCGACGAGCTCGCCGCCACCCTCGAGCGGCTCGACCGCGAACCCGGCTGCCGGGCCATCGTCCTGACCGGCGCCGGGACCCGCGCGTTTGCCGCCGGCGCCGACATCCGCGAGCTGGCCACCCAGACGACGGTCAGCCTGACGGTCGACGGCCGCTTCGCGAGCTGGGGACGGATCGCCGCCATCGGGACACCGCTCATCGCCGCGGTCCGAGGCTTCGCTCTCGGCGGCGGCTGCGAGCTGGCGATGATCTGCGACATGATCGTGGCCGCCGAGGACGCCCAGTTCGGCCAGCCCGAGATCAAGCTCGGCGTGATGCCCGGAGCTGGCGGCACGCAGCGGCTGACGCGGGCCGTCGGCAAGGCCAAGGCGATGGAGCTGATCCTGACCGGGCGGACGATGACCGCTGCCGAAGCGGAGGCAAGCGGCCTGGTCACGACTGTCGTGCCCGCGGAAGCCACGCTCGACGCGGCGCTCGAACTGGCCGCCCGCGTCGCCGCCCAGCCGCCACTCGCGGTACGAGCGGCGAAGCAGGCGATCCTGCGGGCGCACGAGCTCTCGCTGTCTGCCGGGCTCGAGTTCGAGCAACGAGCATTCTTCATGCTCTTCGCGAGCGAGGACCAGACCGAGGGCATGGCAGCCTTCACCGACAAACGTCCGGCACACTGGACAGGGCGCTGACGCAGGTTCAAAAAACGGAGGCGAGGGATGGAGCGAGACCCGCAGGGCGGTAGCGACTACGGGCTGGATCTACGGCGCGACATGGGCGACGAGCCGCCAGGGACGCTCCGCGATACGGCACCGGATGTCCTCGCTCCGATCGACGCCTCCGCGCCTGTAAGCGGCCACGTGCCCGCGACCGAGACGCACAGTTCGGTCACTGAGGCGCCGGAGCACGACTGGAGCGCCGCGTCGGCCGTCATCTATCCGGCCCTCCGTCCCGTCGGCACCCACGGCCTGAAGGTCAGCGAGATCAACCCCGAGGCGCTCGCGGCCGAGGCGAACCGTAGTCACTCCCAGCCCCTCGTCGACGAGGGGCCCTGCGACATCCCCGTCGTCTACGCCCTCAATGCCGGCTCGTTCGACGTCATCGTCAACGGCGACCACGTGCTCTCATGGGGCGTCGGGCCCGAAGACATCCAGGACACCGCGATGCGCAACCTCGCCACGTGGTCGGCCGGCGCGGCCTGGACCGATGAGGTCTCGGGCGAACGGCGCCTCCTGTCGTCCGATACCGGTGACGGCTGGGACGCGGCCCGGATCCTGTTGCCGGAGGTGATCGAGAAGCTGACCACCGAGCTCGGGCCGGTCGGGCGGGTCCTGGTCGGCGTTCCGGAACGCCATCTCCTCGTCGCCGGTACTCTCCGCCCCGGCGACGACGAGTTCGCGGCGCTCTTCGCCGACTTCGTCATCGAGCACTCCGGTGGTGCCGACGAGCCGATCGACCGACGGGTCTTCGAGCTCGTCGACGGCCGCCTCGTCGAGTTCGCGGACGCTCCAACACCGGCCTGATGCCCGACCTTCGCGTCGAAGTCGACGACGCGATCGCCACCCTCACGCTCGACCGGCCGGACGCCCTGAACTCCCTGACCATCCCGCTCAAGGAAGAGCTCATCAAGGCCTTCCGCGGCGTCGCGAAGGACCCCGCCGTGCGGGTGGTCATCCTCACCGGCGCCGGCCGGGCCTTCTGCGCCGGCCAGGACCTGCGCGAGCGCCTCGAGCCCGACGCGGCCCCACTCGCCACCGAGATCCGCGAGCGTTTCAACCCGCTCATCGTCGCAATGCGGCGGCTCGAGAAGCCGATCATCGGCGCGATCAATGGCATTGCCGCCGGAGCGGGGGCGTCCATCGCCTTCGCCTGCGACATCCGGATCGCCGCCGAGGGTGCGAGCTTCATGCTGGCCTTCGGCAAGGTCGGGCTCGTCCCTGACAGCGGCGCTACGTGGTTCTTGCCACGGCTCGTCGGCCCGGCCAAGGCAACCGAGCTCGCCATGACCGGCGATCCATTGTCGGCGGCCGATGCCGAGCGGTTCGGGCTCGTGGCGAAGGTCGTCCCGGCGGAGGCGCTGCTAGATGAGGCCCGCGATCTGGCTATCCGGCTGGCTGCCGGTGCGCCCCGTGCGCTCGGCCTGACGAAGCGAGCCCTATCGCGCGCGGAGGAGTCGACGCTCGACGAGACCCTCGAATACGAGGCCTGGCTCCAGGGAATCGCCGGCGCGACCGCCGATCACGCGGAGGGAGTCGCCGCCTTCGTCGAGAAGCGCCCGCCCCGGTTCACCGGCAAGTAGCGCCGGCGAGTGCTTCGTCGTCGACGCCCTGGAAGACGATGCTGTCGGGGTCGTACCAGCCCGCGGTGGTCGGCGAGTTCGAAGGCTCAGGCCCGGTAAGGGCAATGGTCTCTGCCGTGAGCATCGTCGCCTCCATGACGGGTCGCCTCGTTGGTAACCCTACCCGCGATTCGGCGGCGCGGGCCATGACATTGGTGTTAAGACCCGGTTGCAATTGGTACTCGGCGGAGCACCGCGCCGCAGCAGTCGGGCCCTTGGCGGCGCCGCTACTCGACGAGCCGCTGGAACAGGTGATCGAGCTCCGCGGCCGGGTCATCGCTGAGGCCGGTATGGACCTCGGACGCCTGGATGACGGTGCTCGACGGCGCGACGAGCCAGTGGAAGCGCTCGCCCTGGCCGAGGCGGGCCATCGGTCCCGCAGAGGCGTCCCCCGCGGCGATCCGTTCGATGGCGGCGAGGTGCGGCAGGATCGTGGCGGGATCGGCATCGGGTGCCACGGCGCGCAGCTTCGCCTCGTCGAGCCCGACCCGCGCCGCCAGGAAGCGGCGCGGGCGGCAGAGCAGGATCACGCCCGCGTTCAGGCACTCCCCGCGCTCGACGTCGGGCACGACACGGATGATCGAGTACTGGAACTGGCTAGGCTGCGGCTCGGGCACGATCCGCCTCCTCCACGAAGGCTCGGCGCGCCTCGAGCCGCCCGACCAGGTACTCGACGTACGCCCGCCGCTGCGCCGCGGCGTCACCGACATTCGCGTCCGGGATCAGCCAGTCCTCCGGCAGTGCGGCGGTCAGATCCACCAGCAGATCGCGCGTCACGAGCGGCGCGAGGCGTTCATCGGCGGCCGCGATCGAGCCCGCCGCTGGCAGCAACACGTGGTCCCCGATGCGGTCGAACGGCCGCTGGGCATGCTCCGCAGGATCGCGCCACGTGTGGTGGATGTAGAGCGCGGCGCCATGATCGATCAGCCACGTCCGGCCATGCCAGACGAGCATGTTCGGGTTCCTGGGTGAGCGGTCGGGATTGGTGACCAGGGCGTCGAACCAGACGACATTCGCGGCCCAGTCCGCGTCGGGCACCGCGTCGGCGGCGGGATTGAACGTCAGGGACCCAGGCAGGAAGTCCAGGCCGATGTTCCGCCCGACACTCGCGACGAGCAGGTCGTGGATCTCCTCGTGCGGCTCAGCGTCGGCGATCTCCGCGGCCAGGTCGACGGCAACGAGGTCGGGGACGAGCAGTCCGAGCGCTCGGCCGATCTCGCCGGCCAGCCACTCCGCGACAAGCGCGCGCGGGCCCTGGCCGGCGCCGCGGAACTTCACGACGTAGAGTCCGTCGTCGTCGGCCTCGACGAGACCGGGCAGCGACCCACCCTCGCGGAACGCGGTCACGTAGCGGGTGGCCCGGACCGCCCGGAGGCGCGGCTCGATCGCCGTCGCCTTCATCGCCGCGATGCCGTCCCCGCTGCGCTGCCGACAGCCGCGATCGCGTCGGCCGCCCGGGTGACGCCGTCGCGCGCCCGGATCTCCCGCGAGACGTCGGCGAGCCGGCCGCGAACCGGGCTGGCGAGCAGCCTCTCGATGGCCGCAGGAAGCTCGTCGTCGGCGAAGTCGTAGGTCCGGAGCCTGACGCCGAACCCCGTCTCGTCGACGCGCTGGGCGTTGTCGTACTGGTCCCAGAACAGCGGCAGGACGATCATCGGCTTTCCGAAATGAAGCGCCTCGGTCGTCGTGTTGTTGCCACCGTGGGTGATGACGAGGTCGACGAGCGGGATGAGCTTCGTCTGGGGCAGGAACTCGGCGCCCCACATGTTGTCGGCGAGCTCGTACTCGGCGTGCTGCGGCCCCTTCGACACGATATACCGGTGAGGTGTCCGCGCGAGCAGCTCGACGAGGCGCCGCATCAGGCCGACGTCCGCGCTCCCGAGCGATCCCAGCGATAAATAGATGAGCGCGCTGCCCTCCGGGCGCTCGGTGATGAGTGCCGGCAGCTCGGCGTCGCCATCGGTCCCGCGCACGCTCGAATCGAGCCGCTGCCACGTGGCATCGAGCGGCCGGCGCTCGACGTAGTCGACGATCTCTGGGTAGACGTAGAGATTCAGGACGTCCGAGGTGTGGATGAATTCGAGATGGGGCAGCCCGGGCGCCCCCTGGTCGCGGACCCAGGCGTCGAACGCCTCCCACGTCGGCCGGTGGGTCCGGTCGTATTCCTCGCGGAAGGCGTCCCACTCGGACCGATCGTCCGATGGCAGGCCCGAGTAGGGCGGCGGGATCGCCGGCCCCCTAACCTCGAGTGGATTGCACGAGACGATGCGAACGAAGGGTCTCCTGGCCGTCACGAGTGCCGGGAAGCCGACGACGTTGTCCTCGACGATGACGTCCGGCCGCTGCCGCTCGATGATCTCGCGGAGCTGTGGCTCGCAGAACCGGGCGCCGTCGATGAGTGCCTGCCATGTCGGCTGCATGAAGGTCGCGAGCTGCTCGATCGTCGGCTTGCGGAACTCGGGCGACGTGTCGCGAATGAAGTCCTTCCAGAACTGGCCCGGGTCCTGTTCGCCGCCGCCGCCGGTACCCTCCGGAGGCGGGGCGAGATCGACGAGATCCTCGACGAAGCCGAGGGCCTCGAGCTTGCCGGCCCATGACCGCTCGGCGGCGAACACGACGCGATGGCCGCGCCGCCGCAGGACGTCGCCGATTCCGATGCAGTTGTTTGTAGGCCCGTACGCCGACTCGGGCATGAACAGAATCGTCTGGGGCTCGTGCGCCATCATGGTCCTCGGAGGTGGCGGACTGAACGGTTCAACCAGGGCAGCGACGAAGGATGTCGGTACGCATCGTACGCGGCGAGGCGGCCGCGGAGGGGCATGAGTCCGTCGCTCCTCGACGAGCTGGGGCGGGACTGGCCGCCGGTCGAGACGCCCGCGGAGGCGGGCTACGTCCCGATCCCGTTGGCCGGCCTGCGGCTGCTCGACGCGTGCGAGCTGCCGGGCGGCGACGAGCGCCATCGGCTGGTCGTGGCGATGGCCAGCGACGCGTCGGATCGGCTGGTGCTCGTCCCGCTCGTCGGGATGGATCTCGGGTGGCGCCGGGCGCGGCCGGGGGACGGACTGTCCGGGGCGCTGGTCGATGCCTTTGCCGACAGGAGCAAGCTCGCAGGCGGCTTCCGGCTGTTGCCGCTCGCCGACGTCCCGCGGCCGCATGAGCCGGCGGAACGGGCCATCGGCGTCGACCAGACGAATGCGTCGGTCGTCGTGGGCGACGCGGTGGTCGTCAAGTGGCTGCAGCTGCCCGAACCGGAGGAACAGCGGGCCGCCACGTTGCTCGCCCACCTAGCCGCCGTCGGCTTTGACGCGGTCCCTCGCCCGTTCGGGTCGCTCTCGTGGATCGCTTCTGACGGCCAGGAGTCGACGATCGCACTCGCCGACGCGTACCTGCCCGACGCTCGAGACGGATGGGACTGGTGCGTCGCCCGGCTGGAGGCGCATCTCCAGCACGAGGACGGCCCTTGCCCGCCGGACTGCGATGCGTGGATCGGCGCGCCGTTGGGACGGCTCGTCGCGGGCCTCCACGTAGCCCTCGCCCTGCCGTCCGAAATCATCCCGGAGCCAATCGCGCACGCGAGCCCCGAACTTGTCGATCGCTGGCGCGCGGCGGCGCTGGCGACGTTCGAAGAAGCGATCAAGGCCCAGGACCAGGAGCGCGGCGGGGAGCTCGGCGCACTTGCGAGCCCGATCAGGAACGTCCTCGCGACGCTCGCGACCGACACCGGCACGCCGGTCCAGCCGATCCATGGCGATCTCCACGTCGGCCAGGTCCTCGAGTGGCGCGAGGGCCTCGCGATCATCGATTTCGACGGCAATCCGACGCTGGGCGCCAAGGTGAATGCCGCTCTCCAGCCGGCAGCCCGCGACGTGGCCCAGATGACGACGAGCCTGGACCATGTCGGTCGGGTGGTGGCCGAGCGGGTCGAGGGGGCGCTTGTCGCCCGCGTCGGAACCTGGATCGCCGAAACGACCGCCGCGTTCATCGCAGCGTACACGGACGGTCTCGAATCGGTCGGCCGCCGCGATCTGTTCGACGAGGCGCTCGTCGCGCCGTTCGAGGTCGAGCAGGAGTGCCGGGAGCTCGTCTACGCCGCCCGCTTCCTGCCACGCTGGCGGTATGCTCCGATGGCCGCCCTTCGAGCGAGGTTCCGCGGCCGCTGATCGGCCAAACTGCGGCTTGACTCACCTCCGCGGCCGGTCGATGATCGCCCTCCGACATGGAACGAAGTCCATTGGGGAGGGCACCATGAGCGCGCGACGTGGTCGTTCCTTTGCTGTTGCTGTCATTACGGCCGTGCTGCTGGCCGGCGTTGTCGGTTGGGCTCCTGCGGTTGCGGCCCAAAGTGGGACCCGGCGACACGCTACGAGGGCGCGGTGATCGCCCACGGTCTCCTGCCGAACTCGGCGCTGCTCACGGTCGAATCGGGGGGCCACACCTCGCTGTTCACATCGGCCCGCGCAGACGCGGCAATCGCGGCCTACCTCATCTCGGTCGCGACGCCGGCGCCCGGCACGATCTGTAGCCAGGATCTCGTGCCGTGGGTCGACTTCGGGCCCGGAGGCCCAGCAGGCGGCTAGCCCAGGGCCAGGACCCAGCGCTAGGCCTAGACCTAGGCGCCGGACACCCTCGGGACACCCGAGCGGGCGAGCTTCTCCTCGAACCGCTTAGCAGCCGCGTCGAGCTTCTCGAGGTGGTCCGCGAGCCGGCGTCGCGCCTCCTCGGCCGCTGCGTCCAGTCCGGACAGTTCGAAGATCTTCCAGTGGTTGATGATCGGCAGCAGCACTTCGTCGCGATGGACCCGGAGGTCGTAGATCCCCGCTTTCGCGATCTGGGCGGCCTTCCGCAGGAACCCCGGAATCCCCGCCCCGGGCATCTGGAACGCGAGCACTTCTTCGACGATCGCGTGGACGGCGGCCGAGGGCTGAAGCTCGAGCGCCACCGACAGGATGTCCCGGTAGAAGACCATGTGGAGGTTCTCGTCCGCGGCAATTCGGATCATGATCCTGTCCGCGACGGGGTCATTCGAGTATCGGCCGGTATTGCGGTGCGAGATCCGCGTGGCGAGTTCCTGGAAGGCGACGTAGGCGAGGCCGTGGAGCGTGTCCGGAGCGTCGTGGTCGTAGCCCTGCTGGAGCTGCGTCATTCGGCCGCGCTCGAGCGCGATCGGGTCGATGTTTCGCGTGACCGTCAGGTAGTCGCGGAGCACGATCGCGTGGCGGCCCTCCTCCGCCGTCCAGCGACCGACCCAGTTGATCCATGCGCCATCGCCGTCGCCGAACATCCCGTGGATGAGGCGATGGTAGGAGGGCAGGTTGTCCTCGGTCAGGAGTCCGATCTCGAACGCGGTCTGGGCGACCCCCGTCAGCCGCGGCTGATCGGGCGTCCACGGCTCCTTGTCGAAGTCGCGTCCCAGGCGATACGGGATGTAGTCGTGCGGAAACCACTCCTGGGCAACCTTGGCGTGACGGTCGTACAGTCGCCCGGCTTCGTGCTCGAGCTCGTGGAGGAGCGCCCGCTCGTCGTAGTCGGTCGCCGTCGGGGCGATCGGCGGAAGTTCGATGGACATTCGGGACCCTCGGTCCTTGGCGCGCCGAGGGCTGTCCAACATGAGCAGCCGCTCACCGACCTGTCAGGCAGCAAGCCTAGCCCGGATCGGTCGCAGGCCCTCGTGGGACGTGTGCGAACGTGCACGGCCCGCCTGACCGGCAGGCGGAGTCACTACGCCCGGGCGACCCTCGACTCGGGAGATCGGGATCTCTTTTCCTCGAACCGCGTCGCTGCCTGATCGAGCTTGTCGAGGTGCTCGGCGAGCCGCCGCCGCGCCTCCTCGGCACGCGCGTCCAGCCCGGTCAGCTCGAAGATCTTCCACTGCTGGATGATCGGGAGGAGAACCTCGTCGCGGTGGATGCGGAGATCGTAGATACCGGCCTTGGCCATCGCGGCGGCTTTCCGAAGGAAGCCCGGGATGCCGGCGCCCGGCATCTGGAACGCGATGACCTCGTCGACGATGGCACAGACCGCGCGGGACGGCTGGATCTTCAGCGCGGCGCCCAGGATGTCGCGGTAGAAGACCATGTGGAGGTTCTCGTCCGCGGCAATTCGGATCATGATCTTGTCCGCGACCGGGTCGTCGGAATAGCGGCCGGTATTCCGGTGCGAGATCCGGGTGGCGAGCTCCTGGAAGGCGACGTAGGCGAGGCCGCGGAGCGTGTCAACAGTGTCGCGGTCGTACCCCTGCTGGAGCTGCGTCATCCGGCCGCGCTCGAGCGCGATCGGGTCGATGTTGCGGGTGACCGTCAGGTAGTCGCGGAGGACGATCGCGTGGCGGCCCTCCTCCGCGGTCCAGCGACCGATCCAGTTGATCCACGCCCCATCCCCCTGTCCGAACATCCCGTGGATGAGGCGATGGTAGGAGGGCAGGTTGTCCTCGGTCAGGAGGTTCACCTCGAACGCGGTCTGGGCAACACCGGTCAGCCGCGGCTGATCGGGCGTCCACGGCTCCTTGTCGAAGTCGCGTCCCAGGCGATACGGGATGTAGTCGTGCGGAAACCACTCCTGGGCAACCTTGGCATGGCGGTCGTACAACCGCCCGGCTTCGGGCTCGAGCTCGTGGAGGAGGGCGCGGTCGTCGGAGTCGGTCGCCGACTCGCGGGTCGGCGGAAGTTCGATGGACATTCGGACCTCGGTCCTTGGCGGGCCGAGGGCGTCCCACAGTGGGCGGCCGCTCACCGACCTGTCAGATGTGAAGCCTAGCCTTCCTCGTCGAAATCGTCACCCCTCATCGGTAGTTCCGACCTCGCGCTCGGCCTCGGCAGCGGGCGGTGGATTCAAGGTGTCGCGTTCCTCGCGCCTGTACGGCACGTTGACGACCACCGTGTGCGGTCTGCCGAGCAAGGCTCGTCGAAGGGACTTGGCCGACTGGTTGTAGAGGAGTCGTTCCCACCAGCTGCTCGCGACGTACTCGGGAATGACGACGAACGTGATGGGTTCAGGCTTGCCGGGCGGCCACGCCGCGTCGAGGACGTCGAGGTAGGCGAGCAGGGGACCGGCGAGGGCGCGATACGGCGAGTCGACGACCACAAGCGGAACGCCGGGGATCTGGCGCTCGAACAGCTCGCGTACCCTCGCCTGCTTCGGCGGGATCGCTGGAGATGTGGACCGCCCGAACATCATCGTCGATCGAGCGACCCACGTTCACCGCCTGGATCGTCGCCCGGTCGACGCCGTGGATCGGGACGACAATTCGCTCCTCGCGCTTCGGGGAGGAGACGACGAGCTGCGGATCTACCGCCAGTTGGCGAGCAGACCGGCCGTATTGGCGGCTGATGAACAGCATCATGCCGACCAGCACCGGTACAAGGATCACGACGAGGTACGCGCCGTCCGCGAACTTCTCGAACACCACGATGCCGAGGACGACCGCCGTCAGCACGCCGCCAGCGGCGTTCACCCCGAGCCGCCAGCGCCAGCCGGACTCTCGACCCCGCAGCCAGTGCTTGACCATGCCGAGCTGGCTGAGCGTGAAGCACAGGAACACGCCGACCGAGTAGAGCGGGATGAGGGCGTGGGTGTCTCCGCCGAACGCGGCAAGGAGAAGGAACGCGACCCCGGCGAGGAGGACGATCCCCCAGGAGTAGGCGAGCCGGTCGCCGCGGAAGGAGAACTGGCGGGGCATGTAGCCGTCCTCGGCGAGGATCGCGGCCAGGCGCGGGAACGCGTTGAAGCTCGTGTTCGCGGCGAGGAAGAGGATCAGCGCGGTGCTCGCGGCGAACGTGTAGAAGAGCAGTGACCCCTCGCCGAATGCGGTTCTCGCGGCAAGCGCCACGATGGACGGTCCGCCCTCCTCTGTCGGGAGCAGGCCGAAGGTCACGGCGAACACCGTCAGACCGACAAAGAGGATCGCCAGGAGGACGGCCATGATCGTCATCGTGTCGGCGGCGTTCTTCGACTCCTGCGGCTTGAACGCCGGCACGCCGTTGGCGATCGCCTCGACGCCGGTGAGTGCGACGGAGCCCCCGGCGAACGCCTTGAGGAGCAACAGGACGCCGAGCGTCTCGGTGCCGAACTCCACTGCGTCCGGCTCCGGTGGTACCGGCACGGCCGTCCCGCTGACGATCCGCACGAGGCCGATCGCCACGATCGCCAGGGCAAGGCCGACGAACAGGTAGGTTGGCACCGCGAAGATGTTCCCCGACTCCCGCAGCCCGCGGAGGTTGGCGACCGTGATAAGCGCAATCGAGATGAACGCGATCTCGATCCGGATGTCGTAGGCGCTCGGGAGGACCGACTGGATCTGGGCGATGGCCGCCGCGGTCGAGACCGCGACCGTCATCACGTAGTCGATCAGTAGTGCCGCGGCGGCAATGAGCCCGAAGATCGGGGCGAGATTCGTCCGGGCGACGACGTACGCACCGCCGCCGTTCGGGTACGCCCGACAGACCTGGCGATATGACACGGAGACGACGGCCAGCAGCACCGCGATCGCGATGGCCACCTGGACGGACACCAGCAGCGCCCCTGCCCCGGCAACGACGAGGACCCGCAGGATCTCCTCTGTCGCGTAAGCGGACGAGCTGATCGCGTCCGAGCTGAAGATCGCGAGTGCTTTCTTCTTGCTCAGCCGCTCTTCGATCTCTTCCTCGTTCGCGAGCGTCCGGCCGAACACCAGCTGGCGTAGCCGGGCGAGTGCACGCCCGCGGGCCGAGCGCGGGAGGGAGGCCGCCTCGCGCGCGATTAACTGCCCAGGGCCTGCGTAGCGGAAGTACGGAGCGTAGGGACGCTCGATGCGGACGCGCCGGTCGCCTGCTTTTCGTCCCTGGAGCGGTCGCCGTCCGCCGATCATGGCGCCGACCGTGGGTGGCTCGCGATCAAGCCCTCAGCTATCAATCGCGGGGCCGATAAGAAGACTGACCGGCAGGCCGGGCGCCGTCCCGCGCTCGAGGGCGAACTCGACGCCGGCCTCCTGGGCGTGGGCAAGCCCGATGCCCGCGGCGTGCTCCGCAGCCGCCAGCCCGACGAGTCGGACGCGACGCGCCTGGCCGCGCTGCACGAGGGCGATCGCAACCTCGATCTCTGACAGGGCGATCTCGAGCGGGTCGCGTTCGGAGGCAGCCGGAATACCGGACCAGACACGGTTCATGCCTCCAACGTAGTCGCGGCCCCAAGATACCGGAGCGTTTCGAGGCTGTTCGCGGCTCAACAGCCGCTCAACAGTCGCGCGATCAGGCGTCGCGGACGCGGTAGCCGACACCAGGCTCGGAGGTGATCAGGTCGCCGAACTCGCCGCCCGGGTCGGCGGCCGCGATCTTCCGCCGAAGCCGGCTGACGTAGACATGGAGGTAGTGATCCTCGCCCGCGTACTGCCGGCCCCACACGGCCCGCAGCAGTCGACCGTGGGTCACGAGCCGGCCGGACCAACTCAGCAGGATCTTGAGCAGCTCGTATTCCCGTGGTGTGAGGTCGAGGCTCGCGCCCCCGATCCGCACCTCCCGCCGCACGAGGTCGAGGGTGAGAGAACCGTGACTGAGTGATCCCGTGACGTCCGCCGCGGGCCCGGCCGCGCGCCGCAGGAGCGCGGCGACCCGCGCTTGCAGCTCGGCCATGCCGAACGGCTTCGTCACGTAGTCATCGGCTCCAAGCTCGAGCGCCGCGACCTTGTCGCGCTCCTCGCCACGCGCCGACAGGATGAGGATCGGCGTCGTCCCGTCGCGCCGGAGGCGCCGGATGACCGAGGCCCCGTCGGCATCCGGCAGCCCCAGATCGAGGACGACCAGATCCGGCCGCTGCGCGTCCCACGCCCGGAGCGCCTCGCCGGCCGTGCCAGCCTCGGCCAGGCGGTATCCATGGGCGCTGAAATTCGAGGAGATCAGGGCCCGCGTCGGCTCGTCGTCCTCCACGACCAGCAGCCGCGGTCCGCCATCGGTCACTGCGCGGGTTCGCCGGGTGGCTCCGGAGCGGCCCGAAGGAACACATCGACTGCCAGGCCACCGAGCTCACTCCGCCCCGCGACGGCCTCGCCGCCCATCGCCTCCGTGAGGCCCCGCACGACGCCGAGGCCGATGCCCAGTCCCCGCCGCGACCCCTCGCCGGTGCGCGGCACCCGATAGAACTTCTCGAACAGCTGGGCCTCCGCTTGCGGCGGCACGCCGTGACCGCCGTCCTCGATCCGGATCCGCACCCGGCCGTCGGGGCAGGAGGAGGCCGCGACCCGGACGCGCCCGGCCGGGGCGTACTTGGCGGCGTTATCGAGGAGGTTGGTGAGCACCTCGTCGAAGTGGACTGCATCGGCTCTGACGGGCGGGAGATCCGGCTCAAATTCGAGCTCGACGTCACGGCCATGGAACGTCGAGGCGAGCCGCGTCACGGTGGGCCTGACGAGATCCTCGACGTCGAGGACCTCGAGGCTCGGCCGGAGGGCGCCGCCCTCGATCCGGCTCATGTCCAGCAAGTTGCGAACAAGCCCGTTGAGCCGATCGGCCTCGAGGTCGATCGTCTGAGCCGCCGCCCGCCGCTGCTCGTCCGTCCAGGCGACCTCCGGGTCCATCAGGCTGCCGGCGGCGGCGCGGATCGCGGCCAGCGGCGTTCGGAGGTCGTGGGACACGGAATCGAGGAGGGCGTCCTTGAGCGCCTCGCTCTGCCGCGCGATCTCGAGCGCGTTGGCGGTCTCGGCCAGTCTCTCGCGCTTGAAGGCCAGCCCGATCTGGTCGGCGGCGAGGCTGAGCAGGCGCGTCTCCTCGGGACCGGGCAGGCCGTCCCGGCGCGACCGCGTTGCCCAGATCGAGCCCAGCGTCTCCTCGTCGGCCGCGATCTTGACGCGGAACAGCTCTGTTTCCGGATTCGCGGTTCGATCGCCTCGGCGGTCCTGGGGCTGATGCGCCCGGACCCAGCGGGGCGGGAGATCGCCCGGCGTCCTGGTGAGCAGGGCGTGGATCCGGGGCGACGGAGGAGCACCCGCCCCGGTATCCGCGACGGTCACCTCCCGTCCCCCGACTTGGCGGCCGAACCAGATCCGGCTCAGGCGCGTCTCCCCGGCCAATCCCCCCAGGATCGCGGGCAGCGCGTCGGCGACATTCGGGGCAGTCGCCAGGGTACGGCTGATCCGGAACAGCGCCTGCGACTCGCGCGCCCGCCGGGCCGCATCGGCCGCCCGATCGGACTGGAGCGCCGCCAGCCTGCCGATCACGATCGCCACGAACAGCAACAGGAGCAGGTTGAGCCACTCCTCGGGATCCTCGACGGCGAGCGTGAAGCGTGGCTCGACGAATAGCGAGTCATAGAGGAGGAACGACACGAAGGCGGCCACGACCGCGGCCCCCGTGCCCAGGACGACCGCGACGCCGACGACGGCGACGAGGTAGATCGGGGAGGCGTCCGGGACCGCCAGCGGGGGAGCCTCGACGAGCGCGATCGCGAGGGTCGCGACGGGAAAGAGCGCGATGGCCCCCGCCACCGCCCGGGCGCTCACCGCCTGGCGGCGACGCCCGCTCAACCATGCTCGCAGTCGGGACCGGACTGAGGCCAACGGCACCGACCGATCGTACCAGCGGTTGACAGGATCGGCCGCAACTCGCTATCGTCGCCCTAACGAACGTTAGGTAGGAGGCGACCCTTGGCGATCGAGACCGGCGGCCGCCGGCGGGAGATCGATACCGTGGCGGGTGAGCTCTTCCACGCCAACGGTTATGCCGCGACCAGCGTCCGGGACATCGCCCGAGCGCTCGACATGCAGGGCGCCAGCCTCTACGCCCACGTGTCGTCCAAGGAGGACCTCCTCTGGTCGATCGTCGACCGGGCGGCGTCGGCGTTCGAGGTCGCCGCCGATACGGCGCTCGCAGAGAGCGCGGCGGGCGACGCCGTGGATCGCCTAGCGGCACTCGTCGAGGCCCACGTCGAGGTCGTGACGGATGACCCCGAACGGGCCAGCGTGTTCGTCACCGAATGGCGCCACCTGTCGCCGACCCGTCGAGAGGCGATCGCGGGCCGCCGCGACGCATACGAAGGACGCCTCCGGGAGCTCATCGTTGACGGGATCTCCCTCGGCGCATTCCGGGCGACCGATCCGGCACTTGCCGCCACGTTCCTCCTGACTGCCCTGAACGGAATCGCCGCTTGGTACCGGCCCGACGGGCGACTCAGCGCCCACCGCATCGCCGACCACTACGTCGATCTCGCGCTACGCTCCCTTTCGGAGGACCACCGATGACCGACCCGCTCGCCCTCGATCCGATCCTCGCTCCAGGCGACCGGGCGCGCCTGCCGTTCAACGAGGACATCCCGCACGACGAGCAATTCGGCCATTTCGAGGAGCACGTCCTTGCCGGCGGCAAGGTCGAGGCGACCGACTGGATGCCCGACGAGTACCGGCAGGGCGTCCTCCGCTTCGTCGAGATGCACGCCAACAGTGAGCTTATGGGCGTCCTCCCGGAGCGGGAGTGGATCATGCGGGCCCCGACGCTTCGCCGGAAGCTCGCCCTGACGGCCAAGGTCCAGGACGAGGTGGGCCATGCCCAGCTTCTCTACCGGGTGGCAGAGGATCTCGGCAAGCCGCGCGAGGCGATGTTCCAGGATCTGCTCGCGGGCAGGACGAAGTTCCACAACGTCTTCCACTACCCGACCGAGTCCTGGGCGGACATCGGCGTCATCGCCTGGCTCGTCGACGCCGCGGCGATCGTCGCCCAGCAGGCGCTTCGCGACTCGTCCTACGCACCGTACGCCCGAACGATGCGCAAGATCTGCTGGGAGGAGTCCGTTCACATCATGCACGGGCGCGATGTCGTCGTGACGATGGTGACCGGGACGCCCGGTCAGCGGGCCGCACTCCAGGAGGCCCTCGATCGGTGGTGGGGGCCGCTCATGCAGATGCACGGCCCGCGCAGCGAACGCGAGAAGGATCGCGACATCCACTGGCGGATCAAGGCGAAGACGTCGGAGGAGCTGCGCCAGGAGTTCCTCTCGATCTACGTTCCGCGGATCCGGGAGCTCGGGCTGACCCTGCCGGATCCGGAGCTCCGCCTCGACGAGGCAGCCGGGCGGTGGCTCTACACGGAGCCCGACTGGCAGGAGCTGCGGACGGTCGTCACGAATCACGGCCCGAAGTCCGAGGAGCGGCTGGCGTTCCGCCGCCTCAACTACGCCAAGACGCAATGGGTCCGCGACGCGATTCTCTCCGGACCGACGGCCGCGGCGGTGGCCTGACGTGACGGATCAGCTGCCAGCCGATCGCGACCGGGCCTCCGACGCCGCACCTCCGCTGGAGGCCTGGGAGGTCTTCCGCCAGGAGAAGGAGGGCGAAGCGATGCGCCACGGCGGCTCGGTGATGGCGCCCGATGCCGTCCTCGCGGTCCACTACGCCCGTGAGATGTACGGCCGGCGCCAGGAGAGTGTCCGGCTGTGGGTCGTCCGACGGTCCGATGTCCACGATCTGTCCGACCAGGATCTGCTCCAGCCGCCACTCGATCGGTCGTTCAAGAAGCCGGGCGGCTACGTGATGCGCGACAAGCTGGCCGCGGCCCGCGAACAGTCGGGCCAGAGCAAGCCGAAGGCCCGGGCCGGGCGGTCGAAGGCAGCCGGCGGGGCGGATCGATGACGACGACTCGAGCCGCACTCGCGGCATCGATCGACCCGGCGACGCGGGCCGCCCTCGACGAGCTGCTGCTGTCGATGGCCGACGACGAGTTCGTCATCGGATTCTCCGACTCCGAGTGGACCGGCATCGCCCCGCTGCTCGAGGAGGACGTGGCGATCAGCTCGCTCGCCCAGGATGAGCTCGGACATGCGGCCGCGCTCTATACGCTCCTCGCCGAAGTCCGGGCTGACGGTCGCGACGCCGACGCGATCGCCTACGATCGCCAGCCTGACGAGTATCGCCACGCTCGGTTGCTCGACCACGGCCGCGGCGACTGGGCGATGACGATCGCCCGACGCTACCTCTACGACACCGCCGACGGCGCGCGTCTGGACGGCCTCGCTGGTTCGTCGTTCCAGCCGTTGCGGGAGCTCGTCGACAAGATCCGGCGCGAGGAGCGCTACCACGTCATGCACGCGACGGCGTGGCTCGAACGGCTGGCGGCCCGAGACGGCGAGCCTCGCGAGCGGCTGCTCGCGGCGCTCGAGGAACTCGGCCCGGATGCCTCGACCGTGTTCTCGCCCCTCGCCGGCGAGGCGCGCCTCGTGGAGGCCGGCGTCCTGGCCGAGCCAATGTCGGTTCTAGAGGCTCGTTGGCGGGCGACGATCACGCCGTCCTTCGTGCACCTCGGCCTGCCGATGCCGCCGGCCGCGGCCCATCCGGACCGAGGACGGACCGATCACCGAGAACCGTTCAGCTGGCTCTGGGCCGAGTTCACGTCAGTCCGCCGTTCGGACCCGGTGGCGACATGGTGACAGCGGTCGCGGCTAGCCCGCGCGTTTCGGCCGAGGCCGTGATGGCCGCTCTCGCCGACGTCGCCGACCCGGAGATCCCGGCGATCTCGATCGTCGATCTCGGGATCGTCCATCGCGCGGCCGTCACTGCCGGGCGGATCGAGGTCGAGCTCCTCCCGACATTCGTCGGCTGTCCGGCGATCGAGGCGATTCGCCAGGCCGTGAGCGAGCGTCTCGCGACGTTCCGCTTGCCCGTGGACGTGAGTATCACGTTCGAGGTCCCCTGGACATCCGAGCGGATCACGGCCGCCGGCCGCATGCGCCTCCGGGAGTCGGGCTTCGCGCCACCGGCTGAGCCCGCCGACGTCCTCTGCCCCTTTTGCACCTCCCCCAACGTTGCGATGGACAGCGCGTTTGGCCCGACCCTCTGCCGGTCGCTGTTCTACTGCCGAGCCTGTCGGCAGCCGTTCGAGTCGTTCAAGGCCGTCTGAGCGTTGGAGATAGTGGGGATCGTCGGGGCCGGAACCATGGGCGCGGGGATCGCCCAGGTCGCCCTGGAACATGGCCACGAGGTGGTGCTCTACGACGTCGACGAGGAGGCGATCGAGCGCGGACGACTCCGCGTCCGCGAGGGACTGGCACGCCGAGCGGCCAAGCTGGATCTCGACGCCGACACGATCGATGATTGGGTCGACGGCCGGCTCGCCGGCCTCCGTCAGGCCGAGGCTCTCGTCTCGCTCGCCGCTCAGACCGATGTCGTGATCGAAGCTGCGCTCGAGCACCTGCCCCTCAAGCAGGACATCTTCAGGGCCCTGGACGGCGAAGCCGAGCCGGACGCGATTCTCGCGACGAACACGTCAGCTCTTCGGATCGCCGATGTCGCGGCGCTGGCGACGCATCGCGAGCGAATCCTGGGACTCCATTTCTTCAACCCGGCGCCGCTGATGCCGCTCGTGGAGGTCGTCATCACCGCCGAGACCGATCCGGCCGTCGTCGAGCGGGCGGAGCGGCTCGTCCGCTCGTGGGACAAGACTTCCGTCCGCTCGGCCGATCAGCCGGGCTTCATCGTGAATCGCGTCAACCGTCCGTTCACGCTCGAGGCGCTGCGCCTTGTCGAAGCCGGGGAGGCGTCGGTCGAGGCGGTCGATGAGGCGATCCGCGATGCGGGCTTCCCGATGGGACCGTTCGAGCTGATGGACCTCGTCGGGATCGATGTGAATCTCGCCGCGGCTCGCGGCGTCTGGGAAGGGCTTGGCCGACCGGACCGGGTGCGACCCTCGCCGATCCAGGAGCGGCTCGTCGAGGAGGGCCGGCTCGGGCGGAAGACCGGGCGACGGGTTCTACCGCTACGAGGACGGTCGACGCGGTCCGGTCGCCACGGAGTTCGCCGCGGCGGGCGCGACCCTGGCGCCCTCGGCGATCTCGGAGCGCATTCTGCAGGCGGTCGTCAACGAGGCGTCGCTCGCCCTCGAGGACGGCGTCGCCACCAAAAGCGACATCGACCTTGCACTGCGTCTCGGGGCTGCCCATCCGATCGGCCCGTTCGAGCGCATGGAGCGGCTCGGCGGGACGCCCGGCCTACAATCGCGGTCATGACGCGAGACCTTCAACGACCGCTCCGCGAGGCCTGGATCGTCGAGGCGGTGCGGACACCGATCGGGCGCTACGGCGGCGCCCTCGCCTCTGTTCGGCCGGACGACCTGGCAGCGGCTGCCATTCGCGCCGTGGTCGATCGGTCTGGGATCGATCCCGCCCTGATCGAGGACGTCATCCTCGGCTGCGCGAACCAGGCCGGCGAGGACAACCGCGACGTCGCTCGAATGGCCCTGCTCCTTGCCGGCCTGCCGGTCGAGGTCGGCGGGCTGACCGTCAACCGGCTGTGCGGCAGCGGCCTCCAGGCGATCAACTCCGCGGCGCACGCGATCGCCGTCGGCGATGGTGACGTCTTCATCGGCGGGGGCGTCGAGTCGATGACGCGGGCACCGTACGTGATGGCCAAGCCGGAGGCCGCCTGGGACCGCGGCGAGCGAGAGCTCTACGACACGACGCTCGGCTGGCGGTTCACTAATCCGAAGCTCGCCGAGAAGCACTACCCGTACTCGATGGGCGAGACCGCGGAGAACGTTGCCGAGCGCTGGGAGGTCGGGCGCGACCTGCAGGATGCGTTCGCCCTGGCGTCGCAGCAGAAGGCGGTCGCGGCGATCGACGCCGGCCGGTTCGACAGCCAGATCGTCCCGATCTCGGTTCCCCAGCGGAAGGGCGACCCGATCGTCGTGTCACGCGACGAGCACCCCCGAGCGGACACATCAGGCGAGGCGTTGACGAAACTCCGCCCGGCGTTCCGTGACGGCGGGACGGTCACGGCAGGCAACAGCTCAGGGATCAACGACGGCGCGTCGGCGGTTCTCCTCGTCGAGGCATCCCGAGCGCGTGAGCTCGGCCTCAAGCCCCTGGCTCGGATCGTGTCGACCGCCGTGGCAGGCGTCGATCCCGCGGTCATGGGGATCGGGCCGGTGCCGGCCACGCGGAAAGCCCTCGAACGAGCGGGCATCGCCGTCAAGGACCTCGACCTCGTCGAGCTCAACGAGGCGTTCGCGTCCCAGTCGATCGTGTGCATCAACGAAATCGGCCTGGACCCGGCCAAGGTCAACGTCAACGGCGGCGCCATCGCGCTTGGGCATCCGCTTGGAATGAGCGGCGGGCGGCTCATCACGATGCTCGTCCACGAGCTCCGCCGAACGGGCGGCCGCTACGGGCTCGCGACGATGTGCATCGGCGTCGGCCAGGGGATCGCGACGATCGTCGAGCGGATCGAGGAGTAGCCAGCCAGCGGCCGGGTCGTACGGTGGCCCCATTTCGGCGCGATGCTTGTCTGAATCTGTTGCGCAGCGTACGATCGGGCCATCGACCGATACACTCGAGTGCAACAGACTTCCAGGACAACGCCCTACCTCCCGAGGAGGATCGCAGCCAATGTTGGAAATCCAGCCGACCGTCGTCAGCCTGACGGATGCGGCCGCGTCGAAGCTCCGTGAGCTCACCGCCGAGGAGACGAATCCGCAGATCGGTCTGCGCGTATACGTCTACAGCGGTGGTTGCTCAGGCTTCCGCTACGGAATGATGCTCGAGGACGCCCCGACCGCCGAGGACAAGATCCTCGAAGCGAACGGCGTGAAGGTCTATGTCGACGGCAGCAGCGTCGACCTGCTCAAGGGCGCACAGATCGACTACGTCGACACGCTCATGGGTGCGGGCTTCACCGTGAACAACCCCAACGCCGTCGCGGCCTGCGGCTGCGGCTCCAGCTTCCGAACGGCCGACGACACCGGCTCGCCGAAGGGCTGCTCCCACTAAACCGGACGTTTCGACTCCGAAGCTGACGCCGCCGGGCATCCGGCGGCGTTTTCGAATTCACCCTAGACTGACGTCATTCCCGGCTCTCCAAAATCGCTGGAATTCCACCATCAAGCTCCCCCTCTTCCCGCTCCACGCGGTTCTTTGCCCGGGCATCGCCATTCCGCTCCACATCTTCGAGGAGCGCTACCGCGAGCTCGTCCGGTACTGCATCGACGCCGCCCGCCCGTTCGGCATCGTCCTCATCCGCGATGGGCGCGAGGTCGGCGAAGGAACGATCTCGTTCTCCGCGATCGGCACCCTTGCCGAGATCCGCCAGGCGGGCCGGTACCCCGACGGGCGGTACGACCTGCTCGTCGTCGGGACTGGCCGCTTTGCGATCGAAGAGGTGAGCGTTGGCGACGAGCTGTACCTCGTGGCCGAGGCGACGGTCCTCGACGACGAGGTGGGGGACCCCGACGAGGCGCGCCAGCTGGCGAATCGCGCGACCCGCCGCTTCGTCCGCTACCTCGAGCTGCTCCAGCCACGCGACGGCGAGACCGCCGAGGAGCTCGATATCCGGGTCGAGGTCGAGGTCGAGACCGAGACCGAGGACGCCATGCCGGCGGTGGAGCCCGGCGAGGAGGACGTCCGAGCGACGATTGGGGACCCGGCATCTGAGCGTCGCGTGATCATCCCGGACGACCCGACGGTGCTGTCATACCTGCTCGCCGGCATCATCCAGGTCGAGCTGCCGCGACGTCAGGAGCTGCTGGAAGCCGACACGACCGAGGACCGCCTGCGCGAGCTCCTGGCGCTGATCGACCGCGAAACCTTCCTCCTCCGCCGCCGCCTCCGCGCGTTCACGCCGCTGCCCGACGGCCCCGGTCCGCGGCGCAGCTGAGGCCAACTGGAACGAACACGGCCTCGTCGGTGTACTGGGACCGATGAGCCGCCGCGCGATCGCCCCCGGCCGATGCCCCGCAGGCTGGTTAGCCATTGCGCTGGCCCTCGCCGCCTCGGCGTGCATGTCGGCTGTCGCACCGTCGGGATCCGCCGCGCCGACGCCGGGCGTGCTGCCCTCGCGGTCGGCCGCGCCGACGCCACTGGGCCTGGCCTCGCCCGACCCGGGGCCGATCGAAGGCCCGGCAATCGCCTTCCATGCCGACCCGGATGGCCACGACGACTTCTATCTCATCGGTGCGGACGGAGGCAGGCTCCGGCCGCTGACGAGGATGGCGGAGACGATCGCCTTTCCCTACTGGTCGCCAGATGGCTCGAGGATCGCCTATCTCTGTTGCACGGGCCACGACCCCAGTCTCTGGGTCATGAATGCGGACGGCTCGGGTTCACGGCGACTGACGACTGGCCTCGCGAGCTCGCCCGCGTGGTCGCCGGACGGCAGCCGCATCGCGTACGACGACCACGGTGCCGGATCGATCTGGTCAAATCGCTGCGGACGGATCGGACGCGAAGCTGCTGGCGCTTGCATCCGGCGGAGGGCGCTGGTCGCCTGACGGCACGTCGATCGTCTTCTTCAGCTGGCGGGACTTCCCGGGCCAGGAGCAGCGGAACGAGCTCTACGTCATGGCAGCCGATGGCTCGAACCAGATCCGCCTCACGGACAACGCCGCGGAGGACGTCGAGCCGACGTGGTCGCCCGACGGGACACAGATCGCCTTCACATCCGGTCGCGGCGCCAACCCGGACATCTACGTCGTTGCGGCCGACGGAAGCGACGAGCGCCAATTGACGACCGACCCAGCACCGGACGAGGGCCCGGCCTGGTCACCGGATGGTAGCCGGATCTTGTTCACGTCATACCGCGACGGCGCCGATCCGTTGATGCTGGGCTCCGGCAACGCCGAGGTCTTCACCGTTCGTCCCGATGGCTCCGCCCCAATGAACCTCACGAACGACCCTGACTGGGACGGCTACCCGGCATGGTCGCCGGACGGTCGACAGATCGCCTTCAGCATCAACAACGGCGTCGAGTTCGACCTGTATGTGATGAACGCGGACGGAACCGCGAGACGTCGCCTGCCAGGCGTCAAGGGCGCCAACGGAATTGCCAATGACTGCTGTCCCGCCTGGCGGCCATGAGCCTTTGACGCAACGCTACGTGCTGCATAGACTATCAATGTGCCATTGACCAATGCTGGCGAGCCCTCACGCGCGGCTGATCCAGGGCGCGAGCGTGTCGCGGCGGAAGTCCTCGATGAGTTGACGTCGTGGAACCCCCGGGAACGGATGAACGAGTTCCGATCCTGGGTGGCCGGCTCGCTCAGTCTGTTCCACCTTCATGTCCTGAGTCTGTTGGAGGCCGACGGACCGCTCTCGATGACCCGCCTCGCCGAGGCACTCGATGTCTCTGTTGCGAGCGTGACGGGGATCGTCGACCGGATGGAGCAGCGCGGCCTCGTCGAGCGTCGACGGAGCCATGACGACCGGCGGGTGATCCTCGTCCACCGGACCGCCGCCGGCGAGGCCGTATTCAGCGATCTCGCCTCGCATCGGCGCGCCAGGCTGACCCGGCTGCTGGCTGAGTTCAGTGACGACGAGCTCGCGGCGACACTGGTGTTCATGCGCGCGATGCGCCGCGCCCGGGCCGTCCTCGTCCCGGAGTCCCGCCATTCCGCCGCTGAACCAGCTACGGAACCGATCGCCGGCCGATGATCGCGCTCTTCAGGACGTACCTTCGACCGTATGTCGTACCACTGGCCCTCGTCTTGGTCCTACTGCTCATCCAGGCGATCGGCAACCTGTATCTGCCCGTCCTGAACGCCGACATCATCAACAACGGCATCGCGAAGGGCGACAACGACTACATCCTGCGAACCGGGGCCCTGATGCTCGGAGTCACTGCCCTGCTCGGGGTTGCCGCCGTCATCGGCGTGTATTGGGGCGCCCGGGTGGCAATGGGCTTCGGGCGCGACCTGCGGAGTGCGATCTTCTCGAAGGTCGAGACGTTCTCGCAGGTCGAAGTCAACCGCTTCGGTCCGGCGACACTCATCACCCGCAACACGAACGACGTCCAGCAGGTCCAGACAGTCGTCTTCCTGGGCCTCACGATCCTCGTGTCGGCCCCGATTCTCATCATCGGCGGGGTCATCATGGCCCTCCGCACGGACGTCCCGCTGTCGGGCCTGCTCGTGGTCGTACTGCCGCTGATGGCGGGCGTCATCGGCCTGGTCATGTCGCGGGCGATACCCCTCTTCCGCGCTGTCCAGGAAAGGCTCGACCGGATCAACCAGGTGATGCGCGAGACGCTGGCGGGCGTCCGGGTCATCCGGGCGTTCGTCCGTACGCCCCACGAGGAGCAGCGGTTCGACGCGGCTAGCCGCGACCTGTTCGACACGTCGCTGCGGGTCACCCGCCTGTTCGCCGTCACGATCCCGACGATGACTGCAATCTTCAATCTGTCGACGGTGGCCGTCATCTGGTTCGGGGCGATGCGGATCGACGACGGGCAGCTGTCGATCGGCAACCTGACAGCGTTCATGCAATACCTCGCCCAGATCCTGTTCGCCGTCCTGACGGCCGTGTTCATGTTCATCCTGATTCCCCGCGGCGCGGTCTCGGCCGGCCGGATCCGCGAGGTCCTCGACACGGAACCGATGATCCGCGAGCCGGAGTCGCCCATGACCCCGGGCGACGCCGCGAGGCGTGGCGAAGTCGTCTTCGACGGGGTCGAGTTCCGCTATCCAGGTGCCGAAGAGCCCGTCCTGCACGACATCGCGTTCCGGGCGGGGCCCGGCGAGACGACCGCGATCGTCGGCAGCACCGGCAGCGGCAAGTCGACCCTGATCAACCTCATCCCGAGGTTCTATGACGCGACCACGGGCTCCGTCGCGGTCGACGGCGTCGACGTCAGGCAGCGGGCCTTCGAGGAGCTCTGGCAGGGGATCGGCATCGTCCCGCAGAAGGCGTTCCTGTTCGCCGGCACGGTCGCGAGCAACCTGCGCTTCGGCGACGAGAACGCCACCGACGACGAGCTCTGGCATGCCCTCGAGATCGCCCAGGCCAAGGAGTTCGTCGAGGAGATGGAGGGCGGCCTCGAGGCACCGATCACCCAGGGTGGCTCGAACCTGTCGGGCGGGCAGCGCCAGAGGCTGGCGATCGCCCGGGCGCTCGTCAAAAAGGCCGGGATCTACGTCTTCGACGACAGCTTCTCGGCCCTCGACTTCAGCACGGACGCCAGGCTTCGAGCGGCGCTCGAGCGGGAGGTCGGCTGGGCCACGCTCATCATCGTCGCCCAGCGCGTCGGGACGATCATGAAGGCCGACCGGATCGTGGTGATGGACGGCGGCCGGATCGTCGGGATCGGAACCCACCGCGAGCTCCTGGCCGACAACGAAACGTACCGAGAGATCGTCTACTCGCAGATGTCCGAGAAGGAGGCCGCGGCATGAGCGGCCGACCGGGCGCGGGGGGCGGCTTCGGTCCGGCGGGGCGCTCCGGCGCGGCCGACGGCCCACGGCCTGGTGGGCCCGGGGGCGGGCGGCCTGGCGGCGGCATGATGGGGATGGGCATGGGCATGCCACCCGCAAAGGCGCGTGACTTCGGCGGCTCGTTCAGGCGGCTCATCGGCACGCTGCGCCCGGAGGCGCCGCTCATCATCGGGGTGATCTTGTTGGCGATCGTCAGCGTCGCGTTCACCGTCGTCGGGCCGAAGATCCTCGGCAATGCGGTCAACACGATCTTCGAGGGCGCGATCAGCAAGAACTTGCCGGCCGGGGCGACCCAGGAACAGGTGATCGCGGCCGCTCGCGCTCAAGGCCAGGACCAGCTCGCCGACATGCTCTCGACGATGCATCTGACGCCCGGCATCGGGGATCGACTTCGGGGCGCTCTGGGGCGTCGTCGCTCGTCCTGATCGCGCTCTACGTCCTGAGCTCGATCTTCGCCTGGATCCAGGGCTACATCATGGCCGGCGTCACCCAGCGGACGGTCTATCGGTTACGTTACGACGTCGACCACAAGCTCGGCCGGCTGCCGCTCCGCTACTTCGATGGTCATCCGCGCGGCGACCTGCTCAGCCGGGTCACGAACGACATCGACAACATCGGCCAGTCGCTCCAGCAAAGCCTGACCCAGCTGATCACGTCGCTCCTCACGATCGTCGGCGTGCTCATCCTGATGCTGACGATCAGTCCGTTGCTGGCGCTGATCTCGATCCTGGCCGTCCCTGCCTCGCTCGTCGTGACCGTCCTTATCATCGGGCGTTCGCAGAGGCTCTTCGCCGCCCAATGGGCCTCGACGGGCGTGCTCAACGGCCACGTCGAGGAGATGCACACCGGTCACGCGATCGTCAAGGCGTTCGGCCGCCAGCGGCAGGCGGTCGCGACCTTCGACCAGGAGAACCAGCGCCTCTACCAGGCGAGCTACCGGGCCCAGTTCATCTCCGGGATCATCGCGCCGGCGATCACCGTCATCTCCAACCTCAATTACGTGGCGATCGCGGTGATCGGCGGCATTCGGGTCGCGACGGGTCAGATGACACTCGGCGATGTCGTCGCCTTCATCCAGTACTCTCGCCAGTTCACGTTCCCGATCATGCAGACCGCCAGCATCGTCAACGTCCTCCAGTCGGCCGTCGCGTCGGCGGAGCGGGTCTTCGAATTGCTAGACGAAGGCGAGGAGATCCCCAACCTCGCCGAGCCGATCGCCCTCGATCGGGCCGCCGGCGCGGTCGCCTTCGAAGACGTCTCATTCCGGTACGAGCCGGATCGCCCGCTGATCGACGATCTCGATCTTGTGGTCGGGGCCGGCCGGATGGTGGCGATCGTCGGACCGACCGGTGCCGGCAAGACGACCCTCGTCAACCTGCTCATGCGCTTCTACGAAATCGACGCCGGGCGCATCTGCGTCGACGGGATCGACATCCGCCAGCTAACGCGCGACGACCTGCGGCGCCAGTTCGGGATGGTCCTCCAGGACACGTGGCTGTTCCACGGCACGATCCGCGAAAACATCGCGTACGGCCGGCTTGATGCGAGCGAGGCGGAGATCCTCGCGGCCGCCGAGGCCGCCCACGTCGACCACTTCGTCCGGACCTTGCCCGACGGCTATGACACGGTGATCGACGACGACGCCACGAACTTGTCGGCGGGCGAGAAGCAGCTGTTGACGATCGCGCGGGCATTCCTCGCGGACCCGCCGATCCTCATCCTCGACGAGGCGACCAGCTCCGTCGACACCCGGACCGAGGTCCTGATCCAGCGGGCGATGACGGGGCTCATGCGCGGTCGGACGACCTTCGTGATTGCCCATCGCCTGTCGACGATCCGGGATGCCAGCACGATCCTGGTCATGAACCGCGGCCACATCATCGAGCAGGGCGACCATGACGAGCTCATCGCGCGACGCGGCTTCTACTACGAGCTCTACAACAGCCAGTTCGCCGAGGCCCTCGCCGAAGCGGTCTGATGCCGAGACGCTCCATTGACGACCGGGCTCTAGTGTCGCTCCATGTTCTGCGAGACCATCACCGCGCCGCGCGAGGAGTGGGAGCGGTGGACCGCACGGCTCAGGGTCGCGACCGAGCCCCCTGCAGCGCTGGTCGCCTCGATTGCCTGGCTGGGCGCCGACGGGCAGGTAACGTCGGTCAACGTCTGGGACTCACCGCAGGCAGTCGGGGACTTCTACATGGAGCGGGTCGGCCCGATCGTTCAGGCCGAGGGCGAGCCCCTCAACAAGCCCGAGCGCCACGGAGAGCCTCTAGCGGTCTACATCCGCCGTTGATCCACGGCCCGATGGGCAGAACCCTGCCAAACACGCAACTGCGTTCGTCGCGGATGGGTGCGTCAGCGCAAGGCGGCCGCGAGCACCGGAGCGAGCGGGCTTCAAACGCCCGTGAGCGAGGAGCGGAACGGCCAACGCGGCGCTGGCGTGCCCAGGCGCGACAGCCTTACTCGCTGAAGCGCTCCTCTTTCCAGGGGTCGGCGTCGTTGTTGTAGCCGTAACGCTCCCAGAAGCCCAGCTGGTCGTGGTCGAGGAACTCGAGGCCGCGGATCCACTTGGCGCTCTTCCAGAAATACCGCTTCGGGACCAGGAGGCGGAGCGGGTAGCCGTGCTCGGGCTCGAGGGGCTCGCCGCCGAACGTATCGGCCAGCATCACGTCGTCGTCGTCGAGGACCGCCAGGGGGAGATTCGCGGTGTAGCCCTGCTCGGAGTGGGCGACGACGTGGGTTGCGCTCGGGCGGACCTGGGCCAGCCGGAGGACCTCCTGGATCGGGACGCCCTCCCAGTCGGTGTCGAGCTTCGTCCAGCGGGTGACGCAATGGATGTCCGTGTGGACGGTCTTGCGGGGCAGCGCCTTGAAGGCCGACCAGTCCAGCGTGAACGGCGCATCGACCTCGCCCCAGACCCTGAAGTCCCACGTCGCGAGGTCCGTCTTCGGGACCGATCCGTAATGCAGGACCGGGAATTTGTCCGTCTTGTACTGACCCGGCGGGATCCTTTCCGCGATCGCTGGATCGGCGGCGGTCGTTCCGAAGAGGCGTTCGAACATCAGGCTGCTCCGTGTGTCTGTGCAGGCCGATCGTGCCACATGAGGGCCCACAGACGATGTCGGCTCGATGACGAGCCCGCGTGCGCTACCCTCTGCGCGTGGTTTCGTCTGATCCAGCGCCCCGGATGGGCGTCGAGCCCTCGCGCCCCAGGGTCATCGTCGTGATGCCCGCGTACAACGCGGCAAGGACGCTCGAGCGAACGTATGCCGACATTCCCCACGACCGCGTCGACCAGATCATCCTCGTCGACGACGTCTCCAAGGACGAGACCGTCGAGATCGCGAAGAGCCTCGGCCTGGACGTCATCATCCACCGCCAGAATCTCGGCTACGGCGGCAACCAGAAGACCTGCTACGACGCGGCCCTCGCCGCGGGCGCGGACGTCGTCGTCATGCTCCACCCCGACTACCAGTACGACGCGACCAGGATCCCGGCGCTCATCGAACCGATCCTCCAAGGCGAGGCGGACCTCATGCTCGGCAGCCGCTTCCTCGGCGATCCGCTGGCCGGCGGGATGCCGCGCTGGAAGTTCATCAGCAACCGTTTCCTGACGATCCTCGAGAACGTCGCCTTCGGCCTCCGCCTGTCCGAGTACCACACGGGCCTGCGGGCGTACTCGCGACGGCTCCTCGAAGCGATCCCCTACCGCCTGAACAGCGACGACTTCGTCTTCGACCAGGAGCTCGTCGCCCAGGTCGTCGCAGCTGGCGGCATGAAGATCTCCGAGATCGCGGTCCCGACTCGCTACTTCGAGGAGGCAAGCTCCGTCAACTTCCGGCGGAGCGTCGTCTACGGCCTCTCAACGCTCAGGGTCGTGCTCCGCTACGTGCTCCACCGGGCGGGCCTGCGCCGCTCAGCCAAGCTGACCGCGCGGGCGTCCGACCACATCCCGCCCGCGACCTGACCGGGTGATTCATCGGTCCATCCTGATCCGCGCCCTCGTCGGCGCGGCGATCTCCATCGCTGCGATCTGGCTCCTTCTGCGGTCGGTCGACGTAGATGCCGCCCTCGACGTACTCCGGACCGCCGATCGCGGCTGGATCGGCCTGATGGCCGCATTCATCCTGACGGACCTGGCCGTCAGGGCCTTTCGCTGGCAGCGCCTCGTCGCACCGATCGGTCATGTCCGGTACCGGTCGATGCTCGCTTACCTGCTCGTCGGGTACATGGCGAACAACGTCCTGCCGGCCCGAATCGGCGAGCTCGTCCGGAGCCATTACCTCGGCGATCGCGAAGGCCTGTCGCGGACGACGACGCTGGGTACCGTCGTCGTGGAGCGCGTCGTCGACTTCGTGGTCGTCGTGGGGATCGCGTCGACCGCCATCCTGGTCCTGAGCGTCCGCGGCATCGTGGCCAGCGCTGTCCTCGTCGGGATCGCCCTGGCCGGGCTGCTCGCGGCCGGCGTCGCGATCGGGATCGCCGCACATCGGTTGCCGGGGGCCGAGCGGATCGCCGCCGCCGCCGAGCGATGGCCACGGCTGCGCGACCTCGCGAGCAAGCTCCGCGACGGGCTGGCCGTCGCCGGGCGACCGCGGACATTGGCCCAGGCGCTCGTCCTTAGCCTGACCGCGTGGAGTCTCACCGTCCTGGCCGTCGCGGCCGCCGGCCAGGCCATCGGAATCCAGTTGACGATCGGCCAGGCAGCGCTCCTCGCCTCGGGCGTCGCGCTGGCGACGGCGATCCCAGCCGGACCGGCCAATCTCGGGACGTTCGAGCTCGCCGCCGTCCAGATCGGCAAGGCCGTCGGCGTCCCCGAAACTGCGGCCTTCGCCCTCGCCTTGCTGGCCCACGCCGGGATCCTCGTCATCACGTCCACGGGCGGCCTGATCTCGCTGGCACGGCTCGGCTGGCGGCGGACTGAGCCTGCGGCCTGAGCGGGCGGCCTGAGCGGGCGGCCTGAGCCGCCGCGAATAGTCGGAGCGCAGGCCCGGCGACCCGAACGTCAGGAAGGCGCGGGGCTGAATCCCAGGCTGGCGGGCCGCGGGCTGGGCGCGGGGCCAGCTTCCGGCGGCGCATCGTAGGGCTCGAATGCGAGGTTCGTCGCCCCGGCCAGCTTCCGGACCCTTAGGAACTCGAGGGTGTACGCCTCGTACGTGTCGGCGATCAGCGTGACCGCCTTCTGGTGGGCCGGCCGGGTGGCGGCTTCGCGGGCTTCCGCCCGGCTGTTCCACATGCAGAACGAGAGGCAGCTGCGGTCGGGGGCCTGCGGTCCCCTGTAGTAATGGACGAACCCGTCGGCGCCGGATGCCTCCTCGTGCGCCCAGTCGTCGTACTGGTGAAGACGTTCCTGGTCGGCGTCGGCCCGGACGATCGATCGGAACGCAACCATGTACCACTCACCGGGCTCGATGGCGTTCGCGACCGGCGCCCAGTTGAACGCTTCGCCGACCGGCAGAACCGCGTAGTTGTCGGCGACGGGGGCGAGCTCGGCGAACAGGTCCATGCGGCGCTGACTCTAGATCGCACGGGCCAGATGTCAATAGGTGAGATGTATCAGTGCCACTATGCGATAGGTGTAATTGGACGTGGTGCCTCATCTTCGAGGCTCGCCATGATGGTCCGAGCCGCCTCCGGCAGCAGATGCATCACCCGCGCCCGCCAGGCGAGCCCGCACCGCCCCTTCGGGCCGATGACGCCAACGGCGCCGACGATTCCACCGTCGCGGAAAATGGGGGCGGCGATTCCCACAGCACCGGAAATGAGCTCGCCCTCGCTCCGGGCGATCCCGGTCTCCCTGATCTCGGCGAGGGTCTCGCGCAGGACGGCTTCATCGGGCGTGTTCGGCGTCACCCGCTCGAGGCCGCCCGCGACCACCTCCTCGATGATCTCCGGCAGCGCATACGCAAGGAGCACCCGTCCGATCGCGCCGGCGTGGAGTGGCGACATCGAGCCCGGCTGGAGTGAGACGCGCAACGGCTGGCTGCTTTCGACCTGGTGGAGACAGACCGCCGCCAGGCCGATGCGGCGGCTGACGACCGCCGTCTCGCCTGTCTCGGCGACGAGGTACTGAAGCACCGGGTCGGCGACCCTGATCAGCTGCTCGCTCGTGACGTTCGTTCCGCTGCCGATCACGAGACGTGGGCCGAGCAGATACCGGCCGTCGCGCCGGTCGACGAATCCGAACTCCGTCAGCGTTCGGAGGTAGCGATAGACGGTGGACGTGGGCGTGTCGAGCAGGACCGCGAGTTCCTCCGCCTTCACCTCGCCGCGATCGGCAACGGTCAGCAGGATCCGGAGCCCCCGGGCGAAGGACGTATCCTCGCCGGCCTCCTCGGGTGGGCGGTCCCGGGCCGTCGACGAGCGGGTCACGGTGTGGACCCGGCAGCTCGATCGGCTGCGGCCAATCCGCCCACGAAGGCACCCTCGCGGACTCGTACGACCAGTGGCTCAACGTCCGTGACCGAATCGCCGGTGTCGAGGAACGGGACGACCTTCCGCACGATCGCCACGGCCGCCTCGGTCCCGCGCCCCCGTCGCAGGCCCCGCAGGTCGGTCGCCTGGGCACCGACGGCCAGCTCGATGGCCACGATTCGCTCACCGAGGGCGACCATCTCGGCGACCCGTCTCGCGGCGAGCGGCGCCATCGTCGTCCGATCCTCGATCCCCTCGGCATGCGACGTCGAGATCAGCTCGAACGAGACCGGCTGGGCGAGGAGGCGGGCTTCCACGGCAAGACTCTGGGCGGTCAGGCTGAGATAGGTCAAGCCCGCTTCGGTCGTCCCCGGCAGTGGCGTAAGCCCCGTCGGCAGCCCGGTCCATGGCGCGCCGAGCAACTTGACCGTCCGCTCAGCCGAGCTGGCCAGGGCCGTGGCGAGGACGAGCCGGAGGTAGTCGAGGGCGGCGGCGAGGGGCAGGATCTCGAAGTTCGCGACCGAGATGACGCGCGCCTCCTCGACGACCACGATGGGGTTGCCCTGGGACGCATTGAGCTCGATCGTGAGTTGTGCCTCGACGTGGTCGAGAACGTCGCGGCAGGCTCCCTGGATCTGGGGCAGGTTCCGGAACGACAGAGGATCCTGGAGGTGCGGCGCCACGCCCGGCTCCAAGATCGCGCTATCGCTGAGCAGGTCCCTGAACCGCTCGAGCGTCCGACGCAGTCCGGGATACGGCCGCACCTCACCGATCGCGATGTGGAGCATCGTGGGATTGGCCGACACGCCCTCGAGGCTCAGCGCGCCGGCCACGTCCATCGAGTCGAGGAGGTCGGCTGCATCGGAGACGGCCAGGGCCGCCCAGCCTGTCGAGAACGCGTTGTTGTCGAGCAGCGCCGTGCCCTCGCCGGCCTCCAGGGCAACGCCGTCGAACAGCCTGGCCGCGAGGTCGGCGAGCGGCGCGAGATCCGCCTGGCCGATCGAACCAATCGTCCGAAGCCGCGGTGTCTCCCCGCCGTTCAGGGCGGCGACCACCCGGTCAGCCAGTTCCGGCCGAACGCCGGCCGAGCCCTCGGCGAAGTGGTTGGCGAGGCGGAGCATCGCCGCTCGGACCACATCCTCGGACGCGTCTGGGCCCTGGCCGACGATGTGGTGCCGGTTCATCGAGGCGGCGTAGCCATCCGCATCGCCGGCAGCGATCCCAACTCGTTTGAGCACGCCGACGGCGGTGTTCGACCCGTAGATCGCGTCTCCTCGATCGAGGGCCGCCATCACGATCTGGCGCGATCGGATCATCCGCGCCCGGGCATCCGCGTCGAGCTCGACGCGTTCGTGGCCGCGGGCAACACGGACGAGCTGCTGCCGGTCGAGATCGCGACCGGTGAGGACGACGGTCATGGTGTCGTGAGCGACTGTAGACGCAACGAGGCCCGCCGGTCGTCCCAGCGGGCCTCGAAGCGGATCGGGTCGGAGGACCCTACTGGATCAGACCCTGCTGGGTCAGCCACTCCTTGGCGACATCCTCGATGTCCTTCTGGTCGACGGCGACGAGGACGCCCAGTCGGGTCAGCTCCTCGGTCGTCATCTTGGCCGATGCGGCATCGAGCAACGCGGCGAAGGCCGCCTTGTCCACCTTGGCGAGGTAGTCGTCCCGGACGATCGGGGCGATGTTCTCGGCCGGCTGCGTGTCGAGGTCATCCTCGAGCGAGATGAAGCCGAACTGCGAGATCGCCGGCTGCGTCGAGCAGAGCTCAGCGACGTCGATCGCCTTGCCCTCGAGGGCCTGGGCCATCGGCACGTCGCAGGCACCCAGCGCCGAGCGCTGCTTGGGCGGATAGGTGATCCCGTATTCCTCGAGCGCACCGGCGCAGAGGGGGTTCGTGTCGCAGTCCGCCGGGAGGCCCCACTTGAGCGCATCCTGGTGGTCCTTGAGCTGGCTCATCTTCGTGAGTCCGAGCGTGTCCGACGTGTCCTTGCGGACGACGAAGGCGTTGGTGTCCTCGCCCGGGGTGATTCCGAGGACCGAGATGCCCTTCGGCGTAAGGACTTTCTGCAGCTCTTCGGCGTTCGCCTGGCCGTCGCCGGTGATCTTGGTCTTGTCGTAGAAGCCGAGGCCGGAGCCGACATACTCGGCAACCATGTCGACCTGGCCCGCATCCATCGTCGGAATGCGCTCCTGGCGCGACCCGAGCTTGTATTTGCGCTCGACGGTGTAGCCGTCGTTCTCGAGTACCTGGGCGTAGATCTCGCCCATGAGCTCGGACTCGTAGAAGTTGTCCGACCCGATCCGGATCGGGGCCTTCACGGCGGCCGACGACGGCTCGCTGCTCGCTGGTGCGCTGCTCCCGGGTGCGGAGGGCGCTGCTGCCGATGGGGTGGCGCCTCCTCCACTCGAACAGGCGCTCAGAAGCACCAGTATCGACGCACCAAGAGCCAGCACGCGGGATGTCCGCATGGTGGTGTTCCTCCTCATTCCTGCCGCTGGGAGCGGCATCGCCCGCGTACCTTACCAGCGGCGTGGCGCTTCGTCCGCAACGTTGCTCTCAGCCGTGGCCCGCTCCCGCGGGTAATTCCGAAGCTTGGCTCCACTTCTCGGTGGACCTGCCTCGCGGTTTGCGGAGGGCCACAGGGGTGAGGCGCCGCTGGACAAGCGCAAGCGCGAGGTCGACCAGGACGGCCAGAAGCGTGACGAGGATCGCCCCGGCATAGATCGACGCGCGACCGGCGAGGCCCTGGTTGAGACCGTCGAAAATGAACCGGCCGAGGCCGCCGCCCGACAGGATCGCGCCGATCGTCGCGGTCGCGATCACCGACAGCGTCGCGGTCCGGAAGCCACCGATGATCACCGGCGAGGCGAGGGGTAGCTCGGTGCTGCGAAGGATCTGGCGCTCGCGCATGCCCATTCCGCGGGCTGCCTCGATCAGCTCGCGGTCGACCGAGCGAAGGCCGGCGTAGGCGTTGACGAGGATCGGTGGGATCGCGAGCAGGGTCATCGCAATGAGAATGGGCAGAGGGTTGAGCCCGAGCGAGGGCGGGTAGCCCAGGACGGGCGCGAGCGCCAGAGTCACCGGCAGGATCATGACGAGGATCGCGTACGACGGGACCGCCCGGCCGATGTTCGCGAGGTTGATTGCGAGGTTCGCCCCGCGCCCGGTGTGGCCGATGTAGAGCCCGATGGGAAGCCCGACGATCGTGGCGATGAAGACGGCGACTGCCGAGATCAGGATATGCTCGAAGAGCCGGTTCGGGATGCCAGTCTGTCCGGTCCAGTTCGCCGGGTCCAGGAAGAAATCGACGATCTCGCCCATCAGCGGGCACCCGCCCGGGCATGCGCCCAAGGCGTCACGAGGCGTTCGAACCTGACGAACAGGAAGTCGGCGCCGAAGGCAAGCATGACGGACAGGACCGCCCCGAGCAGGTACTTCGTCGGGAAGAAGGTCTGGAGGCCCTCGGTGATGAGTGCCCCTAGACCGCCGAACGAGTCGCCGAGGACCGACACTACGGTGGCCAGCCCAATGATCGTGACGCTGGCGAGCCGGAGGCCCGCGAGCATGAGCGGGATCGCCAGCGGGAGTTCGACTCTGACGAGCCGCTGCCGGCGGGTATAGCCCATTCCCTCGGACGCCTCCATGACATCACTCGGCACGGCGTTGAAGCCGGCGACGAAGTTGCGGACGAAGATCAGCAGGGTGTACGTGGTCAGCGGGATGATCGCCGTGAGCAACGACAACCCGGTGATTGGTCGGAGGATGGCGAAGGCAGCCAAGCTCGGGATCGTGTAGAGGATTCCGGTCGTTGCCGTCACCGGGCCGTACACCCGGGGCCGGCGGACGGCCCAGATGGCCAGGACAAGTGAGATCACGAAGCCGAGCACGAGGGGAATGATCGTCAGCTGGAGATGCTGGACGATGCGCTCGCCTATGTCGTCGAGGTGCTCGACGATCCAGACCCAGTCGATGAGCGGCTTGCCCGGCTGCACGGTGTCAGGCCCTGACTTCTTCTTCGGCCTTCTCGGCCTCGATCGGTCCCGGTTCCTCCGGCTCGATCGGCTCGAGCGGTTGGGCGAACGCCGGCGCGTGATCGCCGGCTCGCATCTTCTCGGCGACTGCTTGCACGGTCAGCAGGCCCTGGACGGCGCCGTCGCGATCGACAACGATTCCCGTCTGGACGTCGGCGTCGAGCATCATCGAGAGGGCGTCCTTGAGCGTCGTCAGCTTGGTGAAGGTCGGCGATACGGGATTGGCCATGGCCTCGGTCAGCTCGCCGTCTGACGGGACATCGCCGTGTGCGATCCAGCCGAGCGGTCGGTTCGCCTGATCGATCAGCAGCAGATAGCGCTGCGGGTCGTCGAGCGCCCGTCGCCGCCCGTCGGCGGCGCTGTCGCCGGGCCGGGCCGTCGTGGCTCGCTGCAGCCCGATGTCGGCGACGCGGAGGAGCGACAGCCGCTTGAGCCCGCGGTCCTGGCCGACGAATCGCGCGACGAACTCCGACGCGGGCGCCGCGAGGATGTCGAGAGGACTGCCGAACTGGGCCAGGACGCCGCCGGTCTGGAAGACGGCGACGAGGTCGCCCATCTTGATCGCCTCGTCGATGTCGTGGGTCACGAACAGGATCGTCTTGGCGATCGATTCCTGGAGGCGGAGGAACTCGTTCTGGAGCCGATCGCGGACGATCGGGTCGACGGCGCCGAACGGCTCGTCCATGAGCATGATCGGCGGGTCCGCGGCCAAGGCGCGGGCGACGCCGACTCGCTGCCGTTCGCCGCCGGACAGCTGGCTCGGGAACCGGTCGCGATACTTGGCCGGCTCGAGCCCGACGAGCGCGAGCAACTCCTCCGACCGCTCGCTGAGGCGCGCCTTCGGCCAGCCGAGGAGGCGCGGCACCGTCGCGACGTTCTCGCCGATCGTCTGGTGCGGGAAGAGGCCGACCTGCTGGATGACGTAGCCGATGCCGCGCCGGAGCGCGGTCACCTCCTGCGTCGTCACGTCGACGCCGTCGATCGTGATCTTCCCGGACGTCGGCTCGATCAGCCGGTTGACCATCTTGAGCGACGTCGTCTTGCCGCAGCCCGACGGCCCGACGAGGATGCAGATCTTGCCCGCGGGGACCTTCAGGGAGAGGTCGTTGACGGCGCCCGGAATCCGCCCGTCCTTCGTCGCGGCAGGGTCGTACGACTTCGACACGTGGTCGAACTCGACGACGGCACCGTGGGTTGTCTGGCCGGCCATCGGTCGCGACTCCTCAGGGTGGTTTGACGGTACTCGAAACCGTACCGCAGCCAGGTGCGCTCGTCACGCCCCTTGGGACGTTCGGGCGATACTGGCGCCGTGTTCCCGTCACCCGGCCTGATCCTGGCGTGAAGATCACCGCCATCCGCCTCGACCGCCTCGTCGAGCCCCTCGATCCGCCGTTCGACGCCGCATGGGATCCCGTTCCCCGTCGGTCGTTCACCGCGACGGTCGTACGAGTCGAGACCGACGAGGGGGTCGTGGGCATCGGGTCGGGCGACACGATGGACGGCTTCGAGGCCTTCGAGCACCTGTTCGTCGGGCAGGACCCGCTCACGATCGACCGCCATGTCCGAGTCCTCGAGACGATCGACTTCCATGCCGGCCGGTACTGGCCGCTCGAGGTCGCGCTCTGGGACATCGCCGGCCAGGTCGAAGGCATGCCGGTCGCCACCTTGTTCGGCGGGGCCTCGGACGGCATCCCGGCCTACGCCTCGTGCGGTTCGTTGCTGTCTCCCGCTGCCCGTGCCGAGTCCGCGCTGCGTCTTCGCGAGGAGGGCTTCCGGGCGCTGAAGATCCGCGTGGATCCGCGCCGGCTGGAGGACGGTCTCGCCGCGGTGACCGCAACCCGTCACGCGGTCGAGCGACACGATGACGATCATGGTTGACCTGAATCAAGGCTGGCGGATGGCCGGCGACACGACGCGCCCGATCGACTGGGAGGCCGCGCGGTCGATCGCTTCGCGACTGGCGGAGCTCGACGTGCTCTGGCTCGAGGAGCCGCTCGACGCCTCCGACTTGGTGGGCCTCGCGGCGCTGCGGAAGGCGGTCCCGGGCATCAAGATCGCCGGCGGCGAGATGACGCGGACCTTCCGCGAGATCGTCGCCGCGATCGACGCCGACGCGTTCGACGTCCACCAGCCGGACGTCGTCCTGGCCGCCGGCATGACGAACGGCCGGCGAGTCGGGGAGCTGGCGTTGGCGAAGGGCCGCTGGTACACGCCGCACACATGGACGAACGGGATCGGGCTCCTCGCCAATCTCCACGTCGCGGCGGGCGTCGGAGGTGGGCCGTTCATCGAGTTCCCGTACGACCCACCAGGCTGGACGCCCGAGCGGCGCGACTTCATGCTCGCCGAGCCCATCCGGCCCGACGCGGACGGCGTCCTGCGCGTCCCCTCGCGGCCGGGGAGTGGCGCCGCTCTCGACGAAGTCGCGATCCGGCGGTTCGCGGCGTGACCGAACCAGAAACCGGCGTCACCGACGCCGACGCAGTCGCACCGGCCGGCGAGCGACGGCGGCGGAGCGGCGGGCGCGCAACGGGCGAGCGTAGCCGGCTGCCTCAGCAGCGGCCCTGGGCCCAGCCGCGGATGCGCTACAAGCCGACCGAGGTGGTCTCGGCCGACGAGCTGGAATCGATCCACGAGGCGTCGCTGCAGGTCCTCGAGGAGATCGGGATGGACTTCCTCGACGAGGAGGCCCGCGACCTGCTGGCCGCTGCCGGTGCACGAGTCGAGCCGGGCAAGGAGCGCGTCCGGTTCGACCGCGATATGGTCACGGAGCGCATCAAGACCGCGCCGAGCGTCGTTCACGCTCCACGCCCGGAACCCGGAGCATCGCCTGGAGATCGGCGGGGACTGGGTGGCGTTCGGGTCAGTCGCGAGCGCGCCCAACGTATCGGACCTCGACCGCGGCCGGCGCGTCGGCAACCACGCCGACTACCAGAACCTGATTCGGCTCTGCCAGATGCTCAACGTCGTCCATTTCTTCGCGGGCTACCCCGTCGAGCCGATCGACCTCCACGCCTCGATCCGGCACCTGGACGCGGTCTACGACCTGCTGACCCTGGCCGACAAGCCGATCCATGCCTACAGCCTCGGTCGGGGGCGGATCACCGACGCCATGGAGATGGCACGCATCGCTCGCGGGATCGATGACGCGACCTTCGATCGAGAGCCGTCGTTGTTCACCGTCATCAACTCCTCGTCCCCGCTCAGGCTCGACACGCCGATGCTTCACGGCATCCTCGAGATGTCGGCCCGCAACCAGGTCATCGTCATGACGCCGTTCACGCTGGCCGGCGCGATGGCGCCGGTGACGCTCGCCGGCGCGCTCGTCGAGCAGAACGCCGAGGCACTCGCCGGAATGGTCCTCACCCAGGTCGTCCGGCCCGGTGCGCCGGTCGTCTACGGCGGGTTCACCTCGAACGTCGACATGCAGTCCGGAGCGCCGGCGTTCGGGACGCCCGAATACATGCGGACCGCGATGGTCGGTGGCCAGCTCGCCCGTCGGTACAAGGTCCCGTATCGGTCGTCGAACGTCTCCGCCGCCAACGCCGTCGACGCCCAGGCGGCCTACGAGTCGGTCTTCTCGCTGTGGGGCGCGATCATGGGCGGGGTCAACCTGCTCATGCACGGCGCGGGCTGGATGGAGGGCGGCCTCCACGCCGGCTACGAGAAGGTGATCATCGACGCGGAACTGCTCCAGATGGTCGCGGCGTTCCTGGACCCGGTCGTTGTCGACGACGACACGCTCGCGCTCGACGCGATGCGGGAGGTCGGGCCGGGCGGGCACTTCTTCGGGGCCGAACACACGCAGTCGCGGTTCCGGACCGCGTTCCACAAGCCGATGATCTCGGACTGGCGGAACTACGAGACGTGGGAGGAGGCGGGTTCGCCGCAGGCGCCCGCGAAGGCCAACTCGATCTGGAAGGAGCTCCTCAACGCCTACGAGCCGCCGCCGATCGACCCGGCCGTCGCCGAGGAGCTCCAGGCGTTCGTAGCCCGCCGCAAATCCGAGGGCGGCGTCCCGACTGACTTTTGACCAACCACCGTCACAACAGGAAGGACATTCGTTGAAGACATCTGCCCAGGTCGTCGTCATCGGTGGTGGGGTTGTTGGCGCCAGCGTGCTCTATCACCTGACGAAGGCCGGCTGGACCGACGCGCTCCTGCTCGAGCGGCGCGAGCTGACGGCCGGGTCTACCTGGCACGCGGCCGGCGGCATGCACACCCTCAACGGCGACCCGAACGTGGCGCGGCTCCAGCAGTACACGATCCAGCTGTACGAGCAGATCGAGAAGGAGTCCGGCCAGGACTGCTCGATCCACCTGCCCGGCGGGCTGATGCTCGCCAGCGACGAGACGCGGATGGACTTCCTCCGGATGGCCGTCGCTCGCGGCCGCTACCTCGGGATGCAGCTCGAGATGATCTCGCGCCAAGGAGGCCCGGGACCTCTTCCCGCTGCTCGACCCGCAGTACTTCGTCGGCGCGCTGTACGACCACGTCGAGGGCCATGTCGACCCGACCGGCGTCACCCGCGCCTACGTGAAGTGCGCCCAGATGGCCGGCGCCGAGGTCCGCCAGCACACGCCCGTGACGGGCCTCTCACAACGACCGGACGGCACCTGGGACGTCCACATCGAGAACGGCGACCCGATCCACGCCGAGCACGTCGTCAACGCCGGCGGCCTGTGGGCGCGCGAGGTCGGCCGGTTCGTCGGGATCGAGCTGCCGGTGCTCGCGATGGAGCACCACTACCTCCTGACCGAGAACATGCCGGAGGTCGCCGACTACGTGGCGAAGACCGGCCACGAGATGCCGATGGCGCTCGACTTCGCCGGCGAGATCTACATCCGCCAGGAAGGCGGGGCGATGCTCCTCGGCACCTACGAGCAGGACTGCCGGCCATGGTCGCCGAAGGAGACGCCGTGGGACTTCGGGTCGCAGCTCCTGAAGCCGGACCTCGAGCGGATCGCGCCCGGAGCTCTCGGTCGCGTTCAAGCACTACCCGGCGATGGGGACGATCGGCATCAAGCGAGTCGTCAACGGGCCGTTCACGTTCGCGCCCGACGGCAACCCGCTCGTCGGTCCCGTTCGCGGCCTCCGCGGCTACTGGGTCGCCTGCGGCGTCATGGCCGGCCTGTCGCAGGGCGGCGGCGTCGGGCTGGCGCTCGCGACCTGGATGACGAGCGGCGATGCCGGCGACTCGGGGATGGATATCTGGGCGATGGACGTCGCCCGATACGGTGACTACGCCAACCTCGCCTACACGAACGCCAAGGTCCAGGAGAACTACCGCCGCCGATTCCGGATCACGTTCCCGAACGAGGAGCTGCCGGCCGCCAGACCCCTCCTGACGACCCCGATCCACGACCGGCTGACGGCGGCGAACGCGGTCTGGGGCGCGACGTTCGGGCTGGAGCACGCGCTCTGGTTCCAGGAGGCGGGCAAGGAGCCGATCGAGGAGGTGACGTTCCACCGATCGAATGCCTGGGGTTGCGTCGCAGGCGAGGTGGCGGCGGTTCGCGAGCGGGTCGGGATGACCGAGATCTCGAACTACGCGAAGTACCGCGCGACGGGCGATGGCGCCGCGGCGTGGCTGTCGTCGCTGCTGACGGCCCGGATGCCGGCGCCAGGTCGGATCACGCTGACCGCGATGCTCAACGACGCGGGCCGGATCGTTGGCGAGTTCACGGTCGCGCGGCCGACGGACGCGGAGGAGTTCTACCTGTTCGGGTCGCTGCCGGCAGAGGTCCACCATTCGCGCTGGTTCCGCCACCACCTGCCGCGCGACGGCTCCATCCGGTTCGAGGTGCTCGGGCTGGGGCTGACCGGGCTCTCGGTCGCCGGGCCGCGCTCGCGGGATGTGCTATCGGCCGTCGCGCCGGACCTCGACCTGTCGACCGAGGCGTTCCCGTTCATGACCTTCCGGCGCGTCGATCTCGGGATGACGCCGGTCCATCTCGCACGCATCAACTACGCGGGCGACCTCGGCTACGAGCTGTGGGTAGCGCCGGAGTACCAGCGCGAGCTCTTCGATCAGATCGTGGCGGCCGGCGAGCCGCACGGCCTGCGGCTCTTCGGGATGCGGGCGCTGATGTCGCTTCGGCTCGAGAAGAGCTACGGGACGTGGTTCCGCGAGTACCGGCCGATCTACACGCCGGCCGAGGGCGGGATCACCCGCTATCTCCGGCTCGACCACGACTTCATCGGCCGGGCGGCCCACGAGGCAGAGATGGCCGCCGGCGGACCCGCCGCGTCGGCTCGTCGCGATGGTCGTCGAGCCGGATCCGGATGCGCCCGCCGACGTCATCGGCGACGAGCCGATCTGGCACGACGGGGAGGTCGTCGGCTGGGTGACGTCAGGCGGGTACGGCCACCACGTCAAGGAGTCGATCGCGCTCGGCTATGTCCCGGCAGAACTGGCCACGCCCGAGGGACCGGGCGGCAGCGGATTCGAGGTTGAGATCATCGGCCGGCGCCGCCCGGCGCGGCTCCAGCCGGAGCCGCTGTTCGACCCCCAGGGCCTCCGGATGCGCCAGTGACCGAGGGTTCCGTGGCGCCACCCGATACCGGCCACATCGTCGTCGATGGCCACCCGATCGCATTCAAGCCCGAGCGACTCGGTCGCGATCGCGATCCTGCGGGCCGGCGAATGCCCGGCCCAGGGCGGGACGCTGTGCCTCGCCGGCGATTGCGGCAACTGCCTCGTGGAAGTCGATGGCGTCGCCTACGTTCGTAGCTGCCAGGTTCGAGCGCGGCCCGGGCTGACCGTTCAGGCGCCACCCGCGCGACGTGATGCCGCCGCTGCCGTCCGTGACAGATCCGGACGTGACCATGACCCCGGCCGCGCGAGAGACCGCCGTCGAGCGAGCCGAGGTCGACGTGGTCGTCGTCGGTGGCGGTACGAGCGGGAAGCGCGCCCAGGCTGCGGCCAGGAAGGCGGGGCGCAGTGTCCTGCTGCTGGACGCGGCCGACGGCGAGGAGGTCGTGGCCGTCTACGCGGGACCGACGGTCATCGCCCGGACTCCGACCGGGATGCTGCACGTACGGGCCGGCGAAGTCGTCGTCGCTACGGGCGCCGCCGAGCTCCACCCGGTCTGCCCGGGCAGCCAGCTCGACGGACTCCTGACCGCGCGCGCGGCGGAGCGACTCCACCGGGCCGGTGTCGATATGGGCGTCGCCGTCGCGGTGGGGCGGCGCCGCCCGCCGGCGTGCCGTGCACCGCCGTCGCAGGCCGCCTCGTCCGGTTCGAAGGCGAGGTGCGGGTCAGCGCCGTCGTCACCGCTGACGATTCGGGCACGGAGGCGACGACCCCGTGCGACACCGTCGTCCTGGGCCTTGGTCTGGCGCCGCGCGACCTGCTCGCCCGGATGGCAGGCGACGCGCCGGTTCGGACGGTCGGCCCCGCGGCCAAAGAGCACGACCTCCCGCCGCCACCAACCGATGGCATCGTCTGCCCCTGCTCCGGCACGACGGTCGAGGACCTCCTGGACGCCTGGGATCGGGGCTTCGGCGAACTGGAGCTCCTCAAGCGGGCCAGCCTCGCCGGTGTCGGCACGTGCCAGGGCGGGGCCTGCCTCCCGCACCTCCGGTCCTGGATCGCCGCCCGCACGGACGCAGTCCCGCCCCCCTTCACCGCTCGACCGGCGTCGCGCCAGATCACGCTTGCGGAGGCGTCGGCCGACACGTACATCGATGCGTTCCGGCGGACGCCCCTCCACGACGAGCATCTCGCCCTCGGCGGGCGGATGGATCGGTTCGGCGGCTGGTGGCGGCCGTGGCATTACGGCGACCACATCGCGGAGTACTGGGCGGTCCGCGAGGCGGTCTCCCTCGGCGACGTGAGCACGCTCGGCAAGCTCGTCGTGTCCGGCCCGGACGTCGTCGAGTTCCTCGAGCGGCTCTATCCGTGCAACGTCGCGGACATCAAGGTCGGCCGCTCGCGCTACGCGTTGCTGCTCAACGAGCGCGGCCACGTCATCGACGACGGGATGATCCTGCGCGACGGCGAGACGCGGTTCGTCCTGAGCTTCACGTCCGGTGGCGCGGCCAACGCCGAGATGTGGGTTCGCGACTGGATCGAGACGTGGGGCCTGCGCGTCCATGTCCTCGACCAGACGATGTCGCTCGCCGCGATCAACGTCACGGGCCCGCTCGCCCGCACGCTGCTTCAGCGCGCTGGCCTGGCCGATCCGCCGCGCTTCCTCGGTCACGCCCACGCCGACGTGGCAGGCGTCCCGTGCCACGTCATGCGCCTGAGCTTCACCGGCGAGGCCGCGTTCGAGCTCCACCACCCGATCGATCGCTCCGTCGAGCTGTGGCAGGCGCTCATGGAGCTGGGCGTGGACCTCGGCATCCGGCCGCACGGCCTCAAGGCACTGTTCGGGCTGCGCCTCGAGAAGGGTCACGTCATCGTCGGGATGGACTCCGAGATGGACTCGACCCCGCGCCAGGCTCGGGATGGACTGGGCGGTCCGGATGGAGAAGCCGTTCTTCATCGGCAAGCCGTCGCTCGCCCGGACCGCGCCGCTCCCCGACCACCGGCGGCTCACCGGCTTCACCATGGCGGGCGAGGCGCCGGTCGGAGGGCAGCCCGATCTGGTCGGGCGGCGAGATCGTCGGGCACGTGACCGGGAGCTGGACGTCACCAGTCCTCGGCAATGCCGTGCTGCTCGGCTGGCTGAAGCGGACGCCGTTCCCGGACCGCGTCGAGATCGACGGCCGCGAGGCGGTCGTCGCGCCCACCCCGTTCTACGACCCGGAGGGCCATCGTGCCCGCGCTTGAGCCGATGCCCGGCTTGCGGGTCGTCGCGGACCCGGCGGCCCTCGACCGTGCGTCGTGGTGGGGCGACCGCGACGTCACCGTCCTTCGCCTCGCCCCGGACGACGCGTTCGCGGTCGGGGCGCGGAGAGTCGAGATCGACGACGAGCACGCGATCGTCGAGGCGGAGGCCGGGTTCGTCGGGGCTTGGCTGACCGCCGAGGAATTCGCGGCGTGGGTCCAGCCGCGGATCGAGTGGCCGCTGCCGGCGGATCGCCCGACCGTCGCCCAGGGGGCCGTCGCCGGCGTGCCGGCGAAGCTGTGGCTCAGGGTGACGGGCGGCGCCCTGCTCCTCGCCCAGGCCGCCTACGCCGACGAGCTGGCCGGGCGCCTGGGATGAGCGAATGAGCGAGCTCGTCGACACGCTCCAGCCGTTGCGCTGGGACGAGCCGAAGTCGGCCTACGACGTCGTCATCGTCGGTGGTGGCGGCCACGGGCTGGCGACCGCCTACTACCTCGCGACCCGCCACGGGATGTCGAACGTCGCGGTGATCGAGGCCGACTACATCGCGTCGGGCAACACCGGCCGGAACACGACCATCATTCGGGCGAACTACGGCATTCCCGAGGCGATCCGCTTCTACGAGCACAGCCTCGAGATGTACGCGGCGCTCGAGGACGAGACGGGCGCCGCGATCCTCCACCAGACGAAGGGGCTCATCTGGCTCGCCCACACGGAGATGGCCCTTCGCGCCGAGCGTGCCCGCTGCCTCCTCAACACGGCCTGCGGCGCCGAGACGGTCATGGTCACGCCGGCCGAGATCAAGGAGATGGTCCCCCAGATCGACTTGACCGGCGGCGGCCGCTACCCGGTCCTCGGGGCATCGCATCATCTCCGGGCTGCGACCGCCCGCCACGACCGGGTCGCCTGGGCGTTCGCGAGCGGGGCGATGGCCCGCGGCGTCCACGTCATCCAGCACACGCCTGTGACGGGACTGCTCCGCGACGGCGACCGGGTCGTCGGGGTGGAGACGTCACGCGGCCCGATCGCCGCGGGCATCGTCCTGAGCGCGACCGGCGGGCGGGTGACGGCCCTCGCCGCGAAGGCGGGTGTCCGCCTGCCGATCCGGACGCACCCGCTCCACGCATTCGTGACCAACAACTACGCCCAGGGATTCGAGAAGATCGTCAGCGACACCGAACTCTTCTGCTACGTCTCCCAGACCGAGCGGGGTCAGATGTTGATCGGGGCGGAGTTCGACAGCCAGCCCTCGTACTCGCGCCAGTCCTCGTTCGCCGCGCTGCGCAGCTATTCCTACAAGGTCAGCCACCTCCTCCCGTTCCTGCGCAACATGCGCATTCTTCGCCAGTGGGCCGGCAGTCTGCGACATCTCGGCGGACTTCTCGCCGATCATGGGCGTAACGGACGTGGAGGGCTTCGTCGTGACCACGGGCTGGGGGACGTGGGGCTTCAAGGCGATCCCGGCCGGCGGCGAGGCGATGGCCGAGCTCATCGCGACCGGTCGGACGCCGGAGCTCATCGCACCGTTCGCGCTGGATCGGTTCGCCCGCGACCACGTCATCGCCGACCAGGGCTCGACGGGGACCCGCTGATGCTCTGGCTGACCTGTCCACGCTGCGGCCCGCACCCGATCGACGAGTTCGCGTTCGGTGGCGAGCGCCGCCCGGTGCCGGATACGATCAAAGGCGACGACGCGCGCAACTTCGACGAGGTCTGGATGTTCGAAAACCCCGAAGGCGTAACGACCGAGCGATGGTTCCATGCGGCCGGCTGCCGGCGCTGGTTGACGGTTCGCCGGGACACGTCGACCGATACGGTGGTGGCCTGATGGACCTGGCGGACCGCGTCCTCGACCTGGTCGTGCGCGACCGGATCCGCTTCGGTCGCGGCGCCGTGAGCCAGCTGCCCGATCTGGTCCGGGAGGCGGGCGGTCGCCGGGCGTTCATCGTGACCGACGCCGGCGTCGTCTCGGCCGGGGTCATCGACGTCGTGCGCGAGGCTCTCGAATCACGCGGGATCGCGATCGGAGTCTTCGACGAGGTCGAGGCGAATCCCGGGACCTCGTCGGTGGAGCGGGGGAGCGCGGCGCTGGCCGCGTTCGGGACCCATGGCACGGTCGTCGTTCCGGTCGGTGGCGGGTCGTCCATGGACACCGCGAAGGCGGTGTCGCTCCACGTCCGAAACGAGGGCGACGTGCTGACCCTCGGCTACCACGATCCGCGACTCCTTCACGGCCTGCCGCTCGTCGCCGTGCCGACGACCGCCGGGACCGGCGCCGAAACCAACACCTACGGCGTGATCACCGACGAGGCCGCCGGGCGGAAGGCGTACGTCGGCCATCCGAGCGTGCTGCCGATCGCGTCGGTGCTGGATCCGGAGTTGACCGTCGGCCTGCCGCCCGCGCCGACCGCCGCGACCGGCGTCGACGCGATGACCCACTCGCTCGAGTCCCTCCTGTCGCGCAACCCGAACCCGTTCGCCGAAGCGATCGCGCTATTCGTCATTCGCACGGTTGCGGAGTGGCTGCCTCGGGCCGTGAAGGACGGCGCGAACCTGGAGGCGCGGAGCCAGCTGTTGGTCGCGGCCCACCTCGCCGGCCTCGGCCAAGCGAGCGGTACTGGGGTCGGGGCTGTCCACGCAATCGGCCATGCCCTCGGGACGCGCGGGAAGCTGCCCCACGGCACCGCCCTGGCTACCGTCCTGCCCGAGGTCCTCGCGACGTACATGGAGGTCCGGGAGCGCGAGCTGGCCCTCGTGGGCGTGGCGTTGTCCGTGGCGAGTCCGCACGACCCGCCGGCCGAGGCGGCGACGGCGGCGATCGACGGCCTCAAGGCGTTCCTCGAGCTCGTCAGCCAGCGGCGGACGCTCCTCCAGCTGGGAATCGGGCCGGAGCTCGAGGCGTCGATAGTCGCCGATGCGCTGGACGACGCCGCGATCAAGAACAGCCCGCGCCTCCCATCGGCAAAGCGAGGTTGCGGCGATCCTCGCCGCCGTTCGGGGCTAACTGTACGGCGTGGCTACGCGTGGGAAGGATCGACATCATCGCTCAACCGGCTGCGCCCGCACGGAGCTGACCCCGGCCGATGATGGCCGCACGTTTGGCCAAGTCACTCTCCTGCTCGGCCGGATCGGGATGCGTCCAACCAAGCGGAATGGTTTCGCTTGCCTGGACGCACTTGGAACCCGCCCGGCGGAAGGTGGAATCGAGACGCGTTCGAAGTCCGGAGGCTCGGATCCTTCAGCGCCGCATGAACCCCGGCAGGTCCGGCTCCTTGCCGTGCCAGCGCTCGTATTCCTCGGTCTGGAAGAGGGCGAACCGGTCGAATGAAGTGGCGCCGTCGTGCTGGCGGAAGATCTCGATGGCCTCCGGGGCGATCCCCGCCTCCTTCAACGCGGTAAAGATCGCGTCCAGCGCCGCCTTCGTATCGACGACGGCCAGGAGGCGTCCGCGCGCGCTGCCGAGGAAGCGCGCCACGTCAACTCGAGCCGGCCTCGACCTGCGGCTTGACCTGGCCGATCAGGCGCTCGAGCGTCTCGGTGTCATACGGCGCCGGCTGCTCGGAGATCGCGGTTCGGAAGCCCATCTCGAAGTACGGCCCGAGCTTCTCGGCGAGCTGCTCAGGCGTGCCGTTCCAGAACGTGACGTCGTCCTCGACTCGGGACATCGGCGTCCGGTTGTGCTCCATCGCGGCCTTCCAGACCCGATCGGCCTCCTCGGCCGAGTCGCGGATCGTCGCCTTGATCCCGAGCGTGAACTCGATCTCGGCCGGGTCCCGCCCGACGTCCTCGCAGTGCTGCCGGAGGACCTCGATCTTGTGGCGCATGAGATCGACCGGGCCCATGGCGTTCCACATGTCCGCGTAGCGGGCGACGGTGCGGAGGGTCTTCTTCTCGCCCGAACCGCCGATCATGATCGGCAGGCGCGCCTGAAGCGGGAGGGGCTGGTGGCGCAGGTGGTCGAACGCATAGCGGCCGCCGGACTGGGAGGTGGCCTCCTGGCCGTCGAGCACGGCGCGGATCCCCGAGACGGACTCATCGAGCCAGTCCAGGCGCTGGCCGAACCCGGAGCCGAAGTCGATTCCGTGGGCCTGGTGCTCGAGCTCCATCCACGCCCCGCCGATGCCGAGGATCGCCCGCCCGTCGCTGACGTGATCGAGCGTGGCGGCGAGCTTGGCGACGAGACCGGGATTGCGGAACGTGTTCGCGCCGACGAGCAGCCCGAGCCTCGTCCGTTCCGTCTCCCGCGCCCACGCGTGGAGCAGTCCCCAGCCCTCGAAGATCGGCTGGTACGGATCGCCGAAGATCGCGTACAGGTGGTCCCACGTCCAGAGATGCTCGTACCCGAGTCGGTCGACCTTCTTGGCAGCGTCGAGCATCTCCGGCCAGGACGCCCCCTGGCTCCAGAGCAGGATCCCGAGATTGAGCGTCGACATGGGCTGGGTGGGCCTCCGGGGCGTGTTGGGCGGACGCCAAGTCTAGGCGTCGCGCCGTGGATCGGTCTGCGGTCTGCGATACAGCGCGGCTACGGGAGCGTCGCGATGTCCTGCTCAAGCACCTGGCGGTCCTCCGCGTCGGCGATCTTCGCGAGCTCCGCGACAGCGCGGGCCCTCCATTCGTCGCTTGCCGCGCGGTCGCCCACGACAGCCGTGGCCCGGGCCATCGCCTCGTACGCCGAGCCGAGGTCCCAGTCCTCGCGGCCGTCGGCGTTCGCCTCGTTGATCTCGACACAGCGACGGGCGTGGTACAGCGCCGGCTCGCCGCGGCCCGAGGACCGCGTAGACGCGCGAGACCTGCCACTCGCCGCGGGCGAGGTTCACCTGCTCGCCGACCTCGCCCCAGTGGTAGCGCGAGGCGTGCGCGGCGTGGAGCATCTCGTCGTCCTGCTCCGGGGTGCGGTTCGGGTTCTCGAGCAGCGTCCACGTGTAGTTGAACAGCCCGACCGCCAGCGCGCGGCGGGTGGCGTGGTCGAGATCTGGGGCGACGGGCGGCCTGGACACGATCGGTTCTCCCTTCGACAGCTGGGTGACGTGGTGGAGGACGCGCTGGAGGCGATAGGTCCTCGCCTCGATGCGGGCTCGGTGGGCGGCAAGGCGCCGGGCGCGTTCGGTCGGGTCGTCGATGGCGAGGACTTCACGGATCTCGTCGAGTGGCATCTCCAGCTCCCGGAGCCGGGCGATGGCCCGCGCCGTTTCGAGTTGCACCCGCCGGTAGCGCCGATATCCCGTGAACTGGTCGACGTCCGCCGGCCGCAGCAGATCCAACTCGTCGTAATGCCGGAGCGCCCCGACACTCAGCCCGGCAAGCCGCGCAAACCGCCCTATCGACAGCAGGTCGTCATCCACGCTCGCATCGTGGACCCTCGGGTAGGGCGAGAGTCAAGTCGCGCCGCGGCCGACGAGGGCTTCAGGCGAAGTCGAGCTCGCGATCGATCGCACGGAGGATGAACCGGGCCGCCTCGGCGCTCTTGCCGCCGAGCTTCTGGCCTTCGTCCTGCTCGAGCGCCTGCTTGAGGTCGGTGAGGTATGTCTCGAGCTCCGGCGTCAAGACGAGGTGGCCGGCCTCGACGGCCTCGCTGATCCGGGCGATGGCCGCACGGGCGTTGTCGACGCTGTGGCCCTTCGCCGCGATGAGCTCTCGGACGTCGCGACGGGCCGCGTCAGCCTCAGGACCGGTTGAGCTCACCGCCGGCGGCCGAGGATCCCGGCGGCCGGCGCGTCGCTGCCCCAGCGCCCGTCCTGCTCCGCCGTGGCGGGAGCGTCGGCCGCGTCGGCCGCGCGACTCTGCGCCGCCCAGTCGGAGTGGAGGACGCTCATCGACACCTCGTCCCACCACCGCCCGTCCCGCCAGATCGCCTCGCGTGCCCGCCCCTCGACCACGAACCCGCACGACCGATACGAGCGGATCGCGCGTTCGTTGAACGAGAAGACCGACAGCCCGATTCGGTGGAGATTGAGCGTCCCGAAGGCGTGGTCGAGCATGAGCCTCGTTGCCTCGGTGCCGTAGCCCCGGCCCCACATGTCCTTCTCGCCGATCGTGATGTGGTAGAGCGCCGAGCCGTTGTCGCTGTCGAGCTGCGACAGGGCGCAGGTCCCGACGAGCCGGTTCGTGTCCCGGATGTGGACGGCCAATGACAGCGACTCCGGGCCGAGCGCCCGGGCGGTGAAGAACCGCTCGATCTCCTCCGGTCGCATCGGGCCATCCTGGTAACGCGTCAGGCGAGCGACCTCGGCATCGGAATACCAGCGCAGGAACTGGGCCAGGTTCGAGGGCACGTGGCGCCGCAGGACGATGCTCGTCCCGACCAGTGCCTCCGGGAACCAGCTGCGGTGAGCCATTTCGAGGTGACGGTATACCATCGCGGCCATGCGTCGCTGGAGCGAGCTGGCCGAGCGCGTCGCAGCCACGACCCGCACCTCCGAGAAGACGGCCCTCCTCGCCGATTACCTCGCCGACCTGCCCCCCGACGAGTTGCCGGTTGCGGCAGTCTTCCTGACGGGCCGCCCGTTCGCCGAGGCCGACCAGCGGGCCGCCGGACTCGGCTGGTCGGCGATCGTTTCGACGGTCACCGAACTGGCCGGCGTGCCTCGAGCAGCCCTCGGCGAGGCCTACGATCGCTCGTCGGATCTCGGGATGGCGGTCGCCGATGTCCTGTCGGCCGCCGGCCATGCGCCGGACCCGGACAAGTCGCCGACCCTGCCCGAGGTCGCCCGGGCCTACGCCGGAATCGAGGCCGCCTCCGGGCCCGCGGCCAAGGGCGCGATCCTCAGCGACCTCTTCAGCCGCTCCGATCCTCTGACCGCCAAGTACATCGTCAAGGTCCTGTCGGGCGAGCTCCGGATCGGCCTTCGTGAGGGCCTCGTCGAGGCGGCGATCGCCAAGGCCTACGAGCGGCCGCTCGACGAAGTCAAGTGGGCCGGGATGCTGACCGGCGACGTCGGGCAGCTTGCGATTCTCGCGTGCAGAATCGACTCGGCGACGCCCGCCTCGCGGTCTTCCATCCGATCAAGTTCATGCTCGCTTCGCCGGCCGAGGACGCCGCGGAGATCCTGGGGCGACTCGGGCCGGAGGTCTGGGTCGAGGACAAATACGACGGGATTCGTGCCCAGCTCCACAAGCAGGGCCGCGACGTCCGGCTCTACAGCCGCGACCTCCACGACGTCAGCGGCCAGTTTCCCGAGGTGGTCGAGGCCGCGGTGCCGCTCAGCTGGGACGGGATTCTCGACGGCGAGCTGCTGGCCTACCGCGACGGCGCCGTCCTGCCATTCCAGGCCCTCCAGACCCGCCTGGGGCGCAAGTCGCCGTCCGCCGAGATCCGAGCCGAGGTCCCGGTGATCTTCGTGGCCTTCGATCTTCTCGGCGTCGGCGACCCGAGCAACGGCCGGATCGAAGCCCTCCTCCGGGCGCCGCTCGAGGAGCGTCGAATGCGCCTCGACGCGATCGATCTGCCGTCGGCCGACGAGGGCGGCGGGTTCGCCCGATCCCACCTGATCCGGGTCGATTCGGTCGATGACCTCGAGACGGCGTTCACCGCGGCCCGCGCCCGGCGCAACGAAGGGCTGATGGTCAAGGACCCGGCGAGCGGCTACTCACCCGGCCGGCGCGGCCTCGGCTGGCTCAAGATGAAGAAGGCCCTCGCGACGATCGATTGCGTCGTGGTCGGGGTGGAGGTCGGCCACGGCAAACGCCACGGCGTCCTGAGCGACTACACGTTCGCCGTCCGCGACACCGAGAACGACCGGCTCGTGACGATCGGCAAGGCCTACAGCGGCCTGACCGACGCCGAAATCGCGGAGATGACCCGCTGGTTCGAGGCCCACACCATCGGCCGTTTCGGTCGGTATCGCCAGGTCGAACCGACCGTCGTGGTCGAGGTTGCCTTCGACGTCATCGTCCGCTCGACCCGTCACCAATCGGGCTTCTCGCTCCGCTTCCCGCGGATCGCGTCACTCCGCCCCGACAAGCCGGCCGACGAGATCGATACGCTCGAGACCGTCCGCGCGCTGTACGAGGACCTCCAGCACGGAAGCGAGCACCTGGTGACCGCGGGCGCCAGGAAGTAGTCGCAACGGGCGACGACGCGCCGCGTCCGCGTCGTATATTTGCCGCATGTTCGATCCGATGGTGGTGGGAGGCGAGCCGTCCCAGGTCGCCCTCACGCTCTACACAGACGCCTTCGTCGTGCGGGGCACGATCCGGACCCGTCAGCGCCGGCTTACGGACATCCTCAATGAGGCCGACGAACCGTTCCTTGTGGTCTCGGCAGCGACGGTCGATGAGTACGGCGCCCACAACATCGCGGTCCGGACGGACTTCGCCCAGGTCAACCTCGCATCGGTCCTTTTCGCGGTCTCCGAAACGACTGTCGAGCCTCGGCCGGACCTGCGGACCCCGAAGGTGCCCGAGATGGCTTTGATCTCCATCCCGCCATTCAAGATCACCGGCCGGATCCATCTCATGCCCGAGCGCGACCTCCACGAGGCCCTGTCGGAGCTGACCGGCACGTTCATCCCTGTCACCGACGCGACCTACTGGTCCGACACGGCTGGCGAGGCGCGGCTCACCGCGCCGATGGTTGCCTTCAACCACAACCGCGCCCAGATCCTCGCCCCGCACCAGGCCGTCGACCCGTGGACCGGCCTCGACCGATCCGGCGAGGCCGGCACGAACGCCAGCCCCGAGGCTTAGCCTTTCTGCGTTCGTCGCGAACTGCGACAGCCTATCGATCTACCGGCAGATCCATGCGGTTGCCCCACTCGGACCAGCCGCCGTCATAGACGGCGACGTCGTCATGGCCGAGTAGCGTGAGGGCAAACGCGAGCTTCGCCGCCGCGACTCCCGAACCGTCGTAGCACACCATTCGGCGGCCGCGGGCCACATTCGCCTTCAGGAGCATGTCGCGGAGTTCGCTGCCGCTCCTGAAGTGCTGGCTGCCGGGCCGCTTCATCGCCCCCACCGGTACGTTGGTCGCTCCGGGGATGTGCCCGAGCCGCCTGGTGTTGCCCTCGAAGCCGCGGTACTCGGCGGGCGCCCGGGCGTCGATCAGACTGACGTCGGGCGAGCCGAGGAGCGCGCGGACATCGGCCGTCGTCAGGCGCATCCGAGGCTGGGCTCGAGGGGTGAAGCGACCCGATGTCGGAGGGATCACCGCATTCGAAATGGGGCGGCCCTCCTCGACCCACGCGGGGTAGCCGCCGTCGAGGATCCGGACCGATTCGAAGCCGTAGGCCCGCAGGCTCCACCAGGTCCGGGCCGCGAACAGGCCGATCGTGTCGTCGTACGTGACGACCGTCGTGCCATCGGTGATGCCGGCCTGGGCCAGTGCATTCGCGACCTGCTCGGGACCTGCGAGCAGCAGCGCATCGCCGGTCTCGGACGGGTCGATCAGGTCGGCACGCCAGTCGAGATGGACCGCGCCTGGGATGTGGCCGGCCGCGTGCGCCGCCCGTCCGCTGCCGTCGGGCCGCCAGCGAACGTCGAGGACACGAACCTCGGGCCGCCCGATCTGATCGGCGAGCCATTCGGTGGAGGCCAGCATCTCCGGTCGGGCGAGACCGCTCATCGTGCCGGGTCGGTCGGAGCGCTCGTGTGCTGACTGGGGCGGCATCGTCGGTATCATACGGCCGTGGTAGCCCCGTTCATGCCCGATGCGGAGAAGCTCGCGGCAGTGCGGGAGGCACTCCCCGCCCTCGGGGCCGGGATCTACCTGAACACCGGTTCCGCCGGTCCGATCCCGGTTGAGTCGGCGGCGGCGGCCGATGAGGTCTCGGGGTGGGAACTCCGGACCGGCCGCGCCCATCCCGATTACTTCGCGATCTTCCTTGAGCGGATGGCCGAGGCGCGCGCGGGGATCGCCGCGATCGTCGGCGCGGATGTCGATTCGATCGCCATCACCCATGCCACGACGGACGGGATGAACCTCGCGACATGGGCCGTCGACTGGCGGTCGGGTGATCGCGCCGTCACGACCGTCCAGGAGCACGCCGGTGGCCTCGGGCCGCTGGTCGCGGTCCGCGATCGATTCGGCGTCGAGCTCGTCTTCGCCGACATCGGCGACGGGGGCGACGACGATCGAACGGTCGCGGCTTTCGACGCCGCCATCCTGCCGGGGACGAGGCTCGTATCGCTGTCGCACGTGCTTTGGACGACGGGCGCGCGCCTGCCGGTCGATCGTATCGCCGCCATCGCCCATGAGCGGGGGGCGCTCGTGGTGATCGACGGGGCGCAGGCGGTCGGCGCGATCCCGGTCGCTGTCGAGGAAACCGGTGCCGATTTCTACGCCGTCGCCGGCGAGAAGTGGCTGCTGGGTCCGGAGGGGACGGGCGCCCTGTGGGTCGCACCGGCGGCGGTCGAGCGGGCGGCCGCCAGCAACGTCGGCTACTTCAGCTTCGAATCGATTGGTCTCGACGGTGTTGCGAGGCTCCATCCGAACGCCCGACGGTTCGAAGCCTCCAACCATCACCGGCCGTCGATTGTCGGACTTGCGAGAAGCTGCGGCTGGCTGTCGATGTACGTCGGGTTGCCGTGGATCCACGCGCGAGGGACCGCCCTCGCCCTCGCCACCGCGGAGCGGCTGGCTGGGATTCCGGGCGTCGAGCTCATCACCCCTCGCGCGCGGATGGCAACCCTCGTCACCTTCCGCATCCGCGGCTGGAGCGCCGAGGCCGCGCTCGACGAGCTTGGCTCGCGCGTGTTCGCGATCGCGAGGACCGTCCCATCACTGGACGCGATCCGGATCAGCGTCGGCTTCTTCAACACCGAAACAGAGATCGACCAATTCGCGGGTGCCGTCGAGGTGCTGGCGGCTCACACGCCAGCGTCATTGCCGCCCAGGTCGCGACTGACGATCCTCGGCCAGGGCGACGGATGACCCCGCCGCGGCCGCCGGTCAGACACCGCTCGTGGGCGGAGGTCCGCTGGCGCCAATTCCGCCACGCTCCCCGCCCTGTCGTTCGGGCCGTGCTCAGCAGCCTCGTCGTCGCCGTCGTGCTTGGGGCAGCCTATCTAGCCTATGACGTCGCGATCAGCCGAGGCGCGAGCCTGCCCGGCGGCGACCTGCGGGTCGCGGCCGTCGCGCTCTACATCGCGGTCGTCCTGGCCAGCGGCAGTTTCCTGACCTACCTGGTGGTTCCGCAGCCGACTGGATCCGGCCACCGGTCGGTCCGAACGCCGTGGAGCGCGGCCCTTGGATTTTTCGCCGCTGTTCCGATCTGTTATCTGGTCCTCGTGGTGGCCGTCCAGGTGATGAAGCCGCTATTCGTTTGAGGCGATCGGGCGCCGAAACGAGCGTGATTGTGCCGCTTGGCACCACTTCTCTGATATGCCCCCGTCAGGCGTATAGCCCGTTCGTACCATTCCGCGGTACCCTCAGCCCGATATCATCACCACGGTCGGGTATCCGGCCTTGGAACTGTCTCGAGGACTTGTGTGGCAATCGACGAGCAGCACGTCGCGCTTCCAAAGCTCTACGGCGCTCCTGCCTACGCGCGCCCTGTCATCGAGGTAGTGGAGGCGCCGCGGCCGTTCGATCCCGACGATCTGCCGATCGAGGCCGTCATGACGCCAGAGGAGCGGCACCTCGCCGAGACGCTTCCCGCCCGCTCATACCTCGCCGGCGGCGGACACCTGACCGGTCAGCAGGCAGCTCATCCAGCGACCCCCGCCAACAAGATGCCGTCCCTCCACCCGAGGCCACTCAGCCTCCGAGCACTCGCCGGCCGCATACTCGGTGGCGGCGAGTCCTGACGCCCCTTCCACCGGCGGCCCTCTGGAGCAGGGACGCGCGGCGGTGTAGGATCGAGCGACGGGGGAGTAGCTCAATCGGTTAGAGCGGCGGGCTTATATCCCGCTGGTTCCAGGTTCGAGTCCTGGCTCCCCTACCAACACGGCCTCTGTCCGTGTCCGCGCTCGTCCGGATCGGTCGGCGACGAAGTTGTCGCCCCGTGCGATGATCTCGCCCCAGCCGGCCACTGCCGGATCGTTCCCGCACGAGCTTTCATGACGACCTCGCCACGCCGGTCCACCCGCCCGCCCCACGCTGTTGCCATCGCCGGCTTGCTCGGCATTGCCATCGTGAGTCTGTCCGCCTGCATCGGCTCGACAGAGGCGGGTGGCGTTGCCGGGGTGACTGGACGGCCGTCGATCGCTGCCGTGGCGGCGTCACCGGCCGTTCGCACGACCGCCTCGCCGGCTCCCAGCCCAACCCCGACGCCGTCACCGACGCCCAGCCCGACACCTGCGCCTACCCCGACCCCGACCCCGACGCCGGAGCCGGTCCTGGCGATGAACCTCTACCGAAAGGGCGACTTCGTCAGCCAGGCAACGAAGGACCAGTGCGTCAGCGCGGCGATGCAGATCATGCTCAACGTCACCGGCGCAATCGACGATCGCTCGGCCCGGACCCAGGCGCGCATCGACGACCTGGCGGAGTCGCTGTCGAAGGCGCGCAAAGGAGCGACGGAACCGCTCGGCTGGGCCCGCGGCCTGGAGCAGCTCGGCGGCGGCAACTACGAAGTGGTCGTCGCACCGACCCGGGGCAAGGCCATCGAGCGGGCGGTGCGGGCGATCCGGGCCACCGGCCGTCCGGCGGGCCTCCTGGTCTGGCGCGGCGCGCATTCCTGGGTCCTGCACGGCTACGAATCGACAGCCGACCCGGCGGGGCCGCGCCAGATGACCGTCACCCACCTGTATGTCAGCGATCCGTGGTATCCCCGGATCAGCAGCATCTGGGGAGCATCGCGCGGGCCGAACGCGCGAATCACGCCGAAGCAGCTCGAGGAGGACTTCCTCCCATGGCGACGGCCGACGGGACGCTATCCGGGCATGGACGGCCAGTACGTCCTGATCCTGCCGGTCGCCGGCTGAGGCAGGCTCAGGCGATCGAGCGGATCCGATCGACGATGTCGTCCCGCCGGTCCGCGTTCAGCGAGCGTTGCGGCGGCAGCGACGCCAGCCACGCTGGAATCTGATCAGCGGCCAGGGCCGCGCACGTGGCAGTCCGCTCGATGGGCTGGTTCCCGACCAGAACCGCCGAGTAGACCTTGACGAGAAAGTCGCGATCCTCGGCGGCTAGCCAGTGCCGGACGCGTTCTGCGTCGCGCGTCGCATGCTCGAGCGGGCTCTCAAGAGGTGCCCATCGGCCGTCAATCCGGCGAATCTCCCAGGAGCTGCCATGACGCCGCAGGTTCTTGGGGCTCGGAAGCTCGCCGATGATCGCGACGCCGAACGGGCCAACGACGAGATTGCGGATGAGCCTGCCATCCGGCAGCCGAACGGACGGTGCGACGATGTACTCGTCGCCGAGCGCGTCCCCAACGCTGCCGACCGGCCCGGTTTTCGGGGGCCGGAGGACTGTCGCCGCCACGACCGACAGGCGGATCGTCCCGACGATTGCGAGACACGGCGGAACGACCAGCGACAGGCCCCAGACCAGGCCGCCGACGAGCATCTGGTCGGGACTGGGCCTGACAACGCTCGGGGTGAGTCCGCGGATGATCGGAGTCGCAAAGGCCAGCCAGGCGAGCCCGAGGCCGCCGAGCAGGAGGACGCCGCCGACGACCGTGCCCAGGAGGAGTGGGCCACGAGCTGGCCGCAACACGTGCGTCGACTCGATCAACTGCATGCGTTCATCGTGGCGGCCGCAGGGCGCTCGGCCAATGACTCCATCGGGTTAGGTCGATCTGGCCGACTGGGCCACGAACCACCCCGCAGTCCACCGTACTATCCGCGTTCCGGTGTCGGTCGGCACCAATTCGCCCCAGGTCTTTGGGCGTTAGGGCCTGGCCAGTGGGAAACCCGTACCATAGCGACCCCCCGCTCAGCCCGGCATGTTTGGCCAGCACTGGGTGACCATGCCCGGAGCGGAGGCCTTATCTCTTGTCGTTCATTCGTGTTCAACCGGCATCGCGAGGAGCGCGGGCGATGCTTCGCGCGGTCGCAGCTGCCGTCGTCCTGCTGCTGGCGATCGCCTTGCCCGCCGGCGCCGGCGAGGGCCCGACGAAGCTGCTGGACGCCGCGGCCGGACCGCGGACGGGCACGTCGAAGACGACGATCTCTTTCACCGTCACGTACCGGAACCGCGAGGGCTCCGCACCCGACTACGTCCGGGTCCTGATTGACGGGTCCGCCCATGCAATGACCGGCGACGGCGGCACGGACTGGAAGCAGGGCGTCGAGCACCGCTTCGCGACCAGACTCCCGGTCGGCGTCCATGAGATCGCGTTCGAGGCCGCCGACACGCGGCGCTTCATCGCCACAGCCGACGGCGGAACGATCACGATCGAGGATCCGCCGCCGCCCACGCCTTCGCCGACCCCGGTCCCGACGCCCGTCCCGACCCCGGCGCCGACGCCCGCTCCAACGCCCGCTCCAACGCCGAACCCGACACCCGCGACCACCCAGCCGCCGGGCCCGACGCCAACCCCGGCGACGAACCCGCAACCTACTTCGACGTCGCCGGCGAACGGCCTGCCGACGCCGACGAGCAGCGACTCTACGAATCCAGGCGAAGGCACCATCGGCGGCGGCTCGCCGAGCGACGGTGATCCATCAGTCGGCCCCGGCACCGGCAGCGGCGGCGCGGGGGCTCCCGACTCGACCGACCCTGACTCGCGTCCCGGCGTCTCGCCCGCGGAAGGAAGCACAATCGCGGCCGGACCGGGCGCCGGCGGCACGGGCGGTCCTGCGGGCGGCACGTCTGGTCCCGCTGGCGGCGCGCCCGGTGACTCCGCGACGGATCCAGGAACTGGATCCGGGGACCCGGGCTGGGGCGCGCTCGCGGTTGCCCTTCAAACACTCGGACTCGGAGCCGACTCCCCGTACCGGTCCCTCGTGCCGACGCTCGTCGGAACGACCGGCGCGGTGGCAATGGCGATGGCCTTCGCGATCTTCGGCAAGAAGCGCCGCGACGAGGAGCCGCCTGCACCGGACGAGGTGCTGCAGGCGAACGCCGCCCGGGGCAGCGCCGTCGCCGCCTCTGGCGCACTCATCCGAGGCGTCGTCGCCAACCCGGGCATGCCCGCCCCACTCGATGTCGAGGCCAGCATGCCGCGCTGGCGCCGGCCATCTCTCCTCGAAGCCCGCAAGGCGGATCCCGCGCGCAACACACTGACGCCGCATCGGATGAGCTTCGAGGATGGCCGCGTCGGTCCCGCCGCAGGCTACGAGCGCCGCACGATCCGCTATCGAGTCGTCCGCCTTCTCGACGCGCCGGACGAGCTGCGATCGGCCGATATCGGCCAGCTCGACCAGGGCGATGAGGTCCAGCTCATCGAGAGATCGGGCGCGTATTGGCTGGTCCTCTGCCCCGACGGACGCCAGGGCTGGATCCACAAGATGACGCTCGGCGACGTCGTCAACGAAGAGCCCTCCCCGACAGCGGCAGAGGCCTGGGGAAGCACCGAGCCCGACACGGACGTCCTGTCTGCCTTCCTGGCGGCGCGCGCCCGCGCCTGACGGCCCCCGCCTGACCGTCCCGCGGAGCCGGCGTCAGGCCCAGCACACCATGATCGGTAGGTCCGCACGCCGCCATGCGTCCGGCTGGCGGTTTCGGCGCCTAGAATGCGGTCATGACCGCCGGGTTCACGAGCGCGCGGTTCGTGGGGCGCGAGTCGGCGTTCACGAGGCTCGCCCCTGCGCTTGAGGCCGCCACCGCGGGTGTATCGACGACAGTCCTGATTGAAGGCACCGGCGGCGTCGGCGTGAGCCGGTTCCTCACTGAGGCAACCATCCGTCTGACCGCCTTGGCCGAACCGTTCACGGTGCTCCGCGGTCGGTCGGTGCCGGCCGGTACCGATGAGCCGTACGCACCGATCCTTCAGGCGCTTCGCCCGACGCTCGCCGCCTTGTCGGACGATGACCTCGTGACACTGCTCGGGCCCGGCGTCGAGGACCACCTCCGGTTGATGCCGGAGTTGCATGTGAGGCTCTCGCAGGCCGGTGCCGTTCCTCCCCAGCCAAGCGTGACGTCGGCGGAGCGGCGCCAGGCACGGCTGCTGGAAGGCGTTCTGGGGGTCCTTGGCAGGCTGGGAGAACGCCAGCCGGTCATGCTCGTCCTCGAGGATCTCCATCACGCCGACGCCGGCACGCGGGCCTTCGCCACGTTCCTTGCCCAGGTCCAGCGGCCGCACCGCGTTTGTTTCGTCGCGTCCTACCAGCCCGACGAGGTGACGCGCTCCCACCCGCTGTCGGCCGATGTCATCGCGATGACAGGTGCGCGTCGGCCGGCGGAGCGCTTCCGCATTGAGCCGCTCGTCCGCGACGAGCTCGCCGACCTCATCCAGGGAATCGAGGGCGAACGACCAACCGGATCGGCGCTCGTTCTTGCTGCGGAGCGGAGCGGCGGCATTCCGCTCATCGTCGAGGAGCTGGTGGCTGCCCGGCGCGAGCTGTCGGGGGCGTTGCTCACCGGCCGGTTCGAGGACCTCGTCATCGCCCGGCTCGCGCTCCGATCGCCGGAGTGCCGGCGCGTCCTCCGCCTACTCGCACCGGCGGGCCGGCCGCTGACGATCCCCGAGCTGGCCGATGCTGCGGCGGCCTACGAACTGACGGCGGACGGGCGTCTGCCGCCGCGCTCGTCGAGCCTGCCCCGCCGGGGCGAAGGACCGATCGACGCCGATCTCACGGCCGGGCTGGCCGAGGGGGTCGAGCATGGGCTGATCGAGGTCGGCGAGACGGGCGTCGACTTCCGGCACGAACTCGTCGGGCGAGCCGTCGTGGTGGACCTCCTGCCAGGTCAGCGGCATCGTCACCACCTCGCCCTGGCCGCCGGGCTGGTGGCCCATCCGACGGCGGCGGCCCGGCACTGGTACGAGGCCCACGCGACAACCGAGGTCCACGAGGCTGCGGTCGCGGCCGCGGGACGGGCCGAGGCCGTGCACGCGCCCGGCGACGCGCTCACCGCGCTGGAGCTTGCCTTGTCATCGGTCGGTCCGAACGGGCGGGCACCGGCACAAGCAGGCGGCGACACGCAGCCGGGCGGCGACGCCGAATCCGACCCAGTGCCGCTCCAGATCCGGGCCGCCGAGGCGGCCTTTGCGGCTGGTCGCCCGGCCCGGGCCACGGCGTACATCGAGACCGTGATGAGCACGCTCGACGAACGTCGCGACCGCACGGCCCTCGGGCTGCTCCACGAGCGACTTGGGCGCTACCGGCGGGCCGCCGGAGACAGCGACGGAGCGGTCACGGCGCTGGAACGCGCCGTCGCCCTCGTGCCCGACGAGCCAACAGTGGAGCGGGCTACGGTCCTCGCCGCGCTCGCCCAGGTCAAGATGCTGGAGGGCACGTTCTCCGACGCGGAACGGCTGGCGCGAGAGGCGATCAGTGTCGCGGAGGCGTGCGGAGCGGATGGTCGAGCCCAGCTGGCCCACGCGACAACGACGCTGGGTGTGTCGCTCGGATGGGGTGACGACCCCGAGGCCGGTGTCGCGCTGCTGTTGGAGGCGCGGGCGCTGGCCGAGGAGGCCGCCGACCACGACGAGCTGTTCCGGGTGTACGCCAACCTCACGACGGTCCTCGACCTCGTCGGCCGCCGCGAGGAGGCGGTGAAAGTGGCGTACGAGGGGATCGAAGCCACCCGCCGGGCGGGGCTCGAGGCCGTCTACGGCAACTTCCTGCGGGGCAACGCCGCGGACTCGCTGTTCCTGCTCGGTCGCTGGGCGGAGTCGCGGGCTCTGAGCGCCACGGCCCTCGAGTGGAGCCCGGCCGGCGTCGCGTTCGTGAACTCGGTCGACAGCCTCGCGATCGTCGAGATCGAGACGCGGGCCGGCGAGTACGCGGGCCGCCTGCTGGGGCAGCTCCTGCTCGAGCTCGAGACCGTCCGCGACTCGCAGCACGGCGTGCCGGTCTATCGGGCGGCGGCGTCGTTCGCCCTGTGGCGCAATGACCACGCCGATGCACGACGAGCAGCCGAGCGTGGCTGGCAGCTCGTGGAGGGGTCCGAGGACTGGAGCCTAGTCGCCAAAATGGCCGCGACGGTGGCGGAGGTCGACGCCGCCGCTGGCGCCGACGCCCGCGCCCGGCGCGACCTGGCAGCCCTCGCGAACGCTCGATCGCGAGCTGCCCAGGTGGTAACGGAGGCGCTGGCGTCCGCCCAGGCGTCCGGTGTGTCCAGCGCGATTGGCTCGCGCCGCGAGGCCGATGCGTACCTCGCGACCGCGGCCGCCCATCGCGGCAGGCTGGAGGGCCGTGACAACGCGGCCGCCTGGGCGGCGGTGGCCGAATGCTGGAACCGGCTCGGCAATCCGTACGAGGTGGCCCGGGCCCGCTGGCGCGAGGCGGAGGCGACGCTCGCCAGCGGCGAGGGGCGCAAGTCGCGGGCGCGGGCGCGGGCGCCGCTCCAGGCCGCGGCGACGATCGCGCTCCGCCTGGCAGCACGACCGATGCTCCGCGAACTGCGGGAGCTCGCGGGGCGAGCCATGATCCGCCTGCCCGAAGGAATCGACGAGCTCCTCGCGGAGGACGGCCTCGCGCCCGCGGCGCCGGTGATTGGCGGCGGGACACCCTCGGCCCTCGTCCGCGGCGTCGTCGGCGAGGCGCCCGCCCCTCGCGCCGATACGTTCGGCCTGTCACGCCGCGAGCACGAGGTGCTCGCCCTGATCTCCGAGGGCCGGACCAATCGCGAGATCGGCGAGCGGCTCTTCATCAGCCAGAAGACCGTTGGCGTCCATGTCGGGAACATCCTGGCCAAGCTCGGCGTGTCCGGCCGGGTGGAGGCCGCCGCCGTCGCGATTCGGCTCGGGCTCGCCGGGGACCGCTGACCGCGACAGGATCGCCTCGCGGCGGGTAAATTCGCACCGACATCCCCGCGCCGCCCGCGCACCAACAAGAGGTTGCCCGATTATGCCCCGCCTGCCGCTCGCTGCCCTCGCCCTCGTCGCCGTCGCGGCCTTGGTCGCCACCGCGTGTTCCAGCTCCTCGGCGCCCGGCTGGACCTATGCGCCGGCACCGTCGGTGACGCCGGCGGCCTCGGGCTCGGGCTCGCCGTCGGCAGCGCCGTCGGCGTCGACGGCTGCCAGCGCGAAGCCAACGACCGCGCCCAGCGCGGCTCCCTCGGGGGCGCCGTCCGGCAGCGCTGGCGGCACGGTCCTGACGGTCACCGCAGCTGACGGTGCGGCGACAACCGGGTTCGATCCCAACAAGCTCGAGGGTCCGGCGAACACACCGTTCACCGTCGTCTTCGACAACCAGGACACGACGACCGGCCCGCACAACTGGCTCCTGAAGGATTCCGACCGGCGCGAACGTTGACATTGGCGACACATCGTTCTTCACCGGGCCCGCCAAGAAGGAGTACCAGGTTCCGGCGCTCGCTCCGGGCGACTACCCGTTCATGTGCGAGGTCCACCCCGCGTCGATGACCGGGACGTTGACCGTCAAGTAGTTCGGCCCGTGGACCCCGCCGGCCAGCTCTGCTATTCGGACGCCTACGCCCGCTCGGTCGAAGCTCGGGTCGTCGCGCTCGACGGCCCGGAGGACGCGCCGCTCGTCGTCCTCGACCGGACGGTGTTCTACCCGGGCGGAGGCGGTCAGCCGTCAGACCGGGGCCTGATGCTGCGGACCTTAGACGGCCGCTCGTGGACTGTCCGCGGCGCGAAGAAGGCGGCCGGCGACATCGTCCACGAGCTCGAGGCCGGCGGCGACGGCCCGCCGGAGGTCGGTGACGTCGTCTCGGTCGACCTCGACTGGGCCCGACGCTTCGCGCTCATGCGGACCCACACCGCCCTTCACGCCCTCTGCGGCGTCGTCTGGCGCGACTATGGCGCGCTCGTCACCGGCGGCAACATGGAGCCCGGCGGCGGACGGATGGACTTCGAGTTCGAGCGGATGAGCGGTGAGCTCGTCGATGAGATCGAGGCGAAGGTGAACGCGGAGCTGGTCGCGGCGCGCGAAGTCCGGGTCAATGTGCTGCCTCGTAACAAGGCCTTCGCCATCCCGGATCTCATTCGGACGAAGATCAACCTCCTGCCCGAGGGAATCGAGGAGATCCGGACGATCGAGATCGTCGGGCTCGACCTCCAGGCCGACGGCGGGACCCACGTCGCCAACACCCGCGAGGTGGGCGGGATCCGGGTGACAGGCTACGAATCGAAAGGCCGGATCAACAAGCGCATCCGGATCGAGCTGGTCGACTGACACGCGGCCGGAATGGGACCGCAGATTTCGTAACGAGTCTCAAAGGTTTCCCGAGGCAGCCGAAACATCGACGCATTCGGGCAGCCGATACAGTCGAGTCATCTCGCAACAGGAGGGCCGGACATGCCCAAGATGATCAGGAAGTGTTCGCAGTGTGGCACCGTCGACACGCGTGCCTCGTGGTCATCGGCTGCAGACGCCGCGAAGGACGACGCATTCACCCGTCCATGGGCGTGCGGATCGTGTGCCTGGACGGAGTTCGAGCTAGTCGATAGCGACGCAGAGCCTGCGAACCCGGAGGCGACGGCCGGGACCCGCTGACGAATCCCAAGCCCGATCGACCGCTGGCGGCCGATCGGGCGGGGCCAACTCAGATTGCGCGGTCAGCGGCTCACGAACGAAGTGACGTCGTCGACGATGATGCCGTCGACGCCGTACGCCTCGAGGATCCCGTTCGTGATCCCCGTCTCGGCGGCGCCCCACCAGACGAATACCGTTCGGCCCGCCTCATGGGCGTGGCGAACCATGTCCGGATTCAGCAGGACCATCTCCGCCATCGGGCACAAATACGCGGCCTCGGCAGGCGGCGACGCGATGTCGAACTGCCAGAGGCCTGTCAGCCAGCACGCCTTCGCATCGGGCGCCAGCCGGCGCATCTCTTCGAGCGTCGCCGGCTCGAAGGCCTGGATGACCGACTGGTCCAGGTAGCCCTTCGCGTGTAGGAGATCCACGAGTGGGCGGTCAGGCCGGGATTCCGGGCGGCGTCCTTGATCTCCGGGAGGATCGGAATGTCGGCGTTGCTGGCGAGGTCGACGATCGCCTCGACGGTCGGGATCTGGGCCCCGCCACCGGCGTCCAGCGCCTGGGCCTCGGCCAGCGTCAGGGCTGTGATCGATCCGGTCCCGTTGGTCGTGCGATCGACCGTGGCGTCGTGGAGCACGACAAGGGCGCCATCGGCCGTGCTCCGCACATCGAACTCCAGCCAGTCGGCCCCCGCCTTGATCGAGGCCTCAAAGGCGGCAACCGTCCCTTCGGGCGCGTCGCTGCCGGCGGGCCCGCCACGATGGGCGATCACCGCGAGGGGTTCAGCGGCAGGAATCCGCCGCACCCAGGCAATCCCGTACCAAACGACGGTGGCCGAAAGGACCATCAGCACGACTTGTGCGATGCGGCGCCGACGGATACGCGGTCGAGCCGTAGGTTTGCCCGGGGTCATCGATCCTCCTCGATCGCACATGATCCACTCGGTACCGCGCCCTCACCGATCGGCCTCATCTCGCCATAGACTGGCGGTCTGACCCACCGACCGAGAACCGGAGGTCGCCCTGACGATGCTCTCCATCGACCTGGGTGTGCAGCTCGACATCGCCTTTCGGCTGGTCGTTGCCTCCGTGCTCGGGGCGGCGATCGGCCTCGAGCGTGAGCTCCACGCCCACCCGGCCGGGATGCGGACACACCTGCTGGTCTCGCTCGGCTCGGCTGCCTTCACGGTCCTGTCGATCTTCTTCTTTCAGGCGCCCGATGGCTCCGTCGCGACCGACCCGTCGCGGATTGCCGCCCAGATCGTGTCGGGCATCGGCTTCCTGGGGGCGGGGGCCATCATCAAGTACGGCACCTCAGTGCGTGGTCTGACGACCGCGGCCAGCCTCTGGGCGACCGCCGGCGTGGGCATGGCAGCCGGGGCCGGCGCTTGGTTCGTCGCCGTGGTAACGACCGCGCTCATCGTCTTCTCGCTCGGACCGCTCTACTGGGTCATCACACGCTTCGGCGCGCGCCGAGAGCACCTGTTTCGGGTCCGCGTCGTAACCGGCCGGCTCGAGGCACTCGGGGACATCTCGCGATCGCTGACCGGGGCGGCCATCGAGATCGCCGAGGTCAACACCGAGCGTGTCGGGAAGAGCCGGTACGAGATCGAGCTCGACCTCCGCCCGCCGCCCGGCACGAAGCTGGAGACGATCATCGCCGCGGTGTCCGCCGTACATGACGTCGAGGTCCTGGAGACAGGCGCCCCGGCGGAGTAGCCCCGGAACCGCCGGCTCAGACCGCCTTGACCGCCGCGACGAGCGCCGCGAGGCCTTCCTTCGCGTCGGCGAAGAGCATCCCGGTCTTATCGTTCGTATACAGCTCGTTGTCGATGCCGGCGTAGCCGCGGCCCATCGAGCGCTTGATGACGACGATCGACTTCGCCTTGTCGACGTCGAGGATAGGCATGCCGGAAACCGGTGAGCCCGGCCGACGGGCCGCCGGATTCGTGACGTCGTTTGCACCCACGACGAGCGCCACGTCGGCCCGCTCGAACTCGGGGTTGATCTCCTCCATCTCCTTGAGCTGGGGGTAGGGGACATTTGCCTCGGCGAGGAGGACGTTCATGTGCCCAGGCATCCGGCCCGCGACCGGGTGGATGGCGTACTTGACGTCGACCCCCCGCTCCTCCAGCAGTTCGGCCAGTTCGCGGACTGCGTGCTGGGCCTGGGCGACGGCCAGGCCATACCCAGGCACGACGATCACGTGCTGGGCATAAGCCAGCTGGATCGCCACGTCGTCGGCGCCGATCGAGCGGACCGAACCGCCGCCGGCCACAGCACCGCCCTCGCCACCTTCCCCGCCGCCGAATCCCCCGATCATGATGTTCATCACCGATCGGTTCATTGCGTCGGCCATGAGCTTCGTGAGGATCGCACCGGACGCCCCGACGAGCGCGCCGGCGATGATCAGGAGGTCATTGCCCAGCACGAACCCGGCCATCGCGACCGCGGTGCCGGTGAACGAGTTGAGGAGACTGATGACGACCGGCATGTCGGCTCCGCCGATCGGCAGGACCATCGTGATGCCGAAGGTGAGCGACGCGGCGAGGATGAGGAGCATCACCGGCACGCTGAGGTTGCCGGCCCAAAGGTAGATCGCGCCGATCACGGTAATAGCTGCGAGCGCGGCCGTGACGATCCGGCCGCCCGGAATGAGAATCGGCTTGCCGGGGATCAATCCTTGGAGCTTGCCCGACGCGATGAGCGAGCCGGTGAACGTGATGCTACCGATGACGATGTCGAGGACCGTTGCCACGCCGATCTGCGGCGCCGGCGCAGAGGTGAGCCCGAGGTAGTCGTCGATGGCGATCAGCGCGGCCGCGCCGCCGCCGACGGCGTTGAACAGCGAGACCAGCTGCGGCATCGCCGTCATCTTCACGGTCCGGGCGCTGTACAGCCCCGCGCCTCCGCCGATGACGATGCCGATGACGATGATCAGCCAGCCGATGCTGTTGAAGTCCTCGCCCCCATCGACCGGGCGGGCGATGAGGTAGACGGCCGTCGCGACGATCGCGAGCACCATGCCGCCGGCCGAGAGCAGGTTGCCGTTGCGGGCGGTCGCTGGCGAGTTCATCCGCATCAGGCCGAGGACGAACGTCGACGCGGCGGCCAGCCACGCGAGGCGGACGAGGATCGAGACCGTTTCGAAGTCCATCGTCAGCCTTCCGCCCCCTCGGTCGGTTTCGGGGCGACGGGCTTCCTACGGAACATCTGGAGCATCCGGTCGGTGACGACGTAGCCGCCGACGACGTTCATCGTTGCGAACGCCACGGCGATCAGCGAGAGGAGCTGGCTCACCGGGTCATGCGCCTCGACCGCGATGAACATCGAGCCGACGAGCACGATCCCGTGGATCGAGTTGGCGCCAGACATCAGCGGCGTGTGGAGTGTTGCCGGGACCTTGCTGATGACCGCGAACCCGACGAGGATCGCCAGGACGAAGACCGTCAGCGCGGAGAGGAGTTCGGGGCTCACGCGGGACCTCCGGCAGGGGCAGCGCCGGCGGCGGCGGGTTCGAGGAGCTTCTTCGTCGCCTCCTGGATGACCTCGCCGCCGTGGCTGATGACCGTGGACCTCGTAACCTCGTCCTCGAAGTCGAGGTTGAGTGCGCCGTCCTTGACCATCCCGAGCAGGAGGGCCGAGATGTTCCGGGCGTAGAACGCGGACGAGCCGCTCGGCATCGTCGCCGGCAGGTTGTCGGGCGCGATGATCGTCACCCCATTGTCGGTCACGATCGTCTCGCCGGCCTTGCTCAGCTCGACATTGCCGCCCAGCGCCGATGCCGCCATGTCGACGATGACCGAGCCGGGCTTCATGCCCTTGACGGCGTCGGCCGTCACGAGGAGCGGCGGCCGGCGGCCGGGGACCTGGGCGGTCGTGATGACGACATCCATCGTCGCGATGTGGCCGTTCAGCTCAGCCTGCTGGGCCGCCTGCTCCTCGGGTGTGAGCTGGCGGGCGTAGCCGCCCTCGCCGGAAGCGTCGACGGCGGTCTTGAGGACGAGGAACTGCGCGCCGAGGCTCTGGGCCTGCTCCTTCGTCTCGGCCCGGACGTCATAGGCCCCGACTACCGCGCCGAGCCGCTTGGCCGTTCCGATCGCCTGGAGCCCCGCGACACCGATCCCGAGGATCAGGACATTGGCCGGTTTCGCGGTTCCCGCGGCCGTGGTCAACAGCGGGAAGTAGCGACCGAACGCGTTCGCGGCGATCAGGACAGCCTTGTAGCCGCCCACGTTCGCCTGGGAGCTCAAAGCGTCCATCGACTGGGCTCGGCTCAGCGTCCGCGGGATCGCGTCGAGGCTGATGGCGGTCACCCCTCGCTTCGCGAGCTCCCGGGCTGTCTTCGGGTCGATGAGGGGGCTCAGGAACCCGATCACTGCCTGGCCCGAGCGAAGCGACTTGATCTCGGACCCGCTCGGCTTCTGGACGCGCAGGATCACGTCCGACTGGCCGTAGAGATCCTTGGTCGAGACGACCCTGGCGCCGGCTTCGGCGTAAGCATCGTCCGGGATGAGCGCGCCCGCGCCAGCACCCTTCTCGACGAGGATCTCCAGCCCGGCTGCTGTCAACTTGCCAAGCGCTTCGGGTACCAGGGCGACGCGCCGCTCACCGGGCGCTGTCTCCTTGGCGACGCCGACCTTCATGGGCACCACCTGACTTGGGATGTGGGCATCGTGTTGGATCGCCCGAAAGGATAGCGGGCGGGACGCGCCCGCGTGACCGACTCAGGGTTGCAGTTGGGGTGGCCAGCGAACAATGCGTCCGAAGGCCGCGAAATCGCCTGCAAATACTTGCGCAAATTCGCGTAAGATCCCGGCATGTCCCAAAGGCTGGCCGAAGTCGCTCGAAAGGTTGGCGTCAGCGAGGCGACGGTCAGTCGCGTGCTGAATGGGAAGCCGGGCGTCGCCGAGTCAACCCGCCAGGCGGTCCTCACCGCGCTCGACGTCCTGGGCTACGAGCGACCGACAAAGCTCCGCGGCGAGCGCGCCCGACTCGTCGGGCTCGTCCTGCCGGAGCTGCAGAACCCGATCTTCCCGGCCTTCGCCGAGGTGGTCGGTGGTGCCCTTGCCCAGCAGGGCTTCACGCCGGTCCTCTGCACACAAACCGCCGGCGGGATCTCGGAGGCGGACTACGTCGACCTGCTCCTGCAACAGCAGGTTTCGGGCGTCGTTTTCGCCGGCGGCCTCTATGCCCAGAAGGACGCCCGCCACGATCACTACGCACGGCTGTCGGCGCGGAGGCTGCCGACGGTGCTGGTAAACGCGTCCATCGAAGGACTCGGTTTCCCGCGGGTGTCGTGCGACGACAAGGTTGCCGTTGAGCAGGCGATGGGGCACCTGCTGTCGCTCGGCCATACGCGGATCGGGCTTCTCCTGGGTCCGGCCGACCACGTTCCGTCGACGCGGAAGCTGACAGCGGCAAGGGCGATCGCCGCGGGCGCGGGCATCTCCCTTCGATCGGACCAGGTCGTCCACTCGCTCTACTCGCTCGAGGCTGCTCAGACGGCAGCCACGGGGCTTCTCAAGGCGAAAGTGACGGCAATCATCTGTGCCAGCGACCCGATGGCGCTCGGAGCGATCCGGGCAGCGCGGCGGGCGGGCATGACGGTTCCGGGCGACGTGTCCGTGGTCGGCTATGACGACTCCTTCCTGATGAACTGCACCGACCCGCCGCTCACGACGGTCCGCCAGCCGATCGAGGCAATGGGCCGAATGGTGATCGAGCTTCTGGTCGGGCAGATTGCCGGGACCACGGTGCCATTGGACGAGCTCTTCTACGAACCTGAGCTGGTCGTCCGCGGTTCAACGACAAGACCAGCCGCCTGAATCGCGGCCCACTAACCGGGTCTCAGCGACTCCTCGGCGGCGTTTCTCGCTAAATGCTGTCAAGTTCTTGCATTGATCCGTTTACTATGCTACGTTGCCGCTCGGCCGCACCCACGTAGTCGCACCTCCCGCGAAATCGCGATCAGCGCAGGGATGGAACGTTCGTGTCCGAGCAGGTTCTCACCGACCCGACGACGCCGGCAGCCCGCACGCCGGTCCCGGCCACGGCCGATCTCGGCGACGACGAGTGGTGGCGGGATGCGGTCATCTACCAGGTCTATGTACGCAGCTTCTCCGACGCAAACGGCGATGGCATTGGCGATCTGGCGGGTGTCCGGGCGAAGCTCCCGTACCTGCGCGATCTCGGTGTCGATGCGATGTGGTTCACGCCGTGGTACGCGTCGCCGATGGCCGACGGCGGCTACGACGTGGCCGACTACCGGGCGATCGACCCGGCGTTCGGGACGCTGGCCGAAGCTGAAGCCCTCATCGGCGAGGCGCTCGAGCTCGGCATCCGGACCATCATCGACATCGTCCCCAACCACGTCTCCGATCAGCACCCGTGGTTCCAGGCGGCTCTCGCCACCCGGCCCGGATCACCGGAGCGGGCACGCTTCTGGTTCCATCCCGGCCGAGGCGCCAACGGTGACGAGATGCCAACCGCCTGGCCGTCGAATTTCTCGGGGTCGACATGGACTCGGACCACCGATCCTGACGGGACTCCCGGCGAGTGGTACCTCCATCTCTTCTCGGCGCATCAGCCCGACGTGAACTGGAATCACCCCGACGTCCGTCGGGAGCACGAAGACATCCTCCGCTTCTGGTTCGACCGGGGCGTGGCCGGTGTTCGGATCGACTCAGCGGCGCTGCTGGTCAAGGATCCGGCACTCCCTGAGGTCCCGGCCGAGCCAGCGCCGGGCGGCCATCCAACGGTCGATCGGGACGAGCTCCACGAGATCTATCGGAGCTGGCGGGCCATCGCCGACTCGTACCCCGGCAGGCGGATTCTCGTCGGCGAGATCTGGCTGCCGGACATGGAGCGGTTTGCGAGGTACCTCCGGCCCGACGAGCTGCACACGGCCTTCAACTTCGACTTCCTCGGCCGTCCGTGGCAGGCGGCCGGCCTCCGAGCGTCGATCGACAGCACGATCGAGGCCCATGCACCCGTCGGCGCGGCCTCGACCTGGGTCCTCTCCAACCACGATGTGACCCGGCCCGTAACGCGGCTGGGTCGCGAGGATTCGTCGTTCGCCTTCGCGACGAAGCGACACGGCACGCCGACCGATCTCGACCTTGGGCGACGCCGGGCGCGCGCCGCCGCTCTCCTCTCGGCGGCGCTGCCCGGCTCGCTCTACATCTACCAGGGCGACGAGCTGGGTCTGGACGAGGTCGACGACCTGCCGCCCGACCGCCTGCAGGACCCGATGTACTTCCGGTCAGGCGGGTCGGATCCAGGCCGCGACGGCTGCCGGGTGCCGTTGCCGTGGTCGGGCGGGCAGCCCCCGTTCGGCTTCAGCCCCGCCGACGCGGATGGGGAGCCATGGCTGCCGCAGCCCGCGAGCTGGGCGGATCTCACCGTCGAAACCCAGGACGCCCAGGCCGGTTCGATGCTCAATCTCTACCGAGACGCGCTGCGCATCCGCCGATCCGAGCCGGATCTCGGCGACGGGGCGATGACCTGGCTGCCGTCGGACCCCGACGTCCTGGCGTTCCGGCGTGGTGAAGCCTTCGCGAACGTCACGAACCTGTCCAAAGTCGCCGTCGCGCTGCCGCCGCACGCTGAAACCCTCCTTGCGAGCGCCGATGTCGTCGGGGGCTTCCTCCGCCCGACGCCACGGTCTGGCTGCGACCCCTGTCCGCGCGATCATGGAGGGGGATGAGGATGCAGTGACGATGCACGAGCGAGGCCCGAAACCCAATCGACACCGAGTGCCAGGCCGGGAGCACCATTCCCGGCACACGAGCAGAGGAGAGAAAGGAATGATCCGGACACCGCGCCGTTCATTCGCACGCCTGGCCGTGGTGGTGATTATCGCCGCCGCCCTGTTCAGCGCATGCAACACCGCAGCGAGCCCGAGCCCCAACTCCAGCGTCGCGCCGGCCAGCCAGGCTCCGGGCGCGTCGCCGTCGGCGGCCGCCAACGAGCCCGTTACCATCACGGTCGGTGTGCTCCGACCAGGAGCCACGCAGCAAGCTGCCGACGCCCTGAACCTCCAGATCGACGAGTTCCAGGCCAAGTACCCCTGGATCACCGTCGAGGCCGAGGAGTACAACTGGACCGCCCCGACCTTCACCGCGGCCCTCGCCGCCGGCACCTTGCCGGACGTGTTCACGATCCCGTTCACCGACGGCAAGGGCCTGATCGCCCAGAACCAGATCGTCAACATCGACGCACGTGTGCGCGCGCTTCCGTATGCCGACAAGTTCAACCCGAACGTCCTCGTCAACGGACAGGGCGAAGATGGTTCGATCCAGGCCGTGCCCATAGCTGCCTACGCCATGTCCCTGACCTACAACCGAACAATCTTCACCGAAGCCGGTCTCGATCCGGACAAGCCGCCGACGACGTGGGAAGAAGTCAGGGCGGCCGCGAAGACCATCGCCGAGAAGACGGGCAAGGCCGGCTTCGCCGAAATGGCCACCGAGAACACCGGCGGCTGGCAGCTGACCACGGCGACCGCCGCGCGCGGCGGGCGCCTGATCGAGGTCGGGAGCGACGGCAAGGCCACCGCGACCCTCAACAACCAGGCCACGAAGAGCGCCCTGCAGTACCTGCGGGATCTGCGCTGGACCGACAATTCGATGGGCTCCACGTTTGACTACGCTTGGGGCTCCATCAACCAGGCCTTCGCCGCCGGCCAGATCGGCATCTTCACGGGTGGCTCCGATCTCTACACGAACATGATCCAGAACAACGGCCTGAAGCCCGAGGACTATGGCGTCACGACGATCCCGCTCGCCGACGACCCGAATGCGGGCGTCCTCGGCGGCGGAACTCTCGCCGCGGTCAACGTCGCGACCACCGAAGCGCAGCGCGACGCGGCGGTCACCTGGATCGACTGGTACTACCTGAACAAGCTCCTGACCGAGGAGGGCGCCGTCGCCGATGCCAAGGCGCTCGTCGCCAACAAGCAGCCCGTCGGCGTCCCGGCCCTGCCGCTTTTCGACAAGGCCACGTACGATCAGGCGCAGGTCTGGATCAAGGACTACATCAACGTCCCGACGGCCCAGATGACGTACTTCACCGACAAGATCTTCGACCAGCCCCTGGTCAACGAGCCCGCTGTCCACACCCAGGAGATCTACGCCGTGCTCGACCCCGTCGTGCAGGCGGTCCTGACGGACCAGAACGCGAACATCGACGCATTGCTCGATGCCGCCAATACCCAGGCGCAGACCATCCTGGACAAGCCCGCGTCCTGACATCCACTTCGAGAGGGCCCCGGCGCCCCCACCGGGCCCTCTCGAGCACATCGCTAGAGTTTCAACGGTGACGGTGTTCGATCACGATCGGCGGGGGCGAGCATGGCGGCCCGGAGGTTGGCGACGACGTGCGTTCCTACGCTGACCGTGACGTGATGGCCGGGGTGGGGAGCAAACGTCTGCCCCGGGTCCACGCCCGGTTCAGCCGGGATGGACTCGGCACCCTGGTGTTCGTCCTGCCGCTGCTCGTGATCTTCGGGGCGTTCTCCTGGTTCCCGATCATCCGGGCGTTCGTGATGAGCGTCCAGGAGACGAACCTCGTCTCGGAGCCGACCTTCGTCGGCTTGAGGAACTTCGCCAGGGTCGTTGCGGATCCACTCTTCGCGACGGCGGTGGGCAACACCGCCTGGTTCGCACTCCTTGCCCTGATCATCGGGTTTCCGATCCCGATCATCCTTGCGGTGATCATGAGCGAGGCCCGACGCAAGGGCTTGCTCAGCGCGCTGGCCTACCTGCCCGTGGTCGTGCCGCCGGTAGTGGCGGTGCTCCTATGGCGGTTCTTCTTCGACGCCAGCCCGAACGGCGTCTTCAACACCATCCTGGGCTGGATCGGGCTCGGCCCGCTGCCGTGGCTCCAGACCGCCGCAAGCGCGATGCCATCAATCGTCATCGAGGCGACGTGGGCGGGCGCCGGCGCAACGGTGATCATCTACCTCGCCGCCCTGCTCACCGTTCCGCCGGAGCTCTATGACGCGGCCGAAGTCGATGGGGCGTCGATTTGGCAGAAGATCTGGCACGTGACGTTGCCCCAGCTGCGGGGGGTCATCTTCCTGACGCTCATCCTCCAGCTCATCGCCACGGCCCAGCTCTTTACCGAGCCGTTCCTGTTCACCGGCGGCGGACCGGCGAACTCGACGACCACCGTGCTGCTGCTCATCTACAAGTACGCCTTCCAGAACAGCCTCGGCGGCGAGTACGGCATGGCCGCGGCACTGAGCGTCATGCTCGCCGCGTTTCTCGCCGTCTTCACCGCTGGCTACTTCTGGCTGACCCGATCGTGGAGCAAGTCGTCATGACATCGCTCGTGCGCCGGCGGAGGCGTGGCATCGCCCGGACCCAGGAGGACCGGGGCATCGTCTCGAGCGCCGACAAGCGGCGGCGCCGGGTACGGTGGACCCTTCGCCTGACCGAGGCCACCGTCCTGATCTTTCTATTGGTCGCGGGTTTGGGGCCGCTGCTATGGATGGTCAAGTCGTCGATCACGCCCACCCAGGACACCATCCGCACGCCGATGGCGCTGTGGCCCAATGGATTCGACCTGAGCTATTTCGCGACGGCCTGGACGCAGACGCACATCGATCGGTATCTGCTGAACACGGTCTGGATCGCCGTGGGGTCGTGGATCGTCCAGATCGTCGTGGCCACGACCGCCGGCTATGTGCTGTCGGTCCTGAAGCCGCGGTACCACCGCGTTCTCACCGGGCTAGTCCTGGCGACGCTGTTCGTGCCCTCGATCGTCCTGCTCGTGCCGCTCTACCTGACCGTGGTCGACGTCCCGATCCTGCATTTCAGCATGATCGACACGTTCTGGGGCGTGTGGCTCCCCGCCGGCGCCAGCGCGTTCAATGTGGTCGTGATCAAGCGGTTCTTCGACAACCTGCCGCGAGAGATCTTCGATGCCGCCCGGGTCGACGGCGCCGGTCCGTTCCAGCTGTTCTGGCGGATCGTGCTGCCGATGTCGCGCCCGATCCTTGGCGTCGTGTCGGTCTTCGCCGTGATCGCAACGTGGAAGGACTACCTGTGGCCCCTGCTCGTGCTGCGGGACCCGGACCTCCAACCGCTGTCGGTACGCCTGCCGACCCTCCAGCCGACGACGGATCTGGCGATCTTCATCGCCGCCCTGACCATCTCGAGCGCCATCCCGATCGCGCTCTTCCTGCTGTTCCAGCGGCTCTTCCTGCGCGGCCCGGGGTTGAGCGGGGCGCTCAAGGGTTGAACGTCAGCGGTCGCGGCGCAGGCTGACGATGAGCATCGCCCCGTCCTCGTCGCCGGTGACCTCTGCGTCGTGGGGGACCGTACCGTCCCAGCGGACGTAGTCGCCCGGCCCCGCGTCGATGACGTGGTCACCCTGCGTCATCCGGAACGAACCGCGCAGGACGATGTGGTGCTCGTCGCCGGCGTGGGCGTGCGCACCCGTCCGCGACCCGGGCGGGGCGGCGACCTCGACGATCGAGATGTCACGCGACGTTCCCCCGTCGACCCGCTCGATCCGCCCGAGCTCGATCTCCCGGACGGACCGCTCCGCCCTGCGAACGACCTGCGGCGGGGGCGCCTCGTCGATGAAGAACCAGGCGATCGGTACTTCGAGGGCGTCTGCCAGCGTCGCAAGACAGGTGAGTGACGGCTGGGCCTTGTCGTTCTCGATCTGCGACAGGTAGCCGATATTCAGGCCGCTCCGCTCGGCGACGCCCGCGAGGGTGAGGCCTCGCTCGGCCCGCCAGCGACGGACCTGGGTGCCGACCGCCGGCCGGCGGCGTTCGTCGATTGTCATGGAATTTGCCTCAGGACAAAGAGTATTGACAACAGCCAACTACGGGGTCTATGTTGTGCCTGCACCAAAGATTGCTTGACGAGAGCCAACTCGTCAAGCTCAAAACGGAGGAACCAGCCATGGACATCGCGATCATCGGGGCCGGCAACGTCGGCAAGGCACTGGGCAGGTTCGCTTGTGCGCGCCGGCCACAACGTGACCTTCGCCGCCACCAATCCACAGCACGCAGCCGAGGCCGCCAGCGGTCTCCAGGCTCGCGCCGCGGCTTCGAACACCGAGGCAGTCAACGACTGCGGACCTCGTCATCCTCGCGGTTCCGGCCAGCGCCCTAGGCGCCGTCGCCCGGGAGATCGGCGACTCGGCGGCAGGCAAGGTCGTCGTCGACGTCTCCAACCGCCCGACCCCCGACCCCGCCGGCGCCGCGACCTCGCTCGCCGAGGAGCTCCAGGCCCAGCTGCCCGGCAGCAAGGTCGTCAAGGCGTTCAACACCGCGTTCGCTTCAACGCAGGCCGATCCGTCGGTCTCCGGGATCGCGGCCGACGGCTTTGTGGCCGGCGATGACCGAGCGGCCAAGCAGACCGTTCTCGACGTCGTCGAATCCATCGGATTCCGCCCGGTCGACGCGGGTTCGCTCGCGGCGGCCCGAACCCTCGAGGGCATGGCCTGGCTGAACATCAATCGGGCCCTTGCTGGTGGTTCGTGGCAGGACGCCTGGGTCCTCGTCGGTCCGGCGGCAGCTGGCGATCTCATCCCGCAATTGACCCGCGAGTGAGACTGATCGCATGAGCATCCCTGTCGCCCGCCTGAATCACGCCGTCCTCTTCGTCCGCGACGCCACCAAGTCCGCCGAGTTCTACGGCCGGGTCTTCGGCTTCGTCGTTGCGGGCAGCGAGTTCGGCGGGCAGGCAGTCTTCATGCGCTCGCCTCTCGAGGACAACCACCATGACCTGGGGTTGTTCTCGGTCGGTCCGGACGCGCCGCGTCCGACGCGGGGATCCGTCGGCCTGTACCACCTCGCGTGGGAGGTCCCCACGATCGAGGATCTGGCCGATGCGTCGCGGGTCCTCCAGGAAGCCGGCGCCCTCGGCGGGGCGAGCGACCACGGCGTCTCGAAGTCGCTCTACGGCCACGATCCCGATGGCAACGAGTTCGAGATCATGTGGCGCGTCCCACGCGACGCCTGGGGCGAATACGAGACGAAGGGCGTCGTGATGCCGCTCGACATCGAGGCTGAGGTCGCCCGGTTCGGGTCGAAGGCCTGACAACCGACTGACCGCAGCGGCAGGCACTCTCGCGATCCCGATCCTTTCCCTGCCATTCGGTCGTCCGGTGAAAACCGGACGTCGGCGAAGGGAAGCTGGGTCGCTCTCCCACGCAGGATGATCCAGGCCTTGACGCCGATGTGTCTGCCATCTCGGTGATGGGGAGACGAATTGACAGACGCAACGACGTTCGATTCTCACCCCGTGATGGATTGGCATGGAGAGGGCGGCATGCGGCAGGTCGATCGGTAGCGCCCCGGCGCGCCGGGGCCCGCTCCGCGCGATACTCCACGCATGGCGCACCTGCTCGCGCTGTCGATGCCTCTCTTCGCGGCCGCGACGCCCGCGGACCTCGTGGCGGCGCGGAGCCAGATGGCGCTGACCCTTGGGTTCCACATCGTCCTGGCCTGCCTCGGCGTGGCGCTGCCCGCGATCATGCTGATCGCCGAGGCGCGAGGCCTCCGCCGCGGCGACCAGGACGCGTTGCTCCTCGCCCGGCGCTGGTCGAGCGTGGTCGCGGTGACCTTCGCCGTCGGGGCTGTGTCGGGGACCGTGCTGTCGTTCGAGTTGGGGCTCCTCTGGCCGGGCCTGATGGGCCAGTACGGGGCCGCCTTCGGCATTCCGTTTGCCGTCGAGGGCATCTTCTTCTTCGTCGAGGCGATCTTCGTCGCGATCTACATCTACGGCTGGGACCGCCTGTCGCCACGCGCCCATTTCCTGAGCGGCATTCCCATCGCGATCGCCGGCCTCGGCGGGACGGTCTCCGTCGTGGCCGCGAACGCGTGGATGAACCAGCCGGCCGGCTTCACGATGGGCGCCGACGGCAGGATCAGCGAGGTCCGGCCGCTCGAGGTGATCTTCAACGGGGCGACCTGGTACGAAGTGCCTCACATGTTCCTGGCCGCGTACATGGTGACCGGGTTCCTCCTGGCGTCGGTCTACGCCGTCGGGCTGCTCCGCGGCCGGCGTGACGCCTATACGCGGCTCGGGTTCACGATCCCGTTCGTCGTCGCGGCCATCGCCGCTCCGATCCAGATCGCGGTCGGCGACGTGGCGGCCCGCGAGATCGTCAAGCACCAGCCGGCCAAGTTCGCCGCGATGGAGCTCGTGACCGAGACCGGCCCGCAGCGCCCGATCGTGCTGGGCGGCATCCTCGTCGACGGCGAGGTCCGCTACGGGCTCGAGATCCCCGGTCTCGCCTCGTTCCTCGCCGGATTCGACGTGAACACCGTCGTCATCGGCCTCGACCAGGTCCCGCTCGACGAGCAGCCGCCAGCGAATGTCGTCCACCTCGCCTGGGATGCCATGCTCGGCTGCGGGTTCGCGCTGCTCGGCCTCGCGGCGTGGTTCGGCCTGCTTCGGCTTCGGCGCCGCGACCCGACAGAAAGCACCTGGTTCCTGCGCGGAGCCTCGATCGCCGGGCTCCTTGCCATCGTCGCCATGGAAGCCGGCTGGATCGTGACCGAGGTGGGTCGCCAGCCCTGGATCGTGTGGGGTCGGCTGCGGACCGCGGATGCAGTGACGGCTGCCGGAGGCATCGGTGTCTCGCTCGCGGCCGTGGCGATCCTCTACCTGGCGCTTGGCATTGCCACGATCGTCGTCCTCCGCGCGCTGAGCCGGCGATGGAACGACGAGACGATCTCAGCCGGCGACCTGCCATATGGGCCGACCGGGGAATGACGCCAGCCGAATTGATCGCCGTAGTTCTCTGGCTCGGCACGATGATCTACGCGATCTTCGGCGGGGCCGACTTCGGGGCGGGCCTGTGGGACCTCCTGGCCGGAAACGACAGGCGGGGGGCAGCCCAGCGGGAGCTGATCGACCGGGCCGTCGGGCCGGTCTGGGAGGCCAACCACACCTGGCTGATCTTCGACCTCGTCATTCTCTGGTCGGCCTTTCCCGGCGCCTTCGCAGCGATCACCTCGACGCTCTATCTGCCGCTGGCCCTCGCGGCGGTCGGCATCGTCCTGCGTGGTTCGGGCTTCGCCTTCCGGAAGTTGAGCCTGCGGTTGACCGGTCGCCGCGCCTTCGGGCTGACCTTTGCTGTCTCATCGGTCGTCACGCCGTTCTTCCTCGGCACGGTTCTCGGCGGAATCGCCTCGGGTCGCGTGCCGCCGGGCGGCGGTGGCGATCCGATCGCCAGCTGGCTCAACCCGACCTCGATCGCGATCGGACTGCTGGCGGTGGCAGCCGGCGCTTACATCGCCGCGGCGTTCCTGACGGCCGATGCCCGGCGGAGCGCGCCGACCGTGGTAGATCCGTTCCGCCGGCGGACGTTCGGCGCCGGGGTCGTCGCGGGCGGCATCGCGATCGCCGGGTTGCTCGTCCTGCGAGTCGATTCGACGCGTCTGTTCGAGGGCCTGACCGGACCGGGCCTGCCGTTCGTCGCCGGTTCGGTCGTCGCCGGCTCGGTGAGCCTCGTGCTCTGCATCGTCAGCGACGCCCGCTGGACCCGCGCCTTCGCCGTGACGGCCGTGGCGATGATCGTGCTCGGCTGGGGCGTTGCCCAGTACCCGCTCCTTCTACCGCCGGACCTGACGATCGCCGCGGCCGCGGCGCCCGACGGCACGCTCCAGGCACTGACCGTCATCACCGTCGCGGCGGTGGCCGTCATCGGCCCGTCGCTCGCCCTGCTCTTCTGGCTCCAGCAGCATCGCCGCCTCGAGAGCCATCCCGAAGGCCAGCCGCTCAGCCGGGAGCCGCGGCGGCCGCCGCCATGACGAGCGTCAGGATGTACGTATGGGCGATCGCGCCCCAGACGATCGATCCCGTCCGCCAGGCAAGCCAGCCGTAAGCCATCCCTCCCGCGAGCGTCGAGAACAGCTCGAGCTCCGGCTTCGTCAGGTGGCTTAACACGAACGGCAGCGTCGCTACAAGGACGCCTATCGGGCCGATCGCCCGGACCAGCGCGAACATCAGGAAGCCGCGGAACAGGAATTCGGCGGCCGCAAGGTCGACAGCATTCGTGACGAGCACATCCGGCAGGTTCGACCAGCTTGGTGCGTACCACAGCCGAGCGTCCGGCTGGGTGGCGAACCAGAGGACGAGCGGGGTCATCAAGGCACAGCCGGCGACGGTCAGCACCAGGCCCAGGCGCCACTCGCCGAGGCGGACACCGTAGCGGGACGGCCGGTCGCGGAACCCGAAGACGATCACGAACATTGGTACGGCGCCGTAGAGCAGGAGGCGCTCGAAGGCCTGGATCCGTTGCATAGCCGGGTTCCGGTCGTAGGCGATCAGCTCGTCCGGGATGAACGTGCGACTGAAGTCGAAGATCACCGCGAAGACCACGACGGCGATCGCGACCGTAGCCAGGCGGGGGAGGCGGAGGCCGGCCAGGACAAACGTCCGGACGTCGATGGGATCGGGCGGATAGGAGGGCGCCGCGGTGAGTCTCGTGAGGAACGTTCGCATCGGTCGGTAGGTCGGGCGCTCGCCTGGGCTAGGTCGTGGAGAGCGCGCCGAGTCGCTCTGTCAGACGGAGGTTCTCCCGGTAGTCGATCGGGACCTCCACCAATGACGGACCGTCCACGTCGAGCGCGCGGCGGAGCGTCGGCAGGAGGTCCGCAGCGCTTGCCGGCCGGAACCCGGCGATCCCGAACGATTGCGCGTAGGCGACGAAATCGGGATTGCCGAACTCCACCCCGAACGGACGACCGAACTCGTTGCGCTGCTTCCAGTCGATGAGCCCGTAACCGTCGTCCCGCCAGATCACGACCGTGATGTTTGCCCCGACCCGCTTGGCCGTCTCGAGCTCCTGGCTGTTCATGAGGAACCCACCGTCGCCGCACAGCGCCACGACCTTCCGCTCCGGGTGGACCAGCTTGGCGGCGATCGCCCCCGGCAGCGAGATGCCCATCGCCGCGAAACCGTTCGAGATGATCACGGTGTTCGGCTCGTACGCCTGGTAGAGACGGGCGACCCAGACCTTATGGGCGCCGACGTCCGACACGACGATGTCGTCGGGACCGAGCGCCTCGCGCAGATCCGCGATCGCTCGCTGCGGCGTGATCGGGAAGGCGTCGCCGGCGGCGCCCGCCTCGAGGTCGGCGAGGAGCGCGTTCCGGAGGTCGGCATGAACGAGCGTGTCGCGGGCCTCGTGTCGCTCCCCGGCGTCGCGGCCACTGATCCCACGGGGCAGCACCGCGGCTAGGAGCCGGCTCAGCGATCCGTCGATGTCGCCGATCAGCTCGACCTCGGGCCGGTACTGGGCGTCGACCTCGGCCGGCTGCGTGTCGATGTGGATGATCCGCTTGCGGCCGTCGGGATTCCAGCCGGCGGGCGCATATTCGACGAGGTCGTAGCCGACGCAGATGACGAGGTCGGCCCGGTCGAAGCCGGACATGACGTGGTCGCGGGCCTGGAGCCCGACGGCCATGAGGGACAGGTGCGAGCGATCGTCGATCGCGCCCTTGCCCATGAACGTGACGGCGACCGGGACGTGGAGCCCGCGAGCGAACGCCCGCAGCTCCGCCGCAGCTTTGCGGCGCAGCACACCGTTGCCGGCGAGGACGATCGGCCGCTCGGAGGCTGCGATGAGGTCGGCCGCGTGGGCGATCGCCTCGTCGGTTGGTTCGGGGAAGTAGGTCTGGCCGGGAGTCAGCGGCGCGGCGTCGGGCTCGACGGGCATCGCGGCCAGGTTCTCGGAGAGCTCGATGTGGGTCGGGCCGGGCTTCTCCAGCACCGCCGTGCGGAACGCCTTGCGCACGATCTCCGGGATCGCCCCGAGCCGCTGCACACTCGTGTTCCACTTGGTCACGGGTGCCAGCATCCCGACGATGTCGACGACCTGGTGGGCTTCCTTGTGGAGCTTCTCCGAGCTCGCCTGGCCGGTGATCGCGACCATCGGCGCCCGATCCAGGTAGGCGTCGGCAACGCCGGTGATGAGGTTCGTGGCACCGGGCCCGAGGGTCGCCATCGCAACGGCGGCCTTGCCCGTCAGGCGACCGTAGACGTCGGCCATGAATGCCGCGCCCTGTTCGTGGCGAGTCGTGATGTGGCGCACGGAGGCGTGGTCGCTCAGGGCGTCGAGGATGTCCATCGTCTCCTCGCCCGGCACGGAGAAGACGTATTCGCAGCCCTCGGCGGCGAGGCAGTCGACGAGGAGATGGGCGGCGGTGCGCCGCTCGGTCGTGGCCATGGCGGCCAAGCCTAGCAGGGGGCCGTCGACCTCCGGGAGCCCTGCGGCGCCGGTCGTCGATGCCCTAGGCTGCTCGGGTGTCACGCTTCACCGGCCGCGTCGCCCTGGTCACCGGCGCGGGCGGCCCGAACGGGATCGGTTTTGCGGTCGCCCGGGCGCTGGGTCGCGACGGCGCCCATGTCGCGATCGCGTCCACGACGGACCGCATCCACGACCGAGTCGCGGAGCTCGCCGCCGAGGGCATCGGAGCGACCGGGCACGTCGGAGACCTCATGGACCCGGACGCTCCGGCTCGGCTCGTCGGAGAGGCCCTCGCCGCGCACGGCGGACGGCTCGACATCCTCGTCAACAACGCCGGCATGGTGGCGGTCGGGGCCCCCGAGGAATCAAGTGCCGTTGCCGACATGGACCCGGCCGAATGGGACCGCGGCATCGCCCGAAACCTGCGCACGGCGTTCGCGGTGACCCAAGCTGCTTTGCCACCCCTCGTCGCCAGCGGCCATGGGCGGATCGTGTTCGTGTCGTCGGTGACAGGCCCGCTCGTCAGCAATCCCGGTTCGGCGGTGTACGGCGCGGCCAAGGCCGGGATCCTCGGGTTGATGCGCGGTCTGGCGATCGAGGTCGGCCGACAGGGCGTGACGGTCAACGCGGTGATGCCTGGTTGGATCGCCACCGGGTCGCAGCTTCCGGAGGAGGCGATCGGCGGCGAGAACACGCCGCTCGGACGCTCGGGCCGGCCCGACGAAGTCGCCGAGGTCGTCGCCTTCCTCGCGTCAGACGCGGCGAGCTACATCACCGGCCAGGGGATCATCGTCGACGGCGGCAACACGATCCAGGAGTTCAAGGGACCGCAAGAGGCGTGGTACTGATGCCCGACGACAGGGTCGCGCTGATCACCGGCGGTGCCAGCGGGATCGGCGCGGCGACTGCGGAGAGGCTCGGCCGCGATGGGACGCGGCTCGTCCTCGCCGACATCGACGCGGAGGGTCTGGAGGAGGCGGCGGCTCGCCTGGGCGGCCCGGACCGGGCGCTGGGAGTCGTCACCGATGTCCGCTCGTTTGCGGATTGCGAGCGGGCTGTAGCCGCCGCCGTCGAGCGGTTCGGCCGCCTCGACATCCTCGTCAATTGCGCCGGCGTCTGGGTCGAGGGACCGACCGACACGATGACCGAGGCTGACTGGGACCGGGTGGTCGACGTCAATCTGAAGGGCACGTTCGCGATGTGCCGCCACGCGATCCCGGCCCTCGAGGCGACGGGCGGCTGCATCGTCAACGTCTCGTCAGACGCCGGGCTGTGGGGCAACAAGGGTGCCGCGATCTACTGCGCGAGCAAGGGCGGCGTGACCGTCCTCACCAAGGCGCTGGCCGTCGAGCTGGCGGAGCGGGGGATCCGCGTCAACGCGGTCTGCCCAGGCGACGTCGACTCGCCGATGATCCGCTACCAGGCCGAGACGTTCGGTGGCGGCGATCCCGACAAGTACCTGGCCGACCTGCTGGCCGCCTACCCTCAGAAGCCGCCGCGCTTCATCCGGCCCGACGAGATCGCCGAGCTGATCGCCTACCTCTGCTCCAAGCGGGCCGCCCCGATCACGGGCGCGGCGATCTCGATCGACTTCGGCCTGACCGCCGGCTACTGAGAGCGATCGCTCCACGCGGTTGGCGCGCCCGGAGGGATTCGAACCCCCGACCTACTGATCCGAAGTCAGTCGCTCTATCCACTGAGCTACGGGCGCGCGTGGGCAGTTCCGGATGCTACATCAGCGCCCGAACCGTTGCGCCCGGAGGCGCGGTCTGGTACACATCTTCGGTGCCCCGATTCCGTCACCTGCGCGTTGGCGTCTTCGCGCTCTCGATCGCCCTGGTCATGCTTCTCGGCGCCGCCCTACCCAGCCAACCGACGCAGCCGCTCGGGGAAGCTTTCGGCGTCGTCGCCCGCCCCGCGGCGCCACTCGCTCCGGCCTTTCATGACCCCCGACTCGTCTCCGCCCGAGCCACGGATCGTCCGGTGCCGCTCGCCAGTCTGGAGCGCGTTGCGCCCGCCGCTGAAGAGCTGACAGGCTATGTCTGGCCGCTCGGGCGCGGCCGACTCACGCTGCCGTTCAAGGCGATTCCCGGCGGCAGCCGAATCAAGGACGGCAAGCTCTTTCACGACGGAATCGACGTCGCGTCGTTCTGCGGGGACACCGTCCGGGCCGCCCACGACGGCGTCGTGCTGGCCGCCGGCCGCCAGTTCGACCACGTCGTCGGCTGGGTTGGCGATCTGGGTCCCTACTACCGGATACTCGACAAGAAGAAGCTCTGGGACGACCTGCCGATCGTCGTGGTCATCAACGACGGCAACGGTTATCGCAGCGTCTACGCCCACTTCAGCAAGGTCACGGTCGCGGTCGGCGACCGCGTCAAGGCGGGCCAGAAGATCGGCCTCGAGGGCATGACCGGCCATGCGTCGGGCTGCCACGTCCATTACGGCCTCTTCAGCCCGTTCGAGACCGATACGTTCGGGGTCCGGGCGGACATCCTCAAGAAGCTCAGGTTGCCGGAAGCGGAGATCGCCCGGATCGACCCGCTCATCGTCATGCCGCGCGGCGCCGAGGTCCTCAGGACGAGGCGAATCCCAGGCCCGGACGCTCCACCGGCACTGTCGCCGGCGACTGAATCGCAGGTGCCCCGCTACTAGCTCGCCTGGCTCGACCGATCCGCCCGCCGGTAGCGGCGACCGATAAGTGCGTAGGCCGGCAGACGGCCAAGCGACCGGGCAAGCGACGGCGACGAGCCATCGCGGCCCTCCACAGCAAGCAGCGAGTCCGTCGCCGTCGCATCGGCGGGCCGCGCGTCGACGACCGCGAGATCGATCTTCACGCGTCCGGGCTCCTCGCTGCCGAGCGAAGCGATCGCATCGGTCGGCGGATCGTTCGCCTCGTACTCGACCCGGATCTCGGTTTCGGCGCGCCACCGCGGCTGGCGCAGGAGGATCGCCCGCCACGCCTCGGCGACCGCGGGTGTCACCTGCCCGTCGCCATCGCCCGGCGCGTCGGCCACGGACTCGCCGCGGGCCCATCGGGCGGCCTGGTGGAGGAGGGCGTATTCGTCGAGGTCGGCGTAGGCCGACAGCCGCTCGACTGGCGATCCGTCGCCGAAGATCGCTCGGATTGACGGCCCGAACACCTCGCCAAGGTGGAGATCGATCGCCCGGACCGTTCGGTGGAAATAGACCTGCTGGTACATGAACAGCCGGGCCGTGAGGAACATCTCGAGCGCGCCGAGGCCCGGCTCGTAAAGCGTCAGGCCGCGCGGCCCGATGAACGTGTAGCGCCGGAGCCGTTCGACGTCGACGTCGACAGCAACGCCGGTCATGTACGCGTCGCGCCGGACGTAGTCGAGGTTGTCGACGGTGAAGACCCCCGACAGGAGCGGCTGGAGCCAGCGGATCCAGCGCGGCATGGCGTCGTCGGCAAGGGCTGGCTTCGAGACGAGGAACGAGACCCAGCGCGGGTCGATCGCCTCTCCGTCCGCGAACGAATCCCGCTCCGGCACGCCGCCCGGCGCCCGCCGCAGCGCCTCGATCAACGGCCCCAGTTCCCGCTCCACAATGACCTGCGAGAGGTCCTCGTGCGATAGCCGCTTGCCGTCGGCCCGCCGAGCGTCCGCCGGCGCCTGGAAGTTCGACAGCACGTGGTCGTCGAAGAAGTGGGCGAATGGGCCGTGGCCGACGTCGTGGAGCAGTCCGGCCACTCGCAGCGTCTCGACGACCAGCCCCTCCGACGGGCCGTCCTCGCCCGCCGCCAGGAGCGACGAGCGGAGCGAGGGGTACAGCGATCGCCCCCAGACACCGGCCTCATGCATGACCCCGAGGCCGTGGGTGAAGCGCGAATGCTCCGCGGTCGGAAAGACCCATCGGGCACTCTGGAGCTGGCTGATCCGCCGCAGCCGCTGGACCCACGCGGTGTCGAGCAGATCCTCCTCGGCGGCGTCCTCTTCGCCGAGTCCCGCGGCTGCCGCCTGGGCCGCCCCGAGCCGCTTCGTCAGCTCGACATAGCCATGGATCGGGTCGCTGATCAGGTTGACGGCCGAGAACGGATGGCGGGCCATCACGCGCCCTTCCCGACGGCGCCGGCGGGCGCGCCGTGTCGGTCGAGGGCTCGGCGATGGGTCGCGACGACATCGTCGCGGAGGGAGGCCGGTGCGATCACCTCCACGTCGTCACCCCACTGCAGCGCCCAGAGCCGGACTTCGATCGTGCCGGCAACGGTCGCTCGCCAGAGAAGCGAACCGTCGCCCTCGACGCTGACGCGTTGCGACGGATGCCAGCGGGCCTCCTGGACGCGGGCGGCGACTGAGGGCGAGAAGCGCAGGACGACCTCGACCGGATCCTGGTCGGCAATGATGTCCCAGGCCCGATCGAACATGCCCTCGACGAGGCCGGCTTCGGGGGGCTCGAACGTCTCGGGGGTGAGCGAAATGTCCCGGATCCGCTCGACCTTGAAGGTCCGGATGGCCTGGCGAGTCTCATCGAAGCCGATGAGGTAGAGCGCGTGTGTCTGGAGCGACGGCTCGATGAGGTATGGCCTGACCCGTGCCGTCCGCGGCGTCGAATCCGGCCCGTACCGCGCCGGCTCGTAATCGAGCGACACGATCCTGCGCTCCGCCCACGCCTTCGTCAGCAGGTTGACGTGGCGGCTGAACCGCTCATCTCGAGGATGCCGCGACAGGACGTCGAGCGTTCGGGCGACATGCTCGCCGAGCGCGGGCGGCAGCACCTCACCGAGCTTCTCGAACGCCGACGCGAGATCCGGGTCGTACTTGTCGGCGTACCGCACCATCAACCGCGCCGACAACACCACCGCCATCGCCTCGTCCTGGGTCAGCTTGAGCGGCGGCAGGAACTCGTCGGCGGCGAGTCCCCAGCGTCCGCCCTCCGACCAGACGCCGATGCCGATCTCACCCTCGATCGCGTTGAGATCGCGGTAGACCGTCCGGACCGACACATCGATCCGCTTCGCCATGTCCTTGATCGCCATCCCGTCGGGATGGGCCCGCAGCAGCGAAACGACGCGCGTGATCCGGGCAAGCCGATCCCGCTTGCCTGAGCGCGCGTCGTCATCCACGGTCATGACTCTGATTGTGTCAGCGCGATGGCGGGTTGATGCGGAAGGCGGCGCCGCGGTCGGTCGCGGTCAGATCCACCCTGATGGTCGCCTGCAGGGCATCCTCGCGGATCGCGCCGGCGTCACCGTTGATGCTCCCGACGACCCGCCCGAGCTCGCCGTCCATGAAGATCCAGTAGTCGAGCTCGCCGCGCCAGATCGTCATGTCGGCGTCACCGATCAGCCAGTCGACGAACGGGAAGGCTCTCCGGAACGTCGGGCCGTCGATCGCAATTCGGCAGTGGCGTGCCCGTGCGCCCTCGATGACGTCGACGCCGTGGAGCTCGGCGGCCGCGCGCGTTCCCAGCGTAAGCGCCGTCTCGAGCGCCTGGAGATCGATGGAGTCATGCGCCACATCCGAGAGCTCGGCCCGCCGCCAGCCGCCGAATGGCTCGCGGACCCAGGCCTCCGGGCCGATCCTCGCCGCTCCATGGAGTCCCAGCTCGCTCGACGTCGCCGCGTACGCCAACCAGCGGAAGTCGCCGCCCGAGCGGTCACCGGCCAGGTCGATTCCGCCGATCGAGCGACCGTCGATATCGCCCGTCAGGTGAAGCTCGATCCGCGCCGTCGTGCCCGCGGTGAGCGTCGAGTCGCACGGCGGCGGCTCCTTCACCGTGTCCGTCGGGCCGAATCGGGACGATGTGGTCGGCCGGTCCCGGAGGGCGAGCTCGTTGGCCATTGCGATCGCGGTGAAGGTGGCTCCCGCGCCCGTGGCGAGGACGGTCGCGACGGCGATGCCCCGGACGAGCCGTCGCCGCTTCATCGCCGTCGCACCCAGCAACCGGCGGGCAATCCCAAAACCCGCGAAGAGGCTCGTCCCGAACAGTGCAAGCGCCCATGGGTAGGCCGCCTCGACCGACGGCAGAAGCGTCTGTGCGCCGCGCTGGACAAGCTGGGTGGAGACATCGGCGATCGAGGGCACCAGAAGGAGAAGCGAACCGAGGCCCAACCAGACCATCGCGGCAAAGGCTCGTTGGCCGTGCGTGGCCGGCGGCCAGGCCAGCCCGGCAAGGGCGATTGCGATCGGCAGAGCGGCGGCAATCCCCACCACGAGGTCGACCGGGCCGCCCGGCCGGTAGCCCAGCAACACGACCCCCGCCGTAAGCGTCCAACACGCAGTCAGGGCAATCGCGATCAGGCGAAGCTCAAAAGTCCGCACTCGCACGTCGGGGAGTCTAACCGGGCAGCGTCACCACAACGGATGACAAAGCAGCCGCAAGTACCAAGTGGCATGGGACCGATGGGTCATCGTTCCCGTGCCGGACCAGACCGAACATCCAAACACAAGCCAACTAGGCAAAAGCCATCGAAGTCAGGGCAATCGCCCGCAATGAAAATCGGCAGATAGGACGGCACGGTGCACCATGGCAGGCCAGCCTCGTCGAGGTACTCGGGGTCAGGGACGATCGTCTCGCGGCGACTCATCCTGGCCGGCGCTCGCGGTGGCCTCCGGGGTCGCGTCTGGGTCGGCCACCGACACCCTGATCTCGCCGGACACCCGGGAAACCCGGGAGGCCCTGCACACGAGGGCGACCTACCGAACACTCCTGTTGAAGGGTATGGCGCCTGATGAGGCGGCCAACCTGACGGCGTACATGGCTGGCATCCCGATCGGCGAGTCGCATTGGACGCTCCGCCAGGTCAATCAGCTTCTCTTTCTTCGCCAGATGCAGCGGACCGGTCGTTTCGATAACGGAACCGAGGCAACGACACACTGAACCGAGGCCCCCGTGGCCTCCCACAACCGAATATCCCCCGCGGCGGCGTTCTCCCTCCTCCCGCCGACGCGGATCCACCCGAAGCGGCGTCGAGCCTCCTCCCGACGCCGCTTCGGATTCTCCGGTCGCCGCATTGACGGCCCAGGCGGGCGTTGGCTGGTCCGCTCCCTCGCTCACGCACCTTGGGGTGCGCTCGCTCAAGTGCTCCCAGCCGCCTTCGCCTGAACCGCCACTGCGGCGACCTTGGCTGAGTGGCAGTTCGTGAGCTGCCCTTGCGGCGACCTTGACTGGGTGCCGGTTCGGAGAACGGACTCCGATACCATCGGCGGCGTGGCTGGGCCGTTCATTTCGCTGCTTACTGACTTCGGGGCGCGCGATCCGTCGGCGTCGATCCTGCACGGCGTGATCCTGTCCATCGCGCCCGAGGCGCGGATCGTGGATATCAGCCATGAGGTCAGGAAATTCGCAATCCGCGATGGGGCGCTATTGCTCTGGTGCGCGTTGCCATACCTGCCCATCGGTGGTCACGTGGCGGTCGTCGATCCGGGCGTCGGCACCGATCGCCGCCCGGTCGCCCTGCGAGTCGGCCGAGGTGATGTCTTGATCGGGCCGGACAACGGGTTGCTGATGGCGGGCGCCGCGCGACTCGGCGGGGCCAGCGAGGCGCGGGTGTTGGAGGCTGAGGCCTACCGCCTGCCGACGGTCAGCACGAGCTTTCACGGCCGCGACATCTTCGCCCCGGCGGCCGCGCACCTGGCGGCCGGCGTTGCGTTCGACGCACTCGGGCCGACGGTCCCCGTCGCGGATCTCGTCCCGTCGCCGATCGCGGATCCGGTCGTCGAGCCGGGCTGCCTTCGCAGCTCGGTCGTCTACGTCGATACCTTCGGCAACGTCAAGCTGGCGGGCCTGCGCGGCGACCTGGAGGAAGCCATCGGACCCATCCGATCCGGGGACCGACTCGAGCTTGCGTTCGCGGCTCACGCGGACAACCGGCCAAGGGCGGCGACAGTTCGGTGGCGCGGCACCTTCGGCGATGCAAATCCGGGCGAGACGTTGCTGTATGAAGACTCCTATGGGCGGATCTGCCTGGCGAAGAACCAGGGTGACGCCGCGATCCATCTCGGCGTTGTCGAAGAAGGCGAGGTCGCGATCCGTCGGGCGTGATCTCCGAGCGGATCACTCCGGTTTTTCGGGACCAGTCCGCCGGCAGCGGGTTATCGACGCCGGTCGTCTCTAGGCGAGGCGGGCCGGGCAGCCTCGACGAAGGCAGACCACAGGCGCTCGAACCCTGGCGGGCTGAACTCCGTTCGTTCGGGGTGGCACTGGACACCGACGACGAACCGCTCGCCCGGCAGTTCGAGCGCCTCGACGATCTCCCCGACGGGGCTGTCTGCCCAGGCGGTCGCCCGGAGGCCCGGCGCGAGATCGGCGGCCGTGACTCCCTGGTGGTGGTACGTGTTCACGCTTTCGGCGCCATTCGCCAGGGCCCGGGCGATGATCCCGTTGGGCTCGATCCGGATCGGGTGCATCCGGGCGGGCCCGGTGCTCCAGCCCGGCCCGGCGTGGCCCTGGAGGTCCTGGACAAGGGTGCCGCCGGCGAAGACGTTGATCGCCTGGAAGCCGCGGCAGATCCCGAGGACGGGCACCTCACGGGCCGCGGCGGCTGCCCACGCGTCCGCCTCCAGGGCATCTCGATCGGGTTCGACGTCGACGCTGCCCGTGTTTGGCCGGCCATAGCGGGCTGGATCGATGTCCGTGCCACCGGTCAGCAGGAGACCGTCCATCGCCGCGAACGCCTCTGATCGTTCGCTGTCCGTCGCCGTTCCGTCGAGGAGCATTGGCCTGCCGCCCTGCCGAACCACGGCTTCCGCGTACAGGTCGTTCTTGCGCGCGGCCAGCTTGGGATCGTTGTGTCGGCGGATGTCGGCAACGGTCAGGACGATGAGTGGCGCCACATTCTCGGCCATGCAGGAAGCCTACTGGAGAAGCAGCTCCGTCAGCGTCACCGGCTCGAGGCCCCTCGCTCGGAGGCCGTCGATGATCGCCGGCAGCGCCTCCAGCGTGTTCCAGCCACCGAGATGCATCAGGACGATCGAACCGCCCTCGACTCGCGACAGAACCTTGGCCTCGATGTCGCGGGCGGTCGGTCCGCCGTCGACGGTCGGGCGCCAGTCGATCGTATCGACGTCCCACATCACGAGATACGCCCAGCCAGCCGCGCCGACGGCCTTCCGCACGTCCTCATCCCAGGCTCCGAACGGCGGTCGGAACCATGGCTTGGTCGTTGCGCCTGAGAGGGCGCTCATGGCGGCTTCCGTACGGCTCAGCTGGTCGGCGATCCCCGCCGCGTCGAGCTCCGTGAAGGCCGGGTGATCCCAGGAGTGGTTGGCGAATTCGAACAGGTCGCGTCGGGCGGCGGCCAGCTGGACGGCCTGACGACCGATCGACGCCTCGGTACCGGATTTGCCGGTCGGGAAGATCGTGGCGTGGACGTCGTGTTCGGTCAGCCAGCCCATGATGTCGACGGCGGGATCCAGTCGCCCGCCCATGTCGAATGTGAGGGCGACCCGATTGCTGTCGCGCGAGCCGTGGCTGACGACGATTGCCCCGGCCCCTGGCACCGGCGTGACCGGCGGCGCCTGGCCCGGTACTCCGGTCGGGCGTGGCGCCGGTGAGGCGGGGACTGGCGTCTGATCGGGCAGGGTCTGAGGGTCGACGACGGTCCGAGGAATGAGCTTGAGCTGCCAGCCGACCTCGATCCGGTTGGGCGAATAGCCCTCCGATTCGGGATCCAGGCTGGGGTACGTTGCGCGGTTCCAGTAGGCGATGCTGCGCGCCGTCGTCTCGAACGTTCGTGCGATCGAGGTGAGGTTGTCGCGGGGCACGACGACGTACGTCCGGAACGTCGGCATCGGCGTGGGAGTCGGCGGAACGAAGGATGGTTCGGGCGTCGGGCCGCTGGGTGACGGGCTGACTGGCGCCGGCGTTCGCGAGCTCGGGGAACGACCAGGCCCGACGGCGTTGGGTAGGCACGCCGCCGCAACGATTGCGAGGGGCAGGAAGAGCGCGACGGGCAGGCGGCGTCGATCGGTCATGGTGCCCAACTGTGACGGCGACCCGCCGGCCGCGGTTACGGCGCGGTAACGGATCGGTCTCAGTCGCCCAACACTGCTCTCAGTCGCCCAACGGAATGGTCGGCGGATCGACCGGCGTCGGCTGCTGGAGCGAGAACTCGCTGGCGAGCGCGAGACCTTCGTCGGCCGTCGCGATCAGGCCGTGGCCGCTCCGCTTGGCGACGAAGCAGGCGCGGTCGGCGGCAAGGAGGATCGACTCCGGCGAGAGGCCGTCGCGCGGGAACGTCGCCAGGCCGATGGAGACGCTGATCTCGATCTCCTGCTCGGCCCACCTCGATCCCGGTCGGCCGACGGCATTGACGGCGGCCCGCACTCGCTCGGCCACGGCGACCGCCGAGCCCGCGTCGGTGCCCGCCAGGATGAGCGCGAACTCGTCACCGCCGTAGCGGAAGACGTGGTCCGTGTCGCGGCCGGCGGCGACGATCGCCTTGGCGATGTCGGCCAGGAGCTGGTCCCCGGCCTGGTGGCCGAGGGCGTCGTTGACGGCCTTGAACTCATCGAGGTCAAGCATGATCAGGCTGAATGGCTCGTGGCCGTCAACGCTCTTCTTCAACCAGTCTTGGAAGGTTCCGTGGTTGAGCAGGCCGGTCATGTCGTCCGTCTGGGCCCGGATCTCGACGGCACGGTGGACCTCGGCGTTCTGAAGGGCGATCGAGACCTGCGCCGCGAAGAGCTTGACGAGCTCGAACTCGTCCTCCGAGTAGCGCGCATCTTCGCCCAGCCGCTCGAGGGTCAGGACGCCCGTGGCCCCCTCGCGACCGCGAAGTGGGACGCAGATCAGGCTGCCGCCAAGGGTGACATCGCGGAAGTGGTTGATCCGCTCGTCCGTTCGCTCGTCGAGCACGAGGGCGGGCTCGTTGTGGGCAACGACCCAGGTCGCGAGTCCCTCTTCGCCGGGCGCCCATGGCTCCATGTACTGGGCGGCATGGATGCCGCGCGCGGTGAGCGGTCGGAGGAGTCCGGTGAGCGGGTCGACGGTCTCGATCGCGATGTTGTCGTAGCCGACGAGCTCAGAGAGTCGATCCGCGACCTGATTGAGGATGGCGTGGGGATTCAGCGTGGTGAGGATCGACTCCGTGACCGCGAGGAGGCCGCGCTGGTTGACGAGCTGGCGCTCGAGTGCCTCGGACTGGGCGCGGAGGCGTGCCGTCGCGTCGGCGGTGGCGAACGCCTGCGCGGCGAAGCTTGCATAGATGACGAGAAGCCGCAGGTCGTCGTCGCTGAACTGATGGAGTCCGAGCTTCGAGAGCACGAGGACGCCAAGAACCTGGTCCTCGAATGTCATTGGAGCGAGGAGCATCGACTCGTCGAGGTCATCCTGGGTGCCGGCGATCGTGTTCGCCCGCGGATCGCTTGCCGCGTTCGGGAGGTTCTGGGCGACGCGATGCTCGGCAACCCAGCCGGTGATGCCTTCGCCGTACCTGACCATGAGCTGCTCGGGCGTCTCGTCGATGTACTCGCCCACTCGGCCCTGCATGGCGACCGGGACAAGGTCCTGGCCTTCGAGCCGGTAGACCCGGACGTTGTGGTAGTCGATCAGCTGACGCAGCTCGGTCGCGATCGCCAGGCCGATCTCGCGGACGCTCGTCAGGCGCGAGAGGCGGACGCCCAGCTGCTGGATCGACTGGAGCTGGGCCGCCCAGGTCGCCATTTTCTGGAAGTTCTGGGCGTTCTTGATGGCTACGGACGCCTGGATCGCGAGCGCGGCCATCGTCTCGAGCTCATCGTCGCTCCATGCGTGGGGTGCGTCGTGGTAGACGTTCAGGAGGCCGAGCAGCTCGGGCCCGTCGAACAGAGGCGCGGTGCAGATCGTGTCGAACCCCTCCTGGACGACGGCGGCCCGAACGCCCACTCCTCGCGGGTCGTCGCGATAGCCCCCGGCGAACATGGGCCGGCGTGCGGCGACGGCCAACGACGGGAGCGATCGGACGGGGAACTCGCGGACCGACTGGAGGTAGGCCTGGGACAGGCCGCGAGCCACCTCGGCGATCGCATTACCGTTGGGGTGCCGGAGGAAGACGGCACCGCGGTCGCAATCGAAGAGGACCATTGCGTGGTCGACGAGCCCGGACAGGATCTGGTCGAGGTCGAGCCGGCTGCCGATGTCCCCCGCGACGCGACGAAGCGCATCGGCCCGATGGAGGTGGTGGGAGATCTCGTCGGCGGATCGGCCGGCACCGACGATCGACCCGACGGACCGGGCGATGGCCCGGAGGAGGTCGGGATCAAGCAGGGTAGGATCCGCGCCCTCCGCATCAGCGATCAGCAGCACACCCCAGGCCGAGTCCCGCACGGGGATGGTGATCGCAACCTCCACCAGCCCTCCGCCAACGACAGCACCGGTTTCCTCGGCGACGACGGGTGACGGATCTGCGGCTGGGCGTTGGAGCGCGGCTCCCATAACCCCGAAGTCGCGGGGCAGCTCGATGAGGTGGAGGTCAGCACCGGCCATTGCCCGCGGCACGAGTCGGTCACCACGGAGCTCGAACACCGCGACGGCGAGGTGCTGCCCGTGGCCGACGATGGTTCGGGCGGCCTCCGTTAGCACGGCGTCCGTTCTCGTGGCCGAGGCACCGATCCGGCCGAGCTCGACCAGGACGTCCATGTCCACCCGATGACGATCCCGATCGGAGTCGCCCAGCGGCTCGAGCTCGCTGGAGGCGTGCTCCGGGCTCGTCAGGGACTCGAGCGTTGGACGCTCCGATAGCCGGCGGTGCTGGAATCCGGCGTGTGCTGGCTCGGCGACACCGCTCTGGGCTGCCGCGAGAAAGCGCTGCAGATCGCCCATCCGGTAGCGGCGGTCGCCGCGCGGGTTGATCCGGTAGTAGCGAAGCCGGCCGGCGTCGCTCCACGCCCGGATCGTGTTGGGATGGACGCCCAGAAGCCGTGCAGCCTTTGTCACCGACAAAGTCGCATCGATCGGACGGGAAGGAAGGGCGGTTGGCAACGCTCACTCGTGGAAGAAATGTCAAGTCGTCGGCCGGAGCCTACCAAGCTCACAGTTCTTGCCAATAACCCGATCGTACTGGCGGTCGGATTCGTGCACGAATGCTCGTCCTTATGTTTGCCACACCCGAATGGTTGCTGATCTTCGCCCTCCGGCCCGCGAACCTTCCGGCGGTCTCCCACCTCGACGTCACAGCCGAGCAGTGCGCCGCGGCTGCTGAGATCCTCGTCGAGGTCGCCGCAGCCTGACCGGCCGGCCGGCTTTCTTGAACGATCGGAAGCGGCGCGTCGTCATGTACTGTCAAGCGGGCCGCCAGGCCCGGCAGTCGGGCGGAATGAGCTTGCAGCGAGATCTCGTCGAAGCGGCACGGCGTGGTGACCACGAGGCCTTCGAGGTCCTCGCCGCGGCCGCCGCCGACCGGCTCTACGCCGTCGCGCGGATCCTGCTTCATGACACGCACCAGGCGGAGGATGCCGTCCAGGATGCCCTGGTCCACGCCTGGCGGAACCTGCCGGTGTTGCGTGACCCGGACAGCTGGGACGCCTGGCTCTACCGGCTCATCGTGAACGTCTGCACCGATCACGGGCGCCGCAGGCAGCGGCGGTCCGTGGAGGTCCAGATGGTGCGAATCGAGCCGGCGACCGGCGATCTCGCCAGCTCGATTGATGACCTCGATCAGCTTGACCGAGGCTTCCGGCGCCTGAAGCCGGACCAGCGTGCTGCTGTGGTCCTCCATTTCTACCTTGGCCTGACGGTGCCCGAGGTCGCCTATGCGCTCGGCGTGCCCGTAGGGACCGCGAAGTCCAGGATCCACTACGCGATGGAAGCCTTGCGTGCTGCCCTCGAGGCGGACGAACGAACACCCATCGCCACAACGAGCGGACTCACACGATGAAAACCGAACAACACGCCGAGGAACGAGTCCGGCACTGGCTGCAGGCGAGGGCGCCCGGGCGCCTCCCCGATCGCGTCCTGGCCGACACCTTCGACCGAACCCGGCCGATGGCCCAGGTCTCGCGGGTCCGGCAAACGCGGTTCCTCACCCTTCGCCCTAGTCCGAACCTGCTCGCGACCGGCGCCGCCGCGATCGTCCTCATCGGTGTCGCCGTCGGGCTTGGCAGGACCGAGCCCGCCCATGAGGCGGCACCGCTGACCTCGACCGTCAGTCAGGCATGGATCACCAACAGCGATGTGGCGGTCACGATCCAGCGCAACCCGACCGATGACCGCGCTTACTACTGGCGAGCCGTGGCATACGACCAGATCAATCTGCACGGCCTGGGATCGAGCGACCCGCGTACCACCGATCGGGCACCGGGCGAGCGCGTGTTCGAGGGCATGGCCGACGACGTCGAAGCGACGGGTCTCCACGACTTCACGTTCACCGTCCGGCCCGCCACGTTCGCCCTTCCGACGGTGTTGTCTCCAGCGACGCCAATCCAGGTCGATCGTCCGGTCCGGCTCGCGACTGTCGGTCGGGACGGCTATTTCGCCTCGCTCAACCGCGACGGAAGCGACTCCTACACGGTCACCGCCCTGGTCGGCGACCCGGGCAATGGGGCGGGCATGCTCAATGCCGCCGCGCTTCGCGCCGCCGGGACCGACTACCCGCGCGAGGTCGTCCTCCTGTACACCGCCGAGGTTGCCGGCATGTTCGGACCGAACCTGGCATCGCTCAGGGATGAGATCGTCAGGACTGCGAGCTCGACCGCACCGATCGACGTGGCGGAACGGCTGGTCCAAATGCTCCGCGCGGAATCGTTCACGTACGACGTCGACGTGCGCGACATCGACTGCGGCGCGATGTCTACCGCCGAATGCTTCGCTACGTTCAGGCGCGGGTACTGCGAGCACTTCGCCATGACGATGGCCGTGATCCTGCGCAACCTCGATATCCCGGCTCGAATCGTCGAGGGGTTCCTGCCCGGCGAGCGCAGCCCGGGCTCGGCCACGGAGGTGATTCGCAACAGCGACGCACATGTCTGGGTTGAGGTGTACTTCCCCGGTCACGGCTGGGTCGCATTCGACCCGACCGGCATAAGGCTGCCGCAGCAACTGCCCGCCGCGCTGCCGTCGGGTCCGCTCACGGCAAGCAGCACGCCACGGCCTTAGGTATCGGGCTGTCGCGAACGCGGCGAGGCGCCCGGCAATCAGCGAGGCGCAGCGGCACCGCCGAAGGCGCGTTGGCGGCCGGCGGCGACGCCTGAGCTAGTGGCGTTCGCCCGATTTTGCGGCGGTAACCCGGATGTAGAGCGTGGTGAGCACTACCGCGAGAAGGGCGATGCCTCCGACGACGAGCAGGGCAACCAATGGCTCGCCCACGAGGCCTGGGCCCTCCCCGCTGCTGCGCGGATCGCCGCCGGTCCCGGGCGACGGGGAGGCAGCCCGTGCGATCGGAACGACGGCGCTCATGACCGCGCCGAGGCCCGCCCACGCTAGGCCCACCACGAGGAGCGCGGTCCCGGCGAGGAAGCAAGCGGCGACCAGTCGGGGTCGGGTGCTGCCCCCGGCCAAGATCCGCATCGCCTCGTCCGGTTCGAGGGTCGTGAGGACGAGGGGCCTGCCCAGCCCGGCCGTGAGTTGCGCACCGCCGCTCTGCGTGGCGTCGGAAACCGGGACGCCCAGGACGATGGCGTGCTCGACCGACGAGATCTGCTCGATGATCGCTCGGACCGGCGTCGCCGGATCGAGCGTGGACGGAGCGCGGTCGGTGACGTCGCCTGCGACCCCGACCGAGTGCCGCGGCACCACCACGAGGCCGACATCGAGGGTCGCGCCGTCGATGCGGATCCCGTCGAGGCCCTCCCGGATTTCGAACGGCACGGCCTCCCGGGAATCCTCGAACGCCGACCATCGCCCCCCGGAACGAGCCTCGAATTTCGTCCGGCGAAAGACGAGCGGCCGGTGGTCGGCGTCCTCGAATTCCTCGTCGGCGTCGATCCGGCCGTCAACGCGGACGTAGCGGGCCGGACCTTCGCGGGCGATCGCCACGGCCTCCGCGACGCTGACCCGCGGCGTGGTCGCGAGCAATCGCGCGACCCTGTAGCGGGGCCCGAACGACCGCAGGGTGACCACGCCCGCACCGAGGGCGATCAGGCTCGCGGCGACGAGGACGAGGGGAGTCACCGCGGGATGATAGCGGCGCCCGGCGGGGGCCACCCCGAACGCACCCCCCACGAAGTTGATGACCGTAGTGCGCATCAGATGACGATAGTGCGCATCAAGTAGGAGATGGGTGGGGCACGGCTGCGCATCAAGCACGAGATGGGTGGGGCGAGGCTGCGCAACAAGCACGAGATGGGTGGGGCGAGGCTGCGCATCGGACGCGCGACCGCGGGCCCGCGTAGAGGCCTAAGGCGGGGGCTGAACCGCCCGGCGGCGGGCATGGTAAGGCCCGAAGGAACCTACTCGCGGCGTGGGCGTTGATGTGATCGCTGCCGTTAGCCTGCGCTCGGCCCCTCCGGGCTGACCGCAACGCTACGTCCCCCGCCCCGGCGGGTCAAGTCGTCTTGTCCACGAGTTTCAGGCCGGCGTCGCGTGGTTATCCACGATTTCCACGAGCCATCCCCATGGTCAGCCTGTCGGGCGACCCGTGGCGGGATCAATCGCGGTGACGGCACCGGCGAAGCTCGTGAGGACCAGGCGGCCGCCGACGAGCTCAGCCTCGGTCACGACATCGCTGTGGGCGATCCGCCAGGCGACCCTTCCGTCGGGCTCGAGGGCGAAGGTCTCGATCTCCGATTGGACGACGAGATGGGCTAGCCGCGGCGAGCCGAAGAGCGCCAGGATGGGCGTCGCTGATCGGTGGGACCAGCGCAGCTCGCCCGACCGACTGTCGAAAGCGAACGTATGGAACCCGTACTTGACGACGAACAGGCCGTGGTCGTCCCAGACGAGGCCGGCAGGCTCGTCGTAGATCGTCGACGCGAACCTCGCCGTCCACACCCCGCCCGGCCCGTCGATCCGGAGCTCCGCGCGGCAGAGCGCTTCGTAATCCGCCGACACGACCGGGCCATGATCGACCAGGGTCCCGCCGGCCTCCGACAGGGCGAAAACCGCAGCCCCCTGGCCGCTGCCGCCCCAGCGCCACCGCGCCCGCAGCCCGCCGGGATAGGCGATCGTCGCGTCGCGCGGCTGGGCGCCCGTGGCGGGCGAGCTCACACCCCGGCGTTCTGCGCTCGGGCCCGACCATCTCCGACGAAGCCACCGACACCGGCGCCGGGCTCGCGCTCCGCCTCGATGTCGGCGAGTCGCCTCTCTTCGGTGATCGGGGCGACGGTGGCGTTGGCTAGCGTTCGCAGGGTTGCCGGGGGAACGGGGAATACCGCGGTTGGCGTTCCGGCTGCTGCCCAAACGATCTGGAACCGCCCGAGATCGGGGTCCATGATCACCCGGATCGGCCCGATATGACCGATCGGCGGAATGCCGCCGATCGTGAAGCCCGTGAGCTCGTTCGCCTCTCGGGCGGTTGCGCGACGAACGTCCCGTTCGCCGGTGACGGCCGCCAGCCGCGCGAGGTCGACGCGATTGTGGCCGGCGACGAGGCAGAGGATCGGTTCGGGTCCGTCATCGCCCGGAGCGACGAACACGAGGGATTTGACGATCTGGCCGAGCTCCGCTCCGACGGCCGCGGCGGCCTCCTCGGCCGTGTGGGTCGACTGATCGAAGACGGTGATGTCGAGGCTGACGCCCTTGCGCTCTGCGGCGTCGCGGACCCGTTGGATCGCAACGTGGTCGGTGGTCTCGGGCACGGTCCGAGTTTAGCATCGGACGAGCAATGGGCGGCGGCGGTAGCATCGGCCGACCATGCAGGCGGTTCTCTTCGACTGGGACGGCACGCTCGTCGATTCGCTCGGTGCCTTTCATCGGGCCAACGCGACCGTGATGGCATCGTTCGGACTGCCGTTCGACGAGGTCCTGTACCGCCGCCATTACGTGCCCGACTGGCGCCTGATGTACCTCCGCCTGGGTGTGCCAGGCGATCGGCTGGACGAGGCGAGTGAGCTCTGGCACGCGACGTTCGCCACGGGCCGCGATGTGATTGCGTTCGATGGCGTGGCGGCGGCACTCGAGCGGTTGCGCGACGCCGGCAAGCAGCTGGGCATCGTGACCGCCGGCGACCGGGCGGTCGTGGTCCCGCAGCTGGAGCGGACGGGCCTCGCCGAGTTGCTCACCACCCGCGTCTTCGGCGACGACCTCGCTGTCCACAAGCCCGACCCGGCGCCGCTCCGGATGGCCATCGAGCTGCTCGACCTCGCCGATCGGCCCGACGAGGTCGCCTATGTCGGCGACGCGCCAACCGACATGGCGATGGCCCGAGCCGTTGGCGTCCGTGCCATCGGCATCAGGTCGGTGATCGGGGACCCGGACGAACTGCGGGCCGCCGGAGCCGCGGAAGTTGCGCCATCGGTCGTCGCCTGGGTCGACGACTTTCTGCTCGCAACTCCGCCGGCCGGACCGTGAGCGGCGCGGAGGATCCCATCGAGGCGTCCGCGGGCAGTCGCCGGGCGATCGTCCTCGCCGACGGCGATGTGGCGGACCGTGAGGCGCTCGACGCCGCCTGGCCGGGCTGGTCCGACGGGGTCGCGATCGTGGTCGCAGCCGACGGCGGCGCGCGGCACGCAGCGCGCCTGGGTCTGCCGATCCACCGTTGGGTGGGCGACGGCGACTCGATCGACGCCGGAGACCTCGCCGAGCTTCGAGCCCGGGGCATCCCGGTCGACCTCGTCGGGACGGACAAGGACGAGTCGGACACGGAGCTCGCGATCACCGCGGCGATCGCCGCCGGTGCGCACGAGGTGGTGGTCCTCGGGGCGTTCGGCGGGCGCCGGCTCGATCACTCCATCGCCAACCTGACGCTCCTCGCGCATCCGGCGCTGGCGGGCCGCCCGGCCGCGCTCCTCGATGCCTCGGCCAGGGTCAGGCTGGTCCGGGCTCCGGGGAAGGACGGCGATCCGGTCATCACGCCGCTACCCGGGCGGCTCGGGGATCTCGTATCACTAATCCCGTTCGGGGCGGACGCGCTCCGGATCCGGACCGACGGACTTCACTACCCGCTCCGAGACGAAACCCTGCTCTTGGGCTCGGCGCGGGGCCTGTCGAATGTCCGGCGCGCCGTGGATGCCTCGTTCGTCCTCGTGCGCGGCGCGGTCCTCGTCATCGAGACCCCTGCTAGGCTGTCGGCATGAGCATTCCCGAGGTAGGCGACCAGGCGCCGGAGATCGCCCTCGCTGATGAGACGGGCACGGTTCACCGGCTCTCGGACCAGGCCGGCCGCTGGACGATCCTCTACTTCTACCCGAAGGACGACACGCCCGGGTGCACTGTCGAGGCGTGCGAGTTCCGCGACGCCAACGAGACGATCGTCGAGCGGGGCGCAGATGTCTGGGGCGTCAGCCCGCAGGCCGGGGCGAGCAAGCGGGCATTCCGCGAGAAGTTCAACCTGCCATTCACCCTCCTCGCCGACACCGATCATGGGGCCGCCGAAGCCTACGGCTCGTGGGTCGAGAAGCAGAACTACGGCAAGACCTACTGGGGCACCGCGCGGACGACGTTCCTCGTCGACCCGGACGGGAGGATCGCCCGGACCTGGCCGAAGGTGAAGCCGGAGGGACACGCGGCAGACGTGCTCGCGGCCCTGACCGCGGAGCAGGCGGCGCGGGCCGGGTGACCCGTACCGTCGCCCCTCGCCGACATCAAAAGAGACTTCGCTCGTGGGGGGAGACGAGCGAAGCCTCGGCCCACATCATAGCCCTGATGCTTGTCGGTGCAACCGAGATTCCTACACATCAAGGGACGTTCCGTTGAGCGAGACCTCGCACGACTGGCGGCCCGCGCAATTCATGGTTATCGTCGCCCACCCGGACGACGCGGACTTCGGACCTGCGGCGACGGCGTCGCGCTGGATCGACGAGGGGTCGGTCGGCTGGCTCGTCTGCTGCACCTCCGGCGACGCGGGTGGCGAGGATCCGGATCTCGACCCGATGGAGCTCGCCGCCCTGCGTGAAGAGGAGCAGCGGGTCGCCGCCGAGGTTGTCGGGTACGCGGGGTTGTCGTTCCTGCATCAACCGGATGGCGCCCTCGACAACGACCTCGCCCTCCGGGAGCAACTCGTTCGCGAGATCCGGACATTCCGGCCGGACGCGGTTCTCGCCACGGACCCGGAGGTCGTGTTCTACCTCGACGGCGGTGTGAACCATGCGGACCATCGGGCCGCCGGCATGGCCGCGGTCGATGCCGTCTACCCGGCGGCCCGGAACCCAATGGCGTTTCCCTGGCTCGCGAAAGCGGACATGGCCTCGCATATCGTCCGGCGGCTCTACCTCTTCTGGCCGAACGAACCGAACGTCCGCATCGACGTGACGGCGACGCTGGATCGCAAGATCGAGGCCCTGCGCGCGCACGCGAGCCAGATCAAGGACCCGGCGCGGCTCGAGAAGCGGATCCGCGAGTGGGCAGCGGAGGTCGGCGAACCGATCGGCGCCGCGGCGGGCGAGGCACTCCGGCTCGTGGTCATCGAGGAAGACGAGGACGAAGGTCCGAGCGCCGATGCAGCCGACGCGACGGAGGCCGCCCTCACCGACTAGGCGTTAATCCGCCGCAAGCAGCAATGGTCGGACCAGGCCCCACTCATTCCAGAGCTCCGTCAGGGCGTCCGCTCGACGGCCGAGAAGCGAGACCAGCTCACCGAGAGTCAGCGTGCCGGCGGCCTCCCAGATGTATTCGTCGGCGGCGACCCTGACATCACGCAGGAGATCGCCCATTTCCGCCTCCGACGGCCAGTGCCGGATCCGCATCGGGTCGAGGCCGGCATAGCCGACTGCCAGTGACAGATCGCGCTGGCTTGGCATTCGGTCCTCGGCCCACCCGCCGAAGCCGTCGTGCTTGTAGCCGAGCGACGCCAGTGCGGCGGCGATATCGCGGCACTGTGAACGGGTGAACGGTCCCCAGAACGGATGCTCGGTCGGGAAGTCGAAGGCCGAGGCTTCGATCGACCGGGCGATGATGGCCTCCAGGAGCCCGCTGATCCCCGTCTGCCAGCGGCGTCGCTCCTCGGGATCATCGCCGCCCAGTCGGGCAACCAGGCGACCGAGGGCCTCGCGATCGCCGCGGAGCAGCTTGATGATCACTGCGTCCTCACCCGCACGCGAGCCCATCGAGCCTTCCGTTTCGTCGAGGGATCCAGCCCGCGGCTTGGTGTCGGCAGGTCCCGCCTTGGGCGGCGGCGAGTTGCGCCGTCCACCCGCCGCGACCACCGCGGCCGCTTCCTGGCACGCGGCGACGGCCTCGCGTGCCGCCACGCAGGCTTCCTCGGCCATCTCGGCCGAGATCCGGGCCCCATCGGCCTCGACCGACAGACGCTCGAGGTTCGCGGCGAGCTCGACTGCCGCCAGCCGATGGCGCTCGGCGAGGGCACCGGCCTCGCGGGTGGCGAGATTGATCCGGTTGATCTCGTTCAGCCAGTCCCGTGCGGCCGTCTCGATGTCGTCGCGCGTCCGTCCGGCGTTGCGCGCCTCGCGGAAGGCCTGCTGAGCCGCCTCCTTTGCCACCCGAACGGCCCGCGGATCCGCCGTCGCAGCCTGGGCCTCCGCCTTGCTCGTGTGGTCGTCGTAAGCATGTTGGCTCGAGCGCAATGTCTCGAGCGCCGCGCTGGCGCCCTCCCGAGCTCGCGTCGCGACCTGGCATCGTTCATCGGCGATACGGCGCGGTTCGTCGCACGCACCAGCAATCGCGTCCGGTCGATCCGTGGCGCCGGGCTCAGTCAGGCGGGTCTGGCCGCCGTCGGCGCTCGAAGCTTCCGGGCGCAACAGCGTGACCACGCCGAGTGCGTGGGGAAGCAGCGCCTCGGCAGACGAGGTCTTGACAGACGCGGTCACCGTCGACGACTCGATCCCCGACGGCATCAGCACGCCTGCACCGGCGACTGACTTGGCCTGGAATGCCGCCATCATCGGGTCGGGCTCGTGCGATATGGAGATCCCGACGGAGTCGCGATCTCCCGCAGCCGGGCGGACGGATCCCTCGCGATGAACAGGCGTTCCATTGCCGGTGGCGTTGCCGCTTTGCGCGGCAGCCGCTTGATCCGGGAGATCCGCGAGGTCCTCTTCGGGCATGTTGCGATCTTGCCCGCGCTGGTCGCCGGGCCCGCCGCGGGCAGGTCCGACCGACGGGGCATAGGCGTCGACGTCGGCCAGGGTGGTCGCTCGGCGGCGCGCAATCGAGTTCGGAGTCACCGTGATACGGACCTCGCGCTTGGACCGCGGCCGTGCCCGGAGAACCTCGATGAGCGCGGCGCCCGCCGCGACGCCCAGCAACAGCCCGATCGTCAGGAAGGCGAAGTCGCTCCCGGTCACGGTCGATGTCCTCCTCGGCCGGCGATGTTCCGGCCTTCGACGGGACAGCCCTCTCGGGGAGGGTAGTCTGCGAGTCCGGCGAGACGTCAAATCGGCGGCTGCACGTTCGCCGTGCTTTGCGCCGCTCAGGACGCGGATGGTAGATTCGACCAGCCGGTTCCGACCGGCCTCCTTCGTGTCCGGAAACCCCACGGAAACCAGCGCACAGAAAGGCACGCCTCGACCTTGGCGATCGATCCCAATCAGGAATTCCTCGTTCAGCCCGTCGATGCGTCCTGGCTCCAGTGCAACATCGAATGCCAGGAAGCCTGCCCCGTCGGGACGAACTGCCGCGGCTACCTGAACCTCGCAGCGGAGGGCCGGTTCGAGGAGGGCTACATCCTTTCGCGGGAGCCCAATCCGGTGGCCGCGATGTGCTCGTATGTCTGCTCTGCCCCGTGCGAGCGGGCCTGCCGCCGCGGCGACATCGACCGGCCCCTTGCCATCCGGGCCATGAAGCGGTTCCTCGTCGAGTGGCACGAGGCATCCGGCATCCCCGACGTCATGCCCCAGATCACCCCGCGGGACGAGCGGGTAGCGATCATCGGGGCCGGTCCGGCCGGGATCGCAGTCGCCCGCGAGCTGGCGATGAAGGGCTTCAAGTGCACGGTCTTTGACTCGCTGCCGTATGGCGGCGGGACCATGCTGATCGGCGTCCCCGCCTTCCGCCTGCCGCGCGAAGCGATCGAGATGGACGTCCGACTCGTCGAGCGGCTCGGGGTGACGTTCGTCTTCAACACGACGATCGGCAAGGACATCACGTTCGACCAGCTCCAGCGTGACTTCGACGGGATCGCGATCACCGCCGGCGCCATGGACGCGGTCGCGCTCGACATTCCCGGTGCCGACCTCGAGGGCGTCGACTACGGCGTCGACTTCATGAAGAAGGCGAATCTCGGCCAGGAGCTCTATGTCGGCAAGGACGTGGTCGTCATCGGCGGCGGCTATACCGCGATGGACTGCTCCCGGACGAGCCTGCGGCACGGCGCCGAGCATGTCGCGATCGTCTACCGGCGGACCCGGAGCGAATTGGTCGTCGACGAGGAGGAGCTCGGCGAGACGGAGCGAGAGGGCGTCCGGATGGAGTTCCTCGCCAGCCCGGTCGAGGTTCTCGGCGAGGACGGCCACGTGACCGGGGTCAAGTTCATCCGCAACCGGCTCGGCGAGCCTGACGCGTCCGGTCGGCGGTCGCCGATTCCGATCGAGGGCTCCGAGTTCGTCATCAAGGCCGACGTCGTCATCCCGGCCGTGTCGCAAGCGGCCGACCTGACATTCCTCCCGGTCGAGGCAAACTTCGAGATCGGCCGGGGACGAGTCCGGGTCGACCCGGCGACGTACGCGACGAACGTCCGTGGCGTCTTCGCCTGCGGCGACTTCGTCACGGGCCCGACGACACTCATCGAGGCGGCGGGCCACGGCAAGAAGTGCGCCTACGCGATCGACCGCTACCTGACCGGCCGGACCGACGTGACCGTCACGCCGAACGTGAAAATCACGAGCTCGTGGCGGCACGACATGCCCGAGTTCTACGACGTCCTGCCCCGCCAGCACATCCCGATGGCACCGGTGGCGATGCGGATGGCCTCGACCGATCCCGAGGTCAACTTCACAACGCCCGTCGAGCTCGGCTACGACGCCACGGCCGCCGTCGCCGAGTCGACGCGCTGCCTCATGTGCAACTTCAACATCTGGTTCGACCCGTTCCGGTGCGTCCTGTGCGGGGCCTGCGCCGACGTCTGTCCCGAGGGCGTCATCCACATGGTCGACGTCAACCAGCTCAAGACCGAAGGGCTGCTCCCGGAGATCGAGGAGGCCTACGGCTGGGATCAGGGCGGGGCGATGATCCTTGACGAGGAGCGCTGCATCCGCTGTGCGCTGTGCGTCAAGCGATGCCCGTTCGACGCCATTACGATGGAGCGGTTCGAGCTGCAGGAGATCTCGACCGACGGTCGGCTCTACAAGGAGTCGTACCGGGATGCGCAACTGGCCGGGACAGCCGGCGTCGCAGGAGGAGCCCGGTGAGTTTCCTCGAGCGGATGGACAACACCATCCGCCGAAGCCCCGTCTGGCGCTCGCTCTTCCGCCAGCCGTACCCCAACGACGAGCGGTCGCGGGCGTACGCGGTGATGAACAACGTCTTCCTGCACATTCACCCGGTTCGCGTCCGCCAGCACGCCGTGAAGTTCGCTTACACGTTCTGCCTCGGCGGCCTGTCGTTCTTCCTGTTCCTCGTCCTGACGATCACCGGCGTCTACCTGATGTTCTTCTACGTGCCGTCGTCGACGCTGGCGTACACGAACATCCTCGATATCCAGGCAGAGGTCACGTTCGGGCTGCTGACGCGGAACATCCATCGGTGGGGTGCCCACCTGATGGTCTTCTTCGTCTTCCTCCACATGATGCGGGTCTTCTACCACGGTGCCTACAAGCCGCCGCGCGAGTTCAACTGGGTTGTCGGGGTCATCCTGCTGTTCCTGACGATCATGCTGAGCTTCAGCGGCTACCTGCTGCCATGGGACCAGATCGCCTACTGGGCGATCACGATCGGCACCAACATGGGCGGCTACGCGCCGTTGATCAGCACGCCGTTCAACCGGCTCCTTCTGGGTGGCCTCGAAGTCGGCCAGAACACCCTGCTCCGCTTCTACGTTCTCCACATCATGTTCTTCCCGTTGGTCGCGGCGATCTTTCTGGCGGTCCACTTCTGGCGCATTCGGAAGGACGGAGGCATTAGTGGACCTCTGTAGCTTCCGAACCGGCACCCTCAGTGCCCGAGCCGCCATTCACTCACCGAAGTCCAAGGCGGAGCTCCGCGACGCCATTGGCCTGAGGTTTCCGCTATGAGCTCTGACCGATGACCGACGAGACCAAGAAGCCGACGGACATCAAGGAGCCGACCGAGAGTCGGGTTGTCCTGCCTGTCGACCCGACCCGGCGGACGGAGATCGACAAGCAGCGCGTGCCGATGTCTGCACGGCCGTATCGGTTGCTGGCGCTCGTCAAGCAGGACGCAGTCGTCCGGGTCCAGAAGGAGCCCGACGACACGGTCATGGTCTGGCCGCACCTGTTGTCGATCGAATTCCTGGCAGCCGGCATGATGAGCATCTTCCTGCTGCTCATGGGCCTGTTCATCAACGCCCCGCTCGAGGAGCTGGCAAACGGCAACGTCACGCCGGCCGTGGCGAAGGCGCCGTGGTACTTCCTCGGGCTCCAGGAGCTGCTCGCCTACTTCCACCCCACGGTCGCCGGCGTCCTGACGCCGCTGCTCGTGCTCGTCGGAGCGGCGCTGATCCCGTACGTTGACCGCGGGGCCCTCACGGTCACGCGTCCCTCGGAGCGGAAGACTGCCGTCGTCCTGTTCACCCTGTTCTGCGCTCTGGGCCTGATCCTGACGTTCGTCGGGATCTTCTTCCGGGGCCCTGGCTACAGCTTCGTCATCCCGTACCTGCCGTTCTTCGAGAACAGCAGCAACGGGCTCCACTTCGCCCTCTGAGCACCGCGAGGGACACGACCAGCGGATGAGCAACTACCAAGTCGAACCAGCCGACAGGCCCCAGGCGCTGTCGTCCGAGGCGATCAAGTCGCTTCGGACGCACCAGGTCAAGGGCATCTCCCGGCGCCAGCTCCTGCGCTACTCCTTGGGCGGAGCAGCGGCAGTCTGGAGCATCGAGCTCCTGGCGGGGACGGTCGGCTTCCTGTGGCCGAACCTGTCCGGGGGGTTCGGTGGCAAGGTCAGGATCGGCACGCTCGAGGAGATCAAGCTCCAGAATTCTTCACTCCCCATTGCCGAAGGGTTTCCGGCCTACGTCCCGGAGGCGCGGGCCTTCATCGTCCTGATCGATCCTGGTCGACAGCAGTTCGTTGCCGGGGAGGACACCAGCGGCGATGGCAGGTCGCTCAATGTCCGGGGCCTCTACCAGCGCTGTCCGCACCTGGGGTGCAAGCCGAATCCATGCATCAAGAATTTCTGGCTCGAGTGCCCGTGCCATGGCTCCCGCTACGATCGTCTCGGGATCAAGGCTGCCGGGACCCAGTACGGGCCCGCGGCGCGAAGCATGGACCGCTTTTCCGCGGCGGTGGACGGCGATGGCGTCCTGACGCTCGACACCGGCAAGATCACGCTCGGCCCGCTTCCCGTTGCCCTTGGCCAGCCCGGCCTCATCCCGCCACGGACGCCGACCGGCTGCATCTGATGATCCCGTTCTGTCGACAGCAGGCTAGAGGATCCCGATGACGGACGCGCCCGAGCCGCCGCCCGAGCAGCGCCTCCCGGCACCGCGCCCACCGGACCGGCGTTTCGGCTGAGCGGTTCACGGCCGCGCCGTCGCTCAAGGCCATCGACGGCCTCACGCCGGAGCGCGGCGCCGAGATCGTCCGCCAGACGTCGAGCGCTCGATGGGTCGGCTTCCTGGCCTTCTGCTTCGTGACGCTGTTCATCGTCGGCTACTGGTTCTACGAGCTCGGCTTTCCGCTCGGCATTTCCGAACCGCGCCTCGCCCAGGAGATCGAGCATCAGCAGGTGACCGCGGTCGAGCGGGGCTACAACATCTACCAGGCGAACTGCGCCCGTTGCCACGGTCCCAATGGCATGGGGCCCGACGAACCCGACGCGGCCGACGTCGGCTACATCGGGCCGACGCTGAACTCCCAGGAGAAGCTGTTCAACCACCTCAACGAGGACTACCTCCACAACGTGCTGCTGGTCGGCGGCCGGTACGTCTGCGGGAATGCCAAGTCGGCGATGCCGGTCTGGTCGGACCAGGGCAATCCACCCGGCCCGCTCAACTACCGCCAGATCGACGAGCTCATCGCATTCCTCCGAGCGACGAACGACCACGTCTACACCGTGAAGGATCCGGAGCTGAACGAGCCCGAGATCGATCCCGCGACCGGCGAGGTGAAGACGTTCACCGGCTGGCGCGACCCGAATTACAAGCCGGACCCGGGCGCGACGCCATACCCCGACTGCTACCTGCAGGCGCTCGGCGGCGGCGGCGGTTCGAGCGGCGCACCGTCGGCCTCGATCGACCCGAACGCGCCCGTGGTCACCGTCACGGCGCCGACCGGCGCGGCAAGCACCGGGTTCGAACCGGACACGCTCGAGGCAACGGCGGACACGGCCTTCACGCTCGAGTTCGACAACCAGGACGCACCGCGCCCCACAACGTCGTGATCAAGGACCCGAGCGGGGCGAACGTGAGCATCGGCGACACGGCGACCGTTCACCGGACCGACGAAGAAGTCATACGCGGTGCCCGCCCTCGCCGCCGGCGACTACAGTTCGTATGCAAGTGCACCCGAACACCATGACCGGAACCCTGACGGCCAAGTAGCGAGATCTCCGGTGGCCGACGACGGCCATTCGGCGGAGTGGAGGACGATGGCGCAACAGGCGCTCACGGGCAGGACGCAGACCCGCGGGCGGGCCTTCTTCGGCCTGCTCGACGCCAACGGCTGGGGCTGGGCGTCGCTCAAGGCGACGTTCTGGTTCATCGTCATGATCTTCGTGCTCGGCTACATCCCGGACCGGGCCTACTACTTCACGGTCAACAGAACGATGGACCTCGGCATCCTCGCCTGGAGCCCGATCAACTTCTGCCCGCCCGAGAACAAGACCCTGCCGTGCCCGCCGCCGGTCGGCGCCGTCATCCCGTGGGAGCGTCGCCCGGAAGAGCTCTCGCTGCCGGCGCCGCGGGTCGATGGCGCGGTCGCTCAGGATCGGGACGAAGATCCTCTACATCGGCGGCCGCGACGGGACGGCGGCGGCCGATACGACGTTCGTGGCGACGGCCTCCGGCATCGGCAACTTCGACCGCTGGGCCGACGGGCCGGCTACTGCCCGGCGCGCCGACGCCGCTGTCGGCTTCTCGGCGGCCCGATCTACGTCGTTGGTGGAACACGGGCCTGACGGCAAGCCGACCGCCTCCGTCTTCGTCGCTGTCGCCGAACTCCCAGACCGGCGAGCTCGGCGAGTGGCAGACGGCGGAGGAAGTCGAGCTTGCCCTCGTCCTGCCGGAGCCGCGCTCGGGTGCCTCGCTCGTCCCGGCCGCCGACGGCCTCTTCCTCGTCGGCGGGACGGCCGACGGAACGACGCCCGTGAAGACTGTCTGGAAGTCGACGTTCGACAAGGCCGGCGCGCTCCAGCCGTGGCAGCCGCAGGCGGAGCTCTACCAGGCGACGACCGACGCGACTGCGGCCATGTCGGCGATTACATGTGGGTCTACGGCGGGACCTCCGCCGCCGGCCCGACGAAGACCGTACAGCGCGGCGAGTTCGGCCAGACGACGAGGAAACTCGCGTCGACGAGTCGACGACCCTCAAGCAGTTCGGGGTCGCGGGCGGCCCCGTGGACCTGCCCGAGCCCCGGACGAACGCCGCGGGCTTCGCCGCCAGCGGCGCGCTCTACCTCATCGGCGGCAGCGACTGCGACCGGACCGCGCGAGCGAGCTGTACTGGACGGTCCCGGACGCGCTCGGCAACATCCCGGAGTGGAAGCACCTGACCCAGAGCGACCTGCCGGCCGGGCTGTCGGCGGCTCGGCGTCATTCGTGCTCGGCCCCAACGTGATCCTCGTCGGCGGCGAGACGCGCGATGGCCCGATCGCGGGCGAGCGCCCGGGCGAACATCGCGCCCGCAGGAGCCGTTCTTCCAGCTCGGCCTCGTCGGCGCGACGGTGCCGGCCCTCAAGATCGACGGCGAGATCGGCCAGCAGCTCGGCTATCTCAACGCCAACACCGTCGGCATCATCAACTTCGTCATCCTGATCGTCATCGGCTGGGCGTTCGCCCACAAGGAGCAGGTCCGCGCGATGCGCGAGCGCCTCATGGCCCGCCGCCGCCGCCGTTAGCTCGCGGGGAGATCTCCTTCGCCCGGTTGGGGGTCGCCGCGGCGGACGGGGAGGCCTTGGCGTTGCCAGGCGGTGATGCCGCCTTCGACGTTCACGACGTCCGTCCAGCCGCCGCGGAGCAGGAAGGCGGTTGCCGCCGCCGATCGGGTGCCGCCGGCGCACATGACGAGCAGCGGCCGATCCTTTGGCAATTCTGCGTGGCGCTCGGCGAACGACGACATCGGGAGGAGGGCCGCTCCCTCGACTCGGACGTCGCGGAATTCGTCGATCTCGCGGACGTCGACGAGGAGCGGCTTCGGCGCGTCGGCGCGGTCAGCCGATCGGCGGCCTCGGCTACGTCGACGGCGGGGATTGCGCCCTGGGGCTGGGTCATCGGGTCGTCCTCCTGAGGGTCGGGCGGGTCGATCGGGGAGGCGGCGGGGTCGCGGCTAGGCGAGCGAGCCGATCGTCGATGGCTGTCAGCAGATCGGCCAGGTCGAGGCCCCCGGTCATGTCGGCCTGTTGAGCCGCGGCGAGACGCTCCTTCGCGCCTTCGAGGTTCCTCGCAATTCCCCGTGAGTTGCCACGAACGCTGTGGACGAACGCCGCCGCGAGCTTGATCAGGCCCTGGTAAAGCTCGCGCTCCGGCAGATCGTCGGTGCCCATCCAGGCCGGTTCCAGCAGCTCGTGGGTGAGGAAGAAGTCGCCCCGGTCGTAGGCCGCGAGGGCCGCGACGAATGCCACGCGCCGGTCGGTCTCGGGAAGCGGCCGGTACGCCTTCGCCCGGCCGCCCTGGATCACTGTCTGCGCGGCGGGCTTCGTCATCAAGCGAGGTCGATCAGGGCGCGCCGTCCGCCGAACCCCTCGGCCAGCTCGTGCCAGAACTCGATGTCGCCCTCGCCGAGCCGCCAGCACAGCCAGACCTGCCGCCCGCTGACGAGCGCGGGAAAGTCGATCAGGCCGGTCTCGATCTCGCGGAGAGTGACCCCGAGCTCGTCGATCCGGGCCACGCCCGCCTGCATCTGGTCGATGACGCCCTGCATCCGGAGGCGCAGGCGCCGCGGGCCCTCGGCGCCGGTGGATTCGTCATCTGCGGGTGGGTCGGCCGGCGCGGGGCCGGTGGCCGCGGTCTCGAGCGCCGCCTGTCGGGCGAACTCGTCGCGCAGCTCGATGAGCTGCGCACGCTCGTCGCGGAGCGTCTCGAGGATCGTCCGCAGCTCCGGCAGAGCCGCGTTGGCGGCGTCGAGGTCGAAGAACTTGGCCATTCGCCGGATTCTCAGCCGGACGGCGAGATATCCTCGACGACGATGCGCACGATCCTTCTCTGGATGGCCGGCAATCGCTGGCTCCGCGATCGGGTGCCGAAGCTGTGGTTCGCCCGCCGCGCCGTACGCCGGTTCATGCCGGGCGAGACCGCCGACTCCGCGCTCGCGGCCGCGGAGCAGTTCCGGGACCAGGGCATCGCGACGATGTTCACTCGTCTCGGTGAGAACGTCACCCGCCCGGGAGAGGCCGATGCGGTTGCCGAGCATTACCTTGGCCTGCTCGACACGATCGCGGCGAGTGGCCTCGACGGCGAGATCTCGGTCAAGCTAACCCAGCTCAGGCTTCGACCTCGATGTGGATCGGACGCTCCAGCACGTCCAGCGCCTGGCGGAGCGCGCTGCCCAGACCGGCGGAACCGTCTGGGTCGACATGGAGGGCAGCTCCTACGCGGAGGGCACGATCGCGTTCTACGAGCGCCTGAAGGCGAACCACCCGAACACGGGCCTCTGCCTCCAGTCGTACCTCCGCCGGACGGCGGCCGACATCCAGCGGCTCCTCCCACTCGATCCCGCCATCCGGTTGGTCAAGGGCGCCTACGCGGAGCCAGACACCATCGCATATCAGAGCCGGCACGACGTGGATGCGAACTACGTGGCACTGGCCGTCTCGATGCTCGAGGCCGTCCGGGCCGGACGGTCCGTCCGGATCGGTCTCGGGACGCACGATGTGGGGCTCATCGAGCAGATCGCGGAGCACGCGGTCGCGCTCGGCCTCGACAAGACCGCGGTCGAGGTCCAGATGCTGTACGGCATCAGGGCGGCCGAGCAGCGCCGTCTCGCCCGCGAGGGCTACCGCGTCCGCGACCTCATCGCGTACGGCGAGGCCTGGTATCCGTGGTACATGCGCCGGCTCGCGGAGCGTCCGGCCAACGTCCTGTTCGCGCTTCGTCAGCTCCTGCCCTGAGGCGCGCTACGCCGCGGCCTCGGCGCCGGAACGTTTAGTCCGATTTCGAACGCCGCGCGAAGTCAGTTGTCCCGCGCCCGGTCCTCCGACTTTGGACTCCGAATTCGGAGCGACGTCGGAGGGAGAAGCGATGTTCAGGGACGTTCGATATCGGAGCACCTGGGTGCTGCCGATCGACGACCGTTGCGGCCGCGATAAGCTAGCCACTCGTCGCGCGGCCAGCTGCCGCCGGCCAGAGGAGGATCGCCGTGCGACTGGCGTCCCGGATGAGCACGATCGGCACCGAGTCCGCGTTCGAGGTCACTGCCCGGGCCCGGGCCCTCGAGGCGACCGGCCGAAGCGTCGTCTACCTCCAGATCGGCGAGCCCGACTTCGACACGCCGGCGAACGTCCGCGACGCGGCGAAGCGGGCCCTCGACGACGGCGAGACCCACTACGCGCCGTTCGCCGGCATTCCCGCCCTGCGCGAGGCGATCGCCGAGGACGCCACCGCCCGCAAGGGCTTCGACGTGACGCCAGACCGGGTCTTCGTAACCGTTGGCGGCAAGGGCGTGATGCTCTACGCGATCATCGGCCTCGTCGATCCGGGCGACGAGGTGATCGTCCCGGACCCCGGCTATCCGATCTACGAGTCGCTCGCCCGTTTCGTCGGCGGCACGCCGGTCCCGATCCCCATCCGCATGGAGAACGAGTTCCGGCTCGACGTCGACGAGCTCGCCTCGCTGATCACGCCCCGGACGCGGATGCTCGTCATCAACTCGCCCGCCAACCCGACTGGCGGCGTCCTGACCCGCGGCGACCTGGAGGCGATCGCGGAGCTCGCGACCCGCAACGACCTCGTCGTCCTCGCCGACGAGATCTACGGCCGGATCCTGTACGACGGCACGGAGCACGTGTCGATCGCGTCGCTGCCGGGCATGGCCGAGCGGACGATCGTTCTCGACGGGTTCAGCAAGACGTTCGCGATGACCGGCTGGCGGCTGGGCTACGCGATTGTGCCGCGATCCCTGGTCTCGATGTACGGCCAGCTCATCATCAACACGATCAGCTGCGCGCCGACGTTCGCCCAGATCGGCGCGGTCGAGGCGCTGCGCGGCCAGCAGGACGACGTTGACGCGATGGTCGTCGAATTCCGGGCCCGGCGCGACCTCGTCGTCGACGGGCTCAACGCCATCCCCGGAATCCGCTGCCTTCGACCGACCGGCGCGTTCTACGCCTTCCCCGACATCGCGGGGACGGGCCTCACCGGCGCCGAGCTGGCCGAGAAGCTGCTCCAGGAGGCCGGCGTCTGCGTCCTCGCGGGGACGGCGTTCGGGCGCGTCGGGACGAACCACGTCCGGATCTCGTACGCGAACTCGCGGGAGAACCTGACGCTGGCCCTTGACCGGATTCGGGGCGTCGTCGAGCCACTCGTCGCCGCGGGCGCCGCGCGCTGATGGCGTGATGGCCCGCCAGAAGGTCTTCGTCGCGAGGCGTATTCCCGACGATGGGATCGACCCGATCGTCGCGGCCACGGACGCCGTCGTCTGGCCTGACGACCTGCCGCCGCCACGGGACGAGCTCCTTCGCGCGGTCGCCGGCTGCGAGGGGGTCGTGACCCTGCTGACCGACCGCGTCGACGACGAGTTCCTCGACGCCGCGGGCCCGCAGCTCAAAGTCGTTTCGAACTATGCGGTCGGCTTCGACAACGTCGACGTGCCGGCCTGCACCCGGCGCGGGATCCCGGTCGGCAACACGCCGGGCGTCCTGACCGAGACGACCGCCGACCTGGCATGGGCGCTGATGATGGCGGCCGCCCGGCGCCTGCCCGAGGGCGATCGATATGTCCGGGCGGGCAAGTGGAAGACGTGGGGGCCGCTGCTCCTGCTCGGGCCGGACGTCCACAGCTCGACGCTCGGCGTCGTCGGCTTCGGGCGGATCGGCCAGGCCGTCGCCCGGCGGGCCGCCGGGTTCGGGATGACGATCGTCTACCACGACGTCCATCGGGCGGAGGCGGCGGTCGAAGCGGAGCACGGAGCGACCTTCCTGCCCCTCGAGGAGCTCCTGGCCCAGGCCGATTTCGTCTCGCTCCATGTGAACCTCACACCCGAGACGCGCGGGCTCATCAACGCCGAGAAGCTCGGCTGGATGAAGCCGACGGCGGTCCTCGTCAACACGTCGCGCGGCCCGGTTGTCGATCCGGGCGCGCTGGCGGACGCGCTCCGCAACGGAACCATCTTCGCGGCGGCCCTCGACGTCACCGATCCCGAGCCGATCCCGACGGACGACCCGCTCCTCTCGCTCGACAACTGCCTCGTCGTGCCGCACATCGCCTCGGCGTCGCGGGCCACGCGGGGCAAGATGGCCGAGATGGCGGCGGCGAATCTGCTCGCCGGCCTGCGCGGCGAACGACTTCCAACGCCGGTGAACCCGGAGATCTACGAGGGTGGCGCCGGGAGCGGCTGACGGAACGATCGCCCCGCGCGCACGGCTCAAGTTGCAAAGCCGTTGCAGAGTCACCGAAACGGTGGTTCCGAGCCCGTGCGCCTGCAATACTCCCGGCTCACCGAAGGAGACGCCCCGCATGGCAGTGCAGGCCCGTCGCTCCCGACGCGCACCCGAGCTCGAGACCGTCGCCGAGTCTGACCACGGGCTGATCAGCATCTTCGACGCGGCTCGGAACATGATCGACCTGCCGCGCCGGACCGTATCGGCGGCGCGCAATGGTCTGCGTTACCGGGAGTTCCTCGACGCGCTCGGCGTCGCGGTATACACGACCGACGCTGACGGCCGGATCACCTTCTACAACGAGGCCGCTGCGACGTTCTGGGGCCGGCGGCCGGAGCTCGGCGAGGAGTGGTGCGGGTCCCTCCGCCTCTTCTGGTCTGACGGTCAAGCGATGCGGCACGATGAGTGCCCGATGGCGATCGCCCTCCGCGAGAACCGCCCCGTCCGCGGTTACGAAGCACTAGCCGAGCGACCGGACGGGAGTCGGATCGCCTTCGTGCCCTATCCGACGCCGTTGCGCGACGACGATGGCGCCTTGATCGGGGCGGTCAACGTCCTGATCGATGTCACCGATCGTCGCAAGGCCGAGGACGCGCTCATCGCAAATGCCGAGGCGCTGCGCGGATCGAACGCGGTGAAGGACGAGTTCCTCGGCCTCGTGTCGCACGAGCTGCGAACCCCGGTCACAACGATCTTCGGCAACGCCCAGGTCCTCCGCGACAAGGGGGACGCTCTGGGCGAGGAAGCTCGGCGGTCGATGGTCTCCGACATCGCCGAGGATTCGGAGCGGCTGCTCGGGATCATCGAGAACCTGTTGCTGCTGACCCGCCTTGGCTCGGGAACGGAGCCTGATGTCGAGCCGCAGGTCCTCAACCACGTCGTCCGCCAGTCGATCGACGCGTTCAGCCGCCGCCACAAGGGACGGCGGGTCACGTTCCTCGGCGTCGCCCGGTTGCTCATCGTCGACGCCGACCGCACGAACATCGAGCTTTTGATCGGAAACCTCCTGAGCAACGCCGACAAGTACAGCCCGCCGACGAGCGATATCGACGTCGTCCTCCAGGCGAAGGGCCGCGAGGCCCAGGTCCTCGTGCTCGATCGGGGGATGGGGCTGGCCGAGGAAGATGCCGACGCGCTGTTCGCGCCGTTCTACCGGGCGGTCACCGCGAAGAAACAGGCCAACGGGATCGGCCTCGGCCTGGCCGTCTGCAAGCGCGTCATCGAGAGCCACGGCGGCCGGATCTGGGCCAAGCCGCGGGACGGCGGAGGCTCCGAATTCGGGTTCGCCCTGCCGATCGGCCAAGCGCTGGCGGACCTCGACTAGCCAGGTTTCGGAGCGCCACCTTGTCGACCGTCGACGACGCCACCGCCACGATGATCTCGAACTTTCCGGCTCGTACCGGCCGCCCCCTCGACGAGTGGGTTGAGCTCGTCAGGGCGAGCGGGACCGCACGGCACGGCGAGATCATGTCGCTGCTCAAGACCGAATACGGGATGAGCCATGGCTTCGCGAATCTCGTCGCTCTCACGGCGCTCAGGCCGGATGCGTCCGCGTCTGGCGCGGACATCGTCGACGCGATCTACGCCGGACCGAAGGCGGCGCTGCGGCCGCTCCACGATGCGGCCGTCGAGGCCGCGACCAGGTTCGGTCCGGATGTCGAGCTCGCGCCGAAGAAGTCCTACGTCAGCCTCCGCCGCTCGAAGCAGTTCGCCACGATCGGGCCGGGACCGGGCGGCCGGCTCGAGATCGGGCTCAACCTTCGGGACGTCGAGCCCCAGGGCCGCCTCGAGGCGACAACCGGGATGTGCAGCCACCGTGTCCGCATCGCATCCCGGGACGAGCTGGACCCCGAGGTACTCGGCTGGCTCCGCCAGGCCTACGACGGAGCCTGACGCGCGGCCGATCCTCGCTCGGGTAGGCTTCGCGCGCGGGCCGGTAGCTCAGCGGTAGAGCAGGGGACTTTTAATCCCTGTGTCGTGGGTTCGATCCCCACCCGGCTCGCCAACGCGCTTGGCGGCGGCGTCGTCGACCTCCCTACCCAAGACTCGCGATGCCAAGCTGTCCAATGGGGATCGGGTCCGTGATCTCCCCGACGAAACGCCCGTCCGCCAAGGTGTCGACGAACGCGAGCATCACCCACGAGCCCTCTCGACGCTGGACCAAGCGGCCCGAGTAGAGGTGGGGAATCGCCACAGGTCGCGCGGCAGCCAGGTCAAATGGGCCGAGCAGGGACGGCGCCGGACAGATATATGTTGCCGTCGCGACCGCTTGGCTGGCGCGCCGCCGCCGGCTGACTTGATCGGCGCCAACGGAGAAGACGAGCACGGTCGTGCCCTCCACGCTCTCGACCTGGGGAACCTCCAGGTGACCGAATTCACCGGGCTCCGAGAGGGGTGGTTGGACGGTCCACGACACGAGATCGTCGGAGGTCGCATGTCCGATGACCCCTCGGCTGTCGACAGGGCCGTGCGTCGATCGGGCGGTGATCAACGCGTGAAACCCTCGGCCACCGGGATCGCGAAAGACCCACGGGTCGCGCCAGGCTTGTTCATGCCAGGCGGTGCGATTCGGCTCCTCGTACCAGCGAGTGTCCGCAACCAGAACCGGATTGGCGGGGTGCTTGGTCCAGGTGACGAGGTCAGACGAGGTCGCGAGCCCAATCCGTTGCACCCTGCCCTCATCGGCCGAAGAGATTCCCGTGTAGAGCATGTGCCAGGAACCGTTGCCCTCGACGACCGACCCGGTCCACGTCGCGATGTCGTCCCATTTCCCGGACGGCCCGGGTCCCAGCGCATCCGGGAGGACGGTCCAGGCAGTCAGGTCCTCGGAGACAGCGTGGCCGACCGTCGCGTTCGTGTGCCGAAGGTCTGGGTCGCCGAGAGCCTTCGGCGCCTGCAGGTAGAAGATGTGGTGGGTGCTCTCCGCCTCGGCCAGCCAGAAGTCCCAGACCCAGCGATCCTCGAGCCGCAGCACGTTCCTATGTTCTCGCTCCGGTCGACTCGATCGTGAAGAAGCGGCCGTCCTGACGGGCGAGGTCCCATGACCTCGATCGCTGGCGGCTCGATGCCGAGATTCGTGAGTGCCGTGCAGACCTGGCTGCGGTGATCGGTGCCGTGGTAGAGAGCCTGGGCGAGGCGAATCCCGAGCGGCGCGTGCGTCTCGTAGCCGCTGTCCTCGTATTCGATGACCACGGTCGTGGGATCGAGATCGCCGGCGACGATGCCCTGCCAGACAGCGTCGTGGGCATCCATCACGGCTCGCAGCGTCGGGATGTCACTCGCATCCTTGTCGAAGGGCTCCGGCTCGCCGCCGCGCAGGACGTTCAGATAGAAGACATCGCCGTCGATGAGGTGGCGGAGCGTTTCGATGATCGAGCCGTACGTGCCGGGCACGCCCGTCGCCAGCTGCCCCTCGTCGAGGGCGGCGCACGCATCGAGCAGGCGAATCGTGGCCCAGACATGATGGCGGAACGCGTCGGCGAGGAGAGGCGAAGCCATCGCCATCACTCTATCAGCGTTCGCCGCGGCACTTCCCTGATCAAGACGCTGCGCAGACGGATGCTGCATAAGGTGCACCCGTCGCCGGGAATACCATCCGCGCGACGCGCCCGCGAGGCTGGAGGCCGCTACGTCATGGCCACGAGGGCCGCGAATACGCGATCAGTGGTCCGGCGCTCGTCGACTCCAGGAGATCACCGGCCAGCTGTCGGAGGCGATCGGCCGACCCGTCAGCTGTATCGATGTACCGGTGGAGGCCATGCACCAGGCACTCATCGGGATGGGCCTGCCGGAATGGACCGCCGATGCGTTCACGGGCGTCGTCCGGTTCGCCCAGGAGGGCCCCGCCCAGATTCGAACGACGACGGTCGAGGAGATCCTGGGACGTCCACCGACCCCGTTCTTGACCTTCGCGGGCGAGCACAAGGCCGCGTTCATGCCCGTGGCGATGGCCTCGACCTGAGACCGCGGACCGCCGCGAGGCGGACCGCTACCGCGACTGTCCGGGTGGCATCCTGGCAGTGAGATTGCCGGTCGCCCTTCGCCCCTGACACGTGTAGCGAGGCCCCCAGCCGGAGATACCGCCGGGGGGACGATGTCGCGGTCGGGGGCCTCAACATGGCCAACGAACGGAACGGCGCGGCGTTAGGCCCGCGAACGCCGTGGCGACGATCAAGTTTCAGACCGCGGGGACGCCGCCCGCGTGCCCGTCCCGCATCCGTCCCGCCACCGATTCGCATCCCTTCCGACCCCGGCTGGTGGGCTCCCTCCGCGAACCTCGGGCCGTAGCCTCGGTCCAACGGCAATACGGAGGGACCATGCGTCGAACATTGGGCTTCGGATCAATTGCGGCGGTGATCGCGGTTGCGGCAGTCCCCGGCTTGGCGCTGGGCGCCGAAGGCGACCTCCCGATCGATAGCGGCAACACCGCGTGGCTGCTGATGGCCACGGCACTCGTCATGGTGATGCTGCCGGGCCTCGCCCTCTTCTATGGTGGGCTGGTCCGTCGCAAGAACGTCCTCTCGACAATCATGCACAGCTTCTTCGGGCTGGCCATCGTCAGCGTCGTCTGGGTCCTCGTCGGGTTCAGCCTCGCGTTCGCACCGGACGTCAACGGCATGGGGCTGATCGGCAACCTCGAGTACGTCGGGTTCATGGGCGTTGGCCTGGTCCCGAGCACCGTCTACGCCACGACGATCCCGTTCGTCCTGTTCGCGGCGTTCCAGCTCATGTTCGCCGCGATCACGCCGGCGCTTATCACGGGCGCGTTCGCCGAACGGAAGCGATTCGCATCGTTCGTCCTCTTCACGATCCTCTGGTCCGTCTTCGTCTACTCGCCCATCGCCCATTGGGTCTGGGCGACCGACGGCTGGCTGTTCAAGCTTGGCGCGCTCGACTTTGCCGGAGGAACCGTCGTCCATGCCTCGTCCGGCGTCTCGGCCCTGATCGTGGCGCTCCTCATCGGGCGGCGGGTGGTCAACGGCGACCGGATGGAGCCGCATGACATCCCGATGACCGTCCTCGGCGCGGGCCTCCTGTGGTTCGGCTGGTTCGGGTTCAATGCCGGATCGGCGGTCGCCGCCGACGGGCTCGCGGCCAATGCGCTGCTCGTCACCAACACCGCGGCCGGCGCCGCCACGATCACATGGGTCCTTGCCAGCTATCTCCACAAGCGCAAGGTCAGCGTCGTTGGCGCGGCGTGCGGTGCCGTTGCCGGCCTCGTTGCGATCACGCCCGCGTCGGGCTTCGTCACCGCCGGCGGGGCGCTCGTGATCGGCCTCCTGGTCGGTGGTCTGTGCTACAGCGCAACCCTGCTTCGGTCACGGCTCAAGGTCGACGACGCGCTCGACGTGTTCGCCGTCCACGGCGTCGGCGGGACGTTCGGGGCTGTCGCCACCGGTGTCCTCGCGACGACCGCGATCAACAGCCTCGGCCGCGGCCTGATCGATGGCAACGCCGGCCAGGTCGTCACCCAGCTGCTCGCGGTCGGCGCGACGATCGCCTACGCCGTCATCGCCACGTTCGCCATCGTCAAGCTCGTCGACGTCATCCTCGGCCTCCGGATCTCTGCCCGGGACGAGGAGCTCGGCATCGATCTCTCCACGCACGGCGAGGCCGCCTACCAGGCATAGCAACCAGTCCGGGACTCCCGCCCGGACCCAGTCGATCCGACCGCCCGGGTCACCCTCCCGGGCGGTCGCTTCGCCTCACGGAGCCGCGGATGCCTCCACACCGACGCCCACCGGTCGCTCCCCTCTATGACTCGCTTTTCGAGCACGATGCGTGCGGGATCGGGTTCGTGGCCGACGCGGGCGGCCGGAATCTCGCCCGGGTCTTGCCGCTCGCGCTGGGCGGCCTCTCGGCGCTCGGTCACCGCGGGGCGTTCGGGGCCGACGGCGAGTCGAGCGACGGGGCGGGGATCGCGTTGCCGCTGGAGGCGGCGGTCCTCGACGCCATTGCTCCCGGCTCCGGCGCTCGCCGCCCCGGCGTCGCCGTCTTGTTCATGCCCCGCGGCCGCGGCCGGCGGAGCCGAGCCCGGGCGATCGTCGCGGAGGCCTTCGCGGGGGAGGGGCTGAATATCGCGATATGGCGGCCCGTGCCGATGGACCCGGGCGCGCTCGGGGCCGCCGCAGCCGCCGCCCGTCCGGACGTCGTCCACGCGATCATCGAGCGGCCCGTCAACGCCGCCTCCGGCCGTCCGATCTCGGACTCCGATTTCGAACGCCGTCTCGTCATCGCCCGGCGCCGCCTCGAGACCGCGGCCCGCGCGGCGCGGCTCGATGACCTGTCGGTGCCGTCCGCTTCGTGTCGGACGATCGTCTACAAGGGCCTTGTCGCCGGTGGCCGCCTGGCCGAGCTGTACCCGGACCTGGCCCGGCCGACCCAGGTCTCGTATGCGCTCTTCCACCAGCGCTACGCAACGAACACCCAGCCGACTTGGCGGCTCGCCCAGCCGTTCCGTTCGATCGCCCACAACGGCGAGATCGACACCGTCCGAGGTAACCGCGAGCAGGTCCGGGGCAGGGCCGACGACAAGATCGGCGGCGGCGCGGCGCCGCTGATGGGCACCGCGCGGGCCGCGGCCAGACGGCTCGTCGAGGCGGGCCCGCTTCTCTCGCCGGAAGGCTCCGACTCGCAGTCGCTCGACGAGATGCTGGAGTTGCTCGTTGCGACCGGCTGGGACCTGGGATCGGCGCTCCTCGCGGCGCTGCCTGAGGCCTCGTCGCTCCGCCGCGCGCCGCACCCCCACGTTGGCACGCTCCGGCGCGGGACCGCCGGGCTGCTCGCCCCGTGGGATGGACCGGCGGCGATCGTCTTCTCGGACGGCCGCCGGGTCGGGGCGATCATGGACCGCAACGGCCTGCGACCGGCGGCCTTCGCCGTGACCCGGGACCGGCTCGTTGCCGTTGCGTCGGAGGCGGGGGCGATCCCCCTCGCGCCGTCGGACACGGTCCGCCGCGGCCGGCTGGGCCCGGGGGAGATGCTCCTCGTCGACCCGCGGCGGCGCGCGGTCCTCGAGGACGCCGACGCGAAGGCGCACCTCCTCCGGCGGCTGCCGATCCACGACGCGCCGCGCCCCGCCCACGTCGATACGGCGCCCGCGGCCCGCGACCGAACCCCTTCGCCGCTCCGCTATCTCGCGGGCCTCGACTCGGAGAAGGCACGCCTCGACATCAAGACGATGGTCCTGGACGGCCACGAGCCGCTCTGGAGCATGGGCGACGACACGCCGACGCCGGGGCTCGCCCGGGTCGATCGGCCGGTGGCGGATCATCTCCGCCAGTCGTTCGCCCAGGTGACGAACCCGCCGATCGACCCTGAGCGCGAGCGAGCGGTCATGGACATGCGAGTGGACCTTGGGCGGCGCCCGGCGCTCCTCGGCGGTCCGCCACGGGCCACCCGCCGGGCGCGGACGCTGCGCCTCGACCGGCCGGTCGTCGCTAACCTCGACACGCTCCTCGACGCATTCCCGGGCAGGGTCGCCCGGCTCGACGCGACCTGGGATCCGGCCGCCGGGCCACGTGGGCTGGAAGCAGCCCTCGAACGTCTCGCCGTCGTCGCCGTCCGCGCCGCCCGCGGCCGCACGGAGTTGCTCGTTCTGTCGGATCGCCCGTTCTCGGCGGCGCGTCTCCCGATCCCGTCGGTCCTTGCCGTCGGTGCCGTCAACACCGCGCTCACCGATGCGGGCCTTCGCGGCCGATCCGACGTCCTCGTCGACGCCGCGGACATCCTCGACGTCCACTCGCTGGCGATGGCCCTCGCGGCCGGCGCGACGGCCGCGGTGCCGTGGCTCGCGGTCGAGCTGGCGATCGAGACGGCGGGCTCGCGCGGCGCCGAGGAGCTGACCGCCGACGACGCGGTGGCGAACCTGCTCGCGGCGTTCGAGGCTGGCCTGCGCAAGACGCTCGCCCGAATGGGCATCAGCACGATCGCTTCCTACATCGGCGGGCTCCTCTTCGAGACGCTCGAGCTCGACGCGGGCCTGCTCCGGCGCTGCTTCCCAGGCGCCCCGGCGTGGCGTGGGACGGTCGGGTTGGCACAGATCGGTGAGCGGGGGATCAGGCGGGCCGCCGCCGCGGCCTCGATCGCCGAAGACGCCCCGTCGAACCGGTTGCCGGATCCCGGGATTCGCCCGGTTCAAGGCCGACGGCGAGGCGCATCTCTTCTCCCCGAAGATCGCGGGCGAGATCACCCTCCTGGGCACCGAACGAGAGCCGGGCGAGATCGACGCGGTCCTCGACCGCTACCGCGACGCCCTCGCGCCCGCCAGCGCCGGCGCAGTCGTCCGCGACGGCCTCCGGATTCGCCATGCTCCCGCGTCGGCCGTCCCCGTCTCCCTCGCCGATGTCGAGCCGGCCCGTGACATCGTCCGCCGCTTCGTCGTGTCGGCGATGTCGGTCGGCGCCCTCTCGCCTGAGGCCCACCAGGCGCTGACGATCGGCATCCAGCGCGCCGGCGGCGCGGCGAACACCGGCGAAGGGGGCGAGGATCCGGCCTGGTACACCCCGACCGCGACCGGCGAGCGCCACGACGCGAAGATCAAGCAGGTTGCGTCGGCCCGGTTCGGCGTCACCGCGGCGTACCTCGCCCGCGCCGACCAGCTCGAGATCAAGATCGCCCAGGGCTCGAAGCCGGGCGAGGGCGGCCAGCTACCCGCCCGCAAGGCGACCGCATACATCGCCACCCTCCGGCGGGGGCAGCCGGGCATGACGTACATCAGCCCGCCGCCGCACCACGACATCTACTCGATCGAGGATCTGGCCCAGCTCATCGCCGACCTGCGGGCGATCAATCCGGCGGCCCGGGTCGGCGTCAAGCTCGTTGCGTCGCGCGGCGTCGGGACGATCGCAGCGGGCGTCGTCAAGGCCGGCGCGAACTACGTTCAGCTGTCGGGGCACGCGGGCGGGACCGGCGCGTCGCCGCTGTCGTCGATCAAGCACGTCGGAGCGCCCTGGGAGCTTGGCCTTGCCGAGGTCCATCAGACCCTGCTCCGAAATGGCCTCCGCGATCGGGTCGCCCTGCGCACGGACGGCGGCCTGCGGACCGGCCGCGACCTCCTCATCGCCGCGCTGTTGGGCGCGGAGGAGTTCGCGTTCGGGACGTCGATGCTCGTCGCGCTCGGCTGCGACATGGCCCGCCAGTGCCACCTCGACACCTGCCCGACCGGAATCGCGACCCAGCGCGAGGATCTCCGGGCGAAGTTCACGGGCACGCCCGAGCAGGTCGAGCGGTTCGCCGAAGCCCTCGCCGAGGATCTCCGGCGCGAGCTCGCCTTCGTAGGCGCCAGTTCCGTCGGCGAGGTCGTGGGGGAGGGGAGCCGGCTGCTCGCGCCGGCGCGCGGGCGACGCGCGGGGACGCTCGACCTGGCGCCGGTCGTCGGCGGCGCCGCGCTGGGCGGCCAGTGCCGCCCGCCGCGCGAACCCGGCCGGGGCCGGCCGCGACGTCCATCGCCAGCCGGCGTCGCCGCTCGAGGCACATCTCGTCGCGGCGCTCGGCGGCCAGGGCGGGATTCTCCGCCGGCGGTCTCAAGCTATCGACGGCCGATCGGTCGTTCGGGGCGGCCCTGTCGGGTGCCCTTGAGCGCGGCCAGCTCCGCGGGCCGATCCGGCTCGAGCTCCGCGGCGCTGCCGGCCAGTCATTCGGCGCGTTTGCCGGGCCTGGGCTCGACCTGCGACTCGTCGGCCAGGCCAACGACTACGTCGGCAAGGGCCTGTCGGGTGGGCGGCTCGTCGTCGCCCCGGAGGCCGGACCTCGCGGCCGACGCGAGCCGCCAGGCGATCGCCGGCAACACCTGCCTCTACGGCGCGACCGGCGGGCGGCTTCACCTGGTCGGACGGGCCGGGATGCGGTTCGCGGTCCGGAATTCAGGCGCGCAGGCCGTCGTCGAGGGCCTCGGCCAGCACGGCTGCGAGTACATGACCGGCGGCGTCGTCGTCGTCCTGGGCCCGATCGGGGCGAACTTCGGGGCGGGGATGACCGGCGGCCGGGCCTACCTGCTCGATCCCGACGGGCGCCACGTCGCGGCGCTGGATTCGCGGAGCGTCACCGCCTCGCGCCTCTCGACTGCGGCCCGCGACCGCGAGGACGGCACGGCCCTCGTCGCCGAGTTCCGCGGCCTCGTGGAGGCTCACCGGGACGCCGGCTCAGAACTGGCGGCCCGCCTCCTGGCCGAATGGCGCGAGCTGGAGAGCGACGTCTGGCTCGTCGAGCCGATCGTTGCAGCGGTCCCTGCGGCAGCCGAGCCCGTCAGCGAGCAGACCGTGGTGGCCGCCTCGTCGCCTTCCGTCCGGCGCGCAGCCGCGGTCTGACGCGACCTCGAGAGCGGCGCATCATGGCCCGGTGGACCGCGATCGGGACCTGATCGAGGCGGCGGATCGGAACTTCATCGGCTCATACCGGAAGCTTGTCGAGCATATTCCGGGGAGCGAAGCCCGCGAGTTCGGCGGGATCTTCGCCTTCGCGACTGGCTTGCCGATCGGCATGTTCAACGGCTGCATCGTTGCCGCACCGGCGACGGCCAGGGACCTGACCGCAGCACTCGACTGGACCGCCGGGCGTGATGTGCCATACCGCCTCTGGATCCACGAGGAACTGACCGATCCGCTGGCGCGGACTGCCCGGCAGCGCGGCATGGAGCAGGACGGCTGGCTGATTCCGCAGATGGTCCTCCGGCCGTCGCCTGACCAGTCAGCGCCAGCGGCCGGAGTGAGGGTCAGATCGGTTTCGGATGGGCAATCGGTCGCAGAGTTTCGTCGAGTTTCGGTCGAGGACGGCACCTCGGAGGACGTCGCACGGCGCTTGTTTTCGGATTCGTTTGCCGCGGATCCGGACGTCGGCCTGGTGATTGGGTATCTCGATGATCGGCCGGTCGGGACATCGCTCGCGATCCGGACCGGCGAGGTCGCTGGGGTGTACGCAGTTGGGACGTTGCGCGATGCACGGCGCCGGGGTGTCGGAACGGCCGCGACCTGGGCCGCGGTCGCCGCTGGACGGACCTGGGGCTGCGACACGATCGTCCTGCAGGCAAGCGAGATGGGCTTTCCGATGTACCTCGAGATGGGCTTCCGCACCATCGTGCGGTACGCGACCTACCGCCCGTCTCCTTGATGCGCTGGGCCGGCGAGGTCAGCCGCCCGCCGAGACCTTCTCGTGCAGGTCGTTGATCAGCACCCCGAGCACCCCCGCATTTCCGGGCGGCGGCGGCAGTTTCCCTAGGATCTCCCGAACGGCCGGCGATGCATGGTCGAGTTGCCAGCGGGTCTCGTTGGCCACGGCGGCCGGGTCGTCGGGCGCGGCCATCCCCGCGGCTTTCACGGCATAGGCGACGCCGCGCGCGTGAGACGCCATGTGAGCGGTGGCCGCCGCATGACCTGCCGCCCGTGCAGCCGCGACCGCTGTCGGGTCATCCACCTCTCGAGCCGCCGCGTGCGCCGCGACCGCCAGCGCGCGCACGGGGCCGATCCGCACCTCGCCGCGGGCGCAGGCTCGGCGACCGTCCATCGCTTTCGGACTGTGCGAGGCGAGCCGGATGATGCCTCGCGGCGAGGGCCTGGGCCAGCGACGTCCTCGGAGATCTCGTCGATGCAGGCACTTGTACGATCTTGACGACCTCGAATCGGCGAAGCGCCGCCAGTGCCAGCGAGCCAGGTACGCCGTGCCGGATCGTCGTCGATCGCCGTCGAGCGCTCGAGGCCCTTGAGCTGGCGCAGTCCAGGCGCTGCCGTCGCCTCGGTCACACGGGCCACAACGCTCTCGGTGATGCCTCGAGCGGTCAGCAGCTCCGGCGCAGGTCGCTGTCCTCGAGCGCCAGGCTGACCGCCGCGACGAGGCCGGCGGTCGCTTGCGCTGGACCGCCCGGCACGGTTGCCGTTGGCGAGGTACGTTCGGGGGTGGTTAATGGTACTGGGGTCGGGCCTGCGGCATGCGTAGGAGGGCTTAGTCGGTGCAACCGGATCGCAACCCGGTCGGTTCCGCGCCGCTGCCGACCGGGCAGGCCTTCGCCACCTAGAGTCTCGACACAACGGGGGCGAGTACCTCCTCCCCCACTCGTCCCCGAGCCCCTCCCTGATCCGAGAGTCGAGACCCCCGATGATCCACCCCCCTGAGCCCGAGGTCCGCCCTCTCATCGCGGTTCGCGACGGGCGCGCTGCGCCGGTCACATGCGCCGAGTGCGGCTGCCGCCTGCAGGCGGTCGGTCACCCCGGTGCCGAGGCGTGGTTCCACTTCAATCCGCTCGCCGGCCGGGACGCACGCGGCTGTCGCGTGGGGTGCGCCGATCAGGCCCATGATGCCGCCGGCCGGGCGGCACTCGCGTTCGCCTGAATCGTCGAGCTCGGGCTTGCCGCAGAGCCCTCCGAGATCCAGGGCGAGGTCTCCGACGCCACTGGCCCGAGGATTTCACCGACCCGCGTCGGAGTCGGCGTCGATCCGGTAGCCGACGCCACGGACGGCAATGATGCGTCGGCCCGCCGGATCCCTCGACCTTGGCCCGAAGGCGGGCGAGGTGTGGCTTGAGCCACAACAGATCCGGATCCGTCTCCGCCGGCCAGCCGGCGCGCGCCAGGAGGTGGTGGGGGACGATGTCACCCGCCGCACGGACGAGCGCCTCCAGCAGCCGGAACTCGGTCGGCGTGAGGACGAGCGCCGATGTCACCGACCCGCGCCTCGTGGCGCGCCGGCTCGAGGACGAGCTCGCCGGCCGAGAGCGGCCCGGACGAGGCCGCGCCGCCGGCGCGATCGACCCGGCGCATGACCGCAGCGATCCGGGCCAGGAGTTCGGCCTTGCCGAACGGCTTCACGAGATAGTCGTCGGCGCCGATGCCGAGCGCCTTGACCTTGGCCGCCTCGGCGCTCTCGCCCGAGACGACGAGGATCGGCGCCGAACCCGACGCCCGGATCTGGCCCGCGACGGTGAACCCGTCGGGCCCCGGCATCGCGAGATCGAGGAGCACGAGGTCGGGCGACTCCTCGCGGAAACGCTTCACCGCGGTCAGGCCGTCGTAGGCCGTGATGACCTGGTGCCCCTCGGTGCCGACGAGCGCCGTGATCGCCCCGACCATCGCCGGGTCGTCGTCGACGACGAGGATGCGGAGGGGTCGCGTGGAGAGGGTCATCATCAGACGTTACACCGCTGCTGCTGCCGGGAGGGAGACGACGAATTGAGCACCCGTCGGATCGGCCGGTTCGCACCACAGGCGGGCGCCCATGGATTCACCGAGCCGCTTCGCGGCGTAGAGCCCAATGCCCGAGCCGCGCGCCGTGTGCGTGTCGCGGCGGGCATACGGCTCGAAGATCCGTTCGCGCCACTCCTCGGGGACGCCCGGCCCCTCGTCGGTCACGCCGATCCGCACGGAGCCCTCGACGAGGGAACGATCGATCGTGATCGTCGTGTCGGGCGGCGCGTATTTCACGGCATTCTCGATCAGGTGCTCGAGGATCTGGCGGAGACGCGGCGGATCGGCCAAGGCGTGGAGCCGGACGCCGGGCATGACGTCGAGGCGGTGCTGGCGGAGGATCGGCTCGATGGAAACGGCGACCTCGCCGATCGTCTCCTCGACGTCGGTCGGGACGACGGCGGCGGGCGCGTCAGGGACGACACGAACGGAGGCGAGGATCGAGTCCACAAGGCGATCGAGCCGCTCCACCTGCTCCAGCGCGGCATCGTGCCAGGCGGCGCGCTGGGCCCGCCGGACCGGGTCGCGCGACTGGCGATCTTCGAGCGGCGGGTCGTCGGCGAGAAGCTCCGTGTAGGCGCGGACGACGGCCAGCGGGGTCCGCAGCTCATGGGTGACGAGCGCGATGAGCTCGCTGCGGGCCTCGTCGATCTCGCGGAGCGCCTCGACCCGGGCCTCTGCCTCGATCTGCTGGCGGCCCTTCTCGACGATCCCGGCGAGGAGGTCGGCGATCGCCCCGAGCTGGGCGACGTCGTCGGGGCTGAAGACGCGATGCTGCTCCGTCTGGACGTTGAGGACGCCGACGATCTGGTCGTGCCACGACAGCGGCACGGACAGCATCGACGCGACGTAATCGGCGCTGGTCGAGGCCGCGGACCCACAGGAAGCGCGGCTCGGCGCCGACGTCCGGAATGACGAGGGGCTCGCGCGTCGCGGCCACGTGGCCGGTCACTCCGTCGCCGTACGGCACCCGCGCCCGTCCGATCTGGAAGCGATCGAGGCCGGTCGTCGCGGCGAGCGTCAGGTACGCTCCGTCGCGGTCGAGGAGATACAGGGACGAAACGTCGGCGTGGAGCGCATCGCGGGTCCCGTCGACGACGGTCTCGAGCAGCTCGTCCCACGTCCGCGCGGTTGTCGCGAGGCGCGCGACCTCGTGCAGGAAGCGGAGCTGCGCGAGCTGATCCGCCTGCTTGAGACGCGTGCGCGGGTCGATGTTCGGGGCCGCCATGTCGATCACCATACAAGCGTAGAGAAGGAACGGCCCGTGGAAGGTTGCGGCGGCGTGATGGGCGTGGTGCGGAACGGTGCCGGGGCACGGGTGCCCGCGTGAGTCCTCGCCAGCGACCTCGCTCCGTGGGCTCCGCTGGGCCGGCCAACGGGCCGGCTGGTCCGCCCGATGCGAACGTCGCCGTGCGGGCCGAACCGGCGACGATCGGGACCGCCCGGGCGCGCGATCAGCTCGCGCTCGAGGTCAACCTGCTCGGCTCGCTCCTCGGCCAAACCATCGCAGAGCAGGCGGGCCGCGATCTCCTCGACCTCGTCGAGCGTGTCCGCAAGGCGACGATCCGGCTCCGGCGCGAAGACGATACGGGGGAGCGGGATGCACTCGCGGCTACCCTGGCCGAGCTCGACGTCGAGCGGGCCGAGGTCGTCGATTCGCGCCTTCAGCCTCTACTTCCGGCTGATCAACCTGGCCGAGGAGCGCGATCGCGTGCGGACGGCGAGGCGCGGGAGCGATCCGGACGGGACAGTGCCGCCTGGGAGACGATCGCCGGGGCCGTGGCGGCGATCCGGGGAGGACCCGAGGCCGGCCGACGAGGGAGATCCGCATCCGCCTCGCCAGCGGCTGTCGCCCGCACCGACGAGGTCCAGCGCCTCATCGGCGGCCTTCGCATCACCCCCGTCCTGACGGCCCACCCGACGGAAGCCCGCCGGCGAACACTGCTCCTCGCGCTTCGGCGGGTCGACCGGTTGCTTGCCCGCCTCGACGATCGCGACCTGCCGGCCGCCGAGGACCGGGACGTGCGGCGCCGGCTGCGCGAGGAGATCACGCTGCTCTGGCGGACGGCCGACCTGCGAGCCGTCACTCCTAGCCCGCTCGACGAGGTCCGCACGGCGCTCGCGTTCTTCGACGAGACGCTGTTCGGAGCGGTGCCACGGCTGCTCCGGGCGGCCGACGCCGCCCTCGACGAGCCCCTGCCCGCGACGGAGACCGGCGAGGCCGGGGATGCAGGTGGCAGCGGGACCCGTCCGCCGCGGGTTCCCGCGTTCCTGCGATGGGCTTCGTGGATCGGGGGCGATCGCGACGGCAACCCCGCTGTCACGGCGGAGGTCACCGAGCGGACGCTGCGGATCCACGCCGATCACGTCCTTCGCGGCTACGAGGCGGTGGCGACGCGCCTCGCCCAGACCGTGGCCGCGTCCACCCCGACGCATGACGTTCCACGGTCCCTCGCGACGCGCCTCGCCCGCGACGCCGAGCTGCTGCCGGAGCTCGATCGGCAGCTCCGGCGGCGCTACCCCGACGAGCCGTACCGCCAGCGGTTCGGGTTCATCGCCGAGCGTGTTCGTCGGACGCGTGCGTACCTCACCGGCCAGCAGGCGCCGCTGACGGGTCGATACGAGGACGCGGAAGAGCTCGACGCGGAGCTCGCCGAGCTCCAGGACGCGCTCGCGGCGGATGGCCTCGAGCGGGTCGCCTGGGGCGAGGTCCAGGACCTGCGCTGGCAGCTCGCCACGTTCGGGTTCCACCTCGCCGCGCTCGAGCTCCGGCAGCACAGCGCCGTCCATGCCCGGGCGCTTCGGGCGCTGCGGACGCGACCCCGCCTCGACCAGCGAGGTGGCCCCCGGCGTGTCGGCCGCCGAGGTCGCGCGAAACCATCCGGGCGGTGGCGGGCCTCCAGGCGAAGTTCGGCCCGACGGCCGTCGAGCGCTACATCGTGAGCTTCACCGCTTCGCAGCGAGACGTGCGGGCCGTCTTCGAGCTCGCCGCGCTGGCCGGGCTGGCCGACGGCGCCGGTCCACTCCCTCTCGACGTCGTCCCGCTCTTCGAGGATGCGGCCACGCTCGAGGCGGCGGGGGAGGTCCTCGACGCGATCCTCGCCGACCCGGCCTACCGCGACCACCTTCGCCGGCGCGGCGACCGGCAGGAGGTGATGCTCGGCTACTCCGATTCGAACAAGGAATCCGGCTATCTCGCCGCGAACTGGCTGCTCCACGGCGCCCAGTCGGCACTCGTCGCGGCCGCGAAGCGGCATGCCGTCGAGCTGACCCTGTTCCACGGGCGGGGCGGCGGCATCGGACGCGGCGGCGGGCCGGCGACCCGAGCAATTCTCGGTCTGGCGGCGGGTGCGCTCGACGGCCGCCTCAAGCTGACGGAGCAGGGCGAGGTGATCGCCGGCAACTACGCCGATCCATCGATCGCCCTCCGACACCTCGAGGGCCTCGCCGCCGCCGTGATCGTCGCCTCGACCGTTGATCACCGGGCCGGCCTGGCGGCGTCGGAGGCGGCCGGCCGGCCGATCCTCGCGGAGCTGGCGGCGACGTCGCGCGACGCCTACCGCTCGCTCGTCGTCGACGACCCGGGCTTTGTCTCGTTCTTCCGCCTCGTCACGCCGATCGACGAGATCGCGACGCTGCGGCTCGGGTCCCGGCCAGCGGCCCGGGGGACCGGTCGCGGCGGCGCCGACGCGGAACCGACGATCGCCGACCTGCGGGCGATCCCGTGGGTGTTCGCCTGGTCGCAGGCCCGGATCGACCTGCCCGGCTGGTTCGGGCTCGGCTCGGCGCTCGAGGCGTACGGCGCGAAGCATGGCGAGCGCGGCGCCCGGGAGCTCGAGCGCCTGTACCGGTCGTGGCCGTTCCTGGCCAGCATCCTCGACAACGCGGAGCTGTCACTCGCCCGGGCCGACATCGGGGTCGCCCGCCAATACGCCGCGCTCGCGCCGGGCGACGATCACGCCCGCCGCTGGTCACGGATCGAGACCGAACATCGCCTCACGGTGAGCTGGCTGGCCCGGGTCACCGGCCGCGAGCACCTCCTCGCGGACGACCCGGAGCTCCGCCGTCGGATCGTCCTGCGCGATCCGTACGTCGACTCGCTCTCCGCGCTCCAGGTGATGCTCCTCGCCCGACTGCGTGCCTGCCCGCCGGACGACCCGGAGCGCGATCGGCTGCTCCGCCTTGTTCAGCTGACGGTCAACGGAATCGCCGCGGGACTCCAGGCGACCGGCTGACGCCGCCCATGCGGCGACCTCAGCTGGGGAGGTCGATTGGCTCCCCGTGGTGGGCAACGACCGGGTACGTCGAGCCGGGTGAGAACCAGTACGCGGCCCCTTCTCCCGCGACCCGCCAGACGCCGTCGTCCAAAATCACGCCGGTGCGCTCGTCGAGCCCGAGGTAACCGAAACCTGGTGGCGCGACACTGTCGAGCCGGCCCTGCCACTCGATCCGCCGAATCTCGTCGTAGTGGGGGACCACGATCAAGCCGGGAGCAAAACCGAGACCGGGGATCCCGCCGTGGGCCGTCCACGACCAGTCGGCGAGGGCCATCGCCCCCGCACTTGCTCCCGCGACGATGGCGCCCCGCCGGTGAGCGGCCGCGAGCGCTCGACCGGCCGCGGTCGGGCCGAGCAGGGCGGGCACGATGTCCGGGTCGCCGCCCGGCAGGTAGATGAGATCGGCCGCGCTGATGACCTTTGCCACGTCGTCATCCGCCGCGGAAGTCGCGTCGATGACCCGGGCGACGTCAACGCGGATCGCGTGACCGCGGGCCCGCGCACGCAATTCAAATGACTCGACCGCGAAGGCCGCGGCCCGGTCGGGCAGTCCGCGGCTGGCCGCGGTCGGCAGGATGGCGATTCGGATGCCACCAGCTCTGGAGGCGTGGCCGTCGGCCGTCCGCGCGGTAACGTCGAGCAACTCGTCGAGGAACCGCTCGTCGCCGGGCAGGAACTCACCGCCCCCATGGAGCGCGATGGGGCCCATCAGCGGCGTCTGGCGACGAGCGATAGGGGCACCGCGCGATGATACGACCCACGTGTTCCGCTGCCGTCGCGCCTACGATGGGAGCCCCATGTCGACGCCCAGCCGCCTGCCCGCGCCCTTCGCCTCCTGGATCGACCGCTGGTCGGACATCCTGCCCCTGCTCCTCGCCGAGTTCGTCGTCTGGCTCGGCTTCGGGGCGCTGCTGCCGGTCATGCCGCTCTATTTCCGCGAGCACGGCGTCGACTTGGCGACGCTCGGCGTCGTCATCGCCGCGTGGCCCGCAGCGCGGCTAGTCGGCGAGCCGATCTTCGGCTGGCTCGCGGATCGGGTGCCGCGGGTGCCGCTCATGGTGGCGGGCAACGTCGGCGCCGGGATCTTCCAGTTCCTGCCGCTCATCTTCGTCGGCCCCCTGCCGTTCCTGATCCTTCGCGGGCTCCAGGGCCTGTCGACCGCGGCCTACGACCCCGCGGCTCGCGGCTACATCACCGACGCGACACCGCCCGAACGTCGCGGCGAGGCCTTCGGGCTATACGGGGCGGCGCAGATGGGCGGGCTGGTCTTCGGTCCGGCGATCGGTGGGCTGGGGTCGGCCTGGTTCGGCGGGATCGGCTTCGTCTTCGTCTTCGGGGCGATCAGTTCGTTCGTCGCCGCACTCGCGATCGGGTTGCGAGTGCGTGAGACGCCCGGAAGGGGCCGGCATCATGTGGGCGCCTCGTTCGACGCGACGGAGTTCCCCGCCCGACCGACGCTCGTCCATGGCGCGGACGACTCCGGCGCTCTCGTCCCCGGAGCGGTGCCGTCGCGGATGGGCCTTGCGAACCGGCTGCTGCTCGCGGCGATCATCATCAACATCGGCCAGAACTTCGCCGCGGGGACCTACGACGTCGTCTGGAGCATCTTCCTCGAGGGGCTCGGTGCCGGCCTGGAGCTCATCGGCCTGACGTTCGCGATGTTCGGGCTGCCGATCCTCTTCCTATCGCCGTTCTTCGGCCGGCGCGTGGACCGCGGGGGTCTGGTCTGGTTCGTCCTGATCGGCGGCCTCGCCCCGGCGGTGACCGGGTTGATTTACCCGCAGATCGCGGACCCGACCTTGGCGGTCCCGCTCATCCTCATGGAGGCAACTGGGTTCGCGATGCTCAACCCCGCGCTCTACGCGATCGTCGCCGCCGGCAGCCCGCCGGGGCGATCGTCCACGGCCCAAGGCATCTACGGTGCCGCGGGCACGATGGGCTTCGTCGTTGCCTCGCTGATCACGGGCGTCCTGGCCGACGCCGACATCCGGCTGCCGTTCTACGTCTTCTCTGGATTCATGTTCGTCAGCCTAGCGGCCGGGCTGGCAGTTGGCGGCGGCGCGCTGCGGCGTGTCGGAGGAGCGTCGCCGCCACCGGCCGCGCCCGTGGCCGCCGCGGACGCCGAGGCGGAATCCGCCTGACGTCCGTCGCCTGCCGCCAGGAAACCGCCGTACGCCACCGTGGGTGGCGTTAGCCGGTGCCCGCCTCCCGATCCGCCCAATTCGGCCGAATCCAGGCCCATCCGCCACTCCGCGTGGCGCACGGGGCCAAATCTGTCCAGATCGATCACGAGGCAGACCCCAATGTCACCCGAGGTGGCGTCTGGCAATTGCGAGTCAATCAGGCCACGGAAGGGCTCTTATCAGCATGGACACGACAGCCCAGGCCGGGATCGCAATCACGACAGCGATACCGAGTGTCACCCAGAACGGGCGTTTTGGACTGTCTGGCCCCGCGAGTCGTTCGCGTCGGACGATCGAGTAGGCTGCGATGATGGGGATGCTCAAGAGCGCCACGACGATGGCTTCGGCTCCCATGGTCGCTCGGCTCTCAGGATCAGCTTGGGCGTCGTCGCCAGATCACCGCCGCCATAACACCGACGATGAGCAGCGCGGTTGCCGCGAATAGTTCGGGCAGCGCGATGAGATACGACGTCATGGTCTGCGTGCCGCGACCCGGATCGGTGTCCATGCCGGCCAGCATATGCCTCCGAGCGTTTGACCGAATGGCCTCGCGAGGGTAACGTTGTAGGTCGCGGGGTGGAGCAGCGGCAGCTCGTCGGGCTCATAACCCGAAGGTCAGAGGTTCGAATCCTCTCCCCGCAACCAAGCCGCATATACCTGAACCCCGGCCCCGACCAGCCGGGGTTCTCCTTTTCCCAGGGACCTATTCCCAGCGGAACGTCGCGACCGCGAGCCCCACGCCGGCCACGCCCCAGCCGGCCAGGAGTGCAAGCGAACCCGCGGCATCACCCGGTGTGCCGAGCGCGACCCCCAACGCCTCGCTGAGCGCGGCCGCCGGCAGCGCCCCGGCGATGGCGGCGAGCGGCGCCGGCAGCTGGGAGATTGGCAGGACGACGCCGCCGAGGATCAGGCTCGCGACGAACAGGATGTTCGCGACCGCGAGCATCGTCTCGGCCCGGAGCGTGCCCGCGAGCAGCAGCCCGACGCCCGCGAACGCAGCCGTCCCGAGGAGGACGGCGACGACTAGCAGTCCGATGGACGCTCCCGCCGGCGCGTTCCATCCGAGCAGCACCGACGCAGCACCGACGAGCGCGGCGACCTGGACGGACTCGACGACGAGGACGGCAAGGATCTTCGCGGCGATCAGCTCGGGCCGCGACAGGGGCGACCCACCCAGCCGCTTGAGCACGCCGTAGAACCGGTCGTACGCAGTCGCGATGCCGAGACTGACCAGGCTCGTGGCAATGATCGCGAAGGCGATCGACCCGGGCAGAAGGAAGTCGACCGGCCGGACCGCGTCGACCGGGATGATCGACACTGAGCTGAAGAAGACGAGCACGACGACCGGCAGTACGGCGGTCGCGACGAGGGTTTCGCCCCGCCGGAGCACGAGCCGCAGCTCCATCGCGGTCATCGCCAGGATTGCCTGCCAGGCGGGCGCGGCGCCACCATCGGCCGTCGTCGGGCGGGTCATGTCTCCGGGTCCGAAACGTTGCCGCCGGTCAGCTCGAGATAGCGATCCTCGAGCGATCCACCAACTCGCAGTTCGACGATGAGGACGCCGCGCGCCTCGCACCAGCCCGCCAAACGCGAAACTGCGTCAGGCGTGGCGCGCCCTCCGTCGAGCCGATAACGCGCTCCGTCCTCGACGATTATCGGTCGCCAGTCGCTCCGTGAGGTCCGCGACGTCGGAGGGGGACAACGGGGCGTCGAGCCGAAACGTGAAGGAGGTCGACGACCCCGCCAGCTCGGAAGGCGAGCCGAGCGCCACGAGCTGGCCTCGATCGAGGATCGCGATCCGGTCCGCGACTCTCTCGACGTCGCCGAGGTCGTGGCTGGTCAGGAGGACCGTGACGCCTTCATCCCGGAGGCGGCCGATCAGCGCGCGGGTGGCCGCCCGAGCCTCGACGTCCATGCCCGCCGTCGGCTCGTCGAGGGCGACGAGTGCGGGCCTGCCGACGAGCGCGAGCGCGAGACCGAGCCGCTGCCGCTCGCCGCCTGACAACCGGCGGAATCGCGTCCCGGCGGCGGTGTCTGTGAGGCCCACCCGGCGCGAGCAACTCTTCGGCATCGCGTGGCGTGGCGTGGAACCGGCCATGAAGCCGGAGGACCTCGCGAGCCGTCATCCGCGGATCGACCCCGCCGCCGCCCTGGAGCATGAGCCCGACTCGCGCCCGGTGGTCCCGCCCCGCGCGGCCCGGATCCACGCCGAGAACGCGAACCGTGCCAGCATCGGCTCTGCGGTAGCCCTCGATGATCTCGACCGTCGTCGTCTTGCCAGCCCCGTTCGGGCCGAGCAGCGCGAACGTCTCGCCGGGTGCGACCCGGAACGACACGCTCGCGGAGGACGGCGCGCCCTGCGTACGCCTTCGTCAGCCCCTCGACCTCGATCGCCGCCATGCTTCGGTCGGCGGCCGCGGTCACGAACTGCCCGAGATAAGGCCGTACTGCCGCTCGAAGTCGGCCTCGCGAACCTCCCCGATCTGGATCGAGCGGAGGATCCCGTCACGATCGATGAAGTAGGTCTGGGGACGGGCGGCGACGCGATAGGCCCCCTTGATCGCACCGTCGGGATCTTCGACCGTCTGCCAGGTAGCGCCCTCCTCGACGATGAATGCCCGGGCGAGATCGGGCGGGTCGGCCATGAGGATGCCCACCACGACGAGACCGTCGGCCGCATGGTCCATCAGCTTCGACTTGAACAGCGGAAACTCATCGCGGCAGGGAATGCACGTCGGACCCCAGAAGTTGACGATGACCGGCCGCCCGCGAAGGTCCGCCAGGCGGAGTGCTGCGCCGTCGAGGGTCGTGCCGGCGAATTCCGGGGCCGGGCTGCCGATGAGCGAGCCCCCCGGCCGATTGAGAGCCACGACGCCGACGACCGCCAGGGTCGCAGCCGCGGCCAGGACGAGCGCGAGAACGATGGGCCGCCGACGCGGCGAAGGACGAACCGCGGGACCGCCCACCCTAACCCCCGACGGTCAGCTCGCCCGTCATCAAGGCCGGGTGGATCGAGCAGATGAACTTGTAGGCGCCGGCGGCGAGGGCTGGCACGTCATACACCCGCACCTCCGGTCCGGGGAAGTCCGCCCCATCGAAGACCTTCGCCCCGGCGCCGTCGAGGATGTCGACGTCGTGCGGCGTGCCGGTGTCCTTGTTGTCGAACGTGATCTTGAATGGCTTGTCGGCCGGGGCGGAGATGCTCGTCTTGTCGAACTTCACCTGCTCAGCGACGAGCGAGATCTCGCCCGGCGCGGGCGGCGGTCCCGACGGCGCCGGCGACCCGCCAGGCTCGCCCTCGCCCGCCCCGCTGGCGGATTTCGGCGGGAACCAGCCGAGGTTGAGCGCGACCGATGCCACGACGAGGACGGTCATGACGGAGAGCATCACCTTCGGCCAGCCAGGCGCCGGCTCGTTGACGAGGTGGCCGGTCCGGTCGGCGTCCTCGACGTGGCGGTATTCCTTGCGGGCGTCGCTCAGCCAGCCGAGCAGCGTCAGGATCGTCACCAGCACCCCGACGCCGAGGAGCCAGCCGCCGAAGACCAGGCCGGCGAAGAGGATCGTCACCGCGAGCGAGGCGAGGAGCGGACGGAACGAGGGCCCGGGAATGTGGACGCCGGGTGGCGGCTCCCCGTGGATCACTTCCGGCAGGCTGCGAGTGCGTGCCGGCGACGTGGTCGAACTCGACAAGGGCCTCGCGCCCCCAGTAGAGGAGCGTCAAGAGGAGGGCGATGAGCCCGAGAATGAGCGAGGGCCCGCCGAAGACGAGCCCGAGGAACAGCAGGAACGTTCCAACCGCGGCGAAGAACGGAGCGAACGACGGCCCCGGCATGTGGACGCCGGCTGGGGGAACGGGAACGACCCTGGCTGGCCGGATCCGCTTCGGACCGGCGCCGGCCCAGGCGACCGCGACACCGGAGGAAGAAGGCCACGACGACGACCGCCATGAAGACCGGCAGGAGCGAGATGAGGGAGCCCCAGTCCGGGATGACGAACTGCGAGGTGAACTCCAGGATCGCGTTCCAGATCTGGTCCATCGGTTGGTCGTTCGCTCGTGGCTCAGTCGGTCGAGCCGGCGATGAGGACATAGAACATGATCGCCATCGCGATTCCGAGGACACCGAGCATCGTCACGCCGGCGTAGTCGAGGTGCCAGCCGCCGAAGTAGGGGATCGCCCAATACGACTGCTCCGATGGCGACGAAGATCAAACCGACGAAGATCGCGTTCCGCGGATGCTTGATGGGATGCATCAGGGCTCCCGGCTAGAGGATGTAGAGCGTAGAGAAGAGGGCGATCCAGACGACGTCCACGAAGTGCCAGTAGAGCGACGTTCCCTCGACGGCGTCGTGGTGGCGTGACGAGAACTGCCCTGCCAGCCCCCGGTACAGGATGACCGATAGCATGATCACGCCGCCGAAGACGTGGGCGCCGTGGAAGCCGGTCAGGGTGTAGAACGTCGTCCCGAAGACGCCGTCGGAGAGCCCGAAGCCCAGCGTCGCGTAGTCGTACGCCTGGCCGAGTAGGAACACGATCCCGAGCACCAGGGTGACGGCGATGTTGCGGATGTAGCCGGTCCGGTCGTCTCGCCGGATCGCCCAGACCGCGAACTGGCACGTGAACGACGACATGACGAGGATCACCGTCAGGATGAACGCGAACCACGGCTCGGCGTGGAGGTTGAAGTTTTCGGCCATGGCCGGGTCCTGTGTGGGCGGCGGCCACGTTACGGCGGTAGCCCGAACGCTGAAGTAGGCGGCGAACAGGCCGGAGAAGAACATGATCTCCGAACAGATGAACAGGATCATCCCGAGGATCGGGTTGCTGATCCCGCCGCGATGGTCGTGGGCGAGCCCGGCCACGGGGTTGTGCTCGTCCACGGAGTGGCCGGGGTCGCCGGTCGTCAGGACGGTCGAGGGTGATGTCACGATCGTCGTCCTCGTCAGTGCGTCGGTTCCGGGGCGGGACCCGAATCGGGCGGGGCCGTCAGCGCCCGGGTCCTTCCGTGGCGGAGGTCGAACAACGGGCGCTCGGAGCGGATCTCGGGGAGGCGATCGAAGTTGTAGGGCGGCGGCGGGGAACTCGTCGCCCACTCGAGCGTGTTCGCCTCCCACGGGTCGTCCCCGGCGATCTCACCACCGCGGAGCGAGACGAGGACGTTCCACAGGAACGGGATCATGCTCGCGGCGATCATGAATCCGCCGATCGTGGCCGCGAGGTTGAGATCGTTCCAGCCGGCGTCCGACGCGTAGTCGGCGATCCGCCGGGGCATGCCGGCCAGGCCGAGCTGGTGCATCGGGAAGAACGTCAGGTTGAAGCCGACGAAGATCAGGACGAACTGGAGCTTGCCCAGGCTCTCGTTCAGCATCCGGCCGGTCATCTTCGGGAACCAGTAGTAGAGCCCGGCGAACACGCCGAAGACCGAGCCGCCGAACAGGACGTAATGGAGGTGGGCGACCACCCAGTACGTGTCCTGGAGGGCGAAGTCGACCGGGACCGCGGCGCTGAACGCGCCGTTGATTCCGCCGATGAGGAACATCGAAAGGAACCCGAGGGCGAACAGCAGCGGCGTCGAGAGCGTCAGCTGGCCGCGCCACAGGGTGAAGACCCAGTTGAACATCTTGACGCCGGTCGGGACCGCGATCAGGAACGTCATGAAGCTGAAGAACGGCAGGAAGACCTGCCCGGTCGTGAACATGTGGTGGGCCCAGACCGAGAAGCCGAGCGCGCCGATTCCGGCCGTCGCGAAGACGAACGCCTTGTAGCCGAACAGCGGCTTGCGGCTGAAGACCGGCAGGATCTCGCTGATCATGCCCATCGCGGGCAGGACCATGATGTAGACCGCCGGGATGCGAGTAGAACCAGAAGACGTTCTGCCACAGGATCGCGTTGCCGCCGAACTGCGGGTCGAAGAAGTGGCCGCCGCCGAAGTTGCGGTCGATGAACAGCATGATCAGGGCGCTGGTGAGGACCGGCGTCGCCAGGACCTGGAGGATGCTCGTCACGAGGACCGTCCAGACGAGGATCGGCATCCGGAACATCGTCAGCCCGGGCGCGCGCATCTTGAAGATCGTGACGAGGAAGTTGATCCCGCCCAGGATCGAGCTCGTGCCGATCAGCGTCAGGCCCATGATCCAGAGGTCCTGCCCCGCCCCGGTCGAGGCCAGCGGCCGGTCCTCCGAGAGCGGCGCGTAGCTCGTCCAGCCGGCCGCCGCGGCGCCGCCCGTCACGAACCCGAGGAACAGCAGGATGCCGCCGAGCGGCAGCATCCAGAACGACAGCGCGTTGATCCGCGGGAACGCCATGTCCGGCGCGCCGATCTGGAGCGGCACGACGTAGTTCCCGAAGCCGACCAGCATCGGGATGATGAACAGGAAGATCATCACCGACCCGTGCATCGTGAAGAGCTGGTTGTAGACGTGCTCGTCCGCGAGGAACTGGATGCCCGGGCAGCGCGAGCTCGGTCCGGACGAACAGGGCGAGGATCCCGGCCAGGAAGAAGAAGATGAACGAGTTGACGAGGTAGAGGATCCCGATCTTCTTGTGATCGGTCGTCGTCAGCCATTCGTACAGCGCGCTCCGGTAGGCGGAGGCGGCGGGCGTCAGCGCGGTGGTCGCCATCGGAGCTCCTTACTGGACCTTCAGCGTGCCGAACATGAGCGTCGGGTGGATCGAGCAGACGAACTGGTACTCGCCGGCCGGCAGTGGCTGGACGCCGTAGTCGCGCACGCCCGGCCCGGGGAAGTCCTGCCCGTCGAAGACCTTCGCACCGGACGCGTCGAGGATGTCGACATCGTGGGGCGTGCCCGCGTCCGGTTGTCGAAGTGGATCGTGAATGGTGCGTCCGGCTTGGCTGTCGATCTCGGATTTGTCGAATTTCACGCCCTCGGCGACGAGGTCGACGACGGGACCGCCGCCACCGCTCGGGACGGGGGTCGGGGTCGCGCTTGCGGCCGCGAGCTTGCCCTCATACCAGGTCTGGAACTTCGCGGGATCCATGGCAGTGGACTTCGAACACCATGATCCGGTGACCGACCCCGCACAGCTCCGCGCATTGGCCGCGGAACGTCTGACCTGCGAACTCGAGCTTCGATCGTGAGGTCGAACTCGTTGACGATCCCTGGGACGACGTCGCGCTTGAACAGGAACTGCGGGACGTAGAACGCGTGGATCACGTCGGGGCTCGACGAGATAGAGATGGGTCGTCTTGCCGGCCGGCAGGACGAGGCCCCCGTCCGGACCGACCGGAGCGGTCACGGAGAAGAGCGGCTTGCTCTCAGGCCCACCATCAGCCGGCAGGTAGTCGAAGGTCCACTGGAACTGCCCGGCAACCGCCTTCACCCTGAGGTCGGGTTGGCGGCACAGTCGCTTCGACGGTATTCAGCGTCTGCCACGAGATGAAGAACAGGAAGATCACGATGATCGTCGGGACGACGGTCCAGACGATTTCGGCGAGGTTGTGGCCGTGGGTCTGGGGCGGCAGCTCCGTCGTCGCCCGGTCGGCGCCGGTAGCGGATCACGCTCCAGACGATCAGGGCCTCGACCAGGAAGAAGATCGCTGCGGCGATCACGAAGACGATCGTGTAGAGATCGTTGATGTGCTGGCCCTGGGTCGTGACCGGATCAGGCGGGAAGAAGCTCCGGACGATCTCGGGTCCGTAGCGGACCAGCAGGAAGACGAGCCCGACGAGGGCGAGAACGGCGACGAATCCGGCGAGGATCGATCCGAACGACGGCCTCGTGCCGGGGCTGCTCGACATGAGCTGTCCTCGAAATCAAACGACGGCGGCTGGCATCCGTGCGGACGCTGCGGCTGGAGGTTCGTCTCGGCCAAGCGGCCACGGCCCGGACTGGGTTCCAGGACCGCGGCCCATTCTACCCGGAGCGCCGAGCGGGAGCGCAGCGCGGCCGCGACGTCGGCGAGATCGATTAGGTGGCCCCGATCGCGGCCGGGACTCGCCGTCCGTGCGACGATGCGAGGCGTGTTTGATCGCTCGAATCGCGTGATCGCCGGTCTCGTTGGCGCCTCGCTCTGGCTCTGGCTCGCGGCAGCTGCCAGCCCGGCCCTGGCCCACGGCCCCGTCCCTGCCGAACCCCCGACCCTGGCGAACCTCGTATTCGGCTGGTCGTTCGATCCAGCGGTCAGCCTGCCGCTTGCGATCGTGGCCCTGGGCTGGATCGTCGCTGTCCGCCGGGTCGACGCCGCACATCCCACGAACCGGGTGCCGCGCATCCGGACGGTCGCCTTCCTCGGCGGCCTCGCCGCGATCGCCATGGCGCTCCAGTCGGGCATCGAGCGCTACGACACCGCGCTCTTTTCGGTCCACATGGTCCAGCACATCCTCCTCACGCTGGTGGCCGCGCCGCTCATCGCGCTGGGGGCGCCGGTAACCCTGGCCCTCCGCGTGGCGGCGCCACGGGTCCGCCGACGCTGGCTGCTCCCGATCCTCCACTCGCGGCTGCTGCGGGTGCTTTCCCACCCGGTCGTCGCGTGGCTGATCTTCGCCGGGGTCATGTGGGGGGCCCACTTCTCGCCGCTCTTCGACCTCGCGCTGGAAAACCAGCTGGCCCATTACGTGGAGCACGCGCTGTTCCTCGGCGCGGCGCTCCTGTTCTGGTGGCCGGCCGTGGGCCTCGACCCGGCACCGTGGCGGCTGTCCCATCCGGCGCGGCTCCTGTACGTGTTCCTGCAGATGCCCCAGAACACGTTCCTCGCGGTGATCATCCTCAACGCTGAGTCAGTGCTCTATCCCCATTACGCGACGTTGGAGCGGCCATGGGGCCCCTCGCCGCTGTTCGATCAGCAGGCGGCGGGCGGGATCATGTGGCTGGCCGGCGACTTCCTGTTCATCGCGGCCATGGCCGCGATCCTCGTCGGCTGGATGCGTCACGACGAGCGGGACACGGCGCGTTCCGAGCGCCAGGCGGACGTCGAGCGGGCGGCGATCCGAACGCGCGAGTCGCGTCTCGCGGAGCGCCTCGCCGAGGAGCGCGACCGGAGCTGAGAATCAGGCCCGCAGCGGGACGGGCGCGCGCAGGTACTCGAGGTATCGCTCCGGATCCACGTTGCCGCCCGAAACGACGGCAACGACCGGCCGGCCGCCCAGAGCGTCAAGGCCGATCTCGCCGGCGTGGAACGCGAGCGCGGCGACCGACACGGCGCCCGACGGCTCGACCACGAGGCGGCTCTCTTCGGCGGCGAGGCGGACCCCGGCCGCGATCTCTGCCTCTGAAACGGTGACGATCGAGTCGAGCATGCGCGCGAGATGGGCGAACGTCCGCCTGCCGAGCGCCCGGGTCCGCGTCCCGTCGGCGATCGTCCGCGAGACGTCGTCCGCGGACCACGTGACGATCCGACCGGCCGCAAGCGACTCCCGCGCGTCGGCGCCCAGCTCCGGCTCCACGCCGATCACCCGCGCGTCTGGGACCAGAGCCCGGATCGCCACGGCGACGCCACTGGCGAGCCCGCCCCCGCCGATCGGCACGAGCACCGCCGCGACGTCCGGCAGCGCTTCGGCAATCTCGAGGCCGACCGTGCCCTGGCCGGCGATCACCCGGTCGTCGTCGAACGGCGGGATGATCGCCAGGCCCCGTTCGGCGGCAATCCGTTCCGCGACGGCCTGCCGCTCATCGCTGGCGGTGCCGACGACGACGATCTCGGCGCCGTCGGCCGCCACCCGCGCCCGCTTGATCTCGGGCGCGTCCGAGGGCATGACGACGACCGCAGGCACGCCGAGGAGGCGCGCCGCGCGCGCCACGCCCTGGGCATGGTTGCCCGACGAGTAGGTGATGACGCCGCGGGCCCGCTCCTCGGGCGTTAGGGATGCGACCGCGACGTAGGCGCCGCGGATCTTGAACGCGCCGATCGGCTGGAGACTCTCCGCCTTGAGGAAGCGGCGGTGCTCCGGCGGCCCGAACGGAATTAGCGGCGTATGGATCGCCACACCCGCGAGGCTGGCGGCCGCCGCGCGGACCCGTTCGAGCCCGACCAGCGGCGCCTCGTCGGCCGCGGCCGGCCCGTCGGTTTCGAGGGCCTTCACCCGCCGCGCCCCACGATCCGCTGGCAGTCGATGCAATGGGCGGCCCACGGGAGTGCCTCGAGCCGCTCGGCGGCAACGGGGCGCCCGCATCGGACGCAGGCTCCGAACGTCCCCTCGTCGAGCCGTCGCAGCGCCGCCTCCACCTGGTCCAGGTGCTCCTGGTTGCGGTCGCGAAGGGCGAGATCGCGCTGCTGCTCGAAGACCTGGCTCGCCGCGGCGGCCTGCGACCCGTAGGTCATTGCGTCGGGCGCGACAATCCCGGTCGCCACTTCGGCCCGGAGGCGGTCGCGTTCGGCCACGAGGGTGGCCCGCGGGTCGGGCGCGTCCGGCTGTGTCATCGCGAGATCGTACGCCGGACTTCGCCAGATGCCCTCAGCGGCGGTCCCGCGGCGACGCGGCTATCCTCCCTCGAGCATGGAAGGAGCAAATGACATGGCAATCGCGATCGATCCCGTCTGCGGGATGGAGGTCGAAACCGACACGACCGACCTGAAGCTCGAGCACGAGGGCAAGACTTACTGGTTCTGCGGCAAGGGCTGCCTGCTCGAGTTCCGCGACGACCCGGCCAGGTACCTCGACCCGAACTACAAGCCATCGATGTAGGGGGTTTCCCTGCGCTGATGTGTCGCAGTGAAGCCAGCGTTTAGTCGCAGCTAAGCGCTCCGAGCGAGACTGACGCCGGCGGATTGGAAGACCGGGCACTCCCCGATGGGGTCAACCGCCGAATGGCGGGCATCCGGGAGCCCGGCCGGAGGAAGCTCCATGGCCAAGTACGCACGTCTCATTCGCACCGCTCTGACGCTTGCCGCCACAGCGGCTCTGGCTCTAGGCATCGACGCAGGCAAGCGCTGGCTCTAGTCCGTCGCGGTCGGGCCGGCGGTCAGGCCCGACCAGCCGGACCAGTAGCGCGGGTCAGGCGCGTCGCGATGTAGACGGGAGCGAGCGATAGGCCAAACGTCGTTTTGAGAGAGCCTAGGTCAACCTCCGATCGGGTATTCGATCGACGCGTGGCTCGTCGGGCGGGTCATCCGATGGCCGGCGGATGCTCCCGCTCGTCGGCGGAGCGCTCCGGTTGACGCTTGGCACGTGTCACGAACCACCGCGGCAATGAGCTACCTGCGCGCGCCATAGACTCCGGCCGTGACACTCACCGCAGCGGTTTGCCGCGCCACGCTGGCCACGGTCTTCCTGATCGCTGCGTGCGAGGCCGGCCCGCCACCCGCAACGCCGCGGATCGCGCCGGGGGTTTCATCGGCGCCGCGGGAGGTCAACATCATCGCCAAGGACTGGGAGTTCCTGCCCGACCCGGTCGATCTGGTTCCGGGCGAAACGGTCCTGTTCCACCTCGTCAACGGCGGCCTCGAGATCCACGAGGTGGTGATCGGGAACGCGGCCGTCCAGGATGCGTGGGAGGCAGCCGAGGCCGCGACCGTCGGTCATCCGCCCGGCCCCACGCCCATGGTTAGCGTGCCGCCCGATGTCGAAGGCCTCCGCGTGGTGATCGCCTCCGGCCAGCGGGTCGACGTCGTGTGGACGGTGCCGCGGCCGGTGGGCACGGGCGCAGCCGATGCGACCCTGATGATCGGGTGCCACATCCCCGGCCACTGGGCGAAGGGGATGGTCGTTCCGGTCCAATTCGTGCAGCCGTCACGGGCTCAGTGAGCGTGCCGGTGGTACGCTTCGGGTCCGCGCCGGGGTCGGGTCCGGCTTGGCCGAGGAGAAGAGTCGAATGACCTATGTGATCGCCGAGCCGTGCATCGATGTGCTCGATATCTCGTGCGTGTCGGTCTGCCCGGTGGATTGCATCCACTACGAGGAGGGCGTCGACCGGAAGCTCTTCATCGACCCGAACGAATGCATCGACTGCGGCGCGTGCGAACCCGAGTGCCCGGTTAACGCGATCTTTCCGGAAGAGTCCCTGCCGGCCGAGTGGGCCCAGTACACCGCGATCGACGCGACGTGGTACACAGACAAGGCCGCGGCCAGGGCGGCCGTCGATGCTGAGAAACCACCCGGCTGATGAGCTCGGGCCACCCGCGTTGAGGGTGGCCGTCCCCGGACAGCTTCACCGATGAGAATCGTCTCGCTCCTCCCCTCAGCGACCGAGATCGTCGCTGCCCTGGGTTTGGCCGACGAGCTCGTCGGGATCACCCATGAATGCGATTGGCCACCGGAGATTGCGGGGACGCCCGTGATGACGAGCAGCGTCCACGATCTGACGGCCAGGAGCAGCTCGGATATCCACCGGCTGGTCAGCGATGCGGTCCATGGCGGCTCGTCGCTGTATGCGCTCGACGAAGAGGCGCTCGAGGCGGCTCGGCCCGATCTCATCCTGACCCAGGAGCTCTGCCAGGTCTGTGCCGTGAGCTACCGGGTGGTCAACGAGGTCGCGCGCGCGATCGATGCCGACATCACCGTCGTTTCGCTCGAGCCCACCTCGCTCGAGGGCATCTTCAACACGATCTCGACGGTGGGTGCCATGACCGACGCGGAGGACGAGGCTGTCGAGCTGGTCGAGAGCCTTCGGACGCGCCTCGGGATCGTCGAGACCCGCGTCCACGAGCGGCGTAAGGACGGCCGCGAAGGCCCGCGGGTCGTCGGACTCGAGTGGCTGGAGCCGCCCTTCGCTGTGGGCCACTGGGTTCCGGAGCAGATCCGGCGGGCCGGCGGCTGGGACCTGCTCGGCATCGACGGCGAGGCCTCCCGCCAGACCGATTGGCTCTCGGTCGTCGACGTCGATCCCGAGATGATCCTGCTCATGCCGTGCGGCTTCCACCTGGCCGAGACCGTGGCCGAATGGGAGCGAACGCCCCGTCCGATCGACTGGAAGGAGATCGAGGCCGTCCGCAGCGGCAACGTCTTCGCGCTCGACGGCTCCGCCTACTTCTCGCGTCCGGGCCCGAGGGTCCTCGACGGGATCGAGACGCTGGCCGAGATCTTCGACCCCGATGCCTTCGTCGAGACCTCGCCGCCGGGCAGCTGGACCCCAATGGAGTGAGCCAGGTGCCAGGTTCGGTCGGCGGTCCCCCGGCGACGTTCGACTGCCTGTGGTGTGGAACGAAGTGGACGACGCGCTCCCCGGACGATCTGGAGGGCTGGGCACGGCTCTGTCCGGACTGTCTCGGCCGGGCGGGCGACAACCCATTTCTCCGGTTCCGGCTCCGAGATGCGCTGACGGCTCGCGCGGCCTCGGGCAGTGGCTCGAACGAGTCGGCGGTCCCGCCGGGTGAGGCCGCGCCGCCCGCGAGGATCGCGACACCTGCCGGATCTTCTCCGGACCACGACGCCGAGATGATCGCCTACTACGAGGCCCGAGCCGGCGAGTACGACGACTGGTATCTGCGCCGCGGTCGGTACGCCCGCGGGCCAATTCACGACGCAGCCTGGGATGCCGAGCTCGACGGCGCCGGAACCTGGCTCGACGGCCTGCCGATCCGTGGCGAGATCGTCGAGCTTGCGGGGGGCACCGGATGGTGGTCGCCGCTCCTCGCGTCCAAGGGCGACCTCTCGATCTACGACGCGGCGGAGGCCCCGCTGGAGCGCGCCCGGGAGCGGCTCGTCGCCCATCGCCTCCGTGCTCACCTCCACGTCCGCAACGCCTGGGCCGAACCGGACCGCCAGGTCGATGCCCTGTTCTTCGGCTTCTGGCTGAGCCACGTCCCGCGCGACCGGACCGACTCCTTCCTGGCCCTCGCCCGCCGCTGGCTCAAGCCCGACGGGATCCTCGCGTTCATCGACTCCCTCCCTGACCCGCAGTCGGGCGCGGCCGACCATGATCCGCCCGACGCCGATCTTGCGGTCCGCCGCCTCGAGGACGGGCGCGAATACACGATCGTCAAGGTCTTCCGGGAGCCGGCCGAACTGGAGGACGCGCTCCAAAAGGCGGGCTTCCGTGACGTGCGCGTCACGACGACCGGCCGGTTCTTCCTGCTGGGCGAGGCGCGCGCCTGACGCTCTCCCCGCGCCGACCTGGCCAGGAATCCACCGGGGGACTCTTAGGCCGGTTTGCGTCCTTGCTCCTCGACGCTCTGGTGCGAATTTGATGCGAGATTGCGCATCAAATGGGCCCCGGGGAGCCATGATCAGCCGCGTCTCGGGGTCCGCATCGGGCCCAACATTCCGGGTGGGAATATCTGGCCACCTGTGATGCTCCGCGGCCCAGCGCGGCGACCGCACCGTGCGATACTCCCTCGATGGCCCCCCTGGCAAACAGAACCATTGCCACCGTCGGCTCAGGCGTCATGGCCGAGGCGATGATCGCCGGGCTGCTCCGGGGCGAGCTCGTCGATCCGGCCCAGGTCGTCGCCAGTCACCCGCGCTCCGAGCGCCGCGACCACCTCGAGCGCGAGTACGGCATCAGGGTCGTCTCCGACAATGTCGCCGCGATCGACGGCGCCGACGTCGTGCTCTTCGCCATCAAGCCCCAGATGCTCGGCCGCGTCGGGCGCGAGATCGGACCGCATCTGCGCCGCGGGCAGCTCGTCCTGTCGGTCATCGCCGGTGCGACGACCGCGGCGCTGACCGGGACGCTCGGTCACGACCAGGTCATCCGGGCGATGCCGAACACGCCGGCCAGGCTGGGCAAGGGCATGACCGTCTGGTATCCCACACCGGAGACGACGCCTGAGCAGCGCGAACAGGCGGCGACCCTGCTAGGTGCGCTCGGCAAGGAGCTCGAGGTCGACGACGAGAAGTTCGTCGCGATGGCGACCGCCGTCAGCGGCACGGGCCCGACGTACGTCTTCCTGGTCATGGAGGCGCTCATCGACGCGGCCGTCCATCTCGGGTTTCCACGCCACGTCGCGCACGATCTCGTGATCGAGACCCTCGAGGGGAGCACGCTGTTCGCCAAGCAGTCGGGCATGCATCCGGCCGAGCTGCGGAACATGGTCACGTCGCCGGGCGGCACGAGCGCTGCCGCGCTCCACGAGCTGGAGTCGGGGCGGCTGCGGACGGTCCTCTCCGAGGCCGTCTGGGCTGCCTACCGGCGCACGATTGAGCTCGGCGATCAACTCGAGGCGAGCGTCGGAGAATCGACCGAGGGTCGGAGCGGGGAGCGCATCGTCGCCCGATGAGCGAGGGACCACGCGGGCCGAGGGGGCGATGACGGGCGGCGCGGCGACGGCGACGGTCACCGCCGCGGCGCGTCGGCTCGACCTGCGCCGTGCGCCGCTCGCGGACATCCACGTCCGGACGCATCTCGCGAGCATCGGTCCCTACGCCGCCACAATCGGCTGGCCGCGAGCGTGACCGGCCGACGCGCAGCTCCGGATCCGCCGCGTCGGAATGGGCGGGCATCCACCACCGGCCTGTCGATCGAGCAGATCGTCGCAATGGAATCGCCGCGTGAATTCCGTCTCCAGCCGCGGGATCGCTTCGTCGCCTACACAGCTGACGCCGCCGGCGCCCGGCAACTGTTCGTGCTGCCGTTGCGAGGCGGGTACCCCATCCAGCTGACCGCGTCCGAGAAGAATGTCGCCGACCCCCAGTGGTCGCCCGACGGCCGCCGGCTGGCCTACGTCCGCGACAACGAGATCCGAGTCATCGAGGCGGATGGGTCGCGGGACGTCGGCGTCACCGGCCATCCAGCCGGGGTCTCGGCTCCGCGTTGGTCCACGGATGGCCGGCGGCTCGCCTTCATCTCGCGCCGGCGCGGCTGGTCGCAGGTCTGGGTGGTCGACGCGCCCGTACCGCGGCGGGGCAGGCCGGCCCGCGATCCCCGTGCGCCAGAGCCGCACCAGCTGTCGGCGACCGGCATCGACGTCGAGGACCTGAGTTGGTCCGCCGATGGCCGAACCATCGCCATTGGCGCCCAGCGGGGGCCCGACCACTCGGTTGGTGAGATCCATCTCGTCGACGTTGAAACGGCCGACGAACGGCGCATCGCCGGCGGCGGCGACGAGTGGGCGAGCGGCGCCCGGCCGATGCCGGACGGCGGTTGGCTCTACGGCTCCGACACGAGCGGCTGGTTCCAGACCGTCCGGCTCTCCGCCGATGGCCGGGAGCGCCGAGTCCTCACGACTGGCGACCGCGAGCATGGTGAGCCATCCGGTGGCACGGGCTATGCCGCGCTGCCGTCGCCCGACGGCGGCCGCTTCGTCCACATCGACGTGCACGACGGCCTCATCGATCTGGTCGTCGCGTCGTCGGGCGACGGGGCGCCGGCCAAGCGAGGGCGCGGCCGTCCGCCGAAGAACCCACCGGCCGTCGTTGCCGCGTCCGCGGGTCGGGTCGTCAACCCCTGGCCGGGCGTCTGGCGTGCTGTCGGCTGGCTGTCCGACGGCGCGTGGATCGCTGCGGTCGGGGAGAGCGAGACTGCTCCGCAGGACCTGTGGCTGCTGCCGGTGCCGGGTGTCGCCCCGGCAGCGGCGCGACCCCGCCAGGTGACGAACTCGATGCCGGCCGTCGTCGCCGCATCCCTCGCCGCTGATCGGACCCCCGCCGAGCGAGTCAAGTTCAACGCCCGCGACGGGCTCGCGGTCGAGGGCACACTCTGGCGGCCGGCCGAGGCGACCGGCCGCCGCGGCTCGAAGAAGGTGCCGGTCGTCCTGTCCCCGCATGGCGGCCCGAACTGGCAGGCGTATCGCGGCTTCGCACCGTTCAAGCTGCTGCTCGTCCGAGAGGGCTTCGCAGTCCTCGACGTCGACTTCCGCGGCTCCACCGGCTACGGCCGCGCGTTCCGGCTCGCGAACCATGACGAATGGGGTCACGCCGACGCCCACGACATGATCGATGCGGCTCACTGGGCGGCGGAGCAGCCCTGGTCGGACGGGCGCCTGGCCATCTATGGTGGTTCGTACGGCGGCTATCTGGTGCTGTCGGCCTTGGTCGAAGAGCCCGGCCTGTGGCGGGCGGGGGTTGACCTGTATGGCGATTCCGAGATTGCCGAGAGCTTCCGACACGGGGACCGCCCGGGCCGCTTGGACATCCGCCGCCAGATGGGTTCGCCGGACGACCCGGGACGGGCAGAGGTCTATCGACGCGGCTCACCCGTCTATCGTGCGGAGCAGATCGAGGCCCCGTTGCTGATTCTCCATGGCCGCAAGGACAAACGAGTCGTCCCGCTCATGACGGAGCGGATGGTCGAGGCCCTCGAGATCGAAGGCAAGCATCACGAGGTCCACTGGTACGACGAGGAAGGCCACGGCTGGGAGAAGCGCGAGAATCGGCGCGACGCCTTCGGCCGAATCCTCGCCTTCCTCAAGAAGCACGTGCTCGACGAGACCGAGCCGGAGGGCAGCCGCTAAAGGACTTTTGTTCGCGACGGCTGAGCGGGCGTGGACGGTGTCCCGTCGTCGGGGCGCCGCGGGACGACGCTGATCGTGCCGTCGGTCTCGAGGACTGCAAGGCGGACCTCCGATGCCTCGATGACCCCGTGAGCGCGGAGCGCGGCCGCTAGGTCCTCGTCGTCGATCCCCTCCTTCTCGAGCGCTTCCGCCTGGACGACGCCATCGCGAATCAACTCCTGGGGCTCGCCCTCGAGCACCTTCCCAATCCTGGGGACGCGGGTGGTCAAGAGGTCGAGCAGCTTGTCCATCGTGAGGAGGGTCACGACGGCGACGATCCCGCCTGCGAGCGTCGTGTTCTCGCCGACCATCGAGTTCTGGACTGCGTCGGCGATGACCAGGAGGACGATGAGATCGAAGATCGAGAGCTGCCCGATCTCCCGCTTACCGGCGAGGCGAAGGCCGCCGATGAGGACGACGTAGATGATCGCTGTTCGGATGGCGACGTCGAGCAGGCTCGATCCGAAGTCCGGGATCTCCATTCGCCGGATGCTAGCCGATAGGTCGCGGAATTGAAGAGCCGTCCGATGGGCCTCGGACGGCTCGACGATCGCTTGGCGGACAATGCCGCCGGATCATTGCGGTGCTCTTAGAGCCAGCGCTTGCCGGCTTCGAGGACCAGTGCCGAGCTTGCCAGCGCGGAAAGCGCGAGGGCCGCCCGGAAGGCGTGCGACTTCAGAATCTTCATGTTGTCCCTCTCGACCGACCCCCTTCTGAGAGCATGCCTCTCAGGTGGGGGGACAGTACCTCCAGGGGACAATGGACTGGAATGGCCCATCAGTACTGGTACTACGGGTCAGTCGTACGAGTTGTCGGCCCGCAACGGCCGGCGAGAGCAGCGCGTTCTGCGGCAAACCGCCGCGGTCAGCCAGTCGCGTCGGCGACGCTAGGTCCCCGCGCAAGGATCTCTTCGAGCTGACGGACGTGCTCCTCGAGGTGGCCGACGACGAACCGCTCCACGATGCCTTCCACTGTCATTTCCCCAAGGCGCGAGTGTGTGCCTCGCCGAGCCCACGCGTCGGCGTCGAGGCGTCCCTGGAGGGCGACCGCGTCGACCACGGCTCGGTCGATCTCATCGAACAGCTCACCGGCTGGCAGCGCCCGGTCACGCCCGATCCGGTCGATGCGATTCGGATCCGTCACCACCCGGCCGAACGGCACCGCGTCCGCCGGCGCGGCGAGGAGGGCCTCGATCTGGCCCAGCCAATACGGGACCATCTCGGCGACGTGGGCGAGGACCTCCTTCGGGCCCCAATCGGACTCCGGTTCCGGACCGTAGACCTGGCTCAGCGGCCACGGCTCGCGATGCTCGACGGCCACCCGCAGCCCGGCCAGGGCTGCACGGCTCGCCTCCAGACGGTGTTCGAGCGCCTCGTCCATCGCGGCAGTGTCGCACGCGAGGGGTAGCATGGGACTCCACACGTCCACGCCGGTCCGCCGCGCGTGAAACACGCCTCGAACGGAGGTCGAAACTCATGACCGACACCGTGGCCCGGGGTGCCGCCAACCAGGCCGGCGCCCGGACGAACAAAGACGCCTACGCCGAGGCGCAGGACTTCCTGCCGCTCAACGGAATCGACCACGTCGAGTTCTGGGTCGGCAACGCCCGCCAGGCATCGGCCTACTACCGGGCCCTGTGGGGCTTCACGCCAGTCGCGTTCTCCGGCCTCGAGACGGGCGTTCGCGACCGGGCGAGCTACGTCATGCGGCGCAACGACATCACGTTCGTGTTCACCGCCCCGCTGACGCCCGACGGCGAGATCGCGGAGCACGTTCGCGAGCATGGCGACGGGGTCAAGGACATCGCGTTCGCAGTCGACGATGTCGAGTCTGCGTTCCGCGAGACGACGAGCCGCGGCGCGCCGACCGGCGATCGAGCCGGCCGAACTCGACGGCGGCGAGGACGGCACGCTTCGCCGCTCGGCCGTCTACACGTATGGCGAGGTCCGCCATAGCTTCGTCGACCGGACCGACTACCAGGGCGTCTTCGCGCCGGGCTACCGTCAGCGTGAAGAACCCGGCCCGGGCGGCCGAAGGACTCAGCCTGCTCGAAGTCGACCACTGCGTCGGCAACGTCGGGCTCGGCGAGATGGACCAGTTCGTCGACTTCTACCGCGATGTCTTCGGCTTCAGCCAGCTCATCCACTACGACGACAAGGTCATCCACACCGACTACAGCGCGCTGATGTCGAAAGTGATGACGAACGGAAACGGCCGGATCAAGTTCCCGATCAACGAGCCGGCGACGGGCAAGAAGAAGAGCCAGATCCAGGAGTACCTCGACTGGTACCGCTCGCCCGGCTGCCAGCACATCGCCCTGCGGACCGAGGACATCGTCGGGACCGTCCGACAGCTCCGCGAGAACGGGGTCGAGTTCCTCGGCCTGCCGCACGAGTATTACGCGACGCTGGCCGATCGGGTCGGTGACGTCGGGGTCCCGATGGACACGCTCGAGGAGCTCGGCATCGAGGCCGATCGCGACGAGGAGGGCTACCTCCTCCAGATCTTCACCCGACCGGTCCAGGATCGTCCGACGTTCTTCTTCGAGATCATCGAGCGGCACGGCTCGCGCGGCTTCGGCGTCGGCAACTTCAAGGCGCTGTTCGAGGCGATCGAGCGGGAGCAGGCGAAGCGCGGGAACCTCTAGCCGAGGCTCCCGCGCCCGTCGATCCGAGCCGGGCTCACTTGGTCAGGTTGAACACGAAGCTCTCGACGACTGGCATTGCCTCGCCGAAGAACGACTCGGACTCCGTTGGTGCCCGCAGCCGGACCATCAGCGACGTATCGCCCGGTCGGTCCAGAACGATGAAGCGAACGCTGTCGGCCGGGGTGATGACCTCGCTGAGCGGTGTGCCAGGGATGCAGCCTGTCCAACCCGGCTGGATTCGGGCGTCCACCTGCTGGCCACTGAGCCCACTGATCGTCACCGGGATCGCCGAGGTCGTCGTCAGACGCGCGCGCGTCGAGACGAACTCGACGAACTGGGCCGCGTTCACCTCGATCTCGTCCGTTGGCAAATCCTCCTGACACGCCGCGCTTGGTGAGACCGCGGTGCCGGCCAGGATCAAGATGTAGGGCGTAGCGCCGCCCGAAGCGGCGCTGGCCCGGTTGGCAGGGGTATCCGGGTACAGAACGAAGAAATCCTCCCAGTCCCGGTTATTGACCCAGTTGGTCGTCAGGGTGTACGTGACCGGGGGGTTCAGTCCCGTCGATGTGTAGGTGCCGGGCGTCTCAGGGCCGCCGCATCGTCCGTTCAGACCGCAGGGACCGGGGCCGTCATCCCACGGCGGCGTGGCTGCGGCCACCGGAGAGGCCGATTGCGTGGGCAACGGCGATGGCGACGGCGATGCTGACTCGGCAGCGGCGCCGATCTCAGGGCCCGATGGCCTGACGATGACGGCGATGAAGGCGACTGCGATCGCGATGACAGCGGCCACCGCGAGGAGCGGCTTGAGGTATGGGTTCACGTTGGGGTCCCTCCTGGACGCACGCCAGGCGAGTCGCTGCGGAACACGGTCGATCCGATCGGCGACCACGTCGATCACACGGTCCGGAGCAATGCTCGGGCCGTCGTCGAGCCAGCGGTCGAGGAGGCGTTCGATGTCGCGTTCGTGCGTCATGCCGGACGACCTCCCATCAGAACGGATCGAGCGTCCGCGTCGAGCGCGGCGCGCATGGCGCGATGGGCGTTATGGAGTCGTGAACGGGCCGTGCCGGCCGGGATCCCGAGCATCTCGGCGATCTCGGACGGGGCGTAGCCCGCGAAGTGATGGAGCACGAGGATCGCCCGCTGGTCCGCTGGAAGGCGGCGGAACCCGCGTTCGAGCTGGTCCCGATCCGCGACGGTCAGCAGGTCATCGGGCGCGGCCGGCCCGTCGACCGGCAGCACCCGCAGGTTTGCGACGCGGCGGCGCTCACGCGTCGCCTGCTCGATGCATTCATGGACGAGGAGGCGGCCCAGCCACGCGTCGAATCGGTCCGGATCGCGGAGCCCCCGAAGGTCGCGCCAGGCGATCACCAGCGCTTCCTGGAGGGCGTCCTCGGCCCGATCGACGTCGCGCAGGATTCGCTGTGCGACCGCGTAGAGGTGGTTGGTCCGAGGGCGGATCAGGTCGACGTACGCTTCCCGATCTCCGCCTCGTGCCGCCTCGACGAGATCCCGATCCACCGCGAGTCCCTCGTTGCGCCCGGTGGGGGCGCGGTCCACTAATGATGGCTCGGTGCGATCGCCGCGCGTTCACTTTTCGGCCGAATCGATCACGTCGGAGCGTTATCCTCGCCGTGAGCGTGGCGGCACGACCAGCCGCCATCGATCGCAGGAGAGGGTGCGATGGAGTGGTATCCGTGGGTTGTATTCGTCCACGTGGCAGCCGCGTTCCTGTTCGTCATGGGCCACGGCGCGTCGATGTGGACTTCCGACCAGATCCGCCGCGAACGCGACCCAGCGCGGATCAGGGCGCTGCTGGAGCTCTCGAGCAGGAGCCTGGGGCTCGTCTACGGCGCGCTTCTGACGCTGCTCATCGCCGGGATCGTTGCGGGCATCATGGGCGGCCACTTCGGCCGAGGCTGGATCTGGGCGGCCATCGCGGTCCTGGTGACGATCACCGTCCTGATGTACATCCTGGCGTCGCGCTATTACGGCCGCGTCCGCGAGGCGGTCGGGCTGCGAGGTTACGAGACCCCGAAGGACGCCCCGGACCCAACGCCCGTATCGGCGGAGGAGCTCGCAGCACTGGTCGACACGCGACGCCCGGACGTCATCGGCGTTATCGGGATCGGCGGGTTGCTGATCCTTATCTGGCTGATGATGTTCAAGCCGTTCTGAGGACGGCCGCCCTACTCGCCGGAGACGAGCCGTAGCTTCGTCGCCGCCCGCCGCCGGGCGGTCCGGGCCGCTTCCGAGGTCGGCGGTGCCTGGACTCGGCGCGTCGCGTCGGCCGCCAGGAACGCCTCCGTGGCGTCGACGCCCATCGGTCGTGAGAACAGGTAGCCCTGGCCCAGCGGGCAGCCGAGGCTGATCAGCCATTCGGCCTGGTCGGGCTGCTCGATGCCCTCGGCGACGACCTTGAGCCCGAGCGTCCGCCCGAGATCGACGATCGCCCGGGCGATCGCCGGACGCTCACCGTTCGCGGTGACGCCGGCGATGAACGAGCGATCGATCTTCAGGATGTCGACCGGGAAGCGCTCGAGGTAGCTCAGCGAGGAGTAGCCGGTCCCGAAGTCGTCGATCGCGAGATCGATGCCGAGCGAGCGCAGCTCCGCGAGCCGGCCGATCGTGCCGGCCGTCCGCTGCATGAGCCCGCTCTCGGTGATCTCGAGGATCAGCGTCGATGCCGGCAGGCCCGTCTCCGCGAGGATCGACCGGACCGATTCGACGAGGTCGTGCTCCTGGAATTGTCGGGCCGACAGGTTGACGCTGACCTCGAGGATCGGGCAGGCTCGAGCCGGAGCTGCCATTCGCGCGTCTGGCGGCACGCCTCGCGGAGGATCCAGCGGCCCATCGGCACGATGTCGCCGGTCTCCTCGGCGATGATCGATGAACTGGCATCGGCATGAGCAGCGGCCGATCCGGCGGCTGCCACCGGACGAGCGCCTCGAGGCCGACGACGGACGCCGCTCGCCGAGCTCGACGATCGGCTGGTAGTCGAGGCGCAGCTCGCCGCGCTGGTCGACGCCGCGGAGGAGCGCCGCAAGGTCACTGCGCGCCGCGGCCTCGGCCCGGAGCGCGGAACGGAAGAGCTCGGCCCGGCCGCGCGACGACGACTTCGCCGCGTACATCGCGACGTCGGCGTTGCGCAGCAGGTCGTCGGCGGTCTCGCCGTCCGTGCCGCTCAGCGCGACCCCGATGCTCGCGGCGATCACCGGCGAGGCGTCGCCGAGGTCGAGCGGCTCGCGCAGCGCATCGGCCAGCCGGATCGCGATCGCCAGCGCCCGTCTCCTCGTCGCCGACGTCCTCGAGGAGGACCGCGAACTCGTCGCCGCCGAGGCGTGCGGCGGTGTCGCTCGGGCGGAGCGACGCGGCGACCCGCATCGCAGCCGCGACAAGGACGTCGTCGCCTCGGGCGTGCCCGAGCGTGTCGTTGAGGACCTTGAAGTCGTCGAGGTCGATGAACAGGATCCGCGAACGGCCGGCCGTCGCGCCCGCGGCTGCGCTCGAGCGCCTGGATGACCCGGTCGCGGAAGAGGACCCGGTTCGCGAGTCCGGTCAGGCCGTCGTGCAGGGCCTGGTGTCGGATCTCGTCGTAGAGGCGGGCATTCTCGAGGGCCATCGCTGCCTCGCCCGCGAGCATCGTCGCGATCTCGACGTGCCGCGGGCGTCGAACGCGCCGCTCCGCGCCGACGTCAGCTCGAGCGTCCCGATCGTCGTGCCGGCCGCGATGAGCGGGACGATCGCCATGCTCCGCTGGTCGATCGACTTGAGGTAGGCGACCTCCTTGGCGGTCGGCGTTCGGATCGGCCGTGTCGATGATCACCGCGGCGCGGCCAGCTCGAGGACGCGCCGCGTCTCCGGGTAGTCGGCGAGCGAGTACGACGGCTGGAGCGTGCCGCGTCGCTCGGGCGGGAAGTAGCCGAGCGTGACGAGGCGATCACCGGCATGGTCCCAGTAGCTGAGTGCGCAGTCGTTGGTCCCGACGGCCAGCGCGATGTGGCGAGCGATCCGGTCGCCGACGAGCTGCGGGTCCATCGTCCGCGACAGGTCGTTCGACATCGCGACGATGCTGCGGAGGTCGTCGGCGGTCGACTTCATTCGCCGGCTGACCTCCACAGGAAGATCAGCAGGAAGCCGAACACGAGGATGAGCGTCAGGGACGCGACGGCGGCAGTCAGGGCTGCCGGCAGCCGATCGCCCACGCGGCAGGAGCTCGCCGGCGACGACCGAACCGAGTCCGACGAATCCGCCAATGACCAGGACTCGGCCGATGGCCCGGCTGCCGAGGAACGGCAGGACGAGGACGGCCGGGAGCAGCGACGGCGATCGCCATCGGCGAATGCGATGGAAGGCTCGAGGACGGCCGCCATGCGCGACGAGGACGAGCGTCACGGCGGCGATTCGGGCGATCGTCTCTGCTTGTCGCGAGTCGTCGAACCGCTCGAAACTCTGGCCAGCCAGATTGCGTAGGTGATGGCGGCCAGCCCGAGGACGACGGCGCGCGCCTCGCCGTAGGCCAAGCCGAAGAGCGCTTCAAGGCCGCCGACCAACGCACCGGCGATGGCGACGGCACGGATGAGCACGGCAAGCTGGCGCGCTCTCGCGTCGGCTTGGGGCTCGACGAGATCGCCGTCGCCGGGGATGGTGCGGTCGGCGTCAGTTGAGGGCGGCATGTGACGAGGACAGCGTGCGGTGCCCGAACGGGCGAGTGCATCCCCCAATTGCGGTACTCGAGCGTGACCTTCGGCCGGTGGTGCGACCGCGAAACTGCATCGCAGGCCCGGCGCGGCGCGCTCTCGCGGCCGCGGTCGCGGATACACTCGCGCTCGATGAAGATCGCCCACGTTCGCGAGCTCCATGCGCCGGCCGGGGCGCCGTGGCGGCTGGCCGCCGGTCTCGACTCGGGCGAGCGCCCCGCGCGGTGGCTCGACCTGGAGGTCGCCCGTCGGCGGGCGGTCGCGGGCCGATCCGGGGCTCGCCCACGACTCCGTCCTCCACCGACAGCCGATCACGACACTCGACGAGCACCTTGCGGCCGGCCTCCGCGTCGAGGCGCTCGCGGAGCTTGTCGGCTCGTTTGTTCCGCGAGCCGAAGCGGACGACGACGGGGACGACGACGCCGTCCTGGACGCGTCCGGACTGCGATTCGGGCCGCCCGATCCTCCAGCCGCCGTCGCTCCGCGACTTCTACGCGTTCGAGGGCCACGTCGAAGACGATGTGGGAGCGCCGCGGCGGCGAGGTGCCCGAAGCCTGGTATCGCCTGCCGATCTTCTACTTCGGCAACGTCTCGGAGATCCGCGGACCCGACGAGCCGGTCTGGTCGCCGGCGATCTCGTCCGAGCTCGACTACGAGCTCGAGGTCGCCGCCCTCGTCGACACGCCGGCCCGCGACCTGCCGACCGGACGGGCCGAAGAGGCGATCGGCGGCTACACGATCTTCAACGACTGGTCGGCCCGCGACCTCCAGCGCGACGAGACGACCGTTCGCCTCGGGCCTGCGAAGGGCAAGGACTTCGCGATCTCGATCGGGCCATGGCTCGTGACCCCGGACGAGCTGAAGGACGCGCGGAAGGCCGGCGCGACCGGGCCCCGACCTCGACGATGACGGCGGAGGTGAACGGCACGGAGACGTCGCGGGGCCGCTGGTCCGACGCGCAGTTCAGCTTCGGCGAGATGCTCGCGCGCGCGTCCGCCGACGTCCGCCTCCGACCCGGCGACCTGATCGGGTCGGGTACCGTCGGGGACGGGCTGCCTCCTCGAGGTTCGCGACGAGACGCTCGGTCGCTACCTGCAGCCGGGCGACGAGGTCACGCTTGCGGGTCGAGCGGCTCGGTGAGCTGCGGAGCGCCGATCGTCGAGCGGCCGCGATGAGCGAGGCAACCGCGCGCCAGGCCGACGAGCTGACCTTTCCGGCGTTGCAGGCCGGCCTCGACACGCCGCAGACTCGTCGTCGACCTCGACCGGGTGGAGGCGAACATCGCTCGTCTCCAGGACGAGATGGAGCCGGCGCGGGATCGCGCTCCGCCCACATGCCAAGACGCACAAGAGCGTCGCGATCGCCCGGCTGCAGCTGGACGCGGGTGCAGGCGGGATCACGGTCGGGACGCTCGGCGAGGCGGAGGTGTTCGTCGCCGCCGGGATCCAGGACATCTTCCTCGCGTATCCGGTCTGGGCGGACGGCTCGAAGGCCGATCGGATCCGGGCGCTCCACAACGCGGCTCCGAGGCTCCGAATCGGCGTCGACTCGGTGGCCGGCGCACGCCATCTCGCGGCGGCTATCGACGCAACGCCCTTCCCGCTGGTCGTTCTCGTCGAGATCGACCCGGGCCTCCATCGGACTGGACTCGCGTCGCCGGAGGCCGTCGTCGAGGTCGCTCGAGCCGCCCGCGATGCGGGCCTCGTCGTTGCGGGCGTGTTCAGCCACGGCGGCCACGGGTATCGGTCCCGGTCTGGCCGAGAGCGCGGGCGCCGACGAGGTCGCGGACGCTCGGCGAGGCCGCGGCGGCCCTCGTCGCGCGACGGCTTCAGCATCGAGACGATCAGCGCAGGCTCGACGCCGACGATGCTCACCGCCGCCGGGGGCGGTGTCGGGGAGATCCGGGCCGGGACATACGTCTACGGCGATCGCCAGCAATGGTTGCTGGGCGCGATCCCCGCCGATGGCTGCGCGCTCGTCGTCGCCGCGACCGTCGTCTCGGTCCACGCCGACAGGATCGTCCTCGATGCCGGCGCCAAGGCGCTTACAAAGGATCGCGCTGAGTGGCTCGACGGGTTACGGCGCGATCGTCGGCTTCCCGGCCCTCGTGATCGAGCGTCTACATCGATTATCACGGCGTCGTGAGTGCGCCCGCAGATGTCGATCGGCCCCGACTCGGGGAGGTCGTCGCGATCGTCCCGAACCACGTCTGCCCGGTCGTGGATCTCTTCGACACGTTCGTTGCCGTCCGGGCTGGGACGATCGAAGGAATCTGGCCGGTCGACGCCCGGGGACGAAGCGGCTAGATGGGCGACACGGCCGCGCCCATCCGGATCGAACCAATGACCCTCGAGGACGGGCCCGCGGTCCTCGAGATCTACATCCAGGGGATCGCAACCGGCAACGCGACCCTGGAAACGACGGCGCCTGACTGGGCCCGGTGGCACGCGAGTCACCGGCGCGACTGCCGGCTGGTCGCCCGGATCGGCGATCGTGTCGTCGGCTGGACGGCCCTGGGTCGCTACTCCACGCGGGAGGTCTACGCCGGCGTCGCCTGGGAGAGCGTGTACGTCGACGAGGCGGCCCGCGGTCGCGGCGTCGGGCGGGCGCTCCTCGAGGCGCTCGTGCCCGCCTCGGAGGCGGCCGGCGTATGGACGCTCCTGGCCGGGGTGCTTGCCGAGAACGCGGCAAGCCTCGCCCTCCACGAGCGCGCGGGCTTCCGCCGGATCGGCGTCCAGGAGCGGATCGGGCGCGACATCGCCGGGCAATGGCGCGACGTCGTCTTCCTCGAGCGCCGCAGCGACCGGGTGGGGATCTAGCGGCCTGACTGAACGTTCTGCCGACTGCCTCCCGTCATAGTGGTTAGTCCGCGGCCATCACGGCTGCCGTCCACCGGAGGTCGAGGGGTGGATCGAGACCTCGTCGAGCAGGCCCGTCGGGGCGACCGAGAGGCGTTCACCGTCCTGGTGCACCAGGTCAGCGACGTTCTCTACGCGGTCGCCTTCCGGATCCTGCGCGACCCTGGACTCGCCGAGGACGCGCTGCAGAACGCCCTCGTCCTTGCCTGGCGCCGGATCCCGAAGCTTCGGGACACAGACCGGTTCGAGGCGTGGATTCATCGCATTCTCGTCCACGCCTGCTACGACGAATCGCAGCGGGCTCGCCGCTGGACGGCGACCGTCCGGGTCCTGCCCGTCAATGGGCCATCGACGCCGGACGGCAGCGACGCCGTCGTCGACCGCGACGAACTGGAGCGGGCGTATGGCCGGCTTCCGATCGACCAGCGGGCGGTTTTCGTCTTGCACCACTACCTCGGGTTGCCCCTCGTGGAGGTTGCCGAACTCCTCGACATCCCCGCGGGGACAGCCCGATCGCGCCTTCATTACGCCATCGCCGCACTCCGCGACGCCCTGACGGCCGAGCCGGAGTCCATCGTCCAGGGAGGGCGACTCGCATGAACGACGACCGTTCCGTCGAACGCGCCGCACGCTCGTGGATCGAAACCGGCCCAACTCAGGCGCCGGATCGGGCCGTAGAGGCCGCCCTCCTCCGCATCGAAACGACATCACAAGAGCGGGACTGGCACGTCCCGTGGAGGTTGCCCAAGATGACCACACCGGCCCGCGTCGCCACGGTCGCCGTCATCGGCGTGCTCGCGGTCGGCGGCGCTCTGTTCATGCTCGGTAGACCGGGTCAATCAGACGTCGGCGGGCCCGGCCCGACGGCGACATCGACTCCGACCACATCGCCGACTCCCATCCCCTCGCCGAACGCGAGCCCGTCGCCAGGTCCGATCGGGTCGGGCCCACTAGAGGCGGGTCAACACATGGCGAAGCCGTTCGCACCGCCGAACGGGAATGGCGTCTGCGAGTACGTGCCCCAGCCGGGCTGTAGCGAAACGGTTCGAGACGACACCATCCGCATCACGTTCACCGTTCCCGACGGATGGGCCTCCAACGATGCGGGAGCCGCGATCAACAAACCGGCCACGGGCTGGGTGGCGCCCAAGGGGATGGGCCTTCTCTTCGGCCGTGGCGGCTGGCTACGCAGCGACCCCTGCATCAAGGTCGACGCTGTGCCTGAGATCCCGGTCGGACCGAGCGTCGACGACTTCGCGAACGCGCTTGCCGACCACCCCCTCCTCGACGCCACGCCTCCCACGAGCGTTTCGCTCGGTGGATACAGCGGGAAGTACCTGGACCTGCAGCTACCGTCGGATATCACCGACTGCACCTTGGGCTTCTACCCTTGGATGCCCTCGATGCCCGCTCAGGGACCTAGCCACCAACGGCATCTCTGGATCCTCGATGTCGAAGGCATCCGCGTCGTGGTGGAAACCGCCTACTTCCCGGGAACCACAGTCTCAGACCTGGCAGAGCTCCAGGCGATCGTGGACTCGATCCAGATCGAACCCTGACACGGCACTAGACTGGCCACCTCGACCCCGAGGAGGCCAGTCTCTCCATGTACTACGTCCAGCGCGGCAGCGTCCCGCAGCAGCGCCACACCCAGCACCGCGCCCCGGACGGGAGCCTCTACGCCGAGGAACTGTTCGGCGTCGAGGGCTTCACCGGCCGGTCGTCGATCCTCTACCACCTCGTCCCGCCGACCCGGACCCACAAGATCGAGCCCGTTCGGCGCGTCCAGCTGGAGGCGGCCGACGATGATCTCCACCGCCATCGGCTGACGAAGACCGGCGGCGTCGAGCCGCGCGGCGACGCGCTAACCGGCCGAGTCCCGCTGTACTTCAACAACGACGTGATCTTCGGCGTCGTTCGGCCCGCCGAGCCGATGCCCGAAGGTCGCTTCTACCGCAACGGGGTCGCCGACGAGATGCTCTTCGTCCACGAGGGGACCGGCGTCTGCGACACGGTGTTCGGGCCGCTGCGGTATGGACCGGGCGATTACCTCGTCCTGCCGATCGGGACCACGTGGCGGCTCGAGCCCGACGCGGGTTCCGAGCAGCGAATGCTCTACCTCGAGGCGCCGTCCGAGATCGAGCCGCCGAAGCGCTATCGGAACGACTACGGCCAGCTCCTCGAGCACTCGCCGTACTCGCAGCGCGACCTCCACGCCCCGACCGGGGGCGGCGCCTCGCGACGAGGCAGGCGAGTTCGTCATCGACGTCCGGTCGGCCGATCGGATCACGGCCTACCACTACACCCATCACCCGTTCGACGTCGTCGGCTGGGATGGCTACCTCTGGCCGTTCCGCTTCAACATCGGCGACTTCCAGCCGATCACCGGCCGGGTCCACCAGCCGCCGCCGGTCCACCAGACCTTCCAGGCCCGGAACTTCGTCGTCTGCTCGTTCGTGCCGCGCAAGTTCGACTATCACCCGCTGGCGATCCCGGCGCCCTACAACCACTCGAATATCAACAGCGACGAGGTCATCTACTACGTCGCAGGCAACTTCATGAGTCGACGCGGCGTGGACATCGCCTCGTTCACGCTCCATCCGGCGGGCATCCCCCACGGGCCGCACCCGGGGACGGTCGAAGCCTCGATCGGCAAGGAGCGGACCGAAGAGCTGGCGGTGATGGTCGACACCTTCCATCCGCTGAAGGTCACCAAGGCGGCGATGGAGCTCGACGACGACCGTTACCCGTACTCGTGGCTGCCGTCAGACGACCACGCAAAGGAAGCCTCCGAGCTCGCGGAGCGAGGCCCGGAGGCGTTCCCGGACTGACGGCCCGGCGAGGGTCCTCGAGTCAGGTCGAGCTTGGCACCGGCGTGAGCGCGGGCTCTTGCGCCGACGCCGGATCGAGCGTGATCGTCGTGAGCCACAGCTCGAACAGGTCCCGGAGCTCATCCGAGACGCCCGGCTCGGCGGTCGGGGGATTGAGTGTCTCGTAGGCGTAGCCGCCGAAGAAGTAGACCCGGTCTTCGACGAAGACGAAGGCCTCCAGCGCCTCGCAACCGACTCGAAGGTCCGCCACATGGCCGTCGACGGTCGTCGAGGTCCAGTCCTCCCGGGCCGTGAAGCAGGTTGCGGGCTCCCAGGGATTGTCGTCCTCGACGAGGTCCCGTCGATACTCGTCATACCAGTCATCCCGCGTTGCGCCCACGGGGAGCAGCGTCGAGATGCCGTTGAGCCACTTGGCGGCGCCAGCGCCTTGGAAGCCGTCGAACATGTTGCCCGCGGTGTCGGGCATCCGCCAGTAGGTCTCTGACGGGACGGCCCGGTACGTTGCCGGATACCTCGCGCTGAAGCCGTAGCGGGGCGAGGTGAAGGCCGTCCACGTCGAGACATCGAGTAGGTCCTTGCTGGCGGATGAGCTCGAGCTCGGCACGGGGGTGGCGGTCGGCGCGGGGCTGGCAGTCGGCGCGGGCGTTTGGCCTCCTGGCCCGCTGGTCCCGCGGTTGACGACTAACAGTGACCCTATGGCTACGGCCCCAACGGCCGCCGCCGTCAGCCCGAGGCGAAGCGGTGTATTCATTCCTGGAACCCTCCACGGCACGCGCCAGGCGCGCCGCTGCTTGATCGATGGGAAGGCAGCGAGCACGACGTCGAGCGCCTGGTCCGGCGCCGCGTGTGGGTCGTCCTCGAGCCAGTCGGCGATGCGTGGATCGAAGAGCGGCTCGTCCGATCGGTTCATGCGGGTCGCTCCTCGGGGTTGGCAGCGGACACTGCGCCCGCATCGAGCACGGCCCGCAGCTGACGGACCGCGTAGTGGAGGCGGGACCGCGCGGTCCCGACGGGAATGCCAAGGGTCTCCGCGATCTCCGTCAGCGGATACCCGAGGTGGTGATGGAGGACGACCACGGCCCGGTGCTCCGGAGACAACCGGCCGAAGGCGTTCTCGAGGGCTTCGCGATCGGCGACGGAGCTCGCCGGATCGGGAGTCGTAGCAGCGACGGAAAGGACTCGAAGTGCGGTATTCCAGCGCTGTGTGCTGCGCGATTCCGTGTAGCAGGCGTTGACGACGAGGCGGTGCAGCCAGGCGTCGAATCGCTCGGGGTCGCGGAGGGTCGGAAGGTCCCGCCACGCGCCAAGCAGGGCCTGCTGGCAGGCATCCTGGGCGCGGGGCTGGTCGCGCAGGATTCGGTAAGCAAGGGCGTAGCAGCGATCGATGCGGCTCGTGGCCAGCGCCGCGAACGCGTCGCGATCACCTTTCGCTGCCCGAACTACGAGATCCTGCTGCTGCATCCGCCCGGCCCCTCGGGTGGCGGCCGCCTGGCCGCCTCACTGAGTATGGAGCCGGCCGCTCCCGGAACGTTCAAGGCCGCTGCAATGCGATCGCACCCCGGTCTCTCGCGCAGGTTTCGCAACGGGGCGCAGGCTTCCCAGTCAGGAGGTAAGCCGCCATGGCTGAATTGACCGAGAAGAAGCGCGACTCCCTGAAGGAGTCCCAGTTCGGGCTGCCGGAAGAGAAGAAGTACCCGATGCCTGACAAGGCCCACGCACGCAATGCGAAGGCTCGCGCTTCGCAGCAGAAGAAAAAGGGCAATCTCACGGCGACCGAGAAGGCCAAGATCGACCGCAAGGCCGACCGGATTCTCGACAAGTAGCCGTTGCGGCGCGCAGGCCGCCCACCTCGGAGGGATACTGGCCTCCCGACGTTTCATGCCCAGGGAGGCGCCAGAATGCCCGCCGAGTCAACCGATCGATTTCGCCGCCGCGTGCTCGGCGGCGAAACGCTGTTCGGGTTGTTCCTCGACCTGTCGTCGCCGGCCTCCGCGGAGCTCTGCGGCCGGGCTGGCTACGACTGGCTGCTCGTCGACCTCGAGCACGGCTCCGGGACAGAGGCCGACCTTCCGGCGATGCTGATGGCGGTCGAATCGACCGGTGCGGCCGCGATGGTCCGGACCCAGTCCGGCGAGCGGCTGCGGATCGGGCGAGCGCTGGACCTCGGCGCGACGGGGATCATGGTCCCGCGCCTCGAGTCGGCCGACGAGGCGCGCGAGGCCGTGACGTTCCTGCGCTACCCGCCGGCAGGGTGTCCGCGGTGTCGCCCTCCGGACACGCGGTGCGGGCCTCGGCACCGTCGCCCACGCCGATGTCGGGCAGATCAACGACCGGATCGTCGGCATCGTCCAGATCGAGTCCGTGGGCGCCCTGAGGGAGGCCGACGCGATCGCGGCGATCGACGGCGTCGATGTCCTGTTCGTCGGGCCGGCCGACCTGTCGCATTCGCTCGGCGTGCCCGGCCAGTTCGACCACAAGACGTATCTCGCGGCGCTCGACACGGTCATCGACGCATGCCGCGCGCACGGCAAGGCGGCCGGGCATCCTGGTCTACGACGCCGGCGGTCGTGCCCCGCCTCCTGGAACTGGGCTTCCGGTTCGTAGGGATCGGCGCCGACGGCGCCCTCGTTTCAGGCGGCGCCAGCGCCGCCCTAGCCGCCGTCCGCGACTGAACGGGCGGCGGCTCGCTCGCCCGGCGTTCGAACCGACCGACGAGCTCCGCCCCGGTCGCCGACTCGCTCGCCCGGCGTGCGAACCGACCGACGAGCCCGGCTCCGATCGCCCGCAGGAACGCCCGGCGTTCGAACGGCGGCCCGGCCCGGCGCCGCGGGGCGCCGGACTCCGCCTCAGTCGGGAAGGACCGCGACCAATTCGATCTCGACCAGGTAGCGCCCCAGGTTGACGCCGACCGACGAACGCGCCGGGAACGGCTCCGGGAAGTGGGCTCGGTAGACCGCGTCGTAGCCCGGGAAAAGCGACATGTCGGCGAGGAAGGCCGTCACCTTCACGACGTCGGCGAGCGTCGCGCCTTCGGCCGCGAGGATCGCGGTCAGGTTCTTGATCACCTGGGTCGTCTGCGACTCGATTGTGTCCCCGGCGAGCTCGCCCGTTGCGGGGTCGACGCCGACCTGGCCGGCCGTGAACAGGAAGTTGCCGGCCCGGATCCCTTGGGAGTAGGTGCCGAGTGGCTTCGGCGCTTCGTCGGTCAGGACCTGCGATTTCGTCATCCTGCGATCCTCCTTTATCGGTCACTCGTCGGCCAGGCGAACGCCCGGCCGGATCGAGCTGAACGTCTCGGGCGGTGCTTGGGCAATCAGCACGCCGACGATGATGAACGCCCCACCGAGGAGCTGCATCGGGCCCAGCGACTGACCGAACAGAAGCGCGGCGAGGACGATCGTCCAGATCGGCTCGATCGTGCTGACGAGCGCCGCCTGGGCAGCGCCGATCCGCCGCGCGCCGGCGTAGAACGTCTGGATCGCGATGAACGTCGCAACGACGCCGACGCCGATCAACCCCGGCCAGGCGGCCGGCGGGATCTGGTCGGGCGTCACCGGCGCCCCGAACACGACCGCCCCGAGCCAGTACGTCCCGGCCGTCGCGGTCATCATCAGCGCGGTGGCCGCCGCCGCATCCGCGCCGTCGCCCGCATCGCGCCCCAGGTTCTCCCGCCGCTCGCCGGCCAGTCGCGCCGACAGCACGATCCAGATCGAGTAGATGATCGGCGAGGCGACGATCAGGAGCGAGCGCGGCGACAGGCGGCCGCGCGCCCTCCGGAATCCCGCCGACCGCCAGGGCGACGCCGACGAGCGCGAGCGTCAGCGCGAACCACGGCCGACGGCCCTCGAGCCGCCGCCCGACCCGCAGGGCGATGACTGCGACGATCGCCGGATAGATGTAGACGATCAGCGACGCCAGCGAGACAGGCACCTCCTCGAGGCCCGCGTAATAGGTCCCGGAGTTGGCCGTGTAGAGGATCCCGAGGGCTACAGCGACGAGCGTGGTCCGGCGATCGAGCAGCCGCAGCCCGCGTCGGCGGTCCGGCCAGGCGAGCACCCACAGCCAGGCCAGCAGAGCACCGAAACCGAAGCGCCAGGCGGACAGGACATGCCACCCGACGCCCTGCTCGATAGACGGGCTGGGCGAAGAGCCCGCCGGAGCCGAAGGCGCAGGCGGAGATCGAGGACGAGGACGATCCCGATGCGTGTGGCGGCGTTGCACCGCCGGAGGCTAGTCAGGGAGGGGACCGACTACACTTGCCTCGTGAGTGAACTCACCGAACGCGCCGTGACTGCGCGTGCGCCGTCCGTTGCGGACGAGCGCCTCAAGGTCCTCAGCCGACGTGAACCCGTGACCGTCCCGCCCGGCACCAGTCTCGCGGACTGCGTCGCCGCGATCCGGCGGACGGGGACGGGCGATTCGGTGTTCGTCGACCAATCCCGACGGCACGCTCGCCGGCGTCCTGACCGAGCGCGACATTTTCGGCCGGATCGTCGGCGGCGACGTGGATCTCAGCCAGCCCGTCGAGTCGATGATGACGACGAAGCCGCGCCATCTCCACCTCGAGGAGACGGTTCGCGACGCGATCGAGCTGATGCAGACCGGTCGCTATCGGAACGTCCCGCTCCTCGACGACGAGGACCACCTGATGGGCGTCGTTCGGCCGCAGGACATCCTGAAATATCCTCGCCGAAGCGTTCCCGGAGGAGCTCCTGAACCTGCCGCCGCGACCTCACCAGCGCATGCGCAAGGCAGAGGGCGGATGACGCTCGATGACGAAGACCGCTCGCACCCCGAGCTCCAGGAGCTCGACCGCGTCACGATCCGCTTCGCCGGCGATTCCGGCGACGGGATGCAGCTCACCGGGACCCAGTTCACCCGGACCGCCGCCGTCTACGGCAACGACATCAGCACCCTGCCGGACTTCCCGGCCGAGATCCGCGCGCCGGCCGGCAGCCTGCCCGGCGTCTCGGGCTTCCAGATCAGCTTCAGCTCGAGCGACATCCACACGCCAGGCGACCAGCCCGACGTCCTCGTCGCGATGAACCCGGCCGCGCTCAAGACGAACGTCGGCGACCTGCCGGCCGGCGGCGCGCTGATCGTCAATAGCGACGCGTTCACCCAGCAGAACCTCAACAAGGCCGGCTACGCCGCGAACCCGCTGACCGACGGGTCGCTCAAGCAGTACGCGCTCTTCGAGATCCCGATCTCGACGCTCAACGAGCGCTCGCTCGACGGGCTCGACATGACGAGCAAGCAGAAGGACCTGACAAAGAACTTCTTCGCCCTCGGGATCATGTTCTGGCTCTACGGCCGGGACTCGGAGGGGACGATCCGCTGGATCGAGGAGAAGTTCGGAAAGCGGCCGGTCGTCGCCGAGGCGAACACCCGCGCGCTCAAGGCCGGCTACGCGTTCGGCGAGACGACCGAGATCTTCCACACCCACTACCGGGTCGCGCCCGCCAAGCTCGCCGCCGGGCACCTACCGCAACATCACGGGCAACGAGGCGACCGCGCTTGGCATGCTTGCGGCGTCGAAGCTCGCCGGGCGGCCCCTGTTCTACGGCTCGTACCCGATCACGCCCGCGTCGGACATCCTCCACCAGCTGTCGGGCTACAAGAACTTCGGGGTCAAGACGTTCCAGGCCGAGGACGAGATCGCGGCGATCGGTGCTGCGATCGGAGCGAGCTACGGCGGCGCGATGGGGATGACGGCATCGTCCGGGCCCGGGATCGCCCTCAAGTCCGAAGCGCTCGGGCTCGCGATCATGGTCGAGCTGCCGCTCGTCGTCATCGACGTCCAGCGCGCCGGCCCCTCGACCGGGATGCCGACGAAGACCGAGCAGGCCGACCTGCTCCAGGTCATGTTCGGGCGCAACAGCGACTCGCCGCTGCCGGTCGTCGCGCCGGCCACCCCCGGCGAGTGCTTCGACATCGCGATCGAGGCGTGGCGCCTCGCCCTGAAGTACGTCACCCCGGTCGTCTACCTGTCGGACGCGTTCCTCGCGACGGGCGCCGAGCCGTGGCAGATCCCGTCGATCGCGGACCTGCCCGACATCTCCGTCGAGAACTGGACGGAGAAGGAGACGTTCCACCCGTACGACCGCGATCCCGTCACGCTTGCCCGCAAGTGGGCAATCCCGGGCACGCCCGGCCTGGAGCATCGGATCGGCGGTCTCGAGAAGGCCGACATCACCGGCAACGTGAGCTACGACCCGGACAACCACCACCGGATGCAGCTCCTCCGCCAGGCGAAGGTCGCCCGGATCGCCGACGACATCCCGCCGCTCGACGTCTTCGGGCCTGACCGCGGCGACCTGCTCATCCTGGGCTGGGGCTCGACCTACGGCGCGATCCGGAGCGCCGTCGAGCGCCTCCACGCGCAGGGACGGAGCGTCGCCCACGCCCACATGCGCCACCTGAACCCGTTCCCAGCGAACACCGAGAAGGTCCTCCGGAGCTACCGCAAGGTGCTCCTGCCGGAGGTCAACCTCGGCCAGTTGCTGCTCCTCATCCGTGGCCAGTTCCTCATCGACGTCGAGGGCTACAACCGGGTCCGCGGCAAGCCGTTCACGATCGCAGAGATCACCGCGCAGGCCGAGAACATGCTGGGAATTACGGAATGACGGAGTCCTCGGGCCGATGGCTAGCAGGAGCGTCGCCTCGGACCTCGGAGGGCGAGGGGCCCATCACGGTTGAGGTTGCCAACTCATGACCGAACCTACCCCTCCGGCTCTGTCCCCGGAGAACGCGGCCGTCATCCAGCTGACCCGCAAGGACTTCGTCTCGGACCAGGAAGTCCGCTGGTGCCCCGGCTGCGGCGACTACTCGATCCTCGCCCAGACCCAGAAGCAGATGCCCGAGTTCGGCGTGCCGAAGGAGAACATCGTCTTCATCTCCGGGATCGGCTGCTCCGGGCGGCTGCCGTACTACATGAACACGTACGGCTTCCACACGATCCACGGCCGGGCGCCGACGCTGGCGACCGGTCTCAAGGCCGCCCGCCCGGACCTGATGGTCTGGGTGATCACCGGCGACGGCGACGCGCTGTCGATCGGCGGCAACCACGTTCTCCACTCGATGCGTCGCAACGTCGACATCACGATGGTGATGTTCAACAACCGGATCTACGGCCTGACGAAGGGCCAGGCGAGCCCGACGTCCGAGTTCGGCAAGCGGACGAAATCGACCCCGGCCGGCACGGTCGACACGCCGATCCAGCCGCTTGACCGTGGCGCTGGCCGCCGAGGCGTCGTTCGTCGCCCGCTCGGTCGACACCCACACGGAGCACCTCCAGAAGACCCTCGAACGGGCGGGCCGCCACAAGGGCTCGACGTTCGTCGAGGTCCTCCAGAACTGCAACATCTTCAACGACGGCGCGTGGCGCGACTTCACCGACCGCGAGGTCCGCGAGGACCGGATGCTCGTCCTGGAGCACGGCGAGCCGATGATCTTCGGCAAGGAGCGCGACAAGGGAATCCGCCTGAACGGCCTCCATCCGGAGGTCGTGACGCTCGGCGAGAACGGCGTGACGGAGGCCGATCTGCTCGTCCACGACGAGCAGGCCGAGGAGCCCTATCTCGCGCTCATGCTGTCGCGAATGTTCTGGCCGGATTACCCCGTCCCGGTCGGCGTCCTGCGGGCGGTTCCGCGGCCGACCCACGACCAGCTCGTCGATGGCCAGATCGCGGCAGCCGTCGCGGCCCAGGGTCAGGGCGACCTGGCCGACGTCCTTGCGAGCGGGGAGACCTGGACGGTCGACTGACGAGATCAAATGGGGGCGGAGGGAAAGATGCGCTGCCCGCAATGCGGCTTCGAGAACCTGATTGGGTCGGACATCTGCGACAACTGCGGCGCCGACCTCGCCGGCCATGACACGCCGCAGGCGGCGACGACCTACCGCGGGCCCGTTCTCGGCGTGCACCTCGATGAGCGCTGGAGGCGGGCGAGCCGGAGATCATCGATGTGACCGCCGATGCCGACGAAGCCGTGCGGCGGATGCACGAAAACGGCACCGACTGCGTCCTCGTCGTCGATGGCGGGCGACTGGTCGGGATCTTCACCGACCGGGACGCGGTCCTCAAGGTCGCCGGGCGGGAGCTGAAGGCGCGGCCGATCGCCGAGCTCATGACCCGCGACCCGGTCGTCGTGCGGCACGACGACACCGTGGCGGTGGCGATCCACAAGATGGCCGTCGGCGGCTTCCGCCACATCCCGATCGTCGAAGGCGGCCGACCGACGGGGCTCGTCTCCGCACGCGACGTGTTCCGCCACCTCGCGAGGACGCTCGGCTGACGCCGAGCTCTCGAACGTGCGCGTCCTGGTCCTCGCCGACGACCTGATCTGGTCGACCCGCCTCATCGCCCAGGTCCAGGCCGCCGGCGCCGACGCGGCTCCCGTCCGGACGCTCGCCGCGCTGAACCAGGCGCTGCCGGCGGCCGACGCCGTGATCGTCGACCTCACGGCGCGGGCCTACGACGGAATCGTGGCCGTCCGGAAGGCCGCCGACGCCGGCCGCCGGGTCCTCGCCGTCGGCCAGCACGACGACGCGGAGCTGCGCCGACGCGCACTGGCGGCGGGTGCGGACAAGGTCCATCCATACCGGAAGTTGTTCGAGGACGGCCCGAAGACGCTCGCCACGTGGCTCGAGGCGACACCCAATCGCACGGAGGCCCGCCGATGACCCTCGCCACGCGACCGACGATCCCGCCGGCCCGCTACCGGGAGCGCCTCGAACGCGCGGCGCGAGCAACGACGGAAGCGGGCTTCGATGCGCTCCTCGTCGGGGTCGGGCCTGACCTCCGCTATCTGACCGGCTACGAAGCACTGCCCCTGGAGCGGCTGACGATGCTGGTCATCGCCCCAGGCGACGACCCGATCCGGCTGGTCGTTCCGCGGCTCGAAGAACCGGCCGCGCGCGCCGGCTGCCGCACCGACGTCCCGATCGTGACATGGGAGGAAACGGCAAATCCGCACGCCCTCGTCGCCTCGATCATCCACGACCGAGCCGGCGCCGGAGCGCTCCGCCTCGGCGTCTCGGACCGGCTCTGGGCGTTCCACCTGCTCCAGCTCCAGCGGGCACTTGCCGGGAGCGGGCTTCGAGTCGGCGACCCGCGCGCTCCGGTCGCTGCGGATGACGAAGGACCCCGATGAGATCGCGCTGCTCCGGCTCGCGGCGCAGGCCGCCGACCGGGTCGTTGCGCAGATCGCCGGCGGCCGGCTCGTCGGCCGGACGGAGGCCGACGTGGCGCGCGAGGTTCGCGAGCGGCTCATCGCCGAGGGCCACGAAGAGGCGCTGTTCGCGATCGTCGGCTCGGGACCGAACTCCGCGTCGCCGCACCACGAGGCGTCGGAGCGGGTCATCCGGGCCGGCGAGCCGATCGTCCTCGACATCGGCGGCACCCTCGGCGGCTACGGCAGCGACATCACCCGGACGCTGTGGGTCACCGGCGGCGACGAGGCAAACGGCCCCGATGACGAGTTCCGGCACCTCTTCAGCGTGCTCCACGCGGCACAGGAGAAGGCGACCCACGCAGTGCGTCCCGGCGTCGCATGCGAGGCAATCGACGCTGCCGCTCGCGCGCTCATCGACGCCGAAGGCTACGGGGAGGCGTTCTTCCACCGGACCGGGCACGGGATCGGGCTCGAGGGACATGAGGACCCGTACCTCGTGGCCGGCAACCAGGAGCCGCTGGCCGAAGGCATGGCATTCAGCGTCGAGCCGGGCATCTACCTGACGGGCCGCTACGGCGCTCGGATCGAGGACATCGTCGCCTGCGGGCCGGACGGCCCGATCGTGCTCAACGAGGCGTCCCGCGAGCTCCACATCGTCGACGGCTGACCGGCTGGGGTATCATCTCCGGAACGGCGAGCCGGACCGGTTCACCAATTCGACACCGGATCACGATGCATTCGACCCTGACGCGGCGCTCTGTCGCCGCTCCGACGCAACCGGGCGCCCGACCCGGTTGGCCCGGCCGATGAGCCGGCGCCACCACGGCGGACGTCCACATCGTCCGAACGGCCACGCCCGCAATCCGCTCGCGCCGATGGCGGCCACGCCGACGGAGCCGCCGCGCCCGCGACCCGAGACATTCGTCCCCGGCCGGGTCGAGGGACCGCCTCCAGGCGAGGCGGCGATCGACCAGGCGGTGAGCCCGGCAACGCCAAACGCCGCGCCCACGCCCGGACTCCCGTTGACGCCGCCGACCGCCCCGATCGCCTATCCGCCTCGCCCGACCGAGTCGCGCGGCCCCGGCCCGGACGGCGCGAGTCCCACGCCATCGGCCGGCTGCACCGCGCCCCAGCTGCGCCGATTCATCAAGAGCCGACCCTACGTGCCGATGCACGAGCTGCGACGCCGGTTCGGGATCAACGGCCAGGAGGACGACGTCACGCCGGTCGACCTCGCGAACGGGCGAATCTTCGTCGGGCTGCCGTCCCGAGAGGGCGGGCTCCTCGGTGAGCTGCTGCGCGGCGGCGAGGTCGGCTTCGAGCTGTCGCTGGACCCGCGCTCACCGATCGTCGTCGGGCTCTACCCGATGCGGCCCGTTCCCCGCTCCTGAAACGCGCGCGTCGCGGGCGCGGTTGAGCCGGCATGTCCACACATCACGGTACGCCCGGTGCCGCCGCCCCGACCCTCGATCGGCTGGCGTTCCAGGCCACCGTTCACTGCCTCACCGGTTGCGGGATCGGCGAGGTCCTCGGCCTCGTCATCGCGACGCAGCTCGGGTGGCATGACCTCCCGTCGATCGTGCTGGCCATCGTGCTGGCCTTCGTCTTCGGATACGCCCTGACCCTTCGGCCGCTCCTCGGCTCCGGCATGGCGATCGGTACGGCGATGGGCCTCGCCTTCGCCGCGGACACCGTTTCGATCACGGTCATGGAGATCGTCGACAACGCCATCATCCTGGCGATCCCGGGGGCGATGGACGCGGCGATCACGGATGTGCTGTTCTGGGCCAGCCTGGCGGTGGCACTCCTCGTCGCGGGAATCGCGGCCTATCCGGTGAACCGCTGGCTCATCGCGCGTGGCCGCGGCCACGCGGTCGTCCACGACCGCCACTGAGGTTGCGCGGGTCAACAGGTCAGTCGCGGGGCACCGGGATGTCGATGCCTTCCCGCGCCAGCAGCTCCGACTTCAGCTCGAGGTGCCGCTCCCGCGAGCCGAACCAGTCGCCGCCGTACCCGCCGAGCGAGCCATCCCCGGCGATCACGCGGTGGCACGGGATGATGAGCCCGATCGGGCAGCGGCCGACAGCCCCGCCGACGGCTCGCGCCGCGCCGGCCTTGTCTATTCGCCTCGCCAGCCGGCCGTAACTGGTCACCTCGCCCCACGGGATCTCCCGGATCGCCGCGAAGACCGTCCGGTCCCAGGCCGGCCGATCGTCGAGATCGAGCGGTAGGTCGAACACCCGGCGCCGCCCGCCCAGGAACTCCTCGACCTGGCTGACCGCCGAATCCAGGATCGGGATTCCGCGCGCTCCCGACCTCGCGCCGCAGCCGCCGCTCAAGCCGGCTTATGAAGGCGTCGCGCGGGGCGAGGATTTCGAGGGCAACGACGCCGGTCGAGGTCGCGGCAATGTGGACGGGCCCCCACGGCGCGGCGACGGCGGCGATGGCGAAGGCGTCGGCCGGCATCAGAGTGACAGTGTCGCCGAGTTCGGGACGGCCGGTCTAGCCGCGGGCGGGTAGCCTGCTGTTATACTCCTAGGGAGTATGAGCACGTCTGCCCCTGGCACAGCCACGGCCGCCATCGAAGTCACCCTCCCGGTCGAGGGCATGACCTGTGCGAGCTGCGTCAATCGAATCGAACGCTTCCTGAAGAAGACGCCCGGTGTCGCCGACGCGGCCGTGAATCTCGCGACGGAGGCGGCGACGATCCGCTACCTGCCCGAGGTCGCGGGCAGGGCGGAGCTGGAGGCCGCGATCGAGGCCGCGGGGTACTCGCTCAAGCCAGCCCCGGACGCGGAATCGGCGGCGACGCGGACGCTCCGCGAGGCCTCCGACGCCGACGCGGCCGGCCGGGCGGCCCACGCCCAGCAGATCCTGCGCGAGGCCGTCGTTTCGATCGGTGTCGCCCTCGCGATCATGGTCTTGATGTTCTGGCCCCAGTCGGTGGTCCCGATGGAGGACATCAACCGGATCGTCATCGTGCCGGCAACGATCATCCAGTTCTGGGCAGGCCGGCGGTTCTACGCGGCGGCCTGGCGAGCGGCTCGGCACGGCGGGACGACGATGGACACGCTCGTCGCCGTCGGGACGACGGCGGCCTGGGGCTACAGCGTCTTCGTGACGCTCTTCCCCGATGTCATCCACGAGGCCGGACTCCATCCCGAGACCTACTTCGACAGCTCGACGATCATCATCGGGCTCATCCTGCTCGGCCGCTGGCTCGAGGCCCGGGCGAAGACCCAGGCGACCGGCGCGATTCGCCGGCTCATCGGCCTCCAGGCGACGTCCGCCCGCCTCGTCCGCGGCGACGAGGAATCGGTCGTGGGGCTGGAGGACGTCCAGCCCGGGGATCTGCTGCGGGTTCGGCCTGGCGACAAGGTGCCTGTCGACGGCGTCGTCGTCGAGGGGTCCTCGGCCGTCGACGAATCGATGCTGACCGGCGAAGCGATGCCGGTCGCCAAGGCGACCGGTGACGAGGTGATCGGCGCGACCCTGAATGGAACCGGCTCGTTCATCTTCCGCGCTACGAGGGTCGGTACCGACACGGCGCTCGCGCGGATCGTCGCGCTCGTCGAGCATGCCCAGGGCTCGAAGGCGCCCATCCAGCGCCTGGCCGACCGCGTCAGCGAGGTGTTCGTGCCCGCGGTCCTCGTCGTCGCCGTGCTCACCTTCGTCGGCTGGTTCGTGTTCGGGACCGAGCCGCGCCTGACCCTCGCCCTGACCGCGTTCATCGGCGTCGTCATCGTCGCCTGCCCGTGTGCGATGGGCCTGGCCACCCCGACCGCGATCATGGCCGGCACGGGTCGCGGTGCGGAGGCCGGGATCCTGTTCCGCGGCGGCGAGTCCCTCGAGATCGCGCATCGGGTGTCGACGGTCGTGTTCGACAAGACGGGCACGCTGACGGCCGGCCGGCCGGAGGTGGTCGCGATCGACACGGCGCCGGGTGTCGATCCGGCGGACGTGCTGGACCTCGCGGCTTCGCTCGAACGCGGCAGCGAGCATCCCCTCGGCGCGGCCATCGTGACCCGTGCTCGTCTCGACGAGCTCGGCTTCCGCCCGGGCGAGGCGTTCGAGGCCGTACCCGGACATGGCGTCGTCGGGACGGTCGACGGGCGAGAGGTGGCCGTCGGGAGTGCGCGCCTCCTGACCGATCGGGGGATTTCCATCGATGCCCTGGCCGGCGCGGCGGACGCGGCCGCGGATACGGGGCGGACGATCGCCTTCGTCGCGATCGACGGGGCAGCGGCCGGCCTGCTCGCCATTGCCGATCCCCTCAAGCCGGAGGCGGCGGCCGCGGTTCGCAAGCTCGCAGACGCCGGAATCGACGTCTGGCTCGTGACGGGCGACGCCCGGGCGACCGCCGAGGCCGTGGCTTCCCGCGTCGGCATCCCTCCCGAGCACGTTCGCGCCGAGGTCCTACCCGGGGACAAAGCCGCGATCGTCGAGGAGCTCCAGGCCGGTGGCCAGGTGGTCGCGATGGTCGGCGACGGGATCAACGACGCCCCGGCCCTCGCCCGCGCCGATGTCGGTATCGCCCTCGGGACCGGGGCCGACGTCGCCATCGAGGCCGCCGGCGTCACGCTCGTCGGCGGCGACCCACGCGGGGTCGCGAGCGCGATCGACCTGTCCCGGGCGACGATGGCGATCGTCCGCGAGAACCTCTTCTGGGCCTTCGCCTACAACATCCTGCTGATCCCGGTCGCGATGGGCGCGCTCGTCCCGTTCGGGCTGACCCTCAACCCGGCGCTCGCTGCCGGGGCGATGGCGCTGTCGTCAGTCGCGGTCGTCACGAACTCACTCCGGCTGCGCCGCTTCGACGCCCGCCCGGATGCGACCCGTGCCCCCTCACGGCGCGGCCCGCTCGGCGTGATCCGCCGCGCCTGGTACCTGATCGGCGTGGCAATCGCGTCCCTCGCGATCGCCGGCGGGGTCATGGCAGCCGACCGGGCTATCGATGCGGGCGCCACGAAGATCGACGTCGTGGCCAGAGACGTCAGCTTCGAACCCGCCGACGTTCGCGTTCGCTCGGGTGAGTTCGTCGTCGTCAGCTTCACGAACGCCGATCCGGTCTTCCACGACTGGGAAGTCGAGGGCGTCGCGAACATCGACGCCGGCGCTCGGCCGGGCCAGACGCAGCGAATCCGGTTCCTCGCTCCTGCCCCGGGTACCTATCGGGTCGTCTGCACCGTGGCCGGCCACGCCGAAGCGGGCATGACCGGCACGCTCGTCGTGGAGTGACGTAACCCCCTGAGTGGTGTGGGCCGGCGCGCAACACCCCCTGCCGACTTGATGACTGTAGTGCGCATCTTGACGACTGTTGTGCGCATCAGCGGACGGGAGTCCGATGACCCGCCCGGCATGACCGAGCCCTGAAGGAGCCCGGCAGCGCGCCCCACGACCTGATGCGCACTATCCGCATCATGATGCGAACTATGGTCATCAAGAGCGGGGACCCTATCGCGGAGTGCCGGGAGAAAGGTTGGGCGCCACAAGGCGCCTCGGTCAGGCCTCGACGGCCCGCAGGACCGCGACCGCGTTCTGGCCGCCGAACCCGAAGCCGTGGACGGCGACGGTCTCGACCTTCGCCTTCCTGGCGGTGAGCGGGACGTAGTCGAGGTCGCATTCCGGATCCGGGGTGCGGAGGTTCGCGGTCGGCGGGATGACCTGGTCGCGGATCGCCCCGATGCCGGCGAGAACGCTGGCGATCCCGGCCGCTCCGACGAGGTGGCCGATCATCGACTTGGGTGAGCTGATCGCGACTCGCCGGGCGTGGTCACCGTAGGCCGCCTTGATCGCCCGCGTCTCGGTCTGGTCGTTGAGCGGCGTCGCGGTCCCGTGGGCGACGATGTAGTCGATCTCGTTCGGGCGCGACCCCGGCATTCTTGAGCGCCAGGGTCATCGCCCGGGCCTGGCCGCGCCCGGTCGGCTCCGGGGCGCTGATGTGGAACGCGTCGGCGGTCAGCGCGCCCCCGATGACCTCGGCGACCGGCGTCGCACCGCGCGCCCGCGCGTGCTCGAGCGATTCGACAATGACGACGCCGGCGCCCTCGCCCAGGACGAAGCCGTCGCGCGTGCCGTCGAACGGCCGGGACGCGGTTTCTGGGGAGTCGTTCCGCCTCGAAAGCGCCGTCATGTTGCCCAGGGCCGCGACGCCCATCGGGACGACCGGGGCCTCGGAGCCGCCGGTCAGCACGACGTCGCACTCCCCGGAGCGGATGAGCCGGAGCGCGTCGTGGAACGCGATGACCGATGTCGCGCAGGCCGCGACCTGGGTCATCACCGGGCCGGTCAGCCCGTACTCCATCGACAGCATGCAGGCGCCCATCGAGCCGGACAGGGCGGGCACTGCGAACGCCGACACGAACCGCGGTCCCTTGCTGTCGTGGACGTGGGTCCCGTCGATGATCGCCTCGATGCCGCCTCCGCCGGTGTTGACGACGACGCCCACCCGGTCGCGTTGCTCTTCCGTCATCGCCGCGAAGTCAATCCCGGAGTCCGCGACCGCCTCCTTGCCCGCGGCCATCGCGAGATGGATGAACCGGCTCATCCGGCGGGCCATCTTCGGGTCCATTGCACTCGCGGGGTCGAACCCGAGGACCTCGGCGGCGATCCTGACTTCGAAGCCCGTGGTGTCGAAGCCCTGGATGATGCGCGTCCCGGTCACGCCCGCGACGAGATTCGACCAGTACGTCGGGAAGTCATTGCCAATCGGCATGACCGCACCGAGACCGGTGATCACGGCGCGACGGGCAGGATCGAGTTCAGGCAAGGATTGCTACCTCAGGGTTCGGGCTGGGCCGAATTGTACTGACCGTCCGCGATCGGCCGCCAAGGCGCGACAGCCGTGTCAGTCGCCGTCGTAGCGCTTGAAAATGACGGCGCCGTTGTGGCCGCCTAGACCGATGTTGTTGGAAAGTGCGTAGCGAATCAAGCGGGGAGTGGCCTCGGTGACGATCTGCAGGTCGCACGCCGGATCGGGATCACGGTAGTTGATCGTCGGCGGGATGCACTGCTCGGCGACCGCCTTAACGGTCGCGAACGCCTCGAATGCGCCGGCGGCGCCCATCATGTGGCCGGTCATCGACTTCGTCGCGCTGATCGCGATGTTCGGCGTGTGGTCGCCGAAAACCGTCCAGATCGCCTCTGCCTCGCGCTTGTCCCCAAGCGGCGTCGACGTTCCGTGGGGGTTGATCAGGTCGACCTCGTCGGCCGGTACGCCACGCCGCTCCAGCGCCATCTTCATCGCCCGGGCGGACCCGACGCCCTTGTCGATCGGCTGGACCATGTCCCAGCCATCGGCCGCCGAGCCATAGCCGACGACTTCCGCGTAGATCCGCGCGCCGCGAGCCTTGGCCAGATCGAGATCCTCGAGGAACAGGGATCCGGCACCCTCGCCGAGGACGAAGCCGTCGCGCGTCGCGTCGAATGGCCGCGACACCGTCTGGAGCGGCTCGCCGGGCCGGGGCAGGCCCATCCCGCGCATGTTCGTGAACCCGGCATGGGCCGTCTCGAGGAGCGGCGCCTCGGTCGACCCGGAGATGACCGCGATGCAGTCGCCGCGGCGGATCGCCTCGGCGCCCTCGGCGACGTTGTGGGTACCCGTGGCGCAGGCGGACACGATGCAGACGTTGTGCCCGATGGCCCCCGTCTCGATCGCGATCATGCCCGACGCCGAGTCGACGAGGGCATTGGCGATGAAGGTCGGTGGGACACCCCGAGGGCCCTTCTCATGGAGATTTACCCAGGCTTCGATCATGAGCTGCTGGCCGCCCGCCCCGGAGCCGAACACCACGCCGACGTCCTCGCGATTGGCGTCGGTGATCTCGAAGCCGGAATCGATCAGCGCCTGCTTGGCGGCCGACACACCGAAGTGCATGCTCGTCTCGCTGCGGCGAACCGCTTTCGGGTCCATCCACTCCGCGGCGTTGAAGTCGTGTACCTCGCCGGCGGCCTTCGCCTCGTAGCGCGAGACATCGAACTTCGTGATCTCGACGAGGCCGGAATGGCCGCGGATCAGGTTGTCCCACGCGGTCGGGACGTCGTTGCCCACCGGGCTGACGACGCCGAGGCCGGTGACGGCGACGCGGCGGTTGTAATCGGGTTTGCGCACGCTCGGGTGTTCCTCCAGGAGTTCAGGCGGGGGTCGGTGATGCGAAGGGGACGGTGAGCCGATCGGCCGCGGCCGGGTCGTCGAGCGCGATCGCCTCGACATCCGGGGCGATCCGCTTGATGAGGCCGGTCAGGACGCGGCCGGGACCGACCTCGATGAAGGTCGTGACGCCCGCGCCGGCCATCCGCTCGACGGCGGCGACCCAGTCGACGCCCGCGGTCAGGTGGTCGACGAGCTCCGACCGACCAGCCTCCGCGACCGTGATGACGCGTGGCGTCCTTGTTGGCCAAAAGCGGCGTCGTCGGGTCGGCGAAGGCGATCGTCGCGAGGACGTCGCGCATCGCCGCGGCCGCCTCTGCCATGAGCGGGGAGTGCGCGGCGACCGAGACGGGCAGCACGATCGCCTTCCGCGCTCCCAGCTCCTTCGCGATCTCCGCCGCGGCGTCGATCGCCGCGCGCTCGCCGGAAACGACGACTTGGCCCGGGGCGTTGCGGTTGGCGACGCCGAACGTCCCGTGCGCGCCGGCCGCAGCGACGAGCTCTGGGAGACGGGCGTCGTCGAGGCCGATGATCGCGGCCATCGCCCCATCCCGCCCCGAACCCGAGGCCTGCATGAGGCGCCCCCGCTCTCGGACGAGCCGCAAGCCGTCGGCGAGCGAGATGACACCCGCCGCGACGAGCGCGGAGTACTGGCCCATCGAGTGACCGGCCGCGAACGACGGCCGCGGGATCTCCGTGCCCAGAGCGGCCCAGCGCTCGCGGACGGCGGCGAGATAGGCGATTGAGGTCGCGAGGAGTGCCGGCTGCGCGTTCTCGGTCCGGTCGAGATCGTCGGCCGGTCCGTCCCAGGCCAGCCGGCTGATCGGCTCCTGCAGGACGGAATCGGCCTCGGTGAACACCGCCGCGGCGGCGGGCGAACGCTCGGCGAGAGCCCGACCCATGCCGACCGACTGCGACCCCTGGCCCGGGAACACGAAGGCATACCTGTGCATCGTCCGGAGCGTACCCCGCCCGCAACCCTCGCACGGAGGGGCCTGTGCGCGATTGCACGGACCTGCCGTTCGGTCTTATGCTCGCGCGGCATGGCCGCCGAACCCCGCAGCGCTCCTCGCCGCCTCTCCGCACCGCCTCCGAGGCGGACGATTGCCCGCCAATTCGAGGCCGACCTGTCGGCGCCGGTCCTCGCGGCCGGCAGCCGCATCCAGAACGTCCGCCAGATCTCCGAGCGCGTCGCAATGGGCCGAGCCCTGTGGCGCGAGCTAGTCATCGGGTTCGCGTCGCAGCTCGGCGAGATGCGGCTCGGCTTCACCCAACTCGCGGCTCTCTACGTCCTCGCCGACTCCGGGACGATGACGATCGGCGACCTCGCCGAGGTCATCAACCGCTCGCCATCCGCGACGAGCCGGCTCGTCGACGGGCTCGTCCGCCGGCGGTTGGTGGAACGCCGGACCGAGCCTGAGGACCGCCGCCAGCGCTCACTCCAGCTGACCCAGCGAGGCCAGGCACTCCTCCGCGTCGTCGATCGGGCACGGGCCGACCAGTTCCTCTCCGCCGTCCGCCCCATGCCGACCGCCGAGCGAGCCCTCATCGCGATGGGCGTCGCGGCGCTCGCGACCCACGCCATCTCCCGCCGCGGCCGGCTGATCAAATCGAGTCGCGAACCCGCTTGAGGCCCGCGATCCCGGGTGTGAGAATGGCGACCGAACCGCCGCCAAGGAGACTCATGGACGCCCAGTCTCGGATGCTCGCAATGGCGTATCGCATTGACCACAGGCACTCTGACGGCAGCTGGGGTGAGATGGTCGAGGACAGGACCCTTCACAGCCCGGCCGAGCACGACCCGGAGCGCGGCTGGGCCAACCATCGGATCTTCCGATGCACCAGCTGCGATTCGTCGGTGACGCTCATTGACGAGGAGGGCTCGCCGCCCGATCCCGCGTGAGACGGCCGGTCCGGAGGCGGTCAGTTCGCCTCCGGCTGGCCTTCGAGCATGACGATCATCGGCGAGGAGGGTCGCTCCAGGAGGCGGATCGCGTGCTCGATCATCGCCTCGACCGAGATGACGCTCGTCGTGTCGTCGGTGCCCAGCGTTTCGTACTTGTTGCGAAGGTTGCACAGGCGCTCGAAGTAAGCGCGCCGTCCCTGCCGGTCCATCGAAGATCTCCCTTCCATCTGGTGGCTACCCAGCTGCCACCGCTGGAGCGATCCTCGCGCCGTGGACATCGCCTGCCATCGGGCCCTAGCCGTACGTCGAATGGGGAGAGCGTCGTATTCCTGGGCGCTCGCGGCGACGGGTGCCTTATCCCTCGCTCCCGAGGACCTCAGCGACGGCCTTAGCCGCAGAAGCGGCGGACGACGTCGTAGAGGACGGGCAGACCCCAGCGGAGCGCGTCGATGCCCACGCGCTCATCGACGCCGTGGAAGCGCTCGAGGAACCGCTCGTCGGGGTGGAGCAGCAGCGGCGAGAAGCCGTAGGTCGGGATGCCGAGGGTCGCGGTGTGCTTTGCGTCCGTTGCAAACGGAACCATGAACGGCAAGGGGATCCCGTCAGGATCGTGGTCGCGAACGGTCCCGGCCAGGATGTCGTAGAGCGGCCCCGAGGCGGGCGCGTCGACGGGTGGCCCGAAGATCACGAGCTCGATCTCGCAGGCAGCCGCCAGCTCCGGCCCGATGCGTTCGACGACCGTGTCGTGCATGGCTTCCTCTGTCGTTCCCGGCAGCACCCGGCAGTCGATCTCGGCGACCGCCTCGCCCGGGATCACGTTGTACTTCACCCCGGCGTGGATGATGTTCGGGCTCACCGTGTCCCGCAGGAGGGCGCGGATTGCACGCGCCGACATCGGTTCGCACAGGGCGTCCAGCGCGGCCTCGGCGAGGCGGGGATCCTCGCTGGCAAGCGCCCGGAGCACGCGGGCCGCCTCCCCGTCGAGGTACTCGGCTGCGCCGCGGAAGAACTTGGCCATCGTAGGCGTGAGCCGCGGCGGTCCCTGGACGTTGAGCCGCGCGACGATCCGGCCAGCGAGGACGGCGGCATTGTCGTCGCGCGGCATCGACCCGTGGCCCCACGTGCCGCGGACGGTGATCCGGTAGACCGCGTAGCCCTTCTCGGCTACGCCGATCGGATAGAAGCGGCGCCCGGCGAAGGTCGTGGCCACCGCGCCGGATTCGTTGATCGCTCCGGCGGCCTGGAGCAGCTCCGGCCGTTCCTCGACGAGGACGGCGATACCGTTGAGGCCGCCTGCCTCTTCGTCGGCGGTCGATGCGAACAGGATGTCGCGGGTGAGTCCGGGAACCGGATCAGACGCCGGGTCGCGCCCGGCTCGGCGTGCCTCCGCCGCGAGACGTCGCACAACCGACAGCTCCATCGCGACGAGGTTCTTCATGTCGACCGCGCCGCGGCCCCAGACGAAGCCGTCCGCGACGTCGCCGGCGAACGGGTCGTGGGTCCAGCGCTCCGGCGGGGCAGGCACGACGTCGAGGTGGCCGAGGAGGAGCAGCGGATCGCCGCCGGTCCCGTCGCCCCGCAGCCTGGCGGTGACCGAGCCGCGACCCGCCACGGGCTCGAACACCTCCGGTTCGAGTCCCGCGTCGGCCAGGGACGCCGCGATCCAGTTCGCGACGCGGAGCTCGCCGTCGCCCGCGTCCGCCGGCGGGGGGTTGATCGACGGGATGCGGATGAGCTCGCGGAGCGTCTCGACAAGCTCATCGCCCGCGCGCCCCCACTCAGCGGCATCGATCGCCGCGGACGGCAACGATCCGGAGGTCATCTCGCGCCCAGGGCGCCGATCATGTTGGCGATGATTCCGAGGACGAACCCGCTGGCGACGATCACCGCGACCATGATCAGCAGCAGCCGGCCGTAGAAGCGCTCCTCGCGCCTGCCGGCCTCGGGTTCCGGATCGCGGCCACCGGCGATGTAGGGAGCGGCGAGGCCACGGGCGCGTGCCTGCGCGTTTCGCTCGGAGTCGTAGGCCTCGGGGTCCGGCGGCAAGTCGGCGCGCGGCGTGCCCTGAGGCGTACGGCGGGGGTCCGGTCGTCAGGGGCGCCGTCTCCGCCTGGTTCCCGCATCGCACTCACCCGAGGGCCTGCCGCAGCGGCTCGAGCCACCTCGCGGGCGACGGCGGTCAGCCCGTCGGGCCCGAGCTTGGCCGGCATCCCCAGGACGATGTGAGTCGCGCCGGCGCGGGCGAAGGCCAGGGCTCCGTCGATGGCTGCGCGCCGGCTCTCGGACGTTGTCCCGGTTGGGACCTGCGCCGCAAATGCGAAGTCGGCCGGATCGCGGCCGGCCTCGGCCATTGCCGCCAGGATCCCGTCGCGCTTCTCGCTGAAATAGGCGGATGTCGAAGTCGGGGATCGCCGGGAGCATCCAGCCGTTGCCGTGGCGGGCGACGAGCGCCAGGCCGCGTCGCTTCTGGCCACCGAGCCAGATCGGCGGACCACCGGGTGTCAGCGGCGGGGGCATGTTCGTCGCGCCGTCGAGGGGGTAGAACGGATCGGGCCGCGAGACGCCGGGCTCCGCGGCGGCGGCCGGACTGAACAGGGCCTTGAGGACGTGGACGGCCGACTCGAAGCGGTCGAATCGCTCAGGCATCGGCGGTAACGGGATCCCGAACGGCAAGTGCTCACCCTCGTGCCAGCCCGCGCCGAGTCCGACGACGAACCGCCCGCCGGTCGCGTGGTCGAGAAGCGGTGGCCGCCTTGGCGAGGATCACCGGGTGGCGGAACGTGTTCGAGAGGACGCCGTGCCCGACCGTCATGCCTGGCACGTGGTGGACGAGGGCGGTCATCGCGCTGAGCGCGTCCCAGCTCGAGCCGCCGCGTTCGAGGTTGGGATCGGTGATGTGGTCGTTCATCCAGCCCGAATCGAACACCGTCGAGCTCGCCGGCGCGTGCCCACGTTGCGTCGAGCGTCGGCCAGTCGACGCCCTGCGGCGACGTCTTGAAGCCGATCGAGACTCGAGCCGCGGCGCCTCGATTCCGCCATCAATGCCGGGCCAGGAGCGATGCCATCCGGCGAGCCGGTCGTCACCGCGCCCTCCGACGCCGTGCTGACGAGCGCGGCGTACTTCGCCATGACGCCGCCGACGTACTGCGGCGGCCGCGGCTTCCAGCGAGCCCGCCGCTCGGCCAGGATCGCGTCCGCGACGTCGAGGTCCAGCGCCTTGCGGTCGACGTCGATCACGATCTCGTCGCCATCCTCGATGAGACCGATCGGGCCGCCGAGCGCGGCCTCCGGCGCGATGTGGCCGATCATCAGGCCATGGGTCCCGCCCGAGAACCGGCCATCGGTGATGAGCGCAACCGAGTCACCCAGGCCCTCTCCGACGAGCGCGCCGGTCACGCGAGAGCATCTCCTGCATCCCGGGCCCGCCGACCGGGCCCTCGTAGCGGATCACGACTACGTCGCCGGGCTTGATCTGGCGCGACCGGACGGCCTCATAGCAGGCCGTCTCCGAGTCGAAGACGCGGGCCGGGCCGCGATGCTGTCGCCGCTCGTGCCCGGCGAGCTTCACGACGCAGCCATCCGGCGCGAGGGAGCCCCGAAGGATGGCCAGGCCCCCGGTCGGCTTGAGCGGCCGCTCGATCGGGACGACCACCTCCTGGCCGCGGCGTCTCGACGGCGGCCGCCGCGATCTCCGCGATCGTTCGGCCGTCGACCGTCGCCTGCGTCGCCGTGGAGCAGGTCCTTCTTGAGCAGCTCGCGCATGACGAGGGCGACGCCGCCTGCGTCGTAGATGTCGGAGGCGGCGAATCGACCGCCCGGCTGCATGTCGGCGACGATCGGCGTCCGGTCCGCGATGGTGCCGAACTAGTCGATGTCGAGCGGGATGCCGAATTCGTGGGCGATGCCGAGCAGATGCAGGACACCGTTGGTGCGAGCCGCCCGTCGCGGCAACCGACGCGATCCCGTTCTCGAGAGACTCGCGGGTGACGATGGTCGACGGCCGCACGTCGCGCCGGACGAGATCCATCACGAGCTCGCCGGACCGGTGGGCCGCCTCGTCCTTGGCCGGATCCTCGGCCGGGATGCCGTTGAGGCCGGCCGGCGAGAGGCCGATGAACTCCATGACCGTCGACATCGTGTTGGCCGTGAACTGGCCGCCGCAGGCGCCCGGCCCCGGGCAGGCGGCATTCTCGACCTCGTACAGCTCCTCGAGGCTGATCTTGCCGGCCCGGTACGCCCCGATCGCCTCGAACACCGTGACGACGGTCGCGTTCCGCGGCCCTTGTAGACGCCCGGGATAGATCGTGCCGTTGTAGAGGACGAGGCCCGGAACGTCGAGGCGCCCGAGCGCCATCGCCGCGCCGGGGATCGTCTTGTCGCAGCCGACGAGGCAGACGACGCCGTCGAGCAGGTGGCCGCGCACGACCAGCTCGATCGAGTCGGCGATGACCTCGCGACTGATCAGCGACGCCTTCATTCCCTCGGTGCCCATCGAGACGCCGTCGCTCACCGAGATCGTGTTGAACTCCATCGGCGTCCCGCCGGCCGCCCGGATGCCCGCCTTGACGTGCTCGGCCAGCCGCCGCTGGTTGAGATTGCACGGCATCGTCTCGATCCACGTCGTCGCGACGCCGACGAGCGGCTTCGCCAGGTCGTCGTCGGTGAAGCCGACCGCCTTGAGCATCGCCCGGGCTGCGGCCCGGTCGGGCCCGTCGGTGAGGGCGGCGGAATGGCGCTTCGCCGGATCGGATGGCTTGTCATACGGATGCGAGCGGTCGGGCATCGAATCCGTCCTCTGAGGCTGATACGTCGCGAGCGACAAGTGTATGCGGCGGCATGCCCGGGACGCCGCGGCGACCGTCAGTGGATGCAGGCTCCTGTATCTACGTTGCCGGTCTGATCGAGGGCCGGCGCAATTGCATCGGCGACCGACGACGGGGTCAGGGCGTAGCCGACCTCCTCGTCTGTTCGCGCCTCGGCGAAGACGACGCCGCCGATCGTGCCGTCGGTCAGGACGAGTGGTCCGCCGCTGTCGCCCTGATCGATCACCGCCCGGATCTCCAGGATCGACCTCGTGACCCTCGTCTTGCCGTAGATGTCCCGCCCGGTTGCTTCGTACGCCCCGGCGACCGCGGCGGGCTGGACGTCGAGGCCGCCTCCGCCCGGGAAATCCGAACGTCGCGCCGATCGCTCCGCGCTCGGGGTCGGTCGGCGACAGCGGAAGAGCCGGCGCCTTGAGCTGGGACGAGTAGAGCAGGGCGACGTCGAGCTTCGGATCGAAGAAGACCGGGATCATGTCGAAGAGCTGGTCCTCGACCGCGACACGGATCGTGCGCGCGCCGGCGACGACGTGGGCATTCGTCACGACATAGCCGCGGTCGACGACGAAACCAGTGCCGAGCGACATGGCATCGCACGTGGACGCGGTCACCTTGACGACGCTCGGGATGGCGTCGCGGGCGAGTTGCTGAACCAGGGGATCGTCGGGCAGGCCGACGGGCGCTGCCGGGAATCGGCTCGAGGCCGACGAAGAGATCCGGGAGGGCGGTGTCGTTGAGCAGCCGCGCGAGCTCACCGGCGATCTCCGTCGGCGCAGGCAGCACGCCCGTCAGCGCACGGAGGACGAACGACTTCTGGGCCTGGGTGGCAAGCGTGGGGCTCGGTCCGGCCGCGAGGAGTCCGCCGGTCAGCCAGATGATGAGCAACGCCTGGGCCGCACCCACGAAGGCGCCCAGGACCCGATCGAGCTTGCCGAAGGCGCCTTGTCCGAGGCGTGCCGCGATTGTCCGCCCGATGGCCGATCCGATCGCCTCGCCCACCCCAACGCTGAAGAGGATTCCAACGAGCACGACGAAGGCCCGAACCGACGGCTCCATCAGAGCGAGGGTCTCTTCGAGGGCTGGCAGCAGGACCAGGACGAGGCCGCCGCCCGCGATTGCCCCGACGAGCCCGACCATCTGCGGCAGTGCCCCGGAGCGGAACCCGACCACCATCGCGACGATCAGGATGACGACCACGACGAGGTCGAACAGGTTCACCGGTCAAGTATGGACGAGCAGGCTCCGAACGTCGGAGCCGGTGCGGGAGATGGCCCGGGGGCGACTCAGAGTGGAGTGGGAGCTTGCGCCGCCCCCCTCGCCCCGCGTCTACAGCGGACGGTGACGGTCACCGGAGTCAGGCGTCGCCGCCAGGCGAGAGATCGTGTACCGCCCGGCTCGAGCTCGCCGAGGTCGACGATCGTCGCTTTTGCTCCGCGATCTCGATGCAGATCGCGTTCTGTCGCCGGATCCCTCGATCAGGGTGATCGCGATTCGGTGCCGGAGCGCTCGACCTTGACCGAGTCGAGAACGTTGCAGGGCTCGATGCCGCTCCACCAGGTGGCCTTGACGATGACCCGCCGGCCGTCGACCGTCGGCTCGAGCGTCGCCGCGGGACGCGGGCGAGGGTTGAGCTGGCCGGGTTTCGGGATGACGAGCTTCGCCTGGCCGGTCCCGGATCGACGGGTGCGGGATCGACCGGGCCGCCGATGCCCGTCCCCGGATCGCCGGACGTGCCACCGCCGCCCGGTGAGATCGGTCGGCGCGGATGGTGACGGACTGGCGGGCGGCGGTGAGGACGAGGCGGCCGGCGCAGCGGCGCCGGCGCAGGCACCGATCGTGAGGAGGGCGGCGAGGGCCGCGGTCGAGGGACGCGATGGAGGCGGTGGGTGTGTTCATGGCCGCGAGACGACGGGTTCGGCCGGGTGGTTCCGCCGGGTGGCTCGGCTCGACGCGGCCGCGCGCAGCGTGTCGACGCGGCGCGCGGGTGTAGGCGCGCGTTCCCAGGCATCGATCTCGTCCGCCTTGCCGAGCAGGTAGCCGAGCTCGTCGGTCCCCGCGAGGAGCATCAGCTTCGAGAACGGGTCGACGTCGAACGGCAGGTCCTCGTCGCCGGGCAGGTGGACGACCTGGGACTCGAGGTCGACGCGTCAGCTCGACGTCCGGGTCGCGCTGCGACGAGCTCGAAGAGCTGGCGAGTGCGCTCGGGTCGACGACGATCGGCAGCAGGCCGTTCTTGAGCGCGTTGCCCCGGAAGATGTCGGCGCAGCGGGTCGTGATGACCGCCCGGACGCCCCACGCGACGAGCGCCCACGGCGCGTGCTCGCGCGACGAGCCGCAGCCGAAGTTGTCGCCGGCGAGGAGGATCCGGCGGCCGGCCATCTCGGGCTGGTCGAGCACGAAGCGCGGCTCCTTGAGCGAGCCGTCCGCCTCGTACCGCCAGTCGCGGAAGAGCGCCTCGCGCGAGGCCGGCCTTGTCGGTCACCTTGAGGAAGCGGGCCGGCACGATCTGGTCGGTGTCGACGTTCTCCGCCGGCAGCGGGATGACCTGGCTCGTGAAGGTGGCGTACGGGCTCCGGCCACGGCTCAGCGGCCGCCGACGGCGGCGAGCGCCTCGATGCCGGGCAGCCGGCGCGGGTCGGCGATCGACCCCGGCGATCGCCGAGGCGGCGGCGGTCAGCGGCGAGGCGAGGAACGTCCGGCCGCCCTTGCCCTGGCGGCCCTCGAAGTTGCGGTTCGACGTGCTCACCGCGTACTGGCCCGGGCGAGAGCTGGTCGCCGTTCATCGCGATGCACATCGAGCAGCCGGCCTCGCGCCAGTCGGCGCCGGCGGCGCGGAAGATCTCGTGCAGGCCCTCGCGCTCCGCCTCGCGCTTCACCTCGTCCGAGCCCGGCACGACCATCATCCGGACGCCGTCGGCGACCTTGCGGCCCTTGAGCGCCGCGGCGGCGAGGCGCAGGTCGCTGATCCGGCCGTTCGTGCACGAGCCGATGAACACGACGTCGACCTTCTGGCCGAGGATCGGCTGGCCGGGCTGCAGGTCCATGTACTCGAGGGCGCTGCTCGAGGCGCGCGCGCGGCGCGGATCGTCCTCGGCTGCGCCTCGGGGTCGGGCACGCGCGACGGAGATCGGGAGGCCCATGCCCGGGTTCGTGCCGTAGGTGACCATCGGCTCGAGGGCGGAGGCGTCGATCGAGATCGACCTGTCGAAGGTCGCGCCGTCGTCGGTCGGGAGCGTCCGCCAGCGGTCGACCGCGGCGTCCCAGTCGGCGCCCTGCGGCGCGTGGGGCCGGCCCTCGACGTACTCGAACGTCGTGTCGTCCGGGCGCGATGAGGCCGGCCCGCGCGCCGCCCTCGATCGACATGTTGCAGATCGTCATCCGCTGCTCCATCGACAGCGCCTCGATGGCGTCGCCGCGGTACTCGAAGACGTGGCCGGTGCCGCCGGCGACGCCGATCCGCGGCGAGGAGGGCGAGGATCACGTCCTTGGCGCGACACGCCGGCGCGAGCCGGCCGTCGACGCGGACCTCGTACGTCTTCGGGCGGCGCTGGAGGAGGCACTGGGTCGCGAGGACCATCTCGACCTCGCTCGTCCCGATCCCGAACGCGAGCGCGCCGAAGGCGCCGTGGGTCGCCGTGTGCGAGTCGCCGCACACGATCGTCATGCCCGGCTGCGTCAGCCCGAGCTGCGGCCCGATGACATGGACGATGCCCTGGCTGGGGACGCCGAGGCCGTGCAGCGGGATGCCGAACTCGCGCGCAGTTGCGCGTCAGCTGGTCGACCTGCGCGGCGGCCATCGGGTCGAGGATCGGCAGGCTGCGCGGCGTCGTCGGGATCGAGTGGTCGGCGGTGGCGACGGTCCGCTCCGGGTGGCGGACCGTGAGGCCGCGGCGCGCGGAGCCCGGTGAACGCCTGCGGGCTGGTGACCTCGTGGACGAGGTGCAGGTCGATCGCGAGGACGCTCGGCGCGCCCGGGTCCTCGGCGACGACGTGGTCGTCCCAGATCTTCTCGACGAGCGTGCGGGGTCGGGTCATGGCGTGACGGCTCGTCGTGGGGGCGGATGGAGAGGAGAGGGTAGCAGAGGCCCCTTCGAACCGAGGTCCGCCTCCCCGGCCCGGTGGTACTACCCCAATAGGTACTTTTGGCGGGCGCCGGATGCCCCTCGCGCGCTGTAGAACTACCAACAACCGCACATCTCCGCCACGAGAGACGCCTGCCGGCGATGCCCACCCCTGCACCGACTCAGACTTCCAGCAGCCCCGGAACCGAGCCCCTCCCGTCACGATGGCGCCGGTTTCTTGTGGCGATCGACAGCCGGCAGGTCCGGCCGTCCGCGGCCCGGGTCTGGCTGTTCACGGCGGCCCTTGCCTGCGTCGCGGTCATCATCTATGTCGACGGCGTCCGCACGCTCCGGCCGGTGGCGAGTCCGTTCACCGTTCCGTGGCCGTTGCTCGCGGCGGCGTTCCTGGCCGTCGAGACCAAGGTCATCCTCGTCCACTTCCGGCGGGAGACGCACTCCTTCTCCCTGAGCGAGATCCCGGCCGTCCTCGGGCTGTTCTTCGTCACCCCGGACGAGTACCTGTTGGCCGTCCTCGTCGGGTCGGCCGTCGCCCTGCTCGTGACCGCCCGCCAGTCGGTCGTGAAGGTCGCGTTCAACCTCGCCAACTTCGCGTTCATCTCGACCGTGACCCTGATGGTGTTCCACAGCCTCGGATCGTTCGCCGGCCGGCCCGGTGCCGCGGACTGGATCGCGGCCTTCGGGGCGATGCTCGTCGCCTGTCTCCTCGGCGCGCTGACGATCGCGACCGCGATCTCGCTGTCGGGTGGCGCACCGCAGTTCCAGAAGCTGCCCGAGATGCTCAAGTTCGGAGGCATGGTCGCCCTCGCCAACACGAGCCTGGCGCTCCTTGCCATCTCCGTCATGTGGATCGACCCGCTGGCCGTCTGGCTGCTGATCGTGCCCCTCGCGACGCTGTTCCTCGCCTATCGCGCCTACATCTCGGAGCGCGAGAAGCACGACCGCCTGGAGCTGCTCTACCAATCGAGCCGGATCATGCAGCACTCGCCGGAGCTCGACTCGGCCCTCATCGCGCTGCTCGACCACGCCCGCGCGATGTTCCGGGCGGAGATCGCCGAGGTCACCCTCTACGCCCGCGGCGAGGGCGGCGAATCGCTCCGGACGACGTCGATCCAGGACGAGGTCCCAACGGCGATGGTGCCGGTCAAGCTCGCCGCGGACGATCCGATCCACGCCCGCGTCGCGGCCGAGCGGAAAGGGTTCTTCAGCGCCACGGCCGCGGAGCGGACGCGGACTGGGCCACCGATCCGCCAGGCAATGGTCAGCCCGCTGATCACCGAATCCGGGCTGATCGGTTCGATGACGGTCGCCAATCGCCTGACCGAGGGCACCAGCTTCGACGACGACGATCTGCGTCTACTCGAGACTCTCGCCAATCAGGCGGCGGTCGCCCTCGAGAACGGCCAGCTCGAGCAGTCGCTCGCAGAGCTGTCGCGGCTCAAGGAGGAGCTCCGTCACCAGGCCTACCACGACCCGTTGACCGGCCTGGCCAACCGCGCCCTCTTCGCCGAACGCGTCGAGGAGCAGCTCATCGCTCCCCGGGAAGGTCTCTGCACGGTCGTGCTCTTCCTGGACCTCGATGACTTCAAGATCGTCAACGACACGCTCGGCCACGCGGCCGGCGACCGGCTGCTGGCGGCCGTGGCGGACCGGATTCGGGGCTGCGTGCGGTCCGACGACCTGGCGGCCCGGCTGGGCGGCGACGAGTTCGCGGTCCTCCTGACGGACGAGATCGAGCTCGAACGCGCCCTCGCAGTGGCAAAGCGCATGATCGACGCGCTGCAGGTGTCGTTCCCGATCCAGGGACAGGAGATCTCGATCGGGGGGAGCATCGGCATCGCCGTTGCCCGCGGGATAGGGGAGCACGCCGACGAACTGCTGCGAAACGCCGACGTCGCGATGTACACGGCCAAGGCAGCCGGCAAGCGCCGCGCCGCGGTCTTCGAACCGACAATGCACGCGGCGATCGTCGCTCGCCACGCCCTGTCGGCGGAGCTCAAGCGGAGCATGGGCCGCGGCGAGCTCGCGGTGTTCTACCAGCCGATCGTCCAGCTCGACACGGGCAGGATCGCGGGAGCGGAGGCGCTGGTCCGCTGGCGTCACCCGACGCGCGGCCTCGTGTCGCCCGATGAATTCATCCCCCTGGCGGAGGAGAACGGGCTGATCCTGACGCTCGGCCGGTGGGTGATGGCGGAGGCGTGCGAACAGGTCGCCGCCTGGGAGCGCGGCCCGGGCCTGGCGGACGACTTCTTCCTGAGCGTCAACCTGTCGCCGGTCCAGCTGCAGCAGGCGGAGTTTCTGGCCGAGATCGAGTCGATCCTCAAGGCCACGGGACTCGGCCCGCAGCGGCTCGTCGTCGAGCTGACCGAGACGGCCATGTTCCAGGACACCGAGACCACGATCGCGAAGCTGGCAGATTTGAAGCGGCTCGGCGTGCGGATCGCCCTCGACGACTTCGGGACCGGCTACTCGTCCCTCGGCTACCTGCGCCGCTTCCCGGTCGACATCCTGAAGATCGCCCGGGAGTTCGTCGTCCCGTCCGATCGCGACGCCGACGAATGGGCGTTCGCCCACGCCATCGTCGTGCTCGGCCACACGCTTGGACTAAAGATCATCGCCGAAGGCATCGAGGAGGCGACCCAGGCCGACACGCTACGCGGTCTTGGCTGCGAGCTGGGCCAGGGCTTCTACTTCGCCCGCCCGGTCGAGGCCGTCGCCATCGAGGCCGCGATGGCCCTCGAGCGACCGGTGGCGGCCGGCATCCGGTTCGGTATCGAGGCGGCCCAACCCGCCGAGGTGGGCGCCTGATGTTCCTGTTCTACGCGTTGCCGATCGGGCTCCTCCTCGGGTTCGCCCTCGGCGGCCGAGCATCCGGTCTGGCCAACATCAAATTCCGCTGGGGGATGCTGGCCGTCGCCGGCTTCGCCGTCCAGATCATCCTGTTCTCGGGGCCGGTGAGCGAGCGCATCGGCGACGCCGGGCCCGTGGTCTACGTCGCGTCGACCGCACTGGTGCTCGTCGCCGTGCTCGCCAACCTCCGACTCCCGGGCATGGCCCTCGTTGCGATCGGCGCGGCGTCGAACCTCGCTGCGATCCTCGCGAACGGCGGGTACATGCCGGCGAGCCACTCCGCCGCGGCGGCCGGGCCGGACGGGATCGTCGTCTACTCGAACACCCGTGTCTTCGCGTCGCCCGCGCTCGAGCCCCTGACAGACGTCATCGTGCTGCCGGCCTGGCTCCCGTTCACCAATATCGCCAGCATCGGCGATCTGCTTATCGGCGCCGGGATCGCGATCGTGATCGCGTCCTCGATGCGCGCCGCCCGGCGGCCACCCGCGGGGGACGACGACGCGCCGACGAAGCCGGTGCTGGAGGGCAACTCACCCGTCTGAGCGGGCTGGGGCAGTACCAATTTCCCATGGTCCCCGGACCGATGGCGACGTACCTTCGCAACGTGGGCCAGAGGCCTACCGCTCAATGGCCGTCCAGGGCAAATCCATCGCGAGGTGGAGACGCAAAGCCAGGGATCTTGGGTCGAATGTCCGACGCAAGACCGCCCGGCCGCCGGACCAGGTGCGCACAACCGCACATGAAGGAGTCTTCGTGAAGGCGAACCTGGCGCGCTTCACAACGGCGCTCATGCTCCTGGCCACGATGGCCATGAGTCTTGGTGCAGGAATGCGGTGGTGGTTCGAGTGACCATCGCCACGACGACCGAACCGGCAGCCGGCCCACTCGCAGGTCACCGCTGGTTCTGAGCTGATCCGGGCCGCTCGGCCCGACACACACTTAAAGACGACGACCGCCGACCTCGGCGGTCGTTGTTGATTCCCGCCCATCACGCACCGGTGCATGTGCCGTCCGGTGGGGTCCGGCGGGTTGCGCGATCCTGCGAGGGCCCGTAGACTGCCCGGACACAGCCGGTTTGTGCGGCTGTTGGGCGTTTGCACACGGAGTCCAAATTGGGTCTGTTCGATCGTCAGGACCGACGCCGAGTTGCCATCGCCGTGCGAGGCGACGGCCGCCGCGTCCAGATGCCCCTGAACGACCCCATGTTCGACGACGTATCGCTCCTCGGGATTCTTCGCTCGCTCCTCCTCGGGCTGGACGGCCTTCTCGGCCTTATTACCGGCTCCCGGCGGGAGAACGGAGGAACTCGGAGGGACGGGCGATAAGCGCCGCACCACTGAAGACCAACGGGACCCTCGCCGGGAAGGCGAGGGTTTTTTATTGCACGCAGGACGGATCGGGAGACGAGCGATGACACTGACCCGAGGGGAATCGGCCAAGCCGCCGAGTCCCGACGCGCGTCGGACGCACGTGCCGGGCGACGGGACGAGCCACGCCGCGGCCGTCGAGCGGGCGCGCAAGGCGATGCTCGACGACACCCGGCCGCGGCGCAGGACGCGGATCGGTGCCGACGTCGTCTGCGAGGCGCTCATGCGCCAGGGGGTCGACGTCTTCTTCAGCTACCCGGGCGGCGTGATCCTGCCCCTGTACGACGTCCTCGGCGACTACCCGGAGATCCGCCACATCCTCGTCCGCCACGAACAGGGCGGCGCCCACGCGGCCGACGGCTACGCGCGGGTGACAGGCCAGGTCGGCGTCTGCATGGGCACATCGGGGCCTGGGGCCACGAACCTCGTCACCGGCATCGGCACCGCGCTCCTCGACTCCGTCCCGATGGTCGCGATCACCGGCAACGTGCCCGGCGTCCTCATCGGCAAGGACGCGTTCCAGGAGATCGACATCAACGGCATCACGCTGCCGATGACGAAGCACAACTACCTCGTCCGCAATGCCGACGACCTGCCGCGGGTCTTCGCCGAGGCGTTCCACATCGCCCGGACGGGCCGACCGGGACCGGTCCACATCGACATCACCAAGGACGCCCTCCAGCAGGAGACGAGCGCCCAGCACCCGACCGACGACGAGGTGGTCGCGGGCCTTCCCGGCTTCCGCCCGAACCTCGAGGCGAACGGCCGGCAGCTCAAGCTCGCCGTCCAGGAGCTCGCCAAGGCGAAGCGTCCCGTCATCCTCGCCGGACACGGCGTCCTCCACGCCGAGGCCTGGGACGATCTCAAGGCGTTCGCCGAGAAGACCCAGATCCCGATCGCCCACACGCTCCTCGGCATCGGCGCGATCTCGGAGGATCATCCCCTCAGCTACGGCTTCATGGGCATGCACGGCTGGAAGCACGTCAACCGGGCGATCCAGTCGGCCGATCTCCTGTTCGCGATCGGCATGCGCTTCGACGACCGCGTCACGGGCAACGTCCGGACCTACGCGCCGTACGCGCGGATCATCCACGTCGACATCGACCCCGCGGAGATCGGCAAGAACGTCGCGGTCGAGGTCCCGATCGTCGGCGATGCCGGGCGCGTCCTGCGGGCCATCCTGCCGATGGTCGACGCGGTGGAGCCCGAGGCGCGGGCAGGCTACTTCGCGGAACTCGCGGAGTGGCGCCGGGAGTCCGAGGCGAGCTCGTGGCACGGTTCCGGCGCCTGGCGCGACGGCCTCCTGTCGGCCGACTACGTCGTCAGCCGGATCGGTGAGCTGACCGACCACGCAGGCCACCTACGTCGCCGACGTCGGCCAGAACCAGATGTGGCTCGCTCGTTACGCCGGGTTCCGTCAGCCGAACAGCCACGTCAGCTCGGGCGGGCTCGGGACGATGGGCTTCAGCGTGCCGGCGGCGATGGGCGCGGCGCTCGGCCGGCCGGACCGCGAGACGTGGGCGATCACCGGCGACGGCGGCTTCCAGATGACGTCGCAGGAGCTCATGACCCTCGTCCAGGACAAGATCCCGGTGAAGATCGCCCTCTTCGACAACAAGAAGCTCGGGATGATCCGCCAGTGGCAGGAGATCATCTACGCCGGCAACTACCACTCGGCGCACCTCCAGGGCCCTGACTACGAGAAGCTCGCCGACGCCTATGGCATCCCGGCGTTCCGGGCCCAGACGCCGGACCAGGTCGACGACGCGATCCGGGCGGCCCAGGCCGTCGACGGTCCGGCGCTTATCTGGTTCGAGATGGCCGAGGAGCAGAACGTCTTCCCGATGATGCCCGCCGGCAAGGGCCTGTCCGACCTCATCGAGAAGTGGGACGGAGCCGACGAGTGACCGATCCGAACGCGAACGGCAAGGCGCCCTCGGTGGGCGTCGGTGGGGCCCCGGCTCACTCCCACACGCCCCCGCCGGCGCGGTCCCTGCCCGGCGGCGGCGAGACCCGCCGCCACACGCTCATCGCGATCGTCCTCGACAAGCCCGGTGTCCTGAACCGGGTCGCTTCGCTCATGCGGGCGCGCAACTTCAATATCGACTCGCTGGCGGTCAGCCACACCGACCAGCCGGACGTCAGCCGGATGACGATCACCCTTCACGGCGACGACGTCGCGGTGGAGCAGGCGGCCAAGCAGCTCTATCGGCTGATCGACGTCCTCAAGGTCCAGGACGTCACGTCCGAGCCGACGGTCGGCCACGAGCTGGCCCTCGTGAAGATCCGGGCGACCGATTCGAACCGGGCGGAGATCCTGCAGCTCGTCGAGCTGTCGAAGGGGCGGGTCGTCGACCTGGCGCCGGAAGCGGTCATCGTCGAGGTCACCGGACCCGAAGCGGACGTCGATGCGTTCGTCGCACTCGTCCGGACCTACGGCATCAAGGAGCTCGTCCGTACCGGCGCCGTCGTCATGTCGAAGGGTTCAGCGTCAATCGAGGAGGCAATCAAGCGATGACGGCTCGCAACAGCTTCGCGCGAATGCCGCCCCGCCCGTCCGCCCCTGGTCCGGCTGGCGGACCAACGAGCGGGCGGGTGAGCCGAAACGGACCGGATTCCGGGCTTCGCTGGTCACTTGGTCCGGCTACCGGACCAGGAGGCGGTGGAGCGGGTCGATTTCGGCCCGCTTCCGGGGTCTCGTTCGTCCGTTGGTCCGGCTGGCGGACCGAGGAGGCGCGGGAATCGAGTTGGCCGCCTCGGCTGGTACGTAACGGAGGGACCAAAGCAGTGACCGCTCGCATGTACTACGACAACGACGCGGACCCGTCGGCGCTCAGTGGACAGACCGTTGCGATCATCGGCTATGGGTCGCAGGGGCACGCCCATGCGCTCAACCTCCATGAGTCGGGGGTCGAGGTGATCGTTGGGCTCGCGCCCGGATCGAAGAGCCGGCCGCTCGCCGAGGAGGCGGGCCTGCGGGTCGCCGACGTGGCCGACGCGGTCAAGGCCGCCGACGCCGTGATGATCCTCGTCCCCGACACCGGCCAGAAGGCCGTCTACGACTCCGACATCGCGCCCAATCTCCGAGCCGGCCAGCTCGTCATGTTCGCCCACGGCTTCAACATCCATTTCGGGCGGATCGACCCGCCCGGCGACGTCGACGTCGGGATGGTCGCGCCGAAGGGCCCCGGCCACCTGCTCCGCAGCGTCTACCAGGCCGGCGGCGGCGTGCCCGCGCTGTTCGCAGTCCATCGCGACGCGTCGGGGACCGCCCGCCAGCGCGTCCTCGCCTATGCCCGGGCGCTCGGCTGCACCCGCGCCGGTGTCCTCGAGACGACCTTCGCCGAGGAGACGGAGACCGACCTGTTCGGCGAGCAGTCCGTCCTGTGCGGTGGGACCGCGTCCCTCGTGAAGATGTCCTTCGAGACGCTCGTCGAAGCCGGCTACCAGCCCGAGCTCGCCTATTTCGAGACGATGCACGAGCTCAAGCTGATCGTCGACCTCCTCTACCGGGGCGGGCTGAACTTCATGCGGTTCAGCGTCAGCGACACCGCCGAGTACGGCGACTATGTCAGTGGCCCGCGGATCATCGACGAGCGCGTCCGCGAGACGATGCGGGCCGTCCTCCGCGACATCCAGGACGGGTCGTTCGCGAAGCGCTGGATCGACGAAAACGACTCCGGGCGCCACGAGTTCGAGCGGATGCGAGCCGCGGACCGCGACCATCAGATCGAGCAGGTCGGGGCGGAGCTGCGGAGCCAGATGGCGTTCCTGAATCCGGTCGTCGTTCGGGCCGGCCAGGCCCAGGCTGCAGCGGGCGCCGGCGCCGGCGCGAAGTCATGAGTAGCCCGCGGGTCGCGCCCGGCACGGTTCGGATCTTCGACACCACGCTGCGCGACGGCGAGCAGGCGCCTGGCGCCGGGCTCACCGCGGCCGAGAAGCTCGAGGTCGCCCGCCAGCTCAGCCCGCCTCAAGGTCGACGTCATCGAGGCCGGCTTCCCCGCGGCCTCACCCGGAGATTTCGAAGCGGTCCAGAGAATCGCCCGCGAGACGAAGGGCGGCGTGGCTGTCGCCGCCCTCGCCCGTTGCCGCGACGGCGATCCGCAGCGAGCCGTCGAGGCGATCCGCGTCGCCGAGCGGCCCCATCTCCACGTCTTCATCGCGACGAGCGACATCCACCTCAAGCACAAGCTCCGCCTGTCCCGCGACGAGGCCCTCGCCGAGGCCGTCCGCTGGGTCCGCTACGGCCGCGAGGCTCTCGGCCAGGACGCGGAGATCGAGTTCTCGGCCGAGGACGCGTCGCGAACCGACGTCGATTACCTCCTCCAGATGTACGAAGCCGTCGTCGGCGCGGGAGCGACGACCGTCAACATCCCCGATACGGTCGGCTACGCGATCCCGGCGGAGTTCGGGGTCCTCGTCAAGCGGGTCGTCGACCTCGTCGGCAGCGACGCGACGGTCAGCGTCCACTGCCACAACGATCTCGGGCTCGCCACCGCCAATACGCTGGCCGCCGTCCAGGCCGGGGCGCGCCAGGTCGAGGTCACGATCAACGGCCTCGGCGAGCGCGCCGGCAACGCGTCGCTCGAAGAGGTCGTCATGGCCCTCCGGACGCGCCCGACGCAGTTCCCGAAGCTCGGCTCCAACGTTCAGACCGAGCAGATCACTGCGGCCTCGCGCCTGGTCAGCTACCTGACCGGCTTCGCCGTCCAGCCGAACAAGGCGATCGTCGGCGGCAACGCCTTCGCCCACGAGAGCGGGATCCACCAGGACGGCGTCATCAAGAACCCGCTGACCTACGAGATCATGACCCCGCAGTCGGTCGGGCTGTCCGGCAGCCAGCTCACGATCGGCAAGCTGTCCGGCCGGCGCGGGCTCCAGGGCAAGCTGCGCGAGCTCGGTCACGACGTCGATGGCGACGCGCTCGACGTGCTCTACCGCCAGGCGATCGCGCTGGCCGACGCCAAGAAGGAAGTGACCGACGCGGATCTCCTCGCCCTCGTCGAGCAGCGCGCCTCGGAGGTCCCGGCGTCGGTCGAGATCGTCGGCTGGAGCGTCACCTCGTCGCACGGCGGCAACGCGACGGGCAGCGTCTCGCTCACCGTTCGCGGCGAGGATCGGACGGCCGATGCGACCGGCAACGGGCCGGTCGACGCGCTCTACTCGGCCGTCGACAAGGCACTCCTGCCGGTGCTCGGCTGGCGGCCGGTCCTGACGGAGTACGAGATCAAGGCCGTTTCCGCCGGCGAGGATGCCCAGGGCCAGGTCCTGATCCGCTGCCGGCGCTCGTCGGACGAGGGGCCGGGGGCGCTCATCGTGTCGGGCCACGGGTTATCGACGAACATCATCGAGGCCTCGCTCGAGGCGTACGTCGTCGGGGTCAACAAGCTCCATGGCGCGGAGATCAATGGCGCCAGCGTCGCGTTCTCGGCACCTAGGGTCGTGGAAGAGCCCTCGTGAACGAGGCCTCGACGACCTATCGCATCGCCGCCATCCCTGGGGATGGCGTCGGCCCGGAGGTCGCGGCCGCCGCTCGCGCCGTGCTCGACGCCGCCGGGCAGGCGTTCGGCTTCGCCATCGAATGGAGCGAGCTCCTCGCCGGCGGGGCGGCAATCGACGCATACGGCACGGCGATCCGCGACGAGGACGTGGCGGCGGCCGGCGAGGCAGATGCGATCCTGCTCGGCGCTGTCGGCGGACCGAAATGGGACGACCCGACGGCGACCGTCCGCCCGGAACAGTCGCTCTTCGCGCTCCGTGGCGGGCTCGGCCTGTTTGGGAACCTTCGGCCGGTCACGCGTCCATCCGGCCCTCGTGGCGTCGTCGCCACTCCGCCCAGACCTCCTCGAGGGGGTCGACCTGCTGATCGTCCGCGAGCTGACGGGCGGCCTCTACTTCGGGGGCCGGACAGAGGCGGTGGGCGAGGTGGGGAAGCGCATCGCGAGCGACACGCTGCCGTACTCCGAGCCGGAGATCCGGCGCGTCGTGAAGCTCGCGTTCGAGCTCGCCCGCGGCCGGCGCAATCGCCTGGCGAGCGTCGACAAGGCCAACGTGCTCGCGACGTCGCGGCTGTGGCGGACGGTCGTCGAGGACCTCCGGGCGGAGTATCCGGACGTCGAGGTGAGCCACCAGCTCGTCGATTCGTGCGCGATGCAGCTCGTCAAGAAACCCGCTTCATTCGACGTGCTCGTCACCGAGAACCTCTTCGGCGACATCCTGTCCGACGAGGCCAGCGTCCTTGCCGGCTCGCTGGGGATGCTTCCCTCGGCGTCGCTCGGCGAACGACGCACGGCCCACGGCACGTTCGGCCTGTACGAGCCCATCCACGGGTCGGCGCCGCACATGGCCGGACAGGACCGGGCGAACCCGATCGGAACGATCCTGTCGGCGGCGATGCTCGCCCGCTGGTCGCTCGGCCGCGAGGACGTCGCGGCGGCGATCGAGGACGCTGTAGGGCGAGCGCTGGACGACGGCATCAGGACCCCGGACCTCGCCGGAGCCGGGGAGGGAAGTTCCCCGGTAGGAACAAAGGCAATGACCGAAGCGGTCATCGGACGGATCGCGATTACCGGGGCCGCGCGGGCGACCGCAGCGGCCCAGGCATAGCGACCGAATCGACGACCACGACGGAGCCTCGACCACGATGACCGACAAACCAGTAGTCCTCTACGACACGACCCTCAGGGACGGCACCCAGGGCGAGAACATCACCCTCTCCCTGGCCGACAAGCTGCGCGTCGCCCGGATGCTCGACGAATACGGCATGCCCTACATCGAGGGCGGCTGGCCGGGCTCCAACCCGAAGGACGTCGAGTTCTTCAAGGCCGCCCGGACGATGACCTGGCAGACCGCGAAGCTCGCCGCCTTCGGCTCGACCCGCCATCGTTCGAACAAGGCCGAGGACGACCCGAACCTGCGCGAGCTGGTCGCGGCCGAGACGCCGGTCGTGACGATCTTCGGCAAGAGCTGGCTGCTCCACGTGACCGAGGTCCTCGGTGCGACGCCGAACGAGAACCTCGACATGATCGCGGACTCCGTCCGGTTCGTCGTCGATCGTGGCCGCGAGAGCGTCTACGACGCGGAGCACTTCTTCGACGGCTACAAGGCCGACCGCGACTACGCCCTCGCGACACTCCGCGCGGCCAGGCAGGCCGGCAGCCGGACGCTCGTCCTGTGCGACACGAATGGCGGCACCCTGACCGACGAGCTCCTCGCGATCGTCGGCGACGTGCGCGCCACCCTCGAGGCGGACTCGGACGCCCCGGGCGTCACATGGGGAATCCACACCCACAACGACGCCGAGCTCGCCGTCGCCAACTCGATGGCCGCCGTCGCGGCCGGGATCCGCCACGTCCAGGCGACGATCAACGGCTACGGCGAGCGCTGTGGCAACGCGAACATGGTCTCGATCCTCGCCAACCTAGCGTTGAAGACACCGCACGAGCTGGTGCCGGCCGGGGGCGGCTCCATCGAGAACCTGACCGACCTGGCGCGGTCGGTCGCCGAGATCGCCAACCAGAAGCCCGACGACTACCAGCCGTACGTCGGCCGGTCGGCGTTCGCCCACAAGGGCGGCGTCCACGGCGCCGCGGTCGCGAAGGTCGAGCGGAGCTACCAGCACGTCGACCCGACGACCGTCGGCAACATCGGCCGGCTCGTCGTGTCGGAGCTGGGCGGCAAGGCGAATACCCGGATCCGGGCGGAGCAACTCGGCCACCAGCTCGACGGGGTGATCGATCCCAAGGTCCTCTCGAACCTCATCAAGCAGCTCGAGTCCGAGGGCCAGGCCTTCGAGGGCGCCGAAGCGAGCTTCGAGCTCCTCATCCGCCGCCACCAGGAGGGCTACCTCCCACCGTTCCGGATCGTCGACTACACCTGCCTCGTCGAGCAGCGCTCCGGCCAGGAGCTCCTCGCCGAGGCGACCGTCAAGGTCGAGGTCGACAGCGAGATCCTCCACACGGCCGCCGACGGCAACGGCCCGGTGAACGCCCTCGATGCCGCCCTCCGCAAGGCGCTCCGGGCGTTCTATCCCCACATCGATTCGGTCCACCTCATCGACTACAAGGTCCGGATCCTCGACGGCGAAGCGGCCACGGCCGCTCGCACGCGGGTCATCATCGATTCGAGCGACGGGGCCAGGGAGTGGTCGACGATGGGCAGCGACACGAACATCATCGCGGCGTCCGCGACCGCGCTCGCCGACTCCCTCGAATACGCGATCTGGAAATCCGGCGCCGAGCTCCGACGCCGCGACGAGCGGCACTTCACGACGGCCCCGGCCGGGAGGTAACGATGTCAGCAACTACGACCACGGATCGCTCCGCCGGGGCGCCAACCCTCCACCTCGCGCGTTGGACGGTGACCTCGGGATCGAACGTCAACAGCCGCGGTGCGGTCGTGATCGCGTCGGGCGATCACCAATGGGAAGGCTCGGCGGAGGGAAACGGCGCCGTCGACGCCCTGTTCCGGGCCGTTGACAAGGCGCTCGCCGAGGTCCTCACCGGTCATCCGCGGCTGCTCGCCTACGACGTCCACGCGGTCGCCGAGGGGCCGGATGCCGAGGGTCGGGTGACGGTAACGATCGAGCCGCCGTCCGCGGCCGGCGGGGCGCGCGCGTCCGGCAGCTACACCGGCGTGACGACCAGCACGAACATCATCGCGGCCTCGATCGACGCGTACATCTCGGCCATTAACCTCCTCCTCGCGGAGGAGCACTGGGCGGGCGCGGCCGAGTCGGCCGGCAACCGCAAGCGCGCCAAGGTCGAGCCCAAGGAGGCCAGGGACCGACGCGCCGAACTCGACCCCGAGGAAGCGAACCACGACACCACGGCGTGGTTCGAGCGCTGACGGTCGCCTTCCAGGGCGAACCCGGCGCATTCAGCGAGGAAGCGGTCCACGCGTTCTTCGGCAATTCGATTGACGCCCAGCCGGTCCCGGCCTGGCGTTCTGTCTTCGAGGCGGTCCGCGACGGGACCGCGACCGCCGGGCGTCGTCGCGATCGAGAGCTCCCTCGCCGGGTCGATCCGGGAGACCTACGACCTGCTCTCCGAGTTCTACGACGACGGTATCCGGATCGTCGGCGAAACGAGCGTGCCCGTGCGACTCGCGCTCGTGGCGCTGCCGGGCCAGTCGATCGATCAGATCGAGCGCGTCTACAGCCATGCTCAAGCCCTGGCCCAGGCCGACGAGTTCCTCCGCGCCCGGGACTGGCAGGTAATGACGACCTACAACACAGCCGGCGCGGCCCGGATGATCGCCGAGAAGCGTGAGCCTGGCGCGGCTGCGATCGCCTCGCCGCGTGTGGCGGCTCTGTACGGGCTCGAGGTCCTCGCCGACAATGTCCAGACGGGCGATGCGAACCGGACACGGTTCGCGATCCTCGGCCATCCGGATACCCTTGCGGACCTTCCGCGGCCGCCCGTCGACGGGCCGCGCAAGACGACTCTCGTGTTCGCGGTCCGCAACGTCCCGGGCTCGCTCCACGCGTGCTTGGGAGCGTTCTCCTCGCGCGGCGTGAATCTCTCGCGCCTCGAGTCACGGCCGGCGCGGACCGCTCGCTGGGAGTACGTCTTCTGGGTTGATCTCGACGCCGACGCGGACGAACCGACCTGCGCGGCCGCGATCGAGGCCCTCGGCTCGGAAGCGCAGATGGTCAGGATCCTCGGCACTTACCTTCGCGCCCGCGAGGACTGATCGCGACGGGATTCGTAGCGCCAGCAGGCTATCGCGTCCGTTATGCTCGACTGGGCCGGATCGATGACTTCCGGTGAGGAGACTTAGTCAGGGGGCCCCATGCACCGCCGAACGGCTGTCACGCGCCTCGTCATGCTCACCACGCTCGCGGCGCTGACCGCGTCCCTCGTCGGGACCGTCGCCGTCCAGGCCCGGGACGTTCGATCCACTGACCGTCAGCTCAGGATCAACGGCGATCCCGAGCGCGAGGCGGCGGGCCGGCGTACCTATCGAACGGTTGACGTTGGAAACCTGCCGGCGGCGACCGACAAGGGTTCGTCAGACGGCCCCGCCCTCCGGCGGCCCGACGGCACGTCATCGCCCGCGACTCCCGGGCCGCAGGGCGCGGCGCCCCCGCCGCCCACCCAGACGACTTCGAATGGTGACCCGGTCATCACGCAGGCGACGGCCTTTCCAGGCTTGGCGGCTGTCTCCAAGGGTCCAACCGACGGCGAACCGCCCGATCCGTGGGTGGCCGCCGGCCCTGAGCATGTTGTCCAGGCCGTGAACCGAGCCTTCCGCATCAGCGATCGCTCGGGCAACACCCTCCAGACCATCGACATGTTCGACTTCTTCGGCCTGGGTGAGTTCTACCCCGACCCGGGTGACGTCGACTTCTTCGATCCGCGCGTCATCTACGACAGTCTTCACGCTCGCTGGATCGGGATCGAGGCGAGCTTCGACTGCCTCCCCTCGCAACAGGCTGACGTTGGGACCGGCTACATCGACGTCGCCATCTCGGACGGCCCCGATCCGACGGCCGGGTGGGGGATTCTGTCGATCGGGTACACGAACGCACTCCCGGACTATCCGGGTATCGGATCGTCCACGGATAAAGTCGTACTGAGCGCGAATGGATTCGAGCTTGTCGCAAGTGGCGACCCAATGGGCTGCGAACCCATTGGATTCCTCGGCACCGAGCTGGACGTCCTTGCGTGGTCCCAGCTGACGGCCGCCAGCGGTGACATCAACCTCGACTCCGACGTACACACTCAATACTTCACATGGCGTCCTTCCCTCCAGACTCCGGCGACGTCTCCGACGGTATTCGCGGTCGCCGAGGAAGGCGACCCAAGCACCGCAGACGTCGCGTATGCGCGGATCACCGGGACGCCCGTGAACGGCAGCACGGTCTTCACCTACAGCAACCTCTCGAGCATCATCGTGCCGTTCATGGAGCCGCCGCAGCCATTCCAGCCCGGGCCCGACCAGATCACAAATGCCGTCGACCAGCGGCCGACCGATGCGGTTTGGAAGGACAACAAGCTCGCGTTCGTCTCGACGTTTCCGTGCGACCCCCCCGCCGGGCTGGTCGAGAACCGTGACTGTGTCCGCGTTAGCGAGCTGAACACCAGCACCGCCACCCCCACGGTGATCCAGGATTTCCTCATTTCCCAGAATGCCCATGACCTCTACATGGGCGGTGTGGGCTATGCCCTGAACGACGACCTGCACGTCGTCTGGACGCGCTCCGGCACGGCCGCCGGGCACTACCCAACGAGTTATGCCGCTTACCAGGACGCGGCGGCCGGGATCAACACGATCAGCGACCGCGCTGTCCTGTCCGCAGGCACGGCGACATATTCCGGCACCCGATGGGGTGACTACGTCGGCGTCGCCCAGGACCCGCAGGTCCCGAACGCCGTCTGGCAGGGCAACGAATACGCCGTTGCCGGAGGCCCGTTCCTCCACAACTGGGCAACGGAGATCACCCAGCTCCAGACAGGCGGAAGCTCGTATGTGCCCATTCCGCCCGTCCGCGTCCTCGATACGCGCTTCGGCGTAGGGCTCACCGGGCCCTTCGCGGCCAACACGCCGCGAGTCTTCCCGGTAGCCGGTGTGCTCGGCATCCCACCCGACGCGATCGCCGTCACCGGCAACGTGACGATCACGAACCAGACGGCCGGCGGCTATCTATCGGTCACCCCGACAGCCGTCGCCAACCCGCTCAGTTCGACGATCAACTTCCCGGTCGGCGACAACCGGGCGAACAACCTGACCGTCCCGCTATCGGCCGACGGCAAGCTGGCCGCCGTCTACAAGGCACCGGGTGGCCGGACGACCCAGCTGATCTTCGACGTCACCGGCTACTTCGTCGCCGGCAGTGCCGAAGCCGAGTACAAGCTGATCACGCCGGTGCGCGCCCTGGACAGCCGGTTCGGTACCGGGCTGAGCGGGGCGTTCCAGAAGGACGTCCCACGCGAGCTGTCGATCGGGCCGGCCCACGTCCCGGCCGGTGCGGTGGCGATCACGGGCAACCTGACCGTCGTGGGCCAGACGGGAGCCGGCTTCCTGTCGATCACCCCGGTCTCGGACTCGACCCCCTCGACGTCCAACCTCAACTTCCCGCTCGGTGACACGCGGGCCAACGGGTTCGTCGCGCCGCTCGATCCCCAGGACGACCTGTGGATCGTCTACAAGACGACGGCTCCGGGTGCCCGTTCGGCGCACGTCCTGCTCGATGTCACCGGCTACTTCGTCGACGACTCGACGGGCCTGCTCTTCTACCCGTTGACCCCGGGTCGGGTCATGGATACCCGCAGCGTTCCACTGTCGGGCCTGTCCGGATCGTTCAATGCAAACGTGCCGCGGCGGCTGGACATCACCGGCCACTGGGGTGCGCCGCTCGGCGCCCAGGCCGTCACCGGCAACCTGACGGTCGTCAATCAGACTGCCGCCGGCTACGTCTCGGCGACCCTCAATTCGGAGGCCAGCCCGACCACGTCGGTCCTGAACTTCCCGCTGGGTGACACTCGGGCCAACGGCGCGACCCTGCCGCTCAACGCCGGCGGTCGCTCATGGTTCGTCTACAAGGCTCCGGGCGGCCGGACGACCCACCTCATCTTCGACCTCTCCGGCTACTTCGACTAGTCGTCGCGACCGAGAGGCAACCCTCGCAACGACAACGGCCCGCCGTCCCGGCGGGCCGTTCGATTGCGGGCATCTGGCCGCGGCCCTTGGACCCGCCACCGCCCGGTCAATCAGATCGTGCTCGCGCACGCCCGGCACTTGGTCGCGCCGAGCGCGTTCGGCTCCATGCAGAATGGGCAGGTCTTGACCTCCGCCTGCGCCTCCTCCTTGATGAACAGCCTGGCGATCTGCCAGACAACAAAGGCGACAATGACGAAGGCAACGACTGCGTTGATGAACGCACCGTAGCGGATAGCCGCCCCACCGCCGATATCAATCGCAAGGTCCGAGAAGTCCGCCTGCCCTAGCAGCCTCCCGACGGGCGGCATGATGATGTCGTCCACGAGCGACGTGACGACCGTGCCGAGCGCTCCGCCGATGATCACGCCGATCGCAAGCGCGAGAGCGTTGGTCTTGAGCAGGAACGCCTTGAACTCCCCGATCATCGGCAGCGCCCTCCCTCGTTGAACGTTCTCTCTCGGGCTGACGATGGTACGCTCCGAACCCCCCGGGCGTGCACACGGCGCACCTCATCTGAGCGGGAGCCGCAACCAATGGACCAGTCGTTCCGCGACGAGATGACGACGGGCTATGCCCTGGACGAGCCGTCCGTCGTGATCGGCAGCCCGATGCTCGATGGCGAGCTCTACAACGAGCCGCGGGTCCGGGTAGCGCTCTCGATGATGAACCGCCACGGGCTGATCGCCGGGGCGACCGGGACCGGCAAGACCAAGACCCTCCAGCTGCTCGCCGGCGAGCTGTCGAAGGCCGGCGTGCCGGTCTTCATCTCCGACATCAAGGGCGACGTCTCGGGTATGGCCGCACCCGGCGATGCGGCGAACCCCAAGGTCCAGGAGCGGGTGGCATCCCTTGACTGGACGTTCGCGCCGTCGGGTCACCCGGTCGAACTGCTGTCGCTGTCGGGACTCCTCGGCGCTCAGGTCCGGGCGACCGTCTCGTCGTTCGGGCCGCTGCTCCTCGGCAAGGTCCTCGACCTCAATGAGACGCAGACCTCGATCCTGTCGCTGATCTTCAAGTACTGCGACGACAACCAGCTCCCGCTGCTCGACCTCGCCGACCTGGCGACGACCCTCAAGTACCTCGCGTCGGACGAGGGCAAGCCGATCCTCGACGAGTACGGCGGGATGTCGAGCGCGTCGGTCGGCGTGCTGCTGCGCTCGATCATCGTCCTCGAGCAGGAGGGGGTCGACGCCTTCTTCGGCGAGCCGGAGTTCGAGGTCGGCGATCTCCTCCGGACGACGCCGGACGGCCAGGGCGTCGTCAGCATCCTCGAGCTGTCGGACGTCATGGACCAGCCCCGGATGTTCTCGACGTTCATGCTCTGGATGCTCGCCCAGCTGTACGAGCACCTGCCCGAGGCGGGCGACCTGCCGAAGCCGAAGCTCGTCTTCTTCTTCGACGAGGCGCACCTCCTGTTCGACGACGCGTCCGAGGCGCTGATGGACCAGATCGAGCGGACGGCGCGACTGATTCGATCGAAGGGCGTCGGCGTCTACTTCGTCACCCAGGCGCCGACCGATGTCCCCTCATCGGTCCTGGCCCAGCTCGGCAACCGGATCCAGCACGCGCTCCGGGCGTTCACGCCCGACGACGCCGACGCGCTGCGCAAGACCGCCCGGACGTTCCCGATGACCGAGCGCTACGACGTCGAGAAGACGCTCACGTCGCTGGGCATCGGCGAGGCGCTCGTCACCGTTCTGTCTCCACGGGGCGTGCCAACGCCGCTCGCTGCCACCCGCCTGCTGCCGCCGGACTCGCTGATGGCGCCGCTCCCGCCGGCGGAGTTCCAGGCCCGCATCGCGGCGAGCCTGCTGGCGACGAAGTACGCGATGGCGATCGATCGCGAGAGCGCCCACGAGATGATCTCTGGGCGCATCGCCGCCGCCCGGGCCGCGGCCGTCGACGTCGCCGCCCAGAACGCGGTTCGGGACCAGGTGAGCCCGACGTCGGCCGGCGGGCTCAACACCATGACACCTGCCCAGCAGCAGCGCGAGATCGCCCGCCAGGCGCGGGCGATGGCCGCCGCCGAGAAGGCGGCCGAGCGCCAGCGCCAGGCCGAAGCGCGGCGACAGGCGTCCCTCGAGCGCGTCCGGCAGGCGGACGCCCGGAGGCGTGACAAGCAGGTTCAGACGGCGATCAGGACCGGCGGCAAGGTCCTCACCTCGAAGGCCGGCCAGGACATCATTCGGGGCGTCTTCGGGACGCTGTTCGGCCGCAAGGGCTGACCGCCAGCAGGGTCTTCGGCCAAGTCGCAACGATCCCAGTGGTGCATGGAGGCACCGATCCGCTGAAAGCGGGGGTAGGATCGAATCGGACGCCGTTCGGCTCGTGCCGTGCGGTTGACGGGGGCAGCCGAGCGCGCGGACGAGGCACCGATGCGGACCATCGCGATCATCAACCGCAAGGGGGGCTGCGGGAAGACGGCGGCCGCCGTCAGCCTCGCCGGCGCGCTCGGCAAATCCGGCCGTCGCTCGCTCCTCATCGATCTCGATCCCCAGGGGTCGGCGTCGTCGTGGATCGGACCCGGTCCAACAGACGGGCGCGAGCTGTTCGAGACGTTCCTCGGCACCCAGAGCCTGGCCGATCTCGCGCAGCCATCGCGAGCCTCTGGCGTCGATGTCGTACCCGCGTCATCGTGGCTTGTCACCGCCGAGCGCACGCTCCAGGTGGATCTCGCGCTCGGCGCGATCCGAGCCCTCGAGCGCCTGCCGGCCGCCTGGGACTTCGTGCTCATCGACTGCCCGCCAACGCTCGGCTACCTCGCCAGCGCCGCCCTGTGCGGCTGCCATGAGGCAGTGCTACCGCTCCAGCCGCACGGGCTGGACGCGTCGGGGGTCGATCCGGTCCTCGAGGAAATGGCCCGGATCAGGCGGCAGCTCAACCCCGGCCTTGTCCTGACCGGCATCATCCTTGGTCGCGTCAGCCGGACGAATCACGCCCGGGACGTCATGGCGTGGCTCCGCCAGACCTACGGACACGACGTATTCGAGCCCACGATCCGCGACAGCATCCGGGTGCCCGAGGCGGCGACGGCCGGACTCCCCGTCACCGCCTATGCGCCGGCTGCGAAGGTGGCCGCCGATGTCCGCGGTGTCGCCGACGAACTCATAGCGCGCGACCCCGACCCGCAACCCGCGTCGCCGACGAGGCCGATGGGCAGGCCGGCTGGCGAGGCCTGGTCGGCCGGCTGGTCGGATCGCGGGCCTGAACATGGCCCCGGCCCGGCGGCGGGCCGGACCCGCCCGGTCCTACTCGACGATCACGCCCGTGAGGTCCTCGGTCGGCTCCGGATAGCGCGGATCGAGGTCGTCGAGCGTGTCGGCCAGGATGTCGCTGACGGCGAGGTTGCGGAACCACTTCTTGTTCGATGGGATGACGTACCACGGCGCCTTGTCCGTCGAGCAGCGCGACAACGCGTCCTCGTAGGCGGCGATGTACTCGTCCCAGTGCTTCCGTTCCTCGAGGTCGCCGAGCCGGAACTTCCAGCGCTTCGTTGGATCGTCGAGCCGGGCCTGGAAGCGCTCGCGCTGCTCGTCGCGATCGATGTAGAGGAAGAACTTGATGATCGTCGTGCCTTCCTCGGCGAGCAGCTGCTCGAAAGCCTTGATCTGGTCGTAGCGGCGCGACCAGACGGCTTTCGGAACGATGTCGTGGACGCGCACGACGAGGACGTCCTCGTAATGCGAGCGGTTGAAGACGCCGATCTCGCCCTTGCCGGGGACGCGTTTGTGGACGCGCCAGAGGTAGTCGTGGGCGAGCTCCTCGGGCGAGGGCACCTTGAACGCGGTGACGGGACAGCCCTGCGGGTTGAACGCGCCCATCACGTGGCGGAGCGTCCCGTCCTTGCCGGCCGCGTCGATTCCCTGGAGGACGACGAGGACCCGATGCTTGCCCTCGGCCCAGAGGCGGTCCTGGAGATCGGTCAGCCGGGCGAGGCCGGTCTCGAGCTCCTCGGCCGCGGCCTCCTTCGTCCAGCCGTGTGTCGCCGCCGGATCGACCTTCGCGAGGTCGAGGCGCGTGCCAGGACGGACGCGGAGGGCGGCGCGCAGGTCGGCGGGGTCGGCGGGCGATCGGGCCATCGGCTGTAGGATGACACGCAGGCCACACGCAGGGAGTTCTTCCGATGACGACCACCGCCGGCACCAAGCCGCACCCGATCTTCCTCGCCGGCCGCTGGGTCGAATCGGACGATCCGCTGGTCGTCACGAACCCGGCCAATCCGGACGAGCCGGCCGGCGCAACGTTCAACGCCAGCGAGGCCCAGTACGAGGAAGCGGTCGAGGCGGCCGTCGCAGCCTTCGAGGTGACCCGGACGTTGCCCGCCTACGAGCGCGGCGCGATCCTGCGGAACATCAGCGCCGGGATCAAGGCCCGACGCGAGGAGCTCGGCAAGATCATGGCCCGCGAGGCCGGCAAGCCGATCCGCGACGCGCTCATCGAGGTCGATCGGGCGGTCATCACGTTCCGCCTCGGCGCCGAGGAGGCGGAGCGGATGGTCGGCGAGACGATTCCGCTGGACCTCATGCCCGCGTCCAAGGGCCGCGTCGGCATCACCCGCCGGTTCCCGATCGGTCCGATCGCCGGGATCAGCCCGTTCAACTTCCCGCTCAACCTCGCCGCCCACAAGCTGTCGCCGGCGATTGCCTCGGGCAACACGATCGTCCTCAAGCCGCCGTCGAAGGACCCGCTCACGATGCTGACCGTGGCCGAGATCATCGAGGAGGCCGGCCCGCCCGCCGGTTCGGTCAGCATCCTGCCGATGACCCGCGAGCTCGGCGACAAGATGGTCGCCGACGAGCGCTTCAAGCTCCTGACGTTCACCGGCAGTCCCTCGGTCGGCTGGCGGATGAAGGAGCGGGCCGGCAAGAAGAAGGTCGTCCTCGAGCTCGGCGGCAACGCGGGGGTCATCGTCGACAAGTCGGCCGACCTCGACTGGGCCGTCCGCCGGCTGCTTGTCGGTGCGTTCACGTATGCCGGTCAGGTCTGCATCAGCGTCCAGCGGATGTTCGTCCACGAGGACATCTGGGACGAGCTGATGAAGCGCTTCGTCGAGGGCGCGAAGTCGATCAAGATGGGCGATCCGCTCGATCCGGAGACGGAGCTCGGGCCGATGGTCGATGGGGCCGCCGCCGAGCGCACCCAGCGCTGGGTCGACGAGGCGGTGGCGATGGGCGGCAAGGTCCTGCTGGGCGGCAAGGCCGACGGCAACTTCTTCCCGCCGACGATCCTCACCGATGTCCCACCGCAGGCCCAGGTCTGCTCGAACGAGGCGTTCGCCCCGCTCGCCGTCGCCTTCCGGTTCAACGACTTCGGCGATGCCATCAGGCAGGTCAACGATTCGATGTTCGGGCTCCAGACGGGCGTGTTCACCAACGATCTCGCCAACTCGTGGCGGGCGTTCAACGAGCTCGAGGTCGGCGGGGTGATCGTCAACGACGTGCCGACCTACCGGATCGACCACATGCCCTACGGCGGCGTCAAGGATTCGGGCCTCGGCCGGGAGGGCCTCCGCTGGGCGATCGAGGACATGACCGAAGTCCGGATCATGGTGCTGGCCCAGCCCGGGTAATCGGGCTCCTTGGCCGCTACGTTGTCCGCGTAATCGGGCTCCCTGGTCCGCCAGCCGGACCAACGGACGAACGGGACTCTCGACCTGGCCCAATTCGGCCTGCTCCACCGTCTACTGGTCCGGCAGCCGAACCAGATGGCGAACGAAGCCAGGGATCCGGCCCGATTTGACTGCCCCGCCCGCTCGTTGGTCCGCGAGCCGGACCGGGCGCGGCCTCAGAGAATTACGATGGCACCCCGTCCCGGGTCCCGCCCCGCACTCAGCGCCGCCATCATCTCGCGAGTGCGGGCCGGCATCAGGTGGTCCAATCCCACTCCGATCGACGCCAGAGCCCGACGATTAGCCCGGGTGTCGGACACCAACAGGATCAGGTGACCAGTCGGATCGTCGCGGACCTTAAGCCCGAGGCGCCGCTCCAGTGCCTGTCCATCGGCGATCCGCGTCTCAGCTTCGACGCGAGCCCGCCACGGCGTCGGATGGCGACCGGTGATCTCCGCGTCCCATGCCCGCAGGTCGCCCTCGATGGGAAGCGGCACCTCGGTTCGCCACCGTAGGCTCGGGTGAAGTCGCGCCCTGAGGCGGTCGAGCAGCTGCAGCTGTGCGCGGTCTCGGATCGGGTCACCGGCCGGGTAGGCTCGAAGGCCCAGGTCGAGACCCACGACAGCGCACCACGCTCCGAGCTCGGCGATCGACACGCGCTCCAACTCCCCTCGCTCGAAACGCAGGAGCTGTTGATGCGAAGCGGTTGACGCGGCCGCGACCTCCCGAAGGCTGAGGCCGGCGCCCACGCGCGCCTGCCGATGTTCCTGCCCCAAACGCCTGAAGGCGTCCTTCGCGCGTCGGCGCCCTCGATCCGCCGGTCGCTCGCGGGTTCCCATGCTCGCATCATCCGACTCTGGGCTTTACCGGCGCTTTACTGACACCCGGTCCGCCAGCCGGACCAACGGACGAACGGGCGAGTGGAACCGGGCCGAATCGACCCGCTCCTCCCTCTGTTGGTCCGGTGGCCGGACCAATGGACGAACGAAGCCTGGAATCCGGCCCGATTGAGCCGTCCCGCCCGCTCGTTGGTCCGCGAGCCGGACCAAGGGCCCGAGATCAGAGAAACGACGAACCCGCCGGTGGCCCGGCGGGTTCGTTCTGCGACTAGCTCCGAGGGAGCCCTATGACCGCTGCATCACGAAGAACGCGTCGACGGCGAACCACGGCCGGCCCGACGTCCCGAGGGCGCGGACCGTGACCGTATGGCTGCCGTCGGACGTGAAGATCGTCTGGAGGATTCGCCTCGCCCGGAAGCTGGACGAATAGGTATCGATGGTGACCAGCAGCGCACCGTCGAGGTAGACCTCCGCCTTGCCTCGGGTCGGGCCGGTGGGCCCGACCAGTCCGAAGCTCGGACCGTTGAACGTGAACGTGACCCTCGAGCCCCTCGTCTCCGAGGCACGCGCCTTGCCACCGAGGTAGTCGGGATGGCCGGCGGTGACCCACGTACCGGTGTAGGTAGCCGCCGTCTCCTGGGCAACGCTGGCGGTTAGCGTCGGTCCCGTGACCCAGGCAGAGGCCCTATCGGCCTTGTCGAACGCCCGGACCCGGTAGCGGTAGGCTCGTCCCGGAACCGCGGCGACGATCGCGGATGTCGAGCTGGCGGACGCCAGCGTGACATTGGCCCACGATCCGCCGTCGATCGACTGCTGGAGCTGGTACAGCGCCAGCGTCGTGGCGTCGCCGGTGAGCTTCCACGAGGTGTAGAGCGGCACGGTCCCGGCCGCGAACGACAAGCCACCGGGAATCCGCGTTGATGGACCGGTCGTCCCGACGGTGGCCGTTCCGGAAACCGGCGTCGGTATCGGCGTTGGTGTCGGGGTCGGGGCCGGTGTCGGCGCAGGTGTCGGGTCCGTACCGCTGGCATTCGGGCCGTAGATCCAGTCGGTGAACCCGAAGTTCTTGCCGAACCGGACCGGCGGCGAGAGCTTGTAGCTCGTGCCGTACCGGGCGTCGAGCAGCCAGGTCTGCCACTCGTCATCGTCAGTCGCCGGCCACTTCGCTCGGTTGTAGAGGAATCGGACGGCTCGCAGCAGTGCCTTGTTCTCCCAGTTCCAGCTGTCGTAGCCGGCGACGCGGAGGAGCTCCGCCTGGAGAAGGGCGCCCTGCAGGCTTTCCCACGGATACCCGGTTCCGGTCGGCGGCCAGCGGAACGAACCGCCGCGGCGCATGTCGTCCGGGATGACGCCGTCGATGCTGATGCCGGCCTTCAAACAGCCGGTTGGGTTGATTCCCACCGGTTTCGCCGCATTGCACTGCCACGTCAGGTCGTCGCCGAAGTTGAATCCGGCGTACGTGGCGCGCGATCCGAGGAACCCCCGGAAGACCGTTGCCGCTCGCACCATCTGCGCCGTATCGCCGAGGTAGGCGGCTATCGCGACTCGGGCGGCGCCCGCATGGTTGCCCCAGTTGTTAGGGCGCTTCTCGTGGGTCATGACGAGCGTCTGCCCATCGAGCACCTTCGTGAGCAGAGAGCGAAGCCAGGGCCTGAACCTCTCGTTGAATGCCGGGTCGGCGGTCTTCAGCGAGATCAGGTCGGCGGCGATCACGAGGCTCGGCAGGTTACGTCCGAGCGCGAGCGTCCGCCCGCCGACTTCGGTGCCTTTGGCTGCCTTCAACGCCGCGATGACGGCCGTTCGATAGCTGACGGTCCCGGTCCGCGCATACACCAGCGCCTTGGCCAGGACGGTGATGTCCGAATTCTCGTCCTGGTCGGACAGGGTCAGGGTGCCGACGGCCTGATCGGCCACGGCCTTCAGGCCTCTCCAGGCCGCGCCCGACATCGGCTTCGTCCGAAGGGTGGCCGCCGAGACGAGCACGGGCCGAGTGGCGGCCTCAGCGCTATCAAGTCCCGGATCGACGAACAGTTGCGAGAGGATCAGCGTGGCGGCGAGAAGGACCTGTCCGACCACGATGACGCTGCGGTGACGGTTTCTGCGAGGTAGACCGAGGGTGACTCCCCCGGCCGCTTGACGTGGCGCCCTCTGGGCGCCGTTGGGCGGAATCCCCGACATCCTGCTCCCTTCTACCAGAACGACACGCTGGGGCGTGCCGAACGAAGTTATGGCCCGGCCGCTCGGAGGGCGGGGCAATTGACGGTAGAACGGGTGCTGCGCGTGACCTCGCGCCTGGGGGTCGCCCGTCCTGACCGTAGTTTGCACCGCGCGTCAAATCCGGCCCTACCCCGGTCGTTGACCGTCTGGTCCGCTAGGCGGACCAACGGACGAACGGGACCATGGAACCGCGCCGAATTGAACCGCTCCTCCGTGTGCCGGTCCTGTAGCCGGACCAAGTGACGAACGAAGCTGGGAATCCGGGTTGACTGGAGCATCCCACCCGCTCGTTGGTCCGCCAGCCGGACCAAGGCGACCGGCCCAGAGCCGTCGTCTCGTCGCTCGGGACGCTTGGAACGACGGTGCGGCCGGCGCATCATGCTCCGACCGATGGACCTGACGCTCGATCCAGGACAGCTCGAGCTCCAGGCGCGCGCCCGGGCGTTCGTCATCGATGTGCTCCAGCCGCTCGAGGAGGAGTTCGAGCGAGCGAACGGGCGGCTTTCACGGAAACAGGGGAGCGACCTTCGCAACGCCGCGATCGAGGCCCGACTTCAGGGCGGCTCGCTGCCGCGGGAGGTCGGTGGCCAGGGCTGGACGGTCCTGGAGCAGGTGATCGTTCATGAGCAGCTGGGCCAGGTCACGGGTGGGCTCTGGTCGTACATCCCCGGCGCCTACAACGCGCTGGTCCACGCGACGCCGGAGCAGCGCGAGCGGTACCTCGATCCCTCGCTCCGCGGCGAGCGGTCCGGCAGCTACGCCGTCACCGAGGAGGCCGCCGGCTCCGACGCCCGAACGCTCGCGGCGACCGCGATGCGAGACAAGGCCACCGGGGACTACATCCTCAACGGCGAGAAGTGGTTCGTCACAGGCCCCGACGACACCGATTTCATGATTTTCCACTGCGTCGTGGTCGACGGCGACAAACGGCTGCCGACGCTCTTCCTCGTCGATTACGACACGCCGGGCGTGACGCTGAAGCACGACCCGGACTACATGCACACGTTCGCCGACCGCCACCCGCAGTTCGTCCTCGACGACGTCCGGGTGCCAGCGACCGCGGTGCTGGGCGCGGTGGGGGAGGCCGACGCGCTGACAAACGAGTGGTTCGTCGAGGAGCGGATCCACATCGGGGCGCGCTGCAGCGGGGCGATGGAGCGGCTCCTGGCGCTGGCAGTCGAATGGGCCACGAGCCGGCGACAGTTCGGCGAACGGATCTACGACTTCCAGGGCGTCTCGTTCCCGCTCGCCGACTCGGCCGCGGACGCGTCCGCCGCGCGGCTCCTCACCCGCGAGGCGGCCTGGCTCGCGGACACCGGCGCGGACCCAGAAGGTCGTTCACGCCAAGGCGTCGCTCGCCAAGCTGTTCGCCTCGGAGGCCGCGTTTCGGTGCGCCGACCGCGTCGTCCAGGTCTTCGGTGGCCGCGGTTACATGCGCGAGTTCCCGGCCGAGCGCTTCTTCCGCGAGCTGCGTGTCGACCGGATCTGGGAAGGCACCTCGGAGATCCAGCGATTGATCGTCGCCCGGGCGATGGAGACGCGCGGCGTGTCGAGGGTCGTCGGGTGAGCGCGGAGGCGAAGGCGACCGAGGTGCCGACCGTCGCGCCGACGACGCCGCGGGCCATTGACCTTCGGCCCCTCTTCGCTCCTCGCTCCATCGCCGTCGTCGGCGCGTCGCCGCGGAGTGGCATCGCCAAGATCGTCCAGCACAACCTGACGGTCATGAAGAGCGCGACCCGCTGCCACTTCGTCAACCCGCGCTACGACGAGCTCTACGACCAGCCGTGCTACCCGTCGCTCGACGCGCTGCCCGGAGATCCCGGACACGGTCCTCGTGGCGCTCAATCCGCTCCGGGCGGCCGCCGTCACCGAGGAGGCCGCCCTGGCCGGCGTCCCGAGCGTGATCATCCCCGGCGGCGGCGTCGTCGAGGGCGGCGAGGCGGCAGCCCAGATGCAGCGCGATGTCCGCGAGATCGCGGTCCGCCACGGGATCGCCCTCCTCGGCCCGAACTGCATGGGCATGATCGACCTGACGACGAACGCGGCGACCTACATCGGGGATGTCAATCCGTGGCTGCCGCGGGGCGGCGTCGCGGGCATCGCCCAGTCGGGTTCGGTGACGGACGCGTTCATCCACTCCGGGTCGCGGATCGGCTTCTCGCGGGTCATCGGCTGCGGCAGCGAGGTCGTCCTCGATGCCTGCGACTTCCTCGCCTACTGCCTCGACGACCCCGAGACCCACTCGGTCATCCTGTTCATGGAGGGCTTCAAGCGGCCGGAGCGGTTCCTCGCCCTCGCCGATCACGCGCTCGAGCTCGGCAAGCCGATCATGGTCGTCAAGGTCGGACGCAGTCCGCAGGCGCAGGCCGCGGCGGTCGCCCACTCGGGCTCGCTCGCGGGCGAGGACCGGGCAACCGATGCCGCGCTGCGGGCGGCGGGTGTCATCCGCTGCGACGACCTCGACGAGCTCCTCGAGACCGCGGAGCTCGTCGCCGGCTGCCGCCGGCTCGGGCGGAGCGTTGGCCGCGGTCGGACGGGTGTCGTGACCGTGTCGACGGGCGAGGCCTCGCTCATCGCCGACCTCGCGCCGCGAACCGGCATCGACCTGCCACCGGTCCCGGCGGAAACCCGCGCCCGGCTGCTGCGCGACCTTCCGACGCTCGGCTACGTCGGCAACCCGCTGGACCCATGGGGCGCCACGGACCCGACGACGGCCTACGCCGCGGCGTTCGATGCGTTCGCCGATTCCGGCGCCTACGACGTCCTCGCGATCGTCCACGACTTCCCGTACCGATCCCTTCCCGGCGAGGTCGAGGTCGCGCACGCCGTGACGGATGAGCTGATCCGCGCCACGGCGGATCGTCCCGAGCTCATGCCGGTGTACATCTCCCTGACCTCGGGCGAGCCGCCGCCGGAGACGAAGCGCCATCTCGACGAATCAGGCGGCGTGCCGATCCTCCGGGGAACCGTCGAGGCGTTCACGGCCATCGCCTCGCTGGCCGCCTGGGAGGGCGCCCGAACCCGACGGATCGACGGAGGCCCGATCCGGACGGGCTGGCCGGCGCTGGCCTCCGACCGGACGCCGTGGGGCTTTGACACCGACATGGCAACCGGGAGCGCGCCCAGCGCCGGTGATGCCCGCGCCCTCTCCGAGCGCGAGAGCCTGGCCATCCTCGCCGCCGCCGGCATCCCCGTGGTCTCGGCGCGCTCCGCCGCCGACGCCGATGCCGCCGTCGCGGCCGCCGCCGAGATCGGGGGCAGCGTCGCCCTCAAGCTCGACGCCGAGGGCCTCGCCCACAAGAGCGACGTCGGCGCGGTGAGGCTGGACCTTGCCGGCGACGACGCGGTCCGCCGCGCCGCCCAGGAGCTGCTCGCGCTCGGCGCGGGGCTGGCGGCCGAAGGATCGGCCACGATCCGTGGCTTGCTCGTCGAGCCGATGGCCCCGCCCGGCCTCGAGCTCATCGCCGGCGTCAGCCGCGACCCGCAGTTCGGCCCGATCGTCCTCGTCGGCATCGGCGGCGTCCTGGCCGAGGTCCTCGACGACGTCTCACTCCGCCTCGCACCGGTGTCCTCGAGCGAAGCGCTGGCGATGCTCGCGGAGCTCCGCGGCGCGAGACTCCTGGACGTCACCAGGGGCCGGCCGGCGATCGATCGCGAGGCCGTCGCCTCGATCCTCGTCGCGCTCGGGCGCGCTGGCCGTGGCGCGCCCGGACATCCGGGCGATCGATCTCAATCCCGTCATCGCCGGCCCTGAAGGTGCGATCGCGGTCGACGCCCTCGTCGTCCTGGAGCCCGGATGAGCGGCGACGCCGACCTCGTCCTGCGCGAGCCGACGTCGTGGGGCGTCCGGCTCACGCTCAATCGGCCGGCCAAGCTCAACGCGATCAGCAAGGAGCTGCGCGAGGCGCTCACCGAGGCGATCGAGGAGGCGACGAACGACGACGCGGTCCGGGTCATCGCCATCGCCGGAGCCGGCCGCGCGTTCTGCGCGGGCTACGACCTGTCCGAGGGCCAGCCGGAGAGTGCCTGGGAGTGGCGCGCGGTCCTCGGCGAGGACGTCGCTGCGACACTCGCCGTCTGGCGCTGCCCGAAGCCGGTGATCGCCCAGGTCCACGGCTACGCCCTGGCCGGCGGCCTCGAGCTGGCGATGGCCTGCGACCTCATCGTCGCGTCGGAGGATGCCCGGTTGGGCGAACCGGAAATAAGGTTCGGGTCCGCGCCCGTGACCCTCCTGATGCCGTTCCTCATCGGCCAGAAGAAGACCCGCGAGCTGTTGATGACGGGCGACCTGATCGATGCCCGCGAGGCGGAGCGGATCGGCCTCATCAACCGTGTAGTCCCCGCCGGACAACTTGTCGCGGAGGTCGATGCGCTGGCGGACCGCCTCGCCCGGGTCCCGCCAGACGTCATGGCCCCGACGAAGCTGATGCTCAACCGGGCGATGGAGGTCGCCGGCTTCGCCGAGGCCGTCGAGCTGGGACTCGACATCCAGTCGTTCATCAACATGTCGGAGACGTCCCGGGCGTTCGACGAGATCGTCCGGCGCGATGGGCTCAAGGCCGCCCTCGCCTGGCGCGACGAGCGCTACGACGAGCGCCTGCGCGACGCGGGGAAGGCGCCAGACACGACGGCCTGAGGGCGCGTCCGGACTTCGGACCGGTGCACGCGCGCGCCACGCCAGTCCCGGCCCCGGACCGCGCACCTCGCAACGCCTCCGCACCCTACCCGCCATGACGAAGGTACTGCCATTCGTGGTCCCCTCGTCCTGTATCTGTCTACGTCGTTTGAGCCTGACTATCGGGTGGAACGGCGTCACCCGTTCGGGCAATGCGAATCCCTTGTCGCCCGCAGACGTCCGGTCCAATTACCGCACTGGTTCTCGGCGTATGCCGAGCCCGCCAACGACGAAGGGGAATGCCCGAATGGATCAACTCGTTATCGAGCGCAGGGTCGAGCGCCGCCGGAAGCGGCGCCGCGGGATCGTCGCGCTCCTTGCCGCGCTCTCGGCCCTGACGATCGGCGCCGGCTCCGTCTCCCTCGCGCTGTTCACCGATCAGGACAGCTCGACGTGGTCGTTCACGACCGGCACGATCGACATCGAGTCGAACCCGGCGGTCATGGCCGCGATCACCGCGATGATGCCCGGCGATGTCGTGGCCGATAGCCTGACGATCTCGAATGCCGGGACCGCCGACTTCCGCTACGCAATGACGACCACCGCGACGAACGCGCTCGGCGACGAGCTCGACGTCGAGGTCCGCGAGGAGGATCTCGACGGCGCCTGCGACGACTTCGACGGTGCCGTCGTCGTCCTCGGTGGCACGCCGCTCGACGGCGCCGGTTTCGGCAGCGCCGCCCAGGGCGCCGACGCGGGCGACCGCGTCCTCACGGGTGGCTCAAGCGAGGTCCTGTGCTTCCAGGTGAGCCTGGCGCTCACCACGGACAACACGTTCCAGGGCGCCACGTCGCTCGCCACCTTCTTGTTCCTCGCCGAGCAGACCGCGAACAACCCCTAAACCGCACGTCGGCTGCGCTGCGCTGCGACCTGCCATTCGGCGGGTCGCAGCCCAGTTCCCGGCCGGCGATCGCTCGATCACTCAACCGGAGGCAACCATGAGGATCCTCGCGTCGGCGACTGCCGGCCTGCGGCGATTCCTCGACCTCCTGCTCATCGGACTCGTCCTCGCCGTGCTGGTGGGCATCCTGCTCGCCAAGCTCGTCCCACTCACCGGCCGCCAGACGATCATCGTCGGCGGCTCGTCCATGGAGCCAGCCATCGGGCTGGGCGCCGCGATCGTCATCAGGCCCGTTCCGGCCGAGGCACTCGCCGTCGGCGACGTCGTCACGCTGCACGCCGGCGAGAAGAACGCCATCTACACGCACCGGATCATCGAGGTCGTCGACCGGCCGGACGGCCGCTGGATCCGGACGCAGGGGGACGCCAACGCCACCCCCGACCCGACGCTGGTCCACGCTTCGGCAGTCGTGGGCCGGACCGAACTGGCGATCCCCTTCGCCGGATACCTGCTCGCGCTGCTGTCGATCCCGACCGGGGTCCTGTTCCTCGTCGGCGTCGCCGCGACGCTGCTCGCGGCGGCGTGGTTGCTGGAGTCGCTCGAACTGGAGCAGACGTCCAGGGTCACGATGACGCTCGTGCCGGGAACCGACCGCGGCCAGGGCGAACCCATTGCCGCCCGGCCGGTCGCGCCACGGGACCTCGCGCCCGATGGCGGCTTCCTGGGCGGTGCCGGCCTGACCCGGGCCGAGAAGCTCGCCTTCATGCGAACCTCGAGGCAGCCCCGGAGCTCGTCGATGCAGACCGCGTCGAGGCGGACCACCCGCCGGCCCGGCTGACGGGCGACACGTGCGCAAGCGGTTCGTCCTGTCGGCCCTGCTCGTTGCCGTCGCCCTCATGGGTGTGACCGGCCAGGGGACGCTCGCCCGCCTCACCGACCAGGACGCCTCGACCGTCTCCTTCTCGACCGACACGCTCGCGCCGCCGACGAACCTCGCCGCGGCCCCGATCGGCCTGACGGCGAGCCTCACCTGGACCCCCAGCGTCGACGGCTACGCGGCCGGCTACGAGATCTGGCGGAGCACGACGAGCGGCAGCGGCTATGCGCTGGTCGGGACGGCGACGCCGGGCAGCGCCTCGAGCGCCAGCGACGCCGCCGGCGTGGGGCTCTTCTACTACGTCCTCCGCTCGTACTTCCAGAACTGGCGCAGCGTCAACAGCAACGAGACGAGCGTGACGATATCGCTGGGCTCGGTCAGCACCGGGCCCAAGGCTTGCGGCACGAGCGCGGCGGACACCGGTGGCGACGGCAACGGCTACGAGACCGGCACCGCCAGCGCCTGCGCCGACGACAGCGTGATGGCGACCGACGTCAACACCGGGACGGCCGCCCGCTCGACGGCCTGCGCGAACGCTGCCAACGACCGCCACCGGTTCCGCGACTTCTCACTGGGCGTGCCCGGCGGCCTGACCCTCGTCACCGGCATCGAGGTCCGGGCCGACGTCGGAATGAACAACAACGGTGGCACGTCGCGCCTCTGCGTCGAGCTGTCGGGTGACGGCGGATCGACCTGGACCGCTGCCAAGGTCCTGACGCTGACGAGTGCCGCGGAGACGACGTACCTGTACGGCGGCGCGGCCGACACCTGGGGCAAGGTCTGGGCGGCCGGCGAGTTCAGCAACGCCAACTTCCGGGTTCGGTTCACCGATGCGACGAACCAGCCGAACAAGGACTACCTGCTCGACCACGTCTCGGTGAACGTCACCTACGTGCCCTAGGCGCCCTCGAAGGCCTCGATCGCCGCCCGGTACCGCGGCGGGATCGGCGTCGGGTGCCGCTCGGCGACCTCGATCAGCACGAGCGTCTGGACGGCCGTGCACATCAGGCGGTCATCGTCGACGCGGTAGGCGGCACACTCGACGGTCGCGCTCGAGCGGCCGATCCGGGACGTCCGGACGAAGACCTCCAGCAGGTCGTCGAAGACAGCGGGCGCCTCGTACTCGACGCTCATCGCCCGCATCACGAACTCCTGCTCGCCCTGCCACAGCGCTCGCAGCCCGAGATGGCGGTGGTACTCGAGCCGGGCGTGATCGAAATAGGGCAGGTACCGGCCGTAGTAGACGACGCCCTGGGCATCGGTGTCGGAGAACCACACCCGGGCGTGGGCCGAAAACCGGAAGGGCGGCTTGCGGTCCGTGGGTCCCGCGTCATAGATGTCACGATTGGTCATCGGGCGATCGTACGCGAGTCCCCGATCGCCGATCTCGTCGAGGATGCCCGGGCCCGCGCCGGGCTGGGTGGTGCGCCGGCGCGCCAGCAACTCGCGATTGAGACGCCTGCGGATCGCCAGTGGGGGCGACGTACGTACCGCACCCTAGCGCACCCTCCGTATCAGGACCCCCAACGAACACGCCAGCCGCCGACGGACCAAGGTCGGGCTTGGCCCGGAGTGGATCGTCGGGCAAGGTAGGGGAGTCGCATTCCGCTGACCCTCAGCTCCGGAATGCGCGACCAAAGGCACACCCGTCGCGAGGCGGGGTCGCAAAGCTTCGGACCTGGGAACAGGTGGCCGGGCTGCCGTCTGAGCTAGCCGCGACGTCACAGCGGCAAATCGGTAGCACCGCCTCCTGCCCGCACGGGCCCGCCGGTAGGAGTCGCCCCCATGCGAAACATCCGAGTCGCCGATCCTCGGGATCGCGTCCTCGCCGACCCGAATCCCCCGATCCCGACCCGGCGCTCTCGCGGCTCTCGCGCTCGCGACATCATTCTCACGATCCCAATCGCGCTCCTCCTTCCCGCGATCGTCCTCTTGTCCGCCCCAACGGCCGCCAGCGGCCCGACCCTGACTGCAACCCCAACGACGATCGCGGCCGGCACGAAGGTGACCTTGCGCGCCGCAAGCTTCCCCGCTGGCAGTGACGGCATGATCGTCCTCGACGACGGCGCGGAGGAGCTGGCCCTGTATCGCGTCAACGGCAAGGGCAAGTTCCGCGTGGCGGTCGTCATGCCGGTCGCCGTCGCGCCCGGAAAGCACACGGTGCGAGCCCAGTCGGGCTCGGTGACGGTTGCCGAGCTCGTGGTCACCGTGACCTCCGAAAATGCGGAGCCGACTCCGGTCCCGACACCCAACCCGACCCCGGTCGTGACGCCTCCCCCGACGCCTGCTCCCACGCCTGCTCCCACGCCGGCACCGACGCCGGTCGTCACGCCTCCCCCGACGCCCGCCCCCACGCCGGCACCGACGGTCGCTCCCGTGCCCACGCCGACCGCGACTCCGACTCCGACGCGAACACCAACCCCAACCGCCGCGCCGACGGCGACCCCCCAGCCGAGCTCGACTCCGGCACCGCTGCCGACCGCGACGCCCGCCCCGACCACCGGCCCGGCTCCGGCGAGCGGCACGATCCTCATCGACCGGGCGACGCTGATGTCCCTCCCGATGAGCGGCTCAGGGTGGCTCGCGCTCAAGGCGCGCGCCGATCTCCCGGTCGGTTCCCCAAACCTCTCCAACCAGGATGACCCGAACGACGTCACGGCCCTGGCCAAGGCGCTCGTGTACGCGCGGACCGGCGTGGTCCGCTACCGCGATGAAACGATCACGATGCTCAAGGCGGCTGTCGGGACCGAGTATCCCGGCGACGCCCTCGGCATCGCCCGAGGTGTCGCGCCGCTCGTCCTGGCCGCAGACCTCGTCGGCTGGCGCGATCCCACCTGGATGAGCTGGCTCAGCAGGCTCCGAACCTGGGCGAACCCCGACCGTGGCTTCACCCTGATCAGCATGCATGACAAGCGCCCGAACAACTGGGGGGCCCACTCCGGTGCGGGTCGCATCGCGACCGACCTCTACCTCGGCGACATGGTCGACCTCGCTCGCGCTGCGAAGGTGTTCAAGGGGTACCTCGGCGACCGGGCCTCGTACGCCTCGTTCACCTACGGCAGCGACCTTAGCTGGCAGGCGAGCGCGGTTTCGCCCGTCGGCATCAATCCGGCCGGCGGGACACTTGACGGGATCATGCCGGACGACATGCGCCGCGGCGGCCCGAGCCCGGAAGTCGGCGATCTCGGCCAGAGCTATACCTGGGAGGCCCTCCAGGGCACCCTGCTCCAGGCGGAGCTCCTCTCCCGCAACGGCTACCCGGCCTGGGACTGGCAGAACCAGGCCATCCTGCGGGCGTTCTACCGCATCAACGCCCTCGGCTACCCGGCCGTCGGTGACGACCGCTGGCAGCCGTGGCTCATCAACCGCCGCTACGGCACCTCGTTCGCGGCGTCGACCAGCACGACCGCGGGCAAGAGTTTCGGCTACACCGACTGGCTCTTCGCGAGGTAGGCTCGCGGCCGCCCGCCCAAGCTCCATCCAAGCGGCTCCGTTGCCAGTCGGCAACGGAGCCGCTCCCGTTGTAATGCCAACATCGGCAGGCCTCGGCTACCATCAGGTTCCCCAGTACTCATCCTCCCGCGCTCTCCTTTCGGGGGTTGACTCCATGCCGAAGTCTCGCCGCGCCTCTTCCCGCGCCCTCGTCCGCTGGCTCTCCGGCCTTGTCGGCATCGTCGTCCTGGCCTCGCTGGCCTCGGCGCTCGTCGGCAGCGTCGCCGCTGCGACCCCGGTCACCGCCGGCTGGCGCGACGACGTCCAGTACGGCGATCCAGCCGCGCCCGGCGGCGACGACGTCACCGCCAACCGGAGCCAGAGCAAGCTCTGGACGAACGACGGCTTCTGGTTCGGGATCAGGTTCGACCCGGCCACAACACCGGCCGCCAAGTTCCGGATCTGGCGCCTCAACATGGCGACGCAGAACTGGACGAACACCAGCGTCGCCGTCGATGACCGCAATCGCTCGCACGCCGACGTGCTCCCGGACGGCAACCTCGTCTACGTCGCCTCGGCTCGGGCGGAGGGTGCCGCCGGAACCGTCGGCCGCGACCTCCGCATCTACAAGTACACGTACAACACCGTTTCGAACACCTACGCAATCGTCGCCGGCTTCCCGAAGCTCATCCCGGGGACGGCTGCCGGGACCGGGTTCTCAACGATCGCCAGGGACGGCAACGGCGACTTGTGGGTCGCGTTTACCCAGGCGAACCGGGTCCGGATCTCGACCTCGACCGATAACGGCGTCACCTGGAGTGCGCCCTTCGACCTGCCCAACATGGGCAACAACATCACCGCCAACGACACCGCCGCGATCGCGAATCTGAACGGCGGCGTGGGCGTCCTCTGGTCCAACCAGGCGGCGACCGATGACACGTTCTACTTCGTCGCCCATGCCAGCGTCGACCCGGCCGGCACCTGGAAGGCCACGCGAGTCGGCGTTCGGGAGTGACGGAGCCCGTATGACGCCGACGGCCACATCAGCGTCAAGACGGACGCGGCCGGGAATATCCTGGCCGCCGTCAAGACGAACCGCAACGATGACCCTCCCCCGAACGGGGGCGATCCGCTGATCACCGTCTTGAAGCGGGCCGGCTCGGCCGGAACGCCCGGCTCGTGGGCGTCTCACCCCGTGACGACAGTCACGGTCGGTGGCACCCGGCCGATCCTCGTGATCGACGATGCGGCGGGCCAGGCCAACGTCTTCCTGACCAGTCCCGAGCAGGCCGCGGACGGCGCGCAGGGGATCTACCGCCGGACGGCCCCGCTCGCGACGCTGAACTTCGGGGCGCCCTCGATCGGGACGGCCTTCATCAAGAGCGTCACCGAAGTTGCGATCAACGACGCGACCTCGATGAAGGCGAGGACAACGGCGGCGACGGGGATCCTCGTCGAGGCGACGAACATCCCGACTCGCCACTACCTCCACAACTGCGTCGGCGGTCCATGCCCCGCCCGGCCCGTTGCGAACTTCACGGGGACCCCGACGAGCGGCCTCAAGCCGCTCAACGTCCAGTTCACCGACACGTCGACGAACGTGCCGACCAGTTGGACGTGGAACTTCGGCGACGGCACTCCGACGTCGGCGCTGAAGAACCCCAGCCATGTCTACGCGAATGCCGGGAGTTACACCGTCACCCTGACGGCCACGAACGTCGCCGGCAGTGACATCGAGACGAAGACGAACTACATCACCGTCTCGAACCCGCTGCCGCCTGTCGCCAACTTCTCAGGAACCCCGAGGAACGGCACAGCGCCGCTCACGGTCCAGTTCACTGATACCTCCACGAACGCACCGACCAGCTGGGCGTGGGACTTCGACAACAACGGCACCGTTGACTCGACCGCCAAGAACCCCGGCCACGTTTACGCGAACCCAGGCACGTACGGCGTCAAGCTGACCGTGTCGAACAGCCTTGGCAGCGACGTCGAGACGAAGACGGGCTACATCACCGTCGCAGCAGCCGCCCGAGACGGTCTACAAGTCGTTGACGCCTCCCGTCCGTGTCCTCGACACCCGGCCGGGGATCAACAAGGGCCTCGCCGGCGCTTTCCACGCGAACCAGCCGCGCACGCTCAGCATTGCCGGCGCCAATGGCATCCCGGCTAATGCCATCGCGATCACTGGCAATCTGACCGTGGTTGGCCAGACCCGGGCCGGCTACATCTCGATCACGAAGACCCCGATTGTGAACCCGGCTTCGTCAGTCCTGAACTTCCCGACCGGCGACACCCGGGCGAACGGTGTGACCGTCCCACTCAACGGCAACGGCGACCTCGCGATCGTCTACAAGGCGCCAAACGGTTCCACCGCCCACGTCCTGCTCGACGTGACCGGCTACTTCCGGGTGGCCACGGACGGCACGACGTTCTTTGAGAGGGCGCCGGTCCGGTTCCTCGATAGCCGCTTCGGGATCGGCCTGTCGGGCGCATTCCAGCCAAACGCCCCGCGGACGCTCAGCATCGCAGGGGCGAGGAACATCCCGGCGGCCGCCCGGGCGATCACCGGCAACCTGACGGTCGTCGGCCAGACCCGGGCTGGCTATCTCTCGATCACGCCGAACCCCACCGCGAACCCCACGACGTCAACGCTCAACTTCCCGCTCGGCGATACCCGGGCGAACGGCGTGACCGTCCCGCTCAATGGAAACGGGGACTTGTCCATCGTCTACAAGGCATCGGGTGGCTCGACCCACGTCCTCCTCGACGTGACTGGCTATTTCCTCGACGGCACAACCGGGATGACGTTCGTCCCGGTCGACGGGTCGCGGATCCTCGATACGCGCTTCGGAGTCGGCCTCTCGAGCCAGTTCTCGGCGAACCTGCCGCGGACGTGGGTCGTGGCCAACCGGGGCGGCGTGGGTAGCGATGCCAAGGCGATCATAGGCAACGTCACGGTCGTGGGCCAGACCAAGGCGGGCTACGTCTCGCTGACGCCGACGCCACAGGCCAGCCCAACGACGTCCACGATCAACTTCCCGCTCGGTGACACGCGGGCCAACAACTTCACGATCGATCTCGGTGGGACCTCCCTCAGCGGGGTCTACAAGGCCCCGAACGGCAACAAGACCCACCTCATCGTGGACGTCTTCGGCTACTACAAGTAGCGGGGACGCTCACCGGGTCGCGGCTCCCGGCGTGGGAGCCGCGACGACATCCCCATCGGCATCGACGACCACCAGTTCCCCAGCCTTGACAGGGTCGGTTCCTGGTACCAACCGCGGGTACCAAATCGGGGCGGACAGGCCCGGACGCTCGATGCTCCAGCGGGCAAACCAAGACGGGAAGGCGACGGTCGCCGAGTAGTGTTTGCCGACCATGGATATCTCGGATATCCCGCGGATCAAGGGACCGCTCAGGTGGGTCGCCTACATCGGCGTGCTGATCATGATGGGCGGGCTCGCGGTATTCGCATTCGGGCTGCTGTCGATGATCGGGAGTTTCGACCGCGAAAACATCCCCTCCGGCTTTCCGCCCTATGCCATCTATGGTTTCGGCGTTGCTGCCTTCGGCGCAATCCTCGTGACGATTGCCCTGGCAATTGGCCCGAAGGAGAGCGAGTACAACATGTACGGAGACGTCATACACGGTGACGTCATTCGCGACGTGCACGGCAACGTCATCACTCGCCCCAGTGGGCCTGTCGATGCCCGCTACTACGTCATCAACCAGCAGCGCACGTATGTTGGCCAGATCGACGTGGCGGTTCGTTCTCTACCGCTGACCCAACCCACAAGGCGCAATGCCGAAGCAGCGATCGACGATGTGAAGCAGTCGGTGGAAAAGCAAAATCCGCACGAGATTGCCAACGCGCTGGTTCGGCTAACCTCGATCCTGAACGAGGCCGGAGCGCTCGCGACGTCGGCAGATGCGGCGTCTCGGGCCATCGTCGGTCTAGCTCAGACGCTGGGCGGGTACGGGCAGTCCCTGGTGCAGTGGTTTTCAGCGTTCTGATGACTTAGAGGCGCTAGCGCCGACGCGCCTCGATCCACTCAGCCGTCGCCTGGAGAGCGATGATGGTCGACAAGACCTGTCCGAACTGCTTGTCGCTGGTTCCGGCTTTCAACGACCACTGCTATACGTGTGGGTACGACTTCCCGGACGTCGCCCCCGATGAGACGCTGGCGAGCGCTGCCAACATGCCACCTCCGAGCGTGACGGTTGGGGGGCGCGTTCCGCCGCATGACGGCGCACAGTCACGCGACAACGCCCGCCCAGGCGTCGTCACCGCCGCCGTCGCCGTGACCCTGTGGATGGGACTGGGCAACACGATCGGGGGCCTCGGCCACATCCAAGGTGTGGTCGAGACGGCCACGAGACGGGGCTATCCCTACGATTTCCGATACGCAGGGCTGCTCATCGTCGGGATCACGATCGCTACGTGGGCGTGTTATGCCTCTGGGCGGTGCGCGGTCTCGCGCGCGGCGAACGACCTGCGTGGGACCGCGCGCTGAGCGGCACGATCCTGCTGCTCCTCGTCGCTGTACCGCTCATTCCCGTCGAGCCGGACAATGCGGTCCTCCAGGCCGCGGTCCCGGGGACAGTGAGCCTGATCGTCCTGTTGGCAGCGCGGCCTCGACTCGGGACATTCACGCCTTCGGCTTCGGACAACGAGCCGCAGCTGGTGCCCATCGGGGAATGGGACCCTGAGCTGCGGATCTGTCCGTGGTGCGGGAAGAAAGTCGCGGCGGATCGCAAGTCACGCTGCAATCACTGCGGTGAACTCCTCGCCGCGCGATCGTCGCAGCCCCCGGTGAGCCACAGCTAACCGGCCGGCTGCGCCGCGACGACATCCCCATCGGCATCGACTGTGTCGCCGCCCTCCGTCGCTGTCGCGTCGTCCTCGTCCATCGCCTGGAGAATCACTGTGGCGGCCGCGCCGCCGAGGGCCAGGATCAGCCAGAAATAGCGGGCGTACGAGAGGTGGAGGAAGAGCCCGCTGGCGAGGTAGCCGACGAGCGCCAGCATGAAGCCGGCGGCCATCGCCGCCAGGTCCGGCCGACGGCTCAACGCACGGGTCCGAGCGCGGGCGAGCTGGACCAGCGTTGCGACGACCGCTCCGAGGAACATCGTCAGCCCGAGGATCCCGGTCTCAGCAGCGAGGCCGAGATAGAGGTTGTGGGCTTCGCGGTCGGCCGCCCGGACGCTGACCCCGATCTCGTCGGCGTAGTCGCGGTAGTAAGCGGGAAACTGGCCCGGACCGACACCGAGGATCGGGTGGTCGGCGAACACTCGCAGGGCGGTCAGGTTCTCGGTCGCCCGGCTCAGCAGCGAGTTGTCGGTCTCTGAGGCAGCAGGCTCGTCGGACAACAGCGCCCCGAGGTCGGCGAGGCTGGCTAGGCGTGCCCCGTAGGCGGGGACGGCGATGAGGACGACCGCGATCAACGCGGCGGCCGCGACGAGGTGGCCGACCCGGATATAGCGGAGCGCGACCATCGCGACGAGGATGAGCCCCGCGGCCAGTGCCGCTCCCCGCGAGAACGTCAGCGCAGTCGCGATCGCCGCGAGGAGGGCGCAGCCCAGCGCGGCCACCCGCAGCCAGCGTTGGCGCTCGCCGGTGAACTGCATGACGGCGAGCGGGATGAGCATCAGCATGATCTGGGCATAGCGGTTCTTCTCGCCGATGGGGCCTGCGAGCCGGGCGATGCCCGTCTCCGTAACGCCGGTGGCGGCCGCCTCGGTCTGGGCGAACCCGAAATACGACGTGCCGTATGTCTCGGTGATCTCCTGGAAGAAGGAGAGCGCCCCGAGGGCGGCTCCGACAAGGAGGAGCACCCAGATCACCGCGCGCATGAGCTCGGGCGAGCGGATCGTGTTCGTGATGAGCAGGTAGAGGCCGATCCCCTCGACAAAGAACGTGCCGAGCGACGCGGCCGCATCGCTCGGGTCGCGGGCGGTTAGCGTCGAGAGAATCTGGACCACGAGGAGACCCGCGATCCACGGCATGGCCGGCGTCAGCACGATCTTGTGGCGACGGATCAGGATGTCGTAGGCGAGCGGCGCGGCGAGGATGATCGGGACCGACGCGCCGATGGCCAGCGGCACGCTGTGGAACTGGACGAAGACGACCGGGGCATTGCTGTAGATGAGCCCGACCACGATCAGGACCGCGGCCTCCGGCCGAATCGCCACCACCGCCACGCCGAGCAGGGCGAGCACCCCCGCGATCGCGAGGACCGGCTCATACGCGGCGACGATCCCGGCCGCGAGGCTGATCGCGATCGTCAGGATGAGTGCGGTGAGCAGCAGGATCGGTCGCGATCGGTCGCGAGGCGGAGCACCGATTTCCGGGGCTACCGCGCTCATCGGTCGACCGACCCGGGGTCGCTGCCGCTTCGCGTCGGCTCCCAGCGCTCAATCCGCTTCCCTCGCAGGACGTTGATCGCGGCGTGAAGTGAGGCGAGGTTGACCATCACGAAGAAGCTGCCCAGAGCGACCGGGCGCGACCGACCGATGCGGGACGCGGGCGCCAGGAGGCCGACCGCCGCCGCGGCGTAGCCGCCGAGCTGGAGGATCGCGAGCAAGCGATGGAGGGCGCTCTCCCGGGCGAGGCTGAGGCTCATCGCTCCGGCCAACAGCACCGGGACGGCCATCAACCGCCGGAGGAGCTTGTGCCAGGCGAGCTGGATTGCATAGAAGCCGGTCCGCCGCGGGTCGAGGAGTGCCCGTCGCGCGGCCACGCCCCGGAAACCCCTGCTGATGATCCGGACCTTCCGGCCGTACTCCCTGCTCGTCGTCGCGGCCGGTGGCTCGTACGCGATCGCGTCAGGGGCGAACACGAGCCGCCTCCCCTGGTCGATGACCGCTGTCGAGGTGTAGAAGTCGTCGGTCACACCGGCGATGATCGTCGGGACCAGCGACCGGCGCAGGGCGTAGATCGCGCCGGTGGCTGAGACGGTACTGCCCGCGGCGCTTTCGGCGCGCTTCATCAGTCGATCGAAGTCCCAGTAGCTCCGCTCGCCCATCCCTGCGGTCGAGGGATCGTCGGAAGTGTAGACCTGGTTGCCCGCAACGCCGCCGACGCTCGGGTCGGCCAGCGGCCGGACGATCGCCCGCAAGGCATCCCGGGCGAACGCGCTGTTGGCGTCGGTGAAGACGACCACGTCGCCGGTCGCCCGTTCCACGGCCGCATTCAACGCGTCAGCTTTACCAACCCGTCCGAGATCGAGGACGGTGACCCGCCCGGATGAGGCGGCCCGTGCAATCGCCACGGTGTCATCCTCGGACCCGTCCGAGGCGACGATCACCTCGAGCAGGTTTGACGGGTAGTCGAGCGCGGCCAGGTTGGCAAGGCGATCTGCGATGCTGGCGGCCTCGTTTCGGGCGGCGATCACGACCGAGATGGACGGCTCGATCGCCGCCCTGCTGACCGGGCGCGGTCGGAGAGCCGCCCGAGCCAGGATCAGAAGCGGTGCGCCGGCGAAGGTGAACGAGATGAGGCCGGCGGAAGCCCAGAAGATGATGCGCCGGATCACGCCGTCGACGCTCCTCGGACGGCGGTCGCCGGGCGGCCGGCGCCGCCGATGACGAGGGCGCGCACGTATCGAATCAGCGAGCGGAGAGTCCGGCGTCGTCCGGCTCGGTCAGTGTCAAGGACCGGGCAGCGCGCGATGTGGTTGCCCGGGTACGCTTCCGGGGCTCTCCTCGGCCGCCGGCCGTGGCGGCCGCCCGAGCTGCGACGGGTGCTCGGACGTCGACCGCCATCGTCGCCGGGGCGGTATCGGCGCGGGCAGAGCGGCGCAGGCGGATCGGTCCGCGCTCAGTCAGGATCACGCCGGACGGCGACGCTCCGATGAGTCGAAGGGACTCGCCCGCGAACGCGACATCCTCGCGGCGGGACCGGTCGCGCCGGGCGACGAGGATGACGGAGTCGGCCGCACGGGCTAGGGCGAGGGTGACTGGCGATGCCTGGATTGGCGCGCCGACGATCACGACGAGGCCGTCGTCGCCGGCCAGCTTCGCGACGACCTCCCGCAGTTGTTCCGGGTCGGCCCCGTCCAGCCGGGCGCGGCCTGCCGGCAGGAGCGAGAGCGATCCCTCGCGGTCGGCCTGACGCACGGGAACGAGACCGTCTGCGAGCAGCTCGGACAGCCCGGCGCGGTCCTCCATGCCGTTGATCCGGGTAACGGTCCCGCCGGCCCCGGCTCCGTCGACGAGGACGACATGGCGCCCGAACCGGCTCAGCGCGGCCGCCAGGTTGGCGCCGACGACGGCCGCCTCGCCCTCCCGCTCGACGTCGGTCACCAGGATGGACCGGAGGGTTGCCCGCTCCGGCCCGAGGGCGACCTTCGCCGAGATGAGGCGGTACGGTGCCGCCGAACGAGACCCCGGTGTCGTAAGCACGACGAGATCCTCGGGTCCCGGCGGGTCTCCGCTCGGGGCGGGGACGGCTCCGAGGAACGGCGCCTGGGCGATCTTCGCCAGTTCCTGGCCAGTCCGGATGGTGTTGCCGAAGTATTCGAGCAGGAGGACGAGGATGATCGCCACGACGACGCCGGCCAGGGCCGCGAGCAGGACGAGGAGCGAGACCTGGGGCGCGACGGGAGTCGTCTCGGGCCGGGCGAACTCGATGATCTGGATGAGACCCTCCGGCCGGCTGAGGCCGCGCGACGTCAGCTGCTCGAGCTCTGTCGCAAGCGTGTTGGCAAGCTTCGTCGCGACCTCCGGATCGCCTGCCTGGACACGGATCGTCAGGATTCGAGTCACGTCGTTGGCGGTCGCGCGCGTCGCGGCCGCGAAGTCGTCGGGGCTCAGATCGAGCCCCAGCTCCTGGATCGTCGAGGTGAGAACCTCGCGCGTCGTCACGTACTGGGCGAAGGTCTGCACGAGCGCCTGGCTCGCTCGAAGCGTGTCGGTATCGGTGTTCAACGGCCCGACCAGGACCTTGACCTGCGATTCGTACGTGGGCGCGATCGTCTGGGCGACAAGGTAGCCGCTCAGGCCGGCGATCCAGGCAGCGACGACCAGCGTCCACCACCAACGCTTGGCGACTGCTAGATACCCGGACAGCTCCAAGTTTTGTTCCTCAGGATCCGCGCTTGGCCGGACGGGGCGCGGGAGCCGCGTCGTCTTCCGGTCGGTGGGTGCAGCCTATCATCGACACCCGGAGGGGCGGGCATTGGGCGGCCGGCGGCTCCCGCCCGGACGCTGACATCAACGGACCATCTGCACGCGGACCGCCGACAGCGGCGTCCGAACCGAGACATTGATCCGGCGGAGCAGGAGCCAGCTCGCCGTGCGCAGGTCGTTCACGCCCCGTGCAGTCGTGAAGGCAATCCGGAGACCCGCCGCGCTGACGGCCTCGGCGACCGCGGGCGAGGCCGCCCCTGACGGATAGGCGAAGACCGGCAGGTTCGACCCGGTCTCGCGAGCGAGGTCATCCCGGGAACCCGCGATCTCGGCCTCGAGGGCTTTCGGCTCCAGGCGGGGCAACAGCGGATGTGTCCGCGTATGGGGCGCCAGCGCTGCTCCTTCGCCGGCCAGGTCACGGAGCTTGGCCCAGCCGAGCACGAGGTTCCCGGGCTGCTCGCCGCCGAGCTCCTCGACGAGCCGATCGACTGCCTCGAGCATTCGATCGTGGGCCATCGCCTTCAATGCATCCCGGATCGCGCGGTACGCGCGGACCCGCTCCTGGGCCGATCCGAGGGGCAACTCGCCGCTCGGGGACACAACGGAGGGACGCGACGACGTCGAAACGGCCCGATGGATACGGTCCCACCAGAAGCTGAGCGTTGGAGCGTCCGGGTAGGCGGTCGGTACGAACAGGACAGCCGACAGCCCGCGCGCGCGGAGCGCCGGCCAGGCGTGCTCGGCGAAGTCGACATAGGCGTCGTCGAACGTGAGCAGCAGTGACCGAGGCGGGAGGGCCGGGCCGCCGTTCGAACGCCGGATGAGGTCGTCGACTGAGATCACCGCGTGGCGCTTGGCGAGCGTATCGAGCAGCTCGCAGAAGCTGGCCGGGGTCGCGCTGAGCAGTCCGGGCGCGACGTCGACGCCGGGCGGCGCGACGCGATGGAATGTCAGGACCGCCAGTGAGTCCGGCCGGCGAGGCACGAGCCGCTCGAGGATGTCGACCGCCGCCGCCGCGGGCGGGCCGGCGGCGAGCGCCCGAAGAACGCCTGTGAGCGCCATCCTCAGCCGGCCGGGCGCGCGGCGTCTACCCTCGCCGGGTCGGCGGCCTCGGCCGGCCTCCGGCCCACGGCCGTCGAGAACAGGCGCCTGCCGGCTGCCCGGAACCCGGCGGCCGCGGTGTGCACGACGTCCGCGACGAACGGCAGCGGATCGTGCCGCGAGAAGACCGCCTCGACCTTCGGGCCCCTCACGGACGTCAGCCAATCGCCGACCGACAGCTGACCGCGACGGGCTCGGACGAGCGCGGCCTGGAGGTCGTGGCGCCAGTAGATCCACTTGACGCCGCGATATTCCTGCGTCACCGCGTCCGGCAAGGGCTCGCCGAGGGCGTCCCGGTATGCGGACATGAGGAGCTCCACGCCACCCTTCTCGGCGATCGCCGACCGGCCGGTCGGCCGCCCGATGTTCGGCTCGATGATCATCAGCCGGCCGGTCCGTTCATCCTCCTTCGCCTCGACGTAACCGAGTCCCCGGTAGGCAACGCTCCCGAAGAGGTCCCGGGCGATCGACTCGGCCTCCGGGCTTCGCACCTCCTCGCCGAGGCAGCTCGTGCCGGTGTCGAGGGGCCATTGCCGGAGCTTGCGAGCGACGAAGGAGACGCGCTGCGCCGATGCCCGGTCGTAATAGGTGTTGACCGAGTAGAGCGAACGTTCGGGGCCCGGGACCCACGACTGGGCGATCAGGACGTCCGCCCAGGAAGCGCAAGCGTCGTAGCGGGCGAGCAGCTCGTCGGGCGTCTCGACTCGGATCGCCTTCGCCTTCGTGGCAGCGAGCCACGCTGGGCCCTTGAGGCCGGGCTTCAGGACCGCCGGGAACGTCAGGGACGCCGCTGCGAGTTCGGCGTCGGCCCGCGAGCGGAGGACGGCCGTCGGCGGGATCGCCAGGCCCGTTGCGATCGCGTGCTCGGCGAAGCCGACCTTGTCCATGAGCCGCTCGACGTCGGCGTGGTCGGGCAGGACGAATCGGAACGCACCGGCCAGGCGTTCGCGGCCGGCGGAGATCGCAAGCACCGCCGCGTCGGTGCAGGGGATGAGCACGCCCGGCTGGTCGAGGCGGGCGCCGAGCGCCACGAGGGCGTCGACGAGCGCCTCGCCACGGAGCGTTGCCCGGACGATCGCGATCGGCAGCCGGGTCCGGGCGCAGAAGTGCTGCGCATCGGCGACGACGCCAACGACCGGGATGCCCCGAGCCTCGAAGATCCGGGTCGACTGCAGGCCGGTGATGCAGTCCAGCCCGACGATGACGGCGGGCGGGCGGTCGGTCGGGATCCGACCCGTCGCTCGGATCAAGCCGGACCGGCCTCGTCCTCGAGGGCGATCGCTTCCTTCGTGCCGACGAGGTCGAAAATGTGATTGACCGACACGATGTCGTCCTCGACGTCGGACGCTCGCCCGGCGACGGCCAGCTTGGCGAGGGTCGCCTCCATCGCCCCAACCGCGGCGCGCATCGGATGGTTGGCAAGGATGACGAGGTTGAAGCCCCGCTCGTAGAGCTGGGCCGACGAGAAGGTCGGGAAGAGCGTCGGAACGGCGACCAGGGGGAGCTTGCCGAAGCCCTTCCACGACGACAGGAATCCGTCGATCTCGGCCAGGGTCTTGTCGCGCGAGTGGATGAGGATGGCGTCGACGCCGGCATCAGCGTAGGCATCGGCGCGTTCGCAGGCGTCTTCCACGCCGTGACCGGCGATCAGGCTCTCGACCCGGGCGATGAGGATGAAGTCATCGGTCTGCTGCGCCCGCTTCGCCGCCCGCAACCGGCGTGCCTGCTCTGCCGCCGGGATCAACTCGCGCTTCGTCTCCGCGCCGAGGAGGCTGTTCCGCTTGGGGAACAGGTTGTCCTCGATGCTGATCCCCGAGATCCCGGCCCGCTCGTACTCCACGAGCGTGCGCACGACGTTGCCGAGTCCCCCGAAGCCGTTGTCGCAGTCGGCGATGACCGGGAGCTCAGTTGCGCCGTCGATCCGCTGGGCCGCCGCAAGCGCCTCCGACATCGTCGTGAGGTTCAAGTCGGGCAGGGCATGGGCCATCGTCGCGACGCCAAGCCCGCTGACCCAGACGGCGTCGAAGCCGTGCTCGCCGATCAGCTTTGCGCTCAGGGCATCGTGAGCCCCGACGGCGACGATCGATCGGGTGCCGTGGAGGCCTTCCTTGAGTCGCCTCCGCTTGGCGTCCGCCCTATTCACGGTGGCTCGGGACATGGATCGGGGACATCTGTTCCTCCGCGGACACTGGATCGAAACGATCGATGATTGCGATGACTTCCTGGCCGATTTCCTCCTGCGCGTCGATCGTCTGCGCGCCGATGTGCGGCGTCAGGACGACATTCGGCAGGTCCGCCAACGGCGATCGCTTGCCCTCGCCCTCTGCCACGTGGACATCGAGTGCGGCGCCGCGGAGCCGGCCGCCGGGCTGCAGGGCGTCGAAGAGCGCCGCCTCGTCCACGACGCCGCCACGGGCGATATTCACGAGGAAGGCGCCGGGCTTGACCTTTGCCAGCTCAGCCGCGCCGATCATCCCGCGGGTGGTGTCACTGAGGGGGACATGCAGAGAAATGAAGTCGCCCTCGACGAGGACGCGATCGAGGTCGGCGAGGTCGATCCCCTGGTCGGCGAAGGCACGCGAACGCTCCTCGCTCGGACGCTCGACGACGCCGATCGGGCGCATTCCCCAGGCCCCGCCAAGAGCCGCAACGCGGGAGCCGATCGAGCCAAGCCCCACGATCCCGAGCCGCTTGCCGCGCAGGTTGTAGCCCACCAGCTCGGACTTCGCCCAGTGGGCCGCCCGCAGATGGCGATCGGCCAGGACGATGCTGCGGGCCAGCGCGATCATCAGGCCGAACGTCAACTCGGCGACGGCCTGGGCGCCGGGTCCCGGGATGCGGATCAGCTCGATTCCGCGCTCGCGGACCGTCGCGAGGTCGAGGTTGTCGAGCCCGGAGCCGGCGCGGACCAGGAGCCGCAGGTCGGGTGCGGCGAGCACGCCCGGCCCGATGCTGACGCCGCTCCGGAAGACGATCGCCTGGCGGTCGGACGCGGCCTCAGCGAGGACGTCCTCGGACGCGCCGATTGCCGTCCGGACATCGTGCCTCGACTGGAGTGCCGCGAGCGCGCCGGGGGCGATCTGGCTCGCGACGAGGATTCGCATCACGAACCTGCCACCGACGGGTTGTCCACGATCGTCGGCTGCCCGATCGAGGCGACCAGTTCGTCGACCGGGGCCGGCGGCGGGACCGGTGCCTGCGTCCCTTCGGCCGGCGCAGCGACGCCCTTCGCCTGGCCGCTCACGTCGCCGACGATGGTGCCGCCCGATACGAAGGCGACGATTCGTCCGACGACGTCGTCGATCACTTCGCCAACGGGCCGGTCGGCGTCGACCACCTGGAACGCCGGGAGGACACGCTCGAGATCGAGGTACTCGAGCCGGCGCTTCGCTACTCGCTCGAGCGATTCTCCCGGCTTGCGCGCGGATCAGGACCTCCGGCGGGGCGTCGAGGAACAGCGTCAGCTCCGGCTTCGGATACCAGTGGCGAAGCACATAGCCGTGAATTCGCGCGTCGAGCGGCCGCCGACCGTTGGTCGGGGCGATCGTGGTTGCGTAGTAGTCGGCGAAGAAGTGACGATCGAAGACGACGAGCGCAGGGCGTCGCTGGATGCGCCGGGCGAGGGCGGCCCGATAGGCCTCCTCGGCGAGCCAGTTCGTGATCCGGATCAGCCGCCGGGCGGCCACGAGCAGGCCACCGCGACGCGAGTCCGGTTCCGAATGGCCGACCGTCATGTCAGGGTTGCCGCCGCGCCGGCGCTTGATGGCCAGGGCCAGGCGGGTCGTCGGGAGCATGACCGGGCTCGCCGCGAGGTTGACGCCCATGTAGAGGTAGCCGGCGTCGAAGGGCAGTCGCCCGATCAGTTCGTGGGCGACGGTCGACTTGCCGGCGCCGTCGATTCCGATGAGCGCGACGCTTCGACCGATCCTCTCGGGTGGGGCTGGCGACGCCCTACCGGCCGCGTCGTAGTTCCTCATCTGCGTACTAGGACCCCCACCGGAATGCACCGGCGGCGCCGCCGGAGTCAACGAACCGGGAGTGTAGGTCAAGTTGGGGCCCGCTTGCGCGGGCTGATGGTGCCCGACGCACCGGTCAGGGCCATATCGCGCGCGGAATGTGTTGCAGGTCAGCAACATTCACGAAGGTGCGTCAGCCGGAAGACCGATTGCCCCGGCGATCAGCCCGTGAAGCGCCGGGATATCCGGCGGGTAAGGGTGCCGGACGGAGACGCACGGCTTCCCGCCGAACGCGTCGATCAGGCATTGCTCGACGATGGCCGGCAGCGACTCGATGAACGGGTTGCGGCGATCGGGGAAGGCGTACCGGAACGTGAGATAGAGCGCCTGGAGATCGAGGAGCTCGTGGACCACGGTTGCCGCCGTGCGGCGGGCGACGATCGTCCCGTCGATCGGCTCGGCGGCGGCCTCCGGTTCGCTCGAACTCTCGACCAGGACAACGGCGTCGAGCGGCGTGAGGCCCACCGAGACGCGCCCATCGAAAACGCGCTTCGGCGGGATCTGGAGCGATCGCTGGTTGTCGGCCATCGCCCCGAGCCGTCGGGCGACGTCGCCAGGGGCCGACGAGCGGATCAATGGCAGGCGCGCGGCGCCGGCGAGGAGTCGCGCGACCGACGCAGCCGCCCCCAGCCGGAGGCGTCGACCCGTCCCGATCCGGTCTCGCAGCTCGAGGCACCATCGCAAGCTGCCAGTCCCATAGCCGCATGGGCTCGGGAAGGCCGGCCATCGCGGACCCATCGGCGGTCACGAAGACCCACTCGTCGCCGACATAGGTCGCGCCGCGGTCGGCGAACGCCAGCAGCACCTCGGACTTGCCGCCCTTCGCCCATCCCGTCACCAGCGTTCCGCGGCCGCCCGCGATGAACGCGCTGGCATGGACCGGGACGATCCCCTTCGAGAGGAGCGTCAGGTTGATGATCGGAAGGAGGTAGGGGACAGCTGAGAGCCCGCGCTCGGCGACGATCTCGAGCGGTGTCGTGCCGATCTGGGCGACCGGGATCGTGACGTTGACAGTCGTCTTGCGGCGCCCGCGCAGGACGACAAACTCATCGTCGCCGTAGGCCGCTTCTCGACCGAGCGGTCGGAGGACGCCGCGAACCTCGAGGCGGTCGACGAAACGTATGGTGATGTCGCCGGTTGCCGCGTCGACCTGGGGCAGGGGTCCGAGCTGGCTGGTGATGGCCGCGACCTCGGGTCGGCCGGCATCCACGAGGGCGATCGTCAGCAGCCCGTGGAGATCGAGGACGGTCGTGGCCCGATCAGACGACACGGCGCTCGACCTCGCTCTCCGGCTTGCCAATCAGCTCGCGAATTACTGGGATCTTCAGCAACTCCGGAAAGTAGCGGCCGATCTGGAGTGAGCTGCGGGTGATGCCAAGGAGCCCGACGGAGACGGCCGCAACGAGCGGGACTCCGAGAAGCAGCGGCATGTTGGTGACCAGCTGGACAAACGTCAGCGCCGCGAGCGCGGCCGCGATCGTCAGGTACGTCAGGACGTGCCGAAGCGAGGGCAAGCCGATCGCCGATAGAGAAAGACCCGCCTGGTAGAGCAGGTTCTGGATGATCAGGGTCGATGCCGTCGCGACGCCCGCCCCGAGCGCGCCGTACGAGCCGATGAGCAGGACGCTGGCCGTGAGGCTGATGACCGCCGACAGGACGTCGACCGCGACGATGAAACGGACCGATCCCTGGACCCGGAGCGTCAGCGCATTGAAGCCGAGCGCGGCATTGACGTAATGGCCGATTGAGAGGACGGCGAGGACTGCGGCCGCGTCCGCATACGCCGCGCCGAACAGGAGCACGGTCAGGGGCCCGGCGAGCGCGACCGTCAGGGCGAGCGCCGGGAACGTCGCCACGGCGATCCAGGCCGAGGTCTGCCAGTACATGTTGCGCAACCGGTTGTACTCGCCCCGGGCGAACAGGCGTGCGGCGACCGGGACGAACAGGAAGCCGAAGCTCTGGTAGATGACGAGGTTCTGGCGAGCGAGGGGCAGCACGGCGGCGTAGGCGGCCACTTCGTTCGACGTTGCCAGGCGCTGGAGGATGATGACGACCGCCGACGTCCGTAGCAGGAAGACAACATCGGACGACAGCAACGGCAGGGTGAAACCGAACATCGCCCGGACCGGAAGGCTGAAGTCGCGGCGCAGGATCCGGCCCGCGATCCCCTTTTGTTCCAGCAGCCGGGCGAGGAGTATCGCGAACGCGGCCGCCCCGACGATTCCCGCAACGACATAGCCGATCGCCAGGACCTCCGCGGGTTGGTCGGCGAGGATGACGACGGCGACGACGATCAGCTGCAGCCCCGGCGCGAGAATGTTGCGTCGAAGGACGATCGAGCGGGCGCTCCCGAAGATCGCGAAGCAGGCGGTCGCGAGGCTGTCGAAGGCGCGAACGGGAGCGAGAAGGAAGAGAAACAGCATCAGCTGTCGAGCGAGCTCGTTCTCGACGATGTCGGTGCCGAACCTGGACTGAAGGCCGATGAGGGCGAGCAGCATCGCGGCACAGACCCCGCCGACGACACCGAACGCGAGGACCAGGGAGCCCGCCAGCCGACGCTCGTCCCGCTGCTCCTCGTAGAGAGGCACGAACCGCGAGATCGTCTTGTCGAGGCCGAGCAGGGCCACGGTCGCCGCCAGCGAGGCCACGGACAGGCCGAAGGCGAATGCTCCGAACTCCGTCCGCGACAGCGCCCTGACGATGAGGATCTGCGTCGACAGATCGAGTATCAGCCCGATGAACTTCCCGAAGACGAGGATCGTCGAGCCGCGGAAGTGGCCGGCCTCTTCGTGAAGCGTCCCCTCCTCGCCCGCGGCTACCCGATCTTCCGGCTCCATCAAGGCCGACGCATGGGCGTGCGCGTGGCTGGTAGTCTCGAAACGGTGGACGCCCTCGAGTCGATCCTCGCCGAACTCCGCCCCCTGGTTCGCGAGTGGTACCCGGATGCGGACGCAACGGCCGAGCTCGACGTCCTCGACGTCGATTCGCGCGTCGTCACGCACGTGATCCGGGTCCGGGTCGCGCGGACAACTGGGCCCCCGGCGACGCTCATCGTCAAGGCCGGCGCGGCGGACACTCCACCGGACGCATCACGATCGGCCGCGCCTCGTGCCGATGACCGACCAGTCCGACCGCGTGCAGCTGGAATACGAGGCGCTGCGAACCGTAGAGGCCAGAGTGGCGGAGGTCGGCGATCCCCGTTTCGTGGCCGTCCGCCCGCTCGGCGTCCTGCCCGAGTCGAACGTGCTCGTCATGGAGGCATTCGATGGCGAGCCGCTCCATCGATTCCTCGTGCGACGTCCGTTTCGATCGAGAGCCGCGCTCGCGCCCTCGATCCTGGCACGGGCGACGGGACGGTGGCTTCGCATCCTGCACGACACCCCGTCGTCGACCCAGGTGCGGCAGGGGACCAGGGAGGACGTCGTCGACGCCTTTGCCGCGTTCGGCTCGTACCTGGCCGCCGAGAAGGTTTCGCCCCACCTCGACGAGTTCATCGAGGTGGGAATCGCGTCGGCACGGCGGCTCCCCGATCCGCTGCCGACCGTCATCACCCACGGAGACTTCGCGCCGCGAAACATTCTCGTCGACGGATCGGGCCGGATGGCCGTCATCGACCTGCTCCTCCGATGGCAGGCGCCGGCCTTCGAGGATATCGCGGGTTTCCTCGTGGCCCTCCAGACGAGCCGGGCAAACGCGGCGACGCGCGGACTACTGTTCGGGCGCACCATCGAGAGGCTGGAGCCTGCCTTTCTTACGGGGTATTACGGTTCGGAGCCGGTGCCGCGGAACGCGATCCGGGTCTACGAGCTCCTGCTCGTCCTCGACAAATGGTCCGCCCGAGCGATCCGGAACCGGACGCTCGGGGGCGTCCGACGCATCCGCGAACGAATGATCGACAGCCACTTCGACACCCGGTCACGGTTACTGGCTCGCCGCCTCCGGGAGCAAATCTGACTTCCTGAGGTAGAGCACGCCGTAGCGACAGAGTCGCCAGGCCGCCGGGACTCGCCGGAGGATGGCGCCGTCGATCCGCCGCAGGATCGGGATCTTGCGCCCGAAACCAAACGCGCGCTCGACCATGCTCAGGAGCTGGATCGGGCGGAGCCGGAACTCAGCGAACGGCGCTCGCCAGGCGGCGATGTCCTGGACCGTGAGCGGCCGGTCGGCGCCTCGCTCATGCTTGCCGGGGTAGGGCAGGTGGGCCCGAGCGAAGACAACGAGCGGGTTGGTGCCGAGCGGCTCGGAGAAGGTCGCCCGGCCACCCGGCGCTAGCACGCGGGCGAGCTCAGCGGCGCCGATCTCGGGATCGAGGTGGTGAAGGATCGCCTTGCCGATGGCGAGGTCGAAGCTGCCCGCCTCGAACGGGAGTTCCTCGCCGGAGGCAGCGTGGAACTCGATCCGGTCGGCCACGCCGTTGAGCTCAGCGCGCTTCCTCGCAACATCGATGCTGGCCTCAGACAGGTCGAATGTCGTGACGAGGGCCCCGCTGCGGGCCAGGACGACCGAGAGCTGGCCAAGACCGCAGCCGTACTCGAGGATCCGGCGACCGTTGAGGTCGCCGAGGAACTCCGCCATCCCCGACATCGAAAGGTGGTCCGCGGCGTACCGCTCGAACGTCATGTCCGGCGGGAGGACGTCCTCAGGGCCGAGTTCGCGGGTGACGTCGGTGTGATGGGCGTGCGCGTCCCACTTCGCGCGCTCGACCTCGTAGCGGGTCTGCTGATCCACGGGCGTCTCCAGTTTCGGGGTGAGCGTTTCGGACGGAATGGAGGCTACAATACCCGCCCTTCGCCCGACGCCCACGAGGAGCCATGGCAACCGAGCCCGACGAAGGACAACCGGCTGCCGCGACCAGCAACGCTTCGGGAGGCGTCGCGGGCTCGCCCGTTGGCGATCCCGCTGAACCGCGGACCGCGGATGCTGTTGAGCGGCCGCCTGCCGATCTCAGACGACGAGCTCTCATTCTGACTCCCCTCGTCGCCATCGTAGTCGGGCTTGCCGTCGGCCTCGCCAATCTCCCTACCGGGCGGCCCGTCACGGCCGGCGACAGTTCGCAGTCGCCATCGGCTGCGGTGGTGACCGAGTCGGGCTACCTCGTCAGCCTCGACGAGCTGCGTCGGCGGGGCGACATGGCGGCCCGCGGCGAGGAGCCTCACGCATCCGCCGTCACCAACCTCATGGAATGGGCCGACAAGGCCGTCACCGAAGCTGCCCGTCCCACGCAGCCGTTGCGGATCGTGGGAACCGACAATGAATTCGTCGACGACGCCCGTCGCGCGTACGGTCTCGGCCTGGCATTTGGACTGAGCGGTGACGAGCGCTATGCCCAGGCGGCCCGTCGGACCATCCGCAACTGGATGGACGTGGTTACGACGACGACCGACACGTGCCCCGACGGTGGTGGCTGCCACACGTCGCTGATCATCGGTCGCGCCGGCGCGGGTTTCGCCTTCGGCGCGGACCTCATCGCCAGCTCTGAGGCCTGGACAGCCGACGATCGGGCCGACCTCCAGGCCTGGATGCGCGAACGTCCTCCTGCCCGCGGTCTCCCACCGGCCGAACAACTGGGGCGACGCGGGGACGTTTCTGCGCGTCGTCGCTGCCGATTACGCGGGGGACCAGCGCGAGTTCGATCTGGCAATCGAGAAGTGGCGATCCCTCATCGATCTGATCGAGCCGGACGGCCGGATTCCCGAGGAGGTCCGGCGCGGCGCGGCGGGAATCCTGTACACGCAGGAAGCGCTCCAGTACAAGGTGGCCGTCGCGCGAATCGCCGAGCGCCGCGGTATCGACCTCTGGGACTACGTGGGTGCGCGAGGCGGGTCGCTGCGCAAGGCAATCGACCGCCTGGCGTACTACTGGCAGCGACCCGACGACTGGCCGGACTACGAGGGACCCACGGTTCCCAGCACCGGACCGCTGTGGGAGATCGTGTACGCCCACTGGCAGGACAAACGCTGGCTCGACATCCTGCTGGACGGCCGTCCGTACGGAGATCAAGGGCACTCGGCCATCCGCTGGACCACGCTGACCAACGGCATCCCCGTCGAGCCGCTCGTGGCTGGTGGGCCGTCCGGAAGCCCCGGAGCCTACGGCGCGCCCTAGTGCCTCGGCGTCATCGACGCCGCCGTCGGCTCCGGGCCCTCCAATAAGCGGATTGGCAGTTGCGCTCGGGTCGTCCCTGGGCAACCCGCTGCCCGTGGTGATCAGGTGGGTCGCGCCGGAAGTCGCGGGCGCCAACGTCGAGCTGGAAGAGTCCGCCGGCGGGGCCTGGGCGGCCATGAAGATTGGTTCAGACGGTCACTCGGCGCGCGACTCGCTGCGGCTCGGCCGCGTCACGGCGTACCGGGTTCGGGCCGTCGTCGCGGGCAGCGCCGGGCCATGGGCGGCGCTCGATAGCGTCTCGGTCGAGCGCATCGAGGCGACCAGCCGGACCGCCGACTTGAGCGGGACATGGGCCCGGGTTGCGTTTTCCGGCTACTCGGGCGGATCCGCCCTCTCGACGGACGCGAGTGGGGCGACGATGGTCTGGCGTGGCACGACACAGTCCCTCGCCATCGTCGGGCCCACCGGTCCCACGCGCGGCCGGATGATCGTCACCGTCGACGGCGTCCGTGCCGACGATATCGACCTTCGATCCAGCCGCTTCCGGGCTCGGAACGTCCTTTTCACGATGTCCTGGAGCGATGCGGCCGTCCACGAGCTTGTGATCGAAGCCCGACCGTCAAGCGGCCGCCGGACAGTCGCGGTAGACGACATCGTTACGTTGACATCCACCCTCACCGCTCCACAAGGTTCATGACCATGAGCACGATCAGCCCGCATGTCACCGCCACGATCACCCATGGCAGGGCGAATGTCTCGAATTGGTCCGGCACGAAATCCATGATCAGCGCCCCGACGATCAGCGTGCCGATCAGACCGGGCACGAGTCCGATCAGCGCGCGCGTCCGCAGCCGCTGCTGGCCCGGCGCGAGCGCCACGACGAGCGCGATCAAGCCGGCGAGCGACAGGATGACTACGGCTGCGATTCCAACGTTAGCCACGGGTCGATGATACGAACCTTGGGGCTGGGCGGCTGTTGGGTCCATCGCGCCGTCGCAAGACGCCATCGTTCGAACCCACGTGACTAAAACTGGTCGGCGGATCGCGATAGGCCTGACCGCCGTGACCGCGATTCTTGGCGTCGCCGTCGCCGTGTCGGTGGCAAGTCCAACTCCTCCTCCGGCGTCCACCGGAAGCCTGGAACCGCGGGCCACGCTCCCAGCGGAGGAGCCGGACCTGACCGTCCAGTCGTTCAAGGACTTCTCCGTGCTCCCGGGCCCACCGACAGAGCCTGCCGGTCGGGACCTCCAGTCCCGCCTGTGGACGATCGATGGGCGCTGGTGGGCGGCCATGGTTGAGCCCGTGTCGCGAGAAACGCGGATCTATGAACTGAGCCTCGACGGTGCGACGTGGTCGGACACCGGCGTCCTCCTCGACGAGCGAGGTGGCGCCATGTCCGACGTGCTCTGGTCAGGCGAACATCTCTACGTTGCGAGCGCGGTCCCGGGGCGGTCGACCTCGAACGGCGTGCGCGTGAGTCGGTTCAGCCGACAGCCCGGTGGGCGCTTCCTGCTCGACCCGAATTTCCCCGTCCCGTTGACGGAGCGCGGTGTCTCGGCGGTGTCGGTCGCGCGCGACGAATTGGGCCGTCTGTGGGCCGCCTTCGTCCAGGACGGGCGCGTCCTCGTTGCGCACTCATCCGTCGACGATGCCGTTTGGGACGCACCTGAGCCAGTCCCCGGCGTCGCCACGCCTGTCGGCCCGGCCGATGTCGCCACCCTCGTCGACGATGGCACTGGCGGCCTCGGCCTCGTCTGGAGCGATGCGAACGCCCGATCGATCCGATTCGCCGCACGCGACCATCTCGACGCCCCTGACCAGTGGTCCGAATCGGAGGTGGCATTCGAGGGCTTGCCGCTCGCCGACGACCCCATCAGCGCCGCTGCCGGTGGGGACGGCACGATCTTCGTCGCCGTCGAGACTGCTGTGGCCGATGAGCCAGATGCGGGCCAGACCGACCCCGGCAGCGTGATCCTCGCCCGAGATGCCGACGGCTCGTGGAGGTCGGCGCTGATCGCGCGGGTCGAGGATCACCTGGGCCAGCCGATCGTCCTCGTCGACCCAGCCGCGGCAGAGGTATACGTGTTCGAGACGTCGCCGCGCCACGGCGGGACGGTCTATCTAAAGCGCGCCCGGGTCGACCGGCTCGAGTTCCAGCCCGGGCGCGGCTTGACCGTGATCGCCGACCCGAGCAACCCGGACATCGCCTACCTGACATCGACGAAGCAGGCGATCGACGCCGAGGACGGCCTGGTCGTACTCGGGTTCGACAAAGACACCGGACTCTACTGGCATGCGCTGATTGCTCCTCCGGCTACGGCCGTGACCCCATCCGCGACGCCGGTCGCTTCGGGCGCGGGCAGTCCAGGCCCATCCCTCGCACCGTCGGCTCCCGGTCCCTCCCCGTTGTTCACGGACAACTTCGATCCGTGGCCGCCGGGCGGCCCGATCGGCAATGGCTGGGGGATGGCGCCGGCCGATGCGCGCGGGTCACTCACCGCGGTGGCCGATGGGTCGAATCCCGGCCTGAACGCTCGGCTTCAGGCCACGGGGCCGGCCGCCGTGCGCGCCTGCAAGTCGTTTGCTCCGGTAGCGGCCGGCACGTTGGTGTCCGAGGTTCGCGTCCGCCTCGAGCAGATCGGCCCGGCTGACGCCGTGATCACCAGCCTTCGCGACAAGAGCGGCGAGTCGGTCTCGGTCCGGTTCGGCCAGGGAGGCACGTTTGCCTATTACTCCGGGCAGGTCAAGGTCCGCTCGGCCGTTCCCATCCGGCTCAACACCTGGTACAGGTCGGCCGTGACTGTCAACCTCGAATCTCGAACCTACGATTGGCGTCTGAGCAGCGACGATGGCTCGCGCATCGTCGCGGTGAAGGGGATTCCGTTCCGGGAGTCGGCGGCGACGCAGCTATCGGAGATCTGTGTCCAGACGTCCGTCGGCGCAACGGGGGCTGGTCTCCGGTTCGACGACGTGCGCGTCAGCCGCTAGCCTTCCGCGACATGCGAATTCTCATCACGGGCGTCGCCGGCTTCGTCGGGTCGCACCTCGCAGAGGCACTCGTCGACCGGGGCCACGAGGTCGTCGGCGTCGATGCGTTCATCGACTACTACCCGCGCCGGATCAAGGAAGCGAATCTCGCTGCCCTGATCGAGCGCCCGGGCTTCGAGTTTCACGAGCTCGATCTACGCACGGCTCCAGTCCGGCCGCTACTCGACGGCGCGACATCGGTCGTCCATCTCGCAGCGATGCCCGGCCTCGCCCGGAGCTGGACAGACGTGGAGCTCTACACGACGTGCAACCTGCTGGCCACCCACCGCGTGGTCGAGGCGGCGCTCGATGCGGCAGTGCCCAAGCTCGTCCATGCGTCGACCTCGTCTGTCTACGGGTCCGATGCCGTCGGCGACGAGACAACCCCGACCCAGCCGATCTCGCCCTACGGAGTGACCAAGCTGGCCGCGGAGCACCTGATCCTTCGCCCACGTCCGAACTGGCGGCCTGCCGGCCACGATCCTCCGCTACTTCTCGATGTTCGGACCGCGCCAGCGACCGGACATGGCGTATCACGTCTTCATCGAGGCGCTCATCGACGGGCGGCCGATCACGGTCTTTGGCGACGGCGAGCAATCACGGTCCAATACGTTCATCGCCGATTGCGTCCGCGGGACGATCGCAGCGATCGAGGGCGCAGACGTGGGCGAGATCTACAACATCGCGGGCGGCGAGTCGATCACTCTCAATGAGGCCATCTCGAAGATCGCCGGAGTACTCGGTGTCGAGCCGGTCATCAACCACGAACCGGCCCGACCGGGCGACCAGCGGAGGACCTTCGCCGACACGTCGAAGGCTCGGGCGGCGTTCGGGTTCGAGCCCGTTGTCGGCGCGACCGAGGGCCTCGAAGCCCAGGTAGCCTGGCAATTGGCCAGACGCGCGGGCAGCCCTCTCGGCTGATCAGGCCCGCCCGCTCCGCGCTGGGCTCAGTCCGGCGATTTGTGGACGATGATGTTGTCGAACCAGACAGTCGCTTCGGACCGACCAAGGTCAAGCGCAAGCTGGACGTTCGGATCGGCGGCGAGATGGGTGACCTCGAAGCTGATGGCGCTCCATGTCGTCCCAACCTGCAGCACGCGAGACGCCGTGATCTGGCCGCCAGCGGCGATCAGCCGAACCGTCACGTCGCGCGCCGCCGCCGCCTTCACGGACAGGTTGACGACGTACGTCACCCCTTGGCCGAGCGCGAAGTCGTCGGACGTGAGGGAGATCCCCGAGCGTGCCGGGCTGCCGATGGTGATGTCGACGCGAGCGGCCGCCGATCCATCCGGGCCCGCGAGTGGCTCGTGGGTCAAGGTGGCCTGCGCGCCGTCAGTCAGCTGGAGCTGCCAGCCATTGACTCCGTCCTCGAATCCGGGGTTGAAGACGAGGCTCGCCGGGACTCCCGACGGCGGCGGTGAGGCCAGTGGCGGACCGGTGGGCGTGGGTGGCGGCGGCGTTGGCGGGGGCGGGGGCGGCAAGGTATTCGCTGCCGACGGACTCGGACTCGGCGCGACGCTCGGGCCTGAACGCCCGGCGAGTGCATCGGTGATCCGCTCGTTGAACGCGGGCAAGGCAGCGAGCAGCTCGATGACAGCCCGCGCGCCGGCGACGTACGCATCCACGTTCCGGATGGAATTCCCCAGCGTTTCGGTGTTGCGAGCCATGACCGCGTCGTAGAAGACGCCGAGGTCGGTTCCCAGTTCGGCCGTGTCATCGCCGAGCACGAGCCGATCAGCGGCCTCCTTGCCGGCCGTCAGGTCCGTGTTGACGGACCGGAGGTGGCCGGCGACCTCGGAAGCGAGCGGGGCCTCGACCGCGATCGCCGACTCGAGCGCCAGGGCACGGTTGGCGAGGCTCTGGTTCACGACCAGGGCAGTAGCCAGTGCTCGCCGGATCTCAGGGTTCATCGTCGGCACCGCACTCGGTTCAACGGACGGGCCCGATGACGGGACCGGGTTGGTTGGCCCACCCATGCCGGCGAGAGCCTGCGTCGCGATCAGGACCACCGCGAGCAAACCGACGAGCGCCGACGCGATCGCTTCCGGCGACGCCACGTCGCGGAGGCGCCGGCCACTCATGTGGCCACGGCCTTCCGCGGCGTCCGCACCTGGAGCTGCTGCTCCAGATCGACGCCGGGCTCGGCCATCACGGCAGAGAACGCGAGGGACAGGTCGACGCCCCGACGTCCGGTGATCAGCAGCCGATCCGCGAGGACCGCCACCTCGGCGTCGGCGAGGGTGATGCTCGCCGCGACAGCCGACGGGCTGATGTGAATCGGACCGAGCACGTTCAGCTTCGTGCCGACTCGGGCGAGGAAATAGCGGCTACCGATCTGGAGTGACCCCAAGCCGCCCATGAAGATCCCGCTGCCCAGGATCGCGACCGTCCCACTCGACCTGGCGATCGGCGCCGGCGCCGCCTCGGGCGTCGCCCTGAGTCCGAGCGTTGTTGCGGAGCGGCGCCCGGGCGCGACCCCGGGTTCAGGCGGAGCGATACGCCGGGCAGGACCGCGCGGCTCAGGCCCCGGCGAGGCAATCGTGGAGGGAGCTCCAGCGACATCGGCCTTCGTTTCGGCTCCGCCGCGCCTGAACTCGAGGCCGCATGCCTCGCATCGCCGTGGCCAACCGCGTGTTCGCGCCCCGCAGGTCGGGCAACGGCCTGGAGGTGCCGCTGCAAGGAGTCCGACGGCGATCGGGCCCAGGGCGATTCCGAAGGCGAACCAGGCTGCCCAGGATCGCCCGCGCTGGATTGCGAGCCAGCTGGCGAGCGGCGCGAAGACGATTGCCGAGACGATGAGGGCAATGACGGGAAGTGGCAATCCGGATACGACTCCTTCGGTGCGCACCGACCGGGCGCGCCGGCCAATGGTAGGCGGCACCGCCGGCACGCGCTGCAGGGAGAGATGCCCCAAAACGGTGCCTACCGTCAACGAGAATGACGCCGTGGACCCGTGTAAGCACGCGTTTAACAGCAAATCGTTATTGAGCCGGCAAGGTGAAGCTAATACAGTGGTCCTACGAGCGCGCGGGACTAAAGGTCTACGGTCTCATCCGGTCATCTTCATTTTGGGGACCTGCGAACTCGTTCCCGTCGGCCGGGCAAGCCGCGGACCTTGGATACCCGCGTCCCGTGGGGCAAATCGGGAAGTTGGGCAGGGGGAGATCAAGACTTGAAGGTCACCGTTATCGGTCAAGGCTACGTCGGTCTCGTCACGTCGGCAGGGGCAGCCGCGTGGGGACACGAAGTCGTCGGAGTCGAGCGCCAGGAGGACCGCCTTCAGGCGCTCCTATCCGGACACGTACCGTTCCATGAACCGGCCCTTAGCGAGCTGGTCGAACTTCACCTGGGAGATGGCCGCCTCCGGTTCACCGCCGATTCCCAGGGACCAGTTTCAGCGTCGAGCCTGACCTTTGTGGCGGTCGGCACAGTCAACGCGGACCAGGAGTGGGAGACGAAGACGATCCGAGCCTGTCTGGCGGAGGTCGTCCCGCACATCCCGGACGACGGGGCCGTGGTGGTCCGGTCGACCTGCCCGCCTGACTTCGTCGGACAGCTTCCCGCTTACGTTGACGGGCTTCGCCGGGATGCCGGTCGCGAACCGATCGCGGTGATGCTCAACCCTGAGTTCACCAAGGAAGGCACCGCGGTCCAGGACTTCCTCACGCCGGACCGAGTCGTAATCGGTGTGGCCTCGGACCCGCACGAGCACGGTGTGGCGCTGCTGCGCGAGTTCTACGCCCAGGTCGAGGCCCCGGTTCTCGTGCTCTCTGCGATGGATGCCATCCTGGCCAAGCTCGGTGCCAACCTGTTCCTTGCGACGAAGATCTCGTTCGCCAACGAGCTTGCGGCTCTGTGCGACCTGTACGGCTCGCAGATCGAGCGGGTCATCGAGGGCATGGCTCACGACCCCCGAATCGGCGGCTCGTTCTTGCGAGCCGGTATCGGGTTCGGGGGCTCGTGCCTGCCGCACCAGGTGACGATGACCGTCCGCGAGGCGGCGGCCCGCGGCCACGATACGCCGTTGTTCGCCGCCGTCGATGACATCAATCTCCGCCAGCGACTCACATTTGTCGATCGCATCGACGCGTTGGTCGACGGCGTCGCGGGCCGGCGCGTGGCGCTCCTTGGACTGACGTTCAAGCCCCACACGGACGACCTTCGTGCGGCACCGTCGCTGGACATCGCCAGCATGCTGATCGATCGGGGTGCGTCAGTCGTCGCCTTCGATCCGATGGAGACCGCGCGCCGCAACGCCAAGGCCCAAATCCGTCGGTTGATCGTGGTAAGCAGCGCCCTCGAGGCCGTCAGTGATGCGGACGTGATCGCCCTCGTAACCGAGTGGCCCGAATTCGTGACGCTGCCGTGGGCACAGATCGCGAGCGTCGTCCGCCAGCGGATCGTCATCGACGGGCGCAACGCGCTCGATCCCGACGCCCTGCTCGAGGCTGGCTTCGTCTATTCATCCTTCGGGCGTGGCCATCGGATCCCGGCCGAGCTCGAGAGCCCAGCCGCCCAGGCCCGGGCCCCAGAAGGCACCCGGATCGGAATTCCAATCGGCGCCGAGTTCGCCGTCGGCGACTTCTAGCCATGGTGGGGCACACCCGGGGGGATCAGCCATGATCAATTGGTTCACCACGCTCTTCGCCGGCCTCGTCGGACTGATCGTTGGACTGCTATTTGGCGACCCGCTGCCCGGGGTGGCGTTCGGGCTCGGACTGCTCCTTGGCGGCGCCGCATCCGTCGTCGTCGTGCCCGCGTTGCGAGCCGCCCCGGCCGGCATCAAGGGCGCAGCCATCGACGACGTGGCTGTGGGCTGGATCGAATTCCACCGCGAGCTGGCGCGGGCGAGGCGGTTCGAGCGTCCGTTCGCCATCGTCCGCTTCTCAGTTGGTCGCTCGCCAGACCAGGGGGTCCTCGTGGGCCTTCGCAATGAGATCGCCGCAATCTCCCGCCGCATCGACCGGCTGTGGATCGACGAGGACGACATTCTCCTTCTCCTCCCGGAGGCCACCGAGGCAGCAGCGAAAGTCGCTCTGTCCAGGGTCTACGTCCGGGTCCCGGCAGCAGTTGCCTTCGAGCCCGGGCTCGCGCTGTACCCGGAGCATGGAATCACGAGCGGCGCGTTGATCGCAGCGGTCTACGGCAACGGGCAGGCGGACGTCCCCACGCCGATCGCGGCGGCACGACCGGAACTGTGGCTCCAGCCGGCCGCGGGCATGGCCATCCAGACGGAAGGCGCTGCCGGCGGGTCGGACGAAGTGGCGAGCCAGAGTGGCTGATCCCCGAGCGCTCAGCTACCGGCGGTTCAGCCGCACGAAGCGGGCCATGGATCTCATCATCTGCATCGCGGCGATGCCCCTGCTCGTCCCGGTTCTCCTGGTCTGTGCGCTCGCCGTCCGGCTGGAGTCGACCGGCCCAATCCTCTTCCGTCAGCAACGAACCGGACGTCACGGCGTCCGCTTCGGCATGTACAAGTTCCGCACGATGGTCGCCAACGCCGAGGAGTTGAAGGCGTCGCTGGCCCATCTGAACATCCTGCCGCCACCGGATTTCAAGATCATCGACGACCCACGGATCACGCGGGTCGGCCGAATCCTCCGAACGACCAGCCTCGACGAGCTGCCACAGATCCTCAACGTCGTGCGCGGCGAGATGTCGTTGGTCGGCCCACGGCCGACGTCTTTTGCGGCGAGCACCTACCGGCTGTGGCATGCGGAGCGTCTCGAGGTGGTGCCCGGGATCACCGGCTTCTGGCAGATCCGCGGCAGAAACGCGTCAACCTTTGACGAACGGCTCAGGCTCGACGTCGAGTACATCCAGCAGATGTCGCCGTTGCTCGATCTCAAGATCCTCTTTTGGACAGTCGGATCGGTCGTGAAAAGATCCGGAGCGTAGTGCGGGGGAATACCGTCATCACGTCGCGACGAGCGATGTGGCTCGAGCGTCGCCAGCGCCGGTCGCGATTAGTCGCCATCCTTGGCTTCCTGGTGATCGTGGGGTCGGCTTTGCCGATGGCCGCTCTCGCCGCTCCAGGCGACATCGGCAATGAGGGCCCGTCATTCGACGGCGCCAGCGGCACCGCCACAGGGTCCAAGCCGGAGAGCAAGCTGTGGTGGAACGACGGGATCTGGTGGGGGAGCCTGTGGGACACCGACACCCTCGACCTACCACATTCATCGGCTTGACCTGGCCACCAGCACATGGGTCGACACCGGGGTTCAGCTCGACAACCGGGCCGGCACCCGAGCGGACACGCTCTGGGACGGGACGAAACTCTACGTCGCCTCGCATCGGTATTCGTCGTCTCCGGCAGCCGGCTACGCGGCCCGGCTCTACCGGTTCAGCTACAACGCGGCAGCCAAGACCTACACGCTCGACTCGGGCTTTCCGGCGACGATCCACAACTACCGGGTCGAGACCATGGTGATCGACAAAGACACGACGGGGATGCTCTGGGCGACCTGGATCCAGAACAGCCAGGTTCACGTCAGCCACACGAATGGCTCCGACAGCAGCTGGGTCACCCCGTTCGTCCTGCCCGGGCCGGGCACGACCGTCAACATCGACGACATCTCGTCGGTCATCCACTTCCAGAAGTCTGGCGAGACCGGTCGCATCGGCGTGATGTGGAGCAACCAGAACGACTCGAAGGTCTACTTCGCCATCCACGTCGACGGCGATGCCGACACGGTCTGGGACAGCAGCAAGACCGCGCTCCAGGGCCCGGGCGACGCCGACGACCATATCAATCTCAAGTCGGTCCAGTCGGACGGCAGCGGCAAGGTCTACGCGGCGATCAAGACGAGCCACTCGTCGTCGTCCGCTCCCCTGATCATGGCCCTCGTCTTCAATCCGACGACCGGAACGTGGTCCAACAGCGTCGCCGGGCGCGTCTCCGACTAGCCATACCCGCCCGATCATCGTCATCGACGACGAGCACGATGTCGCGCATGTCGTCATGACCGGCCCCCAGCCGCCAGCGACGAGCGGCCAGAACGGCGGGCACCATCTACGACAAGACGGCTCCGTTGGGGACGATGGCCTTCGCGACCGGCGTCGGTACGCCGATCATCCGCGACGCAGACGTTCCCGACATGAACGACGCAACGTCGACTAAGCAGAACGTCAGCAGCACGACGGGCCTCGTCATCCTCGCGGGCAATGACACGACCAACCGGTACTGGTGGAGCTTTGATCCGCTCGGCGGTACCCCGCCGCCGGCGAATCCGCCCGTCGCCGCGTTCTCGGCGACGCCGACATCGGGCCCGGCACCACTCGCTGTGGCGTTCACCGACGGCTCGACGAACCTGCCGACGAGCTGGGCCTGGGACTTCGACAACAACGGCTCCGTCGACTTCGACCGCCAAGAACCCGGTCCATACCTACGCCGCGCCGGGCACCTACTCGGTGAAGCTCACCGTCTCCAATTCGGCGGGCAGCGACGACGAGACTCAAGACGGGCTTCGTCACGGTCGGCGCCCCGCTCACGTTCACCACCTTCACGCCGGGGGCCGATGCCTTCGTGAGTTCGTCGAGCGCGACGAAGAACTACGGCTCTGACGTTCAATTGCGCGTCCGCGCGTCCTCGACGAACTATCGCTCGTACCTGACGTTCACTGCGAGCGGCCTCGACGGCCCGGTCAAGTCGGCTCGGCTGCGGCTCTTCGTCAACGACGCCAGCCCCGACGGCGGCTCGGTCTACGCCGTCGCGAGCGGCTGGACGGAGAGTGGCATCAACTGGAACAACGCACCCACACTGCCCGGATCGTCGATCCGCTCGATCGGCGCCACGCCGCCCGTTGGCAGCTGGGTCGACGTCGATCTCGGCACCGCCATCACCGGCAACGGCACGTACAGCTTCGCCGTCGCCAACAACAACACCAACAGCGCCTACTACTCCAGTCGACAGGGGACGAATGCACCCCAGCTGATCGTCGGCTACGAGGCGGGTGGAACGCCGGAGATCGCGCCCGTTGCGGCGTTCTCGGCGACGCCGAGGTCCGGTCCGGCGCCGCTCTCGGTGACGTTCAGCGACGCCTCGACGAACCAGCCGACAAGCTGGGCGTGGGACTTCCAGAACAACGGCACGATCGACTCGACCGCCCAGAACCCGGTGTTCGCCTACGGCACGGACGGCACGTACTCGGTGAAGCTGACCGCGTCGAACGGGGCGGGGAGCGACGACGAGATAAAGATCGATTACGTGACGGTTGCAACGACACCGCCGCCGACGCCGACGCCCACGCCGACGGCGACTCCCACGCTGCCACCGGGCGGTGGAACGATCACGGTGACCCCGACCGCCGACTCACGGACCAGCCAGGGGTTCCCCGCGAGCAACTACGGCGCAGACGTGTCGCTGCGGGTTCGCCTTGACCCAACCGGGGCGTACCGGAGCTACGTTCGCTTCGCGGTGGCGGGCATCACCGGGACGGTGGGCTCGGTAACGCTACGGCTGTTCGTCACGGATGCGAGCCCGAGCAGTGGGACCGTCTACCCCACGACCAACACGTGGGCGGAGTCATCGATCAACTGGGGCAATGGCCCGGCCGCCACCGGATCCGCGATCCGTTCGATCGGGGCCACGACGCTCGGCGCCTGGGTCGACGTGAACCTGACCGGCGCGATCACCGCCGACGGGACGTACAACTTCCTGATCAGCGACGGCAACACCAACAGCGCGTTCTTCTCGAGCCGCGAGGGCGCCAACCCGCCGCAGCTGGTCATCACCCAATCCCCCTGACGGCCCGCCTGCCCGCCGCGTTTCGCCCGTGTCTGGGGCGCTCGATGTCAAGTGCCTGACATCCCTTGTGCGCCCACGCACCACGCTCGAAAGTACCCCCTTGACGTAGTACCTTCGTACCAAGCACACTCGCGAACCTAACGGACTGCGCTGGCCGGGGGCTACGAGCGCATCCGTACAGAGGGTAACGGACCAACAGGTGCGCCGGCCGGGGGGCCACGACCGCATCTGGAGTCCGTCGAGGGGACGCAGGTAGTCAGGCCGCGCTGTATTGGCGCGGCCGGTCCTGACCGGACCATGTCCGGGGTTAGCCGCTAGCCGGGGGGCTAGGGGACAGAGGGTGCCCGTTCGGCAAGTTCTAGTACGTCGATCTGTTCAGGGCGCCTCGCGCTGTCTCAAGGAGTCCGCGCGCGCCGTGCGTGCCGCGCTGGGCCCAACGTGACCTTGCGGTCCTTGTGACCGGGCGAGAGCCTGCCGTGCCCTGAACACGGGAGGCTCGCGTGTTTCTTGATGGTGCAAGCCCTGAGTCGGGCCTGGCGCGGTCAGGAGACGAGGCAGTTTCAACGGCGCGTTTGGGGAGGAAATTCAGGTAGAGGGAGGGTCTATGGCGAGGGGGCGGTGAATTCGGACAAGCGATCCCCTGCAGTTGCAGGGACATCCGTATTGAGGAACCTGGAAATGACCTTACAGCGCAACAGCCGACGAGCTCGGCCCCGATGGGTGGCCCTCGTTGGTTTCGTCATGGTGTTTTCGCTCATGGGCGTGGCCACAACCCTGGCGAGCCATCCCGAGGTGAGCCTACCGGGCAGCAACTTCGAGATCGACACTGACGCAAATCTGAAGGTTGATGATGTCGGCTCGCTCGATTGGGCGAATGTCGCGAACATTAGCCAGGCGGACACCCTCAGCGGCAGCGGCGACGAATCCTTCGGCCAGGGCTCGAAGGAGGACACCGCCGTCCCGTCCGTGGTCGACGGTGGCATTCCGCCCAACAAGAGCGATCTGAAGTTCTTCGGCGTCTACCAGGAGGGAACCGGAAGCACCGGTTTCCTCAACCTCTACTGGGCCCGCGTCCAGGATCCGTCCGGCACGACGAACATGGACTTCGAGTTCAACCAGAGTTCCGCGTTGTCCGCCAACGGCGTGACGCCAACCCGGACAGTCGGCGATCTCCTCGTGATCTACGATCTGTCGCAGGGTGGAACCCACCCAACTCTGTCGCTCCGCCGCTGGACCGGCACCGCCTGGGGAGCGCCGGTCGACCTCACGTCGTCCGGTACGGCAACGGGATCGATCAACACGACCGCCATCCCGGCCGCGGACTCCGATGGGATCGGTGGCCTCTCGCCGCGGACGTTCGGCGAGGCCCAGCTGGCGATCGCCTCGATCTTCCCTGATCCCACGATCTGCCAGTCGTTCGGGTCCGCCTACCTGAAGAGCCGCTCGTCCGACTCGTTCACGGCCGCTCTGAAGGACTTCGTCCCACCGGTGGCCGTCAACATCAGCAACTGCGGCAGGATCTCGATCCACAAGCAGGATGACGCCGGGAACGCCCTCGCCGGCGCGACGTTCGTCCTGTACAAGGACAATCCGCCGGTCGGCGGCAGCCGCGGCGCCGAGGACACGCTCGTCACCGGCAAGTCGTGCACGACGAACGCGGCCGGCAACTGCGAGATCCTCAATGTCCTGGCGGGTGAGTACTGGGTCCACGAGTCGGTCGTCCCGGCCGGCCACACTGCCGCGCCCGACCAGCACGCGACCGTCGTCGCCGATACCACCGTCTCGCTCACCTTTGTCAACCCGCGCCAGCAGGGCTCGATTAGGGTCACGAAGACGGCCAAGCACGCAGGTCCGGGTACCCCGAACCTCGCGGCCACGTTCACCGTCAAGAAGGCCGGCGTCAGTGTCGGCACGATCACGACCGACGGGACGACCGGAATCGGCTGCATGGGCGGCCTGTTCTTCGGCGCCTACACGGTCGAGGAGACGAGTGGCCAGCCGGGCTACCTGCTGGACGCCTCGGTCGAGAACGCAACGATCTCGGCCGCTGGGACCTGCGCCGGCGCACCGTCGGCCTCGGTCAGCTTCGAGAACATCCCGCTGACGAACCTCACGGTCAGCGTGAGTTCGCAGGTCACGGGTGGCACCAACTCGAAGATCACCTGCACAGGTCTCACGCCGACGCCCGCCGACGGCACGCCGAACGCGTACGACGACACGTCCGAGACCGTGAACAACCTCGTTCCCGGTGTCTACACCTGCACGATCGACATCGATCCGTAGTCGGCTCCGCCACTACGAACCGAGAAGGACCGGCCGCGAGGCCGGTCCTTCTCTCGTTCGGCCGGCGTCGGCCGGCTCAATGTGTCGGGGTCGCCAGAGCGGGGAGCACGAACGTACGCGCGGATCGGCTGCCGGCCAATGGCGGGTTCATCCCGCGGCGTTGGTCCCGAGGTCCCGAGGTCCGGCACAAACCTCCCGACTAGCGCACCGACTCACCCGGTCGCATCGCATGGACTTCGACGTCGACGAGACCGCGGCCCTGGAGCGCCGCGCGGAGCCCGTCGGGAGTGCCCGCGAGGATTGGAAACGTCCCGTAGTGCGTGGGCAGAACGTGTTTAACGCCGAGCAGCTCCGTCGCAATGGCGGCTCCCGCGGGGTCCATCGTGAAGTGGCCGCCGATCGGCAGGAAGGCGAGCTCCGGTCGATACCGCTCTGCGATGAGCTGCATGTCGCCGAAGACGTCGGTGTCGCCCGCGAAGTAGAACCGGAACCCGTTCTCGAGCTCGACGACGAAGCCGACCGGCTCGCCGAAGTAGATCGGGGCCTCCGCCCCACCGTAGATGTCGCCCGCTGAGTGATCGGCGTGGACCATCGTGACCTTGATCCCGGCCGCCTCGACCGTCCCGCCCTTGTTCATGCCGATGACCGAATCCTTGTGGGCGAAGTTCCGCGCGAGCCAGAGGCTCATTTCGTGCATGCAGGGCCATGTCGGTCGGGTCCGGCTGCCGACCATGAGCGCGTCCCCGAAATGGTCGTAATGGCCATGCGTGACGAGGAGCAGGTCGCAGCGGTCCACGCTGTCGGCGGACTTCGGGCTGCTCGGATTGGAGAACCAAGGGTCGAAGAGGATCGTCCGGCCGCCCGGCGTCGTCACCTCCCAGCAGGAGTGTCCGTACCACGTGAAGGTCGTATCGCGATCGATGGCCACGTCGCCTCCTTTGGTTCTTGTCGACGACATCGTAGGCCGAGCGGCCGGGCGTGTGCCCTCGGCTACACTCGGACGGTGCCTGCCGAACGAATCGCGGAGAACCTCGCGTTCATCAACTGGACCGTCCTGACGGCTCTCGCTATCGGGTCGTTCGGGGCGGTTGCACTGGCCAGCCTCCGGACCGAGGCGACCCGCGGCTTCCTAGCCTTCACGGCGGGCTGCGCGGTCGTCCTTGCGGTTCTCGCCTTTGCGTCGGACCAGGCGTTGCCCGCCACGCTTGGCGGCTCGCCGATCGTCGCCGATCCGTCGTTCGACATGCCGCGTAGGATCGCCCTCGCCGCGTTTGGCGTCCTCGCGGCGGCCTACACCATCGCCCTGATCCGGCGCCGCCGCGAACCGCTCCTCGCCGGGGCCGCGATGCTCGCCGCGGCGGCCGTCCTGATGTGTGCGGCGCTTGCCTGGGGCGGTGGGTCATTCGGAGCGGTGCCGCTCCTGCTCCAGCTGGTGGTCCTCGCGGTGGCCACGGGCGGCGTGTTCGCCGCGATGATCCTCGGCCACTGGTACCTCGTGACCCCGAAACTGCCCGAGGCGCCGCTCATCCTCATCGCCCGGTTGCTCCTCGCGGTCGTCGTGATCCAGATCGTGCTGTTCGCGGTGTGGGTCGCGACCGGGGCCGGACCCGCCGGTGGCGCGCCGTTCGCCGTCCTCGTCGGCCAGTGGGCGCTCTTCGTCTGGCTGCGATTGATCGTCGGCCTCGTGTTCCCGCTCGTCGTGTCGTGGGCCGCGGTGCAGACCGCGCGGTCGCGGTCGATGGAATCGGCGACGGGGCTGCTCTACATCAACGTCGGCTCGATCGCGGCCGGGACGATCCTCGCCGCCGGGCTCTATTTCGGCGCGGGGCTCCTGGTATGACCGGCCGTCACCGGTGACGGCCGGAATCGCGATGCGGATCAGGGTTCGCCTGTTCGCGATCCAGCGCGAGTTGGCCGGAGCTCGCGAGGTCGAGCTCGAGCTGCCCGCCGGCGCCTCGATCGAGGGCGCCTGGTCGGCGCTCGTCGCCCTCCACCCGTCCCTCGCGCCCGGCCGGGCATACGTCCGGTTCGCGAGGAACGCCGACTACGCGGACCCCGACACTCCGCTCGCCGATGGCGACGAGCTGGCGATCATCCCGCCAGTGAGCGGCGGTGCTGGCTCGCGGATCCTGGAGCTGCGCGACGAGCCACTCGGGGCGTCGATTCTCGCCGAGCTGGGCGACCGGCTTGCCACGGCCGCGGACGGGGCGGTGGTTGGGTTCATCGGCCGGACGCGTGAGTCGCCGGGAACGCCGGCACCGGGGCAGGAGGCGGAGGCGGCCCGACACGCAGGCCGCTTGGTGGAATCGCTCGGCTACGAGGCGCACGAGCCGATGGTCCTCTCGATCCTCGGCCAGATCGCCGACGAGATCGCGGAACGGTTCGGCGTGGAGCGGATCGCCATCGTCCACCGGACCGGCGACGTGCCGCTCGGCGAGGCGAGCGTTGCGATCGTCGCCGTGTCGCCGCATCGGGAGGCCGCGTTCGACGCCGCCCGATACGCGATCGACGAAACGAAAGCGCGGGCGCCGATTTGGAAGGCGGAGCGGTTCGCCGATGGCCACGTGTGGGTCGGGGAGCCCGCCCGCGATCGCCCGCCAGCGGCGAACGACGCGAACGATGCGAGCGAGGAGGGTCGGTGAAGGTCTACATCAGCGTCGACATGGAGGGGATCGCAGGTGTCAGCCATCCGAAGCCGACCGAACGGGCGGATAGCGGCTATTCCGCTGCCGTGGACCTCATGGTCGGCGAGGCGAACGCAGCGATCGAGGGGGCACTTGCGGGTGGGGCGACGGAGGTCCTCGTGAACGACAGCCACGGTGGGATGTTCAACCTCCGCCCGGCCGATCTCCACCCGGGAGCCCGTATCCTGCAGGGTCAGAAGGCGTGGTCGATGGTCGCGGGCGCCGGCCCCGACGCCGGGTTCGGCGTCGCGCTTTTCGTCGGGTACCACGCTCGAGCGGGTCATCCGACCGGAACGATCGCCCACACGTTTTCCGGGCGACCGACCCTCACCCGGCTCGACGGGCGGCTCGTGGGCGAGACGGGGATCAACGCCTCGGTGCTGGGCGCGTGGGGGATTCCCGTCGGGCTCGTCGCGGGCGACGACGCGCTGGCTGGCGAGGTCGCCGACTGGCTGCCATGGGCCGAGCGGGTCGTGGTCAAGGAGGGCGCCGGCGGCAACGCCGCCGCTTCCCTTCATCCGACCCTTGCCGCCGACCTCGTCCGAGCCGGAGCTGAGCGAGCCGTTCGCCGGGCCGCGGCCGGCGAGCTCCAGGCCCTCACCGTCCCACCGCCCGTCGTCATCGAGGTCGAGTACCGCAACGCGATCGCCGCCGACTATGCCGCGATCGTCCCCGGTGCCGAGCGGATCGGGGATCGGGGCGTCCGGTTCGAGGCACCCGATCCGGTGACGGCCTACCGCGGATTCCTAGCCGGGGTTCGGCTCGCGGGCATCGTCGACTGACCCTTCTCGACACCGAGTCCGCGGCTTCCGTACGGAATTCGCACGTTTGAGGGGGTTAGTACTACTGAAATCAGGTGATGTCGTCGCCCGTCCCACCAGATACGATGCCATCACACATCCATCCCAATCGGGGAGTCGTGACCGGCCAGCACCGCAGTCGCCCGGCGACGCTTGGGGTCACCGATCCCGGGGATGCCTCTGCACGCGCCGAGGCGCTTCTTCGCGCAACGAACGAGTTCCTTCGGGCGGACGATCTGCCGGCCCTCGGCCGGGCGATTACCGAAGCCACCCTCGCCATGTTCGGCGAGTCGAAGGCGGCCGCCACCCTCATCCGACAAGACGGTTCGATGGCGCTCATGTCGACGACCGGCTTCGCGCCGGACGAGATCGAGCGGTTGGATGCAGTCGTCGTCGATGACGATCGCCTGGTCCAGGCGGTCGTCGCCGGGAGGGAGCTGTGGACGGACGACGCTGACGCAGAGGACGTTCGCGAACGTGTTGCCGCGTGGGGTGGTGGCTCCGGGCTCAGCATCCCGATACGGACTACCACCGGCGTGGCCGGGATCTTCAGCATCCTCTTCGCCGAAGCTCGAACGTTCGATCCCGGGTTCCGCGACGCGATCCGAAGCCTCGCGGCGCAGGCCGGACTCGCCCACGAGCTGATCGCGGCCCGGGACGACCTGCGCCGGGCAGCGGCGGACGCGGAGGCCCAGCGGCGGATCGCGACGGCCTTCTTCGACGTGGCCACGCGCCTGGCGACCGTGACCGAGGAGGATGGCGTGTCGTGGGCGCTTGTCAGCGCGATCTGCGCCGCGACCGGCGCGGCCACGGCCTGGGTCGCTCTCCGAGTCGGCGATACAGAGGAGTTCAAGATTTCGGCGACAGCGGGCGTGTCGCCGGAGCAAGCAGCGATCCTCGCCTCAATGCCCATCACGCCCGATACGTACCCGGATCTCCGAGCCCTCCTTGACGGGCAAGTCCTGGCGGGCGTCGACCGTTCCGAGATGGGCGCTCGTCTCGACCTCGGCGGAGGGGTGGCGGCGCCGATCATCGCCGACGGCAAGGTCCGCGGGTTCCTCAGCATCACGGTCGCCCCGGGCGACTCGTTCGATGTCGAGCGCTGGCAGGAACTCACGATGGGTTTCGCCTCGGTGGCCGCAACGGCCATCTCGCGGGTGGAAGCACTCGCCGAGCTGCGCGACCAGCGGGAGCTTCTCGCCTCCTCCGTCGCGGAGCGAACGGTCCAGCTGCGCGGCGCGATCGAGGAGCTGCGCAACGCGAGCCAGGCGAAGTCAGACTTTCTCGCCAATGTCAGCCACGAATTGCGGACGCCCCTCACGGCCATCCTGGGCTTCAGCGAGGTGCTGATCAGAGGCGACGACGGTCCGCTCAATCCGCGTCAATACGAGGACATGACGACCGTGCTGTCGAGCGGCCGACGCCTGCTCGATCTGATCGACGACCTCATCGACATTTCTCGGATCGAGGGCGATCGGCTGGAGCTCGACATGCAGCCGCTCGATCTCGGGTCGCTGTTGTCCGGCGTCGTCGAGGAGCTGCGCGCGCTGGCAGGAGCGAAGGGCATCGGATTGACGTTCACCCAGGCCCCTGACTCGATGACCGTCGTCGCAGACCGGGTGCGGCTCCAGGAGGTCTTCCTGAACCTCGTTTCGAATGCGGTGAAGTTCACCCAGCCGGGCGGAACCGTCCGGGTCGCGGCCGGCATCGAAGCGCCCGCCGACCCCGCGGCGAGCCCGATGGTCCGGATCGATGTCATCGACACAGGGATTGGCGTCCCGGAGCACGAGCGCGAGAGAATCTTCGAGAAGTTCCATCGGATCGCGGGACCGGAGTACCCGGGGACGGGGCTGGGGCTTTCGATCGCGCGGGAGCTCGTGGTCCGGCACGGCGGAACGCTCACCCTCGAGTCCACCGTGGGCCTCGGCAGCCGCTTCTCCGTTATGTTTCCCCTGGCAGCGGCGCCAGCCCGCTGACCGTGACCGAACCCCAGCCACTCATCCTCGTAGTCGACGACACGGTGGAAACGCGGCGGCTGATGCGGCGCCTCCTCGAGCGTGGCGGCTTCCGCGTGATCGAAGCGGCGACGGGTGAGGAAGCCCTTCGTTCGATCGAGTCGGGCCGTCCCGAGCTCGTCGTCCTCGACCTGCGCCTTCCTGGAATATCGGGCCTCGATGTCGCCCGCGCCGTGCGCGCGAGCGCCGATCCGATCATGGCGGCGACAGTCCTCCTCGCCTGCAGCGCTTCGGTCCATGCGGAGGTCCGCCGAGAGGCCATCGATGCCGGCTGCGACGACTTCGAGGGCAAGCCGTTCGACGTTCGCCTGTTTGCCGAGCGGGTCCGCGAGCTGATCGCGCATCCCGGCCGCTCCTAGCGCCATACTCAGCCCCTCACGGCGCCGACGATCCGCGCGGCGGACGGGCGCCGGCAGTCCCGAGGAGGCCGTGTCGAGGGCCGAGTCCACACCACTCACGTGCCGCTCGGAGCGGCCCTGGGGCGGACGATGAACGCTGTGTCCGCGCCGCTCGGGCCGCTCGATCGCCTCGCGGAACGGGCCGAGACGCTGGCCGGCGCATGGGCCGCGCGGGCCCGGGCGTCGACGACGGTCGGCCGCGAGCGGGCGCTGCTGCGCCTGTGTGGCGTGGGCGGGCTCGACGCGGCGGGCCGGCCGCTCGCCTGGTCGGTCGTGGACCGCTACCTCGCCGGCCGCCGCGGTCGTCTCGGTAGCGGGTTGCTCCTGCCGTTCGCCATGGCCCTCGTGGAGTACGACCTCCAGCCGCAGCGCCTCGCGCTCGACGTCGCGTCGGGGGCGGTCGATCTCGGGATGGAGGCGGAGCTTCTCCGCGAATCGGACCGCCGGGCCGTCGCGGAGGAGGAGGCCCGACGGTTGGCGGCGGCTGCGATCGACCGGATCGATGCCAACCGGACCGCCCGGCGCGAGCTGCTCGACGTGCTCGGCGACCCGCAGCGGCCGTGGATCGGAATGACCCTCGCCGACCCCGATATCCACGCGGCGCTCACCGCGGCCCGTCGAGCCCTCGATGCCGGGGTCGATCTCGTCCAGGTCGCGGTCCCGATCGGTCGCGAGCTCGCCGATCGGCTCCGCGATGCAGGACTCGAAGCGCCGGTGTGGCGGCCCCGCGACGGCGAGGGCGCGTCCGCCGAGGCCGACCACGCCCCCACCGGCAGCCAGCGGGCCCTCACAGCACTCCGGCGACACCTCGACGAGATCGCCGCGCAGCGCCGGAACTATGTCCGGCTGGCGGCGATCCCGCCGCCCCTCGGCGGGCCCGAACTGGCGGTCGTGGCCGCGTTCGAGCGGGTCGACGTCGCCGATGCCGACGTCATGACCGAGATCGTTGGTGGGCGGGTCGCTCCCGAGCGAGCGCTGGCCGATCATGCGTTCGCCCACTCGCTCCTCGCCCGCGCCGGCGTGATCGTGTCGCTGTCGGCCGGGCCGCTCGTCGTGGCGCCGGACCTGGCCAGCGGCGTGCCATCCGATCCTGCGACCCGTGCCGGCCGGGCGCTCGCGCTGCAAGCATTGTCGGTGGCGATTGCCCGCGGCAACGGGCTGTCCGCCGATCAGCTGATCATCGGGGCGATGCCGTCATGGCTGGTCGGCGAGTCGCAGCCGGCGGCCCGGGCGGCTGCCGAGGTCGCCATTCGCCGAACCCTCTTCGCCGGGATGCCCCTGACATTCGAGGAACCACCGGGCGACATGCGGCGCTCGGCCACCGAGACCTGGTCGGCGATCGTGGCCGCGATCGCCCCTTCCGCCCCGACCGGCGGGCTGATCCTCCTCCGCGCCTCGCCCGATTCGGATCGGGCCGCGGCCCGCGCGCGGCTGACCTCGCGGGTCACCGCGGAGCTGGAGGGATCGCTGACCCGGCCCGACCTGTCGGGCGTCGCGCTCGATCACGCCCGATCGACCGTAACCGCTGCCGTCGCAACCCTCGAGCGATTGGCCGATCATGGCTGGCGCTCGGTCCTAGGGGACTCGCCGGATGGCCACGACCAGGTGAGGCTCGGCGCCGACTCGGTGGCGGAGCGGACCGAGACGTTCGATCCGTTCGCGGCCGCGCTGGCTGCCGTCGGCTGACCGGATCGCGGCATCGCTGAGCGCGATCAGCCGCCGGACACCGCCGGTATCACGTGAAGCACGGACTCCGGCCCGACGGGCGTTGCGAGGGACGCCGGGACTCCGTCGACGAACACGTTGATGTGGCGCCGGATTGTCGGCCCCGCATCGACGAGCCGGTTGCGGATCCCTGGAGCGACCTCGTCCAGCCGATCGATCGCTTCGGCCACGTTCGTGGCCTCGACCTCGCAGCGCCTCGGGGCAGCCGGGATGAGCGAGACGAGCGACCGCGGCAGGAGGATCGTCGCCACGGTCAGTCGACGACGAGCGTCTCGACGCTCCAGATCGGCGGCAGGTTGGCGGCTACGACTTTCCAGGTCTGGCCCTCGTCAGTCGAGCCGTAGAGCTGGCCGGTGCTCGTGCCGAAGAACACCCCGACCGGATCGAGGCGGTCGACGGCGAGCGCCTCGCGAAGGACGCCGACGAACGCGTTCTCCTGCGGCAGGCCGTCGCCGTGCCGCTCCCAGCTGTCGCCGCGATCGCTCGTCCGCCAGACCGCCAACGCCCCGTCAGGGGCGAGCCGGCCCTCCTCCGGATGGGTCATCGGGATGACCCACCCGGTCGCCGCGTCGCGCGGGTGGGCGGCCATCACGAACCCGAATTCCGACGGCAGGCCCTCGCTGATGTCCTCCCAGTTCAACCCGGCGTCGGCCGAGCGATACACGCCGGAATGGTTCTGCTGGTAGAAGCGGTCTGGTTGGCCGGCGGCCATGACGAGCTTGTGGACGCACTGGCCGGTCTCCGGGTAGAGATCCGGCCCGCCCACGGCCGCGACGCCGCGATTGCGAGCCTCCCAGGTCGCGCCGTCGTCCTCCGTCGCGAACGTGCCGACCGCGCTGATCGCGACCCACATCTTGGCCGTGTCCGTCGGATGGGGAACGATCGTGTGGCAGATGAGGCCGCCTGCTCCTGGTTGCCAGCTCGGCCGGCTCGGATGATCGCGCAGCCCCGAGACGTGGCTCCAGGTCGCACCGTCGTCGTCGCTCCGGAAGAGCCCGGCGGGCTCGACGCCGGCCCAGATCGCGCCATGGGCAGCCGTGACGTTCCAGATCGTCGCGACCTTCGGCCCGTCGTCGCCGTACGTCAGCCCTTCGGACGAGTGCGTCCATGTCGAACCCAAGTCCTCGCTCCTGAACACAGCCGGCCCGTACCATGGCGAGCCGCCGACGGCCAGGATCGCGCCGGTGGCGGGATCGACGGACAGGTCGTGGATCGGCCAGCCCTCGCAGAGCGGCCCGCGCAGCGACCACGATCGTCGCGTGGCGTCGCCGTCGAACAGGAATGCACCCTTTGGCGTGCCGACGAGCAGCATGTGGCGTGTCATCCGATGCCCTCTCCGATGTCGGTTCGTTGGTTCAGTTGCCGGCCTTGAACGGGTAGACGACCCAGTGATCGGTTGTGACGGCGTGATGGTCGGGGCGTCCGGGCACCTTCGAGCGGTCCGGCTTGAAGTGGAGCACGGCCGTGGTCGGGATGCCGCCGGCCTTGCGAACTCGCTCGGTGACGGCGTGGATCGTTGTCCCGCTGTCCCAGACCTCGTCGACGATCAGCACCCGTTGGCCGCGGAGCTGCGGATCGGCCGGGAACTGGAGGAACGTCGGCCTCGGACCGGGCCGCCCCTCGTCGTCGTAGTACTCGACGGCCGCCACCAGGATGTTCCGGATACCAAGCCGATAGGCCAGCATGCCCGCCGGAACCAGGCCGCCGCGGGTGATCGCCAGCATGACGTCGTAGTCGCCCCGGACCGCGTCTGCGACGTCGGCAACCATCGCCGCGAGCTCATCCCAGGAGACGATGTCCTTTTCGACGCCGACCTCGACCATGCCCGTCAGGATACCGCCGCAGGGCCCGCCCGGCGGATCGCCTCGATCGTCGAGGGGTCGTCCAGCGCCGACAGGTCGCCGGGGTCGAGCCCCAGGTACGCGGCCCTGATGACACGCCGCATGATCTTGCCGGAGCGCGTCTTCGGAAGCGCCGGGACGACGACGATCGTCTCCGGCCGGAGGGTCTTGCCGAGGTCCTCGACGACCCGTCGGCCGATCGCCGCCCGGAGGTCGTCGCCGTCCGTCTCGCCCGCCCGCAGGGTGCAGACGACGACGATCGTCTCGCCCTTGACCGCGTGCGGAACCCCGATCGCGGCCGCTTCCACAACGGCGGGGTGGGCCGTAGCCGCAGCCTCGACCTCCGCAGGACCGACACGCTTGCCGGCGACCTTCAGGGTGTCGTCGGACCGGCCGCGGATGTACCAGTAGCCGTCGGCGTCGACAATCGCCCAGTCACCGTGGACCCAGATCCCGGGATGCCGGCTCCAGTACGTCTCGACGTAGCGATCCGGATCGTTCCAGAAACCGCGCGTCTGGCCCGGCTGTGGCCGCCGAATCACGAGTTCGCCGACCTCGCCCCGGAGCGGCTGACCGTCCGACCCGACGACATCCGCCGCCGTCCCGGGACACGGGCCGTTGAACGACGCGGGCCGAATTGGATGGAGGAGATTGCAGCCGACGATGCCGCCCGAGACTTCCGTTCCGCCGGAGTAGTTGACGACTGGACAGCGACCTCGCCCGGCCTCGCGGAAATACCACCACCAGGAATCGGGATCCCAGGGTTCACCGGTGGAGCCGAGAACCCGAAGCGAGGCGAGATCGTGAGAGCGGATCGGCTCGGTCCCGTGCGGGATGAGGGCCCGGACGACCGTGGGTGATAGACCGAGGTGGGTAACGCCGTGGCGCGCCGCGAGCGCCCAGATCCGGTCAGGGCCCGGGAAGTCCGGTGCGCCTTCGTACAGCACGAGCCGGGCGCCCAGCAGGAGCGATCCGGAGATCGCCCACGGTCCCATCATCCAGCCGAGATCGGTGAACCAGAACAGCGCGTCGCCGGCCCGGAGATCGAACGTGTGGGCGAGGTCCTGGGCGCCCTTGATCGGGAAGCCGCCGTGGACGTGGACGGCGCCCTTCGGCCGGCCGGTGGTCCCCGAGGTGTAGATCAGCATGTAGGGCGTCTCGGGGTCGGTGGTCGCGGCTTCGACCGGCGGTTCCGATTCGGCGGCGGCCATCGCCGCTTCCCAGTCGATGTCGCGGCCCTCCGTCCAGGGGAGCGCGTTGGCGGGGCTCGCGAGACGCCGGACGACGACGACTCGCTCAACCGACGGCGCCGCGGCGACCGCCTCGTCCGCGGTCGCCTTCAGGGGTACGGGGTTGCCGCGGCGCCAGAAGCCGTCGGTGGTCACGAGCAGCTTTGCCTCGCAATCGACGAGCCGCGCGGCGACTGCCGGGGCCCCGTAGCCTGAGAAGATCGGTGTGTAGATCGCTCCGAGCATGCCGAGCGCGAGCACCGTGATCACTGTCTCGGGCAGCATCGGCAGGAAGATTCCCACGCGATCGCCCGAACCGACACCTAACGAACGGAAGGCCCGCGCGGCGCGTTCGACCGCGGTCCTCAGTTCCGCGTTGGTCAACGTTCGGACGTCGCCCGGCTCCCCCTCCCAGGCAAGTGCCCCGCCGTCCGGATCGCGTTCCGCGCGCGGTCGGGTGGCGGCATCCGCGTAGTTGAATGCGCCGCCAATCCACCAGCGGGCCCACTCCGGGCCGTCGGACTGGTCCAGGACCTGTGACGGCCGGCGTTGCCAGTCGAGCGCCAGGTCGTCCGCGGCCGCGCCCCAGAACCAGGCCGGATCGTCGACCGCGCGGGCTTGCAGCGCGTCGAGGTCGGGCAGGCCGGTCGCACGGAGATAGCGCGCCAGTCGGGCGTCGGCGAGGAGGTCGGCCGTCGGGCGCCAGGCCGCATCGGCGACGTCGCGGCCAAAGATGGGGGCGGAAGCCGTCGGCATGGAGGCAGCCTATTACAGCTGGTACGAGAGTCCTATTCGCGGCGCACATTCGTCGGGGTTGCGGCTACGCAACATGAGGGTCAGTCTCGCGAACATGTTCAGACGCCACCGGAGTGATCCGGACCCGACCATCGGCGCAACACCTCGGTCGCGACTCGACTCGATCGCGTTGACGACGCGCGCCGACGCAACGGCCTTCGACCCGAGGCTCGTCCGCGGTCGCCTTGCGGGATCCGCGTCGGCAGGTCTCCGAGCCCGTCTCGGCCGGCCGGCGCTGTCAACGCCTCGCGGCTAGACCCGCCCGGCGCCGCGCCTGGGGGCGGCGAGGCGCCGGGCGCGGTCGATCGTCCGATATTGCACGCCGCCGGAATCCACCTCCGCTGCGCGGCTTCGTCCGAAATCGGACTCCGATTTCGGAGGACGTCCGCTTGGCGAAGTGACTTGGCGCGGCGTTCGATATCGGATCGTCTAGCTCGTAATCCCGTCGGCAGGAACGTGACGACGCGGCCACGGCGACGCGGCGTATCGTTCCGCGATGACGACCGAAGCCGGCCGCCGTCGAGTACGCCGGACGACCGGCGGCGTGGCCCAGCTCCCGTGGCGCACGGTCCGCAATCCCTACCGGCCGATCGAGATCCTCTCGGCCGACGAGGTCGAGACGCTCCATCGCGCGTCGCTGCGGATCCTCGCCGAGATCGGCGTCGAGGTCCTCGGCGATCGCGCCATCGACCTGCTCGAGCGCAACGGCGCCATCGTCGACCGGGCCCGCCGCAACATCCGTCTCGATCCCGGTCAGGTGGAAGAACTCGTTGCGCGCGCTCCGTCGGCCTTCGGGCTCCACGCCCGCAACCCTGAGCGGAACGTCCGGCTCGGCGACGGCCACGTCGTCTTCAGCTCGGTTGGAGGCCCGGCGTTCGTCACGGACATCGAGCGCGGCCGACGACCCGGCAATCACGCCGACTTCCTCGACTACCTCCGCGTCATTGGCGCCCTCGACATCGTCCACCAGGAGGGCGGCGGGCCGCTAGAGCCGATTGATGTGCCCGTGGCGACCCGTCATCTCGACATGTACCACGCGTTCATCACGCTGCTCGACAAGACGTGGCAGTGCCTCGGCTTCGGGGCGGGCGTCGTCGACGACGCGATCGAGATGATCTGCCTCGCTCGCGGGATCGATCGCGACCAGCTCGCCCGAGAGCCCAGCCTCATGACGATCATCAACACGAACTCGCCCCTCCGCCTCGACGGGCCGATGTCGGACGGGTTGATCGAAATGGCGATCCACGGCCAACCGATCGTCGCGACGCCCTTCACGCTGGCCGGGGCGATGAGCCCGGCGACGCTCGCCGGGGCAATCGCCCAGCAGAACGCCGAGGCGCTCTTCATGATCGCCCTGACCCAGCTCGCCCGGCCGGGCGTGCCGGTCGTCTACGGCGGGTTCACCTCGAACGTCGACATGCGGACGGGCTCACCCGCGTTCGGGACGCCGGAGTTCGTCAAGGCAGCGTTCGCGACGGGCCAGATGGCACGTCGCTACGACCTGCCGTGGCGCTCCTCGAACGCGACCGCTTCCAATGTCGTCGACGCGCAGGCGGCCTACGAATCGCAGATGGCGATCTGGGGCGCGATCATGGGTGGCGTCAGCCTCCTCTACCAGGGCGCCGGCTGGCTCGAGGGCGGCCTGACGGCCTCGTTCGAGAAGCTCATCCTCGACGCGGAGATGCTCCAGATGATGGCTGAGGTCCTCGTCCCATTCACCGTCGACGACGCGGAGATCGGGCTCGAGGCGATGGCCGAGGTCGGGCCCGGCGGCCACCACTTCGCGACCAGCCATACGCTCGAGCGATACGAGCATGCCTTCTACCGGCCGATCCTGTCCGACTGGCGGAACTTCGAGACCTGGCAGGAGGACGGTGCGAGGACGGCCACCGAGCGAGCGAGCCTGATCTGGCGGCAGCTCCTGGCCGAATACGAGCCGCCACCGCTCGACTCGGGTGCGGCGGAGGCCCTGGGCGCGTTCGTCGCCCGGCGGCGGGCCGAAATCGAGGCGGCGGGGTAGGCAGCAGCGTGGACGTCGTCGACCTCCGCTCCGACACCGTCACTCGCCCCTCGCCGGGGATGCGGGCGGCAATGGCCGCGGCCGACGTCGGCGACGACCAGTTCGGCGAGGACCCGACGACGAACCGGCTCCAGGAGCGCGTCGCAGGCCTGCTCGGCAAGGAGGCGGCCCTCTGGCTGCCAACTGGAACGATGGCCAACCACGTGGCCCTTCGTCTCCTGACCCGGCCCGGCGACGACGTCATCGTTTCTCGACGGTGCCATGCGGTCTGGTTCGAAACGGGCGGCTCAGCCGCAAACGCCGGGATTCAGTTGACGGAGATCGGCTCGGGGGGCCGGTTCTCTCCGGACGAGCTGCGAGACGCGATCAAGCCACGGAATCACGCGTTCTTCCCACCGACGACCCTCGTGGAGGTCGAGAACACCCATAACTGGGCAGGCGGTGTCGTCGTTCCGCCCGACGCGTCGGTCGCGATCTGCGCGGTGGCGCGGGAGGCAGGCGTCGCGAGCTACCTCGACGGCGCCCGCCTGTGGAATGCGGCGGTCGCCTGCGGCCGGCCGATCGCCGAGCTGGCTGCGCCGTTCGACCTCGTCTCGATCGCACTGTCGAAGGGGCTCGGGGCGCCGGGTGGCTCAGTGCTCGCCGGCAGCCACGAGCTCATCGCGCGGGCAGTCCGCTACAGGCGGATGGCCGGCGGTGCGATGCGCCAGGTCGGGATCTTCGCCGCGGCCGGCGAATATGCCCTCGATCACAACGTCGAGCGGCTCGCCGATGACCATGCCAATGCCCGCCTCATCGCTGAGCGGCTGGCCGCGAGCCCGTCGATCGAGCTCGATCTCGCGTCGGTCCAGACGAACATCATCGTCTTCGGCCTGTCGCCATCCGCGCCCGACGCCGCGACCCTCGTGGCCCGCGCCAGGGAGGCCGGGGTGCTCGTCGTCGCGCTGGGTCCGCGGACGGTGCGGGCGGTGACTCACCTCGACGTGAGCCGCGACGCGTGCCTGCGGGCCGCGGCGATCCTCGTCGAGAACGCCGCTTAGGCGATCCGCCCCACGCCATCGGCGGCGGCGACCGGGATCACCATAGGCCGGAGGCCGGTCAGCGCCGGGTAGCGGTCGAGGACGGTCTCCCGAAATGGCTCGACCGCATCGGGCCGGACGAGGTTGATCGTGCAGCCCCCGAAGCCCGCGCCGGTCATCCTCGCTGCCACCACGCCGGGTACCGTCCCGGCGATCTCGACGAGTGCGTCGAGCTCCGGGGAGCTCACCTCGAACAGGTCTCGCAATGACGCATGGCCGGCGCGGAAGCAGTCGCCGACGGTCGCCAGGTCGCCCGCCTCGAGGGCCGCGACGACCGTCCGGACGCGGTCGTTCTCGGCGACGATGTGGGCGGCCCGTCGCGCGACGACCGGATCCAGCGTGGCAGCGCCGCGGGCGAGCAACTCAGGAGTGACGTCCCGGAGCGAGCGAATCGATGGGTCCAGGCGGGCGAGGCCCGTGACCGCCTCCTCGCACTGCGCCCGCCGGATGTTGTACTCGGATGTCTCGAGGCGACGCTGAGAGCCCGTGTGGCAGACCACCAGGACGAGATCGCCCGGCAGGGCGACGGGTCGCCATTCGAGCGACCGGCAGTCGAGGAGCAGCGCGACGCCGGCGAGCGCGCACGACACGGAGAACTGGTCCATGAGCCCGCACTGGACGCCGACGAACGCATTCTCGGCTCGCTGGCAGATCTCGGCGAGCGTCAGCCGATCGACGCCGTCGGCCGCGTCTCCGAGGAGCGCCCAGGCGACGGCCAGCTCGATCGCGGCCGACGATGATAGCCCGGCGTTCTCGGGCAGGTTCGAGGCGATGACCCCGCGCAGGCCACCGGTCGGAAGGCCGGCTTCCGCCAGGGCCGCCGCCGTCCCGGCGGCATAGTCGATCCACGTTCCGCCGGCCTGGTAGGGATCGTCTAGATCGAAGCCTCGCTGCTCACCATCGTCGAGACGTGTCAGCTCGACTCGTCGGTCGTCCGTCGGCAGGTAAGCGAGGCGGATCTCGCGGTCGATCGCGGCCGGCAGGACGAGCCCCTCGTTGTAGTCGGTGTGCTCGCCGATGAGGTTGACCCGACCCGGCGAACGCAGGACCCGGACGGCTCCCCGCCGTTCTGCTGCACCCACTTCTTGCGCCACAAGGGCCTCGATGAGGTCATCGGGTTCGTACGGGCTCGTCACCTAGTCGAGGGCCCACCAGCGCCAGGTCATCGTGGCGACGAGCGGCACGCCCGGGATCGTCGTCGACGGCGCAATGTTCACGAAATCCGGTGGCGCGGTCTGGGGCTCGACGCAGACGGCATCCCGCGGCTCGTCGTACACGACCAGGTGATCGCACGACGACGCCACCTCCAGCCCGAGGACGCCGGGCCACGTGAGTCGAGGCGTGGAGCGCAGCCCAGTGAAGCAATCGTCCCACGGCCCTGCTGGCGGCGCTACCAGCTCTCCGGTCGGGATGTCCTCGGCGTCGCGGAGATACATCCACGCCGCATCGAGGTGGATCTCGACCGGCGCGGATGGTTCGGCCGGCCCGTCGCCACCCGCCCCGACTAGACGGCGCCGGAACCACGGGTGCCAGCCGAGCGCCGCGGGCATCGGCTCGTCGGCGATGAGGGTCAGGGACACTTCGAGCTGGCTGTCGGTTAGCGCGAACTGCTGGACGACATGGCCGGCGAACGGCCAGCCCGGCCCCAGGCCGATCGACAGCGTCGTTGGATTGTCGACCTGCCACGCTCGCTCGAATACCGTGCCGTGGATCGCGTCGGGCCCAAAGTTGATCGCCAGCTGGACGTCGCGGTCGTCGAACCGGAATCGACCGCGACGGATCCGGCCGGCGAACGGCACCATCGGGAACGAGCCCCACATGACAGAGCTGTCGCCTTGCGTTACGAGCAGCTCGGAGCCGCGAACGACGAGCGACGAGATCCGGCCACCGTCCTGCGGGCTCACCTCGAGCCTCGCGTCGGCGGCTTCGAGGACGAGCTGCCCGTCAGCGTTCACGGTCCGTACGCTACCGTAATCGGGTGGATGGCTCACGTCGCGGAGAGCTGCGGTTCGGGCTCTTCCTCAGCCAGGCGAACAAGTCCCTCGCCCGCGTCTACGACGAGTTCCAGATGGCCGAGGACCTCGGCTTCGACCACGCCTGGCTCGTTGACCATCTCGTCGATACGGACGGCCCACCGGATCACCCCTGTCTCGAGGCGTGGACGCTGCTGGCCGCGATCGCCGCGCGGACGAAGCGGATCCGTCTCGGCGTTCTCGTCACGAGCAATACGTTTCGCCATCCGGCGGTGCTGCTGAAGGAAGCGGTAACCGTCGACCACATCAGCGGTGGGCGGTTGATCCTCGGGCTCGGGTGCGGCTGGCACGCCGACGAACATCACCGCTTCGGGATCGAGCTGCCGGAGCCCGCGGAACGGGTCGACCGCTTCGCCGAAGCAGTCGAGATGATCAGCCTCCTGATGAGCCAGCCGCGGACGACGTTCAATGGCCGGCACTATCGGCTCGACGACGCGCCGCTCGAGCCGCGACCGATCCAGCGGCCGCGCATTCCGATCCTCATCGCCGCTCACCGGCCCCGGATGCTTCGCCTCGCGGCTCGCTTCGCCGACCAGTGGGACACGTTCGCCGCGTTGCCCGGTACGGCCACCGACGGTGTGACGACCGGCGTCGAGGATCGGATCCGCGCCCTCGACGACGCGTGCCGGGACGTCGGGCGCGACCCGGCCGATATCCGGCGATCTACCTGGGCAAAGGCGACGGCGCTCGACACCGACGACGCCTACGCGGGCTTCGTGAACCGGCACCGCCTCATGGGCTTCAGCGATTTCTCGGTGGTGCCGCCGGCCAGCGGGACAGAAGCCGTACTGCGCCGTGTCGCGGAGGGCGTGATCCCGGAACTTCGTCGGGCGGGAGGAGGCGTGCTGTCTGCGTAGCCGCGCCGCGGGCCTTCGCGAGCCCCGCCGCGGGCTCTCGCGGGCTCCGTCAGCCCGGTCGGCCCGTCGCCGCGACTACCGCCCGGGTCAGCGCATCCGTGTTGAGGGCGTCCGAATAGGAGGATAGGACGCGCCCGGGATCGCCCGCTTCAACGGCATCCAGGAATGCTTCAGCCTGGGCCTCGTACGGGTCGCGCCCGGGCGGTACCGTCCGCTTGGACCGACCATCCGCGAACGACACCTCGAACGATCCGGGCCCCTCGCCGACCCGCCGGACCGTCGTGATCAACTCGGCGGAGGCGAGCTCGAACTCGACGACGGCCGAGGCCAGGCGTCGCGTGTTGGCGAAGCTGCCGATGGCGCCGGTCTCGAACTGGAGCAGCGCTGCCGTCGCGTCGACGACGTCAGCTCCCGGCGGCACGATCGGCTCGTCGCGAACCGACACCGCGCCGACCACCTCGGCCTCACCGACGAGCCATCGCCCCAGATCGTAGAAGTGGGTCGCCTGTTCAACGACCTGCCCACCGCCACTTGCTTCCCGCTGCCACCACGCGGGAGCCGGCGTCTCCGATAGCCAGCGCGCCGTGACGAGCCGGGCCGGGTTCTCGGTCAGGCGCTGGCGGACCTCGGGCATCGCGTCGAGGGCTCGCAGGTGGTACCCGACGGCCACGACGAGGCCCCGCTCAAGGATTGAGGCGGCGAGGCGGGCCGGCCCAGCGGCGTCCGTGGCGGCGAGGGGCTTCTCGGTCAGAAACGGGATGCCGCGCTCCACGAGCTGCTCGCAGATCGCCACCGCCGCGGAGGGCGGGACACAGACGTAGGCGACGTCGGGACGGCCCTCGTCAAGCAGCCGGCGGACGTCGTCGAAGGCGGGGACGCCACGCGGCCGGGCGGTTGCCTCGGCGCTCTCGATGCGCGAGGATGCGATTCCGACGAGCTCCGTCCGCCCGAGGCGATCGAGCGCCGCAAGGTGCGACTGGCTGATCCAGCCGGCACCGACAAGTGCGAGCCGGTGATGCGGACGCAACCGCTTCGCCTCCATCGAACGGATGGTAGCGCTGCGTCGGGCGGCCCCAGCCGCGACTGAGTAGCATTGGCGCACCGAGCTCGGCAGATCGGAGGCGCGCCGATGACCACGCAGCCGGCTATTACCAGGTTCATTCCGACCCCGGAGCAGTACGCATGGACCTTCGGTGGATGCGAGCCTGTCATGCGCATCCAGCCCGGCCAGCTCCTCGATCTGTACACCGAAGATGCATTCGGCGGGCGGATCCGCTCGAGCGAGGATCTGCCAAGTCGGTCGATCGTCTATCCGTTCATCAACCCGCAGACCGGCCCGTTCTATGTCGAGGGAGCGGTGCCCGGCGATACCCTGGCGATCCACCTCATCGACGTCCAACCAGCTCGGGACTGGGCGGTTTCGACGACCGTCCCGCTGTTCGGATCGCTGACATCGACGAAGTTCACACCCACCCTTCAGCCTGCCCTGCCCGAACGGACGTGGGTCTACGCGGTCGACCGCGCGGCCGGCGACGTCATGTACCACGCCCTCGAATCCGACTACGAAGTTCGGCTTCCCCTTGAACCCTTCCTCGGGACGATCGGCGTCGCACCCGCGGCCGGCGAGGCACGGAACGTGCTGGTGCCCGAAGCGTTCGGCGGGAACATGGATACGCCTGAGGCCCGCGCCGGGACGACCATCTACCTGGGCGTCAACGTCGACGGCGCCATGTTCTCCATCGGTGATGGGCATTACACGATGGGCGAAGGCGAAGTGTGCGGGGTGGCGGTCGAAGGGGCGATGAACACCCTCTTGACCGTCGAACTGATCAAGGGCGCCTATTGCGAGTGGCCGCGGCTCGAGGACGACGAGTCGATCATGGTGGCCGGTTCATATCGGCCGCTGGAGGATGCGTTTCGGATCGCCCACACCCAGTTGATCCGCTGGATTTCCGACGCTACCGGCCTCTCGGTCATGGACACCTATCAACTCGTCACGCAGGCGTCGCGCTCGCCAATCGCGAATGTCTGCGACGCCAACTACACGATCGTCGCAAAGATGCCGAAGCGATACCTACCCGCGGACGTGCCGTGGATGGGCGGCGCTCATGATCGGCTCCGCCGGACAGCCTCGACGGTCAGAGGAACCACTTAGACCTCGATCTCGGGACGCCGGGTTGGCGGGGACCTCGGGCGAGGTCAGCGGTTCCGGGTTCGCGGCCGCAGGTGTGGCCTGCCCGGTTCGACCATCTCAGTCGTCTCGGCCGCCGGCCCCTCCGGCTCTGATGCGATCGGCTGGTCTCGATCGCCGAAGTTCCACTTGAAGTCGTCGTCCTCCTGGACTCCCTGCGGCCAGGGCATCGTCGTCTTCCACCAGCCTTCACCGGCTGGTCCGCTGACGAGCGTCCCCAGTCGTCCGTGCCCGCGACCCGCGAGCCACCCACCGGCCAGCGCGATTGGTGCGGCCGCCACCGCGAGCAGAAGGATCGTGGAGATGATCTCCATTGGTCTACCCCACTTACTGCTCGAATGATACGCCCGATTTGCCAGGCCTCAGCCGGGCCGGGGGCGCCCGTCACGAGGCGAGGCTCTCTTTAGATTTCTTAGCCTTCGCCTGAGCGGCGCGAATCCGTCGCTTGACGTGCCGATCACGTTTGCGTTATCACACCCGTGACAGTCCGACTCGGTCGATGCTCGGACGAACCCGCGTGCCGGGAGGAGGTGCGCGCCGCCTATCTCGCTCCACGGCGCACGTGAGCCGCAGGAATCTCGCTCCAGGCCGACGATTGCACGTCGGGAGATTTCCGTGGCCTCAGTAGCTTCGTGCGGATGTGGCCGACGCCAAGGTTTCTCGCGTCGCAGAACCTAGTGAGGAGGAGTCATGAGAACGTCTTCCGGGCGAATCAGGTGGTGGGCACTGCTATCGGTTGCCGCGCTCCTTGTAGCAGCCTGCGCTCCGGCGGCCTCGAGCCCGGCGACGGGCTCCGCCGCGCCGCCCGCAGCCAGCGGTTCGGCCCCCGCCGCGTCGGCTGAGGGGTCGGCGGTGACCGGCGCCGCTTGCGGCTCCGGCGCGACCGAAGTCAAGTTCTGGACCAGTCACACGCCGCCTGATTCGGACGTGCTCGCGAAGATCGTCGATGCCTTCAATACGGCGAATCCGGACATCTGCGTCAAGATGACGATCGTCCCCGGCGCTGAGACCGACGTCGCCAAACTCATCACCGCGATCCGCGGCGGTGCCGCACCGGACGTCTACATGGCGGATCGATTCACGGTTCCCCAGCGCGCCGCCGAAGGCGTCCTGGCCGAGCTTCCGGCAGACGTCGCGGCGCTGAAGGACCAGCATCTCGAGTTCGCCTGGAATGAGACCCAGTTCCAGGGCAAGACGTACGCCATCCCCTTCGACACCGACGCTCGTGCCCTCTGGTACAACAAGGACCTGATCACCGCCGCGGGCGAGGATCCGGCGCAGCTCGACATCTCGAAGGGCGCACCCACGATCGAGCTCGTCAATAGGATCGCTGACAAGATCAGCAAGAAGGATGCCAGCGGTAACTACGACGTGATCGGCTGGCTCCCCGGCGGCCCCCACGAAGGCGGTACGCCCGGGGCATTCGACCAGGGCTGGCACTACACGTGGGGCTTCACGTTCGGTGGCAAGTTCGCCGACACGGCTGCCTGCAAGGTGACGCCGACGGATCCGGGTGTCGTCGCCGGCTACCAGTTCCTGTACGACTGGGCGAAGGAGCGCGATCCACAGGCGCTCACGCGGTGGGTCAGCACGAACCTGCCCCCCAACCCGCCTGCCCAGTCCAATCCGCTCTGGACCCAGAAGCTGGGCATGACCATCAGCGGTGACTGGCGGATCGCCGAGCAGGCCAAGTACGCGCCAGAGGGCAACTACGGCTTCACCTATATCCCGGTCCCGAACGCAGGCGACCAGAGCGCTACCTGGGCCGGTGGCTGGTCGATGGCGCTGATCCCGGACTCGCAGGCCGAGGCGCAGGCCATCAAGTTCATGACCTATATCGCCGGCCCCGACGGTCAGAAGGTCTACACGAAGGACTCGACGCACCTGCCGACGATCAAGGCACTGCTCGAGGACACCTCGCTCTACGATGCGCAACACGCTACGTTCCTCGATTTGCTCGATGTAGCTCTGAACCGACCGCCGCTCGCGGTGGGCGCTGTCTATTGGGACGCGCTCACAACGGCACAGGGCTCGGTGGAGCTCAACACCGAGACACCGGCAGAAGCCCTCCAGAAGGTGCAGGACTCGGTTCAACCGCAGCTCGACGCCGTCGGCTGCTGACCTGAGGTTCGCGCGGCGCAGGGACCTTGTGCACCAGGGTCCCTGCGCCGCTATTCGCTCACCCTCTGTGAGGCATTGAGATGGCGGTAGCCGGCGCATCGACCGCGAGGCGGCGCTTTTCCATTCCGAGGCTGGGCCCGACCGATCGCCGCAATATGAAGTGGGGATTGATCTTCATCAGCCCCTGGCTCGTGGGCTTCATTCTCCTTAACATCTTTCCCATCCTCTACACCTTCTACCTGAGCCTCACCCGGTACTCAGGCCTGAGGGAGCCGATCTACATCGGCATCCAGAACTACCAGCGGATGGCCGCCGATCCCCTGTTCTGGAAGTCGGCCTACAACACGATGTACTACACCGCGCTGGCAGTGCCGATCGGGGTCCTCGTGGCGATGGTCCTCGCCCTCGCCATGAACACGAAGGTTCGCGAGATTTCGATCTATCGCGCGGTCTTCTACCTGCCCTCGATCCTGCCGGTCTTCGCGATCTCGTTCATCTTCGTTGTACTGCTCAACCCTGGTTACGGGCTGGTCAACTTCCTGCTGACGAGCCTGGGGCTCTACTCACCGAACTGGTTGGGGGACCCTACCTATACGAAACTGGCCCTGGTGATGGTGGCCCAGTTGGGAGCGGGCCAATGGGCACTGGTCTTTCTCGCCGGGCTTCGAGGAATCCCGATCGAGCTTTACGAGTCGGCCGAGCTCGACGGTGCCGGCGCCTTACGAAAATTCCGCAGCATCACCCTCCCGCTGATGACGCCGGTCATCCTCTACGACCTGATCATCGGCCTCGCGTTCGGCCTCCAGGTCTTCACCTCTGCCTTCATCCTGACCGGTGGTGGACGCAACGCGGCCGGACCCGACAACTCGCTCCTGACCTACGTCTTCTACATCTACAAGCAGGCCTTCCAGTTCGGGCAGATGGGCTATGCCGCGGCGTTGTCCGTAGTCCTGTTCATCGTGAGCCTGGGCCTCGCAATTGCCGTCTTCCGATGGGCCCGCGGCTGGGTCTACTACGAAGCTGAGCAGGGATAATGGCCACGACCGACGCAACGCCTGCGATTGCCACGCCCGCACCTCGTGGCTGGCGGCTGTCCCGCGTCCTGAAGCGTTCTGTCGCGCCCCGGATCGTCCTCATCCTCGGCTGCATCCTTTTCATCATCCCGTTCTACTGGATGTTCGTCAGCGCCGTGAAGTCGATCCCGGAAGGAACGCGCTTCCCCCCGACGCTGATTCCGCAGACCTGGGTCTGGCAGAACTTCATCGATGCGGTCAACTACATCCCCTTCGGCACGTTCGCGCTGAACTCACTGATCATCACGGTTGGGTCGACGATCGGCGCCGTCCTTTCGAACACGCTCATCGCCTATGGGTTCTCGCGAATTCAATGGCCCGGCCGCAACATGCTGTTCTACCTCTGCATCGCGACGATCTTCCTGCCGTATCCCGTGATCCTCGTGGCACTCTTCGACATCTTCGGCAGGTTGCCGTCGTTCGGGCTGCAGGGATCCACTTCGTGGGTCGACACGTTCCTGCCCCTGATCGTGCCGGCATTCTTCGGCAACCCCTTCTACATCTTCCTGATGCGACAGTTCATGATGGGCATTCCCAGGGAGCTGTCGGATGCGGCGAAGGTCGACGGCGCGAGCGAGCTGCAGACGTTCTGGAAGGTCATCCTGCCGCTGACGCAGCCGGCGGTGATGGTCGTGGCGATCCTGGCGGCCGTGGCCGCGTGGAACGAGTTCCTGCTGCCTCTCCTGTACCTCCAGGAGGAGTCGAAGTACCCGCTCGCGGTTGGCCTGGCGTTCTTCACGAGCCAGCACGACGTCGCCTACAACCTGCTCATGGCGGCCTCGACGCTGATCGTCTTGCCCGTGGTCGCGCTGTTCCTCTTGGCTCAGCGCTTCTTCATCGAAGGGATCACCGTCGGCGGGGTCAAGGGTTGACGCGGGCCGGGCGGAGCACCGCTCGCGGCGATCCACTGGTGCGTGGCGACGCAGCTTTCGTCGCGACCGTCGGCGGCCGGCGGATCTCCGTGTCGCGCCTTGAGGCGCGGCTCGCCGAGGTCCGGCGAGGACCGCGGGGCCGACATATGCCGCCCGATAGCGCGACACCGTCGGTCACCATGCAGCGCTGGATCGTCCAGGAGCTCGTGACCGAAGAGGTCCTCCACCTGGAGGCCCGGCGTGCGGGAGTCGAGGACGAAGGCTCGCTGAGGCCCTCCCGGACAGCGATGACCCGGCTCGTGGATCTGGTGACACGCGCCGTAACCGTCCCCGAGCGCGAGATCCGGGCGTACTACGAACGGAATCTCGATCTCTATCGCCGATCAGAAGTCCGTCGGGTCCGCCACATCATGCTGGCCGACGAGGCTGCCTCTGACGGAGTCCTCCGCCGGCTGGCGGCAGGGGAGGCCATGGAGGATGTCGCGCGCGCCGCCTCGACCGACACGGGCAGCAGGCAGGATGGCGGCTACCTCGGCGACGTGCGCCGAGGCGAACTGGCTGGTCCGCTGGAGGAGGCGCTATTCGCCGCCGAGGTCGGGGCGATCATCGGGCCATGCGAGACCGAGCACGGCTGGCATATCGCCCGGGTCGAAGCCATTGTTCCCAGCGCCACCGCGCCATACGCCGAAGTGCGCCAGGCGATCGAAGCGGAGCTCCTCGCGGCGGCTCGTGGTCGTGCGTTCGAGGAGTGGCTCGAGGTACGGCGGATGGCCCTCGCCGTCATCGAGCCCGACTTCGCCCATCCGGCGGACCCCATCCACGGCGTCCCCAGCCACAGGCATTGACAGAGGCATCCAGGCATGACCCGAATCGTGGTGACCGGCGGCAGCGGGAAGGCGGGACGGGCAGTCGTCCGCGATCTCGTCGATCACGGGCACGACGTCGTGAATGTCGACGTCGTGCCCGGTGAATCGCCCGTCGCCCCGTTCCTCCGGTCGGATCTCACGGACCTCGGGGAGACGATCGAATCGCTACGCGGATCGGAGGCGGTCATCCATCTGGCGGCCATCCCCGCTCCGAGGATCCGGACGGTCGAGCAGACCTTCGAGATCAACATGCTCAGCACCTACAACGTGTTCAGCGCATCCACGCTGCTCGGCCTCGAGCGGGTGGTATGGGCCTCGAGCGAGACTGTCGTCGGCCTGCCGTTCGGTCGGACGCATGCCCGCAACCTCCTCGACCCTGCGGCCACCCCAGGCCACCACATCCAGCCGGACTATGCCCCGATCGACGAGGAACACGTGCTCCGGCCGCATTCGAGCTACTCGCTCTCGAAGGTGCTCAGCGAGGAGATGGCTCGCCAGTTCGCCCGCTGGAGCCGAATCCCCTTCATCGGCCTGCGCTTCTCCGCGATCCGCGAGCCGGCGGAATACGAATCGTTCCCCGACTCCTGGCGCGATCCCCACGCCGGCGAATGGAACCTGTGGGGCTACGTCGACGCCCGCGACGTGGCGCAGGCCTGCCGCCTGAGCCTAACCGCTCCGCTGACCGAAGCGGACGTCTTCATGATCGCGGCTCGGGACACTGCAAGCGATCGCCCGAGCGCGGAGCTGATGGCCGAGTGTTTCCCGTCGGTACGACTGACAGGGGCTCTCGGAGAGCACGAGACGCTCCTCTCGATTGACAAGGCCAAGCGGGTGCTCGGCTACGAGCCCGGCCATTCTTGGCGGGACGCCCTCGCCGTCCACGCCGGTGTCGCCCGTCGCGATGGCGACCGCGGCTAGCCGGATGGAGTACCTCGCCGCCGAAGCCACGAACCTGTTCATCGGGACGGAAGACGCACCACGCCAGGTCGTCCGCATCCGACTCGTCGGCACCGCCCCGCTGGACGGTCGAGGGCCAGCTCGAATCCGCATCGAAGGCGAGTCGCTTCGCACGGAGGAGACCCTCGTCATCGGCCCGCTCGGCAAGGGCCAGGAGGTGCGGCTCGAGGTCGGCATCGTCGTCGACGACAACCTGACCGCGGGACAGCTCGTGCCAGCCGAGGTCGTGATCGAGGACGGATCCGAGTCGGTCCGGCAGCCGGTAGAGATCCGCGTCGCGGAGCCCGGCTGGACGATGTTCATGGTCTCCCACTTCCACTACGACCCGGTCTGGTGGAATACGCAGGCCGCCTATACCGAATCCTGGGGCGCCGCGATCCAGTACCGCCAGCCGTACCAGGAGCCCGGCCTCGCTCTCGTCAAGGCGCATCTCGAGATGGCGCGGCGGGACGCGGACTACAAGTTCGTTCTCGCCGAGCTCGACTACCTCAAGCCGTACTGGGACGTCTATCCCGAGGACCGTGCCTACGTCCGCGAACTCCTGGCGCAGGGGCGACTCGAGTTCATGGGAGGCACGTACAACGAGCCGAATACGAACCTGACCAGCGCCGAGTCGACGATACGGAACGCGATCTACGGCGTTGGCTATCAGCGGGACGTGCTCGGCGGAAACCCGGCGACTGCCTGGCAGCTCGACGCATTCGGTCACGATCCGCAATTCCCAGGGATCATGGCGGACGCTGGCATCTCCTCGAGCTCCTGGGCGCGCGGACCGTTTCACGAGTGGGGACCCCACTGGGTGCGAGGCCCGTCGAGGATGGCCATCGCCGAGATGGCGTCAGGCGATGTTCCGCGCATGCAGTTCCCGACCGAATTCGACTGGATTTCCCCGAGTGGCCGCGCCCTGCTGACCTGCTTCATGGCGAACCACTACTCCTCGGGTTGGTGGATGGACGCATCCGCCACACTCGAGGAGGCCGAAGCGGAAGTGCACCGTCTCTTCACCGAGCTGGCGTCGCTGGCGGCGACGAAGAACGTGCTGCTACCGGTCGGGACCGACTACACCCCGCCGAACAAGTGGGTGACCGCCATCCATCGCGACTGGAGCCGGCGCTACGTCTGGCCGAAGTTCGTCGCAGCCATCCCGAGCGAGTTCTTCGCCGCCGTCCGGCAGGAGCAGTCGAAGACGGGACGTGGGTTCTCCCCGCAGACCCGAGACATGAATCCCATCTACACCGGCAAGGACGTGTCATTCATCGACACCAAGCAAGCCCAGCGCGCGGCCGAGAACACGCTCCTCGCGGCGGAGAAGTTCGCCACGATGGCGGGGTTGCTCGGTGCCAGGTTCCCGACGGAGGCGATCGACAAGGCCTGGCGACAACTGCTGTTCGGCGCACACCACGACGGCATCACTGGCTCCGAGTCGGACCAGGTCTACTTGGATCTCATCGGCGGCTGGCGGGAGGCGCAGGAGCTGGCCGGGGCCGCGCTGAACGGAGCGCTCGACCATCTCGCCTCCCGAATCGACACGACCGGCGACGGCCGTGCCATCACCGTGTTCAACCCGCTGTCCTGGACGCGGACCGATGTCGTCCGGGTCGGGATCGACGTGCCGGCCGATGGGGCCGCCGGGATTGAGCTCCGTGACGGATCCGGCGCGATCGTGCCGTTCGTCGTCGATGCAACCGATGGTCGCGATCGGGTCACGGTCGCGTTCATTGCCCACGATGTGCCTGCGCTTGGGTATCGGACCTACCGCGCGATCCCGGCGACGGCCAATCTTGACGGTGCCGGCTGGCGTGCCGTCGAGACGACCACCATCGAGAACCAGGCGTATCGGCTGATCGTCGATCCCGAGCGCGGCGGAGCGATCAGCAGCCTCGTCGAGAAGCGGACCGGGAAGGAGCTCATTCAGCCCGGCGGCGTCGGCAACGAGCTCCTGGCGTATCGCGAATACCCGACTCACCCGATCTTCGGTGAAGGGCCGTGGCACTTGATTCCCGACGGACGGGTCAGCTCGTCGGTCGGCTTCCCCTGCGAGGTCCGGGTGGAAGAGTCGGCGATTGGCCGCCGCATTCGGGTTGACGGCCCGTTCGAGGAATGCCGTCGCATGCAGGAGATCGTGCTCTGGGACGGTGTCGAGCGGGTCGAATTGACGACTCGGCTCGATGACTACGGTGGTCACGACCGCCTGTTCCGTGTCCGGGTTGCCGCGGCGGTCGACGGCGGCGCGCCTGTCTCGGAAGTCGGCAACGCGGTCGTCGGTCGTGGCTTCGGCTTTCCGAATGTCGACGTCGCCGAGGTCCCGTTCACGCTCGACAATCCGGCCTACAACTGGTTCGCGCTGGGCGCGACGGCTCGGGTCGCCCTTGCCGACTCGGACGCCTCTGGCGCTGACATCCGCGGGCAGGCGATCGGCGTCGCCGAGGTGATCGTTCCCGGCGACGAACGACAGGATGATGCCGTTCGCGCCCTCGTCATCGCCCTCGTCCGGCAGGGCGTGACCTCGACGCTCTCGACGCACGACGGCTCCCGGTACGGGGTCCTTCATATCGACTCGAACCTACCGGACGTTCGGCTGGCGATCGGTGGCCCCTCGGAGAACGCGTTCGTGAACGACGTCCTCGACGCGGCTGGTCCGGCCTACGCGACGGAGCTCGATCGGCAGCTTGCGGCTCGCGGCTGGGCAAGGCTGTGGATCCCGGCGACTGACCCGGAGCGAGGGGCGTCGGCCGGCCTCCCGGATCGCCGTGGACGCCTGGACCTCCCGGTCCTCATCGTGGCCGGCGCCGACCCCGACGCGACCAACGCGGCGATCGCCTCGCTCGCTGAGGATCTCGACGACGCGACCATCGCGGTCGAGCAACCCGGCGAGCTCGACGGCACCACTGGGACGGTGGAGGACTATACGGTCGCCGTCCTCAACAGGGGCCTGCCCGGGTTCAATGTCGAGGCTGGCGGACAGCTGTACCTCTCGCTCATGCGGTCGTGCAGCGGGTGGCCCTCCGGCGTCTGGATCGACCCGCCGCGACGGGCCGTTCCGGACGGATCGAACTTCCAGTTCCAACATTGGACCCACACCTTCGAATACGCCATCGCCGGGACGGCGGGAGACTGGCGGAAGGGTCGGCTCGTGCAGGCCGGGCATGACTTCAACAATCGCCTGGTTGCCCGGGTGTACGACGGCGACGCAGGGGACCTCCCGGCGACGGCGAGTCTCATCGAGGTCGAGCCGGCGTCCGTTGTCCTGACCGCGGTAAAGCCTGCGGGAAACCCGATGGCGCGCATGTCCGCGCCGGATGTCGATCCAGCGGACGGCCTGGTGTTCCGGCTGTACGAATCCTCGGGCGTCGCGACTCGTGCGACGATCCGTTGCCACTGGCCGATCGGCGACGTCCACATCACGAATGTCACGGAGGAAGCATCCAGGTCGACGCACGAGGCCGAGGGCACGATCGCGGTGCAGCTCGAGCCCTTTGAGATTCTGACCGTCCGGGCGGGCCTGCGACCCGGGAGCCCGCAACCGAGCGAGAGGCCGGACCTCGCCCCGAAGGCCGAGGCGGCTCAGCCGGTCTTCTCAGGCTATTGGATGCACAACAAGGGGGCTGCACCCCTTGGCTACCAGCCCGTCACGGTCCAGATCAGGCCGTGGCTGATGAGCGGGGGAGGGCCGTTCAAGGTGCCGGTCGTCGTCGCTTCCGAACGCACCGACGCGCCGTCAGCCGGCACCGTCGCGCTGGTGCTTCCCCCCGGTTGGGAGGCATCGCCATCGGAGCGGCTGTATCGGCTGGCGCCGGGTGCCCATCTCGTCTTCGACGCGACGATCGTTCCGGCAGCCGACGCGGCCACCGGTCGCTATTTCGTTGCCGCTCGCATCGTCGACGAGGCCGGACAGCAGCACGAAGACGTCGTGACGATCGATCTTCGCACGGACGAAGTCGACGACGCTGACGACGGCGACGGCACTGGCCGGAACGGCCACCCGCCGGCCGCCTCGCCATCGCTGGCAGTCGCGATCGAGCGCGCACTCCGAACGTCGGGCATCGAGCCTGCGGGCGATGGACGGACGGACAATGTCGGCGAAGATCCGGGTGGAGAGCTCCTCGCGGAAGTCCTGACGCGCGAGGTCAGCGTGAGACTGGGAGAGGCAGGGGAGGTGCGCGTCGCGCTCCGCAACCAGGCAGCGAGCGAGATCCGCGGCGAGGCCCAGATCCTGAGCCCGCACGAGACCTGGCCGGCGATCTCACCGTGGACCCAGGGCTTCGCCATCGGACCAGGCGAGGAGCAGATCGTCACGTTCGCGATCGAGCCACCGTACGATTCGGGCGGCGGCACGTACTGGGCGCTTGTCAAGATCATGTACTTCGGGCGGCTCCTCTACACGGAGTCAATCCCCGTCGATCTCGTTGCCGCGGAGGCCGCCCGCGATGCGCGCTTGGAGCGGACCTCGGTCGACGCGTAGAACCAGGCGCGGAACGGAGATATAGATGGCGAACAGGATCAAGGTCGGCGTGCTCCCATGGGGCCAGTACACGGCGTGGCCGCCGCTGCTAGAAGTCGGCCGCCGGGCCGACGAGTTGGGGTATGACTCGCTCTGGACCTGGGATCACCTGTACCCGATCCAAGGCGACTGGCGGGGCCCGATCTTCGAGGGTTACCTCATCCTCGCCGGTTGGACCGCCGTGACGTCCCGCGCGACCCTCGGTCTGATGGTCGGGGCAAACACGTTCCGCAACCCCGCCCTCGCGACGAAGATGGTGACCACGCTCGATCACATGAGCGGCGGTCGAGCGATCCTCGGGATCGGCGGCGCGTGGTTCGGGCGCGAGCACGAGGCCTATGGGATCGACTTCGGGTCGGGCTTCGGGGACCGGCTGGATTGGCTCGACGAGGCCGTCGACCTGATGCGGCAGATGCTCTACGAAGAAGAGGCCACCGCCAGGGGTCCCCACTACCACGCGAAGCGCGTTCGAAACAATCCGCGCCCGCTCCAGGCGCACCTGCCGATCCTCATCGGCGGCAGCGGCGAGAAGAAGACGTTGCACACCGTCGCGAAGTACGCCGACGCCTGGAACGCGGGCGGCGAGGTCGAAGAGGTGCGCCACAAAGATGAGGTCCTGCGCCGGTGGTGCCAGGAGGTCGGCCGCGACGAGGCGGAGATCGAGCGGACGCTCGGCCTGGGCTTGGTGGTGATCCGCGACGACCCCGCCGAGGCGCTTCGTGTCGAAGCCGCCATCCGCCAGCATCACCCTGGCTACGACGAGGAGGGTCGTTTGGGTTCCGCGGCCCAGATCGCAGAGTCGCTCGTTCCTTACGTGGAGCTCGGATTCCGGCACATTTTCTTCGACTCACCCGCGCCATTCGACGACGAGACCCTCGAACGGTTCGTCGGCGAGGTGAAGCCAGTGCTCGAGCAGGCAGCTGCCGTGGCGGCGCGGTAGGGCCGCCAATCGTGATCAGGCTCACGCTCGGTCACATCGAAGGCTTCGACGACACCGTCGCGACCTTCGCCCAGCAGCTCGGTCTTGACGAGCGTCCAGTTCCATACGCCGAGCGATCTGTCGGGCGAGAACGGCTATTGGGGCGTCGACGAGCTCCTCGGCCCTCCGTGCGCGATGCGAGGCGGCCGGGCTCACAGTCGAGGGCATCGAGAACGTCCCGTACCGCCACTGGGACAAGGTCCTGCGCGGGCTGCCGGGGCGTGACGAGCAGCTGGATAACTACAAGACGACGATCAGGAACATGGCCGAAGCCGGTATCCCGGTGCTCGGTCATCACTTCGTGCCGACGTACGTGTGGCGGACCGACCTGCAGGCGCGAGGCCGGGGCGGTGCCCGCGTCACCTCGTTCGACGCGGCGCGGGTCGGCGAAGGGAACGCCCTCGCGGGCTACAAGCTGACGCCGGACGAGACGTTCACGGAGCCCATCGACAGCGAACGGATGTGGGACAACTACCGTGTCTTCCTCGAGGCTGTCCTGCCGGTCGCCGAAGAGGTCGGCGTTCGCCTCGCGGTCCATCCCGACGATCCGCCGATCGACATGGCGCTCGGGGGAATTGCCCGGATCCTGTCAAGCCCGGAAGGGCTCGAACGCGCCTACGAGCTGTCGGGCGGGAGTCCGGCGTGGGGACTCGACCTCTGTCTCGGGACCGTCTCGGAGATGGCCGGCCAGGAGAGCGTGAATCGGGTGATCGACTTCTTCGGACCAAAGGGTCGGATCTTCTACGTCCATTTCCGCGACGTCCAGGGCACGGTGCCCAAGTTCCAGGAGTCGTTCATTGGCGAGGGCAACTACGACCCGGCCGCGGTGATCCGCAGGCTGGCGGGCGTCGGCTTCGACGGCTTCATCATCGACGATCACGTGCCGGCGATGATCGGCGATGAGGACACCTGGGCGGACACGGCGTCGGCCGCCTACTGCAGCCGCGGCCGCGCCCATGCGATTGGCTACCTGCAGGGGTTGCTCAACGCGATCGACGGCGAGGCGCGCTGAGGTCGCCGCTCAGTCCTCCGTCACCGGATCCGCCCAGGCACCGAGCGCCATCAGCCCGCCGTCGACGTTCAGATACTCGCCGGTGATGAAGCTCGCCCGTTCACTGGCGAGGAAGAGCACCGCATTGGCGATGTCTCGGGGCTGACCAATCCGCCCCAATGGATGGCGGGCGCCCATCGCTCGGACGGCCTCGTCGATGTCGCCGCCCGCCGACCGCGTTCCAGCTCGCGACATGTCGGTGTCGATCGTCCCGGGACAGACGGCGACGACGCGGATGTTCTCTCGGGCGTAGTCGAGCGCCATTTGGCGAGTCAGCGACAGGACGCCGCCCTTGCTCGCCGCGTACGAGGGGACTCGTGGCGCCGACTGCAAGCCCTGGACGCTCGCGATGTTGACGATGGCCCCGCCGCCGACCAGGCGAATCTGCGGGATCGCCGCCTTCGACATCAGGAAGATCCCCTTCAGGTTCACGTCGAGGATCCGATCCCAGACGTCGTCGGGCATCTCGTCGACGCGGAAATACCAGTCCGCCGGCAGGATTCCTGCGTTATTGACGAGGACATCGAGGCGGCCGAACGCGGCGATCGTCTCGGCGACCATCCGTTCGGCATCGTTCGGCGTCCGCGACATCGCCGACAGTGGCTATCGCCCGATGGCCTGCCCGCGTCCAGCTCCGGAGGCGAGCGAGCGGGCGGCGTCGGCATTCACGTCGGCGATCACAACCGCGGCACCGGCCGCAGCGAACCCCTCCACGATGCCCCGGCCGATCCCGAGCGCGCCGCCCGTCACGAGCACTGCGCGACCATCGAATTCGCCCATATCACTCCCCTACGGGACGCCGGAGAGTTCCGCGAGGGCGATCGTGCGGCCCTCGTCCGCGGAGGCGTAGGCCCCGAGGATCACCTTGAGCACGCTGATGCCCTCGACTTCAGTGTTGATCGGCCGGCGTCCCTCGCGCAGGCACGCCACGAAGTCGAGCACTGACAGCTCGATCGTCTCGATCTCGTGCTCGGGCGGGTCCACCAGTTGGACGACCTCGCCATCCCGAGGCTTGTGGAATAGCGCCTGGCCGTCGCTCCACATGCTGCCGGCTTCGCCGATGACGGAGAACTTCTCCGTGGAACCGGCAGCCTCGTATGCCCAGCTCGTCGTCAGCGTCCCGACGGACTCATCAGCGAAGCGGACAAGCACCTCGGCGGAATCTTCGCCCTCCATGAATGTGAGCCGGTGTCGGCTCAGCATCGCGATCACCTCGACAGGCTCGCTGTCGATCAGGTAGAGCAGGAGGTAGGTTGGGTGGTAGCCCGTGTCCATGAGCTCGCCGCCTCCGCTCGTGGATCGGTGTGCCCGCCAGCCCATCGTGTTGGGATCGAAATCGTTGTGGAAGCTGTTCGTCGTGCGGGCCTGATAAACCCTGCCCAGGATGCCCTTTTTGAGAAGCTCACGCGCGGCGACGACCGGCGGCAAGAAGAGCTGGTTGTGGGCGCACATGAGCGTGATGCCCGCGTCCGACACCGCGCGCCGCACCTTGTCCGCCTCCTCGAGGGTCAGGCAGAGCGGCTTCTCGCACAGGACATGCCGGCCGGCCTCGGCGGCCGCAACGATCGCGTCCGCGTGGAGGTGGTGCGGCAGGCAGATGTCGACCGCGTCCACGAGAGAGGACGCGAGCATCTCGCGATAGTCCTGGAAGGTCTGTGCCCCGCCTGCGCGGTCGGCGTGCTCTCGGGCATGTTCCGGGTCGATGTCGGCGACAGCGGTGACCGCGACCGCGTCCGGGGCCTGGAGGTAGCCGTCGAGATGGGCGCCCGCGATCGAACCGCCCCCGATGATGCCGATCCTGATGCGTCCACCGCTGAGCAGGGACCGGCTCACGATCGCTCCGGCTGGGCCACCGCGGGCGCGGGCGGCCCAACGCGGACGGCCGTACCCGTGTGTGCCGATCGATTCGCCGCATCGACGAGGATCGTGAGATCGAGGGCGAGGGAAACGTTCTCGGTCGCATCCGTGTCCTCAAGAATATTGAGGACCCAGGATTCGAATGGGGTCGGACCCGAATCGGGGATCGGCAGCTCACTCCAGGGAGCGCCACCGTCGCGGGTGCCGCTGCGCACGAGGAGTCTCGGCTCGGGCGTGCCATACAACAGGCTCCCGTTTGTGCCGTGGACTTCGATGGTGAACGGCGAGGACGGGTTCACGAATCCAGTCTCGGCGATGCCGAGGGCACCTGTACGGTGACGCAGGATGGCCGCCGCGTTGTCGTCCACAGCGTGACCGGTGACATGACCGTACTCGGCGGAAACCGATTCGGGCATACCGCCGAGGAACAGTCGGGTCAGGTACAGGGGATGGCAGCCCAGGTCGACCAGGGCGCCGCCGCCGGCTTCATCGGGGTCGAAGAAGTGTCCCGGCAGCCATTTCCGACCGATCGCCCCGTCATGCGCAAGCCGGCAGCGGGCCTGAGTGACCTCGCCGAGCTCGCCGGATGCCAGCACCTCCCGAATCGCGAGGGTGTAGCCATGAGTCAGCCGCGGCAGCGAGACGGTCAGCTTGACGCCCTTGCGCTCCACGACCTCGACGATGCGCTGCGCGTCGGCGGGGGCAAGGGCAAGGACCTTCTCCGTGTAGATGTGCTTGCCGGCCTCCGCGGCCGAGACGATGACTTCAGGGTGAGCGCTCGTCTTCGTGGTGACGATCACGCCGTCGACGTCCGGTCGGGCCAGCACCTCGGCCAGGTCCGAGTGGAACTCCGCGCCGAGCTCCCGGGCGCGTGACTCTCCCCGGACCGCGTCCTCGTCCCAGGCGGCCACGATCTCGGTCTGGGGGTTGGTTTGGGCCTCTGCCGCGTAGTCGGCGGCGTGGACGTGCCAGAAGCCCAGGATGGCCAGTCGGATCACACCAGAAAGCGTAGCGGACTGATCAGCCTTGAATGTTTCGAATCAGGGATGGAGCGGGAGCCGATCGCCCGGACGGGCGGTGCCCCGAGGTACATTGCGGGTCGCAGACGGCCAGCGTGCCCGACACTGAGGAACCTGTTATGGACGACCTGGTCTTCCGGTCAGCGGTCACCCTGGCTGGCCTGATCCGCACGCGCCAGGTCTCGGCAGCGGAGGTCCTGACCGCCCACCTCGAGCGCATCGACGCGGTGAACCCGCTCCTCAACGCCCTCGTGCAACCGGCAGGCAAGGCCGGTATGGCAGAGGCACAGCAGCTAGACGCCGACCTGGCCCGCGGCGTGCTCCGAGGCCCGCTCCACGGCGTCCCCTTCTCCGTGAAGGACTGGATCGAGACGGCCGGTCTGGCCTGCGCAGGCGGCGACGAGCGCCGCAGGGACTTCGTGCCCGATCATGACGCGACCGTGGTGGCGCGACTGCGATCGGCCGGCGGGATCCTGCTGGGCAAGACGAACGTGACTGTCACGAATCCGGTCTACGGTCGGACCAACAACCCGTACGACACCGGGCGAAGCACCTCGGGGAGCAGCGGCGGGGAGGCCTCGCTCATCGCCTCGGGCGGTTCGCCGCTGGGGCTTGGGAGCGACTCCGGGGGCAGCATCCGCACGCCGGCGCACGCTTGTGGCGTCGCCGGGCTCAAGCCCACCACCGGCCGCGTGCCGCTCACCGGGCACGCCCCTCCGATCAGCGCGCTGAACGACCCGCGGACGACGATCGGCCCAATGGCACGCTTCGTCGAGGACCTCGCGCTCGGCCTAGAGTTGATCGGGGGCCCGGACGGCCGCGACCCGAGCACTGTCCCTGTGCCGCTGGGTGACTGGCGGACGGTCGACTTGTCATCCCTGCAGGTGGCATCCTACAGCCGGCACGAGGGCGCCGACCCGAGCCCGGACTGTGCGGCCGCAGCGGTCGCGGCAGCCGGGGCGCTCGCGTCGGTGACTCGACGGGTGGACGAGGTCCTGCCGCCGCGCATCGGCGAGAGCCACCGCATCACGACCGACTACTGGCGGCGCCCCGAGTCGGAGGCGGCCGACCGCTGGGTTCCAGACGGCCCAGCCGTACTGTCGAGCGAGCGCGTCGAGGAGCACCTCTTCGAATGGGACCGTTTCCGACGCGCGCTGATCGCCTTCATGGACGAGTACGACGTGATCGTGACGCCGGCGGCCGAACTCCCGGCGCAGTCGCACGGCTCCAGTGAGGGCAGCCTCCCGTACACGCTTCCGTACAGCCTTACCGGCTATCCGGCCGCCGTTGTCCGCGTCGGCACGACTGCCGAAGGGCTCCCAGTAGGCGTCCAGGTCGTGGGACGGCCGTGGCGCGACGACGTGGTCCTGGCGGTGGCCGCGTCGCTGGAGCTCCGGTTCGGAGGGTGGCGACCGCCGGACTCCCGTTCGGCGAATGGCCAGCCTTCTACCTAGCCTAAAATCTCGCCGAACTCAACCCGTGGTGCCAATGGGCGGCGCTCAGCCGACCGGGACGCCGCTCACCTCGTGACTGATGGACCCGCCGACCAGGCTGTTGTCAAGCGCGCTCGGACCGTCCAGGAACGACAACAACTCCGCGTTGACGCGATCGATGGCATCGTGCTGCACCCAGTGGGTCGCGTCGTCGATGACGACGAGACGGCCGTCGTCGCACATGTCGAGGCTTTGCTGGGCCAACGAGAGATCGAGCGCGATGTCCTCGGCGCCCCAGATGATCAGCGCGGGCATGCCGATGCGCCAACTCTTCGGTGCGGGCGGCTGATGGCGAAGGGCGGCTCGATACCAGTTCAACATGGCCGTCAGGGCGCCCGCGGGGCGCCACACCCCAATGTACCGCTCGATGTCGTCGTCGGTGAACGACGTCGGCTTGGCGCTGGACCTCAAGGAGCTGGCGAGGGAGGCCATGTCGTTGCGCGAGAGCAGCGCCTCTGGCAGCCGCGGGATCTGGAATAAGAGGATGTACCAGCTCTTGCGCATCTGGCGCAAGCTGCCGCGCAGGGCTTTCTGGAAGACCCTCGGATGGGGGACGTTGAGGATCACGAGTCGCTCAACCATGGACGGCTCGGTCAGCGACAACCACCACGCCACGGTGGCGCCGAAGTCGTGGCCGACCACGAAAGCGGACTCCCGACCGAACGCGCGGATCAGGCCGGCCGCATCGGCCGCTAGCTCGGCCGTGGCGTACTGCGTGACGCCTTCGGGCCGTTCGCTCTCGTTGAAGCCGCGCTGGTCCGGGACGACGACGCGGAACCCGGCGGCGGCCAGAACCGGGATCTGATGGCGCCAGCCGTACCAGTACTCGGGGAACCCGTGAAGGAGGAGGACAAGCTTGCCGTCGGGAGGGCCCGCGGTAGCGACGTGCAGTGTGACGCCGTTCGTCTCGATGAGCTGATGCTCGATCTTCAAGGTCGCGCCGCCATATCGGTCCGGTATCCAGCCGACATGGCCGCCCTCCGGGGGGCGGCACTCTATCACCAACGTTCGAGTGGTGCGGCGCGCCCGTCAGGTCGGCTTGACGAGCGCTCCGGTCAGCCTCGCCGTCCGCGTCAGGAGGTGGCGACGCGACTTACGATGAACGCCGCCAGCCGTTGGTCAGCTCGCCGCGCCTCGGGCAGGAACGGCGCCGTCGAGTGGAATACGTGCATCATGCCGGGCCAGACCACGACACGGCACTCGCCGCCGGCGGCATGAGTGGCCTCGCCTAGGCCAACCGCGTCGTCCCGCAGCACCTCGTTGTCGCCGACATGAACGAGCATCGGCGGGAGCCCGCGCAGGTCGGCCTGCAGCGGTGACAGGTACGGGCCCAATTCCTCGCCTGCGGGAATGTAGCGTTCGAGGATCGACTCGATCCTCACATTCGCGAAGTACGGGTCGAGCGCCTTTCGCGTCGTGTGCGAGGCGCCGGACATCGTCAGGTCGGTCATCGGGGAGAGCAGGACCGTCCCGGACGGCAGCGGCCGACCGGCGTCGCGGAGGCGCAGCAGGAGCGCAAGGGCCAGGTTCCCACCCGCCGAGTCGCCCGCGATCACGATGCGTCCAGGAGCCATGCCGCTGGCGAGCAGTCCTTCGTACGCGGCCACGCAGTCGTCGAGGGCGGCTGGGTAGGGGTGCTCCGGGGCGAGCCGGTAGGCGAGTGTCAGCCCGCGGATGCCCGAGGTTCGTACCAGGTCGGCCACGATCGATCGGTGCGTCCGCGGTGAGCCCATGAACCAGCCGCCACCATGGAGGTACAGCAAGAGCCGATCGCGCGCCGATCGGTTCGTCTCGACCCATTCTCCGGAAACCCCGCCCAGCTCGACGGGCGACGTGCGGATGCCATACCAGAACGGGACCCTCGGCGCGGACCGCTCGAATCGCTCCCGCAAGGTGGGGATGTCCGCTCCGTCGCCGCCGAACAGGTCGAGCCGACGGACGTATCGGTCGAACATGCGCGCGCGGACATGGGTCACCTGTCAATACTCCACTACTGGATCGGCCTTCGTCAGGAGTCGGGCGCGACGCGTCGCTCAGGACGATGCGGCAGATCGTGGATCGGCTTCTCGCAGCTGGGCCGTGCGACCACGGGCCGCACAGGGACTGGATCGGACGCGCCCGCCAACCTGCACAGAGTGGCGCCCAATTCGTGGCTGGATGAGGCAGGTTCCGTCGGGTCAAACGCAGTTGACGCCGGCTGCCCCGACCCTCTGCCTGGTGGTGCGAGCCAGGTAGCGTGTCGGAGCACGATGCCACAAAGGGATTCGAATCAGGGTGTTGGAGCGGGAGACGGGACTCGAACCCGCGACATTCTGCTTGGGAAGCAGACACTCTGCCAGCTGAGTTACTCCCGCTCGGCGTACGCTCATTTACAGCGTCTGCCTGAGCGCAAGGCCATTCTAGCGGGCACTGGCGGTTGCCACAGCGCTCGTACAGCGGATAACTCCGCGGCGAACCTCATGAAGGACAAGTGTGAAATAGACGACCACGACGCTGTCCGCCGGGTGTCTTGCCCCTCAATTGATCGAGCGTAGGCTCCCGATAGCTGGCTCGCAACGGGGGAGCCGCGCGTGGTGCGCCGCGACGGTAGGTGGCATGGACAGCTTGTCAGTCGTATTGGGCCTCGCTGGGGCCATTCTCATCCTTGTCGGCTTGATCGGCGGCGGCTTCACATTCTCCGGATCCGTGATGCCGGCGGTGGGCAAGTTCGCCCGGATTCCTTGCCTGGCTGTCGGCGGAATCCTCGTCTTCTTCGCCATTGGACTGGCGGCGTACGAGATGGACGCGGTTCCCGGCGGGCCCAGCCGGGCCGTCGAACCGATCCAACCGGCGGCGCAGCCCACGAAAGCGCCGGTCGTCGCGATCCAACCGGTGGCGCTGCCCACCCAGGCGCCGCTCCCCGTGCCAGTCGCGGCCGGGGTCGTGGCCCTCGACACCTACGTCTTCCGGTTCCCGACTCTGTCAGCCCCCACTGAGGGCAAGCTCGCGATCGGCACGCAGGTGGAGATCTACTGCACAGCGCAAGGCGACGTGGTCGTGCGATATGCGGACGGGGCGAGCAGCAGTCTGTGGAACTTCGTCGGCGATGGTTTTGTTCCCGACATTGCGATCGACACTGGGACCGACCAAGCCGTCGCCGGTCCCTGTTGACGTCCCGAATGGTCGTTGAGGCCCGAGGGTAGCTCGTCCAGCCAGTATCGAGCTTCAGCGGTAGATGCGCGAAGGCGCCGGCCATGACGGTTTCGATGCCGTTGATCAGGCGGAGCCGCTCGACCGATGAGAGGGATCCGGGGGACAGGAAGGGTCCGGTCAGGCGAGGCGCCGTAGTGGGTCTCGCGGCCGGCGATCCCGCCGCCATCGGTCCGCCCGCCGCCGCGGCTTGGCCGCCCTCCGCCGAGCGCCTGGGGCCACAGATCCAGCCGCCGGGCGACCTTGCCTGCGCCCGGGCGCGAGGGTCTCTTCCAGCGAGAAGCCGCGTTGTGCCCGTTCGATCCTGTCCGTAGCCATCAGGATCCCTCCCTGGGTGTCCTCACGACCCCACGGCAGTGACGATCGACGATCGGACGATGCCGACGGACAGGTAGCCGGTCAGGTCGTGGTTGTTCTTCGCGGGATTGTTGACGGTTTCGTCCCTGGCGAAGTCCTCGGGCGGCGTGAACTCGTTGCGCAGGGTCGGGTCGAGCGCAACGGGATCCCACCGGTCGGCGAAGTTGGCCCACGCCTGCAGCGCAGGAGGCACCGGGTTCGGGCGGCCGGCGCCGTCACGGAGCCGGGTCTGGACGTTGCCGATCCCGAGCGGGCAACCGGCCGTCACGAGGAGCTGGACATCGAGACCTGCGAAGGCCGGTTCGCTCAGAACGTCGTACACGATGATCGTTCCCAGGCTATGGGCGACGATGACGCCCGGCTGCGGGCCGTTGAGGAGCGCCTGGCGGACAGGCGCCCGCATTCGCTCGGCGAACCCGCCGTATAGATAGTCGATGACGTCACTCGCGAAGAAGCCGACGACGCGACGGAAGATCGGGTCCGGGAACGAGATGCCGGCAGCCAACCTGCCCGACCCGGTCGAGGACCGTCTCGCAATTCGATCCGCGCGACGGTAGAGCTGTTCGGCGAGCCGGAGCGCATCGGCTTCGTGCGGCGACGCCGGGCTTGCGAGCGAACTGGCAACCGCCCGCTGGTCAATGGCGCGCGAGGCCATGGAGGCCGCCACGATGGTCGCGGCTGCGCCCTTCGGGCTGACCTGCGGGTCCTCGGCTCGACGGATCGCCCGCCCGCGCACGACTCTCCCGGGAGCTGGCTCAGCCGGCTGTCGCCCCGCGAGTGCGCCGGCAGGCGGCCAGCGAACATCCGCGTAGTAGGCGATCCGTGATGTCGCCAAATCCCGTCCGAACAGGAGCTGATCGAGCTCCTGTTTCAAGGCGTTGGCCGGCCTCTGGTGGCCGGCGCCGTGAACGTAGACGAGCGGCTGTGCCGTCACAGGTTTGTCCTTCTTGGCCGCTCGGTGGCCGATGCCATCAGCCCCTGAAGCGTGTCGTCGCGCCCGACGAAGTCCGGGTTGCGCGCATACGGCACGTTCCATGCCTTCGGCAGCGCTCGCACAGCGCTTGCCTCCGTTTCCCGCATCGGGACTGCAGCGGCCAAGCCGAAGTTGGCCTGGGGACGAAGTTCCTGGACGACCGCTTTGATGCCCGCCGCGACGTTCGCGAATGCCTCGTCAGCGTTGGGCCATTTCGTCACGGGCCTCGCATCAAGCGGCAGGATCTTGAGCCCGCTGAACGGCGAGTCCTCATATAGGACCGGTCGAAGGAGCACCACGATCAATCGGGCATCGCCAGCTTGATGGCGTTCGAGCGCTCTCTTCATCTCGATCTCGTAGGCGTAGTCCGAGGCGATGAAATCCGCGCTGATCAGGAGAAGGATCACCTGGGCGCGTTCGAGATGTTCGTCGATGCGATCGGCGAAATCTCCACCTGCGGTGATCCTCCGGTCCCACCAGTCTTCGATGACGCCCTGTCTCGCGAGGATGCGCAAGTGGTTACTCAGCTTGTCGCGAAGTTTCTCGTCTTCGTGCGCATACGAGTAGAAAACCTCTATCGGATCGTTGGATCGCGTTCCAACCGGCACGGCCTAACCTCCCGGCCATGCCTACACCCGGTTCCAAGACACTGTCAATGCCGCAGCCCGTCACTGTCCCGAGGGATCTAGCGGGGGAGCCGTTGCTTCTTCCGGAGGCACTTGACAACGGATGTGCCTACCGCCGTCAGTTCCATCGCGAGGGAGCCAGCGTTATGGCGTGACGTCGAACTCGCCGCTGATCGGCGGCGGCTCGCTTCGGGACGTCCGCCATCCTTCACGTCACGTGCTGAACCATCGATGGCCCGGCTCCATCAAGGCATCCGATCGGTAACCAGACCCGATCACCCTGACGGCGTGGCTCAGCCCTCCGATCCACTGGCCAGCCACTCGTCAAGGAACGAGGTGATCGCCCCGACCAACTCCTCGCCCGCCAACAGCGCGGGGTCGTTGTGGTGACTCGCGGCGAGCGGAACGTACCGCTTGGGCTCGGCCGCCGCGTCGAAGACCCGACGGCTCAGCTCCGCCGGCACGATCTCGTCGCTCTCCGTGACCAGCACGAGCAGCGGCACGCGCACCACGCGAAGTTGCTCGGCCAGCGGATAACGATCGAACAGGAGGGCGTCGAAGATCGGCAGGAACGGGTAGTGGTGGCGCCCCACTTCAGCGATGGAAGGCGGCGGCGACCGCAGTACGAGGGCAGCTGGCGACCGCTCCGTCGCCAGGCCGCCGGCCACAGCGGCCCCCAGCGACTCGCCGAAATAGGCGATGCGCTCGGGATCGACCTCCGGCCGGGCCGCAAGCACCTCTGCCGCGGCGTCGAGCGTCAGCGCGCAGGCCGTCCTCGCTCGGATTACCCGGGTTGCCGGCATAGCCACGGTAATCGAAGAGCAGGACGGCGTAGCCTCGCTCGGCGAGCGCTTCGGCGAGCGGCAGCCGATGCGAACGATCGCCGGCGTTCCCATTGCAGATCAGGACGGCGGGACCGGGCGTCGGGTCGGCGCGAGCCCGGCTCGGTTGACCTTTGGCCGGGAGGAACCAGCCCTGCAGGCTCAGGCCATCCGCAGTGTGCAACTCCACAGCCTGGGACTCGGCCGGCAGGAGCTCTGTGTCGGGGCTTGTCGAGTCCGGGAAGTAGATCAGGCTCCGCTGCGTGACGTAGAGATAGCCCAGGACGATCGTCGCGGCCAGTGCCACGATCGTGATCGAGCGCACAATCAGCTCCGGCAACGACTCGCGCCAGTTGGCGCCGCGGTGCCGACGCAAATTCTCATCTCCTCGATGCCTGGCCGACTGCGGCGTGCCACACTCGCCTGGCGATGCGCGCGCTTACCGGGATGGGGCTTCTCTCCGCTGCCGTGCTGCTCTCGCAGGTTGCGCTAATCCGGGTCTTCTCGGTTGCACAGTTCTACCACTTCGCCTTCCTGGTGATCAGCCTCGCGCTCCTCGGCTTCGGAGCGAGCGGTTCCCTCCTGGCCCTCTGGCCGCGACTGCGCGCCCCCGGGTGGTGGCCGTGGTACGCGCTCGGCTTCGGGCTCGCCTCCCCGGTGGCTTACCTCCTCGTCAACGCGCGTCCCATCGACTCGTACGCGATCGCCTGGGACCAGACCCAGCTCGTCCTCCTGATCGCCTACTTGCTGGTACTGGCGGCGCCGTTTGTGTTCGCCGGCGCGCTGGTCGGGGCGATGCTCAGCGGCGAGCCCGAGCGCGCTGGGCGGATCTACGCGGCGAACCTCGCCGGGTCGGCGGTCGGTGCAGTGGTCGCGCCGCTGGCGCTCTCCTGGCTCGGCAGCGAGCGCGCCATCCTGCTCTGTGCCGTCCTCGGTGCAGGCGCCGCCTTGATCCTCGCCAGAAGGTCACGCAGGGCGACCGGATCTGCAACCGCCGCCCTCGTCGTGGCCCTCGCGCTCTTCGCCGTTTTCCCGCCGCAGTTCGAGCTCCAGCTCTCGCCATACAAGCGGCTCAGCCAGATGCGTCTCGACCCCGCCGCGACGCTCCTCGCCACCCGCCAGGACGCCACGGCGCGCCTTGACATCGTGGAGAGCTCGACCATTCACTCGGCACCAGGCCTCAGCCTCGGCTACCTGGGCGAACTACCCGCGCAGACGGGTTTGGTCATCGATGGCGACGCCATGCTTCCGGTCTCGCAACAGGGCCCGGCAACGGCCGCGCTGGCGCGATCGGTGCCGGTCGCCGTCGCCCACGCGATCCGACCAGGGGGCCGCGTCCTCCTGCTCGGTTCTGGCGGGGGGATGGACGCATGGGCGGCGCTGGAGAGCGGCGCGACCGAGGTCACGATCGTCGAGCCAAACCGTCTCGTCCATGAGGCGCTCCTTGGCGATCTGCGTGCCTGGTCGGGGCTGGCCGACGATCCGCGCATCCGGCTCGAGCACGAGCAACTGCGCACCTTCGCGCAGCGGACCGACGAGCGCTTCGACCTGGTCGAGCTGGCGCTCGTCGACAACTACCGGCCGGTCTCGTCGGGCGCCTTCACCCTCACTGAGAACTACACGCTGACGGTCGAGGCGGCCCGGAGCTACCTGCGCCTGGGCGGCCGCGACGGAATCCTCGTCCTGACCCGCTGGATCCAGTCGCCGCCGAGCGAGTTGCTGCGGACCCTCGGGCTCGTCGTCGAAGCGCTCGACGGCCGGCCACCGCTCGAACACATCGTCGCCTTCCGCTCGTTCCAGACCGTGACGTTGATCGTCAAGGCGACACCGTTCACGCCCGACGAGACGGCGCGTCTCCTGGAGGCGATCGACCGCCTCCGCTACGACCTGGTCCTCGCGCCGACGATGCCACCTGAGATGGTCAACCGCTACGCCCGCCTGGAGCGTCCTATCGACCACGAACTCGCGGTCGCACTCGCCACTTCGTCCGACCGCCCCGCCTTCTACGCTGCCTACGAATTCGACGTCAGCCCGCCGACTGATGATCGGCCCTTCTTCTTCAACTTCTTCCGCTGGCAGCAGACGTCCGAGGTCCTCGAGAACCTGGGCCGGCGCTGGCAGCCGTTTGGGGGCAGCGGCTACCTCGCCCTCGTCGCGCTGCTCGTCTTCGCCGTCGCAGCGGCCGCGATCTTCGTCGTCGCTCCGATCGCGCTCCGCTCTGGGTTCCGCGCCACGTTCCGGCGCACCGGCGCCCGGCGCGCCGCCCGAACACTCGGCTACTTCACGGCGATCGGTCTCGCCTATCTCTTCGTCGAGGTGGCGCTGATCCAGCGCTTCATCCTGGTGCTCGGCCACCCCACATTTACGCTGGCGGCCGTCGTCGGGGCGCTCCTCCTCGCATCGGGCGTCGGCAGCTGGCTCTCGCCGCGCGTCCCCTGGCGCGGCGCCATCGCAGCGCTGGCGCTGCTGCTCGCCCTCTACCCCTGGCTGACCGGGCTCGTTATACCGACCCTGCTGGCGGTCCCGCTCGCCCTGCGTCTCGTTGCGGTCGTCGCGATGATCGTGCCGGTCGGGCTCCTGATGGGTGTGCCGTTCGCGCGAGGTATCGGCGCGCTGGACGACGCCGACGCCCTCGTCCCGTGGGCCTGGGCGGCCAACGGCAGTGCCTCGGTCGTCAGCGCGGTGGCGGCGGCGATGCTTGCGCTTTCGTTCGGCTTCACGCCGATCTTCGTCTGTGCCGGGGCGCTCTACCTGGTCGCCGCCGCCCTCAATTTTCCTCGCGCGTCAGCGGTACGAACCTGACTTCGAGGACCCGTTCCATGGACACCTCGTCGCCCTGGCGAGTGACCAGCCAGAGGACCTGCACATCGCCCACGGGCCCGATCGGGATGACCATCCGGCCGCCGTCCGGGTCGAGTTGGGCGACCAGCGGGGGCGGCACGTGGTCGGCCGCGGCGGTCACGATGATCGCGTCGTAGGGGGCGTGCTCCTCCCAACCAAAGTAGCCGTCGCGGCGGTCGATCCGGACGTCCCCATAGCCGAGCCGGTCGAGGACGACGCGGGCGATCCCTGCCAGCTCGGGGATGATCTCGACCGAGTAGACCTCGGGCGTCAGTTCGCCCAGAACGGCCGCCTGATAGCCCGAGCCGGTACCGATCTCGAGGACCCGTTCACCTTCGTCGAGTCGGAGTAGCTCGGTCATCATCGCCACCAGCGACGGCTGCGAGATCGTCTGGCCGTGGCCGATCGGCAGCGGCTGGTCCGAGTAGGCGGTGCCGAGCCACTGGGTCGGAACGAAGCTGTGGCGCGGTACGGCGCGTATGGCGGCGATAACGCGCGGGTCGGTGACACGCTGCACGACGTAGCCGTCGACCAGCTGGTCGCGCTGCCCGCGCATCTCGTCGCGGTCGGCGAAGTCGCGGTCGACGCTGGAGGGGATCGGGAAGGGCGGAGTCCCCGACGGCGAGGGCGTTGGCGCGGTATCGGTCGCCGCCGGCGTGACCGTCGCGCTGGGCGTGCCGCCGGTCGGCGGTGAGGCCGTCGACGGTGAGTCGGTCGCTCCCGAGCTTTCGTCCGGGCGTGGGCTAGGGCTCGCTGCCGTCCCGCAGCCCGCGGTCGCGAGCACCAGCGCGATGACGACTGCCACTAGCTTCATCGCGTCGCCTCCCGCCGCTAGCGTAGTCCCACCGTGGCGAAGGCGACGGCGACGAACGCTCGCATCGTGTTCCGCTTCTCTGAGGCGCGCCGGCGGCGACCCCCCGCGCGCGCCGAAGCGGGCCACGCAAGCGGCATCCAAGCGTGCGCCCCGCAAGCCATCCAAGCCAAAGAAGTAGATCCGCGGGCCCGGGTTCCGAACGGGATGTGCGATTTGGCAGGAGGGCTACGATATGCACGGCTCCCGCCGCGCACGTCGACGGCGATCCCTTTTGGGGTTTGGTCAGATCGCGCCGACGGGGGCCTCTGCCAACTGCCCAGAGCGCCGCCTGGGTCGAGCAGGGACCTACGAGTCGATCGTCCACGACCGGGATCGCGAGCGCTACCTCGAGCAGCTGAGGTCGGGGCCGCCGACGCAGGTCGGCCGCTCAGCGCCCGTCGATCGTCAGCGAGCTCGAGGCGCCCGTCCGCGGGCCGAGGTACGTCGCGAGACCCTCCTCGAGCGGTGGAGGAGGCGGCCGCGAGCGAGGTTTTCGAGCTCGGCGGGCCCGAGACGCTGCCGATGCGCGAGATCATCCGCCTGGCGCTCCGGGTCGCCGGCATCCGCCGGCCGATCCTGCCGGGCCCGACCCCGCTCCTCAAGCTCGTTGCATGGCCGCTGCAGTTCCTGCCGGAGCCGCCGCTCACGCCGAACGCCGTCGACTTCGTAAACCAGCCGGCGACCGTCGACCTCAGCCCGCTGCTCGAGCGGATGCCGCGCCGTCTCACACCGGGCCAACCGGACGCGTTCGCGGGGAGCGGTGTGCCCCGTGGTGACGTCGCTCACCGACCTCGCCCGGCTCGTAGTGTCCGCCCGCCGCTCGCCGCTCGCCGGTGACCGTCCGTTCCCGGTCGGCGAGGTCGCCCGTCCGCGCTTGAACCGTCGATGTTGATGACCCACACAACCGGCGCCGGTCGAACTGGCCGACGTCGTTGACCAGTACCAGCCGGCGCACGCCATGGAGGACGTGTAGGGTCGTGATGGAGCCGTTGGCGACCTTGACGAGCGGGTAGACCTCGGGCCGACGTCCGAGTGGCGGGGCGCACCCCCCTGGCAGGCGTCAGAGCTGTCAGCGTATAACTGGGCCGATTTGGTGGTACCGCCACACGGGGAGCCATAGCGCTGAGGCGCTCAGACTTGGGAAGCAGACACTCTGCCAGCTGAGTTACTCCCGCTCGGTTCACGCTCATGTACGGCGTCTGCCTGAGCGGCGAGGCCATTCTAGCGCCGGACGGCGACCTACAGCGCTCGCGCACCGTATAACTGGGCTACAGCGTCCGCCTAAATCGGTCAGCTCCAGCCCGGCCAGTCGGTACTGGCTGCAGCTCGACCTGACTTGCTCACGGTCATTCAGCAGGCCAAGCCGACTCGCCGGCGAGCGCGAGGTTGTCGAGCGTGTTAGCACCGTCTTGATGACCGTGAAGGCGGGTGAAGGCCCGCGTCGAGGCTTGGACGAAGGGCCGGTCACAGGGTCGATCGGCCGGCGGCTATCGCTCCGATGAGCAGTTGCGCGTACATGCCGGCGGAGGATGGGCGCTCGCCCGGCTCTTTAGCCAGCGCCGCGAGGACCGCCGCCGAGTCCTGGCGAGGCAACACCGATTGCGACGACCGGGTCTGAAGGCGTCTCGCTCAGGTGCCCGAACGCCACCTGCATCGGGCTTCGACCAGCGAACGGTGGCGCGCCGGTGATGGCAGCGTAGGCCACGCACCCGAGCGCGTACACGTCGCTGGCTGGTGTCGCCTGGCTGCCCCGGATGAGCTCAGGCGCGAGGACGTCGAGCGTACCCAGGGCTCGGCCCGCCCGGGTGAGCACGGTGTCGCGGGGACCTCGCGCCAGCCCGAAGTCAGCCAGCGCGGCGGTGCCGTCTGCCTCCAGAAGGACGTTGCCGGGCGTCACATCGCGGTGGACGATGCCGGCCGCGTGGAGCGCGTCGAGACCCGCGCCCACCTGGGAAATGACCGTCACGGCCTCGGCGGGTGGCAGGGGCCCGCGATCTCGGATGCGCGTCGCGAGCGACCCGCCTCGCATGAACCGGGTAACGACGTACCGCCGATCGCCGACCGTGCCTGAATCGAGGACGGCGACAAGGTGGGAGTGTCGGATCGCGCTTGCTGCGCAAATCTCCGTGCTCGAACCGACGAAGTAATGACTGGGTCGCGCGCCATCGCCGCGCGCAGTAGCTTCAAGGCGACGACGCCGCCGTCGGGGCTCTCGGATCGCGCGGTACACGATTTCCCGCGCCGCCCTCTCCCACCCGAGCCTCGATCCGATACGGGCCGACCTGGTCGCCGGGCTCGGGCTCAGGCACGGCCAGGGGGGCGCATCACGGCTGCTAGGATACGCCGGTACTCGGAGGGGAGGGCAATGGCGCAGAGCCGGCGACTGGCTACTGCGTGTTAGCGGGACTCGACCTTGACGCCCACGCTCAGCGGCGAGGAGCTTTTCGCTTGCCTGATGCTGGCGATGGCCATCGTGATCATCGCCGCGCGGATCGGGGGCATCTTCGCCGCCCTTGTCGGTCAGCCGCGAGTCATGGGCGAACTGGTGGCCGGCATCCTCCTCGGGCCGTCGCTTTCGAGAAGCTTGCGCCTCAGGCCTCGGGCTTCATCTTCCCCAGCCAAGTGGTCGCGGCGCTCACCGCAGGTGCGGACATCGGGCTCGCGTTCTACATGTTCCTGATCGGGCTGGAGCTCGATGCCCGGCTGCTGCAAGGTCGGCTTCGCCAAGCAGCCGTCATCTCCAACGCGAGCGTGATCGTCCCGATGGTCCGGCCTCGCGATCGCCATCCCGCTCTATCCGACCCTCGCCGGACCCAAGGGATCGCTCCCGGCGTTCGCGCTGTTCATGGGCGTGTCGATGTCCATTACCGCGTTCCCGGTCCTCGCGCCAATCCCGTGGAGCGGCGGATGATCCGGCGACCGGTTGGCGTGATCGCATTGGCCTCCGCGGCCGTCGACGACGTCACCGCCTGGGGACTCCTTGCCCTCGCCACAGCCGTGGCGGGAGCGACGACGGGATCCGAGGATCCGGTGCTGAAGACGGCGCGGATCCTCGCGCTCGCGATCGTGTTCGTCATCCTGATGCTGACCGTCGTGCGCCGCCTGCTCGCGCGGCTCGCCATCGTCGTCGACGAGGTCGGCCACGTGCCAGCGGCATGGCTCGGCACCGTCTTCGTTGCCGTCCTCCTGTCGGCCGCGGTCGCCGGTCACATCGGGATCGCGCCGATCTTCGGGGCCTTCATGCTCGGGATCGTGATGCCGCGGAGCGAGGTCCTCACCCGTGACGTCTCGCACCGGCTCGAGGACTTCGTCGCGATCGTCCTGCTTCCTCTTTTCTTCGTGGTCGCCGGACTGAAGGCCGACATCTTCAAAATCACGAACGTCGACCTCATCGGGCTCACCCTGCTGCTGGTTACCGTCGCGATCGGGGCAAAGTTAATTTCCGCGGCCGTCGCGGCCCGTCTGACCGGCACGACCGGGCGCGAGGCACTTGCCGTCGGGGCGCTGATGAACACCCGGGGCCTGACCGAGCTCATCGTTCTCAACATCGCCCTCAACGCCGAGATCATCGGGCAGGGAGCTCTTCACCATGCTCGTGATCATGGCCCTGGTCACGACGTTCATGACCGGTCCCCTTCTCCGCCTCATCGATCCTCGCCGTGAGATGGCGGCGGCCGAACCCGAAACGCTCGACCGCCCCCCCGCCGACGCCCGCGCCGCAGGCTCCCGCTGGACCGGTTGCGGTCCCCGGCCGCGCCATCCTCGTGGCCGCGCTCGAAGGCCGGAACTTGGGCGACCTCCTCGCGATCGCCAGCGCGCTCGCCCGAGGGATGCCCCTGCGCGAGGTCGTCGCCGTCCGCCTCCTGGAGCCGAGCGCGGTCGCAACCGGGATCTCGGAGCTGGATCGCCGCTACCGCGAGGCTCTCGCGGAGCTCGAGGCCGCACGCGCCATGTGGAGCGACGGTCCGCCGCTGCGGACCGCCGCACTCTCCTCGCCGCGTCCGTCGCGGGATCCATCCGGCTCGCGGGTCCCGATCGAGTCGACCTCGCGCTCGTCGACGGGTGGCGACCGGTCCTCGGCGGTGGGGTCCTGGGCGGACCCATCCGGCCGCTGCTGGAGGAAGCCCCCTCCGACGTCGCCGTCCTCGTCCGTCGCGAAGAGCTCGGCGTCGTCTCTCGACCGGTACCGGCCCGTCATCGTCCCGTTCGGTGGAGCGGAGCACGACTGGGCCGCGTTGGAACTGGGCGCCCTGGATCGCGTCCTCGACCGAGATCCCGCTGCGACTACTGGGTGCGGCAAGGACCGTCGGGGCGGCCGGAGGACGACCCGACGCGCCTCCTCGCAAACGCATCGGTCGTGCTCCAGCAGCTGACTGGCGTGAGCGCCGAGACGCGCCTGGTCGACGTCGCCGGCGGAGGGCTGCTGCCCGCCGTCGAGGACGCTTCGCTCCTCGTCGTCGGCTTGTCGTTACGATGGCGCGGCTGAGGGACTCGGCCACGTTAGGAGTACGCTCATGGATCATGCCGGTGTGCCCGTGTTATTCGTGCGCAGAGGGACCCGACCCGGGGCACTCGCTCCCAGCGGCGATATCCAACTCAGTTCTCGTGGTCGTTTGTCGGAGCGGGAGCCGGGGTCTACGGCGGGAGCTGATCAGCGCCCCGAAGCGCCGCGGGGCCCGGGCACGTTGGCGTAGGCTTTTCTCGAAGTCGAACAGGGGGAGACATCGCGATGGCTCGTTTCGCGCTGACCTGGACCGACGATGGTCGCCCGTTTGCGATCGACCTAGATCCGACTCGGGATCACCTTATCGGGCGAGACCCAAGGGCTGACATCGTCATCCCCGGGCCGACGGTCTCGCGTCAGCACGCGGTCCTCCACGGGCTCCGAACAGGGTTCACGGTCGAGAACGCGTCGTCCACGAACCCGACACGCCTGGCCGGAACGGCGATCGCCGGCGCGACACGGCTAGAGAACGGCGCCGAGATCGACACTGGCGGACGCCGGTCGCGGTTCTGGGATCTCGCGGCCGGCGATCGGTCAGCGGTCCGATCTGCAGCCACTGCGGGCACGAGAGCAGCCCTAAGGACGACGACTGCTGGTTTTGCGGCACATCGCTTGTTAATGCCCCGTCGGAGATCCGCCACACCCGCCGCGTCGTGTGCCGGCTCGTCGACGCGGACGGAAACGTCGTCGATCTCCTCGAAGACCATGCGCTCCGCTTCGCCGCAGATGGCAACGCAGCCTCGGTGGCCGCAGAGCCCGCGAGCGAAGATGTGAGCGTCACGATCGCCGACGGTCTACCCGTGGTGCGGGACGGCCTTGTTGCCACCGAGGCCGGCGACGGGAGCGCGATCGGCGATCGCCCGCTGGCCACTGGCGACGTCGTCCGATCCGGGCCACGGACGTACGTGGTCATCGTCCGCTGACGGGTCTGGCCGAATCGCGTCGGCGAGAAGAGTCGCGCGCCCCCGGTTACTCCGTACCGCGAGTCTCGCGCCGCTGGCTGCGAGCCACGCCCGGCCAGATCCGCCCGCCGTGGAACCGCCACCACGGAAACAGGGCGCGCATCGGGAACTGGGCGAAGAGGAAGACGCCCAGCCAAACGGCCGTGTAATGGGCGGCGAACAGGCCGAGGGGAAGGTCGCGCGGCAGGCCCGGGACGTCCACCTCGATCGCCAAGACGTAGATCAGCGCGGCTTCTGCAATCGCGGCGATGACAGCGAACGCAGGTGGCCAGTCCCGCTCCCAGCGAAACGCCTGGAGGAATGAATAGACAATGTCCCAGGCGAGGCCGATGGTCGCGACGTACGCGAGGACTACGAACGGCGGCGTACCTGCCACCGCCGCGAACGGCAGCGTGATGAGCAGGCCCACGGTCGCGAGCAGCATGACGCGCGTCTGCCATCGGCCCACGAGCGTCGGTGTCACGGCGCACCCCGGCGGGCCCACTTCAGCCACTGACCCAGGGAGTACAGCCCCGAGAGCCGGCGCAGCTCCGGCATCCCCTCGTCGACCATCGCGTTGACGGCACGCATCCCGGCGTACTGGAGGCCGAGGAAGCTGTCGACCGTGGCGAACGGGCCGCCGAGTGTCGTCGCGCCGGCCGCGTACATCCGCGCCTCACGATGGCGCATCGGGACGATCTCAAAGTCGTTCGTCACGTCGAACCGCCCGAGGGGATTCCGAGGCAACCCGTACATCTCGATGAGGTCGTCGAGGACGGGGGCGCGCTCCGGGCTGGCGACGAGCCCCGTGCAGTCGATGATGAAGTCGACCGTGAGGTCGAGGATGCCACCGCCTACGAGGCTGTTCGAGACGCGCGTCCGGACCCGCCCATCGTCGGTCCGGTCCACGCTCTTGACGACGCCGTACTCCTGGCGATACCAGCCCTCCCGCAGGCCCTCGCGGACGATCCGCCGCCAGTCGTGGCGGTTCGCGGTCGTCGTCCCACCCCACACGTCGAGCAGGTGCTTGCGCTCCTCGGGGGCGGCGGCCTCCAGGGCGTACCGCTGGGGTCCGGTCCAGCAGCCCTTCGGCCAGTTGAACGCCTGGAACTCGAACTCGCCGTCGACCTTCCGTTGCGACCAGCCGTAGCGGCGTCCGGCCTGCAGCCGCGAGCGGTGGCAGTGGATGACGTTGATCGCCGCGTTCGCCTTGCGGTCCTCCCATAGGCGCTGAAGGACGCGCGAGGCCACGATGCCCCGACCGCGGAGGATGACAGTCCCGCCCCGGGCGCGGAGCTGATCGTAGATGTGGTCGTGGGCCTCGTACGCGTTGACCACCCCCCGCCGGTCGCCAGTGCGTTCCCGGTACTCCGCCAGGTCGGGCAGCAGCTGGATGGCCGGATACCCTAGTGACAGGTGGACGAACCGGCTGCTCACCGCGAACCGGTGGCGGGCCTCGCCCTCGCCCGCTGACGCGATCGCGAGGATCCGCCCATCCGTAGTCTTCCGGATCGTGCGGATGCGGCCCAGGCGGAGCATCCGGTCCCAGCCGATGCGGGCGGACTCGCGGGCGACATTGGCGAAAACGTCCCCCGAGCGGGGGGTGTACGTGTCGGCGATCGCCGATTCTCCGAAGATGCTCCACAGGACCTGGGCGGTCGTCTTCAAGTCGCCCCGCTGCAGGTTGCCCCACATTTCGCGGACGGCGTAGCCCGGTAGGCCCCACGGGTTGTCGGGCTCCGAATCGGAATTCGAGCGCAGCCGCTCGTGCGGCGGGATCTGCGAGTTACGGCAGAGCCGCTGGTAGCGCCCGTAGGGCGTCGGCTCGTTGCCCAGGACGCTGATGCGCTCAACGGGGACGCCGGAGTTGCGAAGCAGATCGACGAACACGAAGCTGCCCAATCCGCTCCCCAGGGCGAGGACGTCGGTGACCGTCACGTCGATGCCGAGCGCCGCAAGGTCCCGCTCGCTCACGATCGGTGCGCGGAGGATTGCCTTGAGGCCGGCCTCGGGCTCCTCGGACGGTTCGGCCGGGGGGATCGCCGCGAGGACGCTGGCGCCGGGACTCGGCATCTCGACCATCGTCGCCCCGTCAGCGCTCGCAGCCACCCTGCTCAACGAATTCCACTCCGGAGGCAAGCAGCTCGAACGCGACCGTCGCCAGGCTCAGGGTGTCCCCGGCGTGGAGCCCCGCGCTTGCCACGCGTTCGCCGTTGACGATCGTCCCGTTACGACTGCCGAGGTCCTCGATGACGACCTCGCCCTCGACGACACGGAGCCGGGCGTGCGTCCGCGAGATTCTTGCGTCGTCGACGATGATGTCGCAACCCTCGCCGCGCCCGATGGTGAGCTCACCGGCGTCGAGCGCGCGCTCCTGCGCGCGACCGGCGGCATCGGCCCACCGGAGCCGCAGTGCAACGCGCGGGACGATCGTGGCCTCGGCCAACTCCCACCCTCCCTACCTGGTCGTCGTCTTGCGCCTGGACTCTGACGACGCCATAGGGTAACCACGTAGTTGGCGGCACGCTCCTAGGAATAGCACCTTGAGCGCCACAACTCGGTCGCGCATCAATGGCGCACGTCCCACCATTTGAACAGGCTGGCTAGATTGTCCGTCACGCCATTCAGCGCGCCGTAGACGAGACGAGTGTCGTCGGTCCACCTGACGCGCGCGTTGCCGCCGGAGACATAGCACGCGATCCTGCCGATGCCGGTGTTCGTCTCGCCGGTCGTACCGTCGAAGCAGCCGCCGCTATCCAGCTCGATCTTCTGGTTCGCGATCCGGTCGCGCCACCATCCCTGCAGCGTGTTCGACGTGGGGAACTTGAAGTAGCCGACATCCTCGACGAGGTTGCTGTCGATCAGGCAGTCGATGGCACCCACGCTGCCCTCCACGGCGGTCTCCCCCGGGGCGACGGTCCGATATGGGATGCACGTGTTAGCGATGTCCGGCGGCGCATCCGCTACGAGGCCTTGCTCGATCGCGGTGAGGGCCTGTACGCCTCGAGCGGCGTGCGACTCGAGCCACCACTCGAGCATCGCCGCGAGCCGAGGGGTGCGACCGTTGACAACGCCGTAGATCAGAGCGCCCTCGTCGATCCAGCGCAGGCGCCCCTCTCCATCAGCCAGATAACACAGCAGCCGCCCGCCGTCATATGAGGTCTCACCTCGCCCACCACCGGCACAACCCGCGCTGTCGGGCTGGACTTTCGCCGTCCCCAGCCGCTGTTGCCACAACGTCGCCATCAGGTCGCTCGACGCGAACCGGAAGTAGAGTGCCTCCGTGACGTCCGGATCGTCGACCGGGCAGGTGATCCCGGCGACGTCTCCCTCGACCTCGAGGTCGCCCGGACGCACCTTGTAACGTTCGCAACCCTGGGCGATCGCCGGGGCGGCCTTGTCGATCAAGTACCGCTCGTCAGCGGTCGCACCAACGAAGTACGCGCTCGATGACGGCGATGCCGACGCCGACGAGAGCGATTCGCTCGGCGTTGCCCTTCCGCTGGAAGGGCCAGTCGCCGGCTCCTGGGGGCGGGCCAGGACACCGGCCAGGATGGCGCCCCCCAGGATGAGGGGAACGGCTATGAAGGTCACGAGGAGCGCGATCCGGGCGCCCAAAGGCTGACGTCTGTCCGCTCTCGCTGGACGCCGTTCCGCTCTCGACGGACGCCGTTCCGCTCTCGACGGACGCGTTGGGCGATCGACCCGCGTGGCTATGTTCGAGAGGTCGGGGGCGGTTTCCGCCGGCGAGGGAGGCGGGCGCGGAGGCGGTTCGGGCGCAATCGCGACAGTCGGAGCCAGGTTGGGCGCAACTGCGACCGTCGGAGTCAGGTTGGACGCAAGGAGCGCTCTCGCTGCGTCGATGAGATCGGGCGCGGTTCGGTATCGCTCGTCCGGGCTCTTCGCGAGCCCGCGTGCCAGGACGGCATCGATCCCCGCTGGCAGCCCTGGCCGCAAGGCGCGGGCAGACGGGGGCGGCTCCGTAAGGTGAGCGGCGATCGCTGCCATTCTCCGAATCCCGCGGGTACGGCAAGGAGCCCGTCAGACATTCAAACAGCATGCACGCAAGCGCGTACACATCGGCCCGAGTGTCGAGGGTGTGTCCAGCGATCTGCTCCGGGGAGCTGTAGCTGGGGGTCCCGAGGTACGAGCCCGTCAGCGTCAGCTGGCTGCTCGAAGAGACGCTCTTCGTCAGCCCGAAGTCCGCCAGGTACGCGTGATCATCGCTATCTGCGGCCCGCCCCGTGGCCAGCAGGACATTGCTGGGCTTCAGATCGCGGTGGATGAGGTCTTGCCCGTGGGCCGCGTCGAGCGCTGATGCGATCTGTGCCAGCACGTGCAGCGCGCGATCTGGGTCCATCGCTCCGTGCTGTCGCAAGAGCAGGCTGAGGTCGCCGCCCTCGACGAGAAGCATCGCGATGTAGAGGATCCCGTCTTCCTCGCCCGCGTCGTAGATCGGGACGATGTGTGGATGTCGGAGGCTCACCGCGAGCCGCCACTCCCGCTCGAAGCGCGCCCTGAACAGCGGGTCTTCGGCGAGGTCAGAGCCCAGCAGCTTGAGAGCGACGGGCCGTCCGAGACGGAGGTGCTCTGCGCGGTACACGCGGCTCATGCCGCCTCGGCCGATGGCGGCTTCGATTCGGTACCCAGCGAGCTCCGAGCCGATCTGCGGATCGGGTATGCCTTGCCGCTCCACGTCCCTCCTCGCCGCCAGATGGGCGACCGTGCGCCAGCAGCGTCGTCAGATCGACCGTAGTCTACGCTCCCGATCCTGTGATCGGCGTACCTGTCCGATGACTGGGGTGAGCATCCGGATGGTCGTTGGCTGACGCCCGACGTCCGGCCGCACACTCGATGACGGATGGCGGCGACTCGCGACGGCGGCATCCGACCAGGGCCGGCCTGCTCGACGTTGGAACCCCTCGGTCGGCCGGGCTTTCTCCTTGCCACAGGACGGAAGGGTGAGGTGCTTTCGCACGGCGAGCGGAGCGTCCTCGACGTGTACCTGGTCGGACGGGACAGGCGTTGGAGTACGGAGCGTACCGTTAAGGATGTGCGCACGCGACAGGTTCCGACGGACCAAGCGGGCGGTCCGAACGTCTCACGGCTACACACCGTCCGGAGGACATCGGATGCGCGCTTCACTCCCGCCGGTCGCTACGACGATCGTCGTGGGCCTTCTCGTCGTTGCCTGCGCGTCGCGCGACGATACTCTCGACGTCAACGACCGCCGCGCCGACGTATCCCACGGCCAGCGCCGGACTACAGTGTATAAGTGAGCAGATTTGGTGGTACCGCCACACCGGAGCCCACAGCGCTCAGCCGCTCAGACTTGGGAAGCAGACACTCTGCCAGCTGAGTTACTCCCGCATGGAGCCCACACAGAGTACCGACTCTGCCCTTTCAGATTACCACCGAGGGGCCGTCCGATGGCATCCTGGACGGATCTGTACGGTCGTCAACTGGTGGCGTAGACGGCTTCGCAGGGTCCCGCGAGAATGGCCATGACCTGCGAAGGATCCGACGCATCAAGCGGACGAGCGGCCCGCACTGCTCCGTCTCGTTCGAAGACTCGTCCCGTTCGGATTCGTGGCTTTTCATGAGCTCAGGTGATTCTAGCGTCCGACCAAGTCCTCGCCCACCGCAATAGGCCCACGCTCTCGATCCAGTAGTGGGAACGACACGGAGAACTCCAGTTCCGATCGAAGGTCGAGTCGCAGACGGGCAATTCCGACCTCGATGAGAAGGTCCCGCAACGCATCCATGATGGCCCGCTGGGTACTCTCGCTGCGCGGTAGACCGCGCGCCGCGTCATGCCGCAACCGGGACTGGCTCTGCCTCGAAGCTCATCGTTCTCCGGGTTCCCTCGCGGAGACGCCCGTCAGCTCGCAGAAATCGACTCGGCTCGTCTCGGGTCAACATTGGTCTGGTCGGACCGCCGGCGAAAGACCAATCGGCCCATGCGGCCTAGGTTCCACGGGCCATACGGCTCTGTGTTGGAAACGAACCCGTGTCGTTTCATGCTCCCATCGCGTTACGCAGATGGCGAGCGCCTGCCGAGGGATCTCGCAACAGCGCGCGCAGAGGGGGATGTGTGCATGTCGCAGGCGGTTGTTCGGGGAATTCCTCGTTGTTCACGGCCTGATCACGATGATGATCGGAGTTGTCGCCGTCACCAAGCCGGACGCTCCCGCCATGACCCTCCCGTCCTGGTTCAGCTGGTGGCCCGGCCCCTTCGGACGATCGTGGCTATTCGATGCGCTCAACCTCGGCACTGGTGCGGCGGTAATCGGTGGCCTGGTCTGGCTCGTCGCAGGAGTCGCGCTCGTCGCGGCGGGGCTCGGCTGGCTCGGCGTGCCTGGGCTGCGCGACTTGTGGCCGATGGTCGCCTTTGGCGGCGCGACCGTGGGGCTGCTGGCCCTGGCCGTCTACTTCCACCCGATCCATGTCGTCGCTGTCGTGATCGACCTGGCCGTGGTCGCGCTGCTGTGGGGGCGCCTCACGACGGCGACATCGTAGCGGCGACGGGCGTGGTCCGATCCTACTGAAACTTGAAGTCAGTGCGGGCAGGCGACTTCCGATGGGCGCGCAACATCCGCCGCACGATGCCCGGCGGCATGGCCCGGTCAGGGCCTACAGACCGCCCGGATCGCTCAAAGTCTCTGCCTGGAGCGGCTACCCTCGCGGGCACCGAGTGATACTGAATTGGCACTTGCGGTGGCTCCAGACGGGATTGCGAGGGGTAAGATTGTGCCCGCCGGGGTGTCGGGTGAGGAGGACGAAATGCCCAAGTTCATGGACGTCCATCACGGAATGCATGGCATCACCCCAGAAGCCCTCAAGGCCGCACATCAGGCCGACCTTGATATCCAGGGCGAGGAGGGCGTTGACTTCCAGCGAGCGTGGGGCGACCCCAATTCCGGGATGGTGTGGTGCGTGTCGGAGGCCCCGAATGCGGAAGCCGTGCAAAAGATCCACGAGCGGGCGGGCCATCCGGCAACGGAGGTCTATCCGGTCCCGGTTGAGGTCTGAATCGGGCGGTTAGAACCGCCGATCTTCTGCTCCAGAGGTTCACCATGCCCGCCGACTGATTGGTCCGTGACCGTCCGGCGATGCCGTGCGGGTGCGAAGGCGCACGCGGGCCTAGGTCAGAGTCGACCGCCCGACACGACGCCCGCCGATCCATCAACCGTGATCTCCTCGCCGGTCGCGATCCGTTCGGTCGCGCCGGCGACGCCCACGACCGCGGGAATGCCGTACTCGCGGGCGACGACGGCACCGTGCGACATCATGCCGCCCATCTCCATGACCAGGCCGCCGGCGGTCAGGAAGAGCGGCGTCCAGCCAGGGTCAGTCGAGGGAGCGACGAGAATCTCGCCCGGTTTCAGCCGCGCGCCCTGGGGCGACAGGATGACCCTGGCCGTGGCGGTCACGACTCCGGGGCTCGCCGGAGATCCGCGCAGCGCGCCGTCGGGAACATCGACCAAGGCGACCTCGGCGTCGGTACCGTCCGAAAGCAGGACGCGCGGAACATGGCGTCGGGCGAGCTCGCGGTCGTGCGTGGCGCGGCGGGCGGCCACGGTCGCGCGCAGGTCCGCTCCGGCAAGGGCCTGTCTTGCCTCGGCGAGCGTCACGAAGAAGATGTCGTCCCTGGATTCGAGCCGGCCTGCAGCGGCGAGCTCCTCGCCCACGGGCTTCAGGAGCTCGCGCATGGGCGTGAACAGCCGCCGGATCAAGGTGTACTTAGGCAGCTCGCGGGAGCCCATGAGCGCTCGGACACGTCCCAGGAAGAACCGGAGGACGCGCCGTCTGGGGCCTCGCACGCGGCCCAGCAGGGTCGCGACGAGCGCCTCCGCCTCGCGGGCGCCACGCTCGAACTGTTCGTCGGGTGCCAGGGCGCCGTCGCCCAGTTGCAGGTAGTTCCCGATCGCACCAAGGAGATGCGTCGGGTCCTCCGACCAGCGCGGCACGCCGAGATCGATCTCGCCGATCGATCGGAATCCGTAGCGAGCAAGGAACGCTGCAAGACCATCCTGCAGCGGGCGCGGCAGAGCACCATCCCGGTAGGCGGCGGCGAGCTCGGCCGCGGGGCGTTCCAGAAGTGCCTTCCGTGACGCTGGATCGGTGCGGATCTCGGTCGCCAGCGCCCAGAGCGCAAGATCCATCTCCGTGGTGGGGTTGTGTGGCAGACCCAGGGTGAGCGACTGGAGCTCCTGGGGGGTGGCGCGGTCGCCAAGCAGCCGACTCGCGGCCACGTACGACAGCATCCCGGCCACGACCAGACCAAGCAACCGTGGCATCACGAACCGCGGCATGGAGCGAATGAGCTTCTCGAATGCGTCGAGGCGCTCCGCCGACGTCGCATTCGGTGACAAGTCCACGTGCGTCACCCGCTCGATCTCGCGGACATACCGATCCCGGGTCGGATCGGGCGAACGCAGGATGCGCAGCGCGAAGATCGGGATCCTCGACCGCAACGCGAGCGGCACGATCCGCCGAGCCGACCCCACGCGCGAGCCCGATCTCGGCCCAAAGCGCGGGTCCAGGGCGAGCTTCCGGATGACCACCGAGCTGCGTGATTCGGCGACGGCAGTCAGGCGCTCGACGATCTCTCGACCGACTGGATCGCGCAGCACTGGCGTGATGTCGACGAACAGGCGCTGGCCGACCGAGACGATGGGCGAGTGGACCGGCCCGTTGTTGCGTCGGCCGCGCGCGAACGATCCGGCGAGCATCTCGCCCATCCTGCGGAACGGCTCCTGTCCCATCGGGGTGATCGGCTCGAAGTACCCCTGGGCGACGCTGGCCGAGAAGTAGACCCGCGGCCCGGCTGCTTCGCGTGCCGGCTCGTTTGGCAGCGGGTAGAGCGTCGTGATCGGTCGCGACTGGACGATCCACAGCCGTCGGTCGCCGTCGAACGCGAACTCGATGTCCTGGGGGCTCCCGAAGTGGCGCTCGATCCGGAGACCCGTTGCGGCCAGCTCCCGAACCTGGGCGTCGTCGAGGACCGGTTCGTCGCGTCGGACCGATCGTTCGGCGATCTCGCCAGTGACCGGGTCGGCCACGTAGTGGTCGGGATCGATAGCGCCGGAGACGACCGCCTCGCCGAGGCCAAACGCGGCGTCGATTACCGCCCGACCGCGACGGCCGATGACCGGGTCGGCGGTGAACAGCACCCCGGCGGCGGTGGCCTGGACCATCCGCTGCACGACCACCGCCAGCTTGACGTCCCGATCGTCGATGCCGTGATCGCGCCGGTACGCCACGGCCCGCTCGTTCCAGAGCGACGCCCAGCAACGGCGGATCGCGTCGAGAAGGGCCTCGTCGCCGGTCACCCCCAGGTAGGTATCCTGCTGGCCCGCGAACGACGCTCCAGGCAGGTCCTCCGCCGTCGCCGACGATCTCACGGCGACCGCTTCGGCGCCGAGTGCCCGATATGCCTCGAGCGCCTGAGCCGCGATCGCCTTCGGAAAGCGGCTGCGAAGACGGCGGGCCGCAGCCTCTGGCTCGCCCGGATCGATCCGGGCGGCGTCCGCAGCGTGGACGTACGCCTCGGTGGTGAGGACGAAGCCGTCCGGTACCGGGAAGCCCGCGGCGATCAGTTCGCCGAGGTTGGCGCCCTTGCCGCCGGCGGTCGGGCCGTCCGAAGCGCGGAGGGACACCAGAGACCGGACCAGCGGCGCTTCGAGGATCATCGAGGCAAATCGTAGTGCCGCTGCCGCACACCGGCGTTGGCGGTCTGAAGTTAATTCTGCCGGTTCCGGGTCCCTGGCGTCCGTGACGTCAGATATAGAGAACCTGCGTGCCACAACGCTCCCTGCGGTCAGGCCGGCGCCGGGGCACAAACAGCCCCGTCGGATCGGGCAGCCACGAACCAGGATGGGACCCCCACGCGCCGAGGTGACCCGTCGGTTAGCGACACGTGCCGCGACCTATCGCAGGCGCACGACGTTGGCAGTGATCAGCCCAGCGTCGTCGGAGCACAGGAAGGCGATGACCTCCGCCACCTCCTCGGGACGGGCGATGTGGAAGAGGTCTCGACTCTCGGCGACGAACTCGCGGACGGCATCGGTCACCCAGCCGGTGTCGGTGACCGGCGGGTGGACGACGTTGGAGGTGACGCCATACTCGCCCAGCTCGAGCGCCGCGGACATCGCGTAGTTCTCGAGGGCGGCCTTGGCGGCACCGTAAGAGACCTCCTCGGGGAAGCCGAGCGCGCCGCCCGACGTAAGGCCGACGATTCGGCCCCAGTCGGCGCCCCGAGCGACGTGGCGCCGGGCGAACTCGGCGATCATCAGCGCCGAACCCCGCGAATCGACCTCGAGCACCTGTGACGCGGTCGCCGCCGACAGAGGCTCGAGCGGCCGATCGAGACGGTCGCGCTCGACCGGCTTGAACGTGTCCTGGCGCCACCCTGTCGCGTTGTTCACGAGGATCTCGACCGGCCCGAAGGCGGCCTCAGCCGCATCGAACAGCTTCGCCGGCGTTGCCGGGTCCCGGAGATCCGCCTCGATGGCCTCGGCCCGACCGCCCGCGTCCCCGATCGAGCCTGACGACGTGTGACCCGTGGCGGGCACGATTTACCCGATAGGCCTCGGGTGCGCCGTCCTCGGCGGGATCGACGACCCGCAGGTAGCTCACCAGAACGTGTGCGCCGCGACCGGCCAATGCTACGGCGGTCGCAGCCCCGATCCCGTGGTTCGCACCGGTCACGATTGCGACGCGGCCCGCGATTCCTTCGTATCGCATCGGTGCCACTCCTCATCCTGGCCCTGACTCGCTAGCCTGTTCTCGATGGCTCGCATCATGACGACGCTCGGACCGAAGGGTGCCGACGAGCTTGGCATGCTCCTGCCGCACGAACACGTCTTTGTCGACCTGCGGACGTGTGACCAGCCGGGCTACGCCGAGGCCGATCCCGCAGCAGTGATAGCGCTTATGGGGCCGGAGATCGCGCGCGCCCAGGCCGCGGGTGTCACGGCTATCGTCGAGTGCAGCACCGTCGGCGTGGGGCGCCGAGCCGACATTGACGCTGCCGTATCGGCTGCGAGCAACTTCCCGCTCGTCGTCCCGACCGGGATCTATCGTGAGCCGTGGGTGCCCCGATGGGCCCACGACGCCAGCGAGGACGCGCTTCACGACTGGATGCTCCGCGAGCTCAGCGACGAGATCGCGGGCACCGGCGTGCAGGCTGGATGGATCAAGCTCAGCGCCGGCGACGATGGCCTTACCGCATGCGAGATCAAGATCCTGCGTGCGGCGGCCAGGGCCGCGAAAGAGACCAAGAGCGTCATCGGGAGCCACACGATCCGGGGCCGCGTTGTGCGCCATCAGCTCGACATCATCGAAGCAGCGGGTGTCATGCCTGACCGCTTCATTTGGATCCACACGCAGGCTGAACCAGACCTCGACCTCCACCTGGAGATCGCTCGGCGCGGAAGTTGGATCGAGTACGACGCGATCGGCAGCGATGACTTCGACGATACGTTCTTCGTCGTGCAGATCCAGCGCGCCCTCGACACTGGCCTCGGCAGTCGATTGCTGTTGAGCCAGGATCGGGGCTGGTACGATCCGGCGCTACCCGCCGGCGGCAATCCCAAGCCCTACACGTATCTGAGCGAACAATTCCTGCCCCGCCTGCGAAGCGCGGGGCTCAACGAGGCGGAGATCTCGCGTTTGACTCACCGCAACCCGTTCGAAGCCTTCGCCCGTTAGTCGACCCCTCCCCGCATCAGGAGCCCAGATGGCCGCTCGGTCGACGATGGACGCGGATCAGATCCGTCGAGCGATCGCGCGCCTCGGACACGAGGTCGTCGAGCGCCAGGGCGGGACGGATGGCCTGGTCCTGATCGGGATCCAGCGACGAGGCGTCTTGCTCGCACATCGGATCGCGGACGCCATCGCCGCTGCCGAGGAGGTGCGCCTGCCTGTCGGGGCGCTCGATATCTCACTCTATCGCGACGATCTCTCGGAGCTCGCGAACTACCCGATCGTCCGTCCGACCCAGCTGCCATTCGACATCACCGACCGAACGGTCGTCCTTGTCGATGACGTCCTTTTCACCGGACGGACGGTTCGCGCGGCTTTGGACGCGCTCATCGACTTCGGACGCCCACGCGCGGTCCGGCTCGTTGTGCTCGTGGATCGCGGTCATCGGGAGCTGCCGATCCGAGCCGACCACGTTGGACGCAACATCCCCACCGCCCGAGCCGAACGGGTCAACGTCCATATGCAGGAGCTCGACGGCATCGACGAGGTCGAACTCGATGGGCCCGCTATGACGTCGGAAGGCGTCGTAGCCGCAGAGCCAACGCAAGGCTGAGGCAGCGGTCCGGGTCATCTTGATACGGCCCGATGATCTCCTCGATCTTGGCCAGGCGGTTCTTGAGCGTGTTGTAGTGGAGGTAGAGCCGGCGAGCGGCAAGGGCGGCGTTCCGGGTCGCCAGAAACGTCTCGAGAGTCACAACAAGGCTGGTGCCACGGGCTGCGTCATATGCCTCGAGCCGGCCAAGCACGTCCGCACAGAAAGCCTGGGCATCCGAGACGGGCACGGCAACGAGGAGCCGGTCCAGTCCGAGGTCGTCGAAGGCGGTCACTTCGCCCGGTCCGTGCGCCCAACGGCCGATCGACAGGGCTCGTCGGGCTTCGCCAAATGACATGTGAAGGTCGAGGGGGTCCAGGGCCGCTCGCCCGATCCCAACGCTCACGACGATCCCTGGCACATGGCGGCTGGCCTCGGCCTGCAAGGCGGCGCCGATCTCATGAAACCCGGACGGCCCCGCCGAGACCAGCGCTCCGATCTCCCGACTCCGCTCCCAGGTGATCGACCCCGGCCCGAGGCTGGCCCTGGCGGCCTCGGCAAGCCGGTGGCGCAGAGCGCCTTCCTCGGGCGTGCCAGCCAGGGCGGAAAAGGGCCGTCCGGCGATAGCCTCCACATCGGCCAGGAGGACGGCCCGTGGGGTCGTCAGATCCCATGCGAAGGCCGCTGCCCGCTCCATCAGCACGCTCCGGTCCGGGACGTGACCGGTGATGAGTTCCTCGAGGCAGACGGCCTGGAAGCGGCGGTCGGCCTCGGCGACGGCGCGCGTCTGGACCTGGCGGAGGGCTGCGACGGTGGCGGCGTACTCGATGGCCTCCAGGCGATCCGGTCCGAGCGCGGCCTCGTCACCGGCCACGAGGATCGCTCCATAGCGCTCCGCCCCAACCTGGATCGGCTGGACAATCGCGCCCCTGCCATGACCGACCGTCGATCCGGCCGGCGACCCCGAGTCGCCGCTGGGTGCCTCATCCGAGGTGCGCCACTGGACCATGTCCTGGGCGTCCACGATCGCAACCGGCCGCCCGACGAGCTCGGCCAATGCCTCGGCAATCTGACGGAGGCCGCCGCCGGACAGTGCGATGCTCGTAAATCGGTCGTGGATGGCAGCGGATCGCTGAAGGCGTGCGGCCTGGACGTCGAGGATGACGGTCAGGACGGAATTGATGATCTCGTTGAACGACGCCTCTGGCGGGAGCTCGATGAGCGCGAAGGCATGCTGATCCGCCGCTTCGATCATCGACGCAGGTATCGCCTGGATGTAGCGGCCGGGCTTGAGGGCGATGCCGGCCAGACCCCGCTCGGCCAACCGTGGGATGAGCGCGTCGAGCGCGACCGGGTCGTCGCGCAGCGGGTAGGCCGTGGTCAGAAGGAGCTCGTCTGGCTTCACCCAGTCGAGGATGTCCGGGACCTCCATGACGTTGACGCCGCGGACCGGCCGCCGCAGGCCGTCATGCCCCCCGACGACCCGGGCGTGCGCCAGCGTCGGAATCTTCAGCAGGTCACCCAGCGCGACGGAATCGATCACGAGGCTATCGATACCCGACAGTGATGAGCCTCGTCAATGGCTATATCGCACAGTGACGCCACTGAACTTCGTGCCTACGATGTCGATCAATGCCAACGGCCGGGCTCCCCCGCGTCCACCGTGCCTCGTATGTAAGCGATGCCGTCCCGCGCCGGATCGCCCACGCCGGTGTCGATGCGCTGCGCGTGCAGAGCATCTACCGATCGGTGCTCAACATCACGACCGCTGACGGGTTACTGACCATCGCCTCCCCCGAAGGCGGCGGCCTGCCCAACGGGATCCTGGCGGACCTTGGGCCAGACTGGCGCGCAATCGGCTTGTCGTCGGGGATGGTCGTGGACGCCACTGACGCGAGTATCCGAGTACCGGACGCTGGGCTTGAGATCCAGTTCGACGCGGCGTCGCGGTGGTCGCCGCGACTTCAGTCATCAGCCGAGGCCGCCGACGCGGCGATGGCACGCTGGGGCCCGCGAGCGGCGGCCACGTGGACGATCGCCAAGGCCCGCGGATCCGCTGGTGGGTTCGGTGCGCTGCTGCGCGACGACGTCTCCCGCGATCCCGTTGGGATCCTGGACGTGGCCCGACCGATGCTGGCGGAACTGGTCGTCGCCCTCGAAACCGGCGACCGGCGACACGCGGCCGAGGTGGCTAGCCGCCTCATCGGGCTCGGTGCGGGCCTGACCCCGTCCGGCGACGACGTTCTGGTCGGCATCGAAGCGGCGTTCCACGCCGTTGCTCGGCCATCGGCCGGGTTTCTGGCCCTGGCGATGCGCGATGTCGAAGAGCGTACGACGGAGCTCGCTGCAACCCTCCTTCGCCATGCCGCGGCCGGCGAGTTTGCCGAGCGGTTGCACACCCTGCTCGCGGCGCTCCTGGGGTCGGATGACGAGACGATCCCGGCGGCCATCGATCGGGCCGTTGCCTGGGGCGCGACGTCCGGTACGGACTGCCTGCTCGGGGTCCTGATCGGCCTCGACGTCGCGACGGGCGTTCGTGCGGGGTCGGCCTGATGTCGCTCGTCCGGTCCCGCACCTTCCCGAATAGCTATCGCAATTCGGTTGAGCTGATGCAGATCGCTGCCGAGATCGAGTCGCTTGCCGGCATCGATCGCGCCGGCCTGGTCATGGCAACGCCCGCCAATCGGGAGGTTCTCGCCGCGGCCGGCCTCCTTTCGGAGGCTACCGCGTCAGCTGGCCCGAATGATCTGGTCGTCGCGGTCGCGTCAGACGACGAGAGCGCCGCGATGCGCGCGCTGGAGCGAGCCGCCGAGCGTTTGGCCGGCCCGGGCACCGAGGGACCAAGCGAGACAAACCGCACGGAGGCGCGAACGCTCGCCGAAGGCATCGCGGAGGGCGGCGCCAACCTGGCCCTGATTTCCACGCCCGGCACGTACGCCACCGCTGAGGCGCTCAAGGCGCTCAAGCACGGCCTCAACGTGTTCCTCTTCAGCGATAACGTCCCCGTCGAGGACGAGATCGAGCTGAAGTCGATGGCCCGAGAGAGGGGCCTCCTCGTGATGGGCCCGGACTGCGGTACGGCAATCCTGGATGGCGTTCCACTCGGCTTCGCCAACGCAGTCCGACGCGGCACGATCGGCCTGGTCGGCGCGTCCGGGACCGGCCTGCAACAGGTGAGCTGCCTCATAGATCGTTACGGCGCCGGCGTCTCGCAGGCCATCGGCGTCGGCGGACGCGATCTGGACGAACGAGTCGGCGGCACGATGATGCTGGCGGCGCTCGAGCGGCTGGGTGGCGACCCCGGAACTGAGCTGATCGTGCTCATCTCGAAACCGCCCTCAGAATCGGTGACCGCGCTGGTCCTCGCCGCAGCTAGCGCCGTCGGGAAGCCGGTCATCATCAACTTCCTCGGTGGAGATCCGGCCGCGATCACAGCCGCCGGATTGATCCCGGCGATGACGTTCGAGGCGGCCGCGACGATTGCCAGCGCGATGGCGCTGGGACGACCCGTCCCGGACAACGACGCTCTGAACGGGGCGACCACAGACCAGACCGCTGGTTCGCGAAGCGCAGGCTGCCTTGGATCCGGCGCAATGGCGGATCCGCGGGCTCTACAGCGGCGGCTCACTGGCGGGCGAGGCCAAGCTTGTTCTTCGAGCGGTGCTCGGGGAGAAGGGTGCGAAGGCCCACGAAATCGTCGATCTCGGCGATGACGAGTACACCGTCGGCCGACCGCATCCGATGATCGATCCACGCCTTCGCAACGATCACCTGGCAGCCGCGGCCCGCGATCCTTCCACGGCGGTCATCCTGCTCGACGTGGTGCTCGGGTATGGCGCCCATCCCGATCCCGCCGGCGCGCTGGCGGGCGCGATCGACGCTGCAAGGGAGGAGGCGGCCCGTGACAGCCGCCGGATCGCCGTCGTGGCCTCCGTGTGTGGCACCAGCGGCGACCCGCAGAACCTCGTCGCCCAGGAGGCTCGGCTTGCCGAGTCAGGGGTCATTCTCGCCCCGAGCAATGCCCAGGCGGCCGCGCTGGCGGCCCGGATCCCTTCGCCCGCCGCGGTTGCGGCCGGACGTCACCGATGAGCCAGGAACCTTCGGTGCTCTTTCCCGAAGGGGTGCGCGCGGTGAATGTCGGCCTCGACATGTTCGCCCAACCGCTCGCCGCCAACGGCGCGTCGGTCGCGCGCCTCGACTGGCGCCCGCCGGCAGAGGGCGATCGTGACGTGGGCCTCCTCCTCGCCCGCCTGGAGGACGACCCGGACGACCCAATCGGTCGGCGGATCGCCGCGGCCAATAGCACGGCCGTTGATCGCCTTCTCGCAGCTCAGCCGATGCTCGTCGATGTCCAGCCGGCCCGCGTGGCGCTGGGGCTCGGGGATCGGCACATCCTCCATGCCGGCCCGCCGATCGCGTGGCAACACATGTGCGGGCCGGTCGAGGGAGCCATCATCGGTGCGATCCTGTTCGAGGGGTGGGCAGGCTCGCCGGAGGAGGCTACGGCGCTCGCCGAATCGGGCGGCGTCGAGCTCACACCGTGCCACGATCGCCAGGCTGTCGGGCCCATGGCGGGCGTGATCAGCCCCTCCATGCCGGTCGTCGTCGTCGAAAACGTTGCGTCCGGGATGCGGGCGCACGCGACGCTCAACGAGGGCCTGGGGAGGGTCCTGCGGTTTGGGGCCTACGACACTTCGGTCCTCGATCGGCTCCATTGGTTCGTCGACGTGTTGGGCCCCGCGCTCTCCAACGCCCTCCAGAGCGGTGGGCCGCTCGATCTGCGCAGCCTTACCGGCCAGGCGCTACAGATGGGCGACGAAGGCCACAATCGGAACATCGCGGCGACCTCGTTGTTCACCCGGGCCATCGCTCCGGCCCTGGTTCGCACAGCCGATGCGACGACGGCCGCGGCTGTCTTCGATTTCCTGCGCGGCAACGACCACTTCTTCCTCAACCTGTCGATGGCGGCTTGCAAGTCCGCTATGGACAGCGCGCACGGGATCGAGGCGTCGACGGTCGTGACCGCGATGGCCCGTAACGGCGTGGACTTCGGGATCCGCCTGTCCGGCACCGGGGACGCGTGGTTCACGACGCCGGTCGGGGTCCCCGACGGCTTGTACTTCCCTGGCTACGGCCCCGACGACGCCAATCCGGACCTCGGGGATAGCGCGATCACGGAGACGTTCGGGATCGGCGGGTTCGCGATGGCCGCGGCACCGGCCATCGTCCGCTTCGTGGGTGGCAGCCCGGCCGACGCCCTCGAGTTCACCCGCCTGATGGGGCGGATCACGCTCACCCGCAACCCGTCGTATGCCTTGCCACCCCTGGGGTTCGTTGGTACCCCGACCGGAATCGATGCCCGCCGGGTCGTCGACTCCGGGATCGCGCCGGTCATCAACACGGGAATCGCCCACCGCCGGGCGGGCGTCGGCCAGATCGGTGCGGGGATCGCGCGCGCGCCGTTGGCCTGCTTCTCGAGCGCGATCGTCGCGCTTGGCGCCTCCCTCGGGGTGGCCGGCCCAGGCGAGGTGGCGGCATGACAGTCGACCGTCGAGCCGTCGTTGCGATTGGCGGAAATGCGCTCATCCTCGACGGCCAGCGCGGCTCGATCGACGAGCAATACGAGAATGCTCGGGAGACTGCCCGCCACATCGCCGCGATGGTCGCGACAGGTTGGGGCGTGGTCGTCACACATGGCAACGGCCCGCAGGTCGGCTTCATCCTCCTGCGCTCCGAACTGGTCCCTGACGACGCGCCGGTCCCGCGGTTGAACCTGGAGATGTCCGTCGCCGACTCACAGGGCGGGATCGGCCACATCCTTGGTCAGGCGCTCCTCAACGAGCTGGCGGCCCGCGGCCTTCCCGATCGCGTGGCCTGCGTGTTGTCGCACGTCGTGGTCGACCCGAACGATCCGGCCTTCGGGCGGCCTACCAAGCCGATCGGACCGTTCTACTCGAAGGAGGAATCGGACCTGAAGGCCGACCGGAATGGCTGGACGATGATCGAGGACTCCGGGCGCGGCTACCGACGGGTCGTCGCCTCGCCCGAGCCGTTGCGGATCGTGGAGGGCGAACCGATCCGGGCCCTGGTCGACGCCGGTTTCGTCGTCATCGCCGTCGGCGGTGGCGGCGTGGCTGTCGTCGAGACCGCGCCCGGCCAGTACCGCGGGGTGGAGGCGGTCATCGACAAGGATCGAGCCTCAGCGCTTCTCGCGTCGAGTCTCGACATCCCGCTCCTCGTCCTGTCGACCGGCGTGGAGCGCGTGGCGGTCCATTTCCGCCAGCCGGACGAGCGGTGGGTGGATCAGATGGCGATCGACGAGGCGCGGCAGTACCTCGAGGAGGGGGAGTTCCCGAAGGGATCCATGGGGCCCAAGGTCGAGGCGGCGATCCACTTCCTCGAGCGCGGCGGCCAGGAAGTCCTCATCACGACCCCAGCCGCGCTCGAACGGGCCATCGGCGGGGAAACCGGAACGCGCATCCTGCCCAACCCGGTGCAGGCCAGAACGTAAGAGGAGGGAGGCGACGAGATGCTGTCCGCCAAAGCGGAACCGTATGAATTCCAGTTCGATCCAAAGACCACCGCGCTGGTCATGATCGATTTCCAGCGGGATTTCGTGTACCCGGGCGGATTCGGGGAATCGCTCGGGAACGACACGTCGTTCCTGCTGAAGGCCCTTCCCGCGGCCGAGCGGGTGCTCAAGGCCTGCCGGGCCGCCGGCCTGTTCATCGTCCACACGCGAGAAGGCCACCGGGCCGACCTGTCCGACCTCCCGGCCGCGAAGTACGAGCGTGGCAGGCCCAAGATCCACATCGGTGATGAGGGCCCGATGGGCCGGCTACTCGTTCGCGGCGAGCACGGCCACGACATCGTCGACGAGGTCTATCCGATCGCCGGCGAGCCGATCGTCGACAAGCCCGGGAAGGGCGCGTTCTATGCCACGGACATGGACACCATCCTGAAGACCCGTGGCATCAGACAGCTCGTCGTCTGCGGTGTGACCACGGAGGTTTGCGTTCAGACGAGCGTGCGCGAGGCGAACGACCGGGGCTATGACGCGCTCGTCCTCGAGGACGGCGTCGCATCCTATTTCCCCGAGTTCCAGAAGTCGGCCCTGGCAATGATCAAGGCGCAGGGCGGCATCTTCGGCTTCGTCGGGACGTCGGCAGACTTCCTCGATGGCCTGGCTGAGCAATTCCCGGAGGCCGTGGCCCAGGCCTCGACGGCCGGCGCGACGGTCTGATGCCTATCGAGTAACCGGCCCGAGGGGTTGACGGAGGGATCGCACGCGAGGCCCCCGGATGGGCTCGCCAGGAGGGAGACCGCCACGTGACCACGAATTCCACCGCATTCAGGCCGAAGCTCTGGGTTCCGGGCGACTGGAACGCATTCTTCGGCCTCGGCACGAACGTTCTGCTCAATGTGCTCGTGCTGTCGTCCCTGATGTTGTTCGTCGTACAGCTGCCGGCCGACACGGTCTTCGGCCGGATCCTGCCGGCCCTCGCGATCGCGCTGCCGCTCGGCAACCTGTTCTATGCATACCTGGCGTATCAGCTTGCAAGGAAGGAGGGCCGCGACGACGTCGCGGCGATGCCGTACGGACCGTCCGTGCCGCACTACTTCTTCGTGACCTTCGTGATCATGCTGCCGGTCCTCGGCAAAACCGGCGATGTCATGCAGGCTTGGCAGGCTGGGCTGGCCTGGGCGTTCCTGATCGGCGTCATCGTCGTGATCGGCGCGTTCATCGGCCCGACGATCAGGAAGTACACGCCACGCGCGGCGATGCTCGGGACATTGGCCGGCATCTCTGTGGCGTTCATCTCCATGAACGCCTCGTTCGAGATGTTCAATGCCGCCTGGATCGCGCTCGCGACGTTCGCGATCATCCTGCTGTCGTGGACGGCCGGCGTTCGGCTGCCATTCGGCATCCCGGGCGGTCTCGCCGCGATCATCGTCGGCTCGGTCATCGGCTGGTTGTCGTACTTCGTCTTCGGCTGGACCGGCCTCTCGCCCCAGGCCGTGACGGACTCCTTCGCCCAGGTCGGGATCCACCTGCCGACGCCCGGCAGCGAGGTCCTGAGCGGTCTGACCGACATCCTGCCCCTCCTCGTCACGGCGATCCCGCTCGGCGTCTACAACTTCACTGAGGGCATGAACAATGTCGAATCGGCCTCCGTCGCCGGCGACAACTACAACCTCCGCTACATCCTGCTCGCGGATGGGATTGGGGCGATCGTCGGGTCGTTCCTCGGCAGCCCGTTTCCGCCCGCGGTATACATCGGCCATCCCGGCTGGAAGGCCGTCGGCGGCCGGATCGGCTACTCGCTGGCAACCGGGATTGTCATCTCGGTGATCTGCCTGCTCGGGCTCGTCGGCCTGTTCCTGGCGGTGATCCCGCGAGCCGCGTTGTTCCCGATCCTGCTGTTCATCGGCCTCGTCATCGGCGCGCAGGCGTTCCAGACGTCGAGGGCGAAGTACGCCCCGGCGATCGTGCTGGCCATCGTGCCGAACATCGCCCAGTGGGCGAAGACGCTCGTCGACGGCGCCCTCGGTGCGGCCGGGACGAACGCCGGCACCGTCGGCTACGACGCGCTTGGCGCCCAGGGCGTGCTGTACGCCGGCCTCGAGCGGCTCGGAGCTGGCGCCGTCGTGGCCGGGTTGATGCTCGGCGCGATTGCGTACTTCGTGATCGCCAAGGAGTACAGCAGGGCGATCGTCTACACGCTCATCGCCGCGGTGCTTGCGTTCGTCGGGCTCATCCATGATCCCGTTGGCCTGATCTTCCAGGTCGTCGATGGTTCGTTCAGTATCCGAACCCCAGAGCCAATCTGGATCGGCTACGTGTTCGCGGCCATCGTCATCTGGCTCTCGGCGTGGCGCGAAGGCCATGGCTCAATGGACGAGCTCCGCAACGCGCTGACGACACCACCCGAGGAGGAACCGGAAGTGGCGATGCCCTGATATCGCGGCGACGGCCGGGGTCATTCCCATCTCGGCCAACCGGGCGGAAGGCGCGGGCGGCAGAAGCCGCCGGCGCCTTCCCTATCGTTCGAGGCAAGAAATGAGGTGACCCGGTGTCGACCCAACTCTTCGTGAACGGCACGCTTATGCGCGGTCTGAAGCTCAACGCGAACCTCGACGGGGCGACCTTCCTGGGTCAATACATGACCGCACCCCGGTACCGGATCTATTCGATCGGGGACGTCCATCCGGGCATGTTCGAGGTCGCGGAGGGCGGGATCTCCGTGCCCGGCGAACTCTATGACGTGCCAGATGACGTCCTGGCGCGGGTCGAAGCGGGTGAGCCACCGGGCCTCTATCGCGGACCCGTGGTGCTGACCGACGGCCGGACCGTGCCGGGGATCCTCTTCCCGCGCGAGCTGGCAGAGGGAATCCATCGCGATATCACGGAGTTCGGCGGGTGGCGGGAGTATTGGTCGGCGCGGGAGCCCGGCGCGTGAATTGTCGCGCCGGCCTGAGCTTATCGATCAGACGCCCGCGGCCCTTCCCGCCCGTAGTCCGGCCGCCGACATCAGGGCATCCAACTCACCATCGTAGGGAAGGCTGGTCCAGCCGAACTCGAGCCGAACCGCCAGTCCGGCGGACGTGAGCCAGGCGTCGGCGGCTTCTCGAACGCGGCCCGCATATCGCGAGGCGCCCAGCTCGCCCGTCTCCAGCAAGAGGATGCCGAAGGTCGAGTTGCTCAGCCGGACAATTCGGTCGACGGCCCGGCCCTCCGATTCCAGCAGGCGCAGGGTCTCCGCGACGACCCGGTCCGCGGCCTCGCGACCGGAGCGATCGGCAACGTCCTCGAGATGGGTCAGGCTCGCAGTCACCACTGTGGAAGGTCGCCCGAAGCGCGCCGCTCGCACGGACTCCTCGCGCACGATCCGCTTCCACGTGTCCCGATCCTCCAGCCCGGCAAGACCGGCCGGCAATCGCTGGTCCGTCTCTGTCCTCGCGACAGCTACGCCGCCGAGGGCTTCCTGCCTGCGGGCGAGGACTTCCTCGGGTGTCGGCAGGTGCGTCGAGTCGGCCGCGTCGGCCGAAACGTCGGCGACGAAGGCCTCGACGGCCGCCGCGACGCGCCGGTCGTCTTGGCGGTCGGAGTCGCCGGGTGGCGGGACGGGCAGCCGGGTCGCTTCGCTGGGCGGTGCGTGGGCAACGCGTGTCTGAGATCGTCCTGCGCCGCGTGCGCGGAGCCAACTTGCGACGACGAGCAGGACGTTGGCGAGGATGGTGGTGCCGAGAATCGCCAGGAGGAGCTCGTCCTGGCGCATGACGTCAGACGGCTCGGCGCTTGACGGCGGCAAACCCCAAGGAGCGCGTCAACAGCCGACGCAGGCGAGAGCCACCGTGAGGACTCGGCTCGGCGACCTCCTCTCGCGCCAGGAGCTCGTCCACCAGGAGGCGATAGTCGACGGAGGCTCCGCTGTCGGGCGCATAGGTCGTGATCGGCATCCGAGCCGCCTCGGCCTCTGCCAGGCGGATGCTCTCGCGGATCGTCGCCCGGGCCAGGCGCCAGCCGTAGACGCGATCCAGCTCCTCGGCCACCCACCGGGCGTGAACGGTCCGGTTCAGCCGACACGCGACGATCGTGGGACTCCGGAGGTGCGGATTGAGGTCCGACTGGATCCGGCCCATCTCGCGGACCACCGCCGCGACGCCCGGCAGCGCGATCGCGTGGGTCTCAACGGGGATGATGACGTCGCGGACGGCCATGAGCGCGCCGACGGCCAGGTAGGACAGCGATGGTGGGCAGTCGATGATCACGAAGTCCCAGTCGGGTCGCAATCGATCGAGCGCCCGGCAGACCCCGACGCTCATATCGCCCTTCAGTGTCCCTTCGGCCGTCAGCAGCCACGCCGAGGAGGGCACAATGTCGAGGCCGGGAACCCTGGTCCGCGTGGCCAGGTCGCCGAGATCGCGGGTCCCGATGAACGCGTCGAAGAGACCGCGATCCCCTCGGGCCTCCCCGAGCCAGGCCGACGCACTGGCCTGTGGGTCGAGGTCGATCAGGAGGGTGGACAACCCTCGCTCGGCGAGGACCGCGGCAAGGCTGACCGCGGTCGTGGTCTTGCCACTTCCACCTTTCCGGTTGACGACGGCAATGGTCCGCACAGCAATGGTCCCAATCGTAGAAAGTGGCGGCACACGGCGAGCCGAGTCTGTCCGCTGCGAGTTCGCCGGGCAGCCACCGGGCCCGCAAGGTACACCGGGCTCGACCGGGACGGTAGGGGTAATCAGGACCTGGGAAGAATGTCCGGTGCGATCTGTCGACGGAACCGGCCTTACGCCCGCTAGAGCGCCACGACCTCGTACGAGGTCTTGTGCGAGTCCTTGGCGGATGGACGCTCTGCGCGCATTGCCAGCCGATCGATAGGGGCGCACACTCGCCAACAGCGAGGCATTGGACTCTGTTCCTACCAGCCTGTTCGCGGTCCGTCACGACTTCGCGCGGTCTGAAACCTCACGCCGACTGGGGCCCGTGCGCCCGAGGAGTCAGACCATGTCGACCACATCGGGCGTTCCCGCCCTTTCCGGTTCAGGGCGATCGCTGCTGTTGCGCTGGATCATCGCCATCGCTGCCTTTCCGATCGGCGGGTTCATCGGGCACCTCATCGCCGGGCCTGCCGCCACCGTGCCCGCGGCATTGATCTCGGGCATCGTCGCCGGAGCCATCATCGGCGCCGGCCAAGCGCTTGCGCTCGGATTTCTTCGCCCGCAGTCGTTTGCGCTATGGGCGGGAGCGACCGCAATCGGGCTGGGCGCTGCCCTCGCCGGGGTGACTGCGGTGATCGGTCAGATCGACACCCAGACTGACGCCATCGCCCTCGGTGCGATCTCGGGTCTGGCCATCGGTGCCGTGCAGGCCGCATCGCTCGCGCGTGAAAACGTCGCCAATGCGTGGATGTGGATCGTTACAACGGGCATCGCCTGGGCGATCGGCTGGGCCGTGACCTCGGGCATCGGCGTTGCTCTTGCTGCGGGTTGGCCCGTGTACGGCGCCAGTGGCGCCGTGGTCTCGCAGATCATCACGGGCGTCGTTCTCTGGAAGGTCCTGTCACGGGGAGAGGCGAACGCCTTCCCGGCGGCATGACCTCGGAGGTCATGACAGCGGCACTGTTGATCGCGGTCCCGATCGCGTTCAACCTCGCCTTCTTCGAGCTCGGTCGAGCGTTCGACTACCCGAACATCCTCCGCAAGGAGCCGGACGAGATCCTCCGGCGTTTCGCAGCGGGTGGATCCGGTTTGATCCTCCGGTGGGAGGCGCTGCTCCTGAGTGCCCTGGCCATGCTGCCCCTGGTGGCACTGCTGGCCGTCGGTCTCGGCGCCGCGGCGCCCCTGACCGTCGCCTCGATCGTCGTCGGTTCGGCGGCGGCCCTCGTGCAGGCGATCGGTCTGGTGCGATGGCCGTTCGCGGTGCCGGAGCTGGCCCGTCGGTACGTCGCCGCTGACGGCCCGGATGCCGCAGCGACGCGCGGCGCCATCGAGGTGACATTCGCGACGCTGCACCGGCTCCTCGGCGTGGGCATCGGCGAGCACCTTGGCTACCTGTTGACCGGCGTCTGGACGCTGCTCGTCGCCGGCTCGATCGTCTCAACCACCGCCCTGCCGGGCTGGCTCGGGCTCATCGGCATCCCGATCGGGCTGGCGCTGCTCGTCGGGACGCTTGAATTCGTCGGCCCGAACGAAGAGCGCGGCTGGGCACTGGCCGGGACGATCATCCCGATCGCGTACATCGCCTGGTCGGTTTGGCTGATCACGCTCGGCGTCGGCTTCATCCTTTAGGTGAGGCGTGGTCCCCGGCCCGTAGGTTCTTCACCCTGAGAGCGTCCTGCGCAGCTGATCGAGCCAGGTGTCCTGGTTGGCGGCGCACGTCCCTCAGCCCTCCGCGAACACCTCAATCCCGCGAACGTCTCCGTCGCCCGCGACCTCCACCCGGTCACGACCCCGCGCCTTGGCCCGATAGAGGGCGACATCGGCAGCGTGGATGAGCTGTTCGCGGGTCTCGCCGTGGTCCGGCGAGCAGGCAACCCCGATCGATATGGTCGCGCTCGGCATGGGCGGTCCCGATGGGTCGAGTTGCAGGCCCTTCATCCCCTCCCGGAGCGCTTCCGCCCTCCGGCGCGTGTTTTCCAGCGAGGCCCGGGGGAGGATCACGACGAATTCCTCGCCGCCATACCGGCAGGCCACGTCGTCGCCGCGCACCGAGGCCCCCAGGAATTCGCCCACCGCGCGCAACATCAGGTCCCCGGCCGCATGGCCATAGCCGTCATTGAGATCCTTGAAGTGGTCGAGGTCCATCATCAGCAGTCCCAGGCTGTAGTGCTCGCGGCTCGCCCGCCGGAGTTCGCGGACCAGCGACTCCTCCATGTAGCGGCGATTGAACAAGCCCGTCAGCTGATCGCGGGCGGATTGCTCGCGTAGCGTCTCTCGCAACCGGAAGTTCGCCAGCGCGAGCTCGAGCTGCTCGGCAAGGGTTCGGATCAGACGCTCGCGGTCGGCGAGGAGAGCGGCTCGCTGCCGCTCCGGAACGATCTGCCGGAGCTGGAGGTGAAGGACACCCAGGGACTCGCCTTCGGCCGCCAGCGGAGCGCAGACCGCGCCTTCCGGGATTGGCTCCTCGACGTGGGGGCAGCGGAGCTCCGACGTGGAACCATCCATGACGTGGACCCGCCCCCGCCGGAGCGCCCAGCATTCGGTCGGCGAGAAGACCCGCCGAGCCGGCGGTGGGTCGCCCCATACCGCCAGCGCCTCCACGGCAACTCTCCCGCCGCCGAGCTCGTAGAACGCGCCGGCATCCCCGGCAAACAGCGGTGGAACGACCCGCGAGATCACCGCTGCCACTTCCGCGCTCGTCTGGGACGACGAGAGCAACTCGCCCAACTCGACCAGCCGGGTCATCTCCCGATTGCGCAACTCGAGCTGGGACACGTGGCGGCGGAGCGCGTCGTTCGTCGACGTCAGGCCGCTCTGCGCCTGCTCAAGGGCCGCGTTCGTCTCCTTGACCCGGTCGAGCGAATGGCGCAGCAGGCCGCTGAACTGCCAGAGCGAGTAGATGACCAGGACAACCGCCATCGCCTGCCCGCCGACCCGCAGCAGGCCGAGGCCAAGGTCCGAGAACGTCGACTGGCGTTGAGCGATCTCGCCCACGACTCCCAGGAGGAGGCCTGCCGCCCCTCCGACGACGAGCAGCCGCAGCAGTACGCGCTGGTCGGGCGACCGCAGGGCCACGGCAACGGCCAGCATCGGCAGGACCGCGAGGGCGGTGACGCCCTCGGGCAGGGCGACCGAGATCGCCAACGCTATTACCAGGAAGCCCAACGCGACGGCAAGACCGGCTGCGGCGGCAATTCGCGTTCCCACTCCGAGATTGCCGACGAGGAGCAGACAGCAGCCGAACCCGGCGTTGACGAGGGCGATCACGGCGATCGCGGGATCGTTCTGGTCGATGTATGCGACCACGCCGGCACTGGCGAACGCAAACGCGACGGCCGCCAGCCACTGGACGAACTGCCGGAGCTGGATGGGATCCCCAGCCACCGACGATGGCGCCGAGGCGGTGGCCGACTTCGCTACCATCGACTCACCGACCGGTCACGGCGGACGGACGGCTGCGCTCGTGCGGCGGATGCGAGAAAGCAGTGACCAGGGAGTCGCCCGCGGAGTAGGCCCACCGCGCTAGGGCCGACGCCATTTGCGACGACGCGGCAGCGTCGCCGGAGTCTCGCATCAAATGCTTCGCGACAGGCTATTGCTCGACGCGACTTGGGCCTGACCGTTCAACACCAGGAGCGCCAGGACGGCCACCAGGACGGCGAGCGCGAGGACCATCACCAGTCGTACGACCAGGTCGGTTCTGGTCCGGGCACCAAGGATCCGCGAGCGTCGTTCTGGGCCGACCTGTTCGTCCTCAGAACTGGCGTCGGCGACCGGAGCAGGCGCGCGGACCTGGGCACTCGAGGCAGCGGTAGCGCTGACGAGGCTAGGGTCCATGACACCGAGGAGATGATGCCCCAAAGAGGCCACATCGGTGGCCGCTTTCGAGCCCGACAACTGTGCGATCGCATCAGCATGTGCCGCCGACGCGATCTCGTCAACGCTTGGTGGTTCCGGCAGCAGGCTGGCCAACCGCGCAATCTCGGTCGGTTCCCGTTCGCTCGCAAGGCGGCCAACAAAGCGGTCCAGCTCGGCCCGATACTCTTCGACCGCCTGCCCGGCCTGGGAAATCTCGCGCTCAACGAGCGTGTCGTGCTGGCGCAGCTCTCGATCGAGGTCCTCCCGACGAGCGCCAATCCGACTCTCGGTTTCCTGGCGGAGTCGCTCGACCTCGGCCGCCGACCACTCGCGAATGTGGTCCACATCCTCTTCCGCGAGCCGCTTGAGCTCCTCGGTCTCGGTCGATGCGCGAGATCGGACCTTTTCGACATGGACGCCGAGGCTGTCCTCCATTTCGGAGTCGATCTGCTCGCGCTCACGGACGGCAGCCGCCTGCATCGTACGGGCGATCTCGTGGAGGAAGATAGGAACCCGTCCGGCTTCCATTGGTTCGGCCTGATCGTCAGGGGTCGACGGAGCATCAGGCCCCTCGACTAATTCCGGTGCCGGAGAAACGGACGCCACGGTCTCGTCCGCCAGATCCGCCGTCTCGACCCCGCCACCAGGCGAGTCGCCGGTCGTGTCGGCATCCGATTGGGAGTAGTGGGTCTTGTGCTGCATTTGATCCTGCCCCCGGGACCGCGCGCGCTGGCGCCATGCTACTCGTGAATGGGGCCAATAGACAACGCCTATGCTCGAATCGCGGTGCGGAGGGGAACCGCAGCCAGCTGCCGGGCTGGTCGCCTGATGGCGACGACCACGGCTCAGCGGCCGACAGATCGCCTGTCGGCCGCTCGCCCCGTCACGCGGCTGCGCGTCGCATCATCCGCGTCCCGATGGTCAAGCCCACGATCGCCAGACCCACGGCGACGGCCGCCCCGACGACGATCGACGGGTTGGAGAAGTCACCGGCGAACAGCGCTCGCTCGGCTTCGACGACATACGTCAGCGGGTTGAGGCGCGAAAGCGTCTGGAGCCAGCCGGGCGCGAAGTCCAGCGGGAGGAGGATGCCGGACAGCAGGAGCAACGGGAAGAGCAACGTCTGCTGGACCAGCCAGAACAGGTACTCCTGCCGCTTGACCGCCATCGCCAGCGAGTGCGACAGCGCGCCCAGCCCAATCCCGAACGTGCCAAGGATGAGCAGGCCGACGATGACCCCGATCGGGTGCAGCTGGAAGCCGAACGGCGTCACGATCGCCACGATGAGGATGGCCTGCAGCGTCAGTGGCACGACCTCCTTGAGTGCTCGACCGATCAGCAGGGACGAGCGATCGAGCGGCGTGACGAGGAACCGTTCGAACGAGCCGACACGGAGCTCCTCGAGGAGGTACGCGCCCGCGACGGAGGTCCCGAACAGGCTGACCATCACGATAATGCCGGGCACGAACCACTGCCATGGCGACTCACTGCCGGCACCCGTCATGCCGACGAGGAGCGGCCCGTAGAGCGCGAGGAACACGATCGGTTGCAGCACCCCGAAGATCAACGTGAACGGGTCACGCGACATCGGGCGGAGCTGACGACCGAGCACGATTCCGGTGTGATTGGCGAGCATCATGACGCGACCTCCAGGGTCTGAGCGGTCTGGGTCGGCTTGATCGAGTCGGCCACGATATCGCCCGCGTCGCGGAGGCTGCGGCCCGTGAGCTCGAGGAAGACGTCGTCGAGCGTCGGTCGCTTGACCTCGGCGCTGACGGCGTTGATGTCGACGGCATCGAGCGCTCGCAGAAGCCCCGGGAGCGCCGTCGCGCCGCCGACCGTCCGCAGTCGAACGGTCGATCCATCGATCGTGATTTCGCGCGGGGAGTCCAGGCGCCCTGCCACTATCGCGGCACGCGCAGCATCGGCCGGACTGCCCGTGCCGATCGCAATGAGGTCGCCTGCCATCCCGGCCTTCAGTTCCTCCGGCGACCCATCGGCGATGACCCGGCCCTCGTCGATGACGAGGACCCGTTCGGCCATTGCGTCGGCCTCCTCGAGGTAGTGGGTCGTGAGGAAGATCGTCGTCCCGTGCTCCTCGCGCAGCCGAACGAGGTGTTCCCAGAGGTTCGCCCGGCTCTGCGGATCCAGTCCGGTCGAGGGCTCATCGAGGAACAGGAGCCGCGGGGCGTGGACCATGCCGATCGCGACATCGAGCCGCCGCCGCTGGCCCCCGGACAGCGTGGATGCCTTTCGTTTTGCGAGCGATGTCAGCTCGAGCGAGGCGATCAGCTCGTCGGCCCGGGCCGCCGCATCGACGCGGCTCATCCCGTAGCTGCGACCTTGCGTGACGACCTCGTCGCGGACGTGTTGGTCATCTGCCGCGCCGTGGCCCTGCCCCACATACCCGATCCGCTGCCGAACCGAGGCCGGATCGGCCACGACGTCGAAGCCCGCGACTGTCGCTGTTCCTGATGTCGGGACCAGCAACGTCGTGAGCATCCGAAGGCTGGTCGATTTCCCAGCGCCGTTCGGCCCGAGGAAGGCCACGAGCTCGCCCTCCTGGACATCGAGCGTCAACCCTCTGACTGCTTGAACCGTTTCCTTCCCGACTCGGAACTCCCGGGTCAATCCTTCGGCATGGATCACCGTGCACCTCGCTCAAAAGGGGTTGCGTGCCTGTCGCCCCAGAATCTATGATCCATTGAGGACAGTTCCTGTCCGCAATAAGAGCGAAGGTTCGAGACATGGCGAACACGAGCACCCGGATGCTGCGGCTGCTGTCGCTCCTGCAGACGCATCGGTACTGGACTGGCAGTCAGCTGGCCGACCGACTGGAGGTCAGCGAGCGAACTGTCCGGCGCGACGTCGACCGGCTTCGGGACCTGGGCTACCCAGTCGATGCAAGCCGAGGCGTCGCCGGCGGCTACCAGCTCGAGGCGGGAGGAGCGCTCCCGCCGCTCCTGCTCGACGACGACGAGGCGGTCGCGATCGCGGTGGGTCTGCACCAGGCCGCCGGCGGAGCCGTGAGGGGCATCGAGGAGACATCAGTTCGGGCCCTCACGAAGATCATCCGGATGATGCCGCCGCGGCTACGGCGCCAGATCGATGCCCTCGGTGACTACACCGTTCCGGCCTTGCTCGGCGGGGGGCCGACCGTCGACGCTGAGGCGCTCACAGTGATCGCCCAGGCCTGCCGGGACGACGAGCGTCTGCGGTTCGGATACACGGCCCGGGATGGCGCTCAGGCGATCCGGCTCGTCGAGCCGAACCGGCTCGTGACGGTCGGGCGGCGCTGGTACCTCGTTGCCTGGGATGTCGATCGCGGCGACTGGCGGACGTTCCGAGTCGATCGCCTGACCGATCCGAGATCGACGAAATACCGGTTCGAGCCGCGCGACGTACCGGGCGGAGACGCAGCCGCGTTCGTCAGCGAGGCACTTGCCTCGATGCCGACCCAGTACCAGGTCGTCGTGACGATCGGGACCGCGGCCGCGGACGTGGAGCGCGTCGTGGGCCGCTGGGGAATGGTCGAGCAGGTTGACGATCGATCGTGCCGCCTGCTCATGAACGTCGACTCATTCGACTGGCCGGCGATGGTCCTCGCCGCCGTTGGGGCGGACTTCGCCGTCGTCGAGCCGCCGGCCATGCTCGACTACCTGCGACGGTTGGGAGAATTCTTCGTCGGAGCGTCCGGGCCTGGAATCCAGGAAGTCTCCACTTGACCGCTAGTCGTGGGCCATCGGTGCGAGCCGGATCGCCCATGTGCAACTGCTCGCGATCGTGACCGTGAATGTCTCCCAATCGCCCCCGGCTGAGCCGCCCCATGGTGTATCAGGGCTGTCCGGACCGGTCAGGGGTCCCTGAAGAAGTCCGCTCGTCGTCGTCTCGACGGCGACCACCGGCGCCGCCTCGCCATCTGGCCGCAAGGTCATCGAGAAGTCACATGACAACAAATTGCGCGCGACCACAACCCAGTTGATCCAGAACAGGTCATGCCGTGCCTGCGGTCCCGACTCGTAGTCTCCGTCCCCGCCCGTCACCAGCGTCGTCGGCCCACCTGGCGAGGCCGACCCGTACTCGCTCGGATCCGGCCGCCGATGGAGGCTCAGGTAGTGGGCCTGGCCAACGGATGCGGCCACCCAGCCCGGGCTCGAGCCACTTCCGTCCGACGCTGCCGTGTTCCAACTGATCGTGCTGTGGAAGAGCACCGCGCCCTCGGCCGGCCAGACGAGGTACCAGATCGTGTCGCCGATCGGTAGAGGGCCCAGGTGCACACTGACGAAGTCGCCGGCATCGAGCCGAACGTCGCCGGTGGGCTCGGCGATTGGGACCCCGACCACACGCTCGCCCTGCATGAGCAGGCTGCTCCGACTCGGAGCCTCCCGAACCGCCAGACCATCGACCTCGACGCGCAGGATGTCGCTGTCGCGGAAGCCGGTGGCGGTCGGAGCGCCGGGGATCGGCGAGCCGGATGGTGCGGGTGGTGGCGCCGAAGCAGGCGCTGTTGGGAGCGCCGACGGCGAAGTGCTGGCCGGGATCGTCGGCGACGGCGACCCCGTATGGTGGGTCGTCGTGGTCGCTGACGGTGTCGCGCTGCTGGGTGACGCGCAGGCGGTGGCGAGCATGACCACGAGGCTCATGGTCGCGGCCCGCGAGCGTGACGTGTGCATCGCTACCGCGCCCCTCGGAGCGGGCGCGACTCCCGATCGACGCGAATGAGCGTCCCAACGACCACGACCCGGCCCGCCTTCGAGCCGGTGGCGTAGCGACCGTCGCCATAGGCCCAGAAGACGTCGCCATCGGCCATTCGCTCTGCCCGCTCCCGGAGCCCGGTCCCGTTGATCACGCCGCCGAGGTTCGATGCCCGCCAGCGCTCTTCGGAGATCGCCGCAGGCGTCCGCCAAGTGGCGCCACCGTCAGTGGAGACGGTGAACGCATTGCCGATCGTTGCCGCGCCCCCCACGTCGTCGAGGGTGTGAAACGTCACGAGGACGCTCCCGAGCCCCGCGACGAGGTTCGGCCGGATGCTCGACTGGCGCCGGCCGCCGACTTCGCCTGCCGACGGCAGGCGCGAGAACGACCAGGTCTCGCCCCGGTCGTCGCTTCGGCCAACCTGGATCGTGCCCCGTGGCGCGCCGCCGATCGCCGGGCCGTACGCCGCGACAGCGACGTAGAGGCGCCCAGTTGCCGGATCGACGTCGAACCCGTGGAGCCACATCGGATCAGGGCGGATGTTGCCGGCAGTACCCGCCGCACTCGCGCCCGACGTCGTGAAGGCGGTCTCTGGGACGGTCGTTGCGATCCGCGACGGTCCGACGGCCAGGGTCTTACCGGCGGGGTCCAAATCAATCCGGGCGACCGCGACGCCCAGCCGCCCTACGTTCGCCGGCCCGCCCTTCGCGAAGATGTTCGACCGATCCCAGCGACGGAGGTCGACCTGGTACCAGGACGCATAGACCCCGCCGTCCGGGGCCGGCCGGAGGCGATATGCGATCCGCCACCAGTCGCCGTAGCCGCGTGGACCCGGCGCCGGGGCGATCTCGGTCGACGCCCACGTCTCCCCGAAATCCGAGGATGCCAGGAGGTGGAAGCCGGGGCCATGGGCACCGCGAGCCAGCCAGTTGTAGCCGACGTAGACGGTGCCGAAGTTCGGGCTGGCAACGTTTCGGTCGACGGCGATTTCGGGCATGCCGCCGACCCATGGCGGCGTTTCGCGTTCGACACGAAGCTTCGACCAGCTTGCCCCCTCGTCGTCGCTGTAGGCCGTCGACAGGCTGAATCGGCCGTCGCCGCAGCTCGGCACCGTCATGTTCGCCCAGTACAGACGGTTCCCACCCGACGGACCGGGCCCCCAGGCGATGGCAGCGTGGAGACTGACGCCTCGGCCGGATCCCGCAGCCGGACTCTTCTTCGTTGACCGCCACGTGACGCCGCGGTCGTGGGAGATGCGGATCGTCGGATTGAGGCCGCAGGCCGTGCCCGGCCCGCGGTGCTGGTAGACGACGGCGACCCGGTCGGGGTCCGTCGGATGCGTCGCCACGACCGGCTCCCAGGCTCGATCGTCCACGGATTTTGGAATGATGCTTACGACCGTCTCACGGGCGACGACGACGCTGACCTCGTCTTGGAGGACCGGAACGGGAGGCAGCCGAACCGGGGCGACTGGCGACGGCGACGGGGGTCTGGTCGGTGATGGCAAGGCGGCGCGCGCTGGACTTGCAGTCGCGCCCGCGGGACCGGTGGCTCGTTCGGCCGCCGGTGAGCATCCGGCCACGAGCCCAAGCACCATCACGGCGCCGGCGAGCCACCGAACCGCAGCGGGTCTCATGGGGCGCCGATTGACGGGAGGGCTGCGTAGAGATCCGCGGCGATCGAGACCACAAACGTCGCGGTGAGGTGATGGTTGTCGCGGTAGACCAGCGTCTTCCCGATGATCGGTGGGCATCGGTCCGTCGGGCAAATGACGTCCGACATGTCGACGATCGTCGCCCCCGTCAACCGGGCCGCCTCTGTCTCGCGGCGGAGATGGCGCCAGCCGAACGCTGCTGTGCGGGTGGTCGTGCACCGCTCGATCGCGTCGCGGTGCTTGGCGAGGCAGGCGGGTACGTCGTACTCGGAGCGCGGCGTGTCGACGAGGAGCGCCACGGTGCCGGGGATGCGCTCGATCAGCCGCGCCAGACCGGCACCCTGACGCTCCGGTTCGTTGTCGCGGTTGTTAACGACCGGGAGCCAGCGGTTCGAGGCGATGATCACGAGATCCGGCCGCAACTTCACCAGCCGATCGACGACGTTCTCCCGCCAGGCCTCGCACTCGGTGTACTCCCGATTGAGGTTGGGCGACCAGATCGGAAGGTCGACGAAGACGCAACTGAACTTCGTGAACGGGACGAGACGCCAGCCACGCTCCATGGCCACGACCTCGAGGGCTGGGAACCAGTGGGCCGCATGCGAGTCGCCGACGAGGGCGACGGTGATCGAACCGTCTCGATCGCCGTAGACGCAGCTGGGAGGTCGGGAGCCGGCGAGCGAGAGCCCGCACCCATCCGCCAGCAGGGGATCGTCGTCATTACGTGATGCGCCGAGGGACGGCGTTAGATCGCGCGGCACGGGACCGTCGATCCGTGGAGTTGGTCGAGGGATCGGGGTCGGGCTCGGCGACGGCGTCGGGCTCGGCGACGGCGTCGCGGTCAGGCTCGGCCGAGGCGCATACGAACCCGGCGACACGATCGCAGCAGGAGAAGGCGTGGGCGAGGGCGGTGAGCGAGGGAGTGGCCGGGACCGGGACCTGATCCAACTCGCCGTCGTACGCGGCCGCTTCGATGTCGCGTTGGGCGACGGCGCCCATCGTCGTCGAGCCGACGCCGATGACGAGCACCGCCGCGCCCGTCATGGCGAACCCGCGCACCCGGCCACCGAGCGACAGGCGACCCAGCGGGAGCCGACCGCGGCGGAACGGCTCTTCCACGAGCCGCCACGTGAGCGCAGCCAGAATCACGGCCAGGAGGACAAGACCGAGCCGAAGGGAAAGGTCGCCCTCGGCAGGACCGGCTTCAGAGGCTGCCAACCCAAGAGCCACAGGCGCGAGGACGAGAATCGGCCAATGCCAGAGATACAGCGAATAGGAGATCCGACCGAGCCAACGGAGTGGAGCGAGGGACAGCACGATCCGGCCGGGAGACCCGGCACGTCCGCCTGAGGCGATGATCCCAGCGGCGCCGAGCGTCGGCAGCAGGGCGGCGAGGCCCGGGTACTCCGTCATGGGCCCGATGACAACCAGCCCGGCGACCAGCAGGCCGACTCCCAGCCAGCCGACCATCGCGGCAATCGGGCGTGGCGCCCGGCCGAACCATGGCGCCGCAACGGCCAGGAGACCTCCAGCGGCCAGCTGCCAGGCTCGCGTCGGCAACAGGTAGTAGGCCCACGGACCATTCGAAGTCGTCATCGCGACCGAGAGGAGGAATGAGCCGGCGAGGATCACGGCGATGAGGACCGTCATCGCGAGACGCGGGCGCCGAGCCCGGGCAGCGAGCAGGAGAAGGACGGGCCAAAGCAGGTAGAACTGCTCCTCCACCCCGAGCGACCAGAAATGGAGGACCGGCGACGCAGCGTCGGGCGCGAAGTAGTTCGTGGCGTCGAGGGCAAATCGGACGTTCGCGAGCGAGAGGCTCGCGGCGAGGGCGTCATCGGCGACGCGCGGCAGGTCGAGCGGCGAAAGGACGACTTGGGCCGCGAGCAGCGTGCTCGCCAGCACGACGATGGCCGCCGGGAGAATGCGTCGGGCACGGCGCGCGTAGAAGGCACCGAGTCGAATCCGACCTGTTCGCTGACTCTCGTCGACGAGCAGGCCCGTGATCAGAAAGCCGGAAAGGACGAAGAAGACGTCGACGCCCACGAAGCCGGCTTCGGCACCGGGGAGGCGCGCGTGACATAGCAGGACCAGCAGGATGGCGATGCCACGGAAACCCTCGAGATCCGGCCGGAACCGGGGTTCGCCAGGTGCCGAGTCAGCGGAGCAGTGCGATTCCGGCCGTGCCGTCAATGCTGGCCTGGCGATCGAGGCCGTCGGCGGCGCTGCAACGTCGCTGACGGGGGCCACCTTCGCAGCCGATTCGGCGCTCGCGGGGCCGCCGGAAGCCCGCCGCCCCTCGCGTCGCGATCTGGCCAGGCCTCGGGCTGACGCACACGCACCGAGCAGCAGTCCCGCGACAATCGTCGTGGCGACCTGCTTCATCGATGGGCGCATCCCTTGTCCTCCAGGCGGAGTGTGTGGGCAGAGAGACACTCGACAGCGTCCGCTTGCGACGTCTCAACAATGTCGCCATGCCGACACCCAGGATCGCGTGACGTCGCGCCACGGCGCGCGTCCTAAGCCGGCGGTGAGGCCTAGAACCTCGACTCGCGGCGCTAATCGTTTCGGATCAGGCCGTGCCGGATGGCGTACCGCGTCAAGGCGTTTGTGCCGCGCAGTCCGAGCTTTTCGGACAGATTGGCGACGTGACGGCGAACGGTGTGGACGCTGATATTGAGCCGACGGGCGATCTCCGCCGGCGCATGCCCCGATGCGAGAAGCGTCAGGACCTCGCGTTCGCGGACGCTCATGGGGCCGGACTGGAGCCAGCGCATCGAGTCGTCGACGATCGCCCCGGTGACGCTGCTGTGCAGGTAACGCTCACCGCGCGTGACTGCGCGGATCGCTTCGAGCAACTCCGACGACTGCGCGCCCTTGACCAGATAGCCCGTTGCGCCCGCGGCGAGGGCCTGCCGAACCGTTTCCGGGTCGCTGTGCATCGTCAAGACCACGATGCGCAATTCGTCATGACGGCTGCGCAGGGCCCTAAGCAGGGGGAGACTGTCGCCATCGGGAAACGTGAGGTCCAGCAGCAGGACGTCAGGGCGAGTCCGGGCCACCAGTTCGAAGGCGTCCTCTTGGGCGGCCGCTTCGCCGACGACCTCGAAGCCGCTTGCCCCGGCGAGGACCAGCCGGAGGCCCTCGCGAACGAGGTGGTGGTCCTCGACGAGAGCGACTCGTATGGGGCGGCGGGGCCGCTGGCGGTCCGGCATCGCGGGGATCGCTTCGGCCTTCGACATCCCGGCCTCGCCATCATTCGCGCCTGCCCCCCGGCGAAGGTTCGGCAGATCCATTAGCCCGCCGGGTCCGTTGCCGGTATCGGCGTCACGGTCAGGTTGCCCGCATCGAGGTCGCCGGTGAGCGGTACTTGCAGCTGGATGACTGTCCCCTCACCCGGCCGTGACTGGACATCCAGCCGCCCGCGAAGGATGGCCGTCCTCTCCTGCATGCCGGCAAGCCCCAGACCGCGGCCCCGGGCTGACTGATCGAGGCCGACGCCATTGTCGCCGACGATGAGCCGCATTTGGCCGTCTATCACGTCGCCATCGATCCAGATGTTCGAGGCGTGGCTGTGGCGCGCCGCATTGCCGATCGCCTCCTGGACGATCCGGTAGGTATCGATCTCGCGTTCTCTCTCGAGCAGGCCGGGCGGCATCTTCGTCGGGTCGAACCGGACGTCGACAGGGACGCCGGCCGATTTGGCAAGGTTGCTCAAGGCCGCGCCCAGACCCATTTCGTGGATCCGGGTGGGCCGCAGCTGGGCGGCCACGCCGCGTGCTTCCTCGAGGGCAGTGGCGGCTAGCAGCTGGGCTCGCCGCATCGTCGCCTGGGCCAGCGTCGACGGCGCCCCTGGTCCCGCCCACAACTCGGCCTCCGCGGCATCGAGGGTCAGCACGACTGCGGTCAGCGTCTGGCCGACGCCGTCGTGCAGATCGCGGGCAAGACGCCCGCGTTCCTCCTCGTGCGCGGTCAGCAGCCGATCGCTCGCCTGCCGATAAAGCGCGGCGTAGCGCTGGGCCGAGGTCGAGATGCGATCGGCCAGCACGGCCACGATTGCCGAGATCAGGAGCATCAGTGGCCACTCTGCGAAGTCGAGCGGCTCGAGCACGAACGGGTGCCCGAACGTGTGGCCGACTACCGAGTATCCGATCGCGACGACGGCTGCGATCAGGATCCGCAGCAACGCCATTCTCAGCCCGTATAGGAAAGCACCGACCCCGACCGTCACCCACAGCGCGTGCAGGAGGATTTCGGTGTCAGCCAAACGGAAGAACGTGGCGAATGCGAGGAAGTAGGTCGAGACGTCGAGCAGGCGGCGCATCGCCACCGGCCCGATGGCCGGTATGCCCCACTCGCGAACGGCCCCGCGCACTCCGCCCATGGTCTTCCTGAGCCCCCTCTTTGGTGGATTTTGAGTATATGCATGCGCCCGCCCCTGCGGCAATGATGCGGTTGTCGACTTCCTGAAGTCTGCGTGCGGAAGTTCCGTCTGCGGACGCTCGGGACCTGGGAAGCAACGGCCACGGCGCGGGTGTACGCCCTGTACTTGCGCGGTGTCGACGAGGGCGCGATCGCATGGGGGTGCGGCGCGTATGGGGATTGCGGCGTATCGACACGTGCCCGCCGTGGCGCAGTCGAACTGCCTGAACGTGCCCGGCCGGCTGCCGACCGTGCGCGTCGGCACGCCTTTGGGACTTGGTGGATCCGCGGTGCGCCCCGATATCGCCATTAACGGGCGACGTCGGACGGACTGCGCTGGGAGGCCTGCGGCATGATGCGATCCGTTGTTGGTTGGGCTCTTCGGTACCGAGGTATCGTTGTGGGCCTGGCCGCCGTCACGATGCTGATCGGCTTCCTCCAGATCCCGAGCATGCCGCGCGACGTCCTCCCGGAGTTCACGCCGCCGTACGTCGAAGTCCAGACCGAGGCACTCGGCCTGTCGGCCGACGAGGTCGAGCAGCTGATCACCGTGCCCCTCGAGGCCGACCTCCTCCAGGGCGTGGCGTTCCTCGACGAGATCCACTCCGAGTCGGTGCCCGGCCTGTCGTCGATCGTAATGATCTTCGAGCCCGGAACCGACATCTTCGTGGCACGCCAGGTGGTCGCTGAGCGGCTGACGCAGGCGCACGCGCTGCCGCATGTCTCCAGGGCGCCGGAGATGCTCCAGCCCCTGTCGTCGGCAAGCCGCCTGATGATGGTCTCGATGTCCTCGACCGACGTCCCCCTCATCGACATGTCGGTCCAGGCCAAGTGGACGGTCCGGCCGCGGTTGATGGGTGTCCCGGGTGTCGCCAACGTGGCGATCTGGGGCAACCGTGAGCGACAGCTCCAGGTCCGCGTCGACCCCGATCGGATGAAGGCCGCCGGCGTCCAGCTCCAGCACGTGATCGAGGCGACCGGCAACGCGCTCTGGGTCTCATCGCTGACGTTCCTCGAAGGCTCCACGCCGGGGACGGGTGGGTTCATCGACACGCCCAACCAGCGCCTCGGTGTCCAGCACGTGTTCCCGATCAGCACCGCCGACGACCTTGCCCGGGTCCGGATCCAGCCCGAGGACACGGGCGGTCGGGTCGTCCGTTTGGGCGACGTGGCTGAGGTCGTGGAGGACCACCAGCTGCTGATCGGCGACGCCGTCGTCAACGACGGGCCCGGTCTGATGCTCGTGATCGAGAAGTTCCCCAACGCCGACACTGTCGAAGTGACGCGGGCGGTCGAGCAGGCTCTCGCAGCGCTGCGCCCGGGGCTCGGCGGGATCGCGATCGACACCAAAGTCTTCCGGCCCGCGACGTTCATCGAGCAGGCCATCGGCAACGTCTCGCTGGCCCTGCTTGCAGGCTTTGTCCTGGTCGCAGTCGTGCTGCTGGCCTTCTTCCGCGACTGGCGAGCCGGGCTGATCGGCCTGGTGTCCCTGCCGTTGTCGCTGGTGGCCGCCCTGCTGGTCCTTAACGGCCTCGGTGCGACGCTCAATGCCATCGTCGTCGCCGGCCTCGTCCTCTCGATCGGCGTGATCATCGACGATGCGATCGTCGGGATCGACGAGGTCCTCCGCCGCGGTCGCCATCCGGAGGGCACCGACGCCGGCACGCCGGCGGCGTCGATCATCCTCGAGGCCGCCCTTCAGCGGCGGCGCCCGATCTTATTCGCGACGCTAATTGCCTTGTCCGCGATGGCGCCGGCGCTCTTCGTTTCGGGCGAGGCGGGAGCGTTCCTGCCGCAGCTGATCATCGCGTATGTACTCGCGATGCTGGCGTCCATGGTCGTGGCGCTCACGGTGACGCCGGCCCTCGCCCTGCTCCTCCTGGCGGGTACGGCCCGGAACGGGCACCAGACCCCGCTGTCGAGGCGCATCCACAACGCGTACGGGTCAGTTCTGTCGCGGTTGCTCCGGCGCACCCGGCCGATGTTCCTGGCCGCCGCCGCCGTCACGGTCGTGGTCGTGGTCGTGGCCGGCGCGGTCACGGCGCCGCATCTCGGCGATTCCTTCGTTCCGCCGTTCAAGGAAGGCGACATTCTGATCCGCTGGGAAGGCCCGCCGGGCACCTCGCGCGAGGAGATGAACCGGATCGCCGCCCTGGCTGGGGCCGAGCTCCGGTCTATTCCGGGTGTCCGTGGCGTCGGTGCCCATACGGGCCGGGCGATCACCTCCGACCAGGTCGTGGGCACCAACGCCGGCGAGATCTGGGTCAACATCGATCCATCCGCCGACCACGATGCCACGCTCGCCGCCATCGGCGACACGGTCGCCGGCTACCCCGGTCTCAGCCACGCGGTCAGCACTTACACGAGCGACCGGACGACCGATGTCCTCGGGGGCGACCCCAATGACGTTGCCATCCGCGTCTACGGCCAGGAGGACGCGATCCTTCGCCAGAAGGCCGACGAGGTCGCCCAGGCCCTGACCGGGATCGACGGCCTCGTCGACCTCGCTGTCGTCGCCCCGATCGAAGAGCCGCGACTCAAGATTGCCGTCGACCTCGAGAGGGCCGGCGCGCGCGGCGTCGCCCCGGGCGACGTCCGGCGGGCTGCGGCGACACAGGTGGCCGGCATCGAGGTCGGCTTCCTGTTCGAGGAGCAGAAGATCTTCGAAGTCGTGGTCTGGGGCTCGCCGGAAGCCCGCCACAGCATCGACAGTGTCCGCAACGTGATCGTCCCGACCAGTGACGGCACGGTCCGACTCGGAGACGTCGCCGATGTGAGCATCAGCAGCGGCCCTTCCATAATCCGGCGCGAGGGCGTGTTCCGGTTCATCGATGTGGTGGCGGATGTCCGCGGGCGCGACTTCGGCTCAGTCATGACGGACGTCAACAGCCGTCTCGCGGCGGTCGCATTCCCGTTGGAGTACCGCGCCGAGGTCCTCGGCGCCTCGCTCCAGGCCCAGGCGGACCTGTCCCGCCTGATCGCGATCGTGGTCGGCGCGGCCCTCGCGATCTTCCTCCTCCTCCAGGCGGCCTTCGGCAGTTGGCGGCGGGCATTGTTCGTCTACGTGGCTCTGCCGGTGGCGCTGGTCGGGGCGGCTCTCGGCGCGATCGTGACCGGCGGGTTCTTCTCGATCGGCGTCGTCGCCGGATTGTTCGCGGTTCTCACGATCGCGGTCCGGAACTGCATCGTGAGCGTTGACCGCTACCAGGCGCTCGAGAGCGCTCCGGACGCGGAGCTCGGGCCGGATCTCATTCTCGACGGAGCCCGGGAGCGGCTCTCGCCGATCCTGGCGACCGCGATCGCGACGGCCCTCGCAATGGCACCGTTCATCGTCCTCGGCGGGCTGCCGGGGATCGAGATCCTCCGACCGATGGCGATCGTTGTCCTCGGTGGCCTCGCTACTTCTACCCTGTTCGCCCTGTTCCTGGTCCCCGCCGTGTACCTCAGCTCAGGGCCAAGCCCGGAGCCGGACGCGGCAACCCAGCTGGTCGAGCAGCCCGGCATGAGTCCGGTCTGATGAGCACTTCCAGGTCAACCAGCACGAGAGAGAGGTTCACGATGGGGCGGAGCAATCGGAGGGCGCTGATCGTCCTGGGCCTGACTGCGTTCGTGCTGGCGGGCTGTTCGCAGGGGCAGGTGGCAGGCATCGTTTCCGAGGATCCGCCCGTTCAGGTCGAAAAGAACGAGGCCTCAGGACTCAGCCGGTTGACCCTGTCGGCCAAGGCCGCCGAGCGCCTCGGGATCGCCACTGGAGCCGTTTCTGCGGCCGGCGCGGGCACAGCCATTCCGTACGCGGCTCTCGTCTACGACAAGGCTGGCAAGACCTGGGTCTACACGAATCCCCAGGGCCGTGACTTCGTCCGCCAGGAAATCGAGGTCGAGCGGATCGAGGGCGATTTGGCGTACCTGTCGTCCGGCCCGCCCGTTGGCACGGCGGTCGTCACCGTCGGGACGGCGGAGCTGTGGGGCGTCGATACCGGTGTTGGTGGTGGCCACTGAGGCGGTCAGCTGAACGCTGCTGACCCGGAAGGATCCCCACCATGATGCGCCTCATCGTTCGTTCGAGCCTGCGCTACCGCTTCCTGGTCCTCGCCGCCGCGGCCGGGATGATGGTCATCGGTCTCGGCCGGATCCAGAACGTGCCGGTCGACGTGTTCCCGGAGTTCGCCCCGCCAAAGGTCGAGATCCAGACGATCGCTCTCGGGATGTCGACCGCGGAAGTCGAATCCCTCGTGACCGTGCCGATCGAGCAGGCCCTCGCCGGCATCGAGGGGCTCGACATCCTGCGCTCGAAGTCCGTGCCGCAGCTCTCGCAGATCGAGCTGATCTTCACCCGACAAACAGATCTCCTGCGGGCTCGCCAGCTGATCGCCGAACGCCTCTCCAACGTGGCCGCGACGCTACCCACGTGGGCCAGTCCGCCGTTCATGATCCAGCCGCTCTCGGCGACGAGCCGGGTCCTGAAGGTGGGCCTGTCGTCGGACACGATGTCCATGATGGATCTGTCGATGACGTCGTACTGGACGATCCGCAGCCGGCTGCTCAGCGTCGAGGGTGTCGCCAACGTCACGATCTATGGCGAGCGGCTCAAGCAGCTCCAGGTCCAGGTCCTCCCCGAGCAGATGGCGGCGAAGAGCGTCACCCTCGACGATGTGATGGTGGCGGCTGCATCCGCCCTCGACGCCGGGCTCCTCCGCTTCAGTGACGGCAGCCTGATCGGCACGGGCGGCTTTGTGGACACCGCCACCCAGAGGATCGTCGTCCAGCACCTGCCGACGGTCATCACTGCCGAGAGTCTCGCCAACGTCAGGGTCGAGAACGCACTCGGCAGGCAAATCCCGTTGACCGATGTCGCGAACCTCGTCACCGACTTCCAGCCACTGGTCGGCGACGCCGTCATCAACGACGGCCCAGGGATCATGTTGATCGTCGAGAAGTTCCCGTGGGCCAACACCCTCGACGTCACCCGCGGCGTCGAGCAGGCGTTCGCTGAGCTGCGGCCGGGTCTCCAGGGCATCGAGATCGACACGACGATCTTCCGGCCGGCGACCTTCATCTCCGTGGCCCTGGATAATCTCGCCCGGGCGCTCCTTATCGGCTCCATCCTCGTTTTCGTGATCCTGGTCCTGTTCTTGTTCGACTGGCGGACGGCATTGATCAGCCTCGTCGCGATCCCGCTGTCGCTGATGGCCGCCATGCTCGTCCTCGACCTCCGCGGGACGACGATCAACACGATGGTGATTGCCGGGCTGATCATCTCCGTCGGGGTTGTCGTTGACGACGCGATCATCGACATCGAGAACATCGTCCGCCGCCTGCGCCAGCACCGGCTGGCCGGGAGCAACCGCTCGACGGCGTCGATCGTCCTTGATTCCTCTCTCGAGGTCCGTAGCGCGATCATCTACGCGACGCTGATCGATGTCGTTGCGATCATCCCGGTCTTCTTCGTCGGGGGTCTATCGGGAGCGTTCTTCCAGCCGCTGGTGATCTCGTACGGCCTGGCTGTATTGGCCTCCCTGGCCGTCGCTCTGACGGTCACCCCAGCGATGGCCCTGATCCTGCTCCGCAACTCCGCAGTCGAACGACGTGGCTCGCCGGTCGCCCGGATCCTCCAGCGTGGCTACGAGGGGCTCCTGACCCGGATCGTTCGCCGCTCCCGGCCGGCGTTCGTCGCTGTCGGGGCCATCAGCGTCGCCGGCGCCGTCGTCTTCTCCCAGCTTGGCCAGGGGCTGTTGCCGGACTTCAAGGAGCGGGACTTCCTGATGCACTGGGTGACCGCGCCTGGGACCTCCCATGCGGAGGAGGTCCGGGTCTCGACCGCTGCATGCATCGAGTTGCGCTCGATCCCCGGCGTCCGCAATTGCGGCTCCCACATCGGCCAGGCCTTTCAGGCCGACGAGCCGTACGGCATCGACTTCGGTGAGAACTGGATCAGCGTCGACCCGGCCGTCGACTACGCCAGCACGCATGACGCCATTCTGGAAGTCGTAAATGGCTATCCCGGCCTGCGCCGCGACGTCCAGACGTATCTCAAGGAGCGGATCCGGGAGGTCCTTACCGGCTCCAGCGACGCGATCGTGATCCGGATCTACGGGCCGGACCTCGAAGTTCTCCGGGAGAAGTCCATCGAGCTCGAGGAGGCCATGTCCGGGATCCCGGGCATCATCGACCTACATCGCGAGCTTCAGGTCGAGATTCCCCAGGTCCAGGTCGAGGTCGACCTCGCCAAGGCCCTCGCTTACGGGATCAAGCCCGGTGACGTTCGTCGCGCGGTTTCGGTCTTGCTGGCCGGCGAGGAGGTCGGCGACATCTTCGTCGCCGGCAAGGCCTACGACGTCATGGTCTGGACGACGCCTACCGTTCGCGAGAGCGTGACCGACATCGAAGACCTCCCGATTGACACGCCGGTCTCGGGACCGGTCCGACTCGGCGAACTCGCCGATGTACGCGTCGTCTCCAGTCCCAACAGCGTCAGCCATGAAGGGCTCAACCGTCGCATCGATGTCGACGCCAACGTGAGCGGACGCGACCTGGGTGCGGTCCTCGGCGACGTGGAAGCAGCCGTCGCCACCATCCAGTTCGACGAGGGCTATCACCCCGAGTTCCTTGGCGAGTACGCCGAGCGACAGGCCGCCGAGGGCCGCCTGCTGCTGTTCGCCCTCGCCGCCGTGATCGGGATCTTCCTGCTTCTCCAAGCCTCGTTCGGGAGCACCCGGCTGGCGATCCTGTCGTTCCTGTGCCTGCCGTCGGCGCTCGTCGGCGGAGTCCTCGCGGCGTGGGTCGGTGGCGGGGTCATCTCGCTCGGCTCGCTCGTCGGGTTCTTCACGGTCCTCGGCATCGCCGCCCGGAACGGGATCATGATGATCAACCACTTCCAACACCTCGAGCGCTACGAGGGCGAGGAGTTCGGTCCGGGGCTCGTCATCCGCGGGGCGCGGGAGCGGCTCTCGCCGATCCTGATGACAGCCCTTGCTACCGGTCTGGCCCTCGTGCCGCTGGCGATCGCCGGCGACCTACCGGGGCACGAGATCGAGCACCCGATGGCGATCGTCATCCTGGGCGGCCTCGTCACCTCGACGCTGCTCAACTTGTTCGTGGTCCCGTCCCTCTACCTGCGTTTCGCCAGGCGTGGGGTCGGCGGGAGCGGAACGGAGGCCGCGGTCCAGGCAACCTGATCTACCGTCACCGGGGGCTTATAGGGGGGTCTGTTTAACATGCGTCCCATCGTTGGTCTCCTGGCAGTCGGTTTGTCGACCGTACTCGCGGCCGCGGGTTGCGCCTCGGTCGCCAGCCCCTCGCCCGGCGCTGCCTCGGCGCCTTCCATCGCCAGCGTCCCTTCCGCCACGCCTTCGCCGACGCCCACACCGGAGCCGACGGTGGCGCCCGAACCGACCGAATCGCTGACCGAGACGTTCCCCCGCGATTCCTTCAGTGACCCGACGACGGTGGACAACGTCTACTACCCGCTGATCCCGGGGACGCGCCTGACCTTCGAGGGCCAGATCAACGGCGACGAGGGCGAGCGAATCCCCCACAGCGTCGTCATCACGGTCACCGACATGACCAAGGTCATCGATGGCGTGGAGAACAGGATCGGCTACGAGCTTGACTTCACGGCCGGCGAGCTCGTCGAGGCGGAGCTCGCCTTCTGGGCCCAGGACGACGAAGGCACGGTCTGGCACATGGGCGAGTACCCCGAGGAGTACGAGGACGGGGAGATCGTCGGAACGCCGGCCTGGATCGCCGGGGTCAAGGACGACAAGGCCGGGATCTACATGAAGGCAAAGCCGCAGCTCGGCAGCCTCAGCTATTCGCAGGGCTGGGGCCCCGATGTCGGCTGGGCGGACCGGGCCAGAATCTTCGAGACGGGTTCGGCGACCTGCGTTCCCGCCGGCTGCTACGACGACGTCCTGGTGACCACGGAGTACAACAGTGACGAGCCCGACGCCTATCAGCTCAAGTACTACGCACCGGGGATCGGCAATGTCCGCGTCGGCTGGGCCGGCGCGCTCGAGAAGGACCAGGAGGTCCTTGAGCTGATTGAGGTCACGATGCTCGGCAGCGATGACCTGACCACGCTCCGCCAGACGGTCCTCGATATGGAGAAGCGGGCCTACGAGCTGGCCAAGGACGTCTACGGCGGGACCGAGCCGTCGAAACCCGCGAGCTGACGGCGTCGGGCGCCTCTGGCTCGCCGGCGCCGCGTCAGGTACTCATAGCCCAACGGTCAGCAACCGTGCAGGCGGCGCGGCGTCGTAGGCCGAGTCGAGACGGATTGGGCTGCCTGCTATGGTGAGCCTGTGGACACCGCCACGCTCCTTACCACGCTCCCGGCCGACGCCACGCCCGGCCCACCTCTCCTGGTCCGATGGCTCGGCCGCATGGCGTATCGAGAGGCCTGGGATCTCCAGAAGCGGCTAGCGGCCGCCCGCGCCGACGGCGAGATCGGCGACCAGCTGCTGCTCCTCGAGCATCCCGCGGTCCTGACCCTCGGCAAGCATGCCGATGAGTCCCACGTGCTCGCATCGCCTGCGGAGCTTGCCCGCCGCGGCATCGAGGTTCTCCGAGTCGAGCGGGGTGGGGAGGTCACGTATCACGGTCCCGGCCAGCTCGTCGCCTATCCGATCATCGCGCTGTCGCGCCGCGGCCTCCTGCTCCGCCCGCTCGTTCGCGCCCTCGAGGCCGCAATGGTCGCCACAAGCGAGACGTTCGGCGTCGCTGCGGCCCGACGCGACGGCCACCCTGGTTGCTGGTGCGACCCGGACGGACCGTCGCCGAGGAAGCTCGGGGCACTGGGAATCCGCGTCGAGCGCGGCGTCAGCTATCACGGGATCGCCCTCAATATCGATCCGGAGCTGGCCGACTTCGACCTGATCGACCCATGCGGGATGCCGGGAGTCGAATCCACATCGATCGCGCGCGAGCTGGCACAACGAGGCGCCGGACGCTGAAGGCCCCGTCCGTGGAGGCCGCGGCCAGTGTCTTCGCTCGGGAGCTTGCCGTATCTCTGCGCCGGTCCGGCTGAGCTAATGGCCGCAGGACTGTTCGAGCTCCGCAAGGACCCGATCACCGGCTGGTGGGTCGCAACCGTCGTCGATCGTGCCTTCCATCGCGACCGGTTCGCGACGCCGGCCGAGCTGGTCGACGATGGCGGCGACTGCCAGAACTGCCGGTTGCCGGCAGGTGACGGGATTCGGGTCCGGACGCTCAAGGACTTCGCGTTCCACGTCGTCGGCACCGACGAGGAGTCGCGCGAGCTGGACGGGACGCTCGCCCAGGTCGCACTGTCGCAGGCGCGGGCGAGCGGGAGCTGGCGAACGATCGTCGCGCCTCCCGGCGAGCACCGGCCGCTCCACGCGGTCGGCAACGAGATCATCGAGGGTTTCGTCGCCCGCGCACGCGCGGCTATCTCGGACGCGCGTTCGACCGGGCCAGACGGACCACCTCCAGCTGATCCAGAACTGGGGCGCCCAGGCCGGAGCGCGGACGAACCACCTTTGCCTCGACCTCTACGACCTTCCCCAGATCCCGCACCGGATCGCGGAGGAGCTGGGCGGCTCGGCCCGATTCGTCATCCGCGAAGGGGAGTGCCCGTGGTGCCGCCTCGTCCGCGACGAGACGAGTCGGCCCGATAGGATCGTCTGGGAGGACGACTCCACCGTCGCGTTCGCGCCGTTCGCCTCGCGATCGCCGTTCGAGATCTGGATCGTTCCCCGACGCCACGACGCGGACTTCGGGACGAGCGACGGACGCGGACGTCGACGGCGACCGCCGAGGCGCTCCGGCAGGTTCTCGGCCGACTCGCCGCGAGCCTGGACGGGCCGCCGTACAACCTCGTCCTCCACACAGCGCCGCTCCGCGAGCAGGTCGACGCGACGTACCACTGGCACTGGGAGGTCCATCCGCGGCTGCGGGAGATCGCTGGGCTGGAGCTGGGAACGGGCTTGCCGGTCAATCCCGTCTCGCCCGAGGACGCGGTGGAGGAGCTGCTCGGTCGCGTCCGACCGGCCTTCCACGATGCAACGGAGGCGACGGGCTGATGGCCGGTGCGCCGTTGGCGGGGACGGCGTCACACGATGACGGCACACCTCGTCTCTGCCTCGTGGAGCGCGCGACGCCTGTCGCTCGGCTCCCTCCACTCTCCAACTTCACGGAGGACTCATGGTCGGCGGCCTCAGCGGCGAACTCGGCGTCGAGCCGGGCCATGCTCGGGCGGCGCGGCCGTGAGCCAGTCGCCTGGGATCACGACGTCGCGGGCCTCTTCGTCGAGGAGCTGTTTGCCAAGCATCACGGCGAGATCTACGCCTACCTCATCCGGATGGTCCGCGACCCAGAGCTCGCCGCCGACCTGACCCAGGACGCGTTCGTCAAGGCATACCGCGCGTACGACAGCCTCGAGAAGCCGGAGAACGCCCGGGCATGGCTCTACCAGATCGCCCATCGCGTCGCGCTCGACCACATCCGCCGCCAGAAGATCGTTCGCTTCCTGCCATGGACCGGCGAGTCGCGCGGCGCGGTCCCGTCGGCCGAGCACCTCGTGATGGACGCCCACATCTCCGGCGACCTCCAGCGCGCCCTCGAGCGGATTCCCGAGCGCCAGCGGGCCGCACTCCTGCTGGCCGAGCTCCACGACCTCACCGGCCTCGAGCTTGCGGCAGCGCTCGGCGTCAGCCACGTGGCGGCGCGGGCGCTGCTCACTCGGGCCCGGGAGAGCCTCCGCCAGGCGCTCGCGGCCGAGCGTGCCGCCGAGGCCGAGCGCGGCATGACCGCGACTTCCGGGGACAAGCGATGACCGTCATCGGCGGCCGCGGCGGGCGCAACGACGACTGGTCGACCCAGCATGACCGTGCCCGCGCGCGCCTCGCGGAGCGCCTCGACGGTCCGCTCGATGCAGAGGAGGCGTCAATGGCTCGACGAGCACCTCGCGGCTGCGCCGAGTGCTCGCGGTCACGGCCGTCGAGTACGCGGCCCAGCGCCTCGAGCTTCGCGCCCTGCGCGAGCGCGATGCCCGCCCCGCCCCGCGATCTGTGGGCGCGGACGGCAGCGGCGATCGAGCGCGAGGCGCGCCATCGCGCTCTCCAACCTCGCGGCGGCCCGCGCCGATCCGCTCTCAGGCCGTACGCCCTCCTCGCCGGTGCGCTGGTCGTGGCAATCGCCGTCGGAACCCTGACCTCCTCCCAGTGGTTCCCCGGCGATGCCACGGCCACGCCCGCCGCACCGAACGAGATCGCCGTCGGCCAGCGACACCGCCCGCTCGCCGCGCCCGACGCCGCTCGCCGTCGGCCCGCCAGGACGTCGCGTACGTCAGCCTCGATCACGACGGCGAGGCTACGCGATCAACCACGGCCAGATCAAGGAGGTCTGTCCGCCGGGGGCCGGACTTGCGCGACGACGCAGCCGAGCGAAGTCGTGAGGACATCGGCCCGCTCGTCGAGCCCGGAGACCGTGTTCGGATCGGGCGACGCGCCGCTCGTCGTTCTCGGCGACAGCGCCGAACGGGTCGAGCGTCTGTTGCGGTCGCTCGGGCCGAACAGGACGCACCGGAGCCCGGATGCGACTCCGTCCGATCAGACCCGACCCAGCAGTCCCTCATGCCGACGCCATCCCCATCGGGCTCGGACACGAGCGGCCGCCGACGCCAGTCGCCGAGCTCGCCCGTCGAGCCGAGCCCGCCGGCCCGAGCGAACCGCCGGCCGGAACGGTCGAGATCGCGACCGGCCTCGAGGTGCTCGACACGACCGCGGCCTACGCCCCCGATGGCTCGGCGTTCGCCTTCACGGCTCGGCCGTGCCGACGGCTCGCACGGCCCCGACATCTACGTCTGGACGGTCGGCGACGCCGAGGCCCGCGCCGTCACGACCGACCACCGATCGGTCTTCGGCTCGTGGTCCGGCGACGACGATCGTCGGCAGCACGGTCGTGACCTCGGCCGACGGCGCCTCGGCCGAACCTCCGGCGGCCTTCGTGCTCGCGAGCGACGGCCGACGCCGGTCGCGCTTCCGCAGGCCGGGCTCGCCTGGCGGCCGGCCGTCGACCCGAGCGGTGAGAACGCCGCGGTCTACTGGGCCGGGACGCTCGACGCCGACCGACGATGGATCTCGGCTGGCAGACCGAGGACGGTGCGCCTCGTCATCGGGCGGTGGGGCGACCTACGGACGGCTCCCGACCCGAGCGCCGGTCGCCGATCGCCCCTGACGCGAGCGACCAGGCCGAGAACCGCGGCGAGACGACGATCGCCGAGGGCCCGCTGACCGATTGGGACGTCGCGCTGGGACGAGACCGGCACGCGGCTCGCCGTCTGGGTCGCGGATGCGGACGACCCGTCGGTCGGGAAGTTGAGCCTGTACGTCGTCGACCCGTTCGACGGCTCGATCGATCTCGAAAACCCGCCGCTCGAGGACGAGCCGGCGCTCGCAGGCTTCTCGATCGACGACGGCCGCCTGGCGTGGGCCGCGCCGCCGCAGGCAGCTCGACGCAGAGGGAAGCCGTCCTGATCCTGGCCTGGACGGACGACGAGTTTCGGCCAGGTCGAGAGCGCGCCAGGGGACTTCCTGCTCGTTCGCTGAGCGCGGCGCCCGCCCGTCAATGGCACGGCGGATGCGGGCGGATCCGAATCGTCGTATCGTGCGCGGATCGTGCGACCGACCCGATTGGTCGCGAGCGCGGCGCTCACCGCCGCCCTCGCCCTGGTCGCGCTGCCGGGCCTTGCCGGCTCTCGGAGCTCCGAGCTCCGCCGAGTGCCATCGACCCAGCCGCGTTCCAGCCGATCTCGATCCCAGCGAACGCCGCGGCGACGTCCGACCTGCCGTCGCGCCCCTCGATCCCGACGCTGGCGTCGGCCGGCCGGGTCGACGCCGACACGGCGTTCATGACGCCCGGAGCGGAGCCCGAACGGGTCGTCGGCCGGCCGACCGTCCGCCAGCCGGCGTCTGTCGGCGGGCCCGGCCCAGAAGCCGCCGAAGTACAAGCTGACGGCGTCGCGACGTTCTACCACCACGGGACGACGGCGATGCGGCTGCCGCGCGGGACGACGGTGATCATCTGCGGCGGCGGCGGCTGCATCGAGCGGGCATCAACGACTACGGCCCGATCGCCGGCACCAACCGGATCGTGGACCTCTACGCCCCCGACTTCTTCGACATCTGCGGCTGCCCATCCTGGGCGGCACGACACGGGTCACCGTGTCGGTCTACTGACTGTCGCGCCTGGACGGCCATGCCCAGCCGCGACGAATGCAATCGTCTGCGAGTGCCGGCTCAGCCGCAGCGTTCGCGAAGCGGGGATGATGTCGCGGGCGTAGAGCGTTGATGAACCGGGACTGGTTGTTGCCCGGGGCGTGGAACACCAGGTGGGTGAAGCCCAGCTCGATGTAGGGCCGGATCTGCTCGACGTGCTCGTCGGGGTCGTCCGAGACGAGCCAGCGGCGTGGCGGCCTGCTCGAGCGGCAGCTCGGCCGCCAGCCGCTCCATCTCGCGCGGGTCGTCGACGCCCATCTTCGTCTCGCCGGGCAGCGCCAGCGCCGCCCAGATCCCGCAGTCCTGGAGCGCCCGCTTCCGGTCGCTGTCGTACGAGACCTTGACCTCGATCATCTTCTCGATCGCGTCGGTCGACCGGCCGGCCTTCTCGGCGCCCTCGGCGACCGCGGGGAGGAGCGTCTCCGAGTACAGCTCCATGCCCTTGCCGGACGTGCAGATGAAGCCGTCGGCGACCCGTCCGGCGAGGCGCGCCGCGGCCGGCCCGGAGGCCGCGATCCAGAACTCGACCGGGCGCTCCGGCCGGTCGTAGATCGTCGCGTTGTGGGTCTTGAAGAACTCGCCCTCGAACGTCACGAACTTCTCGGTCCAGAGCTTCCGGATGAGCTCGGTCGCCTCCTTGAGCCGGGCGAAGCGCTCCTTCTGGTCCGGCCACTCGATGCCGAGCGGGACCTCGTTGAGCGACTCGCCGGTGCCGAGCCCGAGGACGACCCGCCGGTCGTCCGGCCAGCGCAGCCGAGCGTCGCGAACGCCTGGGCCACGATCGCCGGGTGGTAGCGGAACGACGGCGTCAGCACGCTCGTCCCGATCGTGACCCGCTGCGTCCGCATCGCCAGCGCGCCGAGCCAGGCGAAGCAGTTCGGGGCGTGGCCGTCGGTGTGGCGCCACGGCTGGAAGTGGTCGCTGACGAAGACGCTGTCGAAGCCCGCGCGCTCGGCGTGGATCGCGAACGCCAGCAGATCGCGCGGGCCGAACTGCTCGGCCGATGCCTTGTATCCGAAGGTCAACATGGGCTGGGCCGGCCTCCGAGGGCGATGTGTCCGCGTCCATGTTCGCGCATGCCGGCCGATTCGGGCCCGCGCCGGCGTCGGACTGCAGCGGGCTGCGGTATCCTGTGGGCGTCCCTTCGAGTCGGCCCCGTGAGGCCGCAGACGAGGCCCCGAGAGGCCGGGAAGGAGCGATGAGCGGCCGCCACATCATGACCGCGGAGGAGATCCGCCGGGCGACGATCCGCATCAGCCACGAGATCGTCGAGAAGCAGGCGGGCACCGCCGGCCTGGCCCTCGTCGGCATCCAGCGCCGCGGCGTGCCGCTGGCCCGTCGCATCGCCGACGCGATCGCCGAGAACGAGGGCGTCGACGATCCCGGTCGGGGCGCTCGACATCACCTTCTACCGCGACGACCTCTCGCTCGTCGCCCAGCAGCCGGTCGTCAAGGGCACGGACCTGCCGTTCGACCTGAACGGGGCGACGGTCGTCCTCGTCGACGACGTCCTCTACACCGGGCGGACGATCCGGGCGGCGATGGACGCCCTCGTCGACTTCGGCCGGCCGCAGGCGATCCGCCTCGCGGTGCTCGTCGACCGCGGCCACCGCGAGCTGCCGATCCGGGCCGACCACGTCGGCAAGAACGTCCCGACGTCGCGCGAGGAGGTCGTCCGGGTCCACCTCGAGGAGATCGACGGCGAGGACGCGGTCCTGATCGATCGCGTCGTCGAGAGCGAGCCCGCGGCGGCGCCGGTCGGATGACCGTGACCGATCGGGAGCCCGTGGCCCCGCGATCGAGGTCCCGATCGTCGATTCGCCGCCGGCGAGCAGCCGGTCGGCTGGTCGCACCGCCACCTGCTCGACCTCGACGTCGTGACGCTGGCCCGAGATCGAGCTCGTCATGCGCACGACCGACGCGATGCGCGAGGTCCTCGCCCGGCCGATCGCAAGGTGCCCGCGCTCCGCGGCGTGAACGTGACGATCCTGTTCTACGAGGCGTCGACGCGGACGCGCGTCTCGTTCGAGGTCGCGGCGAAGAACCTCTCGGCGGACGTCGTGAACATCGCCGCGGCCTCGTCGTCGGTGTCGAAGGGCGAGTCGCTCGTGGACACCGTCCGGACGGTCGAGGCGCTCGGCGCGCGAGATCCTCGTCATGCGCCACGCGGTGTCCGGCGCGCCGTACCTCGCGGCCGAGACGTTCGGCGGGTCCGTCGTCAACGGCGGCGACGGCTGGCACGCCCACCCGACCCAGGCGCTGCTCGACCTCTACACGATGCGGTCGCGGCTGCCCGGCGGCTCGGTCGAGGGCCGCAAGGTCGTGATCCTCGGCGACGTCCTCCACTCGCGCGTCGCCCGCTCCAACATCTGGTCGCTGACCGCCGCCGGCGCGGACGTCTGGCTGTGCGGCCCGGCGACGCTCCTGCGCGGCTTCGAGGCGTGGGCCGGCTGCGCGGCGCCGCCGACGGGCGGCGATTCCACGTCACGTCGTCCGTGGACGAGGCGCTGCGCGACGCCGACGTCGTCATGGCGCTGCGGATCCAGACGCGAGCGGATGGCGTCCGGGCTGCTGCCGTCGCTCCGCGAGTACGCGGCGCGCTACGGGCTGACCGCGGAGCGGCTCGCGCTCGCCCGGCCCGGCGCGCTCGTCATGCATCCGGGCCCGATGAACGAGGGCGTCGAGATCGCGCCGGACGTCGCCGCCGGGGCCCAGTCGCGTCGTCGAGGAGCAGGTCCGGAACGGCGTGGCCGTCCGGATGGCGCTGCTCTACCTGCTCGCCGGGGCGCACGGCTGATGGCCTGGCTCGGCGCCCGCGGCGTCGTCGGTCGGCGAGGTCGTGGCGGACCTCGAGATCTCGCCGGGCGTGGCTGGTCGACCCGGCGAGCGGGCCGCGAGGGGCCGGGCGAGATCGTCGTCACGCGACGGCGTCCTCGAGTCGGTCGTCTGGCTCGACGGCGAGGACGCGGAGCGGGATCGACGACCGCGGCGTCGTCGTCGCGCCCGGGCTTCATCGACCTCCACGCCCACTTCCGCGAGCCGGGCAACGAGGACGCGGAGACGATCGCGTCCGGGCTGGCGGCGGCGGCCCACGGCGGCTTCACGACCGTCTGCCTGATGCCGAACACGACGCCGGCGCTCGACGACCCGGCGGTCCTCGCACGGGTCCAGGCCGCGGCCGGCGGCGTCGCGGGTCGCCGGTCCGGGCCCTGGCGTACGGGGCGGTGTCGGCCGGGGCGTGCCGGCGAGACGCTGGCGGCGCTGGGCGAGCTGGCCGATGCGGGCGTCGTCGGGTTCTCCGACGACGGCTCGCCGGTCGGCGTCCGGCGGAGCTCCTGCGGAACGCGCTCGCCTACGCCGGCGCGCTCGGGCTGCCGCTCGTCGACCACGCCGAGGACGCGACCCTGACCGCCGGCGCCGAGGCGAACGACGGCTTCGTCGCGACGGTGCTCGGGCTGCGCGGCTGGCCCGGCCGCGGCGGAGGAGGCGGCCGTCGCCCGCGACCTGGCGATCCTCGCCGAGGTCGTCCGCGACGTGCCCGGCGGCGCGGCTCCACCTGACCCACGTGTCGACCGGCGGGTGCGCTCGACCTCGTCCGGCGGGCGAAGGCGGCGGGCCTGCCGGTGACGTGCGACGTCACGCCGCACCACCTCGCGCTGACCGACGAGTGGCTCGCCGGCGCGCGGCGCTGGGCGTGGGAGGCGACGCGGCGACCCGTGGGCGGATCGGCGCGATCACGGCCGCGCCGTACGCGACGTTCGCTCCGGGTCAACCCGCCGCTGCGGTCGGCCGGCGACGCGGCCGCGTGCCGCGAGGCGCTGCGTCGACGGGACCGCGGACGCGGTCGCGACGGACCACGCGCCGCACACCGCAGGTCGACAAGGACGTCGAGTTCGGGCTGGCCGCGAACGGGATCAGCGGCATCGAGACGGCGCTCGGCGTCGCTGCTCGCGGCGGTCGACGCGGGGCTGATCCCGCTGCGCGCGCGCGATCGAGGCGCTGACGTCGGGCCCGGCCGCGGTGCTCGGCGCGGCGATTCGTCGGCCGCCCGGTCGGCCTCGTCGAGGGCGAGCCGGCGGACCTCGTGGTGTTCGATCGGTCGGAGGCGTGGACGGTCACGGCCGACTCGCTGGTGTCGAAGCGGCAAGAACTCGCCGCTGATCGGCCGCGAGCTGCCGGGCCGGGTGCTGGTGACGATCGCCGGCGGCCGCCTCGCGTACGAGGCCGCCCTGGAACTCAGCCGCTGAAGGCCACCTGGGACATCAGGCCGTCGGGCGCTAGGATGACGGCCGCCCGCTCGGCTACGCTGCGCCCGATGCCAGATCCGAGCGCTGAACGACGACTTCGAGCGGCGGCCGTACTGGCACGCGACGATGCCGGAGCTGCCGGACCGGCGCGGGCGGCAGCTCCCCGATTCGGCGGACGTCGTCGTGGTCGGCGGCGGCTACACGGGCGATCACCGCGGCCCGCGAGCTCGCCCGGCGCGGCGCCGCGGTCACGCTCGTCGAGGCGGAGACGGCTCGGGTTCGGCGGCTCGACGCGCAACGGCGGGATCGTCCATCCCGGCTACAAGTGGGGCCCGCGGGACGCTGATCAAGCGCTACGGCGAGGAGACCGGCCGCGAGCTGTTCCGCGACACGCTCGATGCGTACGCGCTCGTCAAGCGGCTGATCGCCGACGAGGCGCATCGACTGCGAGTTCCGCGAGTGCGGCTACCTCGACCTCGCGTACGGCGCCGTCGCACGTCGGCGACCTGATCGAGGCCGGCCGAGACGCTCGTCGACTTCGGCGTCGACGCCGCGTTCGTGCCACGCGAGCGGCTCCGCGAGGAGATCGGCAGCGGACGCGTATCACGGCGGGCTCGCCGTGGCCCAGGAGCGGGCTCCTCCACCCGGGCAAGTACTTCGCCGGACTGGCCGCGGCCGCGGAACGGGCCGGCGCCGACCTCCACGAAGGCGTCCGGGCGCGGGACGATCCGCCGCCAGGCGGACGGGCGGTTCGTCGTCGAGACCGACCGCGGCGCGATCCTCGCGAAGGAGGTCGTCGTCGGGACGAACGGCTACACGGACGGGCTCGTCCCGTCGCTCCGCCGCCGGATCATCCCGATCGGCAGCTACATCATCGCGACCGAGCCGCTCCCGGAGGACCTCGCCCGCGAGCTCTCGCCGAAGGGCCGGGCGTTCTTCGACACGAAGAACTTCCTCTACTACTGGCACGTCTCGGCCGACCGGCGGATGGTCTTCGGCGGGCGGGCCAGCTTCCTGCCGACGTCGGTCGACCGGACCGCGGCGATCCTCCACAAGGGGATGCTCGAGGTCCATCCGCAGCTCGCCGGGCTACCGCGTCGACTACGCGTGGGGCGGCAACGTCGGCTTCACGTTCGATCGGATGCCGCACGTCGGGCGGATGGACGGCGTGACCTACGCGATGGGCTGCTGCGGGACGGGCGTGGCGCTCATGACCTGGCTCGGGAACGGCGGTCGGGCGGTGGCTGTCCGGCGATGCGGCGCCGGCGCTCTCGCGGCTGCGGTTCCCGCTGGTGCCGGCGCCGTACGAGGGCCGGCCGTGGTTCCTGCCGTTCGTCGGCGAGTGGTTCCGGCTCCACGACCGGCATCGACGGCCGGAAGCGCCAGCTCGTCGGAGCGTCGGCGTCGTGACCATGCCGCCCGCTCCGCCGGAGGCGCCTCCGGCCGGCCCGCCGACGTTCGAGATCCGTCGGCGCCGAGGACCGCGACGGCGTTCTCGTCCGCGACATCCGGGTGGCGCCTGGCGGCGCGGGTGGCCGATCGAGGCGTACCTGGTCGAGCCGGCCATCGTCGACGCCCGCACGTCGTCGGCCGGCCTCGTCTTCGCCCACTGGTTCGACACCCACGCACCGAACGGCAACCGGACCGAGTTCGTCGACGAGGCCGTCGACTGGGTCACGGCGCCCGAGGCGGCTCGGCGGTCCTGCCCCAGCTGACGTTCCCGTGGGCGGGCGACCCGAGCGGCTCCGACCGCGGACGGCGAGCGGATCGTCGGCGACGTCGCGCTGCCTCCGGCGCTGCGTCGACCTGGTCGCGACGCGGCCGCCGGCGTGGATCCGGCTCGGATCGGCGTCGTCGGGCACGACTTCGGCGGGATGCACGCGATCGCTCCTCGGCACCGTCGACCGCCGGCCGGCCGCCTACGTCCTGATCGCGCCGTCCCGCGCTGGGCCGACTGGTTCCTCGCCGTTCTGGCCGATCGAGGAGGACCGGATCGACTACCTGCGCGGCGATGCGGCCGCTCGACCCGATCGAGCACATCGGCGAGGTCGACACCGGCGAAGGTGCTGCTCCAGTTCGGCCGGCGCGACTTCTTCATCGCCCCGATGACCGGCCTCGAGCTGAAGCGGCGCCGCCGGCGAGGCGACGGAGCTGAAGCCGTACGACGCCGAGCACGACATGGCCGCCCGACGCGCTCGCCGATCGAACGGCGTTCCTCGAGGCGGCGCTGGAGCCGACCGCCTAGCCGGCCGTCGCCTCGGCCCCGGCGTCGGCCCTCGCCGCCAGGCCGCGAAGCGTCGCGAGCAGCGGTCGATGTCGGCCGGCGTCGTGTGGGTGTTGACGATCCCGGCCCGCAGCCACGTCGCGCCGCGGAGGCTCGTCGTCGAGAGCCAGCCGTCGCCGTCGGCCTCGAGCGCGGCCTGGAGGCGATCCTGGTGGGCGTCGAGCTCGGCCGGCGACCGGCGACCGGCCTCGACCCGGCCGCCGGGCAGGTGCCGGAAGCAGACGACCGACAGCTCCGGCTCCGGCGGGAGCGCCTCGAAGTCGTCGCTCTCCGCGCAGCGCCGGGCGAGGAGCGCCGCCAGGTCGATGTTCGCCTCGACGAGCCGCCCGAACCCGCGCGTCCCGACGTGCTTCCAGCTCATCCACAGCTTCAGCGCCCGCCAGCGGCGCGTGCCCTCGAAGCCGAGCTTGTAGAAGTTGAGCTGGCCCGGGACGTCGTGGCCGTCGTCGTCGTCCGCGGTCGCGTCGGCGCCGGTGCGCCCGCCGAGCCGACCGGTGCCCTCGCCGCCGCGGTAGTACTCGGGCTGCCGGCCGCCGAACGTCCGCTCGAGCAGCGAGCCGTCGCGGACCATCAGCCCGCCGATGTCGTAGGCCTGGAAGAACCACTTGTGCGGGTCGACCGTGACCGAGTCGGCCAGCTCGAGGCCCGGGACGCGGCCCGCGTCGCGGGCGGAGAGGCGGGCCGCCGCCCCGTAGGCCGCGTCGACGTGGAACCACAGGCCCTCGCGCGCGGGCCAGCTCGGCGAGCGGCTCGATCAGGTCGACCGAGCCCGTGTTCGTCGAACCCGCGACCGCCGAGATCGCGACCGGGCGTGAGGCCGGCGCCCGGTCGCGCGCGATCGCGTCGGCGGACCGGCTCCGGGTGGAGGCGGAAGCGGTCGTCGGTCGGCAGGACGACGAGCGTGTCGGCCGGGAAGCCCAGCTCGTCGAGCGCCCGCGCGATCGAGAAGTGGGTCTGGTCGGACGTGTAGACCCGGACGCCCTCGAGCGCGCGCACCCCGCGGCGGCGTCGGCCGAGTCCGCGGAGCGCCGGCGAGGCGGACGTCGCGGACCAGCGCCATCGCCGAGGAAGTTGGCCATGACCCCGCCGGAGGTCAGCAGCCCGAAGCTCGTCGGCGTCGTAGCCGACGAGGTCGCACAGCCAGCGGACGACCTCCTCCTCGACGAACGTCGCGAGCGGACCGGCGTGCCAGACGTCGACGCCCTGCTGGGTGACCTGGGCGAGCAGCTCGCCGACGACCGACATCGCGAGCGGCGGCGGGGTGAAGTAGCTCAGCGAGCGCGGGTGATAGGCGTTGAGCTGGTGCGGCGCGACGCGGGTCCGGAACTCGTCGAGGAGCGTCGGCGGAGGGCGTCGGGTCGAGCGGGGCTGCGGCCGGGCTCGCCGGTCGGCCCGAAGAACGCCTCGCGCAGCTCGGCGTAGCCGGCCGGCTCGCCCATCGCCCGGACGAACGCGTGGTCGTAGAGGTAGTCGAGGGCAGCCGCCCAGGCCTCGGCACCGAGGCGCTCGAGCGCCGGCCGGGCAGCGGCGTCGCCGAAGCCGAGGAGGTCGGGCTCGGGGTGCCAGGCGAACCGATCGGCGGGGGAGTGGTCGATCTGACGACATGCCCCGATGGTACGTGGGGCGAGGTGGCTCTGGGCTGCGCGGCCGCGGTCATCACGTTGTCGAGGGGTCTTCCGGGCGAGAAAGGGAGGCGCGGCGGGCTGAGGCCCGGTCCCGTAGAGTTCCACGCCGTGACCTCCCCCGGCCCGATCGAGTACAAGGGCGAGGCGCTCGACGCCGAGCGCGGCCCGGGCCTCGGTTGCTTCCGGTTCCAGGTCGTCGTCCTGGCGATCGTCATCGTCCTGACGCCGCTCAGCGTCGCCTGGGACTGGCCGACTGGCTCAGCGTGCCCTCCTCTTCGCCGTGATCGTGCTGCTGCTCGTCGCCGGCCAGACGATCATCTTCCTGCTCCGCCTCGTCGCCGCCGACCGGCGGACGCGGCGGCGGCCGCTCGGCAGCGCCACGAAGACGGTCGGCGAGATCGAGGACGAGGCGCCGAGCCGCGAGCCGGCCGAGCGTGCCCGACGACGCGCCCGACTCCGAGAGCCCGTCCGACGAAGGGCCCGTGCGACAATAGCCGGCGCCGGTGCCCACCGGCGCCGGCCGCCAGTCGTCGAACGCCGGAGGAGGCGCGCCCATCGTGCCCGTGCTCGCGACCTACTTCTCCGTTCGCCGCGGCCGGGATGCGTTCTTCAAGTTCTACATGAAGACGCTCTTCGCGCGGCAGATGCGGGAGTACGGCGACAAGTACGGGATCCGGTTCCTCGGCTGGTACAACGTGGCCCACGGCTGGGATTTCGACAACGTGATCCTGCTGGAACTGCCGGATTACGCGACACTGGACAAGCTGGAGGCCGACGAGGGCCTCCGGGCGCTCGGGCATCGCGCCGGCGAGTGGATCTTCCAGCGCCACCACTCGATGTTCCTGCGAGAGCGGATGGGCCCGGATCTCGAATTCCACGGCTGAGCGACGGCGAAGACGGAGGCAGAGCGATGGACACGAGCCGCAACGACCTGCTCGGCGAGATCGCGGCCGACGCCGCCCTCGAGCGTTCCGACTTCCTCGTCCAGGCGACGGACCAGTTCCGCCGCTTCCTCGAGGCGAACAAGGGCCGGATCGACGCAGCTCGGCGGCCTGACGCTCATCGACGAGGATCCCGACTACCTCTCGATCGCGCCCGACCTGACGTTCCGCAGCCGGACGCGCTTCGTCGACGAGCTCACGCGGCGAGTGGACGAGCCGAGACCGAGGTCATCGAGTCGGCCGGCCGAGCTCGTCGAGCTCTACAACCCGGCCGACCTCTACGCGGCGTTCGCCGAGGCCGCCCGCGACGCCGGCGGCCTCGGCGAGGAGCCGACCGCGACGCCCGACATGCTCGAGGGCGCCGGGATCGGCGTCGACGAGGCGATGTCGACCGGCCCGGATCCGTACGCCGCGGCGGCCGACGACTGGGCCGCGGCGCAGCCGATCCCGCTCGACGCGGACGACGACGAGCTCGCCGCGCAGCGCCTGTACGACCTCGCGCTGGAGTTCCAGGAGCGGAGCCAGCGCAGCGAGTCGCGCCTCCTCGAGCAGTTCGAGGACGCGGCCGCGCTGCTGAGCGGCCGGATCGGCGACCTGATCATCACCGACGACGACGACGAGCGGCTGACCCTCACGGCGGCCGGCTCGTTCGCGGCCGAGGTGCTTGACCGAGGAGGAGAACGAGTGGCGGCGCCTCGAGCTGCGCCGACGAGCTCGTCGAGTACTACGACCCGACCGACGTCTTCGGCGACCTGGCCGACGCGCTCGCCGAGGCCTACCCGGCGATCGCCCCGGAGCTGGCGGCAGGCGCCCGACGCGACGAACGGCACAGGCGAGGGAATCCCGGCCGGGGCGATCGCCGAGAGCGACGGCGCCGCCGCCGACGACGGCGAATCGGCGGACGACGAGGAGGACGATCCCCGCGCGTGACGATGCGGCTCGTCGCCTCGGAGCTCCTCGAGAGCCGCGAGATTCTGCCCGGCCAGTGGCTGCAGTCGTTCCACGCCCCGGCGCTCGCGACGGGCTCGCGCGCCGGCCAGTTCGTCCACGTCCGGACCGGCGACTACTCGGGGCTCGTGCTGCGGCGGCCGTTCTCGATCAACACCGCCGACCTCGCGACCGGGGTCATCACGATCCACTTCCGGACGATCGGCCGCGGCACCGAATGGTTCACCCGGCTCCGGCCCGGCGACCCGATCGACATGCTCGGCCCGCTCGGCCGGCCGTTCGAGGTCGACCCGCGATCGCGGCACCTCCTGCTGATCGCCGGCGGTCTCGGGATGGCCGGTGTCCGCTACCTCGCCGACGAGGCGATCCGCGACGGCCGCCAGGTGACGCTGCTGTTCGGGGCGGCGATCGGCGCGCGACGTCTATCCGTCGTCGCTGCTGCCCGACGAGGTCGAGTACGTGATCGCGACCGACGACGGCTCGGTCGGGCAGGCGCGGGTTCGTGACGGAGCTCGTGCCCGAGTACGAGGCCTGGGCCGACCAGGCGTTCGCCTGCGGACCGGCCGGCGATGCTCGCGGCGCTCGCGCGGCTGGCCGCGGGACGGCGGGAGCGATCGGGCGTGGCGAGGCTCGGCCGGAAGCGCGGCGGCGGCCGGCTGGATCCGCGTCGGGTCGCCGGCCGCGCGCCGGAAGGCGTTCCTCCAGGTGTCGATGGAGCAGAACATGGGCTGCGCCGTCGGGGCGTGCCTCGGCTGCGTGGTCATGGCGACGAGCGGGACGCCGCAGCGGGTCTGCCGCGAGGGCCCGGTGTTCGCCTCGGACGAGATCAACTGGGAGGCGGGCTGGTGAGGGCGAGGTCGCGAGGACGGGATCGCCAGGCAGCGTTCGCAGGAATCGTGGGTGGAGGCGTCATCGCAGTCGGCTCGATCGCCACCGCCGTCGCGTATCGGGGCGCGGACGCCGAGCGCTTCAGCCCGCTCAACCATTTCGTGTCCGAGCTGGGTGAGCTCGCCCAGTCCGAGCTGGCGGGGATGTTCAACTTGAGCCTGATCATCGGCGGCGTCTGCTTCGCGGTGTTCATGAGCGGCCTGGCGGCCAGCCGACCGGGATTGCTGAGGCTGTCGGCAGGCGTCGTCGGCGTCCTTGCCGGCATCGGCGGCGCCTTCGCCGGCGTCTTTCCGATGGACCACGGCGGTGCGCACGGGATCGCCGCATCCACTTTTTCAACCTCGGCTGGATCGCGGTCGCGCTTGCCTCGCTGGATTTCGTACTTCGTCGCGATCCACGCCTTTCGCGCGGGCATGCCATCCTCGGGTTCGTCACGGTCGTCGCGTTCATCGCCTTCCTCCGCGAGGTTGCGAACACGAGCGCCCTCGGTCAACTTGTCGTCCCGGAGGTCCGCCCAGACATCTGGGCAGTTGCGGCACTCGAGTGGCTGACAATCGTCGGGATCGTCGGCTGGGTGCTGAGCGTCAGCGTCTCGTGGCTGTCGGCTGTCGAGCCCGTGAGCTCGGGCGTCGGAGCGGGCGACCAGGCCGGAGTCCCGATCGGATGAGCAAGCCGGAGGCGGCACCGCTCGCGCCCGAGCCAGTCCGTGCGGTCGACCTGTCGGTCGACCTGGGTCGCGGCCTGGTCCTTCAGAACCCGATCCTCGTGGCGTCCGGCACGTTCGGCTACGGCGTCGAGTACGGCGACGTCGTCGAGGTCCATCGCCTCGGGGCCATCTGCTGCAAGGGCACGACGCTCAGGCCGCGGATCGGCAACGTCACGCCGCGGGTCACCGAGACCCCGGGCGGGATGCTGAACTCGATCGGCCTCCAGAACCCGGGCGTCGACGCGGTCATCGAGAAGTACGCCGGGCACCTGGACCGGCTGGCGGACGTGCCGGTCATCGTCAACGTCGCCGGGCGAGTCGGTCGAGCGACTACGTCGAGGTCGTGAGGCGGCTCGACGGCGTGCCCGGCGTCGCCGGCATCGAGCTGAACATCAGCTGCCCGAACGTCGGCAAGGGCGGTCTCCAGTTCGCGATCGACGCCGACGCCGCCGGCGAGCGTCACCGCCGCCGTCCGCCGCGCGACCGACCTGCCGCTCCTCGTCAAGCTCTCGCCGAACGTCGCCGACGTCCGGCCGATCGCCCGCGCCATCGCCGACGCCGGCGCGGACGCCCTGACCGCGATCAACACGCTGTCGGGCATCGCCGTCGCGCCGTCCCGAGCGAAGCCGCTGCTCGGCAACATCTACGGCGGTCTGTCGGGCCCCGCGATCAAGCCGGTCGCGCTGCGGATCGTCTACGAGGTCGCCCAGGTCGTCGACATCCCGATCGTCGCGATCGGCGGCATCACCGAGCTCGCCGACGTCCTCGACTTCCTCGCCGTCGGCGCCGTCGCGGTCCAGGTCGGCACGGCGATCTTCGCCGACCCGACGCTGCCGGTCCGGCTCGTCGACGAGCTCGAGGCTGAGTGCCGCCGCCGCGGGCTCGACTCGTACGCGCCGCTCATCGGGACCGCGCTGCCGCGGAAGCCGGGCGCGCCGTCGGCAAAGGGCGTCGAGTACCGACCGTAACCGGCGGGTCCAACAGCAGGGCAAACATCGCGCCCCGCTAGACTTCGCGGCGATGACGACGATCAAGCCTGCCCTCGAGGCATCGCGCGCGCGCCGCGGTTGCCGCCCGGACGGAGGCGCTGTTCCGCCGGTCCGGCGCGCTCCGCGAGGGCCACTTCCTGCTGAAGAGCGGCCGCCACGGCGACGCCTACGTCGAGAAGTTCGCGGTCCTGTCCGATCCCGCGGCGACGAGCGAGCTGTGCGGGTTCTGGGCCGGCCGCCCATCGCGCCGATGACGGCTCCTCCCGAGTCGACCTCGTGGCCGGCCCGACGACCGGCGGCGTCATCCTCGCCTTCGAGACCGGTCGCCAGCTCGGCGTGCGGGCGATCTTCGCGGAGGAGGTCCGCGACGACGACGGTACGACGCACCGTGAGTTCCGGCGCGGCTTCCGGATCGAGCCCGGGCGAGCGCGTCCTTCTCGTCGACGACATCCTCACGACCGGCGGATCGCTCCTCGCGATGATCCCGGCGGTCGAGGCGATGGGCGGCGAGATCGTCGAATGCGCGGTTCTCGTCGATCGGAGCGGCGGGCGCCCGACCCTCACGTCGCCGGCGACCGGCCGCGTCTACTCGCTCCGGGCCGCTCTGGCAGCTCGACCTGCCGACCTACGAGCCCGGCCCCGAGACGTGCCCGCACTGCGCCGACGGCGCGCCCCTCCACGCGCCGGGGAGCACCGGCACCGGGGCGTGACGAGCTGATGCAGCAACGCCGCGGCGCGATCGCGGCGCTGGGAATCGCGATCGCCCTTCTGGCCGGCGATCTTCGTCGTCGCCACGACGCTCATGCGGCCCGGCTCCGAAGACGGAGGTCGGCGTCGTGATCTTCGTCGATTCGGTCAGCCTCACGGACGTCCGCGGCTTCGCGATCCGGACGCCGGATGGGCGGACCGTCGAATTCCGCATCGGTCAGCTGGAGAACGGCGCCGAGTTCCCGCCCGGCCACCTCGGCGTGCACCACGTCGGACGCCGTGCCGGTCCGGGTGACGTATCGCGACGAGAACGGCGAGCACGTCGCGTTCCGGCTCGAGGACGCCGCCCGCAGCCTCGCCTAGCTGATGCCCGTCAGCGCCTCGATCGATCTCGTCGGGCGTGAAGATCAGCTCGAACGACGCCTTGACCACGCCGTCGCCGTCGACGACGAAGACGAACGGCTCCGTCAGAAGACCGTAGGCATCGGTCGCCGGCGCCGTCTGGAGTTCGTTCGCGTCGCTCAGGACCGGCTGGAGCTGGCCGTCGACGACCTCGAGCAGGTACGGCTCGACGTTGATGAACGTCACGTCCGGGTGGGCCGTCGCGACCGTCTTGATCTTCTCGAGCGTCGGACCGCAGGTCTTGGTGCTGCAGAACTTCGGCGTCGCGAAGACCAGCACGAACGGCTTGTTCGCCGCGAGCGCGTCGGCGACCGAGGTCTCGTAGAACGCAGGCGTCGGGGTCTGCGTCCGTCGAGATCTTCGTCACGTCACCGCCGACGTCGGCCAGGGTCGGCGTGTCGACCGACGGTGCCTTCTCGCCCGGGCCAGACGACGCTGGCGTCGGTCTTGACGTCGAAGCTGAACGGGATCGTCTGCTGCGGGGAGCCCGGCGCCGCCGTCGTGAAGACCGCCATCCAGGCGCCGGCCACCGGGAACGTCGGCCTGGGTGACGTACACGCCAGCCACGTCCTCGATGGCCCAGACGAACTGGCCGTCCGGCGCCGCGACGGACTCGCCGCCGGGCCCCTTGAACGGGACCGTCGCGGTCCGATCCGGCGATCCGCGACGGCTTCGTGCCGCTCGCGTCGAGGAACGAGAAGATGATGCGGTTTGGCCCCTTGATGAGCTCGCTGCGAGATGATCAGTGGGAGGACGCCCGCCGCGGCCTGGCTCGAGGAGGCGTTGGCGGACGCGGCGACGGTCGTTGTGGGCCCGCACGTGACGACATGCCGCGAGGCGAGAAGCAGGACGCCGGCCATCGCCGGCCGTCGGAATTCGGGGATGCATGGCCGATAGGGTAGCGGTCAATGGCGCAGGCGGGCGCTCGCGCTAGAATGGCCGGACCGTCGGACCCCCGAACCGCGTCGCCCGCCGGGCGACTCCTGGGAGAGCGCGTTGACCCGGTTCCAGCAACTCGGCGATTGCCAGCGTCGCGATGACGCTCGCCCTCGTGACGATCGGCGTCATCGTCCGCGCCACCGGCTCCGGCATGGGCTGCCCGGACTGGCCGCTCTGCCACGGCCAGCTGATCCCGCCGCTCGACGACTACCAGGCCTGGATCGAGTGGGTCCATCGCACGGTCGCGGCCGCGATCGGGTTCGTGGTGCTTGCCATGGCGTTCGTCGCGTTCCGGGACCATCGCGACCGGCCGAGCCTCCTGTGGCCGTCGATCGGGGCGGTGCTTCTCGTCGGGTTCCAGGCGTGGCTCGGCCGCGAGACGGTCCGGCTCAACAACTCCGGCGAGTCGGTGACGGCGCACCTTGCCGCCGCGATGGCCCTCGTCGGGCTGCTCGTCTTCATCCTCGTCCGGTCGTTCTATCCGGCGCGGATCGGCGGCCGCGGTGGCAGCCAGCGGTTCACGCTCGCTCGCCGCGTTCGGTGCCGTGGCGGTCTTTGCCCTGCTGCTCTTCGGGTCGCAGGTGACGGCCACGTCGCAGTGGTACGTCTTCCCCGACTGGCCGCTGATGAACGGTTCGCTGCTGCCGCCGCTCAGCGAGGACGACGTCGGCCCACGTCCTCCATCGCTGGGTGGCGATCGTCGTCGGGCTGATCGTGGCGGCGCGTGACCCTTGCGGCGTGGCGGACGCAGCGCTAGAACCGGGCCGATCCTCCGGCTTACGCTCGTCGCGGCCGTCCTCTTTCCGATCCAGGCGGTCATCGGCGGCCTCCAGATCCTGACCGACCTGGCGGGCTGGACCCAGACGCTCCATGTGGCCCTCGGCGCCCTGATCTGGGCGGCGATGGCAGCTCTCGTAACGACGAGCTACTACGCGGCGAGGACCGCGACCGCACCGGCCGGCGACCGGACGGGCGCGACCGGCGGCCGGATCGGCGACGACGGAGACAGCGCGGAGCGGCACACCAGGACCGACACGGTTCGCGCCTACATCGCTTTGACCAAGCCCCGGATCATCGAGCTGCTGCTCGTCACGACCGTCCCCGCGATGGTCCTCGCGACGCGCGAGGTGCCGGGGATCCAGGTCGGCCACTGGGCGTGGCTCACGCTCTGGACGCTCGTCGGCGGGACGCTCGCAGCGGGCAGCGCTAACGCGATCAACTGCTACCTGGATCGCGATATCGACGAACTGATGGTCCGCACTCGACGCCGGCCGCTGCCGGCCCACGAGGTCGACCCCGAGCGGGCGGTCGTATTCGGCCTCGTCCTCGGCGTGGTCTCGTTCGTCGTCCTGGCGTGGTTCGTCAACCTCCTCGCGGCGTTCCTCGCGCTGCTGGCGATCGCCTTCTACGTCGTCGTCTACACGATCGTCATGAAGCGGACGACGCCCCAGAACATCGTGATCGGCGGGGCCGCCGGGGCGCTGCCCCCGGTCATCGGCTGGGCGGCCGTCACGGGCAATGTCGGCATCCCGGCGCTGCTCCTCTTCGCTCTCGTCTTCTACTGGACGCCGCCCCACTTCTGGGCGCTGTCGCTGCGGATCCGGAAGGACTACGCGGCGGCCGGCGTGCCGATGCTGCCGGTCGTCCGGGGCATCCCCGAGACGACCCGCCAGATCGGCCTCTACACGATCCTCATGGTCGCGATCTCGCTCATCCTCTGGGCCGTCGCCCGGATGGGCTGGATCTACCTCGTCGCGGCGGTCGTCCTCGGCGCGATCTTCCTCCGTCAGGCCTACCGCCTGTGGCGCCAGGGATGCATCCGAGGAGGGCTCGACCGCGGGCGCGATCCGACTCTACAAGTACTCGATCTCGTACCTGACGCTGCTCTTCGCGGCGATCGCGGTCGACGCCATCGTCACAGTGCCGATCGGCTGAGTCTCCTCCGCGCCCGCAGCCGCGCACGCGGCTTCGCGGATCTCGCGCGAAGGGTGTCGTCAGCCGATGACGGTAGTGCGCATCTTGATGCCTGTAGTGCGCATCACGAGGGGCTGGACCGAGGGGCATGGGCTCGCCGGGGCCTCGCCGGGCCTTCGCCCGGACCCCCGGCTTGATGCGAACTACGGTCATCAAATTGAGACGGGGGGTGTTGCGGTGGGCCAGCCGATTTCAGCCATCGACCCAGGCGCAGGTGCCCTTCACCCCGCCGAGCAGGCCGCAGATTCCCGCCGCGCCGCTACGCATGACGAAGTCGTGATTCGTCTTGAACACGCCCCGTGCGAGCGGCGCCAGCAGGTTCATCCACCAGCGCGTCGTCCGGATGTTCCAGTCGTAACGGACGACCGTCTGGCCGCCCTCCTCGCGGAGCGTCCAGACACCGGTCCCGTCGAGCTCGCCCGACGCTCGGCCGGCAAGGACGTTCGGCCGCTCGATTCGCTCGACCGCCAGATCGAACGACAGGCTGTAGGGCAGGCTGCCCTTGAAGGTGTAGCGGCGGACGCTGCCGATGCCGCTGCGTTCCTTGGGCGGGCGGATCTCCTCGACGGCCTTCACCGCGGGCCACCAGTCGGGCCAGGCGAGCGAGTCGTGGATCGCCTCGTAGACCCGCTCGATCGGGGCATCGAGGCGCCATTCGGTGACGAATGAGTAGTCCGCCATGCGCACGCACCTCCCTGCGGTTTGATCCTCGCAGATCATGGTCGAACGGGAGTCAGGCGTCTGGCCGCGAGCGGGCCGAAACGTCAGCGGCCCTGGATGGACGCTCCATGCCACTGCGGCGTGGCACGATGCGCCGATGGAGATCCACTTCCTCGGCGGCGCCACGACCGTCACCGGCTCCCAGTTCCTGCTCGTCACCGAGCGGGCGCGAATCCTCGTCGACTGCGGGATGTTCCAGGGCAGCCCGAACGAGGCCGTCCGGAACCGGGTCCCGCTCGGGTTCGACCCGGCGACGCTCGACGCGATCCTCCTGACCCACGCTCATCTCGACCACTGCGGGCTGGTTCCCCACGTCGTCGACGAAGGCTTCCGCGGGCCAATCATCGCGACCCACGGCACATGCGAGCTCGCCGAGCTCGTCCTTCTCGACTCCGGGCACCTCCAGGAGGAGTTCGCGAAGCGCGAAGCACGCTGGGAGCGGAAGCATCCGGACGAGGCCGTCACGGACGACCGGGAAGAGCGCGCGGCGTACGACGCAGCGCTCCGGCTCGCTGAGAACCCGGCCGCGGCGACGCCCATCGCCCCGGACGCTGCGACGATCGCGTCGGAGGCGGCCTCTGAAGAGGTGGCCGTCGCGACCGAGACCGGCGGCGAAGGCGCCTGGGCGATTGCGTCGCACGGGGCGCGATGGCCACCCTCCAGCGGCCGGCGGCGGCGCCGCCGCTATCGACGACATCGAGGAGGACCTCCGCCGCCAGCCGCCGGTCCTCGAGGTCGACCTCGACGAACCGCTCTACACGCAGAAAGAGGCCCGACGGGCCCTGGAGCAGTTCAAGGCGATCGATTACGACGAGGAGATCGAGGTCGCACCGGGCATCACTGCGACGTTTGTCGACGCCGGCCACATCCTCGGCTCGGCGATCATTCGGATCCGTGTCGCCGAACGCGCCGGCGGGCCGGAACGGACGATCGTCTTCTCGGGCGATCTCGGCCGGCCGGACACACCGATCATCCGCGACCCGACGATCCTGACCGACGCCGACTACATCCTCATCGAATCGACGTACGGCGGCCGCGAGCACGAGCCGCAGGACGAGGCGATCCGGGTCCTCGCCGACACGGTTCGGCTCGTGGCTGAGGCCAATGGCGTGCTGCTCGTCCCATCGTTCGCGATCGGTCGGACCCAGGAGGTCGTCTGGCAGCTCGATCGGCTCATCGACGCCGGGGCGATACCGCTATTGCCGCTCTACCTCGACTCGCCGATGGCGTCCAAGGCGTCCGACATCTACCGGCGCCCATGCCGACTACTTCGACGAGGAGACCGCGGAGCTCCTTCGGGACGGGCGGCTCGCCACTCGACTACCCGGATCAGCACGTGACCCGCCGCGTCGAGGAGTCGCAGGCGATCGCCACGGCGCCCCGGCCCTACATGATCGTCGCCTCGAACGGGATGCTGACCGGCGGGCGCGTCGTCGGCCACCTCCGCAACCTCATCGGCGATCCGGACGCGACGATCCTGTTCGTCGGCTACCAGGGCGAGGGGACGCTCGGGGCCCATCTCCAGGCCGGCGCCAAGGAGGTCAAGATCGATGGCCAGCTCCGCGAGGTCCGCTGCCAGATCCGCTCGATCAGCGGTTTCTCGGCCCACGCCGACGAGATCGGAGCTGCTCGAGTGGCTGTCGAACTTCGCCCGTGGCAAGCAGCCCGGCGACCCCGGGTTTCCCCGCCGGATCTTCCTCGTCCACGGCGACCCGGAGGCCCAGATCGCGATCGAGCCGAAGGTCAAGGCGCTGGGTTTCGAGACGAAGATTCCGCACTGGCGGGAGCGGGTCGCCCTCGACTGATCGACCGCCCGGAACGTGGCTCGGCGTGCGTCGCGTGTCCTGTGGCAGGGAACCGGGGCACCATCAGGCGGAACGCCGGGGGCATTGGAATCGGGCCGCCACACAATCGGCGCCATGGCTGAGAGTCTCCGCGACCGACGCTGGAGGGTACGCTGACGGCAACGGCTGTGCTGGCCGGACCGATGGGAGCGTTGATGCGGCCGTCGTTGAACATCCTGGGCGACGAGCTGACCGGCCGGATCGTCGACGAGGCGAAGCGCGTCCTGGCCGAGGTCGGGATGGAGATCCGCGGCCCCGAGATGCGGCGGCGCCTGATCGAGCACGGTCTGCCCACGGACGCGACAGGCGAACGCGTCCTGTTTCCGCGGGACGTCGTCGAGGCCGCGATCGCCTCTGCGCCGGACTCGTTCGTGCTCTACGACCGGGACGGCGAGCCGCACGCTGACCTCGGCGGCGACCGGGTCCACTTCGTCCCGGGCTCGTCGGGCCTCAAGGTCCTCGACCACCGAACCGGCGAGACGCGCCTCGCGAACACGACCGACTTCGTCGAGTACGTCCGGCTCGCCGACGGCCTCGAGCACATCGCCTACCTCGCGACTGCCTTCTCGACGAATCTCGACATCGAGGCCCAGGTGTCGGATGCGTGGCGCCTCTACATGACGCTGACCAACTCGAAGAAGCCCGTCGTGTCGGGTGCGTTTACCGAACACGGCGTGCCGCGAATGGTCGAGATGATGCAGCTGTTCCGGGCGGATCGAGCCGATCTCATCGCCCACCCGATGAGCATCTTCACGATCACTGCCACGGGCAACTTCCGCTACAGCGAGGACTCCTGCCAGAACATGATCGACTGCGTCGAGGCCGGCATCCCGGTCGAGATCGTGCCGGTCACGCTGATGGGGCTCATCGCTCCGGTGACGATCGTCGGAGCGACGGTCTTCCACACCGTCGATGTGCTCGCCGGGATCACGATGGCCCAGGTCATCAAACCGGGTGCCCCGGTCCTGTTCGGCGGCGCCCCGGCGACGTTCCACATGAAGATCGCCAGCGCGCCGATGGCGGCGATCGAGGCGCTCCGGCTCGACGTCGCCTATATCGCGGTGGCCAAGGCGCTCGGGCTGCCGTGCCAGTCGTACATGGCCCTCTCCGACGGCAAGATCCTCGACGCCCAGGCCGGCGCCGAGACCTTCGGTAGCGCGCTGCTGGCGGCCCTCGCCGGGGTCAACTCGGTGTCCGGCCCCGGGATGCTCGACTTCCTCCTCGTCTTCAGTCTGCCAAAGCTCGTGTTCGACGACGAGATGTGCGCCCAGGCGCTCCAGTTCGTACGCGAGGTGCAGCCGGCCGAGGACCTGCCCGTCTCGGCGCTCATCGATCAGCTCATGGCCGACCAGCACCTGATCATGGCCGAGCATACGATGGCTCATTGGCCCTCGGAGCTCTATCTGCCGAGCTCGATCGTCGACCGCGACAACCGCGAGGCGTGGCTCCGCCTTGGCGGCAAGGACACGTACCGGCGGGCATGCGACGAGGTCGAGCGGCGGCTCGCGTCCTACCGCCAGCCGGCGACCGACCCGGCCATCGACGCCGAGCTCCGCTCGATCATCCAGGCCGGCCTCACGGACCAGACGGTCCTGCCCGAGATCCCGCCCGCGCTCGAACCCGCGGCGGTTGCTCCATCGGGCGCCGCGGCCCGCCGCCAGAACCCCCGCCGCCAGCGCCCCAGCCAGGAGGGCCCATCGACGTGACCAGCGACGACGGCAGCGGTCCCGTTCATCGATCCCCGCACGGACACCCCGACGTCATGACGTCGCCGCTCACCGCCGACGAGATCGCGGCCGTCCGGAAGCCGTACCGTGCTGCCTCGCTCCTGCCGGGCCGGGCGTATCACGACCCGGCGATCCACGAGTTCGAGCGTCGCGAGTGGTTCCGCCGGGACTGGATCGTGGTCGGTCGGGAGGAGGACGCGCCGTCAGCCGGAACGTACTTCACGGCAGAGATCGATGACGAGCCGCTCCTCATTGCCCGCGGCCGCGACGGCGAGTTGCGCGCCTTCTACAACGTCTGCCGTCACCGGGGGACGGCGGTCGTCCAGGAGGCCTGCGGCTCGGCCGTGCGGTTCCAGTGTCCGTACCACGCCTGGATCTACGACCTCGATGGCCAGCTCATCCGCGCCAAGCACACCGAGGACCTCGACGGCTTCAGCTTCAACGAGTTCGGCCTGGTGTCAGTCCGGATGGAGACGTGGCAGGGGTTCGTGTTCGTCAACCTCTCCGCCGAGGCACCGCCACTGGTCGAGTGGCTCGGTGACCTGCCGCCGCACCTCGCCCGGTTCGACTTCTCGGGGCTCCGGAGCGCCCACGAAGTCACCTACGAGGTCGACGCCAACTGGAAATTCATCGCCGAGAACTACAGCGAGTGCTATCACTGCCCCGGCATCCATCCCCAGCTCAACAAGCTGACGCCATACGACCTCGGTGGCGACTTCGCCCCGACCGGCCCGTGGCAAGGCGGGTGGATGGAACTCGTCGAAAACGCCGAGACGATGGCGATCGACGGCGGCCACCGTGACGGGCGACCGGCCATCACCGGGATGACGCCGCTCGACGAGCGGCGGATCTACTACTACCTCGTCTGGCCGACGACGTTCCTTTCGATCCATCCCGACTACCTGCTGCTCCACCGCCTTGACCCCGCCGGCCCCGATCACACCCGAGTCGTCTGCCAGTGGCTCTTTGAGCCGTCGACGATCGCGTTGCCTGCTTTCGACCCATCCGACGCCATCGCGTTCTGGGACCTGACGAACCGCCAGGACTGGCACGTCTGCGAGCTGCAGCACCGCGGCACGCGATCGAGCAGCTGGGTCTCCGGTCGCTACTCGAACCAGGAGCCGAGCGTTCATGCGTTCGACCTCATGGCGGTTGACCGTTTTGCCAACGACGGCATCAACTCCCAGCGGACAGTGCGGCTTCGGTACGACGTGCCGACGCCGAAGGACGGGGAGGCCGATGTGTTCGACGGCGACATCGCCGCCGTCAGGCTGCCGCGCGGCGCCGATAGCACGACGACTCGATCCGCAGCCCGGGCGAAGGCCGCGCCGCGACGCTGACGCGCCGCATTCGAGGCGCGTCAGGACGCCGCCGGGATACGGGGCTGCGCTCCGAAGCGGTTGTCGGCGCGATCGGCCGTCATTCGCTGGAAGTCGCCCTGGTCCGAGATTTCCAACGCTGCGAGGTCGATCCCCTCGGCATTCATCTCTGTCGTTGGCCTGGCGAGCAGATAGCCCTGTGCTGCGGAGATTCCGAGACTTCGGACGACGGCAAGCTGGGCGGCGGTCTCGACGCCTTCCGCGACGATCGATACCCGCCACTGCTTGGCGAGCTCCTGGAGCGCCCGCAGCACCCCGTGCGACGGATCGTGCATCGTCCCGCCCTGGACGAGCGAGAGGTCGATCTTGACGATGTCGAAGCTGATCTCGTTCAGGAGCCGAAGACCGGCGTTACCGGCACCGACATCGTCCGCGGCAAGGCGCATTCCCGCCCGCCGACAGGCCTCCACGTTCTTCCGCAGCTGCTGAAGGTCCTCAACCTGTTCTCGTTCGGTCAGCTCCAGGACCACCCGCTCGAGCGGGATCCCGTTGCGGTGGAAGATCGCCTTCAGCTCGCCGGGGTGAAACAGGTTGGACTCGAGGGTTCGGGGTGAAAGGTTGACACTGACATACGCCTCGGCATTCGGCAGCTGAATCCCGGCGGCGACGACCTCGAGGCAGGCGAGGTCGAGTTCGACCGTGCGGCCGGCCGCCTCCGCGGCCGCGAACAGCGAGCTGGCATCCGGGAACGGGGCACCTTCGGTTGGTCGCACTAGGCCCTCGTAGCCGATCGGTTCGCCCGTCGTCATCGAGAAGATCGGCTGGTAGACCGGTCGCAGCGCCCGCGTAGCAAGGACCGTCCCGATGCCCGCGGACAGCTCGGAGACCGAGCGATCATCCGATGCCGCGCCGTGGCGCCCAGGATCGAACCCGACGACCGCCGTCCGTCCGTGGCGTTTGCACCAGTAGAGGGCCGCATCGGCGTTGCGATAGAGGTAGTGACTCTCGGCGCTCGGCGCCGGGAACGCCGATACGCCGATCGACAGCGAGAACGACTCGATCGAGTCGCTCGGATCGCCGCCGTTCAGGGCCGAGGCGAGGATGCGCCGCGCGACGGCTAGTCCGGTGTTCACGTCGGAGTTCGGCAACAGGATCGCGAATTCGTCGCCACCGACGCGGAAGGCGCGGTCGCTCCGCCGCAGGATCGCGGCCGTGACCCGGCCCAGGGCCTCCAGCAGTCGGTCCCCACCGACATGGCCCTGGGTGTCGTTGACACGCTTGAGGTCGTCGACGTCGACGAGCAGCAGCGACAGGGGCGTCCTCATTCGTTTGGCGTAATCGAGCTGGCGAGCCAGCTCGTCCTGGAACGCGCGATGGTTGCCAAGGCCGGTCAGACCGTCGATCAGCGCTTCGTGGCTCGCCCGGCCGTAGAGCTCGCTGAGCTCCCCGCGTTCGTGGTCGAGGGCCTCGGCCTCGCGCAGGATCCCGCGGGCGAGCCAGGCCATCAGCAGCGGCAGGGACACCGCCGCAACGACCAGGACGATGATCGCGGTCGTCGTCCGCGAGGAGTCGACTGGCGCGAATCCCGCAACCGTCGCGACGCTCATGAGTATGCCGAACGGTCCGAGCAACGCCCAGATCAGGCGTTTTCGAATGCGATCGACCCGTCCGCTGGACCCTGCAGGCCCGCCGGCGGAGGGCGTGGTCATCGTTGTCCCTCGTTTCTGCCCCGGTAGGAAGGTTGTAGGCCCCAACGGATGGGTTCGATCTGGATCGAAGGTACTAGTCACGGCGCGGCATTGTGACCAAGGACGCTCGCTACGTCGCGGCATACCTTCATGGCCGGCCCTCTCCGGTGTGGGCCAGGAGAGCCAACCGCACATGACCCATCGCAACCCGACTCGAACCGAAACAGCGCGAACGGCCATTCTCGCGGTCGCGCTCGCCATGGCCCTCGTCCTTCTGCCCCTCACCAGCGAGCACGTCGCCGCGGCGAGCTGTAACGGCGCCTCGCACCCGGCTCCCGTCCTCAGCGCCGGGAAGGCCTCGCCAGGCTCGGGCACGCCGTCGACGACAATCACGTTCTCGGTCCGCTACAGGGATAGCGCGGGCTGCGCTCCCTCGAAGGTCGATGTCGTCATCCCCGGTCGCGGGCGGTATGCACTGACGGGCTCCGGGACGGGCTTCGCGGGCGGTGTGACCTACTCGCGCTCGCTGAAGCTGCCGGCCGGCTCCTGGGGCTACCGCTTCGAGGCGACGAGCGGCAACGGGGCTGGGACCAAGTCGGTCGTCCTGAAGAAGGTCTCCCCCGGGAAGGTGGTGATCCTCGCTCCAACCCCGAAGCCGACCCCCAAGCCGACGCCCAAGCCGACCCCCAAACCGACTCCGAGGCCCACTGCCAAACCAACGCCCAAGCCCACGCCGCCGCCAGTCGCCATTGAGACTCAGGCTCCAGTCGCGACCCCGACACCCGGCGCGACGGCCGGCGCTAGTGGGGGCTCAACCGGTCCGATGCCGACAGCGTCCGCCCCGGGCCACGTCGCGGTCGGTGGCCCCGCCGGTCCTGGCGGTGGCGGCGGATCGTCGGGTCCGCGCAGCGGGATCGGCGTGCGTCCGACGCCGCTTCCGGAGGCACCGACGTTCGTGTCGACGCTGCAGTTCGGGATCGATCCGGGCATCGGCCTTCCCGTGTTCGCATGGTCGTTGACGACCGCGCTCGGCGTGATGCTCTTCGCCCTCGTTCTTCGCCGGCCGGCCCGCCGCCAGAAGCCGGTCGGAGCGGGCTACATGGCTTCCACGGCCGCCACGCTCGCTCGCCCGACTGGGGAGAACGGCGACGGGGCCCACCCGGACGAGGCAAGTCTGCCCCGCTGGTTGCGCCCGACGCTTCGTGAGCAGCGCCAGTGGACCGACCGCCAGGCGCCGGCTGCGGCTCGCGAGCCGGAACGGTTCGAGTCGAAGCCGCGGCCGGGGGTGGACCGACGAACGATCGGCTACCGGCTTGTCCGGTTGTCCGACGGGCCGGACGATCTCAGATCCTCGGAGATCGGTCGGCTCGATCGGGGCGACGAGGTCGAGATCATCGGTGACGTCGGGGGGTTCCTCCAGGTCAGGACGCCGAGCGGGCTGGAGGGCTGGGTGCCCCGGATCGCCATCGTCCGGTAACGCGCCCGCGCTCAGCCGGATTTCGACGCCCGGGGCCGCGCCCGCGCCGCGATCCGTTCCAGGGCACCCTCCCAGCCCGGCGTCGAACTCCTTGCCCGGCTCGTCGAGGTCGATCGAAACCGGCGCATGGTCAGACGGGATCGGCGGCCCTTTGCGCGCCTCCCGATCGATCTCGGCGGCGACGACGCGTTCCGCGATCGGCTTGGTCACGAGCAGGTGGTCGATCCGCATGCCGAGGTTTTTGTGGAAGTTGCCGGCCCGGTAGTCCCACCAGCTGAAGCGACCGGTCGCCGTCTCGCGGAGCCGGTACGCGTCGATGAGGCCCCAGTCGAGGAGCTGCCGGAACGCCTCGCGCTCCGGCTCCGACACATGGGTGCCGCCATGAACAGCCCGCGCGTCCCAGACGTCGCCGTCGGTCGGGGCGATGTTGAAATCACCGCCGACGAGGAGCGGTTCGGCCGGGTCCCGCGTCTCCATCAGCCAGCGCTCGAGCCGCTCGAACCATGACAGCTTGCCGGTGTAGAACGGGCTGCCGACGACGCGACCATTCGGCCCGTAGACGGTGACGATTCTCAGCCCTTCGACGCGGGCGCTCAGCATCCGCGCCTCGTCGAACGGATTGAAATCCTCCTCGCTGAGGTCGGTCGTGGCACCTGGGCCACTGTCGCGGACCGGTCCGTCGCCGAAATTCGTGACGACGTCGTCGACCTGCATCCCCTGACGCGTCGCGATCGCGACGCCGTTCCAGCGGCCTTCGCCGTGATGGAGAAGGTCGTAGCCGGCCATCGCGAAGGGCAGTACCGGCGCGTCGGAGTCGGTCAGCTTCGTCTCCTGGATCAGGAGGATGTCGGGCGCCGCCCGCTCGAGCCACTGGTCGACCTTCTCCTGGCGGGCCTTCAGCGAGTTGACGTTCCAGGTGGCGATTCGCATGGCTAGAACCGCCGCCCGCGCTGCCGATCGAGATCGAAGGCAGCGGTCTCGGCGATGGCCATGACCGCCATCGTCCCGGCCTGGACGGGGTCAGAGACGACGAGATCGACGTGTTCCGTGATCGATCCGACCATGTTCAGCGAGATGATCGGGATGCCGACCGCCCGGATCTCGTCGGCAGCGGCGCTGATGTCGCCGCCCATGATCGAGCCGGCCAGGACGAGCAGCCGGGCGCGCGGCAGGTCGGCGACGGCGCGAACGGCAGCGGCGATCTCGGCCTCGCCGACCAGGGCGATCGTGTCGACGCTGATTCGCTCGCCGCGGAGGTTGTGGCGATCGGCTTCGCTGACGGCCCCCAGCGCGACCTGGGCGACCTGGGCCCCGCCACCGATGACGATGATCCGCTTGCCGAAGATGCGCTCGAGGGCGCGCGTCAGATGGACCTGGCTCACGTCCTCGACGTCCCCGAAAAGCGCGACGAGGTCCGCCTCAGCGAGCCCTTCGACCTCGATCTCGATCTCCGCGAGCGGCGGGCTCTCAGCGCCGCCGGCGACCCGTCGAACGGTCGACAGCGTCCGGATCCGGCCGCCGGCCGCGGCAACTCGTGCCGCGATCGCCGCAATTGCCTCGGGCCGATCGACGTGGTCGACGCGCAGCGCGACCGCAGACGAATCGACGGGCGTCCGCCGCGGCATCGGATCGGGCTCCGCGGTCAGCGCGAGGTGATATCGGCGATCGACATCCGGCCCGGATCGCCGCCGGCCTCGGAGTCGTGGGCTTCGTAGGCGAGGCCGAGCGCGTCGAACGTCTCACGGGTGATCGCCGGATCGCTGGTCTCCAGCATCAACTCGCCGTTCGTGTCCTCGGCGATCCCGACGATCCCGGCGATGTTGACTCCCCGCTCCCCGAGGGCCGTGGCCATCCGGGCGAGCGCACCCGGCCGATCGTCGAGCTTCACCGTGAACCAGACCGTCACCCGGGCACCTCCTGTCGGGTGATGGTACCCGGCGGCGGCGCCGGCCGACCGCTACGCTCCGCGTCATGGCCCCGAATCCGGCGGGTCCGGCCGCCGCGGCACGCATCCAGATCTTCGGCGTCGAGAAGGATCAGGCGACGCGAGCGGCGATCCGCTTCTTCAAAGAGCGTCGGGCGGAGGTCCATCTCGTGGATCTCCGCCGAAAGCCGATCTCGCCGGGTGAGCTACGGCGGTTCGTCCAGAAGCTCGGTGCCAAGGCGCTGCTCGATACTGCCGGCCGGACCTACCGCGAGGCTGGCCTCGCCTATCTGACGCTCGATGAGCCGGGCATCGTCGCGCGACTCCTCGCCGATTCGCGCCTGTTGCGCTTGCCGCTCGTTCGCTACGGCGAGGCGGTGACGGCCGGACCGGCCGAAGCGACGTGGAGGGCATGGTTCACGCCCGACCGCGCAACCCGACCCACATGAAGGCGATGCCCACCACGACCGCGAGCACCCCGAAGATGATCCACAGTGGATCACCGACCATGAAGCTCTCGCCGCCCAAGAGCCCGGTGCCCTGACCGACCCACACCGCGCCGGTGGCTACGAGAATCGCCCCGCCGATCGTTCGCGTTTGGTGCCGCCGCTCCATCGAGCCTCCTTCGCCCAATCCTAGCCGGGCTGTCGTCCATGTTGCCGGCCGTTGCGGCAACGCCCCGCATCAACAACATCAAGCTTGACTTCGGTTTCGTTATGAATATAGTGCAAGCAGATATTACTTTTCTTCCAACTCGGCCACGAGGGCTGCATGGCATCGGACGGACAGAAACGATGGATCGACTACCTCCCTCCCGAGGACCTGGCCTTCCTCAAACGGTTCCTCCTCTCCTCGGGGACGCTCAAGCAACTGGCGACGGAGTACGGGATCTCCTACCCGACGATCCGGCTCCGACTGGATCGGCTCATCGACAAGGTGCGACTGATCGACGAGCACACAGAAGCTGGACCGTTCGAGCTCCGACTTCGCATGCTCTACGCCGATGGACGGCTCGACGACGACACATTCCGGACGCTGCTCTTGGCCCACCGGAGCGAGGGCGGCGCCGAGCAATGAACACCAGGATCGGTTGGGCGGCTGCCTTCGCTGCGTTCCTGATCATCAACCTGCCAGGCATCGCCGCAGCAGAGGAACCGATGATGCAGATCGACTGGGCCGCGCAGGCGCCCGCTTCCGGTGAGGTGATCGACGGGAACGTGCGGCTGTCCGCGGACCCTTCTGGTGGCCAGTTCCCGCTCATCGCGATCGACGCACCGGACCTTGGACGAACAGGGTTCGCCGTCCGTGGCCGCGTTCGCTACAGCGACGTTGTCGGCAGTGGTTTCCTCGAAATGTGGAGCGTGTTCGCCGATGGCAGCCGCTACTTCTCGCGGACGCTCGGAACCGACGGGCCCATGGCCGTCCTGACCGGGTCGTCGGATTGGCGCTCGTTCGAGTTGCCGTTCTTCCTCGAGGGAGCGGCTCCTCCGACTCGGCTCGAGGTCAATGTCATCCTCCCGGCGTCGGGGACGATCGACATCGGACCGCTCGAGGTCGTTCGATTTACGGAAACAGGTGACGGCTCCTGGTTGCCGGATCGAGCCGTGGGTGTCATTGGCGCGGTCCTTGGATCGACGATCGGCCTGCTCGGTGCGCTCATCGGCGTTCTCGTCAGTCGCAACCGCGGGCGGCGCTTCGTGCTGCCGGCGATGACCGTGGCCACGGCTCTCGGCGTCGCGCTGATCGTCGCATCCATTGCCGCGATTCCGGCGGGCCAGCCGCCCGGCGTGGTGCTCCTTCTGTTCGTGGCCGGCGCGATCCTGGCCGCGGCCTTTGGCGCTTCGCTCCCCAGGGTGAGGCGAGCCTACGCGGAGGCCGAGCTGCGGCGAATGCGCGCGATGGACCACGCCTGACCAACCAGCTGCCGAAGCGGGCGCGGGGGCCTGCTGGCATGCTACTGAGATGAGCGATCCGAAGGCCAACCGCGGCGAGTCCACCTCGTCGACTCCAGAGGCCGATGCGGGTCAGGGCGCCGGTTCGGTGGGGTCCGGCTCGAGCCCGTCGCCGCCTGAGCGGCGAAGCGGCCGCATCGTCATGCGGCATGACGCCGCGGAGCGGATCGGCAAGCCCAAGGCGACCGAAGACGAGCAGTTCCTCGAGCGGGCACCCGCCGGTCGCCCCGACTTCATCGACAGCGATCCGTGGCGCGCTCTCCGGATCCTCTCGGAATTCGTGGAGGGCTTCGACGCGCTCGCCGCCGTGGGCCCGGCCGTCACGATCTTCGGCTCGGCCCGAGTTGCCGAGACCGAGCCGACCTACGAGCTCGCCCGGACGATCGCCCGCAAGCTGGCCGAGAGCGGGTTCGCGATCATCACCGGCGGCGGCCCAGGGGTCATGGAGGCGGCGAACCGCGGCTGCCGTGAGGGCGGCGGGCTGTCGGTCGGTTGCAACATCGAGCTGCCGCATGAACAGGGCCTCAACCCGTACGTCGATCTCGGGGTGGAGTTCCGCTACTTCTTCGCCCGCAAGACGATGTTCGTGAAGTACGCCGACGCGTTCGTCATCCTGCCGGGCGGCTTCGGGACGCTGGACGAGTTGTTCGAGGCACTCACGCTCATCCAGACAGGCAAGGTCCGCGACTTCCCGGTTGTCCTCGTCGGGAGCGCGTACTGGGATGGGTTGCTGGAGTGGATGCGCGATGTCCAGCTGCCATCCGGCGCAATCGCCGAATCAGACCTTCATCTTCTGCAGCTGACCGACGACGCCGACGAGGTTGTCAGCATCGTCCGGGCCTACGCCGCGCGAGCCCACGACGACATCCCGTCGGAGTCCGAGCTGAGGTAGCCGACCGGCGAGCGCGTTCGGGGTCCTGTCGTCGCGGGGTGGCGCGAAGAGCTAGCCCGGCAGGGCGACCTCGATCCGGCCGTCGACGATCCGAACCGGGTAGTAGCGGAGCCGGCGGACCCTGGTCAGGCGGCGGGCCTCGGCCTTGAGGCCCGGCGGGTCGGTCTTCGGCGGCAGGCCGGCCGGCGACCACGTAGCATGGTAGACGCCGTCCGGATCGAGCCCGCCCGTCGTCGGCATCCGGACCGGATCGCCAGAGCAGAGGTCGAATTGGCCTTCGTGCAGCGGGCAGGCGACGACGCATCCGTCGAGCTGCCCGATCGAGAGGGGCGCCGCCATGTGCGGGCACCGATCGTCGACGGCGACGAAGCCACTCGGGGTGTGGGCGATGAGGACGTCCAGGTCCCCGCGGGAGACGCGTCGCATCGCCCCGGGCGGCAGCTCATGGGCCTCCAGTACTGCCTCGAAGGGCGCATCGGCGGTGCCGGGCGCCGCGAGTCCCGCTGGGATGGGGGCAGGTACGGGGGTCACGACGGCGATCGTAGCGCAGGAAACGAACAACGGCCCAGACTCGAGGTGAGTCGGGGCCGTTGCCGAGGAGGAGCGAACGTCAGTCGGCGGCGGGTAGCGGTGGTCGCGGACGATCATGGCCGCCTGCGGCAGCCGGAACGGGAGCGACATTGGTTGCCCGGAGGGGCAGCTCGCGCATGAACAGTGCCGCCACGAGCGCGGCGACCGACGCCCCGACCGCGATCCAGAAGGTCTGGGCGATGGCGAGGCTCATCGCGTTGTTGAAGGCCTGGTCGAACTGGGGGACGAAGGGCTGGATTGCTCCCTGGAAGGCGGCCGGGACCTGCTGCAGGATCACGTTCCCGAAGCTCTGGCCGACGCCGGTCTGGTTGTTCAGGTCGATCCCCTGCCCCGACTGGATCAGCTGGTTGAAGATCGAATGGAACTGGTCGATCTGGGGGCGCGCCGCCTCCGGCGCCTGGGCCGCCAGCGAGCTGAAGACGGGATCCGTCTGGGCTGGAAGCTGATCCCTGAGCGCGGTCCCGAACTGCGTCCCGGCGATTGCCAGGCCGACCGACCCGCCGATCTGCCGGAAGAAGGTCAGGTTGCTCGTTGCCACGCCGAGCTTCGAAAAGGGCACGGCGTTCTGGACCACGATCGTGAAGACCGACAGCGTCGGGCCGATGCCGAGCCCCGCGATGAACATCCAGACGAATAGCTCGGGGTACGAGGTGTCTGCCCGGAGCTGGGTCATCATCGCGATACCCACCGTCATCGAGACGAGTGCGGCGAGGATGATCGCCTTGTACTTGCCGGTCCGCGACACGAGGGCGCCGGCCACGATCGAGCTTCCGATCAGCCCGATCAGCATCGGGAAGATCAGATACCCGGAACTGGTCGCCGACTCGTGGCGAACCACCTGGAACCAGCGCGGCAGGAAGATGATCGCCCCGAAGAAGCCGAAGCTGACGAGGAACGTCGAGATGATCGATGACGCGTACGTCCGGTTCTGCCAGAGATCGAGCGGAACGATCGGCTCCTTGGCCCGCGACTCGACGGCCGCGAACACGGCGCTGCCGAGCAGGCCGATGCCGATGAAGCCGCCGACGGTCGGGTCGGCCCAGTCACCTGTCAGCTTGTTCGTCAGGCCGACAAGCAGGAACCCGATGGCAATCGTGAAGATCAGGCCGCCGAGGTAATCGAAGTCGCGCGAAGCGCCGGTCCGCTTGATCGTCGGCAACAGCCGCCAGATCACCGCGAGGCTGATGATGCCGATCGGCAGATTGACGAAGAAGATCCAGTGCCAGCTCACGTTGTCGGTCAGGAAACCGCCGAGTCCGGGTCCGATCAGGAACGAGATCCCGAAGACCGCTCCGAACAGGCCCTGGTACTTGCCGCGCTCAGCGGGAGTGAAGAGGTCGCCGATCACCGCCAGGGCGATCGGGAAGAGGGCGCCGGCTCCGAGGCCCTGGATGCCGCGGAACAGGATCAGCTGCCACATCTCCTGGCTCAGCCCGGACAACACCGACCCGATGAGGAACAACGTGATGCCGATCATCAGCATCGGTCGCCGTCCGTAGAGGTCGGAGAGCTTGCCGTAGAACGGAACGGTGATCGTGCTCGTCAGGAGGTAGATCGTGACGACCCAGGTGTACAGGTCGTTGCCACCGAGATCGGTGACGATCGTGGGCAGGGCCGTTCCGACGATGGTCTGGTCGAGGGCGACGAGGAACAGCCCGAGAAGGACGGCCCCGAGGATCTCGAGCTTCTGCCGCTGGCTCAGCCCGAGGGCTGGATCTTCGGCGACGCTGGGGGTAGACCCGCCGTTCTGGGCGGGGAAGGCTTCCATGACTCGTTAGTCCCTTCGAGCAGTCTGGGGATGAAGGTGGTCGTGTCCCGAGAGGTAGTCCGGGCCGAACTCCTCGAGGACGGCGGCCCGGATGTCGTCGAGAGCTGCCGCGAGGCGATCCAGCTGGGGGGCATCGAGGTGGCCCAGGATCGCCTGCAGACGATCATGTTTGACTGCCTCGATCTCCTCGAGCGCCTGGATGCCGCTCTTGGCAATCCGGACGAGAACGACTCGTCGATCGTCCGGGACACGGACGCGCTCGACGAGGCCTCGCTCTTCCATCCGGTCGACGATGCCGGTCGCGTTGCTGAACGAAACGTCAAGGAGCTCCGCCATCCGGCTCATTGGCAGATCGCCGTGATGCTGGAGCAGCCACATGACGTGCATGTGAGTCATGCTGACCCCGGCCTTAACGAGACGGCCAGTACCCGCACAGCGGAATCCCGCGATCATGTCGTGGATGCCGGAGGCGATTCGGTCCTTGGGCGTCTGGTCGTTGACAGTTGAGGCCGTGTCAATAGTTCGCATTGAGTGAACAATCTACCAGCTGGCAATCATCGCGTCAACATGGAGCATCGGGACGACGGGAGGAGCCAACGTGCGGTTCGCGCTCATGATCGAGGCCCAGCAGGGGCTGACCTACGACGAGCAATTGGCGATCGTCCGGCGGGCCGAGGCGGCCGGGTTCGAGTCGTTCTTCCGCTCCGACCACTATCAGAGCTTTCCGGGGCCGGCCGGAGATCGGACGACGGATGCCTGGGCGGTCCTCGCCGGGCTGGCCCGGGACACGTCGCGGATCGGGCTAGGGGTCCTTGTCTCGCCGGTCACCTTCCGGCATCCCGGCAACCTCGCCAAGGTCGCGACGACCGTCGACGAGATGTCCGGCGGGCGGATCGAATTCGGGCTCGGCGCGGGCTGGAACGACGAGGAACACCGCCAGCTCGGGCTGCCGTTCCCGCCGATCGATGAGCGAGCCGATCTCCTCGAGGACAACCTCGCGATCCTCCATGGGCTCTGGGGCGAGCCCGACGGCTGGTCGTACGCCGGCAAGCAGCTGCGCATCGAAGGCGCCCAGTTCTACCCGAAGCCGGTCGACGTGCCCGGCCGCCCGCGCCTGCCGAACGGCGCCGCAAGGCCGCGGCTCCTCGTGGGCGGCGGGGGAACGCCGCGCTCGATGCGCCTCGCGGCCCGAATTCGCGGACGAGTTCAATCTTTCGTCGTCGTCACCGGACCAGGCACGGGAGAAGTACGCAGCGCTGGCGGCGGCCTGCGAGGCCATCGGACGGGATCCCGCGACCATCACGCGGTCGACGATGGCGGGCGTGCTGGTGGGCCGCGACACGGCCGAACTCGATCGGCGGAAGCGGGACTTGCTGTCGGCCTTCGGCGAGGACGCCGGCGGCGAGGACTGGATCGACGCTCGCGAGCCGCGCTGGGTCCTGGGCACGCCGGACCGGGCCCGGGCCATGGTCGCCCGATTCGAGGAGGCCGGTGCCGAGCGGATCATGCTCCAGGACTTCTTGCCGCGCGACCTCGAGATGATCGACCTAATGGCGGAGGCGTTGTTCTAATCGTCGCTGCATTGGACGTCCAGGCGTGCGTTGCCGCCTCCGCTCCTCGCTCACGCACCACAGGGTGAGCGCGTGTAGGCACGCACGCGCTATCGCGCGCGCTCCGGTGCTCGGACGGCGCCTTCGACTGAACGCCCCCTGCAGCGACTAAGCGGCTACTCGGCAGCTGCCGCCGACTCGGCGTAGCGCGGGTCGTCGCGGCGGATCGGATCCGGATTCGTCCCGCGGGCGCGAGCGAGGCGCTCGGTGAGGAGCTGAAGCGGCGTGGCAGTACCGAGCAGGGCGGCGACTGGTGCCGGAAGGGAAGGTGCCTCGTCGACCAGGAGGCGGCCGGCCGGCGTGAGCGACGAGTCGAATTCATCGTCGAGGTCACGGGCGATGATCGCCGCCGTCCGGAGGCCGAGCACAAGCGCGGCGGCGAGGGCCTGACGGGCACGCGCGAGCCGATCCGTGCGCCCGTCCCGGTCGGCGAGGATCAGGACGAGTCCCGTCGAGCTGTCTGTCGAGGGCAGGTGGCCGTGGAGGAACGTCTCGAGGTCGCGCATCGTCGACGGGAGCCAAGAGGCCTCCTCGACCTTGATCGCGAGCTCCCGAGCGGCCGGTCGATCGGCGCCTGATGCAATCACGAGCAGGGTTCGCGCGTCGGCGAGTCGCGCGGCGATCGCTTCGGCACCTGCCTCGTCCCGCGCCCCGGCGGCCAGCAGCTCGACGATGTCCTCGGTGACCACGGGTCGAGCCGCGAGGTGCGCCGCGATCGACGTCGCGGCGATCATCGGTGAGACGTAGCCGACCGTATGGCACCAGCTGTGATCGAGCTCGACGGTTTCGACCGTGATCTCCGCCAGCTGACCGCCGGGCGATCCGGCGCTGGCCGTGAGCATCGCCGTCCGGGCACCGGCCGCCGCGGCCCCGGCGATCGCACGGTTCGTGGCGCTGGTACCGCCCTCGTGGGACACGCCAATGACGAGCCCCCGCGACGGCGGGTCGAGAGCCAGCTCGAAGGCCTGCGCGGCAATCACGGAGCTAAAGCCACCGTGCATGCCGGCCGCCCGGATCGCCTCCGTGAGGATCTCCACCATGGCGAGGGCGGCGTGCTCACTGGTGCCGCAACCTGTGACGACGATTGGTTCGCCCGCGCTGGCCGCCTGCCCGACGGCGCCCGCCAGCTGGCCCGCCGGACCGTGCGGATCCGCGAGGCGGTCGAGGATCCGGCGAGCGATGAACGGCTCGGCCGCGATCATCTCGGTCATGTGGAACGGCGGGCCATCGCGAAGCGATGGCTGGGGGCAGAAGGCCCACGGATCGGGAGCGCCCGCCAGCGGCTGTCTCGGGTCGAACTCGGTCATCCGTGGAGTATGGCCCGGGGCGCGCAGTGGGTTGCTCACCGAGTGCGCGGGATGCGCCCGATGCGGCCGAGCGGCGCGTATCGGAACCACGCCCGCCCGACGAGCAGGTCGACGGGCACCGGCCCGTAGCGCCGCGAGTCGACGGGCTCGCCCAACCCCGCCGCCATCAGCTCCGCGTCGTTGGCGTCCGACAGCAGCCAGGCTTCGTCCGCCGCCGAGGATCAGATAGCCATCGGCGTACGGCACCCGGTCGCCCGGACCCGCCGCGACGCGCTTGATCGCCAGCGCGTCGGTATCGGGCTCGCGGAACACGACGACCGAGCCGCGCCGCGGCCAGCGATCGACGGTCGGGTCCACCAGGAGCCAGTCGCCCGGCTCGATCGCCGGGCGCATCGAGGCCTCGGTCACGGCGACGCGCCACGGCCGGCGCAACCGCCGTCCGAGGGAAGCGCCGCCGCGCGCGCGAGGGCCGATGGTCAGGAAACGGGCCAGTCAGGCGGGGCGGCCGGCGACGCGGGTCTTCTCGTTGCCGCCCGTCGCCTTCCATGCGGCGTCGATCTCGTCGATCTGGTCGAGCAGCTTCTTCGCGTCGGCGATGTCCGTCGAGGCCTTGACCTTGGAGACCTGCTTGTTGGCGTTCCAGAACAGCTCGTGCAGGTTCGGGACCTTCTCGAGGTGCTCGGGCTTGAAGTAGTCGTGCCAGAGGACGTCGAGGTGGTGCTTGACGAGCTCCGCCCGCTCTTCCTTGATCGCGATTGCCCGCGTCCGGAACGTCGCATCGTCGTTGGCGCCGTACTTCTCGATGATCTTGTAGCAGGACTCGGCCTCGATCCGCGCCTGCTCGGGATCGTAGACGCCGCACGGCAGGTCGCAATGCGCTCGAACGATGGTCGCTGGGGCGAGCCATCGGCTGAATCGGGACATCTGGGCTCCTCCGGGCGATGAGGGTTTCTGGCGACCGCGAGATGGGCGGTGGCGCCTGGATCTCGAAGTGTCCGAGCCCCGCGGATGCCTGTCAAACGTCGGCGCGGGCGGGGTCTAGGGCAACGGCCTGACGCACCCAGGGAGCCGGCGCGCTCAAGGTATACGGGTGGTCACGGGCGTGCCGATGCCCTACGATCGAGAAAGCGGGAGACCTCACGCAGCAGCCTGACGGCATCGCCGCCAGCGGTTCTGTCATCGACCTCCCGCCTGGTGACTGCAGGTTCGATTCCTGCTTCACGCTCGTCGCGGTCGGGTCTGCCTCGACGCGAGCAGACCGCCGGCCATGCAGGCTTCGGGCCTCCGCCGCCGGGCTGCGGTCCGCCGCGATGAGCATTTGATCGACCGGGAGTCCCGGTCCGAACAACGGACGGAGCCCGTGGAAGCATTCGTTGGCCCGCTGACCGCCTTGATCGTCGTGATCGTCGCGCTCCTCATCGCGCGAGCTCTCGTCCGGGTCGTCACCGTTCATGACTACGAGCGCGGACTCCGCTACCGACGCGGCCGTTTCAGCGGGCTCGTCGATCCCGGAACTCATGTGACCATCGCCCCGATGACGGAGATCCAGGTCATCGACGGCCGCCCGTCGTTCGTAACGATCGAAGGCCAGGAGGTCCTGACCGCCGACGGCGTTTCGCTCAAGGTCAGCCTGGCTGCCCGTTACGTCGTCGGCGATCCAGTTGCCGCCGTGACAGGAGACCAGAGCTACGGACGTGCGATGCATCTCGAGCTCCAGCTCGGACTTCGAGACGTGCTCTCGGCGGGGACGATCGACGAGATCCTCGGCACCCGCTCAACGATCGGGCCGGCCATCCTCGAACGGACTGCGAGCAAGCTCGCCCGCATCGGGATCGAGCTGCTCTCGGTCGAGGTTCGCGACCTGATGGTGCCCGGCGACCTGAAGCGAGTCTTCGCCGGGGTCGTCGCGGCGCGAAAGGAAGGCGAAGCGAGCCTCGAGCGCGTGCGGGGGGAGACCGCTGCGCTCCGCAACCTGGCCAATGCCGGGCGGATGGTCGAGGACAACCCCGGCCTGCTCCAGCTCCGGGTGCTCCAGCAGCTGGGCGGCTCATCAGGCAATACGGTGATGCTCACGATGCCCGACGGCCAGGGCTCGACCGGCTCGACTCCGGCGCCTGCTGCGCGGGCCCGTTCGGCCCAGAGTCAACCTGCCAGGTCCGAGACCGAACCGCCCTCCGACTCCTGAGGGACGCCGCCTAGAGGATCCGATCTCAGGACAGCGCCCCTTCGATCTTGATCTTGATACCGCCGCAGGTCGGGTCGGCGGCGCGGCCGACGACGGCGGGCCGGTCCTACCCGGGCAGCCGACGAGGATCGAGACTGCGGCTGCGAACACGACGAGGAAGGGGCTTCGCACCAGCGGCTGCCGTGCGCATGCGGACCGACGTTCCGTCCCACTTCGGTATGATCCAACCGTGAGCGAACGCGGGATGCCGATCGCGGACGGCGCGAACGCCTGTCCGTTCGTGGCATTCGAGGACGACCGCGATGAGCGTGCGACGTTCCGGATCACCGACACCGCTGCTATGCGGAGGTCCGACCAGCGCCACGGGCGCTGGCCCACCAGGAGGCCTACTGCCTCTCGACTGCGTTCCCGGTCTGCCCGACGTTCCAGGACTGGGCTCGGCGCGAGGCGGCCCGCGCCCGGGACGCGTCAGCCGCCGCGTCGGCGGCGGCCGCGGCCGCGGCGGACAACACACCGCCGGCCACATCACCGTCCGACGGCGTCGCACCAGATGTACCCCTGGCGGCCGCGAGCGCTGCGGTTTCCGACGACGACCCGGCCGATCCCGCCGACGGAGATTCGATCGGGTCGAGTGCAGGCCGTGACCGCGTCCCAGCAGGTGCTGCGCCCGAATCCGACCGGGGCTACGACGACGAGGAGATGGCAGACGCCGACCACCGCGGACCACGACGACGCGGGTCCGCGGCGCAACCCGCCGCGCGACTGGTCGGCGCCGCCGCCATGGCTCGCGAGCGCCGAAGCCGGTCAGCCGGTGCCAACCGAGCCGCCCGATTTCCTCTCGGGTCGATCGGAGCCGGGCCGGGGCCTCGCCGGCAGTGCTGCCGACCAGCTTGCGGGCGGCCGCCCGCCCCCGCGCCGGGTGCCGCCGGCCTCGGTCGTACCAGGCTCCGCCGCCGGGACCACGCCCAAGCAGGCGCGGCCGACGAGCCGGAATTCGAGGAGGCCGATGCGCTCCGCGGCGCGGTCCCGCCGCATCCCGCCGCGTCCCCGCGTCGCCCGCGGGCCTACAACCAGCACCTCGGCGGGCCGACAACCGGGCCGGACTGGGAGCGACCGCGGCGCTACGAGGCGTATCCGACGATCAAGACCCGCATGGGCCTGCCCGCTATCCCGCGCCTGGCGGGGATGGCCGCGGCAATCGCGATCGCGGCGGTCGCCCTGTTCTTCCTGCCCGCCTTGCTCGGTGTCGGCTCCAACGACGAGGACAGCGCCTCGCCAACGCCGACCGCGCAGCCATCGAGATCGATCGCCCCGACAGCCGTCCCCGCCCCCACGCCGGTCGTCTACATCATCAAGAAGGGCGACTTTCTGAATAAGATCGCCGCGGCCCACGGGATCACGCTCGAGGAGCTGATGGCAGCGAACCCGGACATCAAGGACCCCAACAAGGTCGTCGAGGGCCAGCGGATCATGATCCCGGCGCCCTCGCAGGCCCCGCCGGAAGAGTTCGGAGGATCGGCCGAGCCGTCTTCGGCGGCGTCGCCCTAGGGTTGCCGGGCGCCGGGACTAGCGCGGCGCGAGGTTGATCGAGGTGATCTTGCCGGCCTCGACGCGGAACGTGGCGTCGAGGTGGAGCGACGGCGCTCCGGGCCGGACGACGAGGACGTCAGCCTCGTAGGTGTTGCCGGTGTCGCGGACCTCGCCGGGATCATCTTCAGCCCGGCCTCGCCGCGGAGGAACCAGCCGCCGACCCGCTCGACGCCGCGCAGCGTCTGGGCGCTGTCGCCGGCGTGGATGCGCATCTCGGCGTTCTCCGCCATGAGCCCGACCGCCGCCTCGCGGTCGCCCGCGTTCAGCAGCTCGAAGAACGAATCCATCGTGTCGACGGCACCCATCGGGCGGCAAGTCTACCCGCCATCATTCGAGGATGCCGTCGGCTCTCGCCCGCCACTGGCGACTCGATCCGTACCGTCACGTTCCTCAACCACGGCTCGTACGGCGCCTGTCCGGGGCCAGGTCCTCGACGTCCAGCGCGACTGGCGCGACCGGCTGGAGGCGGCAGCCGGTCCAGTTCCTCTCTCGCGAGCTCGACGGCCACCTCGCCGCAGTCCGGCGAAGCGCTCGGCGGGTTCGTCGGCGCGGATCCCGACGACCTCGGCCTTCGTCGACGAACGCGACCGGCGCGCGTCAACGCGGTCGTCCGCTCGCTCTCGTTCGCAGCCGGGCGACGAGATCCTCACGACCGACCACGAGTACAACGCGATCCTCAACGTCGCCCGCTACGTGGCCGCGCGCGACGGCGCGCGCGTTGTCGTCGCCCGGCTGCCGTTCCCGGCACGTCCGAGGACGACGTCGTCGAGCGCATCCTCGCGGCGGCGACGGACCGGACGCGACTCGCCGTTTTCAGCCACGTCACGAGCCCGACCGCGCTCGTCCTGCCGGTCGAGCGGATCGTCGCGGCACTCGCCGCGCGGGGGATCGACACGCTCGTCGATGGCGCCCACGCGCCGGGCATGGTCCCGCTCGACCTCGACGCCCTCGGCGCCGCCTAGTACACCGGCGAATCTCCACAAGTGGGTCTGCGCGCCCAAGGGTGCGGCGTTCCTGCACGTGCGGCGGCGATCGCCAGCGGGCCGTCCGTCCCGGGACGATCTCCCACGGCGCGAATTCCCCGCTCGGCGATCGCTCGCGCTTCCGGCGCGAGTTCGACTGGCAGGGGACGCTCGACCCGACCGCCTGGCTGGCGGTGCCGGCGGCGCTGACGTTCGTTGGCGGGCTGGTCGACGGTGGCTGGCCTGCGGTCATGGCCCGGAACCATGCCCTGGCGATCGAGGCGCGCGACGCGCTCGCGACCGTGCTGGGAGAGCCTGGCGGCGCGTCGCCGGATGTCGATGCTCGGGTCGATGGTCGCGCTGCCGATGCCCGAGGGCGGGCCGCTCGGCGGGCCAGCGGCGGCCGATCAGTCGTCGCCGCTCGACGCGGATCCGCTTCAGACCGTGCTATTCGACCGGTTCGCGATCGAGGTGCCGATCGTCGGTTGGCCGGTGCCGGCAGCGGAATCGACGGAACCCATCCGGCGGCTCCTGCGCGTCTCGGCCGCGCTCTACAACGACCGGGCCGACATCGAGCGACTCGTCGCGGCATTGGGCGAGCTGAACCGCCCCGGGCCGGCCTAGAAGCCGCCGCCGGAGCCGCCTCCGCCGCCACCCGAGCCGCCGCCGCCGAAGCCGCCGCCACCACCCGATGACGAGGGCGAGTTCCCGATCGTCGCGAGGGCGCCCATCATGCCGCCGAAGTTCGGAACGGCCGAGCTCGAGAAGAGCCCACCGCCGCCCCCGAACCCGCCCCACCCGCCGGAGCCGCCCGCTTCCGTACCAGGCCGGAGCGTAGACGGAGCCCGGGGCCGCGCGCCCGTCCTTGACGTCGTCGAGGCTCCGCTCGAGGACATCCTCGATCTCCTTGTCGAGCCCGAGCGCGACTCCCCAGACGACTGCCTGGTCGGGCGTCTCGAGCCAGGCGAGCCCGGCCCTGGCGACGACCTGGTCCATCGAGCGTGCCTGGGCCATCGTCTTCTCGAGCGTCCGGCGATAGGCCGCGAGCATCGCCCGGATCATCGCCCCGGGCAGCGTCACCGCCTGCATCCAGCGGGACATGACGAGGAGCGCCACGCCGCCGATCACGAGGGCGACTGCGATCAGCGTGAGGCCGTTGCTCGGCAGGTTCGGCCGCCCGACGAACGCCGCGACGCCGAGGACGATCGCGATGAAGCCGCGGACAGCCCAGCGCCCTTCGGCCTTCGATGGCTTCTCGCGGAACCAGCCCTTGCGGACGACGTCGGCCTCGAGGGCCTCGTCGAACGCCGGGACCGACGCCCCGAACTCGAGGAGCTCGTCCGGCGCGATGTAGCCGCCGTCGCCCATCTCCAGCTTGCCGAGCTGAGCCTGGGCGACCCTTTCGGCCGGCCCGAGCGGCGCGGACGCCGTTCCGGGCCCGGCGCGCCTCGATCATCGGGTCGGCGGCCGGCGGGTCGAGCTCGATGCCGACCTTCCGTTTCAGCCCGAGCAGCTCCGTCTCCTCGCGGAACGAGATCATCGCCGCGACTCGCGAGGTCGAGCATCGCCGCCGTCAGCGCCCGCCGCGACGGGCCGCCGCTTGACGACGAACGCCGCGGCGGCCGGCGTCAGGTCGCGCGGCGGCCCGGCCATGTGGATCGACGGGTCGTCGAGATAGACCGGGTCGCGGCCGTAGCGGAGCCAGGCGAAGACGCCGCTGCCGATGAGGACGAGGAGCGATCACCGGGGCGCCGATCAGGCCGACCGCCGCGTCGACCTGGCGGGCGATCTGGAGCTGCGCGGCGTGCTCGGGCGTCGCGTTCGCGTCGACGCGCTCGAGCGCGACGCGCAGTGCGCCGTCGAGGTCCCGGCCTCGCGGAGCAGCGGCAGCATGTCCTCGTCGAAGATCCGCTGCTTCTCGCTGTTGTCGAGGTACGCCGCCCGATAGCCGGGCCCGCCGTACAGGATGACCTGGCCGTGCTCGAGGCTGGGATCGAGGTCGAACAGGATCACGAGCCCGTCGTCGAAGCCCTTCCGGCCGACGCCCCACTGGTCCATGAGGGCCTGGGCGTGGCGTCGGCCTCCTCGGTCGTGATCCCGTAGTCGACGACCTGGCTGTAGACGACGACCTCGGCACCGGTCCGTGCCTCGATCGCGTCGATCGTTGGCTCGGCGCTGGCGATCGTCTCCGGGCGGAAGACGCCGGCCTGGTCGTAGACCGCCCGGTCCTGTTCGGGTCGGGGAATGGCGGCCCGGCAGCACCGGCCGGTGCAGCGAAGGCGACGAGGAAGCCGAGGAAGCCGAGGACGGCGAAGGCGGCCACGAGGGCGAGTCTCCCGATGTGGCGCATTTCTCAGGCCTCGACCCGCTGGCGCGCCCGGATCCGCCGGACGAGCTCGGCGCACTGCTCGTAGCGGCCGAAGCTCGGCATGATGTAGGTCCCGGCCACGGACTCGCCGACCTCCTCGAGCAGCGCGAGGCTCTGCTCGAGCCCGACCTCGGCGCCGCGGTCGCCGGCGTCGTGCATCGCCGCCCGCGCTTCGTCCGGGATCGTGATGCCCGGCACCTCGTTGTGGAGGAACTCGGCGTGGCGGGCGCTCTGGAGCGGCAGGACGCCGAGCAGGACCGGTACCGGGAAGCCGGCCTCTCCGAACCGCCGCCGCGCCTCGCCGAGCATCGCGTCGACCTGGCCGGCCGAGTAGAGCGGCTGGGTCATGATGAGGTGCGCGCCGGCGGCGAGCTTCCGCTCCAGGCGGTCCCACTCGGTCGCCGCGTCGGCGGCGGTCGGATCGAGCGCGCAGGCGATCGTGAACCCGGCCGGCTGGCCGATCGGCGAGCCCGCCTGGTCCTCGCCGCGGTTGAGCCGGCGAGGACCTCGACGAGGCCGATCGAGTCGACGTCCCAGACGCCGCTGCCCGCCGGGTAGTCGCCGATCCGCGGCGGGTCGCCGGTCAGGGCGAGGATGTTCCGGACGCCGAGCGCGTGCGCGCCGAGCAGCTCCGACTCGATCGCCATGAGGTTCCGGTCGCGGGTCGTGAAATGGACGAGGCACTCGAGGTCGAGGTCGTGCTGGATCCCGAAGGCGACCGCCATCGCGCCCATCCGCACCCGGGCCATCGCCGAGTCGCTGATGTTGACGAGGTCGACGCCGGCGTCGCGGAGGAGCGCGCGCCGCCTCGATCGTCCGGTCGATCCGGATCGAGCGGGGCGGGTCGATCTCGACTGAGACGACGTAGCGGCCCTCGCGGAGCTTGGCGAGGAGCGGGGTCGGCGGTGGCGGCTCGTCCCGTCCGCCGACGGGGTACGGCGCGGGCCGACGACTGACGGCCTCGAGACCGGAGCCGCCGGCGGCGCGACGGGCGGCAGCCACTCGAGCGGCGCCCAGCGGTCGTTCGCACCGCGGCGTCGATCGCGGCGCGCATCGCGGCGATGTGCTCCGGCGTCGTGCCGCAGCAGCCGCCGACGAGCGTCGCCCCGGCGGCCAGCATCCGCGGGACCATCGGCCCGAAGTAGTCGGGGCCGGCGCGCGTAGACGAACTGGCCCTCGATCCGCTGGGGCAGCCCGGCGTTCGGGAGGATCGACCGTGCCGGGGCGCCGTCGCGCCGCGGCCCGATACCCTTCGATCGCCTCGAGGCAGGCGTGCGGACCGGCGCCGCAGTTGACCCCGATGACGTCGACCGGGGCCGCCTCGAGCGCCGCAGCTGCGGCCGCGGGCGACGACCCGTCGGCGAGCTCGAGCTCCTCGCCGAACGTCGAGCTGGGCAACGATCGGCAGGTCGCGCGATCGCCCGGCGCGCCTCGTCGGCCGCGATCAGCAGGTGGCGCAGGTCGACGAACGTCTCGAGGATCAACAGGTCGACGCCGCCCTCGAGCAGTCCGTCGACCTGCTCGCGGTAGGCCGCGCGGATCGTGGCTTCGTCGAGGCGGAGCAGGTCGCGCGTCGGCGCGCCGAGCGGGCCGATCGAGCCGGCGACGAGGGCGTCGCGCCCGGCGACGTCGCGCGCCTCGCGGGCGACGCGTGCGGCGGCCGCGGTTGAAGCGGCTGGTCTCGCCGGCCAGGCCGAACACCGCGAGCCGGACCCGGTTGGCGCCGAACGTCGCGGTCTCGATGAGCTCGGCGCCGGCCTCGAGGTACGCCCGATGGATCGACCCGATGAGCTGCGGGCCGGGTCGTCGCCAGCTCGTCGAGGCAGGCGCGCTGCGGGACGCCGCCGGCGAAGAGCAGCGTGCCCATCGCGCCGTCGGCGAGGAGCGGGCCTGCGGCGAGCCGCTCCCGGAAGCGCTCTCGCCCGTTCACGGTCCCAAGCCTACCCGAGGCTCGTCATCGATCCCGCGGCGCCGGCCCAGCGTCGAGCGCGCCATCGCCGGCGAGCAGGACCTGGGGCGGGCGAGGCCGGCCGTTGTAGGTCGACGACAGCGAGGCGCCGTACGCGCCGGCGTCGCGGATCGCGACGAGGTCGCCGCGACGGAGCGGCGGCAGGAGGTGCTCGCCGAGCGCGTCGGTCGACTCGCAGATCGGGCCGTGGACGTCGGCCGGCTCGATCGGCGGCCGACGGCAGCCGGCGCTCGTCGACGGTCTGGCCGAGCGAGGTCAGCGCGACGACGTCGTGGCGCGCGCCGTACAGGGCCGGCCGGATCAGCTCGGTCATGCCGGCGTCGAGGACGACCTGGCGGCCCGCCCGCTCGCGGACGTGGAGCACGCGCGCGACGAGCCAGCCGGCCCGGGCGACGAGGAACCGGCCCGGCTCGATCGCGAGCCGGCGCGGCCGGCGATCGGCCGGGATGCGCGTCGAGGAGCGGCGGCAGCTCCCGCGCGAACCTGCGCCGGGTCGCGGCGCCGGCTCGCCGAGCGGACGCGACCGGGAACCCGCCGCCGACGTCGAGCGTGTCGAAGTCGGCTCGAGGCCGCCGCGGACAAGCGCGAACGAGGGCGAGCGCCCGCCGGACGCCGTCGCGCCAGGCGTCGACCGCGCCGAGCTGCGACCCGACGTGGAGGTGGATGCCGCGCAGGCGCAGGCCGCGGCCGGCGGCCCGGACGACATCGACCGCCTCGGTCAGCTCGGTCTCGGTCAGGCCGAACTTGCTGAGCCGCCGCGCCCGACGGCCAAGCGCGGCATGCGTCTCGGGCGCGACGTCGGGGTTGAGGCGGAGCAGCACGTCGACTGGCCGAGCGGCCGTCACGCCCGAGTGCGGCCCGCCGAGCCAGCGCGGCGAGCGTCGCGAGCTCGTCGACCGACTCGACGGCGAGCCAGCAGCAGCGCGTCGCCGTCGCGCGGCCGCCCGGACGGCCGCCCGCAGGTCGGCGTCGGTCTTGCCGACGCCCTCGAGCGTGATCCGCGCGTTGGGGACGCCGGCCGCCGGCGCAGCGGCCCACTCGCCGCGCGAGACACGACGTTCGCCCCGCGGCAGCCGCCGTGGCAGACCGCCGCGATGACCGCCGGGACGTCGTTCGCCTTGACGCTGTACTGGCGGATCCACGGATCCGGGAACGCGCGCGCCGAGCGCGAGCCGCCGCGGCCTCGATCGTCGCGACGTCGGTGACGTAGGCGGCGGTCCCGTGCCGAACGCGGCCTCGCGCAGCCGGCGGCGATCGCCGCCAATCGATCCGGCTCCCCTCGTCGCGCGATCCATCCGGCCACGCCTAGGTCCACGCGCTACAGGAGTTTCGCGGCGACAGACGATCCCGATGACGCGTGCTGATCGACGCTGAGGACGACCGAGCCGACGAGCGCCCAGGCGATCGCGTCTCGAGCGAAGGTCCGGCGGGAAGCCGGCGATCGTGAAGCCGAGCTTCAGCTGGCCCGCTGACCCAGGCGATCGACAAGGAGCAGCGCCGCGTTGATCACGAAGCTGAACAGCCCGAGCGTCATCATGCCGGATCGGCAGCGAGAGCGCCTTGACGATCGGCTTGATGAGGCCGTTGACGACGCCGGCAAAGATCAGCGCGACGACGATCAGCTTCCGACCAGTCTCGCCGAAGTCGAATCGAGAGCGGGTTATCCGGCAGGATCTGGACCGCGACCGCAGACAGCGGCCGCGTTGACCAGGATCCGGACGAACCCTCGATCATCTGGACGTCCTCCTGCTGCGCGGACGGTGGCGGATCATGGCCGACTCGGGCGATCATCGCAGGATCGGCGGTCAGCGGCGAAGCGATTCCTCGAGGCGGCGCCTTGACCGTCGGCCACTCGTCGTCGATCACGCTGTACCAGGCCGAGTGGCGGACGCCGTCGCCGGGCATGACCATGTGCTTCCGGAAGATCCCCTCGAACGTCGCCCCGATGCCCAGCAGGGCGGTCCGCGACGGCTCGTTGTTCGAGTCGGTCTTGAACTCGACCCGCCGGCAGCCGAGGCGTCTCGAACGCGTGGGCCAGCATCAGCAGCTTCGCCTCGCGGTTGGCGCCGGTCCGCTGCCAGGCCGGCGCCAGCCACGTCCAGCCGATCTCCAGCCGGCGGTGCTCGAGGGCGATGTTCATGTACCGGCTGCTGCCGATCGGCCGGCCGGTCGCGACGTCGATGGGTCACGAACGGCAACTCCGTGCCCGCGTCGCGGTTCCGGATCGCGGTCTCGGCCCAGTCGCGGAGGTCCGCCTCGGACTGCGGCCGGGCGATCGTCCAGCGCCAGATCGCCGGGTCGAGCGCGACCTCGGCGAGGCCGGGCACGTGGTCGAGGCGGAGCGGCTCGAGCCGGACGATCCGGCCCTCGAGCGTGACCGGCTCGATCGGTCGGGATCGGCCATCGGTGATCTACGGCAGGCCGGGATCGGTACCGGACGCTAGACTCTGACCCCCAATCCGACTTCGACGGAGCCCACCGTGTCCGACTTCGCCGCCCGCGTCGACGCGTTCCTCGCCGAGTACTTCGCGCCTCCACCGCTGTCGGCGACCGCCGCCGGCATGCACGCCCACGACGGCCGAGTGGCCCGACCTGACCGAGGCCGGACGCGTGCGGCCGGCTCGCGTTCTACGATCGCTGGGCAGACGAGCTCACCGGCGATCGACGATGCCGACCTCGACGCCGGACGAGCGGATCGACCGCGACCTGCTGCTCGGCGAGCTGGCGGCGCATCGGTTCGGCGAGGCGGACCTCCGCGAGGAGACCTGGAGCCCGCTCGAGTGGGTCTACCTGCTCGGGCGAGGGCATCTTCCCGCTGGTCGCCCGCGAGTTCGCCCCGCTCGCGGATCGCCTGGCGTCGGTGGCCGGCCGGCTCGAGGGCATGCCGGCCGATCCTCGACGCCGCGCGCGAGACTGATCGGCTCCGGCGACCGGCCGGTCGTCGCGGTTCCACACGGAGAAGGCGATCGACCAGCTGGCCGGGCATCGCCGAGCTGATCGACGACGCCCTCGGCCGGCGGCCGACGGCGGAGCCGACGGTGATCCGGCCGTCGCCGGCGGTCGCTGCCCGCGGCTCCGGGCCGCCGCGGACGCGGCGCGACCCGCGCTCGACGGCGTTCGAGCGCCACCTCCGGGACGTCGTCCTGCCGGCGTCGGAGGGGGAGGGCCGGCTCGGGCCGCGACCTGTTCGCCGCGAAGATGGTCCACACGCTGCGGTCGACGGAGCTGACGCCGGACTCGGATCAGGGCACGCGGCCGAGCAGGAGTTCGCCGCCGTCCGCGCCGAGATGATCCGGATCGCCCGCGAGATCTGGCCCGCGCTGGCTGCGGCGACGCGGCCCGTCCCGGACGACGACGGCGAGGCGGTCCGGGCCGTGCTCGACGCGATCGCCGCTCGAGCACCCGGATCGGGACGACGATCCTCGACTTCTGCCGCGCGGAGCTCGCCCGGGTCGAGGCGTTCTGCCGGGAGCGCGAACGTCATCGGCCTGGCCGACGACCCGCTCGAGATCCGCTGGACGCCGGTGTTCCTGCGCTCGTTCGGCGGGGCGATGCTCGATTCGCCGGGACCGCTCGACCGCGGCCAGAAGGCGTTCTTCTCGGTGACGCCGATCCCGGACGACTGGTCAGCCGGAGCAGGCCGAGTCGTATCTCCGCGAGGACAACGACCGGATGCTCCGCCTGCTGACGATCCACGAGGCGGTTCCCGGCCACTACCTCCAGGGCGTCTACGCCAACCGCTGTCCCTCGATCGCGCGGTCGATCTTCTGGAGCGGCGTCTTCGCCGAGGGCTGGGCGGTCTACGTGACCCAGGTGATGATGGATGCCGGCTACGGCGACGACGATCCGGCGCTCCTGCTGAACCACTGGAAGTTCTACCTCCGGGCCGTGACGAACGCGATGATCGACGTCGGGATCCACACCGCGGGCATGACCGAGGACGAGGCGGTCTCGCTGATGGTCGACGGCGGCTTCCAGGAGGAGGCCGAGGCGCGGGCGAAGTACGACCGGGCGCGGCTGTCGTCGACCCAGCTCTGCACGTACTTCGTCGGGTCGATGCAGATGTGGGACCTCGAGCGCGACCGTCGGCGCGCCCTCGCCGCGGCGTCAGGCGACCCGCGCGGCGCCGACGCCGTGCCCGAGCCGCGGGTCGTCGGCGGGTTCGGCGAGACGCCGGGCTTCGTCTACCGCGACGCACCTCGAGGACGTCATCGTCGCACGGCTCGCCGCCGATCTCGCTCCTCCGGCGGCTCGTCCTCGGCGACTAGGCAGCCGCGTCGGCGCGCAGCGGCGTCGTGCGCGGTGCGCCTTGGCAGCGCGGCGAGGACAGCTGATCGAGCCGCGATCGGATGCGCCGGCTTGCTCGCGCGGCGCGTCGGCAAGCTCGGCGCGATCGCCGGCTGACGTGGCGTCGCCGGCGCCGCCGTCGCGCCCGATCGAGCGCGGCCGCGACGATCGAGCGAGCGTCGTCGACAGCGATCGCCGTCGAGAGCCGACTCGACGCGCCTCCCAGCGTCGTGCACGCCGAGGAACGCCTCGGATGTCGTGACGTCCTCGAGCCACGCGGATCGCGAAGTCGGCCGCCGGGTTTCGGACCTGCGACGGCACGGGCGAGGCCGAGTGCGAGCCGGGTCCGGGACGCCGCCCAGACATCGAGGCCTGCGGCGCGGAGAGCCTTCGCCAGGCGAAGCTCGATCGAATGCCGACCGGTCGATCGGGCGAAGGAGCGCCGCGGTCCGGACGGCGGGATCGATCTCGCCCGGCGGGGGAGCGGCGCCTCGCCGACCGGTCAGCGCCCTCGGCGAGCGGCGTCGCGAGGCGGACTTCGTCGGCGGTGCCGATCGAGCTCCGTCAGACCGCTCGCCGTCGCGCGACCTCGGCGGGCTCGAGATCCGCTGCGAGCGAGGGCCGGCGACAGCCGTCGTGGACGCGGCGCGCAGCCGCAGGTCGGCCAGCTCGTCGTCGAGCGAGCGCACGCCGCGGCCCGCCGAGCTGCGCCGCCAGCTCCGCCCACGGCGCCTCGGCCGACGTCCGCACCTCCCGGAACCCGCCGAACACCAGGCAGCGGTAGGCATCCAGCTCGACGAACAGCCCGCGCTCGACGAGCTCGCCGGCCGGGTCGCAGGTACTCGAGCCCGGACCGCGCCTCGCGGAAGCGCGACGAAGGCGTCGTCGTCGGCCGGGCACCTCCAGCGCCTCGGCGAGCGTCGCGCGGCCGCGTCGACTTCGAGCCGTCGGCGGCCTTGACCGCGAACGGCACGGACGTCGCGGATCCAGCCCGCGACCGACGCGAACCGGTTGTGGTAGACGACCAGCGACCGATCCGGCCCGCGCCCGTTCGAGTAGGCGAACACGTCGTCGAGGACTGCCCCGCCGTCGGCCGTCGACGTCGTAGAGCCGGAAGTCGGCCGCGCCGGCGTACCGCCACCGCTCGTGGAGGAGCGGCACGATCTCGTGCTCGAACCGGGCGACGAGCCCCTCGTTCGACCGCCTCGTCGACGCTGGGCCCGGCGGAACTCCATCCCGTACTTCTCGGCGAAGCCCTCGATCTGGCCGTGGCCGATCATCGGCAGGCCCGGCATCGTCGCGAGCAGCGTCGCGATCCCGAAGTACTTGTCGCCCGTCCCGAACTGCTCGATCGCGGTCTCCTCGTCCGGGTTCGTCATGAAGTTCACGTAGCGCTTGAGGATCTCGGGGTCGAACTCGAGCGTGTCGCGGATGACCTTGCGGTAGCCGGCGTTGTCCTCGTCGCGGAGCATGTGCATGAACGCGCTGTTGTAGACGCGGTGCATGCCGAGCGTCCGGACGAAGTAGCCCTCGAGCAGCCAGAAGGCCTCGGCGAGGAGCAGCGTGTCCGGCGCCTCGGCGGCGACCCGGTCGACGACCTCGCGCCAGAACTCGTTCGGCATGAGCCGCTCGAAGTCCGCCCGCGACATCGCGTGCTCGCTGCGCGACGGGATCGCCCCGCCGTGGCCGGGCTCCGGCCACCACAGCCGCTCGATGTGCGTCTTCGCGAGGACCATCGCGGCGTCGAAGCGGATCACCGGGAAGCGCCGGGCGACCTCGAGGATCGTCTGGATCACGGCCTCGCGGACGTCGGCCTGGAGGTAGTCGAGCTGGGCGGTGTCGTTCCACGGGAAGCTCGTCCCGTCGTTGCCGTGGTAGACGTAGCGACGCTCGCCGGTCGCCCGGTCGCGGCGCTCGAACACGACCGCGGCGTCGGAGTCGTTCCAGTAGTGGTCCTCGAGGCGGATCTCGACCCGGTCGTCGTCGGCCAGGTTCTCGCCGCCGAACGTGTAGGCCGGGAAGGGCGGCTCGGCGACCGAGATGAACCGGTCGGGGTGCTCGATCACCCAGCTGCGAGTCGATCCCCATGTGGTTCGGGACCATGTCCGACGCGAGGCGGATGCCGCGGGCCGCAGCGCGGTCGCGGAGGTTCGCGTGAGCCGCGTCGCCACCGAGATCGTCGGCGATCCGGTAGTCGTCGAGCGAGTAGGCGGAGGCGACCGCGTCCTGGTTGCCGCGCCAGCGCTTGATCCGTCTCCGATGCCCGCGACCGCTGCCACAGGCCGATCAGCCAGAGGCCGGTGATCCCGCGCCGGGCGAGCGTGTCGAGCTCCTCGTCCGGGATCGCGTCGAGGGTCCGGATGTCGCGGCCGTAGCGGCGCGACAGCTGGTCGAGCCAGACGTACGTGCTCTTCGCGAGCGAGCACGAGGCGCGGCATCCAGTCGCGGTCGGCCGAGAACCGCTCGGGCTCGGCGTCGGCGCCGGCGAACGACGGCGCCTCGCACGCCGGCCCGCCGCCACCGCCGCCGCCGAACCGGAGGTGGAGCGCCCGTTCCTCCTCGGCGAGGAGGTCCTCGCCGGCGAGCAGCCGCGCGGCGAGGTCCGCCGGGCAGGATCGCGGCCCAGCGCTCGCGGGCGTAGCGGAGCTGGCCGGCGAGCGAGGTCGGCGCGTGGCGAGCGGGCGCGCGGAGCAGATCGACGCCAGCGACTCGCCGTCGCCGTCGGCGTCGTCGTCACCCGGAGGAGGCCGTCGATCGCCGCTCGTCACGGCGGCGTAGGCCCTGGCGCGCGGCGACCGGCCCGGGGTCGACGAGCGGACTGGATCGGGGCTGGTCGCCGGGTTGTCGGCGGCGACGTCGAGCAGGAGCAGCGATTCGAGCAGGTCCGGCCGCCCCGGCTCGGGCCCGAACTCGTCGGACAGGCGGTCGAGGACGTCGTCGACGCGGCCGGCGGCCGACGCGACTCGTCGAGCTCGCGCAGCGCGTCGCCGAAGACGTCGGGTGGACGTCGCGCTCGTAGCGGTCGATCAGCGCGTGGCCGACCTCGTGGAGCAGCCCGAGGGCGACGATCTCGCCGGCATGGGCGGTCGGGGCGCCGCCGGCGGCTCGCTCGTTCAGCCGGCTGCGAGCCGGCGGGCGGCCGCGGCGCGTCTCGACGAGCAGCTCGCCCGTCCGGACCGAGGTCGCGGATCGAGCTCGTATCGCTTCCGCGACGTCCGCCCGACGCGCAGCTCACGCATCGGGACAGGATGTCACGCCCCGGCGGGCACCGCCTCCGCCCGCCGCGCCGCCGACGGCATGCTCGACGCGCGGCGCAGGAACTCGAGACCCGACGGGTCGAACTCGTACGTCCACTGGCGGATCCGCTCGGGCCGCGCGAATCGGTCGGTCGAGGCCGTTCGCGATGGCCTCGCGCGACAGCAGGATGACGTCGGCCGTCCGGTCGATCAGGCTGAGATCCTCGCTCGGCGTCCATCGTCGCGCTCAGCAGCTCGACGCCCGGTCGTGCCCGACAGCGCCAGCGTCTCGGCCATGTTCTCGGTGCCGCGCTCGGAGGCGCAGACGAGCCCGACCCGCGAGCCCGACCGGCAGGCCGGCGATCTCGTGGACGAGCTCGACGTAGCCCGGGCCGACGAGCATCGCCACGACCGGGAACCCGGCCGTGGACGAGCGCCTGCGCCTCGTCGGCGTGGAACGTCGTCGTCGCGACGAGGTCGTAGTGGAACCGGTCGAGCCGCTCCGGGCAGGTCGTCGAGCAGCGTCCCCTCGACCTGGATCCGGCCGTCGAAGGCCTGGTTCAGGCGCTCGGCGTCGTAGCCGGCGTCGGCGTTCGTGCACTCCGCGAACAGGACCTGGACCAGCGCGCCGGGCCGCTTCCGCTCGGCGGCCGCGGCGAAGGCCGCCGACGCGACCTCGTCGGCCGTGAAGCCCGCCTCGGCGCCGCGCCGGAGCATCTCGGCGACGATGCCCGGCGAGCGCTTCGGCGCCGCGCTGCTGCGGCGGCCGGTCGGCGACATGGGTGCCCGGCGCCGTGGCGACTCGTGACGTAGCCGCGCGTCGGCCAGACGCCGGTAGACCGCCCGGATCGTGTTGGGGTTCACTCGCAGGGCGGCACCCGAGCTCGCGCACCGGCGGCGAGCCGCGAGCCGGGCAGCAGCCGGCCGGAGTCGATCTGGTAGGCGAGCTGCCAGAAGATCTGGGTCGAGATCGGGACGTCGGAGTCGCGCTCGACATCGAGCTCGCTGCCGGCGCAGTGTCTGCCGAAGCCGACGGTAGCGTCGAATTCGTCTGTTGACACAGTGCTGCTAGTCCAAGTAATGTTCGCGTAGGCGTTGGCCTACTGCACTATATCAACAAGGGATATCGACGGCCGGATGGAACTGTTGATCGTCATTCTCGCTCTTGACGGTGCTCGGCATCTTGCGGCCCAGCTTCGGTGTCGACTCGAGCGACTCGTCGTCCGATCCGCGCCGTCCGGTCACGCCCGGTCGGCCTTCCTGACCCTAGTCCACTTCCCGCCGGGGACTGCCCGCTCGGCAGTCCACCAGTCAGCCCGTGGCGCGCAGGCCACGGGCTGATTGATTCTGGTACTGGTCGCAGGGACCCGCGAAGGTCAGGCCGCCCGGCGGAAGCCGCCACGAGCCATCGCCCGCAGCCGCGCAACTCGCTCGGCGACCGGCGGGTGGGTCGAGAAGAGGCCGCCGAGGCTCCGACCGGACAGCGGGTTGACGATGTAGAGGCTGGCGAAGGCCGGGTTGGCCGCCGGCGCCGGCGCCGGAGCCGGGGCCTGGCCGGCGCCGTCACGCGGCGGCATGCGCGGCAGGCGCGCCCGGAGGCCGTTCTGGCGGTTCGCCGCCTCGAGCCGCTCGAGCGCCTGGGCGAGGCCTTCGGGATCGCCGGTCAGCGCGGCCCCCGAGCCGTCGGCGCCGTACTCGCGGCTGCGCGAGACCGCGAACTGGATGATCAGCGCCGCGATCGGGGCGAGGATGATCGCGACGAGCGCGCCGAAGCCGCCGCCGCCGTTGTCGTCGTCGCTGCCGCCGCCGAAGATCATCTGGAACTGGGCCATCTGGGCGATGAAGCTGATCGCCCCGCCGATCGTCGCCGCGATCGTGCCGACGAGCGTGTCGCGGTTCTTCACGTGCGACAGCTCGTGGGCGAGGACGCCGGTCAGCTGCCGGTCGTCCATGAGCTCGAGGATGCCCGGTCGTCACCGCGACGGCGGCGTGCTCGGGGTCGCGGCCGGTCGCGAACGCGTTTGGTTCGGGCCGATCGATGATGTAGAGGCGGGGCATCGGCAGGCCGGCCCGCGCGCGCGAGCGTCGACACGATCGCGCGGAGGCGCGGCAGTTCGTCGGGGCGCGAGCTCGCGGGCGCCGTTGGCCTTGAGGGCGAGGGTGTCGCTCTTCCAGTAGACGAAGCCGTTCATCCCGATCGCGAACATGAGCGCCATGACCATGCCGCCCGGCCGCCGAGCAGGCCGCCGACGAAGACGAGCAGGCCGCCGAGCGCGGCGAGCAACGCAAAGGTCTTGAGGGTGTTGGAGAAACCGGAAGTCATCGGGTCATCGTGGGGCGTCGCGCCTGGCGGCGCGTCCGGCAAGTGGAAGGCCGGAACCGGCGGGCCGTGCGGCCCGCGCTCATAGATCGTTCCCCGGACGATGCTTTGTGTCGCACAACAACGCTCGTAAGGATTGCTAAAGGATTTCGCTAACAAGTTCAGCCCCTGAGCGGGCTGGTCGACCTCGGCGAGGGCCATCCGATAGATCTCGGCCCCGTCGAAACCGCGTGACGGGGAGACGAACAGCGACAGGTCGTCGACGAGGCGGGCCTCGAGGGTCGTGCCGGCCGCGGCGTCGACGATCTGCGCCGCCCGCGCGGCGGCGCGCAGCACCTGCTTGGTCTCGGGTCGGACCGGGTCGTCCCAGAACCAGCCGTCGCTGGCGAACATCGCCAGCCGCCAGCGCTGGGCCTCGAGGAGCGCTCACGATCCGCGCCGCGGTCGGCTTCCGAGGCGACGGACGGGGCATGTTCCGCGATGAAGGCCTCGGCCGTCGTGGCGCGCCGCGACGACATCGACCCAGGCGTCGCGCAGACTCCATGGGTCGGGCGCACCTGGCGAGGCGGCCAAAGGCGGCCTCGGTGGCGAGATCGATCCCGCCGGCCAGCCGCTCGAAGGCCGCCCGGAGCGGACCCTTCCACCGACCGTCCGCTGCGTCGGCGCACTCCGCGTACCAGCGCAACACCCCGTGGTGGCAGCTCCACGAAGTCCGGTCGGCTAACCGGACGACCGGGTGGGGCCGGTCCGGCTCCTCGGCGATCGCGTCGACGAGCCGGACGACGTCGAAGCCGCGACGTCGGCCGATTGCCGGTTCAGGCGACGTCAGGCGCTGGAGGAACAGGTCGCGGAACTGCTGGTGGTGGCCGTAGAGCTCGCCGTCCGATCGCGATCAGCGCGAGCGGCGGTCCGCCGTCCGGAACCTCGCCACCGCCGAGCCGGGCCGCGACTCGCTCACGGGCAAAGCGGTCCGCGTCAGAGGTCGCCTCCGGCTCGAACGAGACCGACGTGCGACAGGCCGGCGTCATAGAAGACGACGACGACTGATCGCACCGGCGCCGACCTCGACCCGGTACGGCCGGCGCGTGTCGATCCCCGGCTCCGCGGCCTGCCAGGGCGCGAGGATCGTGTAGCGGACTCCCTCCTCGGCGGCGATCCGGAGGGTCGGCAGATCGACCGCCGTCTCGGGCAGCCAGAGTCCGGCTCGGCCGGCCGGCCGAAACGGATCTCGAACTCGCGCAAGCCCCAGCGGATCTCCGTCCGGCGATCCGCGGCAGAGGCGAGCGGCAGGATCGAGTGATGGAACGCCTGGGCCATCGCATCGCCGCCCGCAGCCGCGGCAGCAAATGCTCGTTGCGTGGCCGGGTCCTCTTCCGCGAGCCAGGCCCCGAGCGTGGGTCCGAGGTCCCACGAGATCCGCTCGAGATTGCCGCGCGCGGCGTTCGGTCGATAGCACTCGGCGTCGACCCGCTCGTTCCAGTCGTGGAATGGCGCCGCCGATGGCTCCTCCGGCACGCGGCCGGTCCACGGATCGATGCGGGAGGGCTGGTAGAAGTGCGCGTGAACGGCGAGACGGCCGCGGGTCACGGACGGGCCGCGGCCTCGGCGGCCGGGACGTGCGCCATCACCGTCACGCGCTGGTCGATCCGGAGCGAGGTGCGTTCGCCGGGCGCCAGGGCGATGGGCCGGACGAGCAGGACGGCGCTGCCCTGGTAGACGAGCTCGAAGCCGGCCTCGGAGTTCGAGACGGTCTCGATCGGGGCGATCCAGGCGCTCACGGGTCCCTCAACAGCGGTTTCGAGCATGACACCGAGCTGGTCGTTGCCGGAAACCAGGCGGTCAATGTCGCGAACCTTCAGCCGATTCGTCGTGGGCGATCCGCCGCCCGTCGATTTCGTGGAAGGCTGCCGGATTGTGCCCGCCCCCGAGAAGCATGACGGCGAACTCGATGCCGAGAAGGCCCTCCAGGCGCTCGCTCGGAGATGTTCACGACATCGACCTCGACGGCCAGCGACGGGTCGAGCCGCCCGCCACCAATCCGGATGGTCTTCCGGATCTCGACCGGCCCTGTCCTTGAACGACGCCGACAGGCGGTCCTGGACCGATCGCGTCGAGCGACCATCGTCCATCAGGGGCCGCGACGACGTCGCGGGCGCTGCCCGTATCGAACTCCTCGGCTGTCGTCGACGAACGGCAGCAGGCGGACGAGCCCGGAGCGACGTTCGTAGTGGTCGTAATGGAGGAGCTTCGAGAGGCCTTCCTGCTTCACCATGACGATGTCGTGGATGGAGGCCGGCCCACCATCGGCCGGCGCGTCGTGAGGTTCCGGCTGGAGCTTGCCCTCGCACGATCGTGCTCGCGGACCTTCTCGTGGTACGCCTCTGGCCGGCGCCGCATCACGGCGGCGAGCGGGTGACCGACCGCGCGGAGGTCCCAGCGCCCGATGCCCGCCCCCTGGTCGAGCTTGACGGCGACGATCTGTCCGTCGTTCACGAGGAGGGCCTCGTCGCTCCCGTCGAGGTCGAGATCGAGGAGCAGCTCCGGTTGTCGGGGCCGCTCCAGGCCCACCGATGGCCAGGTCCTCGGCGGCGATGAGGCGGTGGAGCGCGGCCACTCGGAGGTCGGGAAGGTAGATCCCCCCGAACAGTCCGTGCCAGTAGGGATCGTTCGACTGGCCGGCATACAGGAGGTCGCGCGCGGTGTCGCGGCCGCTGCCGCGCGGCATCTCCTCGACGAGGTCACTTGCCCGCAGCATCTGCTTGTGGAGGTCGTTGACCTCGCGGTACTTGACCTGGAAATTGCGCCAGATTGCCCCGCGCAGCCAGCGCGCTTCGGGCCGTCCTGCGGCCTTGGCCTCCTTGACGGCGCGGGCGAAATCAAGGGCCTCGTCGGCAGGAAGGGCCCATTCGCCCATCTCGGCGTACGAGCCCGTCGGCAGATAGACACGTCCGATCGGCCCGTGCCCGTCGAGCCAGGCGGATGGCGTGACAGTCGCTCAGCCAGTCTCGATTTGCCTCCAGGGCCGTGAAGAATTCATCGACCCAGCCCCTCGGTCCCCAGCAATGCTCGAAGGTCTTCGGCCAGCCGCCGAACTTCTCGCCATCATCGCCCATCGTCCCGACCAAGTCGCCGGCTTCCGTAGCGTGGTCGCGGAGGTAGCCGATGACGTCGGCGACCTCGGCGAACGGAATTCGGTAGCGGAGCCCCTGCTCGGTGCCGAAGACGGTCAGGACCTTGCCCTGGTCGTCGGTCGTGTACGGGCCCCATAGCCCCTCTTCGGGGATGGCGGCCGCCCGGAAATGCGCGTCGTCGAGGACGGTCCAGCGGTAGCCGGCAGTGATGAGCGAGGTCGGCAGATCCGGCTCCCAGACCCGCTCGGCGAGCCACGCGCCACGCGGCCGAATCCCGAACATCGACTCCAGCTCATCGGCCATCCGGACGAGCTGGCCGACCCGGTCGCGCTCGGGCAGGGCGGCGAGGACCGGCTCATACCAGCCGCCGCCCACGATCTCGACCTGGTCGCGCCCGACGAGCCGCCCGAGGCGCTCGATGAACTCGGGCCGTTCGGCGGCGATCCAGTCGAGGAGGGGACCGGTGTAGTGGAGGGCGAGCTGAACGCCGGGATGCCGTTCGAGGGCCTCGAGCAGCGGCAGGTAGGCCTGTTCGTAGGTCTCGGCAATGACCCAGCCGAAGTTGCCGACGGGCTGGTGGTTGTGGATCGTCAGTGCCAGTCCGATCCGCCGCGTCACGCTCTCCCTCCCAGCCGGGCCGCCTTGCGCTCCCGGGCCTCGCGAGTCCCAAGTCTGCGCAATCGGGACGATACCCGTTCGACGACCGTATCCGGACCGCGTCGCAGAGACTCGCGAGTAAACCGGTTTTGCTCGGCATGATACACGCGGCCGCACGCTCGCTTTTGACATTGGCGGAGGGGCGACTTACTGTCCGAACGACCCGACTAATCCGGTTTACATCGAATCGCTGAGTCCGTCGAACGTCCCGCTGGTGGAGGAGCATGGACAAGCGAACACAGCGGCGCCCTCGGATCGATGACGTCGCCCTCAAGGCCGGCGTCAGCAAGACGGCCGTATCGTTCGCCTTCAACAGGCCCGACCGGCTCAATCCCGACACGGCGAGCCGGATCCTCGATGTCGCCAAGGCGCTGGGCTACCGCCCGAACCCTGTGGCCCGGATGCTTACCCAGCGCCGGACGATGTCCATTGGCTTGATGACGCCGAATGCACTGTCCGCCGCGTTCGCCAACCCGTTCTTCGGGACTCTAGCCGAGGGGATCGCGCTGGTCGCCGAAACGGCGGGATACGCGCTCCACTTCATCTCGCCCGATCGGGGTTCGCTGGGGCGCGCCCTGGATCGGGCGACGGTCGACGGTCTCGTCGTCATCGGGTTGCCGGCCCAGCATCCCGATGTGGACCGGCTCCGAGAGGCCGGCCTTCCGATGGTCCTCGTTGACTCGGCCGCGATGCAGGACGTGCCCTCGGTCAGCGTCGACGACGAGGGCGGTGCTCATCAGGCCGCGACCCACCTCCTGGATCTTGGTCACCGTGACGTGCTCATTGTCGCGATCGCCCCACAAGCGCCGTATCCGCCCGGCGAGGGTCATGGCGTTGGACCGGACCGCCTCCGCGGCTACGACCGAGCCTTCCGCGAGCAGGGGTTGGCCTTTCCGGAGAGCCGGCTCGTCTCCGCCCAGTCCACGTTCGAGGGAGGATCCTCGGCGCTGCGAGCGGCCTGGAGTCAAGGTCTCCGGCCAACTGCGATCCTTGCCATGAGCGATGCGATCGCAATCGGTGCACTGGCCGCGGCCGGCTCACTGGGGCTCAGGGTGCCGGACGACCTTTCTGTCGTCGGCTTCGACGACATCGACATCGCAGCCCTCACCAATCCGCCCCTGACGACCGTCCACCAGCCGATCAGGAGCAAGGGGGAGGCCGCGATGCGTCTGCTTCTCGCAATCCTGGACGGCGCCGACATCCGGGCGGCCGAGACGAGCCTGCTCGAGACGCGACTGGTCGTGCGGGCCTCGACCGGACCCGGACCCGGATCGGGACCAGCCGCCGCGTCGCGGGCCGCGGCACCAGCCTAGGTCGGCGCGGAGGGTGGAGCGGCAGGACCGCCCCGATCTCGCCACTTTCCTCGGCGCCGTCCACCACGACGGATCCGGCAGATATATTCGGCCAATCGGTGATGCGGATCCCGGCCATTGGCGGATCGGCGATGAGGTTCGGCTGCGGGTCCGGGTCGGTCTCGACGACCCGATTGCGAGCCTCTACGTCCGGACCTGTCCAGACGGCGAGCAGGCGTTCCAGGAGATGACCGAGGTCGCCGCCGGACCGGCCTGCCGCTGGTGGGAGGCCACCCTCCGGCTGGATGTGCCGACGACGAACTACCGGTTCCTGGTGAAAGTCCCGGACGGACACCGCTGGCTGAATGGGGCCGGGGTCCAATCGGGGAGCCCGACGGACGCAAACGACTTCCGGCTGCTCGCGGGTTACGACGCGACCGACTGGCTCGCTGACCGGGTCTTCTACCAGATCTTTCCCGACCGATTCGCCAACGGCGACCCGGCCAACGACGTCCCCACCGATGCGTGGACCTACCGCGGAGCCCCGGCCGTCAAGCGCGCCTGGGGCGAACCGCCGACGCGGGGCCGGGGGGCACTCGTCGAGTTCTTCGGTGGGGACCTGCAAGGGATCGAGCAGCACCTCGACCACCTCGATCGCCTCGGCGTCAACGCGCTCTACTTCACGCCGATCTTCGACGCGCGGTCCAACCACGGCTACGACATCGTCGACTATGACAACGTGGCCGCGCACCTCGGTGGCAACGAGGCCCTCGCCGCGCTGCGGGCGGCAACCGCGGCGCGCGACATCCGGCTGATCCTCGACATCGCCCCGAACCACATCGGCGTCGAGCATCCCTGGTTCCAGGCGGCCCGAGCCGATGCGGCGGCGGCCACCGCCGCGTACTTCATCTTCCGGAGCCACCCCGACGAGTACGAGAGCTGGATGGGCCACGACACGCTGCCCAAGCTCGACTATCGAAGCGCGGCTCTCCGGTCGGCGATGTATGCAGGGTCGGAGTCAGTCTTTCGGAAGTGGCTCCGTCCCCCGTATTCGATCGACGGCTGGCGGCTCGACGTCGCCAACATGCTCGCCCGGAAGGGGCCGGACCAGATGGGGGCCGAGGTGGCCCGCGAGATCCGGGCCGCGGTCAAGGGCGAGGCCCCAAACGCCTACCTGTTCGGCGAGAACACCTACGACGCCACCGCGACACTCGGCGGCGACCAGTGGGACGGCGTGATGAACTACTCCGGCTTCACGGCACCGGTGGTCCAGTGGCTGGCCGGCGTTGAGTACTGGAACCCCGGGAAGGGCCGGATCCTCGACGAAGGCCCGATCCCGACCACGGCGATGGTCGATACGCTCGACGCCTTTCGGGCGGCGATCCCGTGGGTCATCGCTCGCCAGCAGTACAACCTCGTCGGCAGTCACGACACGACGCGGATCCGGACGGCCGTCGGTGGCGATCCGGGACGTCTTCGAGCTGCCCTGGGGTTGCTGCTGACATACGTCGGCGTGCCGTCGATCTTCTATGGCGATGAGGTCGGGCTGGAGGGCCGCGGGGACATCCTGGCGCGACGGACGATGCCGTGGGACCCGTCGGCCTGGGATACGCAGCTGCTCGAGGATGTCCGGACGCTGACCACCGCCCGTCGCACCTCACCGGCGCTCCGGGAGGGCGGACTCCAGGTCCTGGAGGTGACCGACGACACCCTGGCGTTCCTTCGGGACACGGATGAGGAGGCGGCGATCGTCGTCGCCAATCGCGGGCCTCACGAGCGGGCGGCCTCGCCGCTGCCCGTTGCACGCGGCGCCATCCCTGACGGAACGCCCTTCAAGGAGCTCCTTTCCGGGGCAACTGCGACCGTGGCCGACGGCGTTCTGAGCCTTCCGGCGATGCCGGCTGGCATCGCCGTCTGGATTGGCTCAACGCACTGATCAGCGGACTGATTCGAGAGGCACAACGCAGTCGGCAAAACACGATTCCGGGTGTTGACACTGAACCGGTTTAGGTGGACTATCCGGTCGGGCACCTCACCCACCGAGCGCTACCGGTGGCTTCTTCCTTGGTCCTCACGTCCGCGGGCACGGCCCCCGGACCGTGTCGGAAGGGCGGCCTCTTCGTCGCCCTGCGAAAGCGTGGACGCACGAACGGAGGAGAGTTGATGCGTACGCCGAGACTCTGGTTGGCGCTGATGAGCGCGGTCGTGCTTGTCGCCACCGCCTGCAGCAGCGGATCGTCGTCATCCGCTCCACAGGCATCCGCTCCGTCGTCAGCCGGAACCGCACCAAGCTCGGTTCCGGGCTCTGCGGCGAGTGGCGGGGAACTGCTGATCTGGGCAGACGACAAGCGCGCAGCGGCCCTCAAGCCGCTCGCTGCGCAATTCGGCACTGAGCAGGGCGTGACGGTGACCGTCGAGGCGATCTCGAAGGATCTCATCGCCAACTTCAAGACCGCCAGCGGCGCCGGCACCGGCCCGGACATCGTGATCTGGGCGCACGACGTCATTGGCGACCTCGTGGCCAATGGGTTTATCGATCCCGTGACGCTGACGGATCCGTCGGCCTTCGATCCCATCGCCATCAAGGGCATGACGTTCGGCGGACAGCTGTACGGCGTCCCCTACAACATCGAGAACATCGCGCTGTTCCGGAACACAGACCTCGTCCCCGACGCGCCGTCGAGCATTGAGGACCTGGTCGCCACGGGCAAGAAGCTGGTCACTGACGGCAAGACCAAGGAGATCATGTCGCTCCAGGTGGGTCAGGCAGGCGACGCCTATCACATCTATCCGCTCTTCGTTTCAGGCGGCGGGTCGCTCTTCGGCACGACGTCAACCGGTGACGCGGATCCGGCCGTGGTCAACGTCGACACCACCGACGCGCAAGCGGCGTTTACGAAGATCCAGGGTCTCGGCGAGAAGGGCGACAAGGCCCTCAAGACGTCCATCGATGGCACGAACGCGATCCCGCTGTTCTTCAACAAGGATGCGCCGTTCCTCATCTCCGGCCCGTGGGCGGTCGCCGATATCAAGAAGGCCGGTGTCCCGTATGACATCAGCCCGATCCCGCCGTTCGAGGGCGGCAAGACCGCCGGCCCGTTCATCGGCGTGAACGGCTTCTACATTGCAAGCAAGGGCAAGAACAAGACGCTGGCCCAGGAGTTCGCCACGAACTTCGCGACGACCCTCCCCGTCCAGGTCGCGTTCTATGAGGCCGAACCGCGGCCGCCGGCGCTCGTCGAGGCGTTCGATCAGGTCGCGGCCACCAACCCGGACATGGCCAAGTTCGTGAGCGCTCGCGAAGGCGGGACGATCCTGCCGGCGATCCCGGCGATGGGCCAGGTCTGGGGACCGTTCGGCAACGCTGAAGCGGCAATTGTTCGAGGCGACGATGTCAAGAAGACCCTCGACGCCGCGGCCAAAGCCATCCGGGATGGCATCGCCAAGTCCTAGGTTGTCCTAGAAGCGTGAGGCGGCGGGCTCGGTCCCGCCAGGCAGTCCGCCGCCCACGATCCCGCGTCCATCGATCCACCGCCCAAAACGGACGAACGACGTCGTCAGTACGCTCTTAGGCGTGGCCTTGAGGGAGGGATCAAGTGGCGGATCAGCCCTTGGAATCGAGATTCCGTCGTGGTGGGGGACTCGCCGGAGGCAGCACCGGGGCCCTGGTGGTAAAGATCGCCCTGCTCGCGGTCGTGGCGGCGATCGCCGTGTGGCTGGCCATCCCCCTCTATGCCGCCCAGATGTGGCTCGCCCTCGCGGCGGTCTTCGCGACGACGATCGCTCATCTTCATCGTCTACCTCCAGCCGTGGCATGTCCCGCTCAAGTACCTGATCCCGGGCACGATCTTCCTGATCCTGTTCCAGATCATCCCGGTCGTGTTCACCGTCGCCACGGCCTTCACGAATTACGGCGACGGCCACCGCGGCACGAAAGAGGACGCGATTCGGGCGATCGAGCTGACCTCGATCCAGCGCGTGCCCGACTCCCCGGTGTACGTGCTCACCATTGCCACAACGGGCGACCCGGCGACCGGTTCACTGGTGTTCCTGCTCGTCGACCCGACAACGAAAACGGTCGCGGTCGGCGACGGCCGAGGGGCTCACTCCATTGACGGGAGCCACGGTTGCGGAGAGCGGCAAGGTCACCGCAGCACCAGGTTTCACCCTGCTGAACGCCGGACAGGCGGGTGCCCGTTCCGCTGATCTCGAAGCACTCACGGTCCCGACTGCGAACGGAGCCATCAAGTCGCAGGGCCTCAGCCAGGCGTTCGAAGGCAAGCCGGGCCGGGAATACCAGGAGGCGTGCGACTGCATCACGGACACCGCTACTGGCGCCACGTGGACTGCAAACAACGACATCGGATCGTTCGTCGACGCGGCCGGTGTAGCCCTCCCCCAGGGCTGGCAGGTGAACGTCGGATTGAGCAACTTCACCCGGGCGTTTACGGATCCGGCAGTCTCCGGGCCGTTCCTCGGAATCCTCGCCTGGAACTTCGGCTTCGCGATCACATCGGTCCTGATCACGTTCGTTGCCGGCCTCCTGGTCGCGATGGCACTGAACTCCCCCCAACTCAGAGCGATCCGCTTCTACCGGATTCTCATCGTCCTGCCGTACGCGATGCCCTCATTCGCGATGCTGCTGGTCTGGCGCGACATGTTCAACCAGGACTTCGGGCTGATCAACAACGTCACCGGGGCAAATGTGAACTGGTTCGGCGAGGTCTGGACGGCTCGATTCGCGATCCTGCTGACGCAGTTCTGGCTGGGCTACCCGTACATGTTCCTGGTGTGCCTGGGCGCGCTTCAGTCCATCCCGCAGGACCTGACCGAGGCCGCGGCCGTCGACGGGGCGAGACGATATCAGGCGTTCCGAGCCGTCGTTTTTCCGCTACTGCTCGTCGCGGTGTCGCCCCTGCTGATTGCGTCGTTCGCGTTCAATTTCAACAACTTCAACATCATCGCGTTGACGACCGAACGGCGGGCCGTTCCCGCCTGACAACCCGCGCGCCGGTGCGACCGACCTGCTCGTCAGCTACGTGTACAAGCTTGCATTCGCCCCCGGTGGAGCCCAGTACGGCTTCGCCGCGGCCGTCTCGATCCTCATCTTCTTCATCGTCGCCACCGTGTCGATCATTGGGTTCCGCCGCACCGCGGCGCTCGAGGAGGTCAACCGATGACAGGCCAATCCTGGTGGGGGCGCGTCGGCTGGCGGCACCTCGTCGCAATCCTTGCCTGCGTTTTCGCGCTCTTCCCGATCATGTTCGTCGCTTCCGCGGCCTTCAACCCGCTGGGAACACTCAGCTCGTTCACGCTGATCCCGACGAGCTTCAGCCCGGTGAACTTCGAAAACCTGTTCGGGACGACAGCGTTCGTCAGATGGTTCATCAACTCGATCCTCATCTGCGGGGCCGCGACGTTCCTGTCACTGGCGCTGGCGACGTTCGCCGCCTATGCCTTCTCACGCTTCCGGTTCAGCGGGCGCAGGCCGGGCCTCCTGTTCCTGCTGATCATCCAGATGTTCCCGGCGTTTCTGGCGATCGTGACGATCTACATCATGTTCACGGTCATCACCGACCTGTATCCCGTGATCGGCTTCAACACCCCGTGGAGCCTGATCCTGCTGTACATGGGCGGCGCCCTGGGCGTGAACACGTACCTCATCAAGGGATTCTTCGACACGGTCCCCAAGGAGCTCGACGAGTCGGCCAAGGTCGACGGCGCTACCCACTGGCGGACGTTCTATTCGATCATCCTGCCGCTGGTCACGCCGATCCTCGCGGTGGTCGGCGTGCTGTCGTTCATCGGGGCGATCAACGAGTTCCTGATGGCCAGCGTCTTCCTGACCCAGACAGAAACGAAGACATTGGCGGTCGGCCTGTACGGCCTGATCGCAGGTGAGACGGAACGCCAACTTCGGGATGTTCGCGGCAGGCACCCTCCTCACCGCGATCCCGACCGTGATCCTGTTCTTCTCCCTCCAGAAGTACATCGTCGGCGGACTCACAGCAGGCTCGGTGAAGGGCTGACGCCCCGCGTTTGCCGCCAGCATGAGCCAGACGTAGCATCCGGGTCGCAATGGACATTCCTACCTTGCTGTTCGCCCTGGCCAATTGCGCGATCGTTGTGTACGCGTTCGACCGACTCGGCTCGATGATTTCCGATTCGTCGTGGGGTGGCCTGTACGTTGCCGCCGAGCGCATTTGGTCCTGGACCGAAGCGATCCGCTCCCCGGAGGAGGCCCCCGCCCCGCTCGATAACGCTCATGTTGACCGGAGCGACAGAGCGCCGATCAGCGATGGCTGGGACGAACCGGTGGCCGTCATCGAGGAGCTCTCCGGGACGCCGTCGCGCTGGCCTTGGTAGCCGGCCGGGTGAACGTTGAAACCCCGGACTGGGTTCGGGACGCGGTGTTCTACCAGATCTTTCCAGACCGCTTCGCGACGAGCGAGCGGGTGCGGAAGCCGGGACCGTTGGAGCCCTGGGACGCGCCACCGACGACGAGCGGCCTCAAGGGTGGCGACTTGCTCGGCGTCGTCGAGCATCTCGACCACCTCTCAGGCGCTGGGCGTCAACGCCGTGTACTTCAACCCCGTGTTCCAGTCCGCGTCGAACCATCGCTACCACACGTACGACTACATGGCGGTCGACCCGGTACTGGGCGGCAACGCCGCCCTCCGCGAGGTGATCGACGAGTGCCACGCGCAGGGGCATCAGGGTCGTCCTCGATGGCGTGTTCAACCACGCGAGTCGCGGCTTCTGGCCGTTCAACCATGTCATGGAGTTCGGCAAGTGGTCGCCGTACCGCGATTGGTTCTACTTCAATGAAGAGTTCCTCGAGGGTGGCCGCCAGCTGAGGGCCTTCCAGGAGGCGACACACGGAGTCCTCGTCAGCACCGCCGAGCTGGAAGAGGAACGGCGGCTGGGCCTGAGATCGCTCGAGGAGCTCGGCTATCGCGCGTGGTGGGATCTGCCGGCGCTGCCCGAAACTCAACACCGACAACCCGGAAGTCCGCGAATACCTGCTCGGGGTGGCGGAGCACTGGATCCGCTTCGGCATCGACGGCTGGCGGCTCGACGTGGCCGAGGAAATCCCCGACCAGTTCTGGCGAGAGTTCAGGCAGCGGGTGAAGGCCATCGACCCCGAGTGCTACATCGTCGCCGAGATCTGGGAAGCGAAGCCCGAGTACCTGCAGGGCGACATGTACGACGCGTTCATGAACTACCCGCTTCGGCCATGCCGTGATCTCATTCGTCGGGGCCGGCCATCTCGACAGGCGAGTGCTCAATCAGCAGTTCCACCTGAGCGCGTCGGTGCAGGCCGAGGACGGCCCGACATTCGTGCGGCGGATCGAGCACCATCTTGGGATCTATCCGCCCGAGGTGACGGCGGTGCAGATGAACCTGCTCGACAGCCACGACACGCCGCGGTTCCTGTCGATGGTCGGCGGGGACACGGCCTCGCTCCGCCTGGCGACGCTGATCCAGATGACGATGCCCGGCGCGCCGTCGATCTATTACGGCGACGAAATCGGGATGAGCGGCGAGCAGGACCCCGACTGTCGCGGGGCGTTTCCGTGGCATGACGAGGCAGCGTGGGACCGGGAGCTGCTCGCCTTCGTCAGTGGTGCCGTCGCGCTGCGGAACGACCATCCGGTCCTTCGTCGCGGCACCTATCGTTCGGTCGCCGCGGCCGGGCCGCTGGCTGCCTACCTGAGATCGGACGCCGACGAGGCGATCATCGTCGCGATCAACACTGGGGACGTGGCGGCGAGGCTTCCGCTCGACGTTCCGGAGCTCGACGGCCGAAGCCTGCGGAGCATCCGCTGGCGGGGCTGGCCGGCTGCGGGCTCCGGCAAGGCCACCGTCACAGCCGGTCGGGCAGAGATCGAGGTGCCGCCACGCGACGGGCTCGTCCTTCGCGCAGCCCTTTCCTAGGGGCTAGGTCTCCGCCGGGACCGTGGCCGGCTGAGCGGCGTCCTCGCCGGCGGCCGCCTCGTCGACCGGCAGATACATCCGCTCGACGTACTCGTGGAGCATCCGCGTCGTCGAGAACTGCCAGAGCGTCGAGGCCATCGACCGTCGCATCAGCTCGACCCAGGTCGACCGGGCAGGCCGTCGGCGTCGCGCTCGTAGTAGCGCGGAACGACCTCCTCCTCGAGGATCCGGTACAGGTCCTGGGCGTCGGCCCAGTCCTGCGCCGTCTCGTCGGGGTTCGTCTCCCGGCCGCCGATCGCCCAGCCGTTGTCGCCGGTCCAGCCCTCGTCCCACCAGCCGTCGAGCACGCTGACGTTGACGACGCCGTTCGCGGCCGCCTTCATGCCGCTCGTCCCGGACGCCTCGAGCGGCCGGCGCGGGTTGTTGAGCCAGATGTCGACGCCGGCGACGAGATAGCGGGCGATCCGGATGTCGTAGTCCTCGAGGATGAAGACCCGACCGCGGAGCTGCTCCGAACGTCGAGCGCTCGAAGATCTCCTGGATGACCTGCTGGCCGGGCCGATCGGCGGGGTGGGCCTTGCCGGCGAAGACGACCTGGACCGGGTCGCTTCTCGTTCCAGAGCGAGCCGTGCGAGCCGGTCGATGTCGCTGAACAGCAGGCCGGCCCGCTTGTACGTCGCGAAGCGGCGGGCGAAGCCGATCGTGAGGATGTCCGGATCGAGCGCCGCCTCGAGCGCGTCGAGGACCGACGGGCGCCTCGCCGTGGCGGGCGAACTGGTTGCGGAGCCGGCGCCGGGCGAAGATCGCCAGCTCGAGCTTCTGGCGCTGGTGCGTTTCCCACAGCTCGTCGGTCGGCAGCTTGTCGAGCCGCTCCCAGAAGCGGCCGCGGTCGCCCTCGGCGTCGAGGTTGTCGAGGTCTGCCCGCAGGCTGCCCGGACAGCGTCTCGCCCATCGCGTGGCCGATCCAGCTCGGCATGTGGACGCCGTTCGTGACGCCGATGATCTCGCCGCGGCGAGACGCCCCGCCAGGTCGCGTCGGCGGTCATCGGCGTGGAGCTGGCTGACGGCATTGGCCACGTCGCGTGAGCCGGAGCGAGAAGGCCGTCATGTCGAACTGGCTCGCGATCGCCCTCGACGCCGACGCCCGAGCTCGAGCACCTTGTCGACCGGGACGCCGCCGGTCGTCGGCCGGCCGTCGCCGTCGAGCAGGGGACCCGCAACGCGGCGGACGAGGTCGACGGCGAACCGCTCGTTGCCCGCGGAGACGGGCGTGTGGATCGTGAAGACGCTGTCGGTCGCGGACCCGGTCCCAGCGCCTTGTCGAGGGAGTCGCCCGCGGCGACGTACTCGCGGGCGCGCTCGGCGAGGAGGAGCGCGGAGTGGCCCTCGTTCAGGTGCCAGACGGACGGGGTCGATGCCGAGCGCCCGGAGTGCCCGCACGCCGCCGACGCCCAGCACCAGCTCCTGGTGGAGCCGCATCTCGCGGCCGCGGACGTAGAGGATGTGGGTGATCGGCCGGTCGGCGTCGCCGTTCTCGGGGATGTCGGTGTCGAGGAAGCAGGACCGGCGTCCGCCCGACCTGGGCGCACCAGACGGCGATCTGCAGGTCGCGGCCCGGCAGCTCGACGCGTGACCCGGAGCGGCTCGCCGTCCGGACCCTGGACCCGGCTGAGCGGCAGCCGCGATCAGGTCGTAGTCGGGGTACGCGTGCTCCTGGTGGCCGTCGGCGTCGATCGTCTGGTGGAAGTAGCCGTTGCGATACAGCAGCCCGACCCCGATGAACGGCAGGGCCATGTCGGACGTCGTCTTCGTGTGGTCGCCGGCGAGCACGCCGAGGCCGCCCGAATAGATCCCGAGCGACTCGTAGAACCCGTATTCCGCGCAGAAGTAGGCGATCGGGCCGGCCGGCATGTCGGGATACCGGCGCTGGAACCAGTTGTCCGCGCCGTTCGCCAGGTAGTGCGTCGAAGTCGCGGAGGACGTCCTTGACCTCGACCATGAACGTCGTGTCGTCGAGGAGGCGGCTCCACTCGACGGGCCCGCTCAGGACGGGGATCGGATTGCGGTGGCGCGTCCAGGTCTCGCGATCGATCCGGCTCCAGATCGTGCGCGCCCGAGGATGCCAGCACCAGTACAGGTTGTAGGCGAGGCGGCGAAGGCCCTCGAGCTGCGGCGGGAGGCGGAACGAGGCCGCGGGGATCGAGGGGACCTGGGGCGCGGGATGCATCGCGGAGCGATGATAACGTTTACACGCCGGCCGATGAACCGGTTTAGCGCACGGTCCGGGACCGCGTCCGGCCCGTCGCTACCATGGCCCGATGCCCAATGCGCATTGCGTTCATCGCCGCGGAATGCGAGCCGTGGGCAAAGACCGGCGGCCTCGGCGACGTCGTCGACGCGCTGGCGCGCTCGCTGGGCCGGGTGCCCGGCGCGACCGATGGCGCTCGTCGACGTGTTCCTCCCGCGCTACCGATCCGTGGCGGTGCCGGCGACGGCCGGTCCGGGCGACGCCGCTCCGCGTGCCGGACCCGCATTCGCTCGACGGGGCGGTCGAAGCTCAGCCTCATCGACGTCGCAGGCAGACGGCTATCGACTGCGGCTCGTCGACCATCCCGCGGCCTTCGACCGCGACGGTCTCTACGGCCCGCCCGGCGGCGGCGACTTCAGCGACAACGCGTGGCGGTTCGGTCTGCTCTGCTCGGGCGGCACTCGAGACGCTGCGGGCGGAGCAGCGACCGACCAGTCGACGTCATCCACATCCACGACTGGCATGCGTGCCCGGTCGCCGATGTTCCGCGACCGCTGGTACGACGACGACCCGGTCCTCGGTCGGGCAGCCGTGGTGCTGACGCTCCACAACCTCGCCTATCACGGCTGGACGCCGCGCGAGTCGCTCGGCCAGCTGGGCCTGGCGCCGGGCGACGGCGATCGTCGAGGCAGGCGCCGCCGGCATCGACCTCCTGGCGGCCGGCATCGAGCGGTCGGAGATGGTCAACACCGTCAGCCCTGGCTATGCCCGCGAATCGCTCACGCCGGACCTTGGGTTCGGGCTCGACGGGACGCTGCGGGCGAAGGGCGACCGCTACCTCGGCATCCTCAACGGCCTCGACACGACGGTCTGGGACCCGGCGACCGACGCCGACCTTGCCGCGACCTACTCAGCCGCGGACCCGAGCGGCAAGGCTACGTGCCGGGCCGACCTGCTGAACCGGCTCGGCTTCGACCCGACCGACGACGCGACCGGTCCTCGGGATGATCGGCCGGCTGGATCCGCAGAAGGGCTTCGACCTCCTGGCCGACGCGGCCCGCGCCTGCTCGTCGGTCGGCTGCCCGGCTCGTCGTCCTGGGCAGCGGCAGATCCCCGGATCGCGGCGGATCTGCGGAGCCTCGCGGCAGCGACGGCCGGACCGGGTCGCGCTGCTCGAGCGATTCGATCGGGCGATGGCCCGGCGCATCTACGCCGGCGTCGACTTCTTCCTGATGCCGTCGCGATTCGAGCCGTGCGGGCAGGGCCAGATGATCGCGCTGCGCTACGGCACGCCGCCGATCGTCCGGCGGACGGGTGGCCTGGCCGACTCGGTGATCGACGAGCTGCGCTTCCCGGGCGAGGGGACGGGATTCGCGTTCGACGCGGCGACGCCGGACGCGCTGGCCGAGGCGTGCGAGGCGGCGATCGCGATGCGCGCCGCCGGCGGCCCGGCGTGGGCCGGCCTGATCGCCCGGGGCATGGCGGTCGACTTCGACTGGACGACCGGCTCGGCGCCGCAGTATGTCGACGTGTACAAGCGGGCCGTCCTGCGGCGACGTCGCTGAGCCGCGGCGATTCGCGGTCAGCCGCCGAGGGCGCGCAGCAGGGCCTGGACCAGCGCCTCGGGGTGCGTCCGCTGCGGCGAGTGCGGCGCGCCGGCGATCGTGACGACCCGGTCCGCACCGAGGCGCGCCACGAAGTCAGGAAGGAGCTGCATCCGGGACGTAGCCACCGAACGGCCGGATCGCCGCGGATCAGCCAGACCGGCACGTCCTGCGCAGCCGCGGTCGGCCAGGCTGCCGAGGCCGCCGTCCCAGTCGCCATTCTCGGTCAGGACGTCGCGAACCGCCGCCTCGTCGAACTGGGTGAGTCCCTCGGCCTTGGCGATCACGTCACCGTAGGGCCACGTCGGGTACAGCCCACCGATCGCATCGACGGCCTCCTCCACGTCGTCGTACGAGCGCTCGACCGGGTCCTCGAGCATCGCGGCGATCGCCGCGAGCGGGACCGCCGGCGGATCAATCAGCACCAGCCTGGCCGGGGCGAGGCCGGCCGCGGGCATCGCGGCGGCGGTCATCGCGCCCCAGCTGTGGCCGACGACCCGCACGTCCGGGCGCTCCAGGCCCGCGGCTCTGACGAATTCGATGAGATCCGCAGCGTTGTCGCGAAACCGGTGGTGGCCCAGCCCAGCGTCGCGTCTCGCCGTGGCCGGGCAGGTCAGGAGCGACCACCCGGAATCCAGCGGCGGCGAGCGCCGGCCCGATCCGCCACCACGTACGCGCCGATGACGTGACGCCATGGAGCAGCAGCAACGGCGGTGCGTCGGCGGCTCCCCACGCGAGTTGGTGAAACCGAATCCCGGCTGCCTCGGTCGTCGCTTCGGCCGGCGGCGGGGGAGCCGCGAGCGCGGCGGCGACGTCGGATAACAGGATCGACGGGCCCGTCGCGATGTCGATCGCCGTATCGGTCACGTCGCCTCCGTGTCGGCTTTCCCCTCAGCGGTGCCCGCCCGGTCCCGCCCGACCGTGGCCGGAACGTACCATAGCCAGCGGTTTTGGCCGGGGCCATAGCGTTCGTCCATGACCGCGACGACGAAGCCACCGGAGCAGGATGGGCAGCGCACCGCCCCGCGATCGGCCCGTCGCCGCGAGATGGTCCAGGGCCTGCTCCTCGCTGGCGGCCCTGATCGTGCTCGCCATCATGGCGAAGCTGCCGGCGGCCTAGGTCGCGCGTCACGCTCGCCGCTGCAGCGCGGCTCGCGGCGCTAGAATCGCCCTCCACCGCAACCGTCGGAGGGTTCCATGGCCAACCAGTTCGTCGTCCAGCTGAAGAACGAGCCCGGCGCGATGGCGAACCTGGCGGAGGCGCTCGCCGCTCGCGGCGTCGACCTTCGGGCGATCGGCGGCGGGGGGATCGGCGACGCCGGCCACGTGATCATGACCACCGCCGACGACGACACGACGAAGGCGGTTCTCGAAGAGGGCGGCTATACGTTCATCGAGGGCGAATCGATCCTGACCGAGGTCGACGATCGGCCGGGCGGGATGGCCGCGCTGTCGCGGCAGCTCGCCGACGCCGGCATCAACATCTACGGCCACCTCTTCCTCGGCCGATGGGGCGATCGGGCGATGTTCGCGTTCGTCGTCGACGACCCGGACCGCGCCCGCCCGATCCTCGAGCGCAAGCGCTAGGCACCGCGCGCCCGCAGCGGGCTCCGTCAGCCAGCCGCGTTGCCGAGCGTCCCGCGTTCAAGACCGAGCTCCAGTTCCGCCGCGCTCGCAGCCCAGCGCTCAACATCGTCCCGGCCGATGGTCGTCCCGTGGGCGACGACCTGGAGGGCGAGTCCGTCGACGAGCGACAGGATCCGCCAGGCCGCGGCTCCAGGATCCGCCGCGTTGAAGCGGCCGGCAGCCACGCCCTCCTCGATCGTCCCTTTGAGCAGTCCCTGCCACGCGAGATTCAAGCGGCGTGAGGTGGCCTGGATCGCCGGCCGCCGACCGGCCTCCGCCCAGGCGTCGAGCCAGAGCTGGAAGGCCCAGTCGGCGTCGGCGGGCGCATAGGTCCGGAAGAACGCCGCGAGCGCCGTGATCGGACTATCGGCCGCTGCCATCTCCGCCGACGACCTGGCGAGGTCCGCCTCAGCGACCTGGGCGAAGGCCGCCGCAAGGACCTCATCCATGCTCTCGAAGTAGTGGTGAACGAGGCCGCTGGATGTGCCCATTTCGGCGGCGACGTCCCGGACCGTCGTCGAGGCGAGTCCCTTTCGGCGGGCCACCGCGAGGGCCGCAGCGACGATCGCGTCGCGACGGTCGGATCGGCTGAGTCGGGCCATCGTCCCACCAGACTAGACGATATTGCGCACTCGTCCAATAGCCGCTATCGTCGCCCGACGCCCGACGCCCGGAGACCTGCCGCCAACATGATCCGAACCTCGCCCTTCCACGAGCGAACGAGCGCCGCAAATGAGACAGGCCTGTGGGCGCACTGGTCGGGCTACCTGTCTGCCGCGAAGTACCAGAACTCGGAGAAGTTCGAGTACTTCGCGATCCGCAACAGCGCCGGGCTGTTCGACTCATCGCCGCTCTTCAAGCTCCGGATCCACGGGCCCGATGCGGAGCGATTCCTGAGCGGCATCCTGGCTCGCGACATCCGGGCCTGCCCCGTCGGGCACGGCCAGTACACGATCTGGTGCGACGACCGGGGCTATGTCGTCGAGGACGGCGTCGTCCTCCGACACGCAACCGACGAGTACCTGTTGACCTCGGCCGAGCCGAACTTCGCCTACTTCGCCGACGCGGTCGGTCGCCAGCGGGTCGAGATCGAGGACGTCTCGGAGCAGCACGGTGTCCTCGCGGTGCAGGGTCCGAGCTCGAGGGCGATCCTGGCCGGGCTCGATCCACGGGTCGGTAAGCTCGAGTATTTCGGCCTGACGAAAGCCGCCATCGGCGGTGTCCCGGTGACGGTGTCGCGGACCGGCTACACCGGCGATCTCGGCTTCGAGATCTGGACTGCCGCCGAGGACGCGGTCGCCGTCTGGGACGCCGTCGCGGAGGCGTCGGAGGGCCGAGGCGTGGTCCCGTTCGGGCTGACGGCGCTGTCGATGGCCCGGATCGAAGCCGGCCTGCTGCTGCTCGACGTCGACTTCCAGTCGAGCCGCTTCGCCTGGACGGACGCCCAACGGTCGACTCCGATCGAGCTCGGCCTCGGCTGGATGTTCAAGGACCTCGCCGGCAACGATCGGGCCTTCCTCGGCCGCGAGGCGATCGCTCGCGAGATCGCCGAGAAGACGTCACGCTGGAAGCTCACCGGTCTCGTCCTCGACTGGCGCGATTACGACCGGCATTTCGATGCCGCCGGGCTCATCCCACCGAAGGACCACACGCCGATCGAGGAGGAGTACTACATCTACGACGACGACCTCAAGCAACTGGGCTATGCGACGAGCCTCATGTACTCGCCGATGCTCCAGCGCCACATCGCCCTCGCCCGCGTGCCACTCGCGCTGACCGCGCCGGGCTCGCGGGTCAAGCTCGAGCTCGCGGTGAGCCACCGCTATGAGTATTTCGACGCCCACGTGACACGGCTGCCCCTCTACAACCCCGAGCGAAGGACGGCCTGAACATGCCGAAGACGACCACGCCGACCGCGCCGAAGGCGAAAGCGCCGAAGACGACCGCTCCGAAGACGACCACGTCGAGCGACCGACGCTACGACGCGATCGTCATCGGCGGTGGTCACAACGGCCTCGTCAACGGGGCCTACCTCGCCAAGGCCGGCCTGCGGACGCTCATCCTCGAGCGGCGCAACGTCGTCGGCGGGGCGGCCATCACCGAGGAGCTCCGGCCGGGCTTCTGGTTCACGACCTTTTCGTACGCCCTGAGCCTCCTCCGGCCGGACATCATCCACGACCTCGAGCTGACGAAGCACGGCTTCATGCCACTCCTGATGCCGTCGACTTTCGCCCCGATGGAGAACGGCGACTATCTCCTCCTCGGCCAGGACCGGGGCGAGAACATCCGCGAGATCGCCCGCCACTCGAAGCACGACGCCGACGCCTACGACGCCTTCGAGCACGACATCAGCAAGGTCCTCCAGGTCATCAAGCCGCTCCTCGACCAGGTCCCGCCGGACATCTTCAGCAACGATCCGCAGGAGCTCATCGCCTTGGCCGCCCTCGGCCGGCGGTTCCGCGATCTCGAGCCGAAGGTGCTCCACGACGCGGTCCGGTTACTGACCGGTTCCGCAGCCGACTTTCTTGACGACTACTTCGAGTCGGACATCCTCAAGGGCTACCTCGCCTCGTCGAGCATCATCGGGACGAAGGTCGGGCCGTATTCGCAGGGTTCCGGACTTGTCCTCCTCTATCACTTCATCGGCGAGCACGACGGCGTCTTCGGCGCCTGGGCCTTCCACAAGCGGGGCAACGGTGGCTTCACCCAGGTGCTTGCCCGGGCAGCCAAGGCGTTCGGGGCGGAAATCTCTCCTCGAGTCGCCTGTGGCGAACGTCATCACCAAGAACGGCCGGGCGACCGGAGTGGCTCTCGCCGACGGTGGCGAGTACCACGCCGACATCGTCGTCTCGGCGATCGACCCGCGGCGGACGTTCCTCGAACTCGTCGACCCGCTCGAGCTGCCGACGGATCTCGTCGACAACATCCGGCGGTTCCGATTCCAGGGGACGTCGTCGAAGGTGAACTTCGCCCTCGACGGGCTTCCGAGGTACCCGGCCCTCGGGGAGCGCGGCGACCAGTACCGCGGCTTCACCAACATCGGGCCGACGATGGAGTACCTCGAGCACGCCTTCGACGACGCCAAGTACGGCTGGTACAGCAAGCGGCCATATCTCGACTGCGCGATCCAGTCGACGATCGATCCGGACATGGCGCCGCCCGGCAAGCACGTGATGAGCTGCTTCGTCCAGTACACGCCCTACAAGCTCCGCGAGAGCGACTGGGACACGGAGCGGGAGAACATGGCCGACACGGTCCAGCGGACGCTCGAGTCGTTCTTCCCGGGCTTCGGCGAGCTCGTCCTCCAGCGTGAGATTCGGACGCCGCTCGACATCGAGCGGACGGTCGGGCTGTCGGAGGGCAACATCTTCGCCGGCGAGTTCCTCGCGCCGCAGATGTTCTTCTTCCGCCCGGCGCCAGGCTGGTCGCAGTACCGGACGCCGATCGACGGCTATTACCAGTGCGGCTCGGGGACGCATCCGGGCGGCTGCGTGATGGGTGCGCCCGGCAAGCTCGCCGCCGGCCAGATTCTCAAGGACCGCAGCAAGATCAAGCGCTGAGGCGAACATCGGATGGGCCCGGCGCACAGACGCCTGCGAGAACGGCTGCGGTTCAGGCCGCGCGAACGGGTGTCGGGAACGGCGCAGCCTCTACGCCGATCTCTTCCATCCGCTCCACGTAGATACCAAAGCGGCGACGAGCCTCGCCGTGGCGGCCGGCGCGATTGAGCATGCCGACGAGTTCCAGATGAGCTCCCTCGTCGAAGGGGTCTTTCTCTAGGACGCGCAGCCACAGCCGGATCGCGCCGTCAACGTCACCTCGTGAAGCCGACTTGCCCGCCAGCGCGCGCGCTACGCCGAGATAGGTCGCCTGGGCCTCTTCGCGGACGGCCGCTGCCCAGTCCTCGTACGGATCTTCCTCGAGGAAGTCGCCCGCGTACGTCGCCTCGGCCTCCGTCAGCAGGGCGAATGCTCCATCGTCGCATTTCGGTGGCCGCGAGCGCGCGGGCTCGCTCGGCAAGTGCGAGGAACGTCTCGAGATCGGTGGTCACGTGGGCGAGATCGAGGGCGACAGATGTCTTGTCCGCCACGATGAAGTGCTCCGCCGGGAACTGGCGGCGCGGGTCGAGGACGGACCGGACTGTCGTCAGCGCCACCGACAGGCGATTAGCCAGCGGCTCAGGGTCGTCGTCCGGCCAGAGTGCCTCGAAGAGGGCCTCCCGAGAGATCGGTCGGCCGCGGCGCGAGACGAGGATCTTGAGCAGGTCGCGGGCCTTCTTCGATTGCCACTCCGCGACCGCGACGGCCGCCCCGTCGCGCAGGACGCGAAAGCCACCCAGGGCCCCCACGAACACAGGCGGCATGGCTGCGGCCCGTAGTTCCAGGACCTGTCGGGCCGCATCGGTCGCAGGCCCGCGCGCACCGATTGCCCTGAACATCCCCTCGGCCTCGACGGCCGCCTCGAGCGCTTCGCTGCCGTCGAGGACGTGCGAGCGGACGACCAGATTGGATGCGAGCCCGAACGGCGATCCCATCTCCCGCCACAGAGCCGTGGTCTCATCGAGCCGAGCTCGCCGCTCGATCGGCTTGCCTGAAACCTGGGCAAGGACTTCCAGGCGCGCCGGCGAGCGATGGGCGGTCGCGCCGACGGCGCGCGATCCGGACGAGCTCGTCCGCCAGCACCGCGGCCTCCACGCGATCGCCACGCGCAACGGCGAGTTGAGCTGCGGCCAGCAGCCCGGTCATCTGGTAACCGTGACGGCCGACCTCGATCGACCGCTCAGCTAGCTCGCGCCCTGCCGCCGGATCCTCTCGTGACACGACGAGAGCAAGCCCGGCGAGGATCTCGGAGTGGGCCATCTCATCGCCAAGCGATTCGGCAATCCGGAGGCTATCTTCGTAGCGCGCCTTCGCGAGGGCGATGTCCCCACGCATCCGGTACAGGGTGGCTTCGCGAACCAACGTCCATGCCTTCCAGCGGGACCCGATCCGGTCGTAGAGGGCATTCGACGCCTCGAAGTCCGCCAGCGCCTCCTCGAAGTGCCCCAGTCCGAGATGCGCCTCGCCGCGATCGGCGAGGGCAAGTGCCTGGAAGGATGCGTCGCCCATCGCCCGAAGGATCGTCACCGCGGCGTCGTCCTCGCGGAGGGCCTCTGCGAACCGGCCCTCCCGGACGAGATGGAACCCGAGATCGTTGTGGGCCCGGGCAATGAGCAAGGCCCAGCCGGCCCGGCTCGCGGCGGCATGCGAGAGGGTGAAGAGCCGTTCCGCCTCGGCCGCGTCGCCGCGAGCGTTTGCATGCGCCGCGGCTGCCAGATAGGCAACCGCGAGAGCTCGATCGTCGCCCGACCGCTCCGCGACCTCGAGCGCTCGTTTGGCGACTTCGCGCAGCGGTCGCGGATCGCCGACGGTCCATACGGCGTAGGCATGCCAGCCCAGGAGCATCGCCACATCCGTCGGCGACCCGCGATCGAGGACTGCCCGTTCGAATATGCGACCCGCATCGGCCAGATCCCCTCGCTGATGCTGGATCAGGTAGATCCGCCAGGCGATCGCAGGCTCGAGCTCCGTCTGCTCTCCACCCGCCCGACCGAGCGCCCTCAATGCTCCATCGAAGTCGCCCCTGGCCACGAGTGCGTCGGCCAGGAGCAGCTCCAGGTTCTGGGGACGCCGAGCGGCGGGCACCAACTCAACGGCGTGGACCACTCCGTCGATGACGCCCTCGGACAGGAGGCGCTGGTCGTGGCGGCCGAGGAACTCGGTAACGAACTCCGGATCGCCGGTCGCGAGACAGGCCGCGAGTGCCGGGCGCAGTCGGCCCCGCTCCTCGAGCCACCGGGCGGACCGGCGGTTGAGGTCGGCGGTCTCGGTCGCGGTCATCGGCAGTCGCTCGAGGACCACCCCGCGCAGGAGCTTGTGAACTGCGTACGTTTCGTCGTGCTGGTCGAACTCGATGAACAGGGCACGACGTCGGAGTTCAGCCAGGGTCGCGGGCGCGTCGTTCACGCCCAGGGCCTCGAGCAGCGATCCGTCGAACCACTCCAGGCGGGCGGCCACGCGCAGGAACGCCAGCACCGGGTCGGTCTCCCGGCCAAGGACCTCCTCTGCGATGTAGGCAAACAGGGGCCCCTCCGGTCGTCCCAGCCGCTCGATGACCGCCGGCCGACGGGCATCGGGCGTCTCCAACAGCGCCTCGGCGGCGAGGCGTACGGCCGCCGGCCAGCCGCTCGTCACGGCCTGGAGGCCCGGGGCAAGCAGCCGCGCCTCGTCGCCCAGATGCGCGAGCAGCGCCGCCGTTTCGTCCTGGGTGAAGGCCAGCCGATCCGCCGTCAGTTCGACGACCTGGCCCTGGCCGCGAAGGCGCTCAGTTCCGAACGGGATCGACCGCCGGCTGATGAGCACGAGGTGGAGCGACGGTGGCGCGCCACGCAGGAGGCTCTCGATGAACCGGATCGCCTGGACGGAACGGACGATCTCCTGGAGGTCGTCGAGGACGAGGATGCTGTCGCTGTGGAGGCGCTCGGCGAGCAGCTCGCACATCAGGTCGGCGACGGCCTCGGCCCGTGCCGGATCATCCTCGTCGCCTGATGACGCCCCGGCGGCGATGACCGCCCGCAGGTCGGCTGGGGCACCGCCGATGAACGGCTCAAGTGCGGTGGCCACGCCACGCACCAGATAGGACACGGAGCGGTCGGTCTCGTCAAGCGAATACCACGTGGCGTCCTTTCGCCCGTCGGCCCAACGAGCGACCAGCGTGGACTTCCCGTACCCCGCGCCGGCGACGATCGACGTCAGCCGCCGGCCGGCCCCGATGTCGAGTCGCTCTTCAAGACGCGGACGGGACAGCGTCCACGACGGAAGAGGCGGCGCGGAATAGCGGGGCACAGCCCGCATCGTCGCATGTCGGGCAAGCACCTTCAGCCGTCCTTAAGCGCACCCGAAGCGTGCCCTCCTAGGGTCCCGCCAGTCCCGGCCGGCGTTGAGTCCGGACCGGGTTACCGATCTCACAAAACCACAGGAGACCCAGAGATGCACCAGTTTCATCGCCTGCGCCCGATGACCCGCTCGGCACTCGCCGGCCTTGCGCTCACGCTCGCCGTTGCAGCTTGCAGCGGATCGACGGGCGCCTCCGCGCCGGCCGGTGACGGGTCCGGTGACGGCTCGGCGACAGCCGCGCCCGAAGGGGCCGGCGGCGCCGGCGGCAACGACACCGTCCTCACCCGCGAGGGCGGACTGTGCGAGCTGCTTCCACTTGACCAGGTCGAGATCGCACTTGGCGCTGCCGCCGTCGATGCCGAGGCCGAGAAGTCGAGCCTAGGGCTCGGTCACTCCTGCCGCGTCACCGTCGACGAGGACACGATCCTCGACGTCACCCGGAGCGAGAAGGAGTCACTCGCCGAGTTCAAGGACGCGTTCGAAGCCGTCGGGTTGACGGACGAGACCGTTGAAGGGCTCGGAGAGTTCGCCTATCGCGCGCCGGGGACGGCCCTCGGTGGACCCGGAGCCCGGCTTGCGGTCTATACCGGCGAGCGCCACATCGGCATCACGGTGTACGCGGCCGCCTCCCAGGCAACCATGTTCGAAGCATCCGAGGCGATCGTCCGGGCGCTTCTCGAGGCGGGACTGTGAACATCCGCCCATGGGCTCAGCGGCGCGCCCAGGTCGGGGGCCTGGGCGCGCTCGCCCTCGCACTCGCAGCCCTGTCGGCTGCATCGCCCGTCCTGGCTGCGGCCGACTGCGAGCCACTCGCCGCCGCCTTCGGGCCGGGCGACTGGTCCGCTCACGGGATCCAGATCTTCAAGGTTGATGACGACGACCAGTCGACGGTCATGGTCGAGGGTCAAGGCGGCTTTCGGCTGACCATCTCGTCGACCGGTGACGCATTCGGCAGCTTCAGCCTTGCCGGCACGGGCGTTTCGAAGTCCATCGTCACGGGCGACAACAGCGGCCTGACGGTGCAGTGGCTGACCACCGGCAAACTCACGGGGAATGGGACGGTCGTTCGTGCGGACGGCACACGCGAGCTTGCCATCTCCGGTGCCATCGACTCCAATCCCAACGGCGAAGGCGACGAGTGGTCGGGCAGCGGTGCCGAGATGTGGGGCTTCGGGAACGAAGCCAGCATGGAATACCACGCCACCTTTTCGCCGTCCGCAGCCAACTGCAACACGGTGTTCGGCAGCCTCGACGGACCGGTCGCCTTCGGGTCCGGCACCGGCGGCGACTCGTATTTCGTCGCGATTCGCGTCGGCAGCGCCCCCAACGACGTGGACATCGAGGGCCAGCTCGTCGAGCTCCTAGAACGTGCTCAGGAAGTCCTGGCCATGGATCCCATCGACTCCGAGATCCTGGGGCGCTTCGTCGACGATCTTGTCGCGTTCGACGCCCTCCTCGTCTCGCTCGAGTACTGCGACGGACTGCAGGCAAATGTCGGCCCGATCTGGGCGATGCTCCGATCCGTCCTCATCCACGCGGCCCACGACTTCCTCAGCGCTGCCATGGGAGGCGCGTACACCACGTACGACGTCATCAGCACGATGACCGCGATCATCCAGGGCGGAACGATGGGCTGGCGCGGTCCGGACTGTCTCGAGCCCACCTATCAGGACGACACCGCCGGAATCCTCGGCATGTTCGAGGAACTCATGTTGAAGCGACTCGAGGTCGCGTGGGAACTGCCCGATGCGCTTGAACGCACGGCCGAGATCGCTCGGATCGCTGCGGCTGCCTACCAGTTCGGTTTGACCAGTGTGATCGCAGCCCTGGAGGGCACGGCATGAACCGCTCATCCGCTCTCGTATTGTTGGCCACCGCGGCCACCCTCTTCGCCGCGTGCGGATCGTCCTCGACGGGGTCTCCGGCAGCACGGCAGGCGACGGCCGCATCGTTCCCGCGACCGGCGGCGCTCGCCAACCTGCCGCTCGTCGAGCTCGTCGCGCCCGCGACCACCGCTGCCGGCCCGGCGCCGGTGTTCGAGTGGCGGTCCGTCGACGGCGCTCAGGCCTATCGCCTCTCCGTCCGTGGGCCCGACTTCAGAAGCTGGGCGTGGGTCGGGTCGGACACCACGATCCGCTATGGCGCGATCACCGAAGGTCAGGCCGGACCGACGATCATCCCCGGCACCCTGTGGAGCGTTGCCGCCCTCGGCGGCGACGGCTCGATCCTTGCATTGAGCGAGCTTCGCCCTGTCTCACCGACTGATGACCCGGGGCCCGCGCCGGACTGGCTGGGCGCCCAGGCGACCGCGCCGGCAGTCGGCGTATCGACGCCATCCCCGGCAGAAGCGTTCGACGCCTGCGACCTCCTGACTGCCGACGAGATCAGGGCGGCGATCAAGGGGACATGGGGCACGCCTGAGTCCAGCAGCTATGGCGGGGACAACGGCCGCTGCGAGTGGACTTCGGAGAACGGGTCGATCCTGGCGATCGACGTGATGCCGGCCGACGCATACGACCCTGATGGGTGGGGTGCCGACGGCACGGTCGACGGCCTCGGCGAGAAATCGTATGTCGTGGACCACGGCTGGGATCGCCGCATCGGCTTCATCCGCGGCGGGCGAAGCGTGATGCTCGTCATCGACTGGACGAAGGTCGATCTCGAGGCGTTCATAGGCGTCGCGCGCCAGGTCGAGAGCAGGCTCCCATAGCCGTTCGATTCCGTCCCGAGCGCGGGGTGCGCTGCCAGTTTGGAACGCAAACTCACGAATCTCGAATCTTTGCCATTGCTCATTGTCAACACCGCCGTTACGATCTGCCCCCCGGTCGTAGCGCGCGACGAGCCGGGGACGTCGGCAACGGCGAGACAGGGGAGGGTTCTGACGTGTCCGAGCAGTGGTCAAAGTTCGACTCCGAGCAGCCCAATCTCGACCCCCAGGCGACCGATGAGTCGAGCGCCAACGGGGCCAGTCCCGACTACGCCATCGGCTTGGCGGAGCCGCCTGGCGAGGAGGCCGCGGCGACCGAGGCCGAACTGACCGACGACGCGGCGTCGGTCGAGGCGCCCACCGATGACGCCGCTGTCTCCGAGGCAGCCGACGACGCGCCAGCGGACGTGTCCGATGACGGGGCCACTGCCCCGGTCGCCGACGACGGGTCCGCGTTCGTCGCCCATCTTGTTGCCGCGATGCAGGCGACGGCCGGCCTGGAGCGCATCAGGATCAGCGAGGAGATCGATCGCCGGCGGCAAGATCAGGTTGACCGGGTCCAGGCACGAAAGGCATCCGAGGCCGATCGCATGCGCGAGCTCGCCGCGGAGGACATGGCGGCGATCGACGCATGGGTGGACCGTGAGACGGCACGCATCCAGCTCGACCGCGAGCGCCGCGCAATGGCGGTCAACGAGGATCTCGAGACGAGCCTCGCGGAGCATGGCTCGAAGATCGATCGAGAAATCGAGGGCATTGATACGGCGATCGCGACGTACCGAGCGGAGGTCGAGACCTACTTCGAGGATCTGAATCGCGAGACGGACCCGATCCTCATCGCCCAGAAGGCGGCGAGTCGCCCGGCGTTTCCGGCCCTCGAGGCGGCTGGGGAGTCGGTCGTCGATGCGTCGGCTGACGCGGCCGCGGCTGACGCGGTGCCCGCGCCGGGGCAAGAGCCCGTCGTGGTCGGCGTCATGGATCCGGAGGCACCGGCCGAGCCTGTCGAGTCATGGGCAGCTTCGCCCGAGACGACGTCGGACGAGGCGGTGCCCGCTGGAGTGAGCCCGAGCATTGGCGGGCCGGGCGCCCTCCTCCAGTCGGTACCGGCCAAGCGACCGATGAGCTGGCTCAGGCGCAGCGAGGACTAGGGGCCGCATACAGCGCACCCGACACGCCTCCGACTCCACTCGGCGAGCCAACGGCGCATCGACGCCAAAAACCGGGTCCCGATCTCTTCCGTATGACCCAATGAGGCGGCCCCGCGAATACGGGCTGTCTCAGGACGACCGACGGAAGAGGAGGCCGGAATGTCGAAACGTGCGCTCCGTGCGGTGGCTCTCGGAGCCCTCACTATGCTCATCGTCGTCGGCGCGTACGCCGTAGCTGGCGGCGACGCGAGGAACTTCAGGGCGAGTCCACTCAACGGCTACGAGGAGAACCCGGACATCTCGACGGTCGCCCGCGGGTCGTTCGAGGCAAGGCTCTCCAGTGACGGCACCACGCTCCACTACGAGCTGCGGTTCTCGGGCCTCGAGGCGGCCGTCACCCAGTCCCACATCCACTTCGCCAAGCGGGCGGTCAACGGCGGGATCGCGATCTGGCTGTGCCAGACGGCCGCCAACCCCGCGCCGGCCGGCACCAACCCGCCGACCTGCCCGGCGTCGGGCACGGTGACTGGCGACGTCGACGCCAGTGACGTCGTCGGACCCGCCGTGCAAGGGATCGAGGCAGGGGCGTTCGCCGAGATCGTCAAGGCGATGCGCGCCGGACACGCCTACGTCAACGTCCACTCGGCAAAGTTCCCGGGCGGCGAGATCCGCGCCCAGATCAGGGCCGTCGGCGGCGACGACGATTAGAGCTCGAGCCGACTAGTGCGGGCCCGGCATTGCCGGGCCCGCACGGAACTCTCGCCGGGGTTGCTTGACGGCCGCCTCTCGCGCCGGCGCAGTTTGGCGCTTCACCCAAGAGCGCATAACGGAAGCGCCTCGCGGCCGAGCCAGAGTCGGGGTCTCATCGGATCCGCGCTCGTGGGCCGAAATGGATGCCGGCAGCGACGCGACAGTTCGCCCTTCGCCTCGGGCGTCGGGCTGCGTACGAAGGACGTAATCGCCGGACTTGCACGTCCGATCAGAATCGTGATCGTGGAGCACCACGAGGCCCGCGCCGAATTCCGCCGATCCGACAGAAGCCATTCATGGGTCCTGGCCGGCGTCTGGATCGACCACGTGTCGTTCCACCCGGCGACAGCGGGCGTCGAACCCATCCGGCGTCGACTGCCCGAGTCAGGCCTTCTTGGCTGGATCGACCTGCCCGTGGTGATCGCACCGACAGTCGGAGCCGCGGGCGAAGCCGCGCTGGAGGTAGCCCGTCGAGGTTGGCCGACGAGGGTGCGACCGGACGTCCCGTTCGCGAACTCGGGTTGAGCGCGGTCTCAGCGCGGTGAAACGACGCTCGCGGGGTTACGAGGGGCCCTGCGCGCGGCGGCGGACGGCGATCTCGGATCGACCGGCAGAAGGGAGTCAGCTCTGCCCGGACCGAACGCTATTGACACGACTGACGGCCCTCGATGGGGACTCGATTGGATTTCAGGTGGGCTGGGGCTCCGGCCTCAGCGGCTATCCTGGACCAATCAGGCCTCGCGAAAGATCAGGTCGTTATCACGGACGTGGTCCTCGACCTTCATCGCGACATCGTCACCTGGCTTGGCCCGATCCACGCCGGCGTGGTCGACCTCCAAGGACCCGACATCTTGGACGAGGTCCGTCGTGTGGCCGCGAATGTGGATCCGGTCGCCGACAGCGAGTGGCGCGGTCAGGCGGACCGCGGCGACCGACAAGTGACTGAAGTAGTGGGTCACCGAGCCGATGGCGTCGGCCGGGTCGTGTCCGGCGGACATGCGGCACCTCCATCCAGCCTCACCGTACACCCATCCGAGCGGCGAGAGTAGACCACGCCGGCCGCACGGCACTGCCCTATCGACATTCGTCGACCCGCCGGACTACCTGCCGCCCCATTAGGGCTGGCCTGCGGAGTCCGGTCGATCCTCCGCGTCGCTCAGGCTGAGGATGAGCCGCCCTGCTTCGAGCCGAAGATCGGTGCCCATAGCCCGGCTCGCGAGGATGACCCGCTCGACGATGGCGGCGTGATCCGATCCCCGAGCGAGCGTGGTCCGGGCGAACTCCAGCCGCAACGGAACGAGCTCGAGCCGCTCGCCTGGACGCAGGAGGGCCAGCATCCCCAGGTCGTTCCGGAGGAGCGGATCCACCGCGTAGTCGTCGAGCAGATCGCCAAGGTCGTAGCAGATGGGAGCCCGCTCGAGCCGCTCGATCCCGTGAACGACGTGGGCTGAGTGCCCGGCAAGCGCGCCCAGCCCCGCGGCGACGAGGCCGCCGGCGACGGTCCGATGGCGGGGCGGCGGCGAGGTGCGCATGTTCGGTCCCCAGTGCGGCCCGCCGATGACGACATCGCAGGTCCGGGATAACAGCCCGACCTGCTCGGCGAGCCAGTCCGGGGCTCCGCCGGCGATGTCCGCCCAGGCGATGCCGGGCGTGGCGGACGTTGCGGCGAAGTCGGCCGGGTGATCCGCGAATCCGACCAGCCCGATCCGCGCCCGGCCGGCCTCGACAATCCGACCGGCGCGCGCCTCCGCGAGGTTCCGGCCGGCGCCCACGACTGCGATGCCTGCCCGGGCCAGGTGGTCGAGCGTGTCCGAGAGCGCCTGCGGGCCGAAGTCGAGCGCGTGGTTGTTGGCGAGCCAGACAGCCCGCACGCCGATCGCCGTCAGCGCCTCGACGGCGCGCGGCGGCCCTCGGAAATGAAAGGGTTTCCTGCCTGGATCCCACGGTTCACCGCCCTCCGAGATGCAGCACTCGAGATTGACGAGGGCGATGTCCGCCTCGCTGAAGACAGCCCGGAGCTCCGGCGACCAGACGTCTGCCGCCGGCCGCTCGGCGAGCGCCGCGGCGACGCCGCGACCGAGCATCACGTCACCGCCGAGCGCGATCGTCGGGCTCATGCCGGTGGTTCGCTCGGACTACATTGTCCGCCCGGACTATCCCCTCCTCCGCAGGTCGACGCTGAAGTCGAGGTGAGCGCGGAGCATTGCAATTGCCTCGCTCCAGTGCTCGAGGGCCACCGCCCACGCATCGATCACCCCCGGCTGATCGAGCGGAAAAGGGCCGTCCTTGAGTTGGACTCGGGATCCATAACCAACCGGCTCGATGTTGACGTCTACCCTCGTGATTAACCGCTCGTCAGGCAGCCACGGCCTTCGGAAGACGAACGTGCGCGGTGGCCGGGCTTCGACCACCTCCCACCACACTCGTTGGTCCGGCCATACGAGGTTGGAGCGAGACCCGACTGCGAGACCGCCGTCGATCTGTTCCGGGAGCCACCGTGCCAGCTCCTCAGGATCGGCCCACGCCCGAAACATTCGTTCCGGTGGCGCGTCGAGGCGCCGGCTGATGCGGACCCACCGGTGGAGCTCGGTCCCCGACGGCAGTCTCGTCGTTTGTTGGTCGCCCACTGGTGGGCCGCTCTCTTCCAAGTCACCGCCTCGGGCTCTCGACACCAATCGAAAACGACGTCAGTTTCGCTGACTCGCCGGAGTGTCCCACTTTCGACGAGGAAGGCCTCGGCATCCTCGATCAGATCGCGCCGAGCGCCAGCGGCATCCCGTGATCGCGGAGGAGTCGCTCCGGAGGTTCGGCTGCGTCAACGTAGCTCCAGATCACGGCCTGGCTCCAGTTTCGCTGCCCGGAGGCTCGGCCGCCCGTTGTCGATCGTCTGGCGGAGGGCCGGGTCCGGACCGGGCCTCGGGTATAGTTCCCCTCGTGCTCGTGGTCAAGCCAGTCGACCGTTAAAGCGCGGTAGTTGAGCACAAGCCGGCGGGAGTAGCTCAGTTGGCAGAGCGTCAGCCTTCCAAGCTGAATGTCGCGGGTTCGAACCCCGTCTCCCGCTCCACCAGTCCGTATCCCAGGGCCGTTGAGCGCCTCGCCGCGCCTTAACGGATTCCGTCCCTCAACCTTTGCGCTGTGCAGGCCTTGCGGGACTCGGGTTATCCTCCGCCAAACGTCGCTCCCGGCACGTGGGCCGGAGGTGGACGCCTGCTGGTTCCTGTGCATATCCGTCAGATGACGCAGGGGTCATCACCCAATCGGGTGATGTTCGAGCGGGCCAAGCATCGGCCACGATCGGGAAGCTTCTGATCCGTCACGTCGCGATGCCATGACTCCCGATCCTCGCCGCCTCCAGCGCGACCTCCGTCGACTCTCGGTACGTGGTACGGCCGCGGTCCGCCGCCGACCGTGGGCCACCGCCCTGGTCGCGGTCGCGGCAGTCCTTGCCATCGCCGGCGCAACGTCGCTGTTCCTGCTTCGTGGCAACGTGCCGGTGCCCGCCGGCTCGACTGTGGCCGCACCCAGGTTCACGGTCGTGGAGGGTTGGTCGCTCGTAGAGCTACAGCAGCACGTCGAGGCAGGCGAGGTCACCGCGATCACGGCCGCCGAGACGACCGGAGCCTCCGGCCAGCCAACCCAGACGCTCCTCGTCCGGACGAAGGACGGCCAGGTCATTCCCGTCGACTTGTCGGTCACAGCCGGTGAAGCGGTCGCGGCACTGACGGCCCTCGGATACAGCGATCTGCTGACGACCGAGGCGCTCGAAGTCAGCGGCCCTGGGCGGACCGATTCCAGCGTGAACATCATGGGCATCGCCCTGCCGGTCGCGATCCTCGTCCTCACGCTCGTGTTCGTCATGCGGATGTCGCGCCGGAGCGGTTCGGGCCAGCGCGAAGGCTCAAGCTTCCGGACGATCATGCCGGCGGCACAGCGAGCGGACGGCACCCTCGTGCCGGCCGTCGTGGACCCACTCATCGTTGCGGTCCGCCTCGAAGATGTCGCCGGCTGTGACGAGGCCAAGCTCGAGCTGACCGAAACGATCGAGTTCCTCAAGTCGCCGGAGCGGTTCCACAAACTGGGCGCTCGCATTCCGCGCGGGATCATGCTGTACGGCCCTCCCGGCACCGGCAAGACGATGCTGGCGCGCGCCGTCGCCGCCGAGGCCGGCGTGCCGTTCCACCACGCGTCCGGATCGGAATTTGTGGAGAAATACGTCGGCGTCGGCGCAAGACGCGTCCGGGACATGTTCGCCCAGGCCCGAAAGCTCGGGCGCGGAGTCATCTTCTTCGACGAGTTCGATGCGATCGGCAAGGCCCGCGGCGGGCCGAACAGCCATGAGGAGCGCGAGCAGACCCTCAACCAGCTGCTCGTCGAGCTCGATGGGTTCGGCACGACCGAGGATGTCATCGTGATCGCCGCGACAAACCGCCTCGATACGCTCGACCCCGCGGTTCTCCGACCGGGCCGCTTCAACCGAAAGATCCACGTCGGCCTGCCGGACGTCGCGGGTCGCAAGGCGATCCTCGCGGTTCACTCGCGTAACAAGCCACTGGCCCCGACGATCGATCTCGAGGACACCGCTCGGAAGACATACGGCTTTTCCGGGGCCATGCTCGCCGACCTGCTCAACGAGGCCGCGATCCTTGCGGCCCGCCGAGCCGGCGACGACATCCAGGGCGAGGATCTCCACGGGGGCTGGCTCAAGGTCGCCGTCGGAACGTCGCGCCGCCGGTCGATGGACGAGCGCGAGCGTTCGATCATCGCCGCCCACGAAGTCGGTCACGCCATTTGCAGCAAGGTCCACGGCGAGAAGCGACGGGTCGAGGAGATTTCCCTCTTTGCCCACGGCGAGGCGCTCGGCGTGACCGTGAGCAGCCAGGAGGACAACGACCTGCCGTCGGAGTCCGATCTCCGCGCTCGCCTCGTGGCATTGATGGGCGGCAGGGCGGCCGAGGAGATCCTCTTCCACGAGGTCACGGGTGGCGCCTCCAACGACTTCGAGGCGGCCAACAAGATCGCGGTCGCAATGGTCACCCGATGGGGCATGGGTCAGGACCCCGAGGCCACCGATCACGGCGTCTCGGGTCGCGGCAGCCTGTCGTTCCTCGTCCCGCTGCCGGGCGGCCGGAGCCTGCCTTCGGATGTCCAGGCTGCGGCCACGCGCGCGATCCGGTCGATCCTCGACGGCGCCTACGCCGAGGCCTGTCGGACCCTGATCGACAACATGGAGACTCTCCGCCGGCTCGCCGCCTACCTGGTCGAACACGAGCGGGTCGACGGCGACACGTTCGATGAGCTCTTCGACGGTCGGCGGGTCGTTCACAACGCCGGTGGCGAGTGGCGCGCCGCGACAGCCCGGCCGCGCGCCTGGGGCGACGTCGTGGATCTCGCCGCGCATCGTGCCCGTCCCACCCCGCTGATCGCCGCCGTCGTGGCCGCGGAGCTCGAGGCCTCTGCCATCACCGCCGCCATCGCCGTGCCCGCTCCGACGAGCGTTGTTTCGGTGGCGGCCCGCTCGACTCGCGAAACAGGTTCATCGGCTCAGGGGCGGACTCCAAGCGCGGCGACGTGGCGCCGTGCGCCGTGGTGCACTCGCCTCGCGTCGGCTGCGCCAGGTTGCGGCCGGAATGCTGGAGCGCGCCCACACGAGGCTGCGCCCGACCGAGCCCGAGGGCGACCAGCTCTAGGCTGGCTCGTGGATCCTAAGTCTGGTACAGACGCCGCAGGTGCGTTCGGGACGTTTTCCCGCCCTGCAAACCCGAGGCGGTGATGCCCGTCGTGAGCGCAGTCGCCTACGGTTGGGCCACGACCAAAGCCCCACCCGAAGGACGACAATGGCGATTGCCGACAGTTCCATCTGTGCGTGTGCAATGGACGTCGGAAACGTCGTTGCCCGGATCCGGGGCGCCGCTGGATCCACCGTTCTCGTCGGCCTCGACCAGCTCAACGTCTGCCGCTGCGGCGGCCCGTCGCTTGTCCGCCGCGTCCCGCGGGAGCCATGGTCGTACGAAGCTCTCCGTGACGTTTCGATCGGTAGTTACGGAACGCTGCCGGTGATCCTTCTCCAGTTGTCCCACCGGCCGGACCTGCTGCCGATCCTGATCCTCGAACGTGGCCAGGTCGGAGCTGCCCTCGATGGACTCGTCACCCTCCGGCGGCTGATTGCCGCCACGGCCCACGCCCGAACGACCGTCAAGCCCGCGAGGCCGATCCGCCTGGTTACCGATAGGAACTTCTCGTGAAGCTGTCGTTCTCGCTCGGGGGCCAGCAATCCGGGCGGGCATCGGGCAGCCATGGCAACGTCTGCCTCCAGTGCGGGACGGCAGCGCCGACGCCCGACATCACCTTCTGCCGCCGGTGCGGCCTGCCGTTCGGGTCACAGCCACGATCTGACGCCGCACTGCCGAGCTGCCCGAGCTGTTACCAGACCGTCGGCGACGACGGACGACTGCCGTCGCACCGGCCGAACCTGGGTCGGGTCGATCTTGTCGCCCACATGGAGGAACACGACCAGTTCCCAGTCGGCGACGACGAACTCCTGGAGTCGATGCGGGTCGGCGACCGAATCAGGATCGGTCGCTGGGAGGCGCCCTTCGACCTGGTCCGCCGATACCTCGTCACGGGTGCGATCGATGGCGGACGCCGCCGCTCGTTCCAGCACTCCGCGATCGTGACGGCGATGGCGCAGCTCGGCCGATGGGGTGCAGACGCCGAGATCTTCGGCGACCAGCAGGAATGGCGCGAGGCGCGCCAACACATCGCCGAGCTCATGGAGCGCTACCAGCGGTCGGCCCGGCTCTCCGCCTAGGTCCGCGCGCAGCGGCCGGCCCGCCAGCCCCGCCGGCCCGCCGGCCCTGCCAGCCCGCCAGTCCGCCAGCCGCGAACACCCCCCACGTTCTTGATGACCGTAGTGCGCATCTGGATGACGATCGTGCGCATCAAATATGGGTTGGGTCAGGCGATATGACGCCAAACCGCGCCAAGCCAGGCCAGGCGCACCCAATGGCTGATGCGAACTTTACGCATCCAGATGCGAACAATGGTCATCAGAAATGGGCACCCTTGTGTGGACTCCGCGCGGACGCACGGTGTGCGCGACGCAGGTTGCGGCGTGGATTCATTTGGGGACGGGACTTGCAAGGAACGGGCGATATGCGCAAGACTTGCATCGTGCGCAATCAGTTCGTGACCAATGAGGCCAAGAAGAAGCTCTTGCGGCCCTGCCGGGAGGCACGGGTCCTGGGGCTCTGACGGCGCGTACTGACGACGACCGACACGGGCCTCCGGGATCGGAGGCTCCAGGGGCCGCGGACACCAAACGGTGACCGCGGCTTTTTTGATGTCTCCGGAACGGCGGCCCTCGGCGATAGCGAGGGACATCGATGGACACGATCATTATCGGAAACGGACCGCTGGGCCATGCGATCGCCACCGCGTTCCGCGAACGCGGCACGGAGGTTCCGCTGCTAGGCCGCCCAGCCGGCCGGGCACGCGACCGAACGGACCTCGGAACGCCGGACCTGACGATCGAGGCGTCCCGGTCCGAGGCCGTCGGCGACAACATCGCGGCCGCGCTCGCGGCCGGCTGCCGCCGGTTCGTGATTGCCACGACCGGCTGGGACGCCCATCGGACGGCCGTCGACGCGGACCTTCGGGCCCACGGTGCCGCCGCCGTCGTGGCGCCGAACCTCAGCATCGGGGCGGCGGTCTTCTTCCGGCTCGTAGAGCGAGCGTCGGAACTGATCGGCGCGGTCGACGATTTCGAGCCTTACCTGCTGGAGTGGCATCGAAGGTCGAAGCGTGACCGCCCGTCGGGGACCGCCCGCGAGCTCGTCCGGCGCATCGCGGCCGCCTCGCCGTCGCACGAGGAGCCCGAGGTCGCCGTCATCCGGGCCGGCGCGTCGCCCGGGATGCACCTCGTCGGCTTCGATTCGCCTGGCGAGACGATCGAGCTGCGCCTCACAGCGCGCGACCGTTCGGCCTATGCCGCGGGAGCCCTCGCCGCGGCCGACTGGCTGTCGCGAACGACGCGATCGGCCGGAATCCACCCATTCGACGAGGTCGTCGACGAGCTGCTCGCCGCTCCGGCCCTCGCCGCGACCGCCTGATCCGACCAGAGACAAGGAGAGTTCCATGACCACGATCGCCCGCGCTCCCGGCTCCAGCCGACCCGCCCTCAGGGGCGCGCTGACCGCTCTCGTCACACCCTTCACCACTGACGGCGACATCGACGAGGCGGCGTTCCGCCGGCTCGTCCGTTGGCAGGTTCTTGCCGGGATCGACGGCGTGGTCCCGGTCGGGACCACAGGCGAAGCACCGACCCTGACCGAGTCCGAGCGCGATCGGCTAATCGCGATCGCCGTCGAAACCGTCGGCGAACGACCTTCACGTGACCGCGTCGCCGTCGTCGCGGGAACGGGCACCAACGACACCGCTGCGACCGTCAGGGCGACCCGCCGGGCGGCAGACCTCGGCGCCGACGCCGCGCTCGTCGTTGCTCCCTACTACAACCGGCCCGATCAGCGGATGCTCGCGGCGCATTTCCGCGCGATCGCCGACGACGGCGGCCTGCCGATCGTCGTCTACAACGTCCCGTCGCGAACCGGCACGAACGTCGACGCCGACACGTTTCTCCGGCTCGCGGAGCACCCGCGCGTCGTGGGCATCAAAGAGGCATCGGGAAACCTCGAGCAGATCGCCCGGATTTGTCGTGAGCGGCCGCGCGACGTCGCGGTCCTCGCCGGCGACGACGCCTGGACCCTGCCGGTGCTTGCCCTCGGCGGCGACGGCGTGATCTCGGTCGCCTCGAACGAGATTCCCGGCGAGATGGCTGCGCTCTGCTCCGCCGCCCGGGCGGGGGATTGGGATGACGCAAGGCGCCATCACGAGCGCTGGCTGCCGCTGTTTCTCGCGAACTTCCGTGGCGGGCCGAACCCGGTCCCGGTCAAAGCGGCCCTGTCGATGATGGGCCTGCTTGACGGCGATGCCGTACGGGCGCCACTCCTCCAGCTCGACGATGGGGCGCGAGCTCAGCTGGCGGACGTCCTCCGGGTCGCGGGTTTGGTCGAGGCGTCGGGCGGCCGGATGGCCGGCCAGGCGCAGGAGGCAGTGGCGTGATCGCGGTCCCCGAGATCGATGAGGCGACGCTGCTCGAGGACCTCGAGAGCGGACTGATCAGGGCCGCCGAGCCGGATCCTGCTGCGCCTGGTGGCTGGCGCGTCCGACCCGACGTCAAGGCCGCGATCCTGGCCCGGTTCGCCGATCGGACGACGCGGGACTGGGCCGTTGGACCGTTCTGGTTCCGGGACCGGGCGTCCGTGCCGCCGCGCGAGGTGAGCGACGGTGCCTGGCGCATCGTCCCGGGCGGGACGAGCATCCGCGGCGGCGCCCACCTCGGAGCGGGGGTCATCGTCATGCCGCCGTCGTACGTGAACATCGGGGCGTGGATCGGGGAGCGGACGATGGTCGACAGCCATGTCCTTGTCGGCTCGTGCGCCCAGATCGGCTCAGACGTTCACCTCGCCGCCGGCGTCCTGATCGGAGGCGTCCTCGAGCCGGCCGGCGCACGGCCGGTGATCGTCGAAGACGGTGCCTTCGTCGGCGCGGGCAGCGTCCTCCTCGAGGGTGTGCTCGTCGGCCGTGGCGCGGTCATCGGTGCGGGCGTCACCTTGACGGGCATGTCGCGGATCTACGACCTGACCCGGAACGAGATCCTCAGCGGGACCGTCGACGAGCCGCTGTCTGTGCCGGCCGGAGCCGTCATGGTACCCGGCGCAAGGGTCGCCACCGGGGCGTTCGCGTCGGAGCACGGCCTGTCGATCGCGACCGCGCTTATCGTCAAGCACCGCGACGAAGGCACCGACGCCCGGGTCGCCCTGGAGGCTGCGCTCCGCTGACGCGGCGCCGACTCGGCTTCGGGGCCTCGGGGCCGCTGGGCCGCGGCGCCGTTTCCCTCGGGTACCCTTCGAACGTGGCTCTCGTTTCGATCCGTTCGCTCACGAAGCGCTACCCGGGCGGCGTCACCGCGCTCGACGGCCTGTCCGTCGAGATCGAACGCGGCATCGTCGGGCTGGTCGGATCGAACGGCGCAGGCAAGAGCACCCTCCTGAAGATCCTCCTCGGGCTCATCGACGCGACCGCGGGCGAGGCGACCGTCTTCGACATGGACGTCCGGACCCGCGGCACCGACATCCGCCAGTTCGTCGGCTACCTTCCGGAGCACGATTGCCTGCCGCCCGACGCATCTGCGACCGATTTCGTCTCGCATCTCGCCCTCATGTCCGGCCTGCCGCGGGCGGCTGCGCGCGAGCGAACGGCCGAGGTTCTCCGGCACGTCGGGTTGTACGAGGAGCGCTACCGGGCGATGGGCGGCTACTCCACGGGCATGAAGCAACGGGTCAAGCTCGCCCAGGCGCTCGTCCACGATCCGCGTCTGCTTCTCCTCGACGAGCCGACGAACGGGCTCGATCCCGCGGGCCGGGACGAGATGCTGGAGCTCATTCACCGCACCGGCACCGAATTCGGCATCGCGACCATCGTGGCCTCGCACCTGCTCGGTGAGATCGAACGCGTCTGCGACTTCCTCGTCGCCATCGAGGGCGGCCGGCTCCTCCGGGCCGCGCCCCTCGTGTCGTTCACCGAGCAGACCGGGACGCTCGCTGTCGAGGTGGAGGAGGGGAGCGAGGCGCTCGCGGCTCGGCTGACCGCCCAGGGCCTCGAGGCGATCGCCGACGGCCGGGCGGTCCTCATCGCCCTCACCGACGAACGCCCCTACGACATCGTCCGCGACACGATCGTCGACCTCGGCCTCGCGCTGGTTCGGATCGAACAACGGCGCCACAAGCTCGAGGACCTCTTCCGCGACATGCCGATCCCGCCCGGCGCGGCGGCTCCGGCCACGGCCGCGCCGGCCACGGCCGCGCCTGACGAGGCTCCCCAATGACGGCACCGATCTCTGTTGGCACCCCTGCCGGCTCGATCTACGACATCGGCTATCGCGGCTACGAGGGCCCCCGACTCGGCCGAGCGCACGCGATCCGCTCAATGTTCCTCCACAGCCTCCGGACGGCCTACGGGATCGGCCGCGGCGGTCGGGCGAAGATCGCCCCGTTCATCCTTGGTGCCCTGGCGATCCTGCCGGCCCTCGCGATCGTCGGCGTCCTGACGCTCGCGATGCGGTTCGGCGCCGGCGAGCAGATCGCGGAACAGTCACCGATCCGCTACGACACCTACTTCAGCACGATCTCCACGATCATCGCCCTGTTCTGTGCCGCGCAGGCCCCGGAACTGTTCGGCCGGGACCAGCGCCATGGGATCCTGTCGCTCTACTTCGCCCGCGCTCTCCGCCGATCCGACTACGCCCTCGCCCGGATCGGCGGCTTCGTCGCCGCGCTCCTCATCATGGAGCTCGTGCCCCAGCTCGTGCTGTTCGTCGGACGCTCGCTGTTGTCGCCCGACGTCGTTACGGCCGTCCGAAACGATCTCCCGTCCATCCCGCCGATCCTCGCCCAGGGCGTCCTGTCTGCCGGGCTCCTCGGCGGGCTGGCGATGGCCATTTCGGCCTTCACCCCGCGGAGGGCCTACGCAACTGCCGGGATCATCGCCCTGTTCGTGATCCCGGGAATCGTCGCCGGGGTCATCGCCGGGCTCGGGTCGTCGGATATCGGCAACTGGCTCTTCCTAACGAGCCCCTCCTCCGTGCTCGACGGGACGAACGCGGCCTTGTTCGGCACGCAGCTGGGCTCCGAGTTCTTCTTCATCAACCTGCCCGACATCGCCTATTTCGCCGCCGCGATCGCGGGCATCGTCGGGTCCGTGGCGATCACCGATCCGACGCTTCGCCCGGTACACCGCATGACCGCCCCAGACGCGACGCCGGCCGCCGTCGACACGGCCGCCCCACCGTTCGCGCCCGCGGCCTCGGCGTCCGAGCCGGCGATCATCCTCGAGCGAGTGTCGCGCTGGTACGGGAACGTCGTCGCCGTGAACGACATCTCGTTCGCGCTCGCTCCCGGGGTCACCGGCCTGCTCGGCCCGAATGGCGCCGGCAAGACGACCCTCCTCCACATGCTCGCCGGACTCCTTCGGCCCTCCAGCGGCAATATCCGGGTCACAGGCCAGTCGGCCTGGCGGAATCCCGACGTCTACCGATCCATCGGCCTCGTTCCGGAGCGCGAGGCGGTCCATTCGTTCCTGACGGGTCGGGAATTCGCCGCGCTCGCCGCCCGCCTCCAGCGATTGCCCGACCCCGCGGCGGCCGCGGCCACGGCGATCCGGATCGTCGACCTCGAAGCCGCCGCCGATCGTCAGATCGGAACCTACTCCAAGGGCATGCGCCAGCGAGCCAAGATCGCGGCCGCCCTCGTCCACGATCCGACGATCCTGCTGCTCGACGAGCCGTTCAACGGGATGGACCCGCGCCAGCGGCTGCACATGATGGATCTCCTCCGGTCGATGGCCGCGGCCGGCCGAACGATCCTGTTTTCGTCACACATCCTCGAAGAGGTCGAGCGGCTCGCCGACGGGGTCCTCGTCATCGTCGCGGGCCGGCTCGCCGCGGCAGGCGACTTCCGCGAGATCCGCCGGCTCATGACCGATCGGCCGCACACGTTCCTCGTCCGCTCGTCGGACGATCGCCGGCTGGCCGCCGCATTCATGGCCGAACCGGCAGTCTTCGGGACCGAGCTTCGCGAGAACCGCCTTACCGTGAGGGTCGCCGAGTTCGGTGGCTTCACCCGCGCTGTCGCCCGAGTCGCCCGCGACGCCTCGGTCACGCTCTACGAAGTCGCCCCGACCGACGACTCGCTCGAGAGCGTCTTCGCCTACCTGGTGTCGCGCCGATGACGACCTTCGCGACGATCGCCGGGGTGACGATGCGGGCGCTTCTCGGGCGGCGGCGGACGCTGCTCATGGTGCTGCTTGCCGGTACGCCGGTCGTGCTCGGGCTGCTTGTCCGCGCCAACGACTCGGAGCTGGACAACATCGGCCCGACGATCGACGGTTTCGTCGTCCGGATCGTCCTGCCAGTCGTGGCCCTCGTGTTCGGGACCGCCGCCCTCGGCTCGGAGCTGGACGACGGAACGGCGATCCACATCTTGACGAAGCCGATCAGCCGCTGGACCGTCATCGCGGCCAAGATCGTGGTCGCGGGCATGCTCACGGCGGCACTGATCGTGCCGTCGACGGTCGTCGCCGGCTTCCTCCTCGGCGGATTCGGGTCGGAGAACGTCGCGGTTACGTTCGCGTTCGCGTTGGCGAACCTCGTCGGCTCGTTTCTGTACGCGGCGATCTTCCTGGTCCTCAGCGTCCTGACGTCGCGCGGCTTGATCATCGGGTTGGCGTATTCGCTCATCTGGGAAGGGCTGCTGTCCGGACTCCTGCCCGGGACCCAGATTTTCAGCGTCCGGGAGTACATCGGTGGGATCGCCCAGACCCTCGCTCCGGGGGCGGTCGCCGACTCGATCATCGGGGCCGGTGGCTTCGTCTACGCCGCCTTCGCCCTGGCCATCGCGATCGCGCTCGGGAGCGTTCGCCTGGCAACGTACGAGGTCCGCGGCACCGACTGACTCGTCGCTGGGGCGGTTCCCGCCTGCACCACAAACTCCAACCGACCGTTGCGAATCCGCCTGCTCCGGCAGTACGTTCGGCTGCCAACGAGGTGGCCCTAATGGACCAGAGCGACGCGATCGATCGTCAGGCGCATGCCACCGGCACGATGATCGCCACGACAGACACATCAGACGCCGGCGGAGGTGCCAGGAATATCCGGCCGACGTTCCTGACGGAACTGGCGCGCGCCATGCAAGCCGCCGCCGAACGGGAGCGTGACCGGATTGCCGAGGTCGTCACGAAGGAGGCCGCCGAGCAAGTCGAGAAGGCGCGCATCAGAGCCGCAGCCGAGACCGAGGAGCTGCGCCGGATGGCGGAAGAGGACGTGGCACGTATCAAAGACTCGTTGACCATCGAGATCGAGCGCCTCCGTCGGGATGCGGACCGCCGCACGGATGAGCGCCACAGTAGCCTTCAGGGCTACCTTGCCAAGCACGAGTCGATCATTGCGACCGAGATCGGCAGCGTCGATGCGGCCATCCGCGACTACCGCGCAGAGCTGGACCGTTTCTTCGATGAGTTCACGAGGTCGACCGACCCGGCCGACATCGCCCGCCGAGCTGATTCGCTCCCGTCTGCCCCCGACCTTGACGAGGTCCGGGCGTCGGCGCGGGCGGGTGCGATCTCGGAGCTCGCGAACGCCCCGGACGAATCCGCGGTCCTGCCGGTGACCGATGAACCCGGACCGGGAATTCGAGGCAGATCCCGCACCGTCGGCTTACGCCGACGTTAGCGACCAGCCAGAGTTCAACGTCGAGACGGGACAGGGTGTCATGGACCCCGATGCCGTTGGACGGTTGGGCGCCCTGCCGGCCCCCATTGGCGAGGCCGATGCCGAGGCTGCTCGCACGCCCACGACGCCGCCGGCGGATGCCGAGGCTGCTCGCACGCCCGCGACCGCGCCGCCGGCGGATGCCCTGCACGTTGAGCCAGACGATGCCGTTGAAGCGGCGGTCGCGGGGTCGGCCGACCACTCGAGCCCGGCCATCCGACTGCTTCGCTCAATCGCGCCGTGGACGACCCAGCCCGATGACGACAAGCCGGACGACGCTTCACAAAGCCGGTGACTCAGCCAACGGTCCGATAGCCCTCGGACGTCGCTCGCGAAGACGCCATGACGGGAGTGCCAGCGGTCCCCATGACCAACGGCCCGTTGCGATGGCAGGACTGTCGGCGCAGGCTGGTCCCATGCCCATCGAGTTCCTCGGATTCACGACCGATCGCCGCATCACGGCCTTGATTCCGCTGGCCGATGACAGGCTGAGCGATATGCTCAATTCGGTCACCCGCATCGTCCTCCGCGACGCGGTCGTCGGGGATCTCATCGAAGGCGGCCCGACCGTGACCGGCGACGTGACCCTGCCTGTCGGCGAGTTGTTCGCGGTCGTCGGGACGGGCCGACGAGGTAGCGAGATGCGACGCCGACGAACGGCCGTTCGGCGGGTCAGCATCGGACTCGGCCGCTACACCGTCAGCGGCTGCCTCCACATCATGCCCGGCCAGGACGACTTGCCCCAGCGGGGTGACCCGGCGACGATCCTCGCGGGCCGCGACATCCTCGTTCCGATCACCGACGCCTCGATCACCTACGACCTCGCGGACGCCAAGACGACGGAAGAGCACGAAACGATCCTGATCAATCGTGCCCGCGCAGCCTGGATGGAGATCCAGCCGGAGGTCGAGGACGACGACGACGTCGAGGCGAAGCCCGACAAAACGGACACTCGGACTCGTTACGTCAAGGACTTCACCGGTACCGTCGCCGACTAGCAGCCCGCTCGGCGCCGTCGGTCAATCCGCGACCGGCACCCCCATGACGTTGAACCCGCCGTCCACGTAGATGACCTCGCCGGTCACCGCGCGCGACAGGTCAGAGCCGAGGAACACGGCCGCCCGCCCGACGTCCTCGGGCGTGATGTTGGCCCGCAGCGGCGCAGTCTCGGCGAACGATCCGTACATCTTCTTGAAGCCGGCGATACCCGCCGCCGCGAGCGTCCGGATCGGGCCCGCCGAGATCGCGTTGACCCGGATCCCCGACGGACCGAGGTCGGCGGCGAGGTAGCGGACCGACGCCTCGAGCGCGGCCTTGGCGACGCCCATGACGTTGTAGTTGGCGACGACCTTTTCGGCCCCGTAGTAGGTGAGGGTCAAGATCGACGAGCCCTCGCGGAGGAGTGGCCTCGCCTCTCGGGTAAGGGCGACGAGCGAGTAGGCCGAGACGTCGAGGGCGAGCGCGAATCCCTCTCGTGACGTCGAGGTGAAGCCGCCCTCGAGATCCTCCCGCTTGGCGAAAGCAAGGGCGTGGACGAGGATGTCGAGCGAATCGTGCGTCTCCGCCCACTTCGCGAAGACCCGCTTGATCCCCTCGTCGTCCTGGACGTCGCACGGTTCGATGAACGTCGAGCCGATCGATTCGGCGAGCGGGCGGACGCGCTTCTCGATGAGCGATTCCACCGACGAGAAGCCGATCGTCGCGCCCTCCGCGTGGAACGCCCTGGCGATCCCCCAGGCGATCGAGTGGTCGTTCGCGACGCCGAAGATCAGTGCGGTCTTGCCATCAAGCAGGCCCATCAGCACCTCCGGGTCGGAGCATACGACCTAGCATGCGCGTATGACCGAACTCAAGGAGGCCCTCGCGGGCGTACGCGGGCTGGTCCTCGACGCCGATGGCGTCATCGTTCTCAAGGGAGAACTCCTGCAGGGGGCGCAGGAGGCCTTGGCTCGGCTCGTGACGCTCGGCATCCCGTTCAGGATCGTCACGAACTTCTCCGCGGCTCACCGCGACACCCTGTCGGCGCGGTTCGCTGACGGGGCGGTTCCTGGGGATCGATTCATCACGGCGGCCTCCGCCGCCGCGGGCTACACGGCAATGCACCATCCCGGCGGCCGTCTCTTCGTGCTGTCTGCGCCGGACGCGCTTCGCGAGTTTGATGGCCAGACGCTTGTGTCGGCGGACGAAGCCGACGCCGCTGCGCCCGGTGAGCTGGCCGCAGTCGTGATCGGCGATGGCGGGGACGAGCTCAGCTATCGCAACATGAACGTCGCGTTCCGGGCGATCCGGCGCGGTGCGGAGTTCGTCGCGATGCATCGCAATCCGTGGTGGCTGACGCCTCGCGGGGAGACGATCGACGCCGGTGCGTTTGTCGCCGGCCTCGAGGAGGCAACGGGCCGAGCCCCGGTCGTCTGTGGCAAGCCGTCGCCGGTCGTGTTCGAGCAGGCGTTGGCCGGGCTGGCCGCGGACCTCGGCGTCCGGCGCCTTCCGGCGAGCGATGTGGCGATGGTCGGTGACGACCCGGTGGCCGACATTGCCGGCGCCCGTCGCGTCGGGTTGCGCGGGATCCTCGTCCTGACCGGCAAGGTCGGCGCCGGCGAGGCTGCGGCCGCCATGTCCGGACCGGCACGGACGCGCCCGACGGCGGTCGCCCAGTCCCTGCCCGACATCGTGGCCGCGTTAGACTGATCGACCACATCCGCACCTCCCGCCGAACCGAGGTTCCCCTCAGATGACCACCGAATCGAAGCCGCGTCTCAAGATCACGTACGCCACGCTTCGGGCCGACAACGAGGAGCTCCATAAGCTCTACGAAGCCGGCCTCGAAGAGGCCAAGCGCGAGCTCGGTGGGCACCATCTGAACGTCGTCAACGGCCGCGACCGAGCGGGCGATGGCGAGATGACCGTGGCCTCGCCGATCGATCGGAATCTCATCCTCGGGCACTTCGCCCGCGGGACCCGCGACGATGTTCGGGACGCCGTAAAGGCCGCCCGCAGCGCTCAGCCGGCCTGGGCCGGGAAGCCGTGGAAGGACCGCCTCGAGCTCATCCGCAAGGCCGCCGATCTCATCAGCGAGCGGCAGATGCGGTACGCCGGGCTGATGGCCATCGAGGTCGGCAAGAACCGGCTCGAGGCGCTCGGCGAAGTCGAGGAGGCGGCCGATCTGCTCCGTTACTACGCCCAGACGATGGAAGACAACGACGGCTACGACCACCCGATGGACAACCTAGGGGATTCGGCCGTCCACACCCGCTCGATCCTCCGGCCACACGGCGTGTTCGCGGTGATCAGCCCGTTCAACTTCCCGATGGCCCTCGCGGCCGGGCCAACCGCGGCCGCGCTGATGGCCGGCAACACCGTCGTTTTCAAGCCTTCGTCGGCTGCCCCGATGTCGGGCGTCAAGCTCGTCGAGGCCTATCGCGACGCTGGCTTCCCGGATGGCGTCGTCAATCTCGTCATGGGCCCGGGCGACACCGTCGGCGCCGAGTTGCGGGAGAACGAGGGCATCGACGGGATCGTCTTCACCGGCTCGTACGAGGTCGGGATGGACCTATATCGGACGTTCTCGAAGCGGTTCCCGAAGCCGACGATCGTCGAGATGGGCGGCAAGAACCCGGCGGTGGTCTCGCGGACTGCCGATCTCGAGGAGGCGGCCGAGGGCATCGTCCGCAGCGCGTTCGGGTTCGGCGGCCAGAAGTGCTCGGCCAATTCGCGGGTCTACGTCGAGAAGCCGGCCCACGACGAGCTGGTCGAGGCTGCTGGTCGAGAAGACCGAGGCGATCACGATCGGCGACCCGCTCCTCCGCGAGAACTGGCTCGGCCCGATCGTCGACCAGAAGGCGGTCGATCGGCACCAGGCCGCAGTCGCCGACGCCCGCAAGGACGGCCGGGTGTTCGTCGGAGGCGAGCGATTGACCGATCGCGGGATGGACCGCGGCTACTACGTCGAACCAACCGTCGTCGGCGACCTGCCGGCGGACCATCGCCTCTTCCGCGACGAGCTCTTCGCGCCGTTCACCGCAGTTCACGCGGTCGAGACGTTCGACGAGGGCCTTCGTCTGGCGAACGACTCGGTGTACGGCCTGACGGCCGGCGTCTACAGCGAGGATCCCGGCGAGGTCAGCGCTTCCTCGACAACATCGAGGCCGGCGTCACGTACGTGAATCGCCGCGCCGGGGCGACGACCGGTGCGTGGCCGGGCGTCCAGGCGTTCGGCGGCTGGAAGGGCTCGGGCTCGACCGGCAAGGCCGGCCTCTCGATGTATTACGTCGCCCAGTTCCTCCGCGAGCAGAGCCACACTGTCGTCGACTAGCTCGCGCGTGACAGGACGCTGAGCGAGCCAACGGGAACCTCGCAAGCGGGGCCGGTGTATCAACACCGAACATCGAACCCCGGAGGGCAACCCGATGCGCCGCACGATCACCGTCTCAATCGCACTCCTTCCACTCGTTCTGGTTCTCGGCTGGGCCGCGGCCGGGGCGGCGCTGGCCGGTGGCGGCTGTCACGGCGGTGAGGGAGCCGTTCCGTCCGAAGGTACGGCGACGGTCGTCAAGATCGACGGCTGCACGTTCGCTCCCACGGTGACCCGCGTCCCGATCGGCGTCGAGGTCCAGTTCCTCAACACCTCGCTGACCTCGCACGACGTCACCGGCCGAGCGGGCACGTGGGGGAGCGGCCACATGCCGAGCGGGGCCGCATTCTCGGCGCGGTTCGCGGTCGCGGGCGTGTACGCCTACTCGTGCAGCCTCCACCCGGGAATGGCCGGGGTCGTGATCGCGGGCGCCCCGGACGCCGTTCTCGAGGACAACGTTAACGCGGCGCCGATCGAGGTCCGATCCGAACCCTCAACTGCGGAACTGGCCCCGGTGCCGGCGTTGGCAACCGAAGGCGACGACACGCTCTCGCTCGTCGGAGTAGGCGGAATTGGCCTGATCGCCGGACTCGGAATCGGGGCCGTCGCAGCGCGCCGCCGGAGCGACCCGGCCTGACCCTCGCAACGCGCCTCGAACGCACTGGGCCGTCTGCTAGACTCGCCGACGAATATCCAGTCTGCATACTTCCTATGCGTTCGAGGTGCTTCGTTGGCGTCGTCCCGTCCCGTCCCTGACCTCGTCACGGAGATCCCCGGCCCCAAGGCTAGAGCGCACGTCGCCTTCGACCAGACGTGGACGTCGCCGAGCCTCCCGCGTGCTTACCCGATCGTTCCGGTTCGGGGTGAAGGCCTGACGATCGAGGACATCGACGGCAATCTCTTCCTCGATTTCGCCGCGGGGATCGCCGTCACCTCGACTGGCCACTCGCATCCGCAGGTCGTGGCTGCGATCAAGGAGCAGGCAGCCGAGCTGATCCACTTCTCGGCGTCCGACTTCTACCTGCCGATCTACCCGGAGGTCTGCCGACGCCTGGCCGGGGTCACGCCCGTCGCCGGCGGCAAGGCCCGGGTCTACCTCGGCAACAGCGGGACGGAGGTCGTGGAGACCGCGATCAAGCTCGCCCGCCACGCGACGAAGCGGCCGTACGTGGTCGCGTTCCTCGGCGCGTTCCACGGCCGGTCGTACGGTTCGGTCTCGCTCACCGCGTCCAAGGCGAAGTACCACGCCGGGTTCGGGCCCCTCCTGCCGGGCGTCTTCCACGCCCCGTTCGGGCACGTCGAAGACCTCCGCTGGTTCAACGATGTCCTGTTCGACAAGCTTGCCCCTGCCAACGAGGTCGCCGCGTTTATCGTCGAGCCGATCCAGGGCGAGGGCGGCTACGTGGTCCCCGAGGACGGATTTCTCGCCGGACTCCGCGAGATCTGCGATCGCCACGGCATCGTGCTCGTGTTCGACGAGATCCAGTCTGGCGCCGGGCGGACGGGGACGATGTGGGCCGCCGAACAGTGGGACGTGAAGCCGGACGTCGTCCTGTCGGCCAAGGGGATCGCGTCCGGGATGCCGCTCGGGGCGCTGATCGCTCGGGCGGACCTGCTCGAATCGTGGGGCCCTGGTGCGCACGGCTCGACGTACGGCGGCAATCCCGTGGCGTGCGCCGCGGCCCTCGCGACGATCGATCTGCTCGAAGGCGGGCTCGTGGAGAACGCGCGGATCCGCGGGGAGCAGGCATTCGCGTGGCTGCTCAGCCTCGCCGATCGCCACGCCGGCCTCGTCACCGATGTCCGCGGCCGCGGACTGATGATCGGCATCGAGTTCGACACGGCTGAGCACGCGGAGGAGGTCCAGTGGGCCGCGTTCCAGCGCGGCCTCCTCGTGCTCGAATGCGGCAAGACATCGGTCCGGATGTCGCCGGCATTGACGGTCTCGGAGGCCGAGATGGCTACCGCCCTGCGGATCTTCGGCGAGGCGGTTGGCGACGTGGCGGGCGAGCATCACAAGCTCCACGATGCCGCGGAGGCTGCCCACGCGATGGGCGGCGTCGAAGCCGCGGGCTGAACGCCGTCGCGGTCGGTCGCCGATACTCTCCGGGATGACCCCCGGATGCGCCCGATGAGCTCCAAGGTCGCCACGATGGCGGATGCGGTCCGAGACCTCGTCCGCGACGGGGACACGGTCGCGATCGAGGGGTTCACCCACCTGATCTGCTTCGCGGCGGGTCACGAGATCATTCGGCAGCGGAAGCGCGATCTGACGCTCGCCCGGCTGACCCCGGACGTGATCTACGACCAGATGGTCGCGGGCGGCGTCGCCCGGAAGCTGATCTTCTCGTGGCTCGGCAATCCGGGCGTGGGCGGACTGAACGCGATCCGGCGCCGGATCGAGGCCGAGGCGGTTGCAGCCTCCGGAGAGTCGGCGCTCGAGGTGGAGGAATACAGCCACTTCGGGATGGTCGGGCGGTACACGGCGGGTGCGGCGAACCTGCCGTTCTTCCCGATTCGGTCGTACTTCGAGACCGATCTGCCGAAGGTGAACCCGCTCATTCGCGAGATCGAGTCGCCGTACGGCGACGGGAGGGTCTACGCGGTCCCGCCGCTCCGCCCGGACGTCACGATCGTCCACGCCCAGCGCGCGTCGGAGAGCGGCGACACCCAGGTCTGGGGCCTGCTCGGCTGCCAGAAGGAAGCGGCCTTCGCGGCCGATCGGGTCATCGTCGTCGTCGAGGAGGTCGTCCCCGACGCCGTGATTCGGGCCGACCCCAACCGGACGATCATCCCGGGCCTGATCGTCGACGCGGTCGTCGCCGAGCCGTGGGGCGCCCACCCCTCATACGTCCAGGGCTCATACGATCGGGACAACCGCTTCTATCTCGACTGGGATCCGATCTCGCGCGACGAGGAGAAGACGCAGGCCTGGCTGCGGGAGTGGGTCTACGACCTGGGCGGGCGTGCGGACTACGCGAAGAAGCTCGGAACCGAGCGGCTCGACTCGCTCCGGCCGTCGGCGCCTGCACCATCGGGATCCGTCGACTACGGGGAATACCGATGACGGGGCTTCCCACCGTCTTGGTCCGCGAGCCGGACCAACGGACGGAGCAGAGGCGCTTACGACCCCCAATTCGTCCCTTCAGCCGCCCGGTGGTCCGCCGACCGGACCAAGCAACGGAGGAGCATGCCGCCGTAGGCCTATTTCGGTCGCTCGTTCGCCCGTTGGTTCGCCAGTCGGACCAGAGGGCAGGTTGGGCGACGCGATGACCTTCACCCAGTCCGAGATGATGATCGTCGCAGCCGCGCGCGAGCTCGCCGGCCAACATGTCTGTTTCGTCGGTGTGGGGCTGCCGAACATCGCGGTCAACCTCGCCAAGCGGACCGTGACGCCGGACCTGGAGCTCGTCTATGAGGCGGGCGTCTTCGGTGCGCGGCCGGCCCGCCTTCCGCTCAGCATCGGCGACCCGACCATCGTGACCGGTGCGACGGCCGTGACGAGCATGTTCGAGCTCTTTGCGTTCTATCTCCAGGGTGGCCTCATCGACGTCGGGTTCCTCGGTGCGGCGCAGATCGATCGGTTCGGCAACATCAACACGACCGTGATCGGCGACTACGACGCTCCGAAGACGCGTCTTCCGGGGAGCGGCGGCGCGTGCGAGATCGCGATCAACGCCCGCCAGGTGTTCGTGATCATGCGCCAGTCGACCCGCTCATTCGTCGAGCGGATCGACTTCCGGACGAGCCCCGGCAACCTCGGCGGCGCCGAGCAGAGCGAGCGGATCCGGCGCGAACAGGGCTGGCTCGGGCGCGGTCCGACGGTCGTCGTTACGGACCTCGGGATCTACCACTTCGACGACGACGGCGAGATGCGCCTCGACTCGCTCCACCCCGGCGCGACGATCGAGGGAGCCCGCGAAACGATCGGCTGGCCGCTCCGGGTCGCCGACTCGATCGCGACGACGCCGCCTCCCACCGACGACGAGCTGCGCCTCATCCGCGAGGAGCTAGACCCGGGCGGCGCCTACACGAAGTAGCGCGGCGGGGTCGCCACGGGACGACGGCGTCGTTTTCGCATCTCAGGGGTGGTACACCGATGGTCGGCTACGCGTTCCCTGAGACCCTCCGGATCAGCGAAGCGATTCGGCCAGGCTGATCGCCGCGTCCATGCCGAGCGACGACTCGAGCCGATACGTGACGTCGCCCGTCGTCCAAATCAGCGTGTCGCCGACCTGTCGGTGGCTGTCCTCCACGGCGTTGCCATCGGGATCGATGTAGTAGAAGAAGTGCGGGGCCCCGCTGATCCACCAGCCCTGCGACCCATCGACGGTCACACGAGTCAGCTTCGAGCCACTATCGATGATCTTGTTGTAGAGGCCCGGATCGACCCTGCCTTCGAATTCGCTGATGAGCAGGCCGACGCCGTCCACCTCCGTGTCGGGCAGCCCGGGGCGGGTCGCCCAGAGGAGGTTGACCCGCCGACCAACGACGTAGGCGACGTCCGGCGGACCGATGGCGGGATCCGGCGGCAGGACGAGGTCGAAGCCGGCCCTGGCCTCGGCGTCGGCTAGCGGCAGCACGGCCCCGAGGCCGAGGCCCGAGCCGAGCGGCGTTGGCGACGCCGAGGCGGACCCCGGTGCCGTCGGACTGGCGGTCGGACGCTGCGACGGGATGTCCCCGAAGATGATCCGCAGCCCCGGCAGGCCGAGGCCGATCGCGCCGGCGATCGCAGCCAGCACCAGGAGGGCGACGAGGGCGAGGACGAGCCCGCGCCGCATCGGACGCAGGCCGAGTCCGAACCAGCGGCGACTGCCCGCTCGCGACGGCCGGATGTCGAGGGCGACGATCCGGGCGCGCGTGGTAGCGGCCACGTCCGGGCGGCCCGCCTCGCCGCCGGCCGACGGGAACGCCAGCGACGAACCCAGGTCGCGGAGGGCTCCGCCGAGTGTCTCGTCCGAAATCGCGTGGAGCGGCTGCCGCGACTCAGCCATGGGTCGGCCCCCCGTTCGCGGCCGCGAGCTGTTCGCGGAGTCTGCCCAGGGCCCGCGACAGCCTCGACTTCACGGTCCCCCGCGGGAGCCCGAGTGTCTCGGCGGCCTCGGCCTCGGAGAGGTCGAGGAAGTAGCGCGCCCCGATGATCTCGCGGTCCTCATCGCGAAGCCCGTTGATCGCGGCCAGCAGGGCCCGCCGCGTTTCGTCGGCGAGGACCGCCGACTCGGGCGATGGAGCCGCATCACCCGGCCGGCGATCCTCGGCGGCGCGGAGGGCGAGCCCGGCTCGTCGCCCGGCCGACCTCCGGCGATTGCGAGCCTCGTTGGCGACGATCCGCAGCAGCCACGGTCGAAACGGCGCCTCCACGCGGAACCGCGACAGCGCGGCATAGGCCTTGACGAAGGCCTCCTGGACGGCGTCCTCGGCATCGCCGTCCGGCGAGATGACATGGGCGGTCCGGACGGCGACGTCCTGGTATCGGCGAACCAGTTCCTCGTAGGCCATGACCTCGCCCGATTGCGCGCGTGTGATCAATTCGACGTCGTCCAGTGGACGGCCCTCCACGGTCAACCGTAAGCGATACACCCGCGGCGTCGGATCGGTTCCCGCGACTACAATCGGCCGGATGTCCCCATCGGTCCCGCCCGAGCCATCGCCGGGGCGCGTCTTCCGCCGATCCCTCGACCAGTCGCCGCCGATCGCCGTCGAAGCGTCACGGCTCGACGATCATCGACGCCGCCGGCAAGGCGTATCTCGACGCATCGGGCGGGGCGATCGTCGTGAACGTCGGCCATGGCCGGCGGTCCATCGCCGAGGCCATCGGCAACCAGACCGCACGGCTGGCGTACGCCCACGGCTCGGTGTTCACGACGGAGCCGATCGAGACGTACGCGCGCGAGGTCGGCCGGGTGCTGCCGGTCGACGACCCGGCGATCTATCCGGTCAGCGGCGGCTCAGAGGCCACCGAGACCGCTCTCAAGCTTGCCCGGGCGTACCACCTCGCGCGCGGCCAGGCGGACCGCTGGATCGTCATCTCGCGCTGGGGCAGCTACCACGGCAACACGCTCGGAGCCTTGGACCTGTCCGGCAGGCGGCCGCTTCGTCGCCCGTACGAGGGCTGGCTCGGTCGGTTCCGTCACGTGTCGGCCGCATACCCCTATCGCGCCGGCGAGCCCGACAGCCACGCCCTCGGCGATAGCCAGGAGCTCGCCGCAGAGCTCGAACGGGCGATCGAGGCGGCCGGACCCGGGACGGTCGCGGCGTTCGTCGCCGAGCCGATCGTCGGAGCGACGCTCGGTGCGGTCGTGCCGCCGGACGACTACTGGCCGCTCATCGCCGAGGTCTGCCGCCGCCACGACGTCCTGCTCATCGCGGACGAGGTGATGACCGGTTTCGGGCGAACCGGCCGCTGGTTCGGGCTCGATCACTGGGGCGTCCGACCCGACATCCTCATCGCTGCCAAGGGGGCAACGTCCGGCTATTGGCCGTTCGGATTCGTCGCTGCTTCGGGCGAGGTTCACGATTCCGTCATGGGCGGCGGCGGCTTCACCCACGGCTTTACCTACTCCCACGCCCCGGCCGGAGCCGCCGCTGCGCTCGAGGTCCTCCGAATCATCGGCGAAGAGAACCTCGTGGACGCCAGCGCCACCAAGGGCGAGCGCCTGCGCGCGCTCCTCGGCAAGCGGCTCGGCGATCACCCGAATGTGGGTGAGATTCGGGGCCGCGGCCTGCTCGTCGGTGTGGAGCTCGTCGCCGATCGGGCAACCCGGGAGCCCGTTCCCCGGTCCCTGCGCCTCACCGAAGCCGTCCTGCGGGCAGCCCGCGAACGCGGCGTCCTGTTCTATTCGGGGACGGGCAGCGCGAACGGCGTCGACGGCGACACGATCTTGGTGGGGCCGCCGTTCGTCATCGGGGAGGACGAGCTCAGCCAGATCGCGGTCGTCCTGGGCGATGCGATCGAGGAAGCGGCGGACACGACGCTGGCGGACGAGTACGCAGGTCGCCGTACGCCAATCTCGTCCTAACGGGTGATGTGAGGCAGCGCCTCGCAACCGTAGTCTCCATTCATGTCTCGCCACGAGAGCGCCGAACGCAACAACGCCCGCGTCGGGGTTTCGTTCGGGCTGCTCGCGGACCCCGCCGTCAGGGTGATTCTCCTTGGCGTGCTGGTCTCCACGCCACTCATGATCCTGGCGCTCGGCGATGTCGGCGACATGGCCGCCCTCTGGAACAACCTGCATTGGATCCTCGCCAGCATCGCCGCGTTCGCGGCCACGCTGGTCAGCACCCGATCCGCCACGGGTCGGGTCCGCACGATCCGCCGCGCGGCGGCGGCCGCCTTCGGCCTGTGGATGCTCTCGACCGTCACCTATGGCGTGCTTGCCCTGGTCGGCGCGAGCTCGATTCCGTCACTCGCGACGGCATTCGCAGCCGCGATGTTCGTACCCGCCGCCTTCGTCCTGGTCAAGGCGGTCCGGGGTCGTCTCACGCCCGCCGAGGAGGTCGCGATCTACTTCGACTCGGCGCTTCTCGTGATGCTGATCGGGACGGTCCTGATCGTCGCTCACGGCCAAGCCGCGCTATCCCTGCCGACGCTAACCAGCGTCAGTGCCCTGGCCATGCCCACCGCCTTCTTCGGGCTCGCCGCCGCGGGCCTCGTCGTGTTCACGGCCATCCGCCTCCCGCTCGCTCCGAGGGGCGGCTTCGCTCTGGTCGCCGGGAGCGCGATCATCGGGCTCGCTAACCTCGGCTATGTCATACCGACCGTCACCGGATCGGTCGCCGGCGGCATTCCCGGCGCGCTGTTCAGCGTGGGCACGCTCGTGGCCGCGTTCGGGGCGGCAACCTGGCGCGATGAGACCGACGACAGCCCCCGCTACATCGTGGCAACCCGCTACTTCACCCGGATCATCGGTCCGACCGCGGCATCAGTGACGTTCCTGGCATTGCTCCTCACGCTGGCGCCGCCGATCGACACGATCATCCGGGCGGTCGCATTCGTGACCGGCATCCTGGTCGTAACCCGCCAGGCCCTCCTGCTTCGCGAGCGGACCCACACGCTGTCCGAGGTGCAGACGCTCCACCACGAGAACGACCGCCTCGTCGACGAGCTCCGGGCCGAGCTCGTTGAACGCGAGCGCGTCCAGAGCCACTTGCTCAACGCGTCCCGGCTCGCCGCCGTTGGCCAGCTCGCGGAAGGGGTCGCGCACGAGGTCAACAACCCGCTGACGTCGGTGCTCGGGTTTTCAGAGATCCTGCTCGAGGATCTTGACCCGGACGACCCTCGCCGGCCGGACGTCGAGACGATCCGCGATGCCGCCCTGCGTGCTCGCTCGATCGTGCGCGCCCTCCGCGACTTCGCCCGACCACTGGAACCACAATTCGTCCCGACGGATCTGCCCGATCTGATCACCAGGATGCTCGATCTCGTCCGTTTCCCGCTAGCACGGGGCGGGGTTATCATCCTCGAGTCGCACGACGAGCTGCCACTCATCGAGCTCGATCCGCAAGCGATCCAGCAGGTTGTCCTGAACGTACTCACGAATGCCATGCAGGCGATGCCAGAGGGCGGCACGCTGCGGGTCGAGAGTTCGATCCGAGGCTCGGAGGCACTCGTAAGGATCACCGACGACGGGGTGGGGATGGACGAAAGCGAAGCCGCCCAGGCATTTGTGCCGTTCTTCTCCGCGCGTCACGCTGCAGGGTCCACGGGCCTCGGCCTGTCCGTCAGCGTCGGGCTCGTCGAGAGCCACAACGGGACGATCAGGCTCGACAGCACCGCAGGCGTCGGAACCACCGTCGAGATCAGCCTGCCGATCGTCGCGGGTGCGCATGCCCCGGCCTGGACCGGCCCAGGCCAGGCGGTCCAGGCATGAGCCGGCGGGCCCCCGCGCGCCTGCGCCGCCCGCGCGTTCTGTGTGTCGACGACGAGCCGGGCCTCCTCAGGCTGGTCGCGAGGCTGCTCGAGCGGATGGACCTCGACGTATCTACCGCGCCGAGTCCGACCGCGGCCCTGGCACTGTTCGACGCCGAGCATTTCGACCTCGTCGTCACCGACATCCGGATGCCCGGAATGGATGGTCACGCCTTCCTCGCCGAGATCCGGACGCGCGACCCGCAGGTCCCGGTGATCGTCGCCACCGGGCACGCCTCGCTCGACAACGCCATCCGGGCGTTACGCGACGGGGCATCCGGAATGCTGATCAAGCCGTTCACCGCGGAGGAGTTCGAGACCGAGATCAGGAACGCCCTGCAGCGGGCTCGGATCCGCCACGACGCGCTCCAGTACCGGCTGCTCACGCCGATCCTCGACGGTGTCGCCCTCGCGCTCACCGCCGCGATCGAGGCCCGTGACCTCGAGACGGGCGACCATTGCCGGCAGCTTGGCATGCTCGGCGAGCGGGTCGCGACGCTACTCGGCCTGTCCGAACAGGAGCGGACGACGATCAGGATCGGCGGCTACCTGCACGACGTCGGCAAGATCGCGATCGCCGACCGGATCCTCCTCAAGCCCGGCAAGCTGACCGATGAGGAGTATCGGGAGATGCAGCGACACGCCGACATCGGCGGGTCCATCGTGCAGACCCACGAGGCCATGACCGATATCGCCCGGATCGTGCGGCATCATCATGAGCGATTCGACGGGACCGGCTATCCCGACCGGCTCGCCGGCGAGGACATCCCGCTGGGCGCCCGGATCATCTCGGTCGCCGATGCGTTCAGCGCGATGACCAACGATCGGGTCTACCGGAAGGCCATCTCCGAGGAGCATGCCTGGGAGGAGATTCACCGCAACGCGGGATCGCAGTTCGATCCGGCGATCGTCGAGCTCTACGACGTGATCGGCGCGGCCGACGCGCCGCCGATCAACGGCGCGGCTGGGGTCGATGGGGCCGCCGGAGTCGTTCCGACGGCGGGGCTGCCGACCCCGCCGGGACCCTCGCCGAGGGTGTCGCAGGCTCCGAGCTGATCAGGCGCTGGCGCGGCCGCGGAGCAGCAGGACAGCACCGACCACCACGAGGAGGATCGGCCAGGCGATCGCGGCGAGATCAGGTTTGGCGATCTGCGAGCCCCCGATGAGCACCAGGATCCCGCCGTACAGGCCCTGCCAGCCAAGCCCGCCGCCGCGCGACGCGCGAACGAGGGCGATGAACAGGAACGCAAAGCCGAAGAAGAGCGTGCCCCAGCCCGGTCCGAGGTCGCGGCCCTGGAATGCCTCGATCGTGCCCGGCAGGGCGAGCGCCGTGAGGAACGCGCCGGCGTAGAGAGCAATCGTGCGGCGGCGCATGACCCAGACCGCCAGCGAGGCAAGGCCTGCCGCGAGGAGGGCGGTATTGCCGATCTGCCGATACTGCGGCAGCGCCTGCTCGACCAGGAGGATGCCGCCAAAGACGAGCAGGAACACCCCGATCCAGGGCAACCCAGGCCGGCGCTCTTCGTCGGGTCCCCACCGCCATTCGTAGACGCGGATCGCCGGATCAGTCGGGGTCCGCTTTTCGTCCATCGACCGGAGTCTAGGGCCTCGCCAGCCCTGCCGAGGGGTCGGTGATCGGCCGCCCGCCGCCGTCGCCAGCATCGACGTCCTCGTCTCCTGCATGGTTGAAGCCAAGCCGGTCCGCGAACCGCCCGAGCGGCCCCGGCGCCCACCAGTTCCAGCGGCCCATGAGCCGCATCGTGGCCGGGACGAGGAGGACCCGGATGATCGTCGCGTCGAGAAGGACCGCAATTGCCATACCGACGCCGATGCTCTTGATCGTGATGGACTCGGCGAGGGCGAAGGCGGAGAAGACCACGACCATGATCAGAGCGGCCCCGGTGATCACCCCGGCGGTCTTCGTGAGGCCTTCGGCGACCGACGCCGTGTTGTCGCCGGTCCGTCGGTACGCTTCCTGGATCCGGGACAGCAGCAGGACCTCATAGTCCATCGAGAGCCCGAACAGCACGCTGAACATGATGATCGGGTTGCCGGCGATGGTGAATCCGGGCGACTCGAATCCCAGGATCCCGGACAGGTTGCCGTCCTGGAAGATCCAGACCAGCGCACCGAAGCTGGCGGTGATCGAGAGCAGGGTCATGATCACGGCCTTGATCGGGATGACGATCGAGCCGAACAGCAGGAACAGGACCACGGCGCTGGCAGCGAGGGTGATCCCGACGGCCCACGGGATCGTCTCGGACTGGCTGGTCATGAAGTCGCGACCCTGGGCAGCGAGCCCGCCGACCTCCGTGACGACCCCGTCGACGGCGACTGCCCGCACCTCGGGAATGATTGCCGTCCCGGCCGGGCTGACGGCGTCGACCGGTGAGATGGCATCGAGCCGGACCACCGAACCGCGGATGTACGCCTCACGGAGCCGGTCCAGCCCGGCCGCCAGCTCTGACGGCAGCTGATCGCGCGGTGCCGCGTACAAGGCGGCGATCTCGCTGGGCGTCGCCGCGGCACCGGTCTCCGGGTTGAGCAGGCCGCTGAACGGGCCTTCAACCCGCTCAATACCATTCAGCTCGTCGACCTTGGTGGCGTAGGCGACGAGCGCTGTGACATTGGATTCGCTCGTCGGGTCACCCTGAACTGTTGCGAGGATCGTGATCGGCGAGGTTTCGCCGGGTGCGAAATTCTCCTCGAGGGCGACCGCGGCGTCGCGGCTCTCGAGGCCCGGGGGGAGGGTCGAAGCGTTCGGAATCCCCTGGCTCAGGCGCAGGAACGGCGTTCCGGCGAGGAGCAGGAATGCAAGGGTGGGGATGAGGAAGACGAAGGGCCGGGCCATGACCGCGTGGGCGACGCGCTCCCAGCGCGAGGCGCGAGGCGAACCGGTCGCAGCCGGCGCACGGCCGGTCGCCCGCCGGATGATCGCGAACAGCCCGGCGATGCTCAGCTGCGTTCACCCGCGGCCCGAGCATTCCCAGCACCGCGGGCAGAAACGTCAGCGCATAGAAGACGGACGCGGCGACGACGAGCGAGCCGCCGATTCCGAACGAGCGCAGGGCGGCCGGCTCGAACAGCAGCAACCCCGAGAGGCCGATCGCAACGGCGAGCCCGGAGAAGGCCACTGCCTTACCCGCGGTCGCGACCATGATCTCGACGGCGGATTGAACCGACCGCCCGCGACGGAGCTCCTCGCGGAAGCGGCTGACCATGAACAGCGAATAGTCGATCGCGAGGGCCAGGCCGAGCATCGTGGCGACGTTCTGGACGTAGATCGAGAGCTCGGTCGTCTGGGCCACGAAGAAGACGGCGGCGAGGGTCGTCGGGATCGTCAGGGCCGCGACCAGGAGGGGCAGGCCGGCCGCGATGACCGAGGCGAACACGGCAAGGAGGATGAGCAGCGCAAAGGGGCCTGAAATGAGCTCCGCCTGGAGCAGCTCCTTCTCCGATTGCTCCGCCTGATCCTGGGTAAACGGCCCGACGCCCGCGAGCAGGAGCTTGGCCCCTTGCGGCTGGTCGAACAGGGCTCGCAGCTCGTCCATCACGTCGACCGACTCCTCGTCGGTGATCGCGAGGCGGACGACGACGTAGGCTGACGTCCCGTCAGTGCTGATGAAGCGATCGTCACGCGTCTCGGCATAGCCGACGACGCCGTCGACCCGGTCGTCGGCGACGACGCGATCGATCGATGCCGCGATCTCCGCCTGGAACGCCTCGGAGCGGGCGTCGCTGCCGGGCTCGCCCTCGAACAGGGCGACGAGCGAGCCGCGCCCCGCCCCGAACTCCGTATCGAGCCGCTCGATCACGTTGGCCGATTCCGAATCCGGATCGAGCCAGCCGCCGGCGCTCAGGGCGTCTGTGACGCCACCGGCGACGGAGCCGGCAGCGATGGCGAGGACGATCGTGGCGATGGCGATCGGGCGTCGGAAGCGATAGACAATCGCTCCCCAGCGAGAGAACAGCATCGATTGGGCCTTTCGGTGCGGTTGAGGCCGGCGCGTGACGACGCCGAGAATAGAGAATGATCATTCGTTTTGTCAATGGACGAACGGCAGAATCGTGTTGCGATAGGCACGTCTTGGCTGTAGGCTACCGCGAGCGACCATTCGTTTTTCCGTTTGAGGTGCCATGCCCCGCGTCAGCGCTCAACATGAGCAGGCGGTCCGCGACCGGATTGTCCGGGCGGCGATCGAGGTGTTCGCCGAGCACGGGTTTCACCGGGCGACGATGCAGGACATCGTCCGCAAATCGGGGCTATCGGTCGGCGCGATCTACACCTACTTCAAGAGCAAGTCGGAGCTCATCCTCGCCGGCTGCGACCTGATCACCGACCAGGAGCTGGGCGAGCTCCGGGAGCGCCTGGCGGCCGTCACCGATTTTCGCGAGCGGGTGGCGACGGCCCTCGGCTTCTTCTTCGACCAGTTCGAGGAGCAGCGCTCGGGCACGGGCACGTCAGTGCTGATGACGCTCGCGTGGGCTGAGGTCGATGCCGATCCGGCCATCCGGGAGATGGTCCGTCGACGGCGGCGGGAGATCGTCGGCCCGACCGCCCTACTTCTTCAGGAAGGGGTCGTCCGCGGTGAGCTGCCGCCCTGGCTCGATGTTGAGAGCGTCGCCCACGCGTTCGCGGCGCTGCTCGACGGGCTGACGATCGAGGCGATCGAGGACGGGCCCGCCTACCGGCGGGAGGACGCGGAGAAGCGCGCGCTGACAATGCTCGAGTTGCTCTTCGCGGCGCGGGACGCCGCGCCTCCGGTTCCGCTCGAGTCGGCGGCGCCCCGTGCCTACGTCTCGCTCAAGGCGAGCCGGGCTTCGTGACTGACGCCCACGTCCAGACCGTCCGCGGGCCGATCGATCCGGGCAGCCTCGGCTTTACGCTGCCCCACGAGCACACGGCAATCGCGCTGTGGCATATCCCGAATCGCTGGGACTACTGGGAGCTCCGCCGCGACGAGCCGATCATCACCGCCGAGCTGGGCCAATTCCGGGAGGTGGGTGGCACCTGCCTGGTCGACCTGACCCTGCCGGGTGTCGGGCGCGACCCCGACTGGCTTGCCGGCCTGTCGACCTCGACGGGCCTGGACATCGTCATGGGCGCGGGCTGGTATCGCGAGGCGTACTACCCGTCGGAGGCGCTGATCGATCGACGGACTGTCGACGATCTCGCCGACGAGATCGTCCGCGAGGCTTCCGAGGGAATCACGGGGAGTGGGATCAGAGCCGGGATCATCGGCGAGATCGGCACCGACAAGCCGTGGCTGTCGGCCCAGGAGGAACGGGTCCACCGAGCGGCGGCGCGGGCGGCGAGACAAACCGGCCTCACGATCACGACCCACGCGGTTCAGTCGAGCGTCGGGCTCGACCAGCTCACGGTCTTCGAAGCGGAGGGGGCCGATCCTTCCCGGGTGGTCATCGGTCACGCCGACTCGTACCCCGACCCCGCCTACCACCGAGCAATCGTCGAACGCGGCGCCTCGGTCGAGTTCGACTTCCTCGGCATGAGCTTCACCCCGCTGGAGCGCCACGGGGAGGGCCGGATCGTCGCGTCGATCTGCGACCTGCTCGCCGCGGGTCACGTCGAGCGGATCCTGCTCTCACAGGACGTCTGCCACGACTCGCAGCTGTCCCAGTACGGCGGCAACGGCTATACGTACCTGGCCGACACATTCCTGCCGCGGCTACGGGCCGCCGGGGTCTCCGACGACGAGATCCGGACGATCACGGTCGGCAACCCGCGGCGGCTCTTGACGATCGGCTGACGGACCGCACGCCGCAGTAGTCCCGATTCCTGGTCCGCGAGCCGGACCAAGCGGCGTTCGGCGGGGCCCAAATCGACCGATTCAGCGGAGTCGTTCGCCCGTTGGTCCGCGAGCCGGACCAAGCGGCGTTCGGCGGGGCCCAAATCGACCGATTCAGCGGAGTCGTTCGCCCGTTGGTCCGCGAGCCGGACCAAGCGCAAACGGCCAGGCCGACCGGCCGCGCCTCAGCCCTCCTCGAGCGTCGCCTCGACCGACAGCTCGACGTTGCCCTTCAGCGCCTTCGAGATCGGGCAGCCGTCCTTTGCCTTGTCGGCCGCCTCGCGGAGACTGGCCTCGGTCGCGCCCGGGGCGACGGCGCTGACGGTGATCGCGGCTGAGAGGACCGTCCAGCCGCTCTCGAGCTTGTCACCCGAGACGGCGACGCTGACCGTCACCTTCGTGGGCGGTGTGCCGGCCTTGGCCAGCTCGTTGGAGAACGCCATCGAGAAGCAGGACGCGTGGGCCGCCGCGAGGAGCTCCTCCGGGCTCGTGACGCCTTCCGGCTCGCCTATCCGCGACGCCCACGTGGTCGGGAGGTCGCGGAATACGCCGGTCGTGGCCGCGGTCACGGTCCCGCGGCCGCTCAGCAGATCGCCAGCCCATGTCGCATCGGCTCGTCGCGTCGTCGCCATCGTCGCCTCCTGGCAGGTCCCGTGAACTGATCGGGACCATGGTCCCACACGTCCCTCGTGACGTGCGCTACCGCAGGGGGTGGTCCGGGTCGGACCGGGGTGGTCCCTCATCTCGATGCCGTAGGCGATGCACGACACAAAGGGTCAGGGCTTGACCGGACACGTGAGCCATACCGCCGTCGCGCTCGCGCGGCCATGGTTGCGTCATGTCGACAAACCGCCCGTCCCGCTTTGCCGTCCTGCTCGTCGCAGGGCTCCTTGCGGCCTTCGTCGTCGCCCCGGGGACCGCCGCCGCGGCTGACGCGATGACCATCTCCCAGGCCGAGCTGGCGATGGTCGATGCCCTCAACGTCGACCGCACGACGCGCGGCCTCGTTCCCGTTCGAATCGACTCGCGACTGATGGCGATCGCCCGGGCCCGATCGGTCGACATGGCGACGAAGGATTACTTCAGCCACACCCAGCCGGACGGCCGGAACGTCTTCGACATCATCAGCGCGCAGAAGATCACCTGGTACAACGCCGGCGAGATCATCGCGTGGAACAACTACCCGACCCTCGAGACGTCCGTCGCCGCCGCGAATACAGGGTGGCTCAACTCCCCGGGTCACAAGGCGATCGTCGTCTCGACGACATACAACTACGTGGGCGTCGGGCTGGCCCTGGGCTCGAACGGCAAGAAGATCTGGACCGCCGTTTACATGAAGGGCCCGGACCGGACCGGCGCCAAGGCGAAGACCGCGACCCCGACCATCGCCGCCGGATCGACTTCGGCCTCGAAGCGCGTCACCGTCACCTGGTCCGGCGGCGACGTTCCCCTCCAGGTCCTGACGTCCGGCTTCCACTCCTTCCAGGTCCAGCGTCGCAGCGACGGCGGAGCCTGGAAGATGGTCTGGATCGGCACGACGCGGAAGTCAATGACGCTGGACCTCGCCGTGAATCACACCTACGAATTCCGGGTCGCTGCCCGCGACAAGGCCGGCAACTGGGGCGCCTGGTCGCTGGCCAAGGCGACGCTTGCCGCGGCCACGGGTTCGGTCGTCGTCGGCCGCTGAAGCCGTCGACCGCGCCGGGCCCCGAAGACCCACAGGATCACGCTAGCCGCCGTTTGACCTCCACGCCGAGCGGTCGCAACCGCGCGATCCTTGGCCAGGCGAGCCGCTTGACGTCACCAAACGCCCGGTGAGCGTCGATGGCCGCGACGAACGCGTCGACGAACCCCTCCGCCTCCAGCGGATCGAAGCCGTCCTCCCACCAGACGCCGAGGATCCGGAGCGTGTCGGCCTTCCGATCGATTCGCGGTTCGATCCGCCCGACCAATCGATCGCCGAACAGGATCGGTAGGACGTAGTAGCCCCAGCGGCGCTTCGCAGCCGGGACATACACCTCCCAGATGTAGTCGAAGCCGAAGCATGTCCGAAGGAACTCGCGGTCCCACGCGAGCGGGTCAAGCGGGGCGAGGAACGCGACCCCGGATGACGTTCCGCCCGGCCCGGCGCCCGCCTCGACCTCGCGCCGGGCAGCGTCCAGCATCGGGAGCTCGTCCGCGACGATGAAGCGATCGCCCCGGATACCTTCGACCGACACGGCGACGATGCAACCCTCCTCCTCGAGTTCCGTCCGCAGTGCCGCCCTCGACGCCCACTCCGGGTCGTTCTCGTCCGCGGCCGCTCGGCCGAGCGCCATCCAGATCTCGGCCTGACCGCCGCGCCCCAGCAGGCCGTGAGCGCGATACCGGGACATGAGCCGGTGTCGGAGCTGTTCCCGCGGCGTCCGGGTGCGATCGCCCAGCAGTTCGGCAGGGAAGAGCCGCTCCGCGAGGTCGTATACGCGACGGTTGCCGTCGCGCCGGGCAAGCCCCAGCACCCCGGCCTCGGCGAGAGCCTCGAGGACGGCTCGGACCGGGTTCGTCGGCCGCCAGTACCAGTCGATGGCCTCGCGAGCCTCGAGGTCTCCCGCCGCCATCGGCCCGCTCGTCCGGATTCGCTCGAGGAGTTCATCCACGACGTGCCCGTGCGAGTCGAAAACACCGGCCCGGTGCCTGATCTGATGCCGGTCCCAGATCCAGCGATGGAACGGCAGCTCCGTGGTCGGCAGCAGCGACAGTCCCTTGTTGTATGCCTCGAACAGCTGTCGCGACTCGTAGAGCAGGGCGTCGGTCCAAGCCCGGCGATAGCCTGCGATCCGGGCGAGAAGGACCAGGTCATGGTTGCGGCCCGCGACCTCGAGTGGATCGAACTGGAGGGAGCCGAACCGATCGACAACGGTCATGACGCTCGCGGGTTCGGCCGGCAGCGAGCGGGGCGGCGCGAGGAAGTGGCGGATCGCAAGGAAGCGCCGGGCGACCTCAGGCGCGATCGTCAGGGAAGGGGGCACCTCGGGATGATAGGGGAGCAATGCTGCCAGGTTGTGTCAGGTACCGAGCGCGGCCTCCAGGCGATCGATCAGGGGGATCTGGGTCGCCTTGATCCGGCGCCGTGCCTCGGCCGGGTCGAACCATTCGACGCGATCGATCTCCGGGAAGGACTCTCGCCCGCCGGAGCCCGGCGGCCAGGTCATCTCGAAGGTGTTGCTCACCGAGGTCGTCGGGTCGAGGTCGCCTTCGAGCGCCCACGCGTGAACTGTCTTGCCGCCCTTCTGGACGATGCTGCCGAGCGGAATCGGATCGCCGCGCGGGGCCGCGTGACCAGTTTCCTCCTCGAATTCCCGTCGGGCGACCGCGAGCAGTTCCTCGTCCGGGTCGACCTCGCCCTTGGGGATCGTCCAGTAGCCCGCGTCGCGGCGGGTGAAGAACGGTCCGCCCGGATGGGCGAGCAGGAGCTCGAGACCGCCGTCTCGGCGACGATAGAGTAGGATTCCGGCACTCGTCCTCGTGGCCATGTCCACCTCGTCTGACTGCGATGCGCCTGCAACCCCACCCCCGGTGGCAGCCAGTCGGGCTGTGACGCCGCGCCGACGAAGATCTCATGAATCGAACCGTCAAGGAGACGCATCATGCCTGAGATCAACCTTCCGGAGGTCAAGCTCCCGGAATTCAAGTGGGCCGACGGCCTCCGCGAGATGAGCCGCGACGACATCGTCAACGCTGCTCGCGACGTTCGACTGCCGAAGAAGAGCGACCTGCCGGACATAGATCTCTCGAAGATCGAGCTCCCGAAGCAGATCAGCGATCGGCTGCCGAACCGCAGGCGCACGAACCCGATCCTGCCGATCGCGGGATTCGTCGGCCATCGGTGCCGTGATCGCGGCAGCGTGGTGGCTGATCACGTCGCCGGTGACGGGTCCCCGGATCCGGCACGCCGTCAACGACCTCAAGGCGCGGATGAACGGCGAGAGCAATGATCTCGTCCGCTACGACGACGAGAAGGACCTTGGCAGCCTACTCGCGGACTCGCCGACCACCAGCCCTTCGGCGATGACCTCCGACCCGTTCACGACGTCGGACGGCATGACCGACCTCGGCGGTGGCGTCCCGGTTGGGCCCGGCGAGATGCCCGAAAGCGCTCGCTCCCGCTGAACAACTCCGATCTCCCTGACGTACGCCGCGCCGGCTGCAGCCGGCGCGGCGTCTCGTTGTGCGCCCGCGAGCACGGAATACCGCCGGGTCGTTGACGGTTCGCGGGTTAATTCCGATAATGGCACTCGGGATTACAGAAATCGAGCGCCGCGTCGAGTGGGGCGCCCCGCAACCGGAGAACCAATGACCGCGACTCGCGAGCTCGTCACCGACCGCCGCGAAGAATTCGCCTTCCACGACGACATCGTCTACCTCGCCGAGACGAAGCGCGGGCTGACCCGCGAGACGGTCGAGGAGATCAGCCGCTTCAAGAACGAGCCGGACTGGATGCTCCAGTTCCGTCTGCGCGCCTACGAGCACTTCCTCAAGCGCCCGATGCCGAACTGGGGCGGCGACCTGCTCGAAGATCGACTTCGGCAACATCGTCTACTACCGCAAGCCCTCCGAGCGCGAAGAGAAGTCGTGGGACGACGTCCCGGACCAGATCAAGGCGACGTTCGAGCGGCTCGGCATCCCCGAGGCGGAGCGCAAGTTCCTCGCCGGCGTCGGCGCCCAGTACGACAGCGAGGTCGTCTACCACTCGGTCAAGGAAGAGCTGACCAAGCTCGGCGTCGTCTTCATGGGCACGGACCAGGCGCTCGTCGAGTACCCCGAGATCTTCCGCAAGCACTTCGCGACGGTCGTCCCGCCGGAGGACAACAAGTTCGCCGCGCTCAACAGCGCCGTCTGGTCGGGCGGCTCGTTCGTCTACGTCCCGAAGGGCGTCGAGGTCCCGCTGCCGCTCCAGGCCTACTTCCGGATCAACGGCGAGAACACCGGCCAGTTCGAGCGGACGCTGATCGTCGTCGACGAGGGCGCGAGCGTTCACTACATCGAGGGCTGCACGGCCCCGATCTACGCCACCGAGTCGCTCCACGTGGCCGTCGTCGAGGTCATCGCGCTCCCGGGCGCCAAGGTCCGCTACACGACGATCCAGAACTGGTCGAACGACGTCTACAACCTCGTGACGAAGCGCGCCCACGCCCACAAGAACTCGACCGTCGAGTGGATCGACGCGAACACCGGGTCGCGGCTGACGATGAAGTATCCGGCGATCTACCTGCGCGGCGAGAACGCCACGGCCGACATCATCAGCGTTGCGGTCGCCGGCAAGGGCCAGCACCAGGACACCGGCGCCAAGGCCGTCCACCTCGCGCCGAACACCAAGAGCCGGATCGTCTCGAAGTCCGTCTCGAAGGACGGCGGCCGGGCGACGTACCGCGGCCAGCTGAAGGTGTCGCCCGGAGCCACCAATGTCGTCGCGAGCGTCCGCTGCGACGCCCTGATGCTCGACGACATCAGCCGCAGCGATACGTACCCCTACATCGACATCCAGGAAGACGACACGACGATGACCCACGAGGCCACCGTCGGCAAGATCAGCGCCGACCAGGTCTTCTACCTGATGAGCCGGGGCCTGACCGAGAACGAGGCCCAGAACCTCATCGTCCAGGGCTTCCTCGAGGTGTTCACCAAAGAGCTCCCGATGGAGTACGCGATCGAGTTCAACCGTCTCGTCAAGCTCGAGATGGAGGGGTCGCTCGGGTGACGCTCGCCCGCCCGCCGCGGGCGACGACCGGACGCGCCGCGCGCCGCGCCCCCGCTGACCTCAGTTTCACCCTCGACGAAGCCACTGTCGAAGCCGTCACAGCCGGTGAGCCGGACTGGCTGGCGGCCGACCGCCGGGCCGCGCTTGAGCTCTTCACCTCCCTTCCCAGCGAGGGCAACCAGCTGTACACGCCGTACATCGACCTGCGCGGCGCCGAGCTGGAGGACGTCCGGCTCTACGAGTCGCCCGCGGTGGCGCCGGACGGCGCGCCGGCCGATAGGCTGCCTGACGGCATCGCCGGCCTCGCGGATCTCCGCGAGGACCGCGTCGAGGCGCTTCTCGTCGATGACGCGTCCCGCGCGGCCGGCGTTCGCCTCGAGACGCTGGGGGGGTTGCTTGCCACGGACCCGGATGCCGCCCAGCGTCTGCTCGGCGACGCCTCCGCGCTGCCCGCAACCGATCGCTTTGCCCAACTGACGCGCGCGGGCTGGAACCAGGGAGTCGCGATCCGCGTGCCCGCGGGCGTTCGCCTGCAGCAACCGATCGTCCTCCGCTGGTCCGCCGGCGCGCCCGGCCGAGGCCTCCTGACCCGCACGATCGTCGAGCTCGGTGACGGCGCGGCGGCTTCGATCGTCGAGGAGCTCGGCGCCTCCGACCAGGCCGCCGAAACGCCGTCCGGCGGGGGACAGGCCCTCTTCAGCGGATCGCTCGAGGTCCGCCTCGGCCGCGATGCCGAGCTCCGCGTCGCGAGCATCCAGGACTTCGGACCGGGCCAGGTCGTCTTCCAGCACCGGAACGCGGTCATCGGCGAAGGCGCCGACCTCCACTGGGCGCTCGCCCAGCTCGGCGGCCGGCTCGTCAGGAGCCGGGTCGACAACCGCCTCGAAGGCGATCGGAGCACAGTCGAGCAGGTCGAGATCGTGTTCGGCGCGGACGAGCAGCTGTTCGACCTGACCTCGTACACCCACCACGTCGGCCGCGACACGACCGGCAACCTCCTCTCGAAGGGCGTCCTCCTCGACGCGGCCCGCAGCTACATGAAGGGCATGATCACGATCGAGAAGAGCGCGCGGGGCACCGACAGCTTCCTCGGCGAGTTCGGGATGAACCTCTCCAAGAGGGCCCGCTCCGTCGCGATCCCAAGCCTCGAGATCGACCAGCCCGACTGCCGCCGGGCGGCCCATTCGAGCTCTGTCGGCCCGATCGACGAGTCCCAGCTCTTCTACCTCGAGAGCCGGGGCATCCCGCCCGACGAGGCGCGGAAGTTCATCGTCCTCGGCTTCCTCGAGCCGGTCGTCACGCGCGTCCCGCTCGACTCCGAGCGGGACCGGCTGCGCGAGCTGCTCGAGGCGAAGTGGAACGCCGGGCTCGACGGCGCGGCCGCCGCGTGATCCCACCAGAACCTTCGCCGCGGCGACGCGGGAAGCCGGCATGAGGCGGATCGACCTGCTGGGCGTCGACGAGGTCGCTGACGGCGAGATGAAGATGGTCTACGTCGACGGCACAGACCAGGTCCTGGTCATCAACAACGGCGGCGAGTTCACCGCGACCCAGGGCGTCTGCAGTCACGAGTACTTCGAGCTCGACAAGGGCTTCCTGACCGCGGGGACGATCACCTGCGCCCTCCATCTGTCGCGGTTCGACCTGTCCGACGGCGAGCCGCTCGACCCGCCAGCCGAGCTGCCGCTCGAGATCTATCCGGTCGTCATCGAACATGGCCGGGTGATCATCGAGGTTCCGGCCGGACCATTGCCGATCAGCGAGGAGTAGGGAAGACCGGACCGTGACCGACGTCCTCGTGATTTCGGGCCCGGCGGGCGTTGGGAAGTCGACGACGGCATTCGAGGTGTCCCTCCAGCTCCAAGCCGCCGACGTCGACCACGTCCTCATCGACACGGACGAACTCGATCGGATCTATCCCGTTCCCGAAGATCTTTCGGACGTAACGCGGCGCAACCTTGCCGGGATGTGGGGAACGTTCGCACAGCGAGGGGCGCGCCGGTTGATCCTCATCGGCGTCTACCTCGATCGACTCGTGGAGCTCGACTGGGTTCGGCGGGCGATCCCTGATGCCCAGTTCGTGTGCGTTCGCCTCGTGGCGTCGGACGCGACCCTGACCGATCGAGTCGACGGGCGGGAGATCGGCTCGGGCCGGGATGGGCAGCTGGAGCGGACGCGTCGCCAGGTCGCCGCGATGGATGCCGACCGAAGGGACGGCGTCACCATCATCTCGACCGACGGCAGCACCCTCGAGGACGTCGCGCGGCAGATCCTGGCGCTGTGGCCACCACCAGCACCCTAGGGCACGAGCTCCAATCGCTTCTCCGTCGCCGCCTCGACGCCGCTCCGGGAGAACGGCAGCGGCACGGTCTCGCCGGCTGCCCACTCGTCGATGAGATCGCCGTAATGGCTGTCGAACGGGTTGCCGCTCTGGCCCGTCGTCTGGACGATCCGGGCGCCGTCGAGGTCGCCCATGTCGATCGTGAACCGGTATGAGGGCAGGTTCGTTACCTCGAACACGCCGACGAACCCGACCGGCTCGTAGTCCGGGTCGTTCGGGTCCGGGTAGGCCCGGCTCGGTCGGTAGTAGTTGGCGACGACGGCGCCCGAGGCCCCGGCGACCGGAATCGGGCCCTTGTTGAAGTACCACTCGAGCGGCGCGATGCCGCTCGTCCCAAGCGTCTGCTCCCGGAAGGCCGCCTGGTGCAGGCGGCCCCACGTCCAGTCCTTCGGGGTCGCCCAGGCTGGTTCGCAGGTCCGCCCCGGCTGCGTCGAGCGAGGCCGCGATGACGTCGGGCGCCGTCTCCGTCCGCCCAGCCGTCTTGACGTTGTCCCACCAGTCCGACGTCGGGTCGCCCAGGAGACCGATCATCGACTGCCACGACGCGCCCCCGCCGACGTACTCCCGGGCCAGGGGGCCGAGCTCGTCGTCGAACAGGCCCCGCAGCAGGTGGTACTCGGTCGCGAAATACGCCGCCGCCCCGTTGCTGTCGATGTTCGCAAGGCCATCCCACGCCCCGATCTGGTCGAGGACCAGCCGGCCGTCCGGCGTCGCCGGCTGGATGCCCTCGAAGTGCGGCTTCACGAGGTCGGCCCGAAGCACCCGGACGTCCATCTGGATTTCGGCCAGCTCAGACGCTGAGACGCCGCCACCGCTCTCGGCCGCCAGGTCCAGGAGCTCGATGATCCGTTTTGCCCGATAGCCGGGATCCCATTCGGATGCGACGAAGTATGGATAGCCATCGCCGACGGCGGCGTTGTTCGCGCTGACGATCATCCCGCCCGGCGGGTCGAGCTGCCAGGGCAGATCCTCGAACGGGATGCGGTCCTTCCATTCGTGCTTGCCGTCGCTTCCGGACCGGATCCGGTCGCCGCGATCCGCAGGATCGGAGCGGATCGGGACATAGCCCGGAAAGACGTAGCCGATGTGGCCGTCGACGTCCGCGTAAACGAAGTTCTGGGCCGGCGCGCCGTAGGTCGCGAACGCCGCTCGGAACTCCTCGAAGGCGCCGACCGTGTTGATCGCGAAGATCGAATCCAGCGTGCCGTCGACGGCGGCGGTCGCCGTCCAGGCGAGGGCCAGCGGCGGCGCCTCCTCGAGCCTTGGATCGACGTCGTTGAGGATGGGTCCGTGGCGCGTTTCGCGGACCTCCATGACGACATCCTCGCCACCCGCGACCTTGATCGTTTCCTCGCGGACCGTGAATGGGATCGACTCGCCGCGGAACAGGTAGTTGTCCGGGTTGTCCGGATCGACCTTCTCGACGAACAGATCCTGGACGTCGGGATCGACGTTCGTCGCGCCCCACGCAATGCGCGCGTTGTGACCGAGGACGATCCCCGGAACGCCCGGGAAGGAGACCCCGACGACGTCGTACGGGCAGGCCTGGGTGACCTTGCGACAGTGAAGCCCGTTCATGAACCAGACTGAGGGCATCGAGATCCCGAGGTGGGGGTCGTTGGCCAGGAGCGCACCGCCGCTCGAGCTCTTCGATGGCGCCACGACCCAGTTGTTCGACCCGATCTGGTGGTCGCTCGCGATCCCTTCCCCACCGTCGAGCCCGGCCAGGCGCAGGAACCCAACGTCGATCGAGGCGACGTCCCGCCATGCGGCGGCCTGGGCGGCGGTGATAAGGGGAGTGTCGGCCCCGCGTGCGCCTGTCCCGCTGTTCGCGGACGGACGGCCGGTCGTGGCCGCGGGCGTGGGCGTGATGACCGGCATCTCCGCCGAGTAGGGCGGGAACAGCGCGTCGGTGAGGGCCGGATCGCCGAGCCTCGCATCGGCCAGCATGCGGAAGACCTCGGTCTCGAAGTTGCCGCCAAGCTGCCAGCTCTGGACCTTCTGCCAGGCGACCGAGTCGAGCGCAGTCCACGGCTCCAGGAGGTAGCCACCGACGCCGCCTGTGCCGCTCTGGAGGGCCGTCACGACGAACGCCAGTCCCTGGTTGCCCTGACCGTGGCCGTCGATGTAGGCGTTCACCCCATCCGTGTAGGCGTCGACAGCGGCCCGTGCCGGCTTCGAGAGGGCCTCGAGGTCCCGTTGGGCGGCCTGGCGCCAGCCGAGCGTCCGGATGAAGCGATCCTGGTCGAGAGTGCTCTTCCCGAACAGCTCGGACAGGCGGCCGGCCGAGATGTGGCGCCAGACCTCCATCTGCCAAAGCCGCTCCTGGGCATGGACGTAGCCCTGGGCGAGGAACAGGTCATGGGGGTCCTCGCCGAGGATCCGGACGATGCCGGCCTCGTCCCGCAAGACCGTGACCGACGAGTTGAGGCCGTCGACCTCGATCGCGCCTTCGGTCTGCGGCAGCGCCCGGAACGTCACGACCCCGACGATCCCGGTGAGCGCGCCCGCGACGATGACGAGCACGACGATCAGGATCCGGACGAGCCGGCCGACGATGCCCACCCCGTCAGTCTGCCGGACCGATCGGCGCCGCGTCAGCCAGGACAGTCCCCAGGCCGGCATGAGCCGCCCGCCGGACGATGGCGTCGGCGAAGATGAGGTCGGCCAGGCCGACGCCGAGATGGGTCACGACGATCCGTCCAGCTTCCGGTCGGGCGATGCCGCGGACGATCGCCTCGCCGAGGGTCGCCGTCGGGTCCGGGTAGCCGTCGAAGAGCCCGGCGTCGCGAGTGGCGAGGAACTGCTCGCGCTGATCGACGATGAAGAGCGCGGCATCGCGGGCGACCTCGGCGGCACAGTACGTCGCGTAGTCGACAGGCACGACGAGGGCGTCCGGGGTCAGCCAGTCGTTCGTCATCACCTGTCGGACCGGTCCGAACGCCGCGGCCGTGACGACGACGTCCGCCGCCTCGGTCGCCTCGCGGGCCGTCGATACCGCCTCGGCGGCCTCGATGCCGGGCGTCGTGCGGGCTTCGGCGGCCAGGGCTTCCGCTCGGTCCGGATGCCGGTCGAAGATCAGGAGCCGTGCCCGCTCGAGGACCCGCCCGAGCACGGCCAGATGGCTGCGCCCCTGTGTCCCCGCGCCGATCAGGGCCACGACGCGGCGATCGGCCGTGAAGGGGCCGCGCAAATCGCGAGATCGCCACACCGGACACGGCCGCCGTCCGTTCGGCCGTGATCGGTCCGGCATCGAGGATTGCGGTCGGGACGCCGGTCGCCGGGTCGGCCAGCAACACGAGGCCGTGGAGAGCATCCAGGCCCTGCGCTCGGTTCGCCGGAAAGCCGGCGATCCATTTCATCCCGACGAGGTCGCCGCCGCCGGCCGGATCGGCCCCCCGGAGATGGGCCGGCATCGCGTGCGCGAACGAACCCTCGGGCCGGGGATGAACGGCGATCTTGGGCGGCAGCTCGGCGTCGGCGACGAGGGCGACCATCGTTCGCTCAGCGAGGGCCAGGCGCTCGTCGAGCGGCGGCATGGCCGCGATCACCTCCGAGGCCGAGAGGTAGCGGAGAACGGGTCGACCGGGTGCGGACATCACGTCGAGTCTAGCGGCGGGTACGATGAGGCCCATGTCCCCCGAGACGCTCCAGAGCCTCGAAAATCTCAAGCTGGAGCGTGACGCGGTCCTCCTCTACGACGCTCTGGCCACGATCGAAAAGGAACCCAGCCGGGCGGCCGCGTTCCGCCGGATCGCCGCCAACGAGCGGCGGCACGCCGACATCTGGGCCCGCAAGCTCGAGGAGCGCGGCGCCGACGTGCCGCCGGCGCCGACCCGCCCGCGGCTGCGCGTCGCGGTCATCCTCACGCTCGCCCGCCTGTTCGGGACCCGCGCCGTATCCGATCTCGTGACCGCGCTCGAGGGCGACGAGGAGGACATCTACGACAGCCAGTCGTCCCCTGAAGTGGCCGACATTGCCGCCGATGAGCGGGAGCACGCCGAGATCTGGCGGCAGCTGAAGAGCGGCGAGAGGACGCTTAGCCCGACCGAGGACATCGCCGCTCGCGAACGGTGGCACCGGTCCGGCCGCTCCGGGATGCTCAGGGCGGTGATCTTCGGAGTCAGCGACGGCCTGGTCAGCAACCTCGCGCTCGTGATGGGGGTCGCCGGGGCGGCCGGTCGACGAGGGCCGGTTCATCCTGCTCGCCGGGATTGCCGGCCTCGTCGCCGGCGCATTCAGCATGGCGGCCGGGGAGTACATCTCGATGCAGTCGCAACGCGAGCTGTTCGAGCGCCAGATCGAGCTCGAGCGCTCGGAGCTGGAGGCGATGCCCGAAGAGGAGCAGGCGGAGATGGCGGCCCTCTATCGGGCGAAGGGCTTCCTGCCGCAGGAGGCCGAGGCGATCGCAGCCCGGCTCTTTGAGAACCCGGAACGGGCGCTCGATACGCTCGTCCGCGAGGAGCTCGGGCTCGATCCGGACGAGCTCGGCTCCCCGGTGGGGGCGGCGACCGGCTCCTTCGTCGCCTTCGCATTTGGGGCGGGCGTGCCGGTTCTGCCGTACGTCTTTGCGAGCGGCCCAGGCGCCTTCACGGCGAGCCTCGTGCTCAGCCTTGCCGCGCTGTTTGCCGTCGGGGCCGGCGTGAGCCTGCTCACCGGACGCAGCCCGCTCTTTTCCGGCGCGCGCCAGGTCGTGATCGGCGCGGTGGCAGCAGGCGTCACGTTCGCTGTCGGGTCGGTCGTCGGCATCGCGGTGGCCTGAGGTGGTCGACTCGGCTGAGCGCCTCCGGGCCGCGGGCCTGGAGCCGACAAGCTGGTCGAACAGTCCGAACGACCGCTATGGAGCGCACGACCACGGCTACGACAAGGTCATCGTCGTCGCCTCGGGCTCGATCCTATTCGGGCTTCCGGACCGGTCGGAGGTTGTCGAGCTTCGCGTCGGCGACCGGCTCGACCTGCCGGCCGGGACGTCGCACGACGCGGTCGTCGGCCAGGACGGGGTCAGCTGCCTCGAGGCGCATCTCCCGGCTGGAACGGTAGCGGCTGTCGCCCGCAGAGCCGCCGGCACCTGGTGACGGTGCCGGGGAATCGACAAGGCCCCGGGGTCACCGGGGCCTTGTGGGTTAGGCTTATCGAGACGTTCGGACTATCGAAGGCCGTAGCGCATCCAGAGTCGGACGTCGTCTCGAGGATCGGCATGACGTGGATCCTCACTGCCCAGCAAGATGCTGAGGATTGAGAACAGCGCCAGGAAACCGAAACCGATTGCAATCATCGGGGCACCTCCGCTGCGTGGTCGCCGGGGACGTGAGGTCCGTCGCTGATTGCGATGGTCGACAACCGAGTAGTGCAGCTATTCTACCTAACAGACGGAGCATGGTCAACCGATCTGCCTTATGAAGTGGTACTAGATGCCGGGCGCTAATCGACTCAGTACGAATGACGCTCGGATCCTGGAGATCCTCCAGCGGGATGGCCGGCGGCCATACGCAGACCTCGGGGCGGAGGTCGGTATGAGCGGCCCGTCGGCTCATGAGCGGGTCAAGAAGCTGGAGGCGCGGGGTGCCATTCGGGGCTACGCGGCGATCGTCGATCCGGCGGCCGTGGGGTTGGGCATCCTCGCCTTCACCTGGATCACCCAGGCGCCCGGCACGGCCGCCACGGATCTCACCGACGACCTCGCGGCGATCCCCGAGATCGAGGAGTGCCACCACATCACCGGCGAAGCGGACTACCTGATCAAGATTCGTGCCCGCGACACTCGCGACCTCGAGCGGATACTCGGGCAGGTCCAGGCCACCCGCCACGTCTTTACCACCGAAACCGACGTCGTCTTCTCGAGCGGCTTCGAACGGCGCCCGCTGCGGCTGCCGATCGAAACCGATGAGGCCGATGGGGCGTAATCGATGACAGGCGACCGTCACGCCCCGGGCGACGAAGCCGCCCTCGTACGCGAGGTAGCGGCAGGTTCACAGGACGCGCTGGCCGCTCTGTACGACCGGCACGTCGACGCGGTCTTCGCGGCGGCGATCCGATTGACATCCGATCGGCAGGTCGCCGAAGAAGTAGTGCAGGAGACCTTTCTCGCGCTCTGGAACCGAGCGGAGCTGTTCAACCCGGGGACGGGGTCCCTCGCGGCATGGCTCCACACGATCGCGCGCAACCGGACGGTGGACCGCCTCCGGGCGGCTGGCCGACGCCCGAATCTCGTCCCGATCTCCTCGGCGAGCGGCAATGACGAGAACGACACGGCGGCCTTCGAGCGGATCGTCGCCTCGGGCAGCGTGCTCGGTGGGGCGGATCTCGGGCCCGGCCCGGAGGGCGAGCTGGCTGCCTCGGAGCTCAGGGACGTGATCCGGGGTGCGCTTGCGGAGCTGCCGGAGCACGAACGAACGGCCCTCGTTCTCGCGTACAGCGCCGAGATGACGCAATCGGAGATCGCCGAGCGGCTCGGCTGGCCACTCGGAACGGTGAAGACGCGAACGCGGCGAGCCCTGCTGCGACTGCGCGAAGTACTAGCCGAGGAGCTCGGCCCTGGGGCGGAATTGGCATCGGTCGGGGTTCCGGCCGGCGATCGTCAGGATCGGTGACGGGAGACGATGGAACACGCTGAGGCGCGCGAGCTCCTCGAAATCGCGGCAGTCGAGCCGGGCGGCTTCGACCGCTTGGCGGCAGGCGATACGGCCGATGCGGCGGCCCTTGCCGGCCACATCGCCGGCTGCACCGAGTGCGCCGCCGAGTTGGAGCGCCTGCGCCGCGCTTCGGCGGTCATCCGGGAAGCCGTCCGAACGGCGCCACCGGCCGACCTGCGCGACCGTACCCTGGCCTACGTCGCCGCCATCGGGCGGCCGCGCGGCTCCGACGTGCGAGCGACCGAGCCAGCGATCGCGCCCGAACGCGCCGCCACCCCGAACGCGCGTCGCGTGGCCCCCGGCCGCCGGCTGTGGGTTGCCTCGATCGCGGCCGCCGTGCTCGATCGCGATCGTCGGCACGTCGCTGTTCGTCGCCCAATCGCGCGATTCGTTGATCGAGACGCAAGCCAGGCAGATCGCCGCCCTGGCCAAGGTGGCTACGTGGAGCCATCGGATCGACGGCGAGCCGGACGCGGAATACGTCGTGCTCGAGGGCACCGCCAACGGCGGCTCGGGCGCAGAGGGGACGCTCGCCTTCTCGCCCGGCACGAAGGAACTCGTCGTACTCGCGCAGGGACTCCCAGAACCGGCCGCCGGGATGCAGTACCGTTGTTGGGTCGAGACTGATGGCGGCCGGAGGCGGATCGGGCAGATGTTCTTTGGGGGTGACGTAGCGTACTGGGTCGGGCCCGTGGATACGCTCACAGGGGTCGGTCCCGGAACGCGGTTCGGCGTCTCGCTCGTGCCCGCCGAGGGGGATTCATTGGCGGGCGATCCGATCCTGCTGGGCGAACTCTAGATGGCGTTCGCGCCGCCCACCCGGGCCGACGGCGACTCCCGCCCAACCGAGAACGAACCCGATGCTCGGCTCGGCGTTGACGACGTCGAACGTGACCCAGCGGCAACGGCCGTCGGACACGATGCTGCGAGGACCGACGTGGCCGCGATCTTCGACGAGATTGCGCCGGTCTACGATCGCCTCGGCTCGATCCTGTCGCTGGGTCTTGAGCGGCGGTGGCGGACCGCGATCGTCGAGACCGCCCGCATTCGGCCGGGCGACGCCGCGATCGACGTCGCCGCTGGAACCGGCAAGCTGGCCGCGGTTCTGGCCGATCGGGTCGGGCCATTCGGGCGCGTCGTGGCGGTCGACCTGTCACCGCAAATGGTCCAGCGCGGAAGGGCCAACACGCGCGACCTCGTCCAGCTCGAGTTCATGCTCGGCGACGCGCTGGCGCTGCCGTTCGAGGACGCCCGATTCGACGCCGCTACGATCGCCTTCGGGCTGGGCACGTTGCCGGACCTGACCGCTGGTCTACGGGAGCTGCGACGCGTCGTACGGCCAGGCGGCCGTGTCGTTTGCCTCGAGCCGACGATGCCCTGGCCGCGGTGGTGGGGGCGGATCTACCATCGGACCGCCCGCCGGCTGGCACCGCTCGCGGTGTCCGCCTGCCGGGCGGCGCGAAGCCTATCGCCGCCTCGCGAGGCTCGTCCAGAATGTCCCCGACGCCGATACGCTCGCCGACTTGATGCGAGCCGCCGGCCTCGTCGAGGTTGGCCATCGCCGCCTCGGTCTGGGCGCCGTCGCGCTCCACGTCGGGATGGCGCCCAAGGGCTGAATCGCCGCGTCGCCGCTCCGGATTCGGACCGATTGGCACCCCCCGCCCTGCCCTCCGGGTCAGCCGTCCTCGTTGATGCGGCGTCGCTCGATCGGATCGGGCACCACCGGACCCGCGGATTCGGGCGCGACCCGCTCCGACTGGCCGGCAACTGGGACATTCACCTCGACTGGTTCGATCGGTTCGTCCGGCGGGGGAGCAGCGAGGTACTCGCGGTGGAGTCGCAGGATCTCCTCGATGCGCTCGGGGGCGATCGGCCGGCCGGCGCCCGAGACGAGAGCGGAGATCCAGCGGGCCTCGCCGCGCTGCTCGGTCTCCGTCATGTCGATGTCGCGGCGAACCGATTCCGACATCACGAGCCACGTCAGTGCGGCCCCGACCACCAGGCCGACGATGAGCAGCCACCAGTTGAACTCGGCGTTCACTGGGCGGCCGCCGAGACGGGACGGTGGGAGAAGGTCATGCGCGGGCCAGTATAGGCAGTGATGCGGGGCGGGTCCGGCGGGCGGCCCGTACACTCGGGACGACATGATCGACATCACCCCGGACCCCATCGCGTTCACGATCGGCTCGTTCCCAGTTCACTGGTACGGCATCTGCTACGCGGTCGGGCTGGCCGCGGTCTATCTCATCCTCGTCAGCGAGGCGCGCCGGCGCGGCCAGAACCCGGAGCTCGTCGGCAATGGGATGGTGATCGTGGCGATCGCAGCCCTCATCGGCGGACGCCTCTACCACGTCATCGACCAGTGGGCCATCTATCAGTCCGACCCGATCACGGCGCTCCTGCCGATCGCCCGCCAGGCCGACGGGTCCTACGCCTTCGCCGGGTTCTCCGGCCTGGGCGTCCCAGGCGGGATCGTGACCGGGACGCTCGCTGGCTGGTATGTCACCCGCCGCTGGAAGGTCGATTTCGCGACCTGGGCCGACATCGTCGCCCCGGGCCTGTTCGTCATGCAGGCGATCGGTCGGATCGGGAACTTCTTCAACCAGGAGCTGTACGGGCCACCGACGTCGCTGCCCTGGGGCATCGCGATCGACTGCGCTCACCGGGTCGCGGCATACCCGTGCGAGACGTTCCCGCTTGGCCACGACCCACTTTCATCCGCTCTTCCTGTACGAATCGCTGTCGGGACTCGTCGGCGCCGCCGTCCTGCTGTGGTTGGCCCGCCGCCACGCCGCGCGCCTCGTACCCGGCGACCTGCTCCTGATCTTCTTCGTCTGGTATGGGACGACCCGCTTCCTGCTCGAGTTCATGCGCAGCGGCAATTGGACGTTCTTCGGCATCCCGACGGCCCAGATCGTCTCGGCCGGGTTCGTCATCGTCGGCTTGGTGCTCCTCTGGTACCGGCACGGCCCGGGGCGACCAGCGCCGGCCGCGGACGATCTGGTGCCTGCGGCGCCGGCCGACCCGGACGGCGTCGATGCGACCCCCGACCGATCCGCGGGCGAGCCCGGGACGCCGGCCGCCTGAGTGGACACCGAGGGGAGCGCCAAACCGACCGGGCGACGACGCAGGCCCCCGCCGGGCCGGATCTCGCCCCAGGCCCTGGCCGACGCCCGAGGCGGCGCGGTCGAGGGTCTCCGATGGCTCGGACGGACGCCGGAGGCCAGGGCATCGATCTTCTACCGGCTGGTGCGGCTGTTCGCGCGATTCGTGATATTCGGCCTGCTCCGGTTCCGGATCGCGACGTCGGGCAGGGAGCACCTGCCGGCCGGCGGCTACCTCATCGTCGGCGCCGCCCACCGCGGCTGGATGGACCCGTTCCTCGTGATCCACGCCTTGCCGACCGAGCCGCGAGTCTGGTTCCTAGGGAGTGGCCCATCGACGTTCACGTCGCACTGGCGCGAGTGGCTGGTCCACCGCCTGGGCGGCCTCCTGCCAGTCTGGCGGGGCGGGATCGGCATCGAGCAGCACGTGGCGTCGGCTCGGGCGGTGACGGGCAACGGCGCGGTCTTTGCCCAGATGCCCGAGGGCACCGTCAGCGGACCACCCGGCAGGATCGGTCCGTTCCGGGTCGGCTGGGCGCTGATCGCGATGCGTACCGGCGCCCCGATCGTGCCGTTGGCGATGGCCGGAACGGAGGAGCTCTACCTCGGCAAGCGGATGGCCTCGCGGATCCTGCCAGCGACATCGATCCGAGGGCTGCTCGGCGAGCGATTGGGACGGGGTCGTCCCGGCTGAAGGGTCGCGCGAGGAGCTCGCACCTCGCCCGCCGGCTGACCGATGGCCTGGCCGCGCTTCTCGGGCCGGTCGTCGTGGAGCTCCATCCAGGGACCGTGGATCCCCCTTCCCACCCTCGGCGCCTGCGCCGGCGCCTTACGTGGCTGCTGCTCCGCGCCGGCCGGCTTGATCGGGACGACTGACGCAAACGCCGGGTAGGCTGTTCGGGTGGGCGGGCGATTCTTCGGACGGGGCGCGGAGCTCGAGACGATCACGCGCGCCGCCACGATCGCGAAGGGCCGGCGCGGGACGGCTGCCGTCCTCGTGATAGGCGACGCCGGGCAAGGCAAGAGTGGGCTTATCGCCGAGGCACGTAGCGAACTCGGGATCGATCACACGTTTCGCATCGACGGATTCGAGGCGGAGCGGGCGGTCCCGCTGGCGGCCGCTCGGGACCTCCTCCGGGGCCTTGCGGGGGCAGGCGACCCGTTGCTCGGTGGGGTCCCGTCGGGACCGGCCACGGTTGAAGACCGGTCACTGGAGCCGATCCGCGTCTTCGAGGCCGCGCATCGGGCCCTCGAGCGGCTCTCGCCTGCGGCGATCCTCGTCGACGACGTCCAGTGGGTCGACGAGCTCTCGCTTGCCCTTTGCCACTACCTCGTTCGGGCGGCCGATGCGGCCGTGCGGCCTCTCGTGCTCCTGGCGGCTGGTCGACCTTCGTCGCCGGTCGCGGCGCTCCAGTCGTCTCTCGAGCGTCTCTTGCCGGCGGATCGCCTCGCTGTCATCGAGCTCGGGCCGATCGCCCACGACGATGGGGTTGCCCTAGCTCAGTCCCTGCAGCCGGACCTCGCGCCCGCCGATGCTGCCGCCGTCTGGGCGACTGCTGGTGGATCGCCGTTCTGGATCCGGGCCCTGACCACAGCGGGCGACGGAGCGGGCACCCCGAGCGATCTCGTCGCTCGGCGAGCGCAGGGCCTCGGGGAGGAAGCGATCGACCTCCTCGGAGTGCTCTCGATTGCCGGTCGCCCAGTAGCCGCCGCTGAGCTGGCAGCCCTCGCAGGTCAGGATCAGCGGCAGGTGGCCGACGGCCTCCGCGAACTGGCCGGACGGGGCCTCGTAGATCGGTCCAGCGGGTTCGTCAGCCTCGCCCACGACCTCATCCGCGAGGCCGTCGCCCGCAGGTTCCCGGACACGACGCGGCGTGACATCCACCGACGTATCGCGGCCCACCTCGAGGAAGGAGCTGGCGATGATGTCCAGCAGCTCCGCAGCGCCCTTGAGCATCGGCGTGAAGGCGGATTGCCCCTCGTCGCGCTTGCGAGCCGGATCGCCCGTTCGCCCCGCCGCCGATGGCTGGGCGCTGATGGGATGCGGGAGCTGTCGTCGATCGCCGACGCGGCCCCACCCTCGGACGCCGGCATCGCGGACCTCCAAGCCGATATTGCGACGCTCGCGTCTGAGCTCGACGAGCACGCATTCGCCTTCGAGCGGTGGGCCGCCCTGGCAACCGGGGCGCCCGACGACCACGCTCGGGCCGGAGCGGCGCTCGCGGCAGCGAAGGAGGCATTCGCCCTGGCGCGTCGAGACGATGCCCGCAGCTGGATCGCCCGTGGGCGACGGGCCGGCGGCGACGACATTGCGATGCGGATCGGCTTGGACGCCCTCGAGGCGTGGGTGATCACGTTTCTCGACCACCGACCGACCGAAGGTTGGGTTGTATCGGAGGCGGCCCTCCGACTCGCTCGCGCAGCCGCGACGGAGGCCGGTGGCGCCGAGTTGCTCGGACCCACCGAACGGCATGCCTACCTCGAGGCCGTTCAAGCCGCTTGGCTAGCAGCCCTCCAGGCAGATCGGATCGACGGCATGCGCGAACTGAGTGACGAGCTGTTCGCCGCGAGCCGCGGGTTTGACGAAACCGCCGGGATCGAGGCATTGACCCTGAGCGGGGTGACATCGCGCGCGGAACTGCGCTTCCGCGAGGCCGAGGCGGCCTTCAGGCGCGCGTGGACGCTCGCACACGAGCGTGTGCTGCCCAGGATCATCATCAATGCTGGCCACTGGCTGGCCCTGACGCTCCACGACCTCGGCGATCTTGAGGAGGGAGCATCAGTCGCCGCGGAGGTCGCGGCCCTCGTCACCAGGGTTGGCGATTACTCGCAGGTGAGGTCGCGCTCCCGAACCGCCGGCCATGTCATAGCGCTCACCTCCGGCGCGTGGCGGGAGGGCATCGATGGGCTGGTCGCAACCGCCGCCGGCGAGCCCGACCCCCATGCTCGGCTCGCGGTCCACCAGGAGATCGCCGTCCTCCTGGCTCGCGTCGGCGGCGAGCGACACCGCGACGAGATCGTGACCCACCTGACGGCGGGCCGAGCCTCGGCCGAGCAGGCGGGCTGCCCACGTTGCCGCCTCGAGCTCGATCTGATGTCGGCCGAGGTCCTGGTGCGACTTGGACGCGGCGACGAGTCTCACGCCGTGCTGACGACGTGGGACGAGCGACGTCCCGATCCGGTACCGAACGACGCCCTGAACCGCCGCTGGGCAGGCGCCCTCACGGTCGCCGCGACGGACGGTCCCGAGGCGGGTGTCGAAGCGCTTAGCGCGTTCGTCGAGTTCGCCGACGGTGCGGAACGGCGCGTGGACGCGTTGTGGGCTCGCCTCGACGTCGCGCGGACTCTTGTCCAGCTCGATCGTGGCCGGGCGTCGGAGGCCTTTCGGGAGGTTGCGTCGCGTGCGGAAGCGCTCGGAGCACACACCCACCGGCTGCTGGCCGAGCAGGAGCTGCGCGCGCTGGGCGTTCGAACCTGGCGCCGCGGCCCCGCAACAGGGTCAAGTGCGTCGATTGCCCTGCTGTCGAGCCTGACCGATCGCGAGCGCGAAGTGGCCGCCCTCGTCGCGTCGGGCAGCAGTAACCCCGAGATCGCGGCTGAGCTGTTTCTGTCCCGAAAGACCGTGGAGCGCCACGTCTCGAACGTGCTGGGCAAGCTCGGCGCGCGCAACCGGACCGAGGTGGCGGGGCTGGTGGGACCCCGATTGGACCCGCCGCATTCGTAGGCAGGTCCGCACGATGAGGGACCTCACCGATGATCGGGCGACCCATCGAACCTACCGTCGACACGGGAAAACGGATCGTGGAGATTGGCTCCTCGGACGTCCCCCGGCCAATCGGCCGGCAGCGCGATGGGAGACGAACAATGTCTACGAATACCTCGACCCTCAACCCTGGATCAGTCCAGTCGGCCCGTGCCGGTATCGCCGCGTTCCTCGCGGCCATCCTGCTGGTGGGTGCCGCGATCGTGGCCCTCAACGCCGGGCCGGCGACCTCCGGCGTCGAACAGGCGCCATTCTCGGATGCGCAGATTCAGAAGGCACTCAACGACGTTCGGGCCGGCGAGCGCGCGTCGGGTGGAGCCAGCGTGGGCGTCCCAAGCGCAGAATTCTGGGCGGGGTTCCGCGCCGCCGAGCGCGAGATGCGCTGACGCGCACACATTGTGGCGGCGGACGACCGATGACAGGTCGTCTGCCGCCTCATCGTGTCTGACGCATGGCGGTGCCGGGCCGTCATGCCCGCCTATACTCGGCCGCGATGCCATACGCCGAATCGATTCTCGACCTCGTCGGTCGAACCCCGCTCGTACGCCTCACCCGCGTCACGCGCGACCTCGGGCCCGCTGAACGCCAGCCGCTGATCCTCGCGAAGCTCGAGATGCTCAATCCAGGAGGCTCCATAAAGGACCGGATCGGCCTGCCGATGATCGAGGCCGCCGAGCGGGAGGGAAAGCTGAAGCCCGGCGGCACGATCATCGAGCCGACCTCCGGCAACACGGGTCACGGCCTCGCCATCGCCGCGGCGCTCAAGGGCTACCGCTGCATCTTCGTCATGGCCGACAAGCAGTCGGCGGAGAAGCAGGCGCTGCTCCGGGCCTACGGTGCGGACGTCGTCCTCTGTCCGACGAACGTGGCTCCGGAGTCGCCGGAGTCGTACTACTCCGTTGCGGCCCGGCTGGCCCGCGACATTCCTGGCGCGTTCAAGCCGGACCAGTACTGGAACCCTGAGAACACGATTGCCCACGAGCGGACGACCGGCCCGGAGATCTGGGACCAGACAGAGGGGCGGATCACCCATCTGATCGCCAGCGTCGGGACCGGCGGAACGATCTCCGGGACGGCGCATTACCTGCGGGACGTGAAGCCTTCCATCCGGATCGTCGGAGCAGACCCCGAGGGTAGCGTCCTTAGCGGCGACACGGCCCGGCCCTACCTCCAGGAAGGAATCGGCGAGGACTTCTTCCCGGGCACCTACGACCCCGCCGTCGTCGACCGCTGGGTCCGGGTCTCCGATCGCGACGCCTTTGCCATGGCCCGGCGAGTGACCCGCGAGGAGGGGATTCTCGCGGGGGAGTCGACCGGAACGGCGGTGATCGCCGCGCTCGACGAGGCCCGCCGGCTCATGGCCGAGGACCCCACGCTGGCCGCTGACGCGATGATGGTCGTCATCCTGCCGGACGGCGGCCGGAGCTACATGTCGAAGCTCTACAACGACGAGTGGATGCGAGCGAACGGCCTGCTGGCAACGACCGGGGCGGTCATCCGGATCGAGGAGCTTCTGGCCGGTCGCCAGCACGAACCCGAGCGGCCCGCGCTCGTTCTCGCCCGGACGACCGAGAGCGTCGGGCAGGCGATCGAGAAGCTCCAGGAGTACGGCATCAGCCAGATGCCGGTCTCGGAGGACGCCGATGGCGATGCCGTTGTCGGCATCGTCGGCTCGATCAATGAGAAGGGCCTCCTCGACCGGGCATTCCGCGATCCGTCGGTCGTCGAACGGACGGTCGGCGAGGTGATGGATGCGCCTCTACCGCTCATGGATGCTTCGGCGACGCTCGACGACGCGTTCGGGCTCCTGTCGGGCGGTGCGTCGGCGCTTGTTGCCGTCCGCGGCGAACGCCCGGCAGGAGTCGTGACGAAGCTCGACCTCCTCGAGTATCTCGCCCACCTGCCGCGCCGCGACTGAACGTAGCGAGCCGCGAGTGTGACGACTCAGACGGAGTCGGCTGTCGTTCGAGCTGAACGGCGAAGTGAGCCGAGACGGAGACGCGGCGCCATTTCGAGGAAGCGTGCGTACCGGGAGATCCGCGGCGCCTCCTCGGGGAGTGGCAGGGCGTCCGGACGGGCATACATCGATCGGCGGTCGGCGTCTCGCCGGGCCTCGCCGTCGCGAGCGGCGTCGAAGGCTTCGAAGATCACGGGATGGAAGCGCATCGCTGGTTCCCTCGAGCTGGTCGGGCATCGGCGGCCCGTTGCTTCGCAGCCTCGCAGGGAACCAACGGCCCGCCATCGGGCAGACCTCCTATCGGCCGGCCGACCGGGACCTCAATCTCCACCGGTGTCCAGCCAAGTGCACCGGAGAACCTCGCGTCAGACCCAGGGCAGCCTGACGGGGAGGAGCGCGTTGAGGATTAGCCCGAGGACGAGCAGGCCGCCGGCACGCCGCGTGTGAATGAACGCGGCACCGACGAACCAGAGCGGCCAGCCAACGTAGCTGTGAGGCGCGGACTCCGGACGCGGGGCCGAGAAGGTGCGCAGCACCGTTAGGAGCCGGGGGATCCCGAGGACGACGAGTCCGACCCACGGCCCGATCCAACCGAGGACGACGGCCCCGATCACGATCGGGTAGAACGCGATCATCATGACCCGGGCGACGAGGCGCGCGCGCCGCTCGCCGAGGATGACCGGCAGCGTCCGCACGCCCTTATGAGTATCGGCCTCGATCTTGTCGATGTGCTTCCCGAACAGAACCGTCGTGACGAGGATCGCGTACGGCAGCGAGGCGACCCAGGCCCAACCCGGGATGGCCCCGGTCGCGACAAAGAACGTGCCGACGACCATCAGGGGTCCCCAGACCAGAAACACGCCGGGCTCGCCGAGGCCGATGTGCTTGAGCTGGATCGGCGGGGCGACATAGAAGACAGAGATGAAGAGCCCGGCCAGCGCGAACACGATCACGAGCGGCCCGCGAGCCGCGGTGAGGACCAGCATGATCCCGAGGTCGATCGCGTTGGCGAGCAGGATTGCCGCCGCAAGCTGGCGCTTCGTCACCCAGCCCGACAGAATCGGGTGTGGCGCGTAAAGGGCGCGAACGTAGTCGTCGGTGTCGACGCCGCCCTCGAGATCGAAGTAGTCGTTGATCATGTTGTTCGCGGCGTGGGCGACCACGAGACCGACGATCGCGAGCAGGAGCAGCCCCCAGTCCACGCTGACCTCGCCGGTCAGCCGCGCGGCTCCGATAGCCAGCAGCCCACCGATCAGCCCCGACGTTGCCGTCATCGAGAACACGGCCGCCCGAGTGATCACGAGCCACTTGCTGACGGCGTCCGGATGAGTCATGCCCCGCGGCAGGTTGGCCGTGTTGAGCACGTAGCGCCACGTCCCGAGGCGAGCCCGGAAGCCGGGTGTCGCGACGGTCGTTGCCGGGGCGATGGGGGAGGGAGTCGTGGCCAAGATCCGGGGTCCTTGCGGTGTGGGAAACGTGCGGTCTGACTGTAGCAGATTTGATTTCGATCGCTGATTTGCCGGAGAGGCCGCGGCGGATCAGCGATGATGCTCGGATGCAGGATCCCGAGCCGCAGTTCGACACCCTCGCCGTCCACGCCGGCGCCGAGCCCGACGAGCTGACGGGCGCGGTCTCGCCGCCGATCTATCAGACCTCGACCTACGCCCAGGAAGGCGTCGGGCGTCCGCGGGGCGGCTACGAGTACGCTCGCTCGCAGAACCCGACCCGCGAACGGCTCGAGCGGGCCGTGGCGACCCTCGAGGGCGGCGCCCACGGGATTGCCTTCGCTAGCGGATCGGCGGCGACGGCGGCGATCGCTCAGCTCGCACCCCCCGGTGACGAGATCGTCGTGGGCGACGACGTGTACGGCGGCACCTTCCGCTACTTCGAGCGGGTCCACCGCCCCTCCGGCGTCGAAGCCCGATACGCGGATCTGGCGTCAGGCCCCGACACCCTCTGGGAGGAGCTGACCGGGCGGACCCGCCTCGTCTGGTTCGAATCGCCGACCAACCCCTACTTGAAGCTCATCGACATTGCGGCGGTCGCGGCGACAGTTCGCGAGCGTGCGGCCCAGGCGGGCGACGTCGGCCCGCTCATCGTCGTCGACAACACGTTTGCATCGCCCGCCCTCCAGCGCCCGCTGGCCCTCGGGGCCGACATCGTGTTCCACTCGGCGACGAAGTACCTCGCCGGCCACTCGGACACCGTGTGCGGCGTCGTCGTCACGAATGACGATGCGATCGCCGAACGGCTGCGCTTCCTCCAGAACGCGATGGGTGCCGTGCCCGGACCGCTCGACTGTTTCCTCGTCCTGCGCGGCTTGCGGACGCTCCACCTCCGGGTCGAGCGCCACTCGGCCAATGCGCTGAGCGTGGCCCAGTTCCTGGCCGGCCGGGATGACATCGATCGGGTCATCTACCCGGGTCTCGCAGAAGGCAAGCATGCCCATCCCGGAGCGGAGATTGCCGCTCGCCAGATGCGCTCGGGCGGGGGCATCGTCTCGTTCATCCCGTCCGCGCGCGGCGGCGTCTCGGCCGGTAAGCGCGCAATCGCCATCTGCGAGGCGACGCGACTGTTCACGCTCGCCGAGTCGCTCGGCGGGGTGGAGTCGCTCATCGAACTGCCGGCGGCAATGACCCACCTGTCGGTCGCCGGCTCGCCCCTCGAGGTCGACGAGGCGCTGATCCGCCTGTCGGTCGGGATCGAGGCCGCGGAGGACCTGATCGCGGACCTGCGGCGAGCTCTCGACACCGCCTGAGCGCCGGCCGGCTCGCCCGTTGGTCCGCCAGCCGGACCAAGCGGCGGGCGGCGCCCCCGGTTCGGCCGCAATTCGCCCCTCGTTCGCCCGTTGGTCCGCCAGCCGGACCAAGCGGCGGGCGGCGCCCCGGATTCGGCCCGATTCGGCCCCTCGTTCGCCCGTTGGTCCGCCAGCCGGACCAAGCGGCGGGCGGCGCGGTCGTAAGGCGCGGCGCCTCGCGCTAGGCCACAAATAAGGTCTGGACCTTCGCACGTCGGCCAGATCGTCCGATGCCCTCGACCTGTGCCCTGGACGACGATCCCTCCCATCGAACGAGCGCGCTCGGCCAGTAGGTCGGGGCACCCAAAGGAGGGTAACCACCATGTATCGATTGATGGCCTACGAAGTGGCCAAGCTCCGAATGGCGGAGCGTCACGAAGAGGCGTCGCGCGAGCGGCTGGCCAAGCTGGCCCGCGCGACGGGAAGCGACGACGAGCAGGAAGCATCGGTCTGGCGGCGCTGGACCCTTCGCCGGCTCGCCGGTCGAGTCACCCTGGCTTCGGCCCGGGCCTGAATCAATCGCGCCGGCGGACCTCGGTCTGCCGGCGCATCCCATTTTCTCAGCGAACAGGAGAACACGATGCATCCGCTCACCGCTTACCACCTCGGCGGTATCAGGGTTTCCGACCTACGGGCCGAGGCTGATCGCGGTCGCCTCGTCCGGGCTGCGCGGCCGCGCCGACACGACTCCGATCGGGGCGAGGTTCTGCCGGTGCGCTGGGCGCTTCGTCGGCTGTTCGCGAAGCTCCACCTGGCGGGCTCGGGGGCCTGACGCGCGCTGTTCGGCGGGGACGCCCGGCCCACGTTGCGCCGGGCTCCCGCCGCGCAACGCCGGGCCGTGCTGGCGGTCCGAAAGTACGTCGCGCACGGCAACCTTCGGCTGGCGAAGGTTGCGGGACGGATACGGCGTGTTGGGGTACCCTCTAGGCAATACGACTGTGGAAGCCGACTCCTCAGGCGTCCATCCCGGACACCGAGGTACGCGCGGCCGGTCGATCCTCCGAGATCGCCCGCGCCCAGGAGTCCGAGCTCATGACCCAGTCCACGCGAACGGCTATGCCGCCAGTACGAGCACCCGAAACGCTCGGACGATCGCTCCAGGCCAACCTGTCGACTGCAGCGCTCTACGAGGTCGCTGTTCGCGATTCCGAGGGCCTTATCGCCGCCGATGGCCCGCTCGTGGTTCGGACGGGCAAGCACACGGGACGTTCGCCGAAGGACAAGTTCGTGGTCCGCGAGGCCACATCCCGGGACAAGATCTGGTGGGGCGAGGTCAACCAGCCGATCTCCGAGGAGCATTACGACAGGTTGCGGGCGCGGCTCGTCGACTACCTCACGGAGCGCGACCTCTTCGCCCAGGATTGCTTTATCGGGGCGCACCCGGATCATCGTCGCTCGCTGCGGGTCTACACCGAGACCGCGTGGGCCAGCATCTTCTCGCGCAACCTCTTCCGCCGCCCCGCGGCTGAGGATCTGGCCGCATTCCGGCCCAACTTCACGATCATCAATGTGCCGTCGTTCAAGGCCGATCCGGCGACGGACGGCACCCGGAGCGAGACCGCGATCCTCGTCCACCTCGGCCGGATGGAGGTCATCATCGTCGGCACCGAATACGCCGGCGAGATCAAGAAGTCGGCCTTCACGGTCATGAACTACCTGATGCCCGACGAGGGCGTCCTGCCGATGCACTCGGCGGTGAACGTCGGCACCGCGGGCGACTCCGTCGTGTTCTTCGGCCTGTCGGGCACGGGCAAAACGACGCTCTCGGCCGACCCCGAACGTAGCCTCATCGGCGACGACGAGCACGGCTGGGGCGACGACGGCGTCTTCAACTTCGAGGGCGGCTGCTACGCGAAGACGATCCGCCTCAGCCCGATGTACGAGCCGGACATCTTCCAGACGACGAAGCGGTTCGGGACGATCCTGGAGAACGTTGAGCTCGACCCGGTAACCCGGCGGCTCGACCTGGACTCCGACCGGATCACCGAGAACACCCGGGGCGCCTATCCGCTCGATTTCATCGGCAACGCCGACCCGACCGGGATCGCCGGTCAGCCCCGCAACGTCGTGCTGCTTACAGCTGATGCATTCGGCGTCCTGCCGCCGATCGCCCGGCTAACACACGACCAGGCTGCGTACCACTTCATCAGCGGCTACACCGCGAAGCTCGCCGGAACGGAGATCGGGATCCAGGAGCCGAAGGCGACGTTCTCAGCGTGCTTCGGGGCGCCGTTCATGCCTCGCCATCCGGGCGAGTACGCCGCCATGCTGATCGAGCGACTCGCCAACTGGGACGTCCCGGTCTGGCTCGTCAACACCGGCTGGACGGGCGGGCCGTACGGCACGGGCGAGCGGATGAATATCGACCACACTCGGCGGATGGTTCGGGCGGCCCTCAACGGCATGCTGGACAGCGTGCCGACCCGGACCGACCCGATTTTCAACGTCGAGGTCCCGACTTCGGTGCCCGAAGTGCCATCGGAGGTCCTCGATCCGCGAGCGACCTGGCAGGACAAGGCGGCGTACGACGCGCAGGCGCACAAGCTCGCCCGGATGTTCGCCGAGAACTTCACCGCCTACGCCGACGGCGTACTGCCGTCCGTCCGCCAGGCGGGCCCGACGGTGGTCGAGGATGGCGGACCGGATCTCGAGCTGGCCGAGCCCGGCGAAGGCTGAGGCACCGTCAAACGTCGCGTCCGGACGGCGCTCCGACCCGCCGTAGAATGACCTGCCACCCGAACCGATCCGAAAGGAGCTCCCCCCGCATGCCCCGCAACAAGGTCACCGTCATCGGCGCCGGCAACGTCGGCGCCACGACTGCCCAGCGAATCGCCGAGGCGGGGCTCGCCGACGTCGTCCTCGTCGACATCGTCGACGGCCTGCCCCAAGGCAAGGGGCTTGACCTGGCCGAGGCGGCGCCCGTCGTCGGCCACGATTCGCGAATCGTCGGGACAAACGACTACGCCGATACGGCAGACTCGGACATCGTCGTCGTCACGTCCGGCCTCGCCCGCCAGCCCGGGATGAGCCGGGACGACCTCCTGGCGAAGAATGCGGGCATCGTCCGGGCGGTCGTCGAGCAGGCGGCGAAGCATTCACCCGACTCCATCCTGATCATCGTCACGAACCCGCTTGACGCGATGTGCCACGTGGCGCTCCAGGCGTCCGGCTTCCCGCGTGAGCGAGTTCTGGGGATGGCCGGGGTGCTCGATTCGGCGCGGTTCCGGACGTTCATCGCCCAGGAGCTTGGCGTGTCGATCGAGGACACCCATGCGTTCGTCCTCGGCGGGCACGGCGACACGATGGTCCCGCTGTCCCGCTACTCGACGGTCGCCGGCGTTCCGATCACCGAGCTTCTCGCTCGCGACCGGGTCAAAGCGCTCGAGGAGCGGACGGCAAACGGCGGCGCGGAGGTCGTTGCGCTGCTCAAGACCGGTTCTGCGTTTTATGCCCCCGCGGCCTCGACCTTCGAGATGGTCGAGGCGATCCTCCTCGATCGGAAGCGGGTCCTGCCGTGCGCCGTCCTGCTCAAGGGCGAGTTCGGGGCGACCGATCTCTTCGTCGGCGTGCCGATCGTCCTGGGCGCCGGCGGCATGGAGCGGATTTTCGAAATCAAGTTGACGGAGGATGAGCAGGCAGCCTTCGACGCCTCTGCGGCCGCCGTCAAGGAGCTCGTCGACAAGCTCGGCTGACCATATCCGGCGTCCGGTTGGTGACGCGGCGCACCGGATCTTCGGCGTCGCCCCGCTCGTTGCAATGCCTTTCCCGGGTCGTTCGTACTACAGTCGCGATCCCTGGCTCACCGGGAGAGAGCCAAAGCCGCTCGATCACGGGAGGATCGTTCATCGTGCATCGATTCAGGAGCGCCATCGCGTTTGTGGCGATCGCCGCACTCATCGCCGCTGCGCCGGTGGGAGCCGCAGGACCCCCGGCGAGCCGAGACGCGACCGCCTCGACGACCGCCCTCGACAAGACGTCCGCGATCGTCGTCCTCAAGGAGCAGGCCGTCGCGCTTTACGACGGACACATCACGGGCTACGAGAAGACCAAGGTCTCCAAGGGCAAGCTCAACCCGAACAGCGCCGCCGCGAGGAAGTACCTCGGCTATCTCAAAGCCGAGCACTCCGCCTTCGCCAAGTGGCTCCAGACAAACGTCCCGAGCGCCAAGATCACGTCGCAGTACTACGTGACCCTCAACGCGGTCGCGGTGAAGCTGAACGGCGCGGCGATCGGCAAGCTTCGAGGCAACACGGACGTGGCCGTTGTCGAGTACAACGCCCTCTATCGGCCCGACATGAGCGAGAGCTACAAGCTCATCAACGCGGCAGGAGCCTGGGCCAGCGCAGGTGGCCGCGCGGACGCGGGACGCGGCGTGAAGGTCGGGATCATCGATTCCGGCGTCGACTATCGCCATCCGTTCTTCGATCCGGCGGGCTTCAGCTACCCGGCCGGCTTCCCGAAGTGCGACGCGGCGAACACGACGGGTGGCGCGTGCAAGAACGTCAGCCCCAAGGTCATCGTCGCCAAGGTCTTCTACAACAAGAACAACCAGCCCAATTACGACGCCCTGCCCATCGCCGACGTTGGCAGCCACGGCACGCACGTCGCGGGCACGGTGGCCGGGGTCACCGGCAAGACCGCCGTCGTCCAGGGCGTGTCGATCGACGACATGTCCGGTGTCGCGCCCGGCGCGTGGCTCGGAAACTACAACGTCTTCCCGGGCGAGGTCGTGAGCGCCCGCAGCGAAGACATCCTCAACGCCGTCGAGTCGGCGGTGAAGGACGGCATGGACGTCCTGAACCTGTCCCTCGGTGGCCCATATCACGGCAACAACGATCTGCTCGCCAAGGGCCTCGATACCGCCGTCGCGGCGGGCGTCGTCGTGGTCACCTCGGCCGGAAACGAGGGCCCCGGCAGCTTCACGATCGGGTCGCCGGGCAGGGCCCGCGACATCATCACCGTCGGTGCCAGCACCAACATTCACTTCGTCGGCCAGCCGATCACCTACTCGGGCGGGACCGCCCGAGGTGCAGTCGGCGACTTCGATCCGCTGCCCGCCGGAACGTTCGGGCTCTTCGACGCCGCGAGCAACGGCTGCGCATCGGTTCCAGCCGGGGCCGTCGGCAAGCTTGTGTTGATCGATCGCGGTGTCTGCACCTTCAGCCAGAAGATCGCCAACGCCAAGGCCGCAGGAGCAGCCGGCGTCATCGTCGTCAACAACGTCGCCGGGGATCCAACTGCCATGGCCCGGACCGTCGGCCTCGACGACGACATCCCGGCGGTCATGATCGGCAAGGGTGATGGCGCGGCCCTTCGGGCCTCCGGAGCGACCTCGGTCACCGTGGCTGCGAGCTTTGCCGAATTCATCACCAACAACGGCGACATACTCGCTGGCTTCAGCAGCCAGGGACCGACCAACGTCGATTTCGCGATCAAGCCCGATCTCACGTCGGTCGGCGTCAACGTCCTCAGCTCTGAGGCCTGCGACACGACCGGTCCCTGCGGCAACGATGGCGACTGGGCGTTCTACGCCGGCACGTCGATGTCCTCACCGCATGTCGCCGGCTCGGCAGCGGTGCTCAAGGCGACCCACCCGACATGGACACCGGCCCAGATCAAGTCGGCCCTTGCCAACACCGCGGACCTGGTCGTCAAGAATGCGTTCGACGCCTCGACGGGCGTCGGGCCGCAGGCCCAGGGCGGCGGTCGCGAGGACCTTACCGAGGCCAGCAATGCCGGCACGACGTTCTGGCCGACCTCGGCCAGCTTCGGCAAGCTCAGCGGCAGCCGGGTCAATCCGACGCCGATGACCATCCAGCTGCGCAACCTGACCGGCACGGCGCAGACCTACGCGGTCGGCGAGCTCCGATGGAATCCCGCCGCCGGCGAGTTGGGTGCCATCTATAACGGTGGGACCACGGCCTCCGGAGACAGTCGGCTTTCGACCCCGACGTCGATCACCGTTCCCGCCAATGGCACGGCCAATCTGACGATCAGCGTGAATGCGAATGTCGCCCACACGATCGTCCAAGGTTGGTTGACGTTCAACGCGGGTGGTGGCGACTACGAGTACCAGGTCGCCTACTGGGCCATGGTGCCGTAGCGAGCTCCAGCCTGAACTGGAAGACCTCGGCCATCGGCCGGGGTCTTCTGATTCCATCGGTTCGGCTCGGCGAGCCGGCCGCATGGTGCGCCCCCGCACCACGACGTTCGTCGCCGTGCGGTCCCACGTTGACCGCTATCGTCGCCCGGTAGTACCGTCGGCCCAGCGAGTGTCGGGCATCGGGAGTGGCGAGCGCCGCAGGGTGCAGGCCCACGAACCCAGGGACGCCGTGAGCGCTGCCTGCTTCAATTGATCCCGAACCGACGGTGGGTCAGGCACGGCCCGTCACAGGAGGATCGATGAACGGCCGGTTCCTGAAGCGGTTCGCCGCGCTCCTCGCGCTCGCCGCCCTCGTGATGACGACTGTCGCTCCGGCCGCGACCATGGCTGCCAAGCCGCCGGCCCGCGGTAAGCCGGAGATCCACACGAACCGGGACAAGGCCAAGGAGAAGATCCATCCACGGCTCCTCGCCCAGGTTAACGCCGGGAAGAACTCGAACCTGTATGTCTTTGCGACCGTCGTCGGCAGTCCGGCCGCCGCGAGGAAGCTCCTGACCAACAGCCGCGTCGCGACCGCGCCGAACGGCAAGGCCTCGATCGTCGTCGGTCGGATAAGAGTCCAGCAGCTGACGAAGCTCGCCAGCCTTGAGGGCGTCGTGGCCGTCAGCCCGGTCGAGTTGCGGAAGACCGGCAGCCCCCTCGGTAGCCCGGATCCAGATGTCACCCGCCACGTCACCAACGCCGCGCTGAAAGGCGCCTTCAAGCAGCTCCGCGGTAACGAGGTTCCGTATTCGGCGGCGCCGCCGCTCAAGGTCTCCAACTTCGAGCTGCTCGAGGAGCTCGGCCTCCTCGACGCGAAGACGCACCGCTTCGCCGAGGCCTGGCAGGCCGGCTACACCGGCGCGGGGTCGGTCGTCTCCGTCCTCGACGGCGGCACCGACTTCGGGCACCCGGACATGATCGGGACCTGGCAGACGCGAGCCACGACCGGCTGGCCGAATGCCTTTGATCCCTTCGGGACGCTCGTCCTCCTCGTCCAGCCCGGCAACGTCGACCTCGGCCTCACCTGGTACACCAAGACGGAGGCCAAGAGCAGCTTCACCCAGTCCGTCCAGGACAAGGCGAAGGGCATTGCCCGGGTCAACTACGACGTCCGGATCGGCCCCTCGCGCAACTTCGCCGCGCCCGACGCGACGGTCACCCGCACCTACGCCTTCCCGCTCGCGTGGACCAAGTCGGGGACGGTCCGCCTCGGCGGACACCCGGACGACCATCTCCTCGGCCTGTTCGGCGAGCGCGCCGGCTTCATCGTCGTCGACCCGAACACCGCGGGCGTCTACGACACCGTCTACGTCGATCTCGACAACGACCACTCGTTCGTGGACGAGAAGCCCGTCACTCGCGAATCGCCTGTCTCCTACCGCGACATGAACGGCGACGGCGTGACCGACGTCTCCGGAGGCCTCCTCTACTACATCTCGAACGGGACGGGTGCCAGCGGCGCCGCCCTGCCCGGCGGCCCCTCCTCGTTCGGGCTCGTGGTCAAGGACGCGCCGGGTGCACTCCTGGCGTGGACGGGCGACTTCGATCCCGCGATCGGCGGCCATGGCACGCTGACAGCTTCGAACGTCGTTGGCCAGGGCGTGATCAACGGGCTTGCTCCGACCTTCGCCGACGTGCCCGGCGGCACCCCGCCCGGGATGGTGATCGGCGGAGCGCCGCACGCCAAGCTCGCCCCGATGGGCGACATCTACTTCTCCTTCGACTTCTCGACCCAGTTCGCCTACTTCCTGACGCAGGCCCAGCCGGCCCATTCGGCGATCGACATTACGTCGAACTCGTATGGCAACTCCGCTACCGACAACGACGGCTTCGACGCCGCCAGCCAGGAGGCCGATCTCTGGAACACCATCTTCGGGGTTCGGACCCTGATGATCGGATCGACCGGCAATGGTGCTCCGGGCTACGGCACGACGAACGCCCCCTCCCCGGTGACGGGCATGAGCGTCGGCGCGTCGACACAGTTCGGCGGCACCGGTTGGGATTCGATCAAGAACCACAGCCAGATCCGCGACAACGACGTCATCGCCTGGTCCGACCGCGGCCCTGGCGCGACGGGCGCGAACGCCGTCGACGTCGTCGCCGACGGCGCGTACTCGGCCGGCGATGCAACGCTCAACGACGTCCTCGACGGCAACATCGCCTGGACGACATGGGGCGGCACCAGCCGCTCGACGCCAGTCGCGGCGGGCGCCGCCGCGCTCGTCTACCAAGCCTGGCGGCAGACGCACGGGCCCACCACCCCGCCCGGCTTCGCCCTCGAGGCCCGCGACATCATCAAGTCCTCGGCCAAGGATCTCGGCTACGACTCGTGGACCCAGGGAGCCGGGTCGGTCGACGCCGTTGGCGCCGTCCACCTCGCCACCGGGACGGTCGGAGCGGTGACCACGCCGGGCGAGTGGCGGCCCGGCGATTACCGGGGCGACGAGTTCGCTGTCTTTCCGAACGTCCTCGCCGCGGGCGAGAGCGACAGCCAGACTTTCGACCTCGACGGCAGCGGGACCTACCAGCTCGCCGACCGGGTCCTCTCAAGGGTGGCGAGCGAGTCCCTGTCGCTGACGACTGCGCCGATCTCGCAGGAGAGCACCAACAACTTCAACGTGCCGGATTACCTGATCGACATCAGCGCCATGGTCGCCGCTCATCCGGGCGCCGACATGATCGCAATCAGCGCGAATTACCCGTACAGCGAGTTCGATCCGAATGGCGACTACGCCTATGACCAGCGCTGGCGGTTGCTCGCCTACGACTGGACGGACATCAATGGCGACGGGAACCTCTGGACCGACAAGGACCGTGACGGGGCGGTCGATCACAAGGACTACAACAAGAGCTCCAATATCGACGGCAACGCCAACGTTAAATGGAATTCGTCCGAGATCGACCGGTACGAGTACGTCCGGTTCTCGTACAACGGGCCCGCGACGAGCGGCCTCCGCATCCACGTCGGCGACCCGGCCGAGCGCTCGACCGATGGCATCTTCATCGGCTTCAGTCACGCGGAGACGTCGGCGGCGATCCCCGTCACCCACTTCTCCATCACCGTCGACTTCTACGACAACCAGGACTGGAGCTGGCTCACGACGCCGGCCTCGGCCAGCGGCTCGTTCGCGGCCACGCTCGCGGTCCCCGACGGCACACCCGCAGGGATGTACGAGGGCGCCATCGTGGCGAGCAAGGGCGGCCATGACACCGCCATCCCGGTTTCGCTTACGGTCGCTGTCGACGCGCCGCAGGACAGCGCTGGCAAGTTCACCGGCAGCATGAGGTTCGGTGGGGCGGACGTCGCCGCCGCCCAGGGAAACCTGCCCTACAACAACGGCTCGGTCTTCGGCGCGACCGACTGGAACTGGCGCGCCGAGTCGGGCGACTGGCGCTTCTTCTACTTCGACGTCCCGGAGGAGCCGGCAAGCGGCAGCCTCTTCTTGATCGAGACCACGTGGGACGACGACGCCCCCTACACGGATCTCGACACCCTGATCATGGGACGCGGCGAGAACCACTATCAGCTGGCGGGTGACGGGGCGTTCGGGGCGCCGTACATCCTCGACACCGTCGGCGGCAGCCCGAACACCAACGTCGGCGGGGGCGTCTGGACCTTCGACACTGCCTCCGGCGCGGCCCAGGACATCGTCACCGGCGCGGCCCAGGAGGGGCTCCATGCCGTGGCGCTCCACCAGGTCGGCTGGAACGGCAGCAAGTTCAACGTGCCGTTCGAGACGACCGTCGGGAGCGCGACCGTCAACCCGGCAGCCGTCTCGATCGACACCGCCTTGGACACGGGCGGGTTCGACGTGACGTTCGAGGCGGGCATCGATCTCGACGGCCTCGTGGCCGAAGGCTTCGGGCTCAGCCAGCCGGTCACGACAATCGAGACCGCCCATCAGGACAATCCCGCTGATCCCGCATCGGCCAGCATCAAGAAGCCGTTCACGCTCGCGCACGCCGCGCGGGCCACGATCACGACCGCCCTGACCGACGACCTCGACCTGTTCATCGTGTTCGACGCGAACAACGACGGAACGTTCAGCGCGTCGGAGATCATCGCCGCGTCGGCCGGCGCCGACGGCAATGAATTGGTCACCCTCATCGCACCCCGGGACGGCAACTACCAGGCCTGGGTACAGGGCTTCGCAGTGGCGGGCACGCCAACATTCCCGCTCACGATCGACACGATCCAGGGGACCGACCTGACTGTCTCCGGCCTGCCGGCAGGCGCCGTCGTGGCCGGAACGCCGGTCACGATCCACGTCGCGTTCTCGAAGGCGATGGTGGCGGGCCAGGACTACTTCGGAGAGCTCCAGCTCGGACCGCCCACCGCGCCGAACGCGCTGTCGGTGCCGATCAAGATCCATCGCCAATAGAGGCCCCCGAACCGCCGTAGGGACGAACGGCCCTCGGCACCCGCCGGGGGTCGTTTGTGCCTAACCGAGGGGTCCGATGGTGCTTCGTCGCACCACAAAGCGCGCCTCGCCGACGACCCCGATCACGGTCCTGAGCTTGCAAACGCATAACGCTAATTGACCGGGGTACAGCATCGGTCGTATCGTCGGCGGCAAGCTTCGTCGGCCATCGGAAATGGCCGGCGCACCAACGCCGCCGGCCGTGGGAGTGGTCGGCGCCCGAGTGTCTGCCCCAGTGGAGATCTGTCACACCGCATTGGCCAATTCGGCGTGTCCGCACGCCCGCGACAGCTCTGCAACGGGGCATCAGGAGGATCAGGCATTGCCTGAAGGGAGGCTCATGGTTCGACGTCTCGCCGTACTCGTTACGGCGGCTCTCCTCGTCTCAGCCGTTCTGCCGGCCTCGCTGGCCGCAGCCGACCCGCCGAAGAACAAGCTCTCCAAGCAGGATCGTGCGCAGCTCGCCAAGGCGGCCGTGGCAGGCGACAAGACGATCACGGTCCTGATCGCCGCCCAGAAAGGCGCGAACAGGACCGTCGCAACGGGCATCGCGGCCCTCGGCGGCACGGTTCAGTACCGTGAGGACGAGCTCGATTACATCCGGGCAATCGTGCCGGCCGGCAAGGTAGAGGCGGCGGCGGGCCTCAAGGGCGTGCAGGCGCTCGAGATCGACGCGGTGATCCCGCTGCCCGACCCCCGGCCCGGAACGGGCATCCAGGGGGCGACGGTCCCGACGCCGTATCCAGCACCGGATGCCTCGACGCCGCGCCACAACCCGTACATGCCGATCGGCGACACCGGCGCCGCCCAGTTCACAGCGGCGCATCCCACCTGGGACGGGCGCGGCGTGACGGTGGGCATCCTCGACCTGGGAGTCTCGCTCGACCATCCGGCGTTGCAGACGACCACCGTCGGGACGCCCAAGATCGTCGACTGGGTCACCTACACGGCTCCGTTCACGGACAACGACCCGACCTGGGTCACCGGTGACGACCGTTGTCAGCGGTCCTACCTTCACGATCGGCAGTGGCGCCTCGGCGGTGACCTACACTGCACCGTCGGCCGGCTCGTTCCGCTTCGGCACGTTCAACGAGCGCGACCCGCGGCTGGGCGGTGAGGTCGGCAGCGACGTCAACCGCGACGGCAACCCTGCCGGATCGAGCGGGATCTTCGGCGTCCTGTGGGACGGCGGCACGCTGGTCTGGGTCGACCGCGATCAGGACCAGAGCTTCGCGGACGAGGCCGCGATGACCGACTACAAGGTCAATCGCGACGTCGGCTACTTCGGCACCGACAATCCAGCAACGGCGGTTGCCGAGCGCATGCCGTTCGTCGTCCAGATCGACGGCAAGAACAAAGTAGTCAACATCGGCATCGTCTCGGGCCAACACGGCACACACGTCGCAGGCATCGTCGCGGCGAATGGCCTGTTCGGCGGCGCCATGAGTGGAGCCGCGCCCGGCGCCCAGATCGTTTCCGTGCGCGTGTGCCTGTTCATCGCCGGCTGCACCTCGCACGCCCTCATCGAGGGCATGATCTACGCCGCCAAGACGGCCAATGTCGACGTCATCAACATGTCGATCGGCGGCCTGCCGGCACTCAACGACGGCGAACAACACACGGGCGATCCTGTACGACCGCCTCATCGAGCAATACAGCGTCCAGATGTTCATCTCGGCCGGTAACAGCGGACCGGGTGAGAACACCGTCGGCGACCCGTCCGTCGCGACCAAGGTCATGAGCGTCGGTGCGTACATCACCGACGCGACCTGGATGTCGAACTACGGCTCCACCGCGCCGGCCCCGGGCACCGACAACCTCCACCCCTTCAGCTCGCGGGGGCCACGTGAGGACGGCGGCTTCAAGCCGAACGTCGTCGCGCCGGGCGCCGCGGTCTCGTCGACGCCGCTCTGGCAGGACGGCGGCCCCGTCGCCGGCGTCCATACGCTGCCGCCCGGCTACTCGATGCTGAACGGCACGTCGATGGCGGCGCCGCAGGCAGCTGGCGTCGGGTGCGCTGCTGGTGAGCGCAGCGGAGCAGGCAGGCGTCCAACACCAGCCGGCTCAGCTGCGCCAGGCACTCAACTCCTCGGCGCGCTTCATCGGCGCCTACGGGGCGTTCGAGCAGGGCAACGGCCTGATCGACGTCGCCGGCGCCTGGGCACTGCTTGCGTCGAACAACATGAGGCCCGTCGAACATCACCTCGTCGGTCCCGGTCGACACCTCGCTCGAGCAGTTCTTCGCGACGCCGGGCATCGGCGTCGGCATTCACGACCGCGAGGGCGTGGTGCTCGGCCAGAGCTACACCCGGCAGTACACGTTCCGGCGCACGTCGGGCGGCGGCGGAACGAAGACCTACAACCTCTCCTGGGTCGGCACCGGCGGGACGTTCTCAACGGGCGACGTATCGACGATCGCCTTGCCGCTCAACAGCCCCGTGACGCTGACTGTCTCGGTCAACCCGACGTCGCTGGGGACGCGCTCGGCGATCCTCAACCTCAACGACCCGTCGAGCCCGGGCATCGAGTACCAGACGCTGAACACCGTCATCGTCGCCCGGGCCTTCACGGCGCCGAGCTACGCACACACCATCAGCGGCTCGGTCGCCAGGAACCAGGCGCTCTCCTACTTCTTCCTGGTGCCGCCGGGCACGCCGGCATTCAAGGTCGATCTCGACGACCATACCGCCGCCGGGACCGGGCAGGTCCGGTTCCTGCGGTTCCATCCGTTCGGACTGCCCAACGAGGTGTCGACCAACAGTCTCACCTGCTACTCGCCGCCGGTCCCGGACGGGCCGACGTGCAACCCGCTGAGTCGGACGCTGACCCAGCCCGCAGGCCGGCGTGTGGGAGGTCACGGTCGAGGCCCGACGGACGTCGGATGTCCCGATCGCGCCATTCACGCTGACGGCCTCGATCCTCGGGGCGACAGTCAGCCCGAACCCGGACATCATCCCGTCGCGCCACGATCGGCGTCCCGGTCGCTCGCGAGCTACACGCTGAACAACCTGTTCGGTGCCTTCACCGGGAAGGCCGTCGGGACCACGCTGGGCAGCGCCCGGCGCGGCGTCTTCACGATCAACAACCTCCAGCAGCAGCAGTACCAGGTCGTCGTGGCGGCGGGCTCGACGTCCTTCCGGGCGACGATCGGCAGCCCATCGGATCCGGCCGCGGACCTCGACCTGTTCGTGTTCAACTGCACGAGCGGGACGTGCGTCCTGGCCGGCCAGAGTGCCGACGGTGACTCGGAGGAATCGGTGACCATCGCCAACCCGGCCGCGGGTGACTGGGTGGTGCTGGTAGATGGCTTCGCCGTTCCGGCCGGCTCGACGACGTACAACTACGTCGACGTGTTCGTGAACCCGGCATTCGGGGCGGTCAGCGTGACCGACGCAGATGCCCTGCGGCCGGCCGGCGCGACTTGGACTGTCCCCGGCACCGTGACCGCCAATGCGGCACCGGCCAGCGGTCGCGTCCTCCTGGGCAACGTCCAGGTCCGAACGGATGCGAACGTGCTCGTCGGCAGCGGTGACGTCATCGTCGAGACCGTCACCCCGTAGACGGTCACCCCCAACACGTAAGAGGCCCCCGGCACCGCCGGGGGCCTCTTCATGTGATCGGCGAGTGGCTGCCTTCAGGCGGTCGGCGCGAGGATCCGGGCGATGGCCGGGCGCTCGTACGACCGAGCGCCTGTTCGGCCGGCTCGATCGGCGGACCGTTCGATCGTCTGGGCGATAGCTGCGCGGTACGTCGCGTCGGTCTCGGGCAGGGGCTGGACGGCGAGCTCAGCCCGCAGGATGTCGCACAACCGGCGGTACTGGCGGACGACCTGGGAGCGCGAACCGACCATGCCGTAGGCCGCGATGAGGACGCTGTGGGCCTCCTCACGGAGCGGATCTCGGGCGAGGAGCAGGGTGGCGGCCTGACGGGCGCCCTTGACGTCACCGGCGGCCAGCCGGGCGTCGGCGACGGACGCGAGCGCGTCCTCATACAGATCGGAGACACGCTCCCGATCGGCCGCGAAACACTCGTGGCCCAGGCCTTCAGCGAGGTCGCCGCGATAGAGGGCTAGCGCACGGCCGGCGCTCTCGGGACCGTCCGCGACGAGCGTTTCGAATGTCATTACGTCGAGGTCGAGCCGGACCTCGCGACGCAGGCCCAGCGTGTCCTGGCCGACCTCGAGGAGCAGCTCCGGGTCCACGCCGGCAGAGGCGAGCCCGGTCCGGACGAGCCAGAGCGCCTGGCGGAGCGACGATGCGGAGGGTCCGTCGAAGTCCGGCCAGAGATCCGCCGCGATCGCGTCACGAAGTCGTGGTCGAGGACGAAGGGCGAGTAGTGCGAAGAGCGCCTGAGCGTGCCGGCCGGCGAGTCGGACCCGGCCACCGCAAGCCTCGACCTCGAACCGACCGAGGAGGTGGACCGTCAGCTTCGGCGCGGTGGTGGAACCGGCTTTATCCATTTCGTCCCTCTGAGCCGACCGGACGAACGGCCCGTTCCCCCACGGGCCGGACGTCCGCGTCGGCGGTCGATCGAAGTCCCCCCAGGGCCTCGATCACCCCCAGGTTTCCCCCCGCAGGCACGCCCCCAGGCATGCCCCCGAGTCGCCCAACCCCTCAACTGGGCTCCCCGTTGGCTGCATGATCGTCTTGCCTCCCGAGCACTGGCGAGCGCGCGCACGACACGCGCGATGTCGGCCACTTGACAGCTGGGAACTGAACGTTTGCCCGCCCGGCGCATTCGTGCGTGGCCGCTCGCTACACTGACGGTCGTGCCGACCGCCGTCATCGCGTTCGACTTCGATCCCCTCCTTCACATCGGCGACGGCGTCGTCCGCTGGGAGACGCTCGGCATTGCTGCCGCGATCTTCGTCGCCCTCATCCTTGCCGGCATCGGCGCTCGGACGATGGAGCTCCGGACCGACGATCTGCTGTTCGTCGTTCTCGGGATCGTCCCGGGAGCGGTCATCGGGGGTCGGCTGGGCTACGTCCTGCTCCATCCCGCGTTCTTCACCGCTCGCCCGACGGCGATACTCGATCCGGGCGTGGGCAGCCTCGAGCTCGGGCTGGCTGTCGTCGGCGGGGCACTAACCGGTGGCATCGTCGCCGCCCTGCTCGACGGGACCGTGGGACGCTGGTTCCACATCGCAGCCTTGCCGGTGCTCGTGGCGATCGGCGTTGGAAAGCTCGCGACGGTGCTCGGCGGACGTGGTCAGGGGGTCCCGTCCGACGCTCCATGGGCGACGGCGTACCTCGGACCCGGGCCATGGGGCTCGCTCGCGCCCGAGGTCCCGTCTGTGCCGGCCCAGGCGCTCGAGGGTCTCGCGACACTCGGCGTGCTGGTCATCGTCATGGGCGTGCTCGCTGTGCCGGGGCTGCGCCGCCCGGATGGTCGCGCGTTCCTGGAAGCGGTCGGCCTGTGGGCGCTGGTTCGGGCGGTCGTTGCCTCGACGTGGCGCGACCCGGCCGTGGTTGGGTCGCTCCGAATGGAGCAGCTCATCGATCTGGCGATTCTGGCCGGCTGCATCGTCGGGGTCGTCATGCTCGTGGTCAGGGAGCGCCCGGCGCCGCAGGACGCGGCAACGGGGTAATCTGTCGGTCCTGTCTCGGCGTAGAGCGGCCCGCACGTGTTCCGAGCAGGACGAGAGACGAGGTCAGCGATGACGCAGGTGGCAGAGCCGGGGGCGACTCGTTCCGAGGCAGCGGCGGCAACGGAGCGCGTCCACCACTGGATCGGCGGTCGAGCCGTCGCCGGATCGTCCGGCCGGAGCGGTCCGGTCTATGACCCGGCGACCGGACAACGGGCTCGCGAGGTCGCCTTCGCCTCGAAGGAAGAGGTCGATGCGGCCGTCCGCGCAGCCTCGGAAGCGTTCCCCGCGTGGCGGGCGACGTCGCTCTCGAAGCGGACCGAGGTGCTCTTCCGGATCCGCAACATGTTCGACCAGCACAGGGCGGAGATCGCCGGGTTCCTGACCGCGGAGCACGGCAAGGTCCCGTCGGACGCGCTCGGCGAGGTGGCTCGCGGCCTCGAGAACCTCGAATTTGCGACGGGAATCCCCCACCTGCTGAAAGGCGGGTTCAGCGAGCAGGCCTCCAGCGGGGTCGACGTCTACCAGATCCGCCAGCCGCTCGGCGTCGTGGCGGGCATCACGCCGTTCAACTTCCCGGCGATGGTCCCCATGTGGATGTTCGGCAACGCGATCGCCTGTGGCAATACGTTCGTACTCAAGCCGTCGGAGAAGGATCCGTCGGCTTCGGTCTTCATTGCTGAGCTCCTGAAAGAAGCGGGCCTTCCGGACGGCGTCTTCAACGTCGTTCACGGCGACAAGGTCGCGGTCGACGCGATCCTCGAGCACCCGACGATCCGGGCCGTCTCCTTCGTCGGGTCGACCCCGATCGCCCGGTACATCTATGAAACCGGCACGAAGAACGGAAAACGGGTCCAGGCTCTCGGCGGCGCCAAGAACCACATGGTCGTTCTGCCCGACGCCGACATCGAGATGGCCGCGGACGCCGCTGTCTCCGCGGCGTACGGCAGTGCCGGCGAGCGCTGCATGGCGATCAGCGTCGTCGTGGCCGTCGGCGGCTCCGCCGATCCGCTCGTCGAGGCAATCAAGAGCCGGCTGCCGAAGATCAAGGTCGGCCCGGGGTCCGACTCGTCGTCCGAAATGGGCCCGCTCGTCACCCGCGAGCACCGCGACAAGGTCGCCTCGTACATCGAGAAGGGCAAGGAGCAAGGCGCCGAGGTCGTCGCGGACGGACGCGATCACCCGCTGGCGGCCGGCGACGGCTTCTTCCTGGGGGTCTCGCTGATCGATCGGGTCACGCCGGACATGGATTCATACCGGAACGAGATCTTCGGCCCGGTCCTCGAGGTCATCCGCGTCCCCACGTATACCGACGCGGTCAAGCTGGTGAACGACAATCCGTACGGCAACGGCACGGCGATCTTCACCCGCGACGGCGGCGCAGCACGCCAGTTCCAGTTCGAGGTCGAGGCAGGAATGGTCGGGATCAACGTCCCCATCCCGGTTCCGGTGGCGTACTACAGCTTCGGCGGCTGGAAGAGCTCGCTCTTCGGCGACGTCCACATGTACGGGCCGGAAGGAATCCAGTTCTACACCCGGGCGAAGGTCGTCACATCCCGCTGGCCTGACCCGGGCACCTCGAAAGTCGACCTCGGCTTTCCGCGGACGCGGTAGGAGGTCGCGATGGTCGACGATTCGGATCTGTTCGAGCGGATCAACGCTCTCTCACGCGAAGAGGAGGAGCTCTACGGCCGGGCGGCCGACGGGAGCGGCCTCGGCGCCGATGAACGCAAACGGCTCGATGAGATCAAGGTCCAGCTCGACCAGACCTACGACCTGCTGCACCAGCGGCAGGGCCGGCGGGACGCCGGGCAGGACCCGTTGGGAGCAAGCCCTCGACCGATCGACGTCGTCGAGGGCTACGAGCAGTAGCGCCGCTCGCTCGTCGCGGTCCAAATCGCCACACAGTTGATTCTCGACGGACCTGGTCCAGCGCGCAGAGATGGTGGTGCCTGCGCGACGCTGTCTCGCGGCTGGGTCCGCGCGTGTGATCGGAGCCGCCGCGTAGTGAGAGGCGCTGTAATGGGTCTCCTCAGCTGGATTCTCCTCGGCCTGATTGCCGGGGTCATCGCGAACTTCCTGATGGGTGGCGGGGTCGGCCTGCTTGGCTCGATCGTGCTCGGGATCGTCGGCGCGGTCGTGGGCGGTTACCTCGCGTCGCTTCTTGGCGTCGGCGACGTCACCGGTCTCAACCTCGGCAGCATCGTGATCTCGGTGATCGGCGCGTGCATCGTCCTCTTCGTCGTCCGGGGACTCCGGGGCCGACGATCAGTAAGAGTCTGACTCACGGCCTCCGCCCGTGCCCGCCGGGCGGCTTCTCAGGCAGTCCGTGCGTAGTCGGCTGTCGCCCGCTTCAGGAACTTGCCGTATCCCTTTCGCCCGGTGAATTTGCCGTCCCGGACGATTACCGAGCCGCGCGACAGGACCACCTCGGACCGGCCCTGGACGGTGCGCCCCTCGTAGCACGAGTAATCCACGTTCATGTGATGCGTCTTGGCGCTGATCGTCCGCGTCGCGCTCGGGTCGTAGACGACCAGGTCGGCGTCTGACCCGACCGCAACCGCACCCTTTCGCGGATACAGCCCGAACAGCTTCGCCGGCGCGGTGGTGATGATCTCGACCCAGCGTTCGCGGGTGATGCGCCCGCCGACGACGCCGCCATCGTGGAGGAGGTCGACGCGATCCTCGACGCCCGGCAGGCCGTTCGGGACCTTCCGGAAGTCGCCCTTGCCGAGATCCTTCTGCCCCTCGAAGTCAAACGGGCAATGGTCGGTGGACACGACCTGCAGATCGTCCTTGACCAGGCCGGTCCACAGCTCGTCCCAGTGATCTTTCGGCCGAAGCGGGGGCGAACAGACGAACTTGGCGCCCTCGAAGCCGTTGCCCATGTCGTCGAGGCTCAGGAACAGGTACTGGGGACACGTTTCGGCGAAGGCCATCGTGCCCCGGTCCCGGGCCGAACGCACCTCGTTGAGGGCGTCGCGGGCAGAGAGGTGGACGATGTACACGGGGACGTGAGCGGCCTCGGCGAGGCGGATCACGCGGTTCGTCGCCTCGCCCTCGAAGATCGGGTAGCGCGCCACGCCGTGGTAGTACGGATCGGTGTGGCCTGCTGCGACTTCGTCCTCCGCCACGACATCGATCGCCATCCCGTTCTCGGCGTGCATCATGATCAGGCCGCCGTTCGTGGCCGTCCGCTGCATGGCCCGGAAGATCGCTCCGTCGTCGCTGTAGAACACACCCGGATACGCGGTGAACAGCTTGAAGTCGGGGACGCCCTCCGCGACGAGCTGGTCCATCTCCTTGAGCGTCGCGTCGTTGACGTCGCTCATGATCATGTGGAAACCGTAGTCGGCGACCGCATTGCCCTCGGCCTTTGCGTGCCAGGCGTCGAGGCCTTCGCGGAGCGATGCGCCGCGTGATTGGACCGCGAAATCGACGATCGTCGTCGTCCCGCCGAACGCCGCCGCCCGGGTGCCCGACTCGAAGGTGTCCTTGGCGGACGTGCCACCAAAGGGCAGCTCCATGTGGGTGTGGACGTCGATCGCGCCCGGGATCACGTACTTGCCGGATGCATCGATCGTCTCGTCGACGGTCGTTCCGTTCGCGGCCAGATTCGCGCCGATCGCCACGATCGTCTCGCCGTCGATCAACACGTCCGCCGGCGTGGAGCCCTCTGCGGTGACGATCGTGCCGTTGGTGATCAGCGTTCGCATCGTTCCTCCACGCGATCCATCCGAACCTGAGGACTCGGAGGATAACGAATCGAGGACGTTGCGAGGGCGGAGAGGCGGGGCGGCGAGCGACCGGGGCGCTACCGAGCTAGAAGCCGACGACGGGTCGCGTGCCGAACACGAGGGCGAGAGCCGCGATCGCGACCGCGAGGATGAGGACGTCGAGGACCATCTTCAGCCTGCGGCGCCGGCGGACGGAGGTTCCGTCCAGGTCCCAATACGGGTCGTGACCGTGGCGAAAGCGCAGATGCGGGGTTGACACGCGGCTCCTCCGGTAGCGATGCGTCTACGCACCAGTGTCCTCCGGAGGGGGGTCACGTTGTCCAGTAGCGAATGGGTCCCGACGATGGGACCGGACCCGGACGTTCGCCTCGGCCCCAGGCGCGGCGCCTACCTCGCGTTACGCGTGCCGTACCAAGCGACGGCTGGCACCGTGAGATGGCTCCCAATCGGTGGTCTGGGCCGCCCGTTGGTTCGCTTGCCGTAACGCTGGACCGCCAAAGCGGACGATTCGCGCCGGTGCGGGCCTGCCGGCCGCGCGTTGGTACGCCTGCCGTAACAGGCCGACGTCCGGAACCAGTTTCAGGCGACGGGGTCCGTGACCTCTCTGACCACTCGCATGGCGGGACGATCAAGCGCGCCTTATGCTCGCCGGTGCAACCGCCTCCGACGCCGATCGCCGATCGTTCCGGCCGCGAGTCCTGCCGCGGCGGCCGCGACGATCATCACGACGAGGGCGGCCGCGAACGCGGTTGGCCGGCCCGTGGTGTGAGGCTCCGTCGACGTCGGCGGGACGGTCACCTCGGCACCGCCGGGGGTGTTCGGATCGTTGGGGCTACCTGGGATCCCGGGACCGGGTCCGCCGGGTCCGGGTCCGCTTCCGGGCGGTCGCGGCGTGACCACCGGCGCCGCGGCAGGCGCGGGCGGCCGCGGGGTGGGCGTTGGCGGCGCCAGGGCGAAGGGCGGAAGCTCGCCAACGATCGCGCTGGGCTGGATGCTTCGATCCTGGTTCTTGTTGCCGGAGGCGTCCAGCTGGAGCGTCCGCATGTGCCATGGTGCGCCGGACACCTGGCCGGCTCCATCGGATGGGCCGCCCGCGGAGCGGTTCCAGTAGGCCGACTGGGCGAGATGGCCACCCCAGGCGAGCAGCACGCGCGAACCAGTCGAGCGGAAGCGGACGAGGAAGTCGGCGGAGCTGTTGCCGTTCGTGGAGCCGGAGTGGGTCGGTCCACTGATCGAGATGATCGTCCCGCCCCAGATCGTCAAGCGGCGCGGCGCGGCCGAATAGATCTCTGCACCCCGGACGGTCAGCCCGTCGACCCTGTACCCGTCCGACGGGAACGCGGCGCTCGACGACGCCGGCATCTTGGGGCACATCGACGAGATTCCGCCGCCAGCGCCTCCGCAGATCTTGCCCTTGGCATTCGTGACGTCCCACGTCGCGAGGAAGTCGTACGCCTTGTGGCCACCCGCGGTGAAGTCGTAGTTGATGTGGACCGAGTGCTGGCCGGCGGCGAGGCCTTCGACAGCCAGCCGGAATGGCACGATTCCGCCTTCCGGATAGCGCGAGTTGTTGCCGTTCAGGTTGCCGTTCTGCCAGGCCTTGTCAGTGCTCGCCCACTGGTCGAGGTTCACGCTGCCGGCGGCGGCGCGCACCGGCAGGACGCCCCAGACCGCGACGAGCAGGCTGGCGGCGACCACGAGGATCCCGAGGCTGACCCTCGTCCTCCTATCGCGATTACGGCGGAACGAATGTTGCATGGCGTGTGAAACCCCGGCGATATCCCAGAGCAGTGCTCCCAGCCGGGAGTGTCCGCCCGCCGAGGGTCATGTTGTCGATAGCACAGGAGTCCCGTCCGCCGATCTGAACTGCCCTGCAGGGCACTGGAAACGGCGCGGGCGGCCACGTTTCCGGTGCTTCGTGACACCGAGCGGGCGGTCAGCCAGCCCGGCTCGCCCCGACCTCGCGCATCGCCGGCACGATCTCGCGCCCGTAGACGTCGAGGATCGACTCCTCGTCGCCGTTCATCAGGTAGATGTTGAACTGGTCGACGCCGGCATCGGCGAGCTCATGGAGCTTCGCGATGTGGTCCTCGACGGAGCCCAGGACGCAGAACCTGTCGGTCACCTCATCGCCGACGAAACCGGCATTGGACGAGCCGACCTCGGCGTGGTGGAGGTAGTCGTAGCCGGTCCGGTCGCGGACGTAGCCGGTGAGGGACTCCGGGAGCTCCTCGCGCGGGTACTTGTTGACGAGATCGACGACATGGTTGGAGACGAGGGCGGGAAACCACCGGGTCCGCTCGCGGCAGAGCGCGAGGTCGCCGACATGAGCCGGCGCCGCGGCCAGGATCTTGACGGACCCGGCGGGCCGCCCGGCAGCCGCCTCCGCTGCGCGGACCTGGCCGACGAACCAGCGTATGAGATCAGGATCGGCGAGCTGGAGGATGACGCCGTCGGCGATCCGGCCCGTCATCGCGAGGGCCATCGGGCCGTAGCCTGCGACCCAGACCGGCAGCGTCCAGTTGCCGGTCCACGGCAGGTTCAGTTCCGCGCCCTCGTACTGGACGGTCCGCCCCTCAACGAGGTCCTTGATGACGACGATCGCCTCCTCGAGCGTGGCCATCGTCGTCGGCGGCTTGCCGAGGACCCGGCGGGCGGAATCGCCGCGTCCGATCCCTAGATCCATTCGGCCGCCGCTGAGCTCATCGAGCACAGCCAGCGCCGAGGCCGTCACCGACGGCTCACGGGTCGCCGGGTTCGTCACGCATGTCCCGAATCGCATCCGCTCAGTGGCCTGGGCCATGAGCGTCAGCAGGACGTACGGCTCGCGCCAGAGCACGTGCGAGTCGAAGATCCAGCCGTACTCGAAGCCGGCATCCTCCGCCTGCCTCGTGAGCGCGACGGTGCGCTCGATCGTGTTCTCGGGCTTGATGGTGAAGCCGAACTGCATTCGCTGCGGTCTCCCGGTCGGACGCCTTGAAGGCGAGAGGGTAGCACCGCCCAAGCGCGGAGGCTCCCCTGTGATGCTCTAGGCCTTCGTAGGCCCGCCGATGCCCTCGGCTTGCCGCGCCGCGTGGCATAACGAGAAGAGCGCAGATCGACCGTCCTCCTCCGAACGGTCGAGCCACGCCAATATGTGTATACCCGCCGAAGGTGCGAAAGGTTCAGTCGCCCTCGAGCCAGGCGTCGAAGGCGTAGATGTCGCCGATCATCAACCAGATGTCGGTGATGCGATCTTCCGCGATGTGGTAGACCCGGACGGCATGCCACTGGTAGGGCTGCCCGTCTCGCTCCGCGGCGTGGGTCGCCAGCTCGACCACGTGGGCTTCCGAGGCGACGACGTCGTGACTGTCGAGGCTTGGCGGCCGCCCACCGAGCAGCCGACTGAACGCGCCGAACAGGCCGAGCACCTCCGCCCGGCCGCGGTACGTTCCGGCGACGGCGCTTCGACCCGGGAAGTGGTAAACGACGTCGTCGCTGAGTAGCTCACCAATTGCGACTGGATCGGCCCGCTGCAGCGCATCGACCATCCGCCGGACGACGGCTTCCTTGGCCGCCGCCATCTCGAGGCTGGCGAGGCTCCGCAGCGTCATTAGGCTTAGGTCAATCGCTAAGGCGCGACGAGGTCGCCGTACGCGTCCGGCCGCCGATCTCTGTAGAACTGCCAAGTCTGGCGAACCTCCTGGATCTTGTCGAGATCCATGTCGCGAATGATCAACTCCTCGTCGTGGGCAGATCCCACGTCGCCGATGAACTGGCCGCGCGGGTCGCAGAAGTAACTCTGACCGTAGAAGTCGTCGTCGCCGTAGTCCTTCTCGATGCCGACCCGGTTGATCGTGCCGACGAAATAGCCGTTGGCGACGGCGTGGCTGACCTGCTCGATCCGCCACAGGTATTCGGATAGCCCGCGCGACGTCGCCGACGGAATAAGGACGATTTCGGCGCCGTTCAGGCCGAGGGCCCGGGCACCCTCCGGGAAGTGCCGGTCGTAACAGATGTAGACGCCGACCTTGCCCACGGCGGTCTCGAAGACCGGATAGCCGGTGTTGCCCGGGCGGAAGTAGAACTTCTCGTAGAAGCCCTTCACGTGCGGGATGTGCGTCTTGCGGTATTTGCCGAGATACGTCCCGTCGGCGTCGATGACCGCGGCGGTGTTGTAGTAGATGCCCGATGCCTTGCCGTCTTCTTCGTACATCGGGACGGCGAGGACCATCCCGGTCTGCTTGGCGAGGTCCTGCATCCGCTTGGTGGTCGGACCGTCCGGGATCAGCTCCGTGTAGCTGTAGTACTGGGGATCCTGGACCTGGCAGAAGTAGGGGCCGTAGAAGAGCTCCTGGAAAAGCATCAGCTGGGCGCCCTGCTTGGCAGCGTCGTGGGCCGCCTTCTCATGCTTCTGGATCATCGACTCCTTGTCGCCTGTCCAGCTCGCCTGCAGGAGCGCTCCTCGGACGTCGCGTGGCATCGGTCGTTCGCCCTCCACGTCTGCGTATTCGGTACGACGAAATGGTCGGAAGAACGCGAAGCGTACACCGGGGATGCTGACGCGGGCCCCTACTTGCGCCGATTCGACCGCGCGTCAACCGCCGGGCATGAAGTCCACGATCTGGGTGACGCCGCCGCCCGTGACCAGCCGCGTCTCCACGACGCCGATCCCGGGGACGTACGTCTTGCGCTCGCGAACGCTGGGCTCGAGTGGCGTCCACTCCTCCGTGACGAGAATGTCGGTGAAGGTCCCCAACGGGACCGTGATCGAGCCGCCGACACCAGTCACCTCGCCGATGTCCTCCGCCTCGCCCTTGTAGAACTCCTGGCGATAGATGTCGCCAACCTGTGGATCGGCCAGCATGATGATGCCGGGCAGCGCACCGTCGACCCCTCCCTCCCAGCTTCCCTTGGTCGAGACGACTTTGCCCTGCCTGTATTCGGCGGTCTCCTCGCCGAAGTACCAGACGTTGCCCTCGCGATCCTGCGCGAACCAGTCGAGCGTGTCCTCTTCCAGCTCCCCGTTAAGGAACACCTGGTCCCGAACAACCGTCGCCGGCACCCCGAGGATCGTCTTCGTCTCGGTGGTGATCGTGATCTCGATGCGCTCGGCGCCGCCGAACGAGACCTTCGTCCCTGGCTTCAGCGGCATGAACGGGTTGTCGATGACCGTGACGAAATCGGCCGGATCGATCGTCACCTCGTAGGGCTGACCCTCGAGGAAGGCCGCCGGGTTGCGATCCGCGGCCTTGGCGGATGGCGATGCGCTGGGCGTGGCAGCAGCGGTCGGCGATGCTGCTGGGGATGGCGCTGGCGATGCTTCTGGGGATGCCGACGGACTTGCGCCGCCCGGCGACGGGCTCTGCGAGTTGGGCGGTCCGGTGGATCCGCACGCTGAGCCGACGAGAACTACGGCCCCGAGCAGGCCGAGTGCGCGGATGGCTCGCGGCAAGTTGGTCATAGTCACGGCGTATCTCCTGCGATCAGGGTAGTCGAGGACTCTGGAACGCGGCTTCGGGTCCTCGACAGGTGCGGTACTCTCGCGGTCATTCATGGGCGCCGAGGACCCGGCCAAACCACGCCTGCCGATGACGCGCCGGCGAGGCCGAAAGGTGGACGATGGGCATCAGCACCGCAGCAGGCCAGATGACCAGCGAAGAGATCGTCGAGCTCTCTCGCCGGCACACATTCTTTTCATGGTCCGCTCAGGGTGCGATCGATCCGATCGCAATCGAACGGGCCGAGGGCGTCTACCTCTACACGCCCGAAGGCCAGCGCATCCTCGACTTCAACAGCCAGCTCATGTCGGTCAACATCGGTCACGGTGATCGACGGGTGATCGACGCGATCACCGCCCAGGCGACGAAGCTCCAGTACGTCCAGCCCGCCTTCGCCTCCGAGCCGCGGGCGCGGCTGGGGGCCAAGCTGGCGGAGATCCTGCCGGGTGATCTCGACAAGGTGTTCCTGACGCTCGGCGGCGCCGAAGCCGTTGAGAACGCGATCAAGCTGGCCCGGGCGTACACCGGCCGCCACAAGATCCTCGCCCGGTACCGCGCGTACCATGGCGCGACACTCGGAGCCATGACGCTGACGGGCGATCCGCGACGCTGGGCGAACGAGCCCGGCATCGTCGGAGTCGTCCGCTATCCGGACACCCACCGCTGGGGCGAGAAGGAGCCCCGTCCGGCCGCCGAGAGCCTCCAGGGCCTGGAGGACGTCATCCGCTACGAGGGCGCCCATACCATCGCCGCGGTGTTCCTCGAGACGATCGTCGGGACGAACGGCATCCTCATCCCGCCCGACGGCTACATCCAGGGCGTCCGCGAGATCTGCACCCGGAACGACATCCTTATGGTCGCCGACGAGGTCATGGCCGGCTTCGGGAGGACCGGGCGCTGGTTCGCGATCGACAATTGGGACACCGTGCCGGACCTGATGACGATGGCCAAGGGCCTGACGTCGTCGTACCTGCCGCTCGGTGCGGTGGCGATGAACCATAAGATCGCCAAGCACTTCGAGACGAACTTCTACTACGGCGGGTTGACGTACAGCAGCCACGCCGTCAGCTGTGCAGCGGCCCTCGCCAACATCTCGGTGTACGAGGAGGACGGGCTGCTCGAGAACTCGCGCCGCCTCGGCGAAGTCATGCGCCGCCACCACGAAGCGCTCTACGCCAAGCACCCCTCGGTCGGCGCTCACCGTAACCTGGGTCTCTTCGGGATCATCGACCTGGTCCGATCGCGCGAACCGTTCACGCCGATGACGCCGTTCAACGGCACGTCGGACGAGATGAAGGCCATCGGCAAGTTCCTCCGCGAGAACGGCCTCTACACGATGATCGCCAACAACTCGATCCATACGAACCCGCCGCTGTGCATCACCGAGGAGCAACTCGGCGAGGGCTTCGAGATCATCGATCGAGCGCTCGAGATCGCCGACCAGGCGGTGAGCTAGGCGGTGACGGGCGCGACCGCCACCCGCGGCCCGCTCGGACGGGTAGAGCGCTCGTCCGAGGAAGGGCACGGGCGTCGCCGGTCGGTCGTCACGTATCTCATCGTCCTCGCGATCATTGTGGTCGTCTGGGAGGGCATCAAGTTCCTGGGCGGCGTCCCGTGGCGCGAGCCGGGGGCACCCCCCGGCTCGCCCGTCCTCTGGAACCCTCCGTTCCGCTGGCCGATTGCCAACGACCTGAAGCTGCCTCACGTCTGGACGATCCTGCTGAGCTTCGGGGAACCGTGGCAGCCCGCCGTCTCGAGCGAGAACCTGGGTCAGTACCTGTTCGGAGCGGCGCTCTACACCTGGCGCGAGGCCGCGATCGGCTTCGTCCTTGGGGCGTTGCTGGGTCTCGCCCTGGCAACGATCTTCGTCCACGTCCGCCTGCTCGAGCGGGCCCTTGTCCCGTACGTGATCGCCAGCCAGACCATCCCGATCATCGCCCTCGCCCCGCTGATCGTGTTCGCCGTCGGCCAGGGGGTCCTCTCGGTCGTCATCATCGCGACGTACCTCACGTTCTTCCCGGTGACGATCGGGATGATCCGCGGTCTCCGATCGGTCGACCCTCGGGCAATCGAATTGATGCGCTCATATGCGGCCTCCCGCGCCGAGATCTATTGGAAGGTCCGCCTGCCCGCGTCGCTGCCGTACCTATTCACGGCCCTCAAGATCGCGGCGACCGCGAGCATCGTCGGGGCGATCATCGGCGAGGATACGGGCGGCATCCAGCAGGGCCTGGGCCGAGTCATCACGACGTTCAACCAGTACTACGCGACGGGTCCCGAGAAGCTCTGGGCGGCCATCATCGTCGCCTCGATCCTCGGCGTCGCATTCTTCCTGGTCATCAGAGCGGCGGAGATCGTCTTCCTCCGCGGTCGGCCCGGCGCCGCGGCCGGTTGAACCCATCACCGAGGAGCAGCCGATCACGATGACAACCGAGCAGCACGCGACCGCCGACGGCGGGCAGGTCGTCCGACTCAGCGGCGTCGACAAGGTCTTCTCGCGGGGTGACCAGCCGGTGACGACCGCGCTCGAGGGGATCGATCTGACGATCCAGCGGGGTGAGTTCGTCTCGCTCATCGGGCCGTCGGGATGTGGCAAGTCGACGTTGCTCCGGTTGATCGGCGATCTCGTGGTGCCCACCCGCGGTGAGGTCATCGTCAACGGCAAGACCGCCGAACGTGCGCGGCGCGATCGTGATTACGGCATGGTCTTCCAAGCCCCGGTGCTGTTCGAGTGGCGGACGGTCGAGGACAACGTCAAGCTCCCGCTCGAGATCCTTGGGCGGTCCGCTCAGGATCGGGCCGCGCGGGCGCGCGAGATGCTGGACCTCGTCGAGCTCGGGGACTTCGCAAAGCACTATCCCTACCAGCTGTCAGGCGGCATGCAGCAGCGCGTGGCGATTGCCCGTGCGCTCTCGTTCGAGCCCGCGATCCTCCTCATGGACGAGCCGTTCGGTGCGCTCGACGAGATGACCCGAGAGCGGATGAACTCGGAGGTCCTTCGGATCTGGGAGCGGACCGGTACGACGATTGTCTTCGTGACGCACTCGATTCCGGAGGCGGTCTTCCTGTCGTCACGGGTGGTGGTCATGAGTGCGCGGCCGGGCCGGATCACCGACGTCGTGACGATCGACCTCGCCCGGCCGCGCGACGAGGAGACGCGCGAGAGCCCGCGCTACTTCGAGCTCGTGACCGCGGTTCGCGAAGGCCTGCGGGCGGGCGGCGGCCTCGAGAGCGACGAGCCGGGCCTCGCCTCGGCCGAGCGGACGCTGGCGGAGGGCGCCGTCGGATGAGCTCGACCGCCGGTGCCGCCGGCCGGGTCGCGCCGGCCGCGCCACGCCCAAGAAGCGCTTGGGCGCGACGGCTCCGCTACTACCTGCCGGCCGTCGCCGTCTTCGCCGGCGGCATCATCGGCTGGGAGATCGTCGTGACGGCGCTCGGCCTCCAGGGGTTCGTCCTCCCGCGCCCGTCAGCGATCGTCGCCGCGCTGATCGAGAACCTCAACTCGCCGCGGTTCGGACTGCTGCCGTCGGCGCGGGCGACGCTCATCGAGGCCCTCGGCGGGCTGGCGATCGGGACGGCGACCGGGGTGATCGTTGCCCTCGCGACCGCGCGCTGGGGGACGGCCCGCGGACTGCTGCTCCCCGTCGCGGTCGCCGCGAACGCCGTTCCGATCATCGCCTTCGCGCCGATCCTGAACAACTGGTTCGGGCTGGAGAACCCGCTGGCGAAGATGATGATGGCCGCGGTCCTCGTATTCTTCCCGGTGATGGCCAACGTGACGCGCGGCCTCGTCCAGGTCGACCCCGCCGCCCTCGAGCTGATGCGCTCGACCGCGGCGAGCGAGTCGCAGATCCTGCGGAAGGTCCGGATTCCGAATGCGCTGCCGTATTTCTTCACGGCGATGAAGGTGGCGACGACGCTGAGTTTGATCGGCGCGATCGTGGGCGAGTACTTCGGCGGCGCCTCGCTCGTCCTGGGCCGCATCATCGTCCAGAGCTCGAGCGCCCTGCGGTTCGACATCACCTGGGCGGCCATCCTTCTCGCCGCCGCGACAGGGATCGTCTTCTACCTGGTGGTCGTCGCCGTTGAGCGCGTCGTCATTCCGTGGCATGCCTCGATGCGAGCCACCGAAGCGGCATAATGCGAGCGGAGGCACTCGCGAGTTTGCAATGAGCTCTCCGAGGTCGGAGGCGGAGCTCGCGGAGCGCGGAGCGCGGAGCCGTGCGCCATCCGCCCGAGGAGGAGCCCCTCGATACCGAGGGGAAACAGGCAGGAGTGGTGAATCGATGAAGACCAGGTCCCTACTCGCCCTTGCGGCGAGCGCGTCGGTGGCGTTCGCCGCCTGCAGCTCGGGCGCCAGCCCGTCGCCGTCGGCAGCGGCGCCCCCTTCGGCCGCCGCCTCGGCCCCGACGACCAGCGCGCCGCCAGCGTCCTCAGCGGCAGAGGCCGCATCGGTCCGGCTTCAGCTGCAATGGACGCCGCAGGCCCAGTTCGCCGGCTACTTCGCCGCGGATAAGCAGGGCTATTACGCGGCTGAGAACCTCACGGTGCAGTTCCTGCCCGGCGGCCCGACCATCGCGCCGCACACCGTCGGCTCGGCTTCGAACGGCCCGGAATTCACGATCAGCTGGGTGCCGAAGGTCCTCGAGGCCCGCGAGCAGGGCTCCGACCTCGTCGACATCGCCCAGGTCTTCCAGCGGTCCGGCACCCTGTCGGTCACCTGGAAGTCCAGCGGCATCACCGATCCCTGCGGGTTTGCCGGCAAGAAGGTCGGTGTCTGGGACTTCGGCAACGAGTACGAGGTCACGGCCGGTGCTCTGGCCTGCGGTCTCACCCCCGGCCTCGAGGCCGGCGGCGACCCGACCAAGACCTTCCAGAAGGTGATCCAGAACTTCGACATGGTCGCGTTCCTGAATCGCGAGATCGACGTCGCCGAGGCGATGATCTACAACGAGTACGCCCAGGTCCTCGAGGCGACGAACCCCGAGACCGGTGACCTGTACAAGCCCGAAGACCTCAACGTCATCGACTGGAACGTCGAGCGCTCGGCGATGCTCCAGGACGCGCTGTTCGCGCGCAAGGCATGGCTCGACGAGGGCAACAACCGTGACATCGCCGTCCGGTTCGTCCGCGCGTCGCTCCGCGGCTGGATCTATTGCCGCGACCACCAGGAGGGCTGCATCCAGTACACGGTCGAGGCCGGCAGCCAGCTGCCCGCCGGCCACCAGCGCTGGATGATGAACGAGATCGGCGCTCTCGTCTGGCCGTCCCCGGAAGGCATCGGGATGATGGACCCGACCCTTTGGGCCCAGACCGTCAAGATCGCCAAGGACGCGGGCATCATCAAGGCCGACCCGTCGATCGATGCCTATACGAACGACATCGTCGAGGAGGCCCTGACGGGCATCACCGAGGATGCCAAGGGCGAGGGCTTCACGAAGGGCACGGTCCCGGTGACACCCGGCGGCAAATAGCCGCCGTTCCGTTCAGCTCGATCGGAGGGCCGGCCCGCCGAGGCCGGCCCTCAACATCGACCTCGCCGATCGCTAGGGTGACGTGACGGGCGGGGCGACGATCGGGACCTCCTGGCCGAAGTTCGAGAAGTCGTAGCGAATCTTGGCCGTCACGGGGCCCTGCTGGCCGCCGAAACTGCCCGTACCGGCGAATTCCACGATAGCGGTCAACGGAACGCCGTCGTTGGTGACATACACGTCGAGGCTCGAGCTGGAGACCGTCAACTCGCTCAGCGTGTTGCCACTCAACGTCTGGCCGTTCAGGCCCTCCGGGTTCTCGACGCGGAAGTGATGGGTCTTGACGCCGCCGACGTCGACGATGTCGATAGGTTCGAGCCCCTCGACGGCGAGGCCACCCAGCGGATTGGAGAAGGCGTCGCCTGCCGGCACGGTCTGCCAGTCGCGGTTTGCGAGCCGGAGATAGACGGTGCCGTCCAGGAGGATGATCGACAGACGGACAGAGACACCCGGTCCCCGCAGATCGATCGTGCCCATTTCATCGCCCTGCGAGGTGTCCGACACGATGGCTGCCTGGAGGGTCACATTGCCGACGCTCATCAGCATGTCGCCGGCGATGTGGAACGACTGCTCGGTCTGGACGAAGGCGCGGAACGCATCGAGCGCGGCCCCGGCATCGGCGTTGGGACCGGCCGAACTGGCGGGGGACGGAGGCGCAGTCGGCGTCACCGTGGCGGCCGCGGTTGCGGAGGCCGTCGAAGCGGCCGGCGTGGCCCCGCCACACGCCCCGAGCATGCCCGCGATCAGCCCCGCCAGGACGAGACAGCGGATCTGAACGGCGGCGTGGCGGCTCGTCGCGTAGGTCAAGGCGTCCTCCGGGCTGATGGCGACTCTAGCCTCCGTCGCTCCTTCTAGCAAAGCCCCAGGGCGTACAGCCGTACCGTCGACGGAGGTCCCCGCCAGGTCGCCGATGGTCCGGGGTTGCGGCGCCACCGTAGACTGGGATCAAGGCCTCCCGCTCACTCGGAGGCTGACATCGGTGGCCGGATGCCCCAGCATCCGCCGACGCTCGGAGATCTGTGAGCATCCGGGCCTACGGCCAGCCTGGCCGCTGGGCGCCGCTCATCCGCGACGCAATCGGTTTGCCGTATGGGAGTTCCGATGCCCGCCCGCTTCCGCCGCTTCGCGATCGGTCTGCCGGTGCTGTTGGCCCTGGCCCTCGTCACTGGCGGTGCCCCGGCGCGAGTCTCCGCGGCGTCGTCGTTCACCTACGACACGTATTTCTGGAGCGCGTACGAGCGCCAGGTGGACAGCCGGACCTGCACCGCAGCATCGACGGCGATGATGATGAACATCCTCAACGGGCGGGACCTGAACCTCGATCAGCTTGCGATCCTGCGGTATTCGCAGCCGCGCGACGCACTCAGCGATTCCGTCCAGCGCGGGTCCGACCCGCTCGGCTGGGCGAGGGCAGCGACGTATTTCTCGAGGTATACGATCCGGCCGACGACCTACAAGTGGGAGGCCTACTCGACGGAGGCGGCGGCCCTAAAGCGCGCCGCGTACCAAATTGCGAGGTATGGGAAGGCGGTCGGGCTGCTCGTTCAGCACGGAAAGCACGCTGTCGTGATGACGGGCTTCACGACGACGCGGAATCCGCTCAGAGGCTCGTTCAAGGTAACCGCCATCTACTACAGTGACCCGCTCGGCACGCGCCACTCATATGTCTCGGCCGCGTTCTCGCCGCTGAACAGCTATCGCGAAACGGACGCGACCTCGGCGTATGATGCCGAGTGGTACGGCAAGTACGTGATCATCGTTCCACGCGACTAACCCCGGGGCCGAGAGGGCGCGAGCGCGGCGGCGGCGAGAGCCGTCGCCGCGCCGCGACACCCTGACATCGCGCGATCCAACGATTTCAGGTGGGGATGTACCGCTCGCGCAGCACGGCTGTCGTCCGCGACGGGAGGACGTCGCCGTCGAGGAGCTCCTCGATGGTCACGGACGAGAAGGTCGAGTCGTCCGCCAGGAGCTTGCGGTACCGCTCGCACGCGTCGGCGATGTCGGAGTTACCGGCCGGGTGGGCCACGACGTAGCGAGCCCAGGTCCACGAGCCGCTCACCTGCTGGAGCATCGAGTGCAGGAGCAGGTGCTCGAGCCACATGACGGCGAGGTCCGAACGCCCCTTGACCGCGTCGATCGCTCCTGGGCCGAAGTTGCCCGACCTCTCGGCGACTTCGCGGTAGCGCCAGAGGTTGGTCGGCTTCGGCTCCTCGATCTTGACCCGCTCGTGGTACTTGACGTCCACGCCGACGACTCCCTGCGTCCCGTCGCCGATGTCGAGGACGAACGCTGCATCGAAGTGGACGAGGCTGTTGATGAATGTCGGATCGAGCCAGCCGGGCGAGTGCGCGAAGCGGACGTCCCGCACCGTGCCGGGCGCATCGGGCCACCAGGTGTGCACGGCCCGATCGGCGCTCTCGAGGTCGCTCGCCAGGTCGCCGAACAGGTTGAAGGCCAACGCCTCCGATGACAGCAGGTCGGCCCACAGCCGCTGGTGGTCGAAGCTCTGGTGAGGCTCGATGACGGACGTTCGGGCTCGCGCGGCCGCCAGCGCGCCGTCGGTCAGGAAGGTCGCGCCGGTCTCCCGGCCGTAGGCGAGCGGGAGGCGGCTCCCGACTAGGCGCGCCGGCCCACCGGCGGGTCGCGGCACGATCGGTTGCGTGCCGATGGGGTGTCCGTGGACCTCCCGCCATTGCGCCTGGTGGTAGCGCGTCCTCCAACGGAACTCGTGTCATCGCTGGTCGGCGCGGGATGTGGTCGTCCGCTTCCCAGCAGTGCGCGGCTTCGAGCTCCTGCCGGGTGAGAATCGCGCCCACGTCCAAATCGTAGTGCCCGCGAAGCGGGAGGCATAGGTGCGATCGCTGGCAGTGAACGCTGAACCTTTCGTCTGTCCACCTCATGCATTCGTCCCTCCCGCGCAAGGACTTTGCGCGTAGCGACCGATTGGGTCATTTCGCACGCCTCCCGGACCGCGTTTGAAGGCGGGGCGTGGGCGTCATTTCCTTGGCGTGCCGAAACGGTCAGGCTGGCCGCCCAGTCGTGGCTCTAGTCAGCGCGCGCGCCGGTAGTGCATGGCGACCGCGCCGCTGCGGAGCGGCTTCGCCGAGACCAGCTCGAGCCGTCGCGTGCTAGGCAGCCCGCTCTGGTACAGGGTCGGGCCGTGGCCGGCGATCCTGGGGTGGACGAGGAACATGTACTCGTCGATCAGATCCAGCCGGTCCAGCTCGGTCGCGAGCTTGCCGCTACCGAGGAGCACGCCGGCCGGGGTCGCGTCCTTGAGCTTCTGCACGCCCGTGCGCAGGTCGCCGGCGATGTGGTGGCTGTTGGTCCACGGGAAGTCCTTTCGCGTCGACGACACCACGTACTTCGGCTTGGCCTCCAGCTTGACGGCCCACTCGCGCAGCGCCGGCGGCGCCTCCTCGTCGCCGCGGGCGACCGCCGGCCAGTAGCTCTCCATCATCTCGTAGGTGACGCGGCCCCACAGCATCGCCCCGCCCTCGTCCATGAGGCGGGTGAAGAAGGCGTGTGTCTCGTCGTCGGCGATTCCCTCCTGGTGGTCGACGCACCCGTCCAGGGTGACGTTGATGCTGAAGGTCAAGAGTCCCATGCGGCGAGTCTAAGGCACGGCGAGAAGGCTCCCGACGTCGCGCTGGCCCGCGAGCTGGGCGCGATGGGGCTGCTCTAGTCCCCGGCGGACTGACGCTCCGCGAGAACCGGAGCGCGACCGAATGCCAACGTAACGACCGACGCTTGGCTGGCGCCACCTGACCGCCGGTCGTCGGAGTCTCGCCGCCAGTCAAGGGGGGTTCTGGATTAGGCGTGCCGGGCTGGTAGTGTCGCGAAAACCTCGTTTCAGCGGAGGCGCTAAACGAGTGGCTTTCACTACGACCCGCCGCGCGGCCTCAGCCCGATTTGCCCGTCCCGAACTGACGGTCGCCGGCGTCGCCGAGGCCGGGCATGATGTAGCCCTTGTCGTTGAGCTGGCGGTCGAGCGCGGCGCAGTAGATGTGGACGTCGGGGTGCGCTTCGGTGACGGTCTGGACGCCCTCGGGCGCGGCGATCAGGTTGACGAGCTTGATCCTGACCGGCTCCGTCGCGCCCCAGCGCTTGAGAACCTCGATTGCCGCGCTCGCCGAGCCACCAGTCGCGAGCATGGGATCGAGGATGAGGCAGAGATCAACCGACGCGGAGTCGGGCAGTTTGTTGTAGTACTCGACCGGCCGGAGCGTCCGCTCGTCGCGGAACAGGCCGAGATGCCAGACCTGGGCGGTCGGCATGAGCTCGAGCATCGCGTCAACCATCCCGAGACCGGCTCGGAGGATCGGCACGAAGCCGACGCGCTCGCCGAGCTCAGCGGCCTCCATCTCTTCGATAGGGGTCCAAATCGTGAGCGGCCGCACCCGCGCGTCGGCCAAGGCCTCGTAACCGAGTAGCCACGACAACTCCCGGACGACCTCGCGAAACTTCTTCGGCTCGGTGGACTCGTCGCGCAGGATCGCGAGCTTGTGAAGGACGGCCGGGTGTTGGGACACGTGCAGCGTGGAGGGCGCGGACAAGGGCGAGATCTCCGCTTCAGGGCGGGCGGCGGAAGCCGCACGAGCGTCGCGGGCATCGTAACAAGGCACTGCCGCCGTCGCCTGACCGCGGGGCCCGCCAGGACGTCGCCGGGTGCCCACGGAGAGGTTGCTCGGTTGGTCATCCTGGCCGGTTAGCGTCGCCGGGATGCGCCTCGCCGGGGTATTCTCGCGGGATCGTGACCGCTCCCGATCTTCCCGCCCCGCGGCCCGCTCCAACTCGCCGCGCCGGTGCAACGCGTTCGGTCGCTCGGCGGCCGGCCTCCCGCTCCCGAATCGTCCCGCCGATCCTCGTCCGCCAGGTTCGAAACGGCATCGAAGAAAGCGTCCACCGCGGCGACATCGTCGAGGTCGACGTCGACGGGCGGCTCCTCCGCGGGCTTGGCGATCCCGACCGCCTGGTCACGCTCCGGAGCTGCGTCAAGCCGTTCGGCGTCGTCGCCCTGATCGAAGCGGGCGGCATCGATGTGTTCGATCTGGAACCTCCTGAGATCGCGATCATGGCGAGCTCCCACTCCGGCGAAGATCTCCACGTCAGGACGATCCAGGGCATGTACCGCCGGGCGGGCGCGACCCAGGCGTTAATCGCGACCGGCACCGAAGGGATGCCACTCGACCAGCTGACGGCCACCCGTCTGGCCCGCGACGGCGAGCAGCCAGGCGCCATACGCCACATGTGCTCGGGCCAGCATTCGGTATCGATTCTGCTGTCCAAGCTGAAGGGCTGGGACCCGAGCGACTACTGGCGCGAGGACCATCCTTCCCAGGTCGAGTACCGCGGCGTGGTCGCCCGTGCCTTCGGGACGACGCCGGAGCGGCTTCGGACGGCGATCGACGGCTGCGGCGTGCTTACGTATGCCTTCCCCCTCCGTGAGGTCGCCCGCGCCTACGCCCTGCTGGCGGATCCGTCGGCGCTGGCGGCAAAGGACTCGCGGGCCTCGCTTGCCCCTGCGCTGACGGTCATCCGCGACGCGATGATGGCCAACCCGGAGATGATCGGCGGCACCCGCGACAGGCTCGATACCTCGCTGATGAAGGCGCTTCCCGACCGGATCGTGAGCAAGAGCGGCATGGAGGCGCTGCGAGGGGTCGCAATCCTGCCTGGACCCCGGGCGTCCGGCGCCACCTCGGGCGCGACCGGCATGGCGATCAAGATCGAGGACGGAGACGGCTACGACCGCGGCACCTGGGCGGCGTCAGTCGAGGCACTCGTCCAGGCCGGCGTTCTCGACGGCCAGGCCCTCCGGGTGCTCGCGCGCTACCACCGGCCCGCGATCCACGATCCGCACGGCCGTGTCGGTGCGGAGGCGATCCCGAGCTTTGACCTGGCGCCCCTCGGGGAGCTCCTGGGGAGCGGCTGAAGCGAGGCTGATGGGCCCGGCTGGAGGCCGCCGGCGATCGGACCTGCGCAGCCGGGCCACCTGCGCCACACTTCGATCGTGGCCAACGAACCAGACCCATATCGCACGCTCGGCCTGTCGCCGGGTGCGTCGGCCGACGACATCCGACGCGCCTATCGCCGCCTTGCAAAGGCAAACCACCCGGATTCGGCCGGGGAGAAGGCCCTTCCCCGCTTTCTCGCCATCCAGGCGGCCTACGAGTTGCTAGCCGGCGTCCCCGGCACGCGCCGGACCGGCGCGCGCGCCTCCGCTGCTCGTGCCACGCCCCGCGAACGCGAGCCGTGGCGGCCAGACCCGGAACGCGCTCGGGCGACTCGCGAAGGCAGATCCGCGGGCGCGGACGGAGCGACCGGCCGCCGCCGACGGCCGGCAGGCGAGGAGCCGCGTCGCCCGGCCAGCGGCCGGCGTCGGCCGTCGAACAAGGCCACACCAGGCTCGACGACCTACGACGCGGCCGAGGACGAACCGTTCGAGCCGGACTGGTCCGGAGGCACCTGGTACGGCGCGTCCAGTGGGACGTACTGGACCGTCAACCCGAAGGAATACGCGGATCCTCGCAAGCACGGGCCCGAGTACCAGCGCCGGGCCCGAAGGCGGCTCGACGGCACCGCGGCCATCGGCCCGGATGAGGGCGAGGGCGACCAGCCCGACGCTCCACCGTCGAGCACGGATGCGGGCTGGACCACGGTCGGGGCGGCTGCGGACACTGGCGCCGGGAACGGCGGCGACCCGCCTATCGATCCGCTCGCGGCCGTCGGCCTGGACGCTGACGGGGCCCTGCTCGGGTTCCGCGCTGGGTTCCCGGCCCGAATCGGTCTGGCCCTGGTCGGCTGGCCGCCCATCGGTGTCGCGATCGCGACGATCGCCGGGGAGGTGACCGGCTGCGGTCGCTTCGCCGCGACGTGTGTGGAGCCATTCGGTGTCGGGACGTGGCTGGCGCAGCTCGCCGTGATCGTGGTCCTTATCGTGGTGCCGTCGCTCGCGGCTCTCTCGGCGGTCGGCACGCTTGCTGCCCTGGCCGCGTCGATCCCGACGGCGGTCGTCCTGAGCGCCAGCGGCGGATCCCGGGAGCCGGCCGCGAGCGCCACGATTCTCGGCGCAGTGCTGGCGCTTGCCTACGCCGCCGGCGTCACGTTTGCGCTCGTACGTAGGCGACAGAGGGGCCGCGTAGAGAAAGGGGCCGCGTAGCATGACGACGATGCATCGCCGACACGAAAGCCACGACCTGTCGGCCGCTGCCCAGGAATACCTGCTCACGTTGCGGGTGATGGCCGGCGACGGCTCCCACGTCAAGGCAGCCCAGGTCGCACGCCGGATGGGCGTCACTACCCAGGCTGCAAGCGAAATGTTCCGCCGCCTCGGCTCCGACGGCCTCGTCAATCAATCGGACGGTCGGGAGCTGGTCCTGACAGCCGCCGGCCGAGCCGCAGCAGACGCGATCTTCCGTCGGCACGCCCTGCTCGAGTGGCTGCTCACCGCGGTGGTCGGTCTCGGCTGGGCTGAATCGGACGAGGAGGCGGGCCGGCTCCAGGGGGCGATCTCGCCGCGCGTCGAGGCTCGGCTCGACGAGATGCTCGGCCACCCCGAGACATGCCCTCACGGCAACCCGATCGACGCCGATACCGCACGGCGACGGCCGGCAGGGACTCCCCTGAGTCGGGTCGAGGCGGGTCAGCAGGCGACGATCTACCGGATCACCGAGGAGGCCGAGGAGGACGCGGGCCTGCTCTCGTACCTTGAGGCACGAGCCTTGACGCCCGGCGCCCACGTCAGCGTCCTGGCTCGCTCTGAGTCGCTCGACTCACTGACTCTCGACGGGCCCCGCGGCCGGGCGACACTCGGCCTTCGCCCTGCCTCGCTCGTCCACGTCCTGCTCGGCGAGGTCGATCCGAGCCTCTTCCATAGCGTCCCCGCAGGTGTTCGAACCTGAGACGTAGCCAGGGCGCGCGGATCGGTGGTCGGGCCGGCACGAGCGGCAAACGTACAATCAATCGATGACCACTGACCGCGTCCGGATCGCGCCCAGCCCCACCGGCCCGCTCCACATCGGGACCGCCCGCACGGCACTGTTCAACTACCTCCACGCTCGGCACACGGGCGGGACGTTCATCCTCCGCCTCGAGGACACCGACGTCGCCCGATCGTCGATCGCCTACGAGAAGGACATCCTCGACGGCCTCCACTGGCTCGGGTTGCGCTGGGATGAGGGACCGGAGGTTGCGGGTGAGGGCGCCCGCGGGCCGCACGCGCCGTACCGCCAGATGGAGCGGTTGCCCCGCTATGCCGCGGCGGCCGAGCGGCTCGTCGCCGACGACAAGGCCTATCCCTGCTACTGCACGCCCGAGGAGCTCGATGCCGAGCGGAAGCGGCTCGAGGCGCTGAAGCTGCCGCCCCGCTACAGCGGCCGGTGCGCCAATCTGACCCCCGATCAGCGGGCCGCTTTCGAGGCCGAGGGGCGCCAGCCGGCGCTCCGGTTCCGGGTCGGGGAGGGGACCGTCGTCATCGACGACATCGTCCGCGGCCGGATCGAGATCGACGTCTCGAACCTCGGCGGCGACTTCGTCATCGTCCGGGCCGACGGCACGCCGCTCTACCACTTCGTCGTCGTCGTCGACGACGCGGAGATGGAGATCACCCACGTCATCCGCGGCGAGGACCACATCTCGAACACCCCGAAGCACATCCTCCTGTTCCGCGCGCTTGGCCACGAGCCGCCGGCGTTCGCCCACCTGCCGCTCATCCTCAACGCCGATCGGACGAAGATGAGCAAGCGGAAGAGCCAGACCGCGATCGACGACTACCGGGCCGAGGGGTTCATCCCCGAGGCGCTCGTGAACTACCTCGCCCTGCTCGGCTGGTCGACCGGGTCGGAGGAGGAGGTCCTGTCGCTCGACGAGCTGGTCGAGCGGTTCGACCTGACCGAGGTCAACAAGGCCGGCGCCGTCTTCGATCGGGAGCGGCTCGAGTGGCTGAACGGCCAATGGATCCGCCGGTTGGACCCGGACGATCTGGTCGAGCGGCTCAGGCCGTTCCTCGAGGACGAGCTCGCTGCCGGGGTGTTCGATCGGCTGCCGACCGATGGCGAGCTCAAGGCCCTTCTGCCCGTCGTCCAGGAGCGGTTGCCGCGGCTGGGCGCGATCGGTGACCTGGCAGGCTTCCTTTGGATCGAGGAGCTCGACCTCGACCCCGCGCTCCTCGTCCCGAAGCGCTGGGACGCGGCGACGACCGTCGAGGCGCTTCGTGCCGCGCGCGAGACGATCGCGGACGTGGGTCGGGTCAGCTACGAGGCCGACGAGCTGGAGCCGCCCCTGCGAGCCCTCGCCGAGGAGCGCGGCTGGAAGGCCGGCGACCTGTTCATGGCCATCAGGGTCGCCGTGACCGGCCGAACGGCCACGCCGCCATTGTTCGACACACTGGTGGCGCTCGGCCACGATCGGACGCTGGACCGGCTCGACAAGGCCGTCGAGGCGCTCGAAGCGGCGGCACCCGCCCGGCCGACGTGAGGCCGAACCTGACACGTTCTGTCAGGCTCGTCGCGCATCCTCGTGCCTGACGTCGAGAGGAGATTGGCCATGGACCGATCCGCCGTGCAGGCCTGGCTGGACCGATACGTCGAGGCCTGGAAGAGCTACGACCCGGGCCAGATCGCGTCGCTCTTCGCCGAGAACGCGACCTATCGCTACCACCCGTACGACCCCGAGGACGAGATCGTTCGCGGTCGCGACGCGATCGTCCGCGACTGGGTCGAGCCCGATGGCAACGCGAGCACACGGGACGCGCCGGGCACCTACGACGCCCACTACGAGACGTACGTCGTTGACGGCGATCGCGCGGTCGCGGTCGGGACGAGCAGCTACTGGACGGATGCGACCCGATCGAAGCTCGACCGGATCTACTACAACGCCTTCCTGATCCGATTCGACGACGACGGCCGCTGCGTCGACTTTACGGAGTACTTCCTGAAGGGCCCCGACCGCACGGACTGAGCGGCCGTCACCTCAGACCACCCGCTTCAGGAACCCGCGCGGGTTGAGCGAAAGCATGAAGCGCTCCCGGCTGCGGTCGATCACGAAGTCCGACTGCGTCGGGTACCACTCGTCGAGCGCCTCCGTCGGCCCCGGACCGTGCTCCGGGAGGACGGGATGGCCGCCGAGGTTGGAGTCATCGACGATCAGGTAGCAGCCGGGTGAAACGAACTCGGGGTAGATCTTCAGCTCCGCGGCGACCTGGGCGGCCGCGTGATCGGAGTCGAGGATGACCATCGTCCGCCTGCCGGCCGCCGCTGCTCGGACCTGGGCGACGACCGCGTCGTCGAGGGTGGAGCCTGCCACGTAGTGGATCCGGGGATGGACCGGCCGATTCTTCATGGCCGTGATGTCAATCGTCATGACCTGCCCTGGGCCGCCGCGCAGGTCGAACAGCGAGGCGAGATAGAGGGCGCCCCCGCCGTATCGCGTTCCGCACTCGACGATGAGCTCCGGCTTGGTCTCGAACATCAACTCCTGGTAGGTCCAGATGTCGAATGGGCACTTGAGGATCCGATGTCCGAACCACGACAGGAGCACCGTCTGGCGGCCCTCGACCCGCTGGTCGTAGTAGAGCTTGTGGAATGCATCGACGATCGCCTGCTCGTCGTCGGTCAGCGGCGACACCTCGGTCGGCGTCCGGTGCGCACCCGACCGGATCCGGTAGGGCTCGAGTCGGAGGTACGCGAGTAGAGGCCGGCGCAACCGGCCGAGAAGACGACGCATGGGGACTCCAGCAGGGCCGACAGGGACGCAAGAAGTATAGGCCGGGCGGCTGGTCCGTCGGCGGGTCGGTTCGGTCCTGGCGGCCTCCCTCAGTCCACCCGGCGCAGGTAGCCGCGCGGATTCAGGGTCAGCATGAACCGCTCCCGATCGAGATCGACCGCGAACTCCGGCGCGCCGGGCAAGAAGGCTTGCACCGCTTCCATCGGCCCCGGCCCGTGGTCAGGCACGACTGGATGGCCGTTGACGTTCGTGTCCTCGACGATGAGGTAGCAGCCCGGGCTGACGAGCCCACGATAGGCCTCCAGCTCCGCGCTGACATGAGCGGCGGCGTGATCGGAATCGAGGATGACCATCGTTCGGCGGCCCGTCGCCCGCCGACGGACCTCGGCCAGGATCGTGGGGTCGACCGACGAGCCGATCAGCCGATTGATCCGGGGGTGTGTCGGCTGACCCGGCCGCGCTTCGATGTCGATGGTCACGACCTCGCCGCGCCCGAGCAGATCGAAGAGCGAGGCCAAGTAGAGCGAGCTGCCGCCGAACGCCGTCCCGCACTCCACGACGAGGTCCGGCTTCGTGTCCATCAGGATCTCCTGGTACATCCACATGTCCATCGGGCTCTTCATCGTCCGGTACCCGAACCAGGCGAGGTCCATTGAGCCCTGGCGCGCTAGCCAGGCGTCGTAATAGGCCACGTGGAAGGCATCGGTCGCCTCGGCTTCGACAAGGGATAGCGGGGCCGTCCGGACCGGCGGTCGATAGGAGCCGATGCGGAGGGGAGCGGGCGGCTCGAGGAATGCGCGAAGTCGCCGGCCGAGTGAGCGACGCAGGCGACCGAGGCGTCGACGCACTGAACGCTCCCGGAGGTGGGGCTGGCTGGGCGCGGCCAGTATATCGAGCCTTTCTCGATCCTCCGGCCGAACGCTCACGGCCGTCGCATGAACAAGGCGTTAACAACACTCGCTATCCTGAGCTGGGAATGGCACGAACGATCCTCGTCGTCGACGACGAGACGACCCTGCGCGAGACGCTCGTCGACGCGCTCGAGGCGGAGGGATTCCGCGTTGTCGCGGCGGCGGACGGGCGGGAGGCGCTCGCTCTCTTTCGGTCCGAGCGGCCCGACCTCATCCTCCTCGACCTCATGTTGCCCGAGCTGTCCGGCGTCGAGGTGTGCCGGATCATCCGGGCGGAATCGAGCGTTCCGATCGTCATGCTGACGGCCAAGGACTCCGAGCTCGACAAAGTGGTCGGGCTCGAGCTCGGCGCCGACGACTACGTCACGAAGCCGTTCAGCCTCCGGGAGCTGTCCGCCCGGATCCGTGCCCTGTTCCGGCGGTCGGAGCAGGCGGTTGTCCTGGAGGCCCCTCCCGGCGTCGTCGATCTAGATGGGGTCCAGGTCGATCTCGCCGGGCATCGCCTCCTCCGTGACGGAGAAACCCTGCCAATCAAACCCAAGGCCTTCGAGCTGCTCACGTTCCTCATTCGCCATCCTGGCCAGGTCTTCACCCGCGACCAGCTCCTCGAGCGCGTCTGGGGCTACGACTACGCCGGCGAGACCCGGACGGTCGACGTCCACATTCACTGGCTGCGCAGCCAGGTCGAAGAGGATCCATCGGCGCCGCGGTTCATCCACACCGTCCGCGGCGTCGGTTACGTGTTCCGCCGGCCTGCCTGAGCGCACACCCAGCCGGAGCGTTGACGCTCCGATGACACAGCGTTCACGCCTCCGATCGATCCTCTGGCTATGGCAATGCTGACGCGCAACCTCTTCCCGGTTGTCGAGCGGCGTCGGCGGCCGACCCACCGAGAGTTCCAGGGTCAAACGGCCGCCCCGCGACCCGTTTCGGCCGACCGAGCGCTGGCCGTGGTGGCCGGCGCGACCGTCCGAAGGGCGCGACGCCCCGAACGGCGCCCGGCGAGATGGGCCCTGCCTGTCTTCGCCCGCGAGGTCGATTTGATCCGACTCCACCTCGCCCCGATCCGGAGCCGCCGCGGTCTGGCCGCCTCGTTCGGCCGAGAGGCCTTCCACGGCGACATCGATCCGGGCATCGCCGACGGCGAGAGCGTCGGGCCCGTCACGGTCGCCTACGCCATTCGCTGGCTCGAACTCGGGGATGGGGCGCCTCGGCCGCCGTGGACGGCCTGGCTCGATGAGTCCCGCGAGGCGCAGTCGCGCCCGAAAGCAGGTTCGACCCGGAGCTAGAAGATCAGGTAGTCCGGCGCGGCCGAACGGCCAGCAGACACCGCGGCGGCTATTCTTCCCGCCATGCGATTGAGCCAGCTCTTCTTCACCACTCTCCGCGACGATCCGTCCGACGCGGACATGCCGTCTCATCGGCTGCTTGTCCGGGCCGGCTACGTCCGGCAGCTCGGGTCCGGCATCTATTCGCTGCTGCCGCTCGGCTTCCGGGTCAGCAAGCGGGTCGAACAGGTGATCCGCGAGGAGATGGACCGGATCGGCAGCCAGGAGATTGAGATGCCGGTTGTCCATCCGGCCGACATCTGGAAGGCGAGTGGCCGGTACGACGCGATCGGGCCGGAGCTGACGCGGTTCAAGGACAGGGCCGGCCGGGAGATGGTCCTGGCGATGACCCACGAGGAAGTCGTGGGACTGCTCCTCGCCGACGTGATCCGGTCGTATCGCCAGCTGCCCGTGATGCTCTACCACTTCCAGACGAAGTGGCGCGACGAGCCCCGCGCCCGCGGCGGCCTGCTCCGCGTCCGTGAATTCGTCATGAAGGATGCCTACAGCTGCGACCTGGACGAGGCGGGCCTCGACGCCAGTTACGAGGCGCAGAAGGGCGCCTACATTCGGATCTTCGAGCGTCTCGGGCTCGAGACGAAGATCGTCGCAAGCGATGTCGGGATCATGGGCGGCAGCCAGGCCCACGAGTTCATGGTCCTCAACCCGGCCGGCGAAGACGTTCTCGTTCTGTGCGACGCGTGCGGCTATGCGGCGAACCGCCAGGTAGCGCAGACGCCGCGTGCCGAACCGGCAGCAGAGGAGCCCCGGCCGCGCGAGGAGGTCGCGACGCCGGGGACGACGACGATCGCGTCACTCGCGGCGTTTCTCGGGATCGGCGAGGACCGGACGGCGAAGGCGGCGTTCTTCATCGCCGGCGACGGCCGCCTCGTCACCGCGATCGTTCGCGGCGACCACGAGGTGAATGAGACGAAGCTCGCGAATGCGGCCGGCACGACCACGGGCCTGCGGCCAGCGACCGTCGAGGAGATCAAGGCCGCCGGCATGGAGCCAGGCTACGGTTCGCCGGTCGGTGCCCACGACACGTTCGTCGTGGTCGACGAGCTGGTCGCCCGTTCGCCGAACCTCGTCGCCGGGGCGAATCGGGAGGGTTACCACTACCGGAACGTCAACGTCGGACGCGACTTTACCGCCGACGTCACCGCCGACATCACGAACGTCGCAGGAAGGCGATTCGTGCCCCGTCTGCGGCTCGCCGGTCCGTCTGACCAACGGGATCGAGGTCGGCAATATCTTCAAGCTCGGTACGAAGTTTACCGATGCCGCCGGGGCGACCTACCTCGGCGAGGACGGCCGCGAGCACCCGATCGTCATGGGCTCGTACGGGATCGGCGTCGGCCGGAACGTAGCCTGCATCGTCGAAGCACATCACGACGACAAGGGAATCATCTGGCCGGAGGAAGTCGCGCCTTATGCTGCGCACCTTGTCGCCATCGGTGCGAATCGCGACCCGCAGGTCGCCGAGGTCGCGGAGCGGCTCCACGCGCTGTCGCTCGACGCCGGGCGCGAGATCCTGTACGACGACCGGGACGAGTCGCCGGGCGTCAAGTTCACCGATGCGGAGCTGATCGGGATGCCCTGGATCCTGACCGTTTCGCCCCGCTCTCTCGCCGCCGGCGGCGTGGAGGTGACGGAGCGCGCCAGTGGCGAGCGGGCCACCCGATCGATCGACGAGGTCGAGGCGCTCATCCGGGGCGAGGGGCTCGTTCCGGCCTGAGCGGCGCCCGCGCCGGTACGATTGACGGTGTAATGCCACCCCGCCCGATGCTGCCGCGCGATGATCTGTACGCGCGCCTCGAGCTCCCCGTCGATTGCAGCCCCGAGGCGATCGAGATCGCCTGGCGAGCGCTCCTCAAGCGCCACCACCCGGATGTCGCGGGATCCGATGCCGACGATGTCGCCAAGCGCATCAATGTCGCCCATGACTGGCTGTCGGATCCGGCCATGCGCGAGCGGTACGATCGCGAGCGGCACGCGGGTCGCCGTCGCAACAGCCGGCCGAGTGATCTTCGCGGTCGCGCCGGGAGAGCTGTCCGCTCGGTACCGCCGAAACCGCGTCGGCCGGCGGACCCGGCCGAGGCGCTGGAGCGCCATCTCGCTCGGATCGGGCGACTGAACCGGGACGAGCTGGACCGGCTGGCGCTCGCCGAGTCACCGCCGATCGCATTCGTTGCGACGATCGCCCGCTTCCTGTCGCCGGATCGGCTCGCCGCCGTCGAAGCGGTCGAGCGACGTGTCGCGGCGGCTCTCCCGCCCAAATCGCGGTGGGACGCTCCGACGCGCGACGCGATCGTCGCCTACGCCCACGAGCTCATTCTCGGTCCGTTCCTGGACGAGCACCTCTCCGAGCCGTTCCGGGAACGAGTCCGGGAACGGCTCGCGCGTGGCTGGGAGGCCGCTGTGGACCAGCCTCGCTACGGCCCGAATACCGCCGCCGTCTCCGCCGCCCTCGAGCGACTCCGGGCGATGCCGCCGGGCCAACGGGCCCAGCTCGTCGTCGCTGCGGCCGGGCAGCGCACGTCGTCCCCGGCAGGCCTTCGCGGCGATCTCCCCTGGCCGGCGGGCTTGTCCGCTCAGGACGACGATGCCCTACGGGTCTCGTCGGCGCTCGCCCAGGCCGACGCCGCCGCGATCGTCGGCGATCCTGCGCCTGCAATCGCTCGACGCTCGCTGGCCCGGGCGTTGCACGGCCTCGTCCTCCGCCACGCCTTCAAACCGGCCGAGCTGGACCGCCTCCTCGGGCCGTGGCGGGAGGTCCTACTCGAGCGCCCGGCCACCGTTCGGCCGAAAGCCCGCACGGGCGCGGTAGCGGATATCTGAACGCTTGTTCGCGTGGGATCGTTGCGTCGAGTACAATCTCGTCTCTCGTGTTCGATGGGCGCTCCGGTCAGCGCCCCGGTCCAAACCGTTGATCCCGATCCAACCATCGCCCTGACCGGGCCCCGCGGAACGTCGCGGGAGGGCCCTCAGGAGCTGATGCTTCCATGTCCTTCGATACCCTCGGGCTCGCGCCCGAGCTTCTCCGCGCTGTCGCGGACCAGGGCTACACCGAGCCCACGCCCGTGCAGGCAGAGGCAATCCCCCTGGTGCTGGCCGGCCGCGACCTGCTCGCCGGCGCCCAGACCGGCACCGGCAAGACGGCCGCGTTCGTCCTGCCGATCCTCCAGCGCCTCAACGACAGCCACGCCGTCGGCGCCGCTGCCCCATCCCGGGACCCTCGCAACGCGACCCGGCCGCCGGTCCGCGTCCTCGTCCTGACACCAACTCGTGAGCTCGCCCTCCAGGTCGAGGAGAGCTTCCGCACGTACGGCGCACATCGCCGCGTCCGATCGGCCGCGATCTACGGTGGCGTTGGTTTCGAGCCGCAGGTCCGTGCCCTCCGCGCCGGCCCTTCGGTCGTCGTCGCCACCCCCGGCCGCCTGCTCGACCACGCCGGCCAGCGCACGATCGACCTGTCGCAGGTCGAGGTGCTCGTCCTCGACGAGGCCGATCGGATGCTCGACATGGGCTTCATCCGCGATATCCGCAAGATCCTCGACCTCCTTCCCGCGAAGCGCCAGAACCTGCTCTTCTCGGCGACGTTCTCCGACGAGATCCGCCGCCTGGCCGGCGGTCTCCTCGACCGCCCGGCGACCGTCCAGGTCACGCCCCGGAACACCGCGATCGCCCTCGTGTCGCAGCTCGTCCTGCCGGTCGATCGCGAGCGCAAGCGCGAGCTGCTGACCCACCTCGTCCGGAGCGGCCGCGTCGAACAGGCGCTCGTCTTCACCCGGACCAAGCACGGCGCGAACCGCCTCGCCGAGCAGCTCGCCCGCGACGGCATCGCCGCGACTGCGATCCACGGCAACAAGAGCCAGGGCCAGCGGGTCCGGGCCCTCGACGACTTCAAGGCGGGCCGCGCCTCGATCCTCGTTGCAACAGAGGTTGCCTCGCGCGGTCTCGACATCGAAGAGCTCCCGCACGTCGTCAACTACGAGCTGCCGATGGTCGCCGAGGACTACATCCACCGGATCGGCCGGACAGGGCGGGCCGGATCGACCGGCGACGCCATCTCCCTCGTTTGCGTCGACGAGTGGCCACTCCTCCGCGAGATCGAGTCGCTGCTCGGCCATCGCGTGCCCACCGAGGCAATCCCGGGCTTTGAACCCGATCGAACGATCAGGCCGGAGCCGATCCGCCAGCGGTCCCACGGCGGTCAAGGTCGCCCGATGGGTGCTCGCGGCGGCCGACCGAACTTCGCCGCGGGGCGTCCGAACCTCGGGGCCGGCCGGACCGATCCAGGCCGCGCCCGCCCGCAGCGGGACGCGCATCGTCCCGGCGCGCCGATCGGCCGCGGCGCCGGCGCCCCCTCGCATCCAGGTCACGGCGGGCCGCGCCGCGGTCCCACGCATGTCGGCATCGGCAATGCGCCGGCGGGCATTCGACAGGGCCGACCGCCGCAGGGCCGACCGCCGCAGGGCCGACCGCAGCAGGGCCGACCGCCGCAGGGCCGACCGCCGCAAGGCCCCAACCGGCCTTCGGCGGCGAACCACGGGCCCGGACAGCTCCGTCCGGGCCGCCCGACTTCCCTTCCCGGCGAGCGCCTCTCCCGCCACCGCGAGGGTTGATCGAACCATCGCGGGCGCCTCACGCCACGCCGGGACATCGGGACCGGCCGGGATGGCTGGCATACTGCGGCCGGGACCGGCCACGATGGCCGGAGCACGAGGGACACCGTGGACGCCCGGATCCTGCTCGTCGAGGATGACCCGTCGATCCGCGAGGTGACGGCCATCGGCCTGCGCAACGCGGGCTTCACGGTCACGACCGCGTCCGACGGGCGCGAAGGTCTCGAGCGGTTCGCGCGCCGAGCCGCTCGACCTCATCCTGCTCGACGTCATGCTGCCGCGCATGGACGGCCTCGAGGTCTGCCGGGCGATCCGCCGGACGTCGACGATCCCAATCGTCATGCTGACCGCCCGCGCCGACACGATCGATGTCGTGGTCGGTCTCGAGGCGGGCGCCGACGACTACGTCAAGAAGCCGTTCGAGGTCCCCGAGCTCGTCGCCCGGGTCCGGGCCGCCCTTCGGCGGGCGGGCCGGCTTCCGGAGGAAGGCGATCGGCTCCACCTCGGCCCGGTCACCATCGACGTCGGCGGCCGAACGGCCGAACGTGACGGTCGCGACATCCCGCTGACCCGGACGGAGTTCGACCTGCTCATCGAGCTGACCCGCCACGCCGGGCAAGTCCTCAGCCGCGACATCCTGCTCGACCGGATCTGGGGCTACGACTACCTCGGCGACTCGCGCCTGGTCGACGTCGCGATCCAGCGACTGCGGGCAAAGATCGAGACCGATTCCGCGACGCCACAGCTCATCGTCACTGTCCGCGGGGCCGGCTACAAGGCCGTCCGCTGAGACGGCTCGAGGCGTGATGCGAGGCGTCCGGGGCCGCCTGACGATCACACTCGTCGCGCTCGTCATCCTGACGGCCGCCGTTCTGGGGATCGGATCATACGTGTTCGTGGACACGCGCATCCATGAGCAGGCACGCAGCGACGCCGCGGCCCAGGCCCGCTTCGACCTCTCGGACAACGATTCCGGGCCGCCTCACCGATCCGAACGCTGGAGGGCAGGTCAGCAGCCGGCTGGTCGAGACGTTCAAGGGCCGAGGGGTCGAGACGATGGTCGACTTCGGCGACCAGCAGGAGCCTTTCGTTTCGGAGCTCGCCTGCACCCGAGCCAGCTAACCGATGCGCTCCGCGCTGCTCGTTAGGCGAGGGCCAGCTCGCGTTCGAGTGGACGACGCTGTCGGGCAGCCCCGTCCTCGTCGTGGGCGGCCGGCTCCCGCCGGCACGGCCCGGACTTCTACTTCGTCCACGACGTAGCGGCCCTCGAGGCCACGCTTGAGCTGCTCCGCCTTGCCCTCGTGGTCGGTGCGCTCGTCCTCGTCGCACTCGCGCTCCTTGCCGCCCGCCTCGTTGCGCGCGGCGTTCTTGCCCCGGTCGAGGCCGCGTCGCGCGCTGCGGAGCGGATCGAGCTGGGCGATTTCTCGGCGCGGGTGCCGGTCACATCGAACGACGAGTTCGGTGCTTGGGCGGATCGGTTCAATCGGATGGCGGCGGCCCTGGAGGAGACGATCGGGCGGCTCAGGGCAGCACAGGGCCAGAACCGCCGATTCGTCGCGGACGTCTCGCACGAGCTGAGGACGCCACTCGCGGCGCTCGTTGCCGAGGCATCGATCTTGCGCGACGATCTCGACTCCCTGCCCGCGGGGACGCGCCGCGCAGGCGAGCTCCTGATCGGCGACGTGGCCCGCCTGCGCACACTCGTGGACGATCTCATGGAGGTCTCCCGCTTCGACGCCGAGGCCGAACAGTTCGCGTCCCAGAGCGTGGATCTCGTCCGGGTCGTCGAGACGGTCGTAGCCAACAGGCTGCCGGAGGCGCATCTGATGATGCCGTCCGGGCCGGTCATCGTGGAGACGGACCCCCGCCGGCTGGAGCGGATCGTCGGCAACCTGCTCGACAACGCCCGTGAGCATGCTCCAGGGTCCCCCGTCGAGGTCAGCCTCGTGGCGACGGATGACGAACTCACGGTCGCGGTCGAGGATCGTGGCCCCGGAGTCGAAGAGGACCGGCTCGACCGGATCTTCGAGCGCTTCTACAAGGCCGACCCATCTCGCCACGGAGGCAGCAGCGGACTCGGGCTGGCGATTGCGGCAGAGCACGCCGCACTCCTCGGCGGAGAGCTTCGTGCGTCCAACAGGCCGGGCGGCGGCCTGCGGATCGAGCTGCGCCTGCCTGTGACCGGATCGTTACAGAGCGGCGATCACCTGGCGACGGGCCGGGCCGATGGTGGCAGCCAGCCACTCCCCCAAGAGGATCTCCCATGAAGCCCATCGGCCGCATCGTGCTCGTGTTCGCCGTCGTCAGCCTGTCTCGGCGCATGTACCGCCGCCACCGGCACGCTCGGCCCGGTCCCGTCCGTTGTTCCGACGCCAGCGCCAGCCGTTGGCTCGGGCGACCCGGATCTGACGCCCGGCCCGTCCGCGACCCCATCTGCGTCTCCGGGTCCGAGCGGCTCACCCCAGGCCAACCCATCGCCAAGCCTGTCGCCTGGCCCGGACGGGACCACGATCGTGCGTGCCTACTTCTATACGAGCGAGGGCTCTGAAGCCGATCTCCTGCCGATCTTGCGTGAGGTTCCCGAGACCAAGGCCGTCGCGACCGCGGCGATGAATGCCATGCTCGGCGGGCCGACCGCGAGCGACACCGGGATATCCATCGATCGGCTCCGCGATCCCGGCGGGAACCCGTCTGCTTGGCCTCACGATCAAGGACGGTGTCGCGACCGTCGACCTGTCGAGCGAGTTCGAGTCCGGTAGCGGCGCCATGTCGGTCCGCCTCCGTCTCGGCCAGGTCGTGTTACACGCTGACCCAGTTCGCGACGGTCAACTCGGTCGCTATTCCAGATCGACGGCCTACCGTGACCGTGTTCGGCAGCCAGGGAGTCGTGCTCGACGGCCCCGTCGCCCGCGCCGACTTCGAAGATCTCCTGCCAAACATCTACGTCGACCGGCCGGCGTATGGCGCAGCCCTCGGCAACCCCGGACGGGTGACCGGCTCGGCGAACGTCTTCGAGGCGACATTCAGGGTCACGCTCCTGGACGACGTTGACCGGACGATCGCCGACGAGCAGGTGATGGCGACCTGCGGAAGCGGCTGCCGCGGAACATTCGACGTGACGATCCGCTACGACGTCCCGAAGGCGCAATGGGGCACGCTCCGGGTCTGGGCCGGCTCGGCCAAGGACGGCAGTCCCGTATCCGTTCGCGAGTATCCCGTCTGGCTCACACCTGGCTGACGCCGTTCCACCGGGGTCGGCGGACCCTGAAAGCAGATCGGCCCTCGCGGACTCGCGAGGGCCGTCGCCTGTGTGCGATGCTCGGACCGTGGACTGGCCGGTCGTAGCATTCATCGGCGCCCTGGCGATCTTCCTCGCGATCGCCGTGGCACTTGCGCTCGCCCGTGGGCGGGAGCTCGCAGCGATCCGGAAGCTGACCGAAGGTGGCGACGCAGGCGACGAACTCGCGGCGCGGGTCCGCCGCCTTCAGGAGCGGCTCACCGCGAGCGAGGTCGAGCTCGACCAGCAGGCGCGCAACGCCTCATTCCTCGCCGACCTCATGGGCATCGGGGTTCTGCGGGTTGACGACTCGCTGCGCGTCGAGCTGGCGAACCCTGCTGCGCACGTCCTCCTCGGCCATGCGCCGGGATCGATCACCGGCCGCTCGGCGATGGAAGCGTTTGTCGACACGAGGTTCGAGCAGCTCCTCGCCGCGGCGCGCGACGGCGGCTCGGCCTCCGGGGAGTTTCGCGTCCGTGGACAGGATGGCCCTGTCATCGTCGTGCGGGCTCGTCGATCGCCCGTCCGGGGGGTCTGGGCGGTCCTCGAGGACGTCTCGGAGCTGCGCCGCCTGCAGCAGATCCGGGCCGAGTTCATTGACAACCTCTCGCACGAGTTGCGGACCCCGCTGACCACGATCAGCCTCCTCGCGGAGACACTGGCTCGCGACGCCGATGCGGCGGGAACCGCCATACCGGCCAAGATGCGCGATCGCATTGCCAAAATCGAGGTCGAGACAGGCCACCTCGTCCAGATGGTCAACGAGCTACTGGATCTCGCCAGGATCGAAGGCGGCGGGCCGCTCCTTCTCCGAAACGACGTCGATCTCGGCCGGGTCGTCCGCGAATCCGTCGAGCGCCTCCGACTCTTCGCGGAGCGCCAGGGACTGCGGCTCGTAGTGGATGTGCCGGACCAGCTGCCGCTCGTCCGAGGGGACGAGGCGCGGATCGGCCAGGTCGTCGTCAATCTCGTCCACAACGCACTCAAGTTCGGCGGCGAGCGTGGCGACGTCACGATCAGGGTTCGCGAGTCGGAGGGCGAGGTCATCACCTCGGTCGAAGACCACGGATCCGGCATCCCGAAGGCGGACCAGCTCCGGATCTTCGAGCGGTTCTACAAGGTCGACCGGGCGAGGGTCAGGGGTGGGGGAACCGGGCTTGGCCTCTCGATCGCTCGCCACGTGCTCGAGCAGCATGGCGGCCGGATCTGGGTCGAGTCGGAGGAGGGCGAGGGCTCGACGTTCTCGTTCGCGCTGCCGATTCCGTCCGGCTCGAACCCGTCAGACTGAGCAGATGCAGCGGCTGCACGTGGCGACCCTCAACATCCTCAACCTCGCCGACCGATGGCCCGAGCGACTGCCGCTGATCCTGGCCGACATGAGTGCCCTCCAACCGGACGTGCTCGGTCTCCAGGAGTCCGTCTATCCGATGCAGCAGGACCGGCTGATCGGGGCGGCGGGCGAGGGCCGGTACGCCGCGTTGCGCGGCTGGGCGGGCCGACCCGAGTATGGAAACTCGCTGCTCGTTCGGGAGCCGCTCGCAGCCACGGACGAGGCGCGGGTGGACCTCGGGCGCAACCGGGCCTCGCACAGGGCGACCGTCCGCCTGCCGGGTGGGGCTTCCGTCACGGTCGCCGTCACTCATCTCCACCACCTGGAGCCCGACGAAAGCACTCGCGACGAGCAGACGCGGCAGCTGGTCGAATGGATGGATGCCGCGCCGCCGGCCGACGCTCAGATCGTCATGGGCGACTTCAACGCCCATCCGGCCAAATCGGCGTACGCCCGGATGGCCGCCGCGGGCTTCAGGTCCTCGTTCGCGGAGGCCAATGGCGCGGAGCCGGCGGTGACATGGCCGTCCGGCCTCCAGGCACCGGCGATGGACACCGACGGCAGCCCCAGGTGTCTCGATTACATCTGGATCCGCGGCGCGGTCACGGCGGCGTCAGCCCGCCTCGCGTTCGACCGCCCTGATCCCGAGGACCCGACCCTGTACCCGTCGGACCACCTGGGCATCTCGGCCCACCTGGCGATCGGGTAGGCGAGGCGATGGCTCTGCGCCTGGCGCATCGCGGAGACTGGCGGCAGGCGCCGGAGAACACGCTCGCTGCGTTCCTTGCCGCGATCGCCGTACCGGGTTGCGACGGCCTCGAGTTCGACGTTCGGGCATCGGCGGACGGCGTCCCGGTCGTCATCCACGACGAGACCCTCGAGCGTGTCCAGGGGGTCGACGCGTGGGTCGATGAGCTCACGGCGGAGGCCCTTGAACGCCATGGCGTCCCGAGTCTCGCCGACGTGCTCGCTGCGATCCCGCGCCGAGCGTTCCTCGACGTCGAACTGAAGATCTACCCGGGACGCGGCGCGGTCGACGTGCTCACGGCCAGTCGCGGGCCGGGCCTCGAGCGAGCCGTCATCTCGTCGTTCGAGCCCGATCCGCTCGAACGGGTGGGACGGCTGGCACCGTCGTGGCCCCGCTGGCTCAACGCGATGGAGTTATCCGACGCGACGATCGGGCTGGCTCTCGAGCTGGGCTGCCGAGGCGTCTCCGTGGACTGGCGGGCGATCGATCCGAAGTCGGTCGCCCGCGTCCGTGCCGCTGAGCTCGACCTTGCTGCGTGGACAGTTCGGAACCGCCCGACATACGGCCGGCTCGAGCGGCTCGGCGTCAATGCCATCTGCGCCGAAGGCCCGGCCCTGGACGGTCGCGCGGGTCGTTGAAGAAGGAGCGTGCGATGACCATCGCGGAGCGCGCAGATCTCGTCGTCGTCGGGGCCGGCACGGTCGGTGGCTGGGCATCGTACTTCGCGAAGGCCGATGGGCTCGGGCGGGTCGTCGTCCTGGAGAAGGGACTCGCGGGGCAGGGCGCCAGCTCGCGGGCGGCCGGGATCGTCCGCGCCCAGGGCGGGACTCCGGCGACGGTCGCTCTCGGGCGTTGGACGATCGACTTCTACAACGGCCAGCGCGCGGCGATCGGGACGGACTCTGGCTTCCGCGAGCAGGGCTACCTCATTCTCGCTGTGACCGAGGAAGATGAGCGCGCCGGCCGAGAGCGGGCCCAGATGCAGCGCCGGGAGGGGCTCGAGGTCCGCTGGTTGTCGGCGGCGGAAGCCACGGCGCTCATCCCGAGCCTGGCTGCGACGGGCCACCGTGGCGGCAGCTACATCGAGACCGACGGATTTATCGATCCGCCTCGGAACGTCCGCGCGTACTCGCTCGCGATGCAGGCGGCTGGGGTCGAGCTTCGTGAGCGGACCGCCTTCACCGGCCTCCTCCTCGAGACGACGGCGTCCGGGGCATCGCGCGTCGTCGGGGTCGAGACGTCCGCCGGACCGATCGCCACGGAACGCGTGATCCTGACCGGCGGACCGTCGCTCCGAGCGGTAGGCCGGATCGCCGGACTCCGGATCCCGGCCGGAGCGGCCCGCCACACGGTCTGTGTGCTCGAGCCCCACGCCGCGTTCGATGTCGAGCGGATGCCGATGGTCTTCGACATCGGCGAGGGCCTCTACTGGCGGCTCGAGGAAGGCGGCCTCCTCTTTGGCTGGAGCGACCCGGACGAGGCGCCGGGCGAGGCGCGGTCGATCAACTGGCCGATGTACGACAAGGCACGCGAGCGACTGGGCGCGCTCGTGCCCGTGACGCGCGATCTCGGAATCCGGAAGATCTGGGCGGCGACGATCGACTACACGCCCGACCACCTGCCGATCGTCGGGCCGGCGCTGACGCCGGACGGCGAGAGGATCGACGGCGTCACGGTCGCGTCGCCGGGCGGTCACGGCATGATGTGGGGCCCTGGCGTCGCCCGGGTCGCGGCCGACCTGGCGCTGCGTGGCTCGACCGACCTGGTCGACGTGACCGACCTCGGCCTCGATCGGTTCGACGAGCACGGCCGGAGCCGCCTCGCGACCGACCCGATCGCGCTGCCGTTTCCCGTCAGCGCGGACGAGGACGAGGCGCCCGTTTCGATCGGTTGATCAAGCGGAGCGGGCGAGTCGGAGCTGGCCACGCCGAGCGGGAGCAAGCCCGCGAAGGCGGTCCAGCAGCGACGGCCGGCGGGTGCGGATGTCGATCCCGTGAGCCGCTGCGGCGGCTTTCTCGTTCTCGACCAAGAGGAAGAGGTAATACCTGGCGAGCGGCGTCATGTTGAGGGTCCTCGGCGCTATCGCGGTCCACTGATGAGGTCCGGTGATGGCCTCACCGTAGCCGTCAGCGCGCTACGAGACGACTGACGAGGAGCATGTCCGGGATCGACAAATGTCGACTCCTGATCAGCAACAACCATCGGCGGGGAAGCCGACACCTGAGCCGACAGCAACGAGCGGTCGGGGCAGATCGGGCATCGCCGGGATGGCGTCAGCCGACGGCGCGACCAGGGGCTTGGTGGCCCGGATGATCGCGGCGTAGAGTCCGTCGGCGACGGCATGGGTCGGAACGACCTCGATGTCTGTCAGGCCAACAGCGGCGAGGCCCGCGCGGTACTCGTCGAAGGAGAGCGCCCCCGCAATGCAGCTCACGAAGCTGCCGCGCTCGGCGCGTTCCCCGGGCGAGAGCCCATCGTCGGCGACGACGTCGCTCACGCCGACTCGGCCGCCCGGCCGGAGGACGCGCGCGATCTCGCGGAAGACGGCGGCCTTGTCGGCGGCCAGGTTGATGACGCAGTTGCTGATGACGACATCGATGGTGGAGGATGGGAGCGGGACGGATTCGATCGTGCCCCGCACGAACTCAACGTTCGTGACGCCGGCTTCGGCCGCGTTGCGGACGGCCAGGTCGAGCATCTCGTCGGTCATGTCGAGGCCGAACGCTCGGCCGGTCGGACCGACGCGGCGGGCCGACAGGATCACGTCGATGCCGCCGCCGGAGCCGAGGTCGAGCACGCGCTCTCCCTCGCGGAGCTCCGCCACGGCTGTTGGATTGCCGCACCCGAGACTCGCCAGGAGGGCGGCGTCAGGCAGGGACGCACGGTCGTCGTCCGCGTACAGGTGGTCACCGTAGACCGCGGTCCCATCAGGGCCGCAACACGAGGCCCGCGCCTCCGAATCGGTGCGGCGGGCCGATGCGGCCCGGGCCGCTTCCCCGTACCGCGCTCGGACTTCGTCGTGGATCGCGTCTTGGTCGAGCGTCGTCATCGTGATCGGCCTCCGGTCCGTGTCTGGTGGTTCAGGCGGGGCAGCAGGCTGGTTCGGCGGGCGTGGCGGTCGGCCTGATGGCTGCGACCGCGGCTGTCAGCCGGCTCACGAGGCCCGGCGATGTCGACTGCGAGTCCTTGAGCGCCCGCAGGTGCGCGAGATTGCGATCTCGGGCAGCCTCTGTGGACTTCAGGCCGCCGGCGATCATCCAGGCTGCGATGTTGGTGTTGGTATCCATGGCTCCGTTCTCCTGTGTTTTATCTGCTGGCCGCACCCTACCGGTAATATTGATACTTGTCAATATAGATGTTTGTCGATATGATGCGCGCATGGCACGTTCGAAAACCACCCTCGTCGACCCCGACGTCCGCTTCTTTCAGGCCCTCGCAGACCCGACCCGACTGGCCATCGTCCGCGAGCTGGCCGGGGCGCCGGAGGTATGCGCCTGCGACTTCACGAGCTGCTGCGATGTCCGCCAGCCGACGGTCTCGCACCACCTCAAGGTCCTCCGGGAGGCGGGCGTGGTCGAGACCGAGCGGCGAGGGACCTGGATCTACTACCGCCTCGCGCCGGCTGCGGCCGAACGGCTGCGGTCCCTGGCGATGGAGCTCAGTGGCGGGCCTAAGCTCATCCCGGCATCGGCGCTGCGGCGTCCCGCGCCGGACGCGACGATGACGCTTCCGCAGGCCTGAGACGCGCGCGTCTCAGCGCGCGTATCTACCGCCGAGCAGATCCGGCGATATCAGCCAGCGCAGGGTGCCAGAGCCCGCGACGAGTGGCCGATCGGCATCGAACCGAGCGAACGCGCCCTTTCGCAGGGGGAGGCTTGGCGCGCCGATCAGGGCCGCGGCGACCTCGCTGAAGTCCGGGTCGTGACCGACGAGAACAGGTTTCACGGGCTCGCCCGCGTCGAAGAGGATGGCCTCGATCGTGACGAGGTCGAAGTCCCGAGCGAGACGTTCGTCCTCGCGGACCTCGCAATCGAGTGCGTCCGCCACGATCTCGGCCGTTCGCGCGGCCCGGATCTTAGGCGAGGTGATGAAGATGTCGGGCTTGAAGCCGACGTCGGCGAGGAACCGTCCCATGCGCTCGGCCTGCTGCTCGCCCTTGGCTGATAGCGGTCTCGCGGCGTCGGGGCCGGTCCAGCCCTCGGGGTCGCCGGCATGCGCGTGACGGAGCAGGTTGAGCTGGACGGTGTCGCGGTCGGCCATGCGATCGAGTCTACCGCTGCGACTGACGCCGCCCGTTCCCGCCTCGCCAGCGTGATGAACGACTGGATCCGTCCACTCATCATCGTCAGCGTCGAGCGGAAGGCGGAGAGCCGCTGCTCCTCGGTCCCGACGACCGCGGCGGGGTCCTCGTATCCCCAGTGGAGCGTCTCGTGGACACCGGGGAACACCGGGCAGGCTCTGACGAGCCTGGTCGCACACGGTGACGACGTAGTCGAACGTCTGGCCGAGGTACTCCGACACCGACTTCGACCTGGCCCAGGCGTGATCCAGGCCCGCCTCGTCGAGGACCCGCTCGGTCAGGGGGTTGATCCCCTTCGGCGCGGTGCCGGCCGAGTGGACCTCGAAATCCGAGCCGCCGTGGTGGCGGAGGAGCGCCTCCGCGAGGATGCTCCGAGCGGAGTTGCCGGTGCAGACGAAGAGCACCCGAATTGGCACCCGTCCCGAGGGTCGATGTCGCGCTCCGAGGTCGAGGCGGCGCTCCGGACGCCATCCGGCCGAGGATTATGGGTTGAGGTCCTCGATCTCGCCCGAGGCCAGGAAGACGACGTCCTCGGCGATGTTCGTCACCCGGTCGCCGATCCGCTCGATGTAGTGGGCGGCGAACAGGATGCGTGTCCCGCGCTCGACATTGCCGGGATCGGCGCGCATGAGGTCGACGACCTCGTCGAAGGTCTTGTGGTAGAGGTCGTCGATCTCGTCGTCGCGGGCCGCGACCGCGCGCGCTGCGCTGACGTCGACGTCTACCAGTGCCCGCAGAATGTCGCCGACAAGGGTTGCCGCGAGCTCGCCCATCGCCGGCAGGTCCACGTACCGCTTGAGCGGCGGGAAGGGGGCGAGCTTGCGGACCTGCTTGGCGACCGATCCCGCGTGGTCGCCCATCCGCTCGAGCTCGTACGAGACGTGGTCGAGCGACAGCAGGAACCGCAGATCGCGGGCGACCGGCGACTGGGTGGCGATCGCCCGGGTGATGAGCGTCGAGACCTCGCGCTGCTTCTCGTTGATCTGGCGATCGTTGACGATGACGGCCGTCGCGGCAGCTGCGTCGTGCTCGATGAGCGCCTGGATCGCCGCCCGGATCGCGTCTTCCACGAGCGAGCCCATTCGGAGGACGTGATCCTTGATCTCGGCCATGTCGTGGTCGAGGACCGGTCGGGCAGGGTGATCGGTCGGGGTTCGCGGCCACGACGTCCAGGAGCTCGTTCTCGGCCTGGTCCATGATCTGTGAGATCTGGCGCGTCAGGGCCTTCTGGGTCGGCTCTTCGTTTGCGGTCATATGTCCTCCCCGGGTCAGCCGAACCGGCCCGAAACGTAATCCTCGGTCAGCTGGTTCTTGGGATTGGTGAAGATGTCGATCGTCTGTGCTTGTTCGACGACGTAGCCCGCACGGTCCTCGCCCATCGTCATGAACACCGTCGTATTTGACGCGCGCGCCGCCTGCTGCATGTTGTGGGTGACGATGACGATCGTGTAGTCGCGCTGGAGCTCGGCCATCAGCTCCTCGATCTGGAGCGTCGAGCGTGGGTCGAGCGCCGAGCACGGCTCGTCCATGAGGATGACCTCGGGATTGATGGCAATCGTCCGGGCGATGCAGAGGCGCTGCTGCTGGCCGCCGGACAGCGCCATGCCCGATTGCTTCATCTTGTCCTTGACATCGTCCCAGAGCGCGGCCCGGCGGAGGCTGCGCTCGACGAGCTCGTCCATGTTCCCCTTGTAGCCGTTGATCCGTGGACCGAAGGCGACGTTGTCATAGACGGATTTCGGGAACGGGTTCGGCTTCTGGAACACCATCCCAACGCGCCGACGGACGGCAACGGGATCGACCGACTTGGCGGACAGGTCCTGGCCGTCGAGCAGGATCCTTCCTTCGGATCGGTAGGAGGGAACCAGGTCGTTCATCCGGTTGATCGTGCGCAGCAGGGTTGACTTGCCGCAGCCCGACGGGCCGATCAGGGCCGTGATCGCGTTCTTGGCGACCTTGATGTCGACGTTCCGAACGGCGCGGAATGTGCCATAGAAGCAGGACACGTCCTCGAGCTCGACGATGTACTCAATGGCCTGATTGGTGGCAGGGGAGGCGTCCACGTTCGGCGTCGTCGCGATACGAATCGCGGGCCCGGTACCGTCGGTCGCCGAGTCGAGGACGGGCGCCTCCGAGATCTGGGTATTCACGGAGTTCTCCTCTACCACTGGATGTGTCTCGAAAGGCGGATTCGGATGATCAGTGCGAGACCGTTGAGGATCAGCATCAGGAGGAGGATCAGAATGATCGCGGCCGACGCGAGGCTGGCGAACTCATCCTGTGGGCGCTTCGCCCAGTCGAAGATCTGCAAGGGAAGCACCGTGTATGCGCCGGAGAACGGGCTTGGCGTGAACGTGACGAAGCCGACGGCACCAATGAGGATGAGCGGTGCCGCCTCACCGATCGCACGAGCCATTGCCAGGATGATCCCGGTCATGATCCCGGGCGCGGCAGCCGGGAACACGGACCCTCGGACCATCTGCCAGCGCGTCGCTCCTAGCGCATAGGCCCCCTCGCGTTGTGCGTTCGGAACGGCCCTGATCGCTTCGATCGAGGCAATGATCACGACCGGGAGGATCAGGAGGGTGAGCGTCAGGGCGGCCGAGAAGACGGTCGGTCCGAGGTCCATGAGCCGGACGAACACGGCAAGCCCAAGGATGCCGTAGATGATCGACGGCACGCCGGCGAGGTTGCTGATGTTCGTCTGCAGGAGTCGGTTGAAGCGGCCGTCTTGCGCGTACTCGGTGAAATAGATCGCCGCCGCGACTCCGGTCGGAAACGTCAATAGCCCGACGATCAGGCCGATCTGGATGGATCCGACGAGGGCCGGCAGCACGCCCGCCCTCTCCGGGCTCCGCGACGGGACGCCTGTCAGGAACTGGAGGTCCAGCCAGGGCAGGCCGCGCGAAAGTATGTCGAACAAGAGGATGAGCAGGGTCATCAGGAGAATCCCGATCGCCGCGATGCACGCGCCGTAGAAGATCGTGCCGGTCAGCTTTCGACGGGCGAGGGCCGGCTCGAATCCGGTGGCGACAGGAGCGATCGGGGGGGCAGCGGCAGTCATCAGTACACCGTCCGGTACCTGCGGACGACCCAGGCGCTGATGAGGTTGAGCACCATGGTTATCGCGAACAGCGTTGCCCCGACCGCGAACAGAGATTGGAACTGGATCGAGCCCTGGGCGGTCTCACCGATCGCGATCTGGGCGATGAATCCCGTCATGGTCTGGACGCTTTCGGTCGGATCGAACGTCAGTTGCGGCTTGTCGCCGACCGCGAGCGAGACGGCCATCGTCTCGCCAATCGCACGGCTCATGGCAAGGATGATCGAGGCCATGATCCCGGACACCGCGGCAGGCAGGACGACCTTGCGGACGACCTCGAATTTCGTCGCTCCCATCGCGTAGGCGCCCTCGCGCATGCCTCGCGGGACAGCGCGCATGGCATCTTCGGAGATCGAGGCGATGAGCGGCGTGACGAGCAGGCCAACCACGATCCCGCCCGACAGAGCCGAGAAGGTCCCGATGTTGGACTTGCCGAGCAGCGGCTGGAGTACCTGCGGAGCAATGAAGTTGATGGCAAAGAACCCGAAGACAATCGTCGGGATGCCGGCGAGCGTTTCGAGGATCGGCTTGACGGTCGTCCGGACGCGCGGAGATGCGTAGTCCGAGAGCAGGATGGCGGACAGCAGCCCGAGCGGCGCGGCGACGAGCATCGCAATCCCGGCAACAAGCAAGGTCCCCGCCACGAGTGGCAGGATGCCAAAGGCATACGGCCGGATCGCGGCCGACCACTTCGTTCCAGTCAGGAAGGCGATCGGGCTCACCTGCAGGAAGAACTCGAAGGTCTGGACCGCCAGGACGAGGATGATCCCAGCCGTCGTGACGACTCCGATGACGGCCGCCAGAAAGAGACCGAATTCTATGATTCGTTCAGACGTCGGGCGGTGCCTGGTCAGGTCGAGGGGCGGCGCGGTCATGCGATCTGGAATCTCCTTGCCGGTCGGCTGCGCTCTATTGTCGCGGAGCCGCGCCGGAAATGGGAAGGCGCACCGGCTCGATCCGAGTTTCGAGCCGGTGCGCGCTGGAGGAGGAGAGCGTCAGTGCCGGTCTGTTACCCGCCGACCGCCGCGGCCCATTCGTCCTTCTCCTTCTGGAGGAGGTCGTCAGGGAGCGCCACGTATCCGACTTCGGCGGACAGGGTGTTCGTGTTCTCGAGATAGAAATCGACGAACGCCTTGAGCTCCGGCCGCGCCTTTGCCTTGGCGACGTCCGGATAGATGAACAGGGGGCGGCTGAGCGGGGCGTAGCTGTTGTCGTTGATCGTGGCCTCGGTCGGTGCGATGCAACCGTCGCCGCCATCGACCTCGAGGGCTTTGACCTTGTCCTCGTTCTCGACGAAATAGGCGTAGCCGAAGAATGCGATCGCGTTGACGTCGCCGGCGACTCCGGTCACGAGGACGTTGTCGTCCTCGGAGGGAGTGGCGTACTGGGTCGCCGCGTCGACCTCGCCGTTGATCACCTCGGTGAAGTAGTCGAACGTGCCGGAGTCCGCGCCGGGCATGAAGCGGTTGACGGGATCGGCGGGAAAGCCTGCCCGCACGTCGGCCCACGTCAGGTTCTGCGGCGAGTCCGGGCCGTAGATCTTGGCGAGTTCGTCGACCGTGAGGCAGGTCGCGAACGTGTTCGCCGGGTTGACGACCACGGTCAGGCCGTCGATCGCCACCTGCAGCTCGACGTACTCGATGTTGTTTGCCTCGCAGGCCACGCCCTCGCCTTCGTCGTCCGCCTTGATCGGCCGTGAGGCGTCGTTGATGTCGGTGTCGCCGACGCAGAAGAGCTTGAAGCCGCCGCCTGTCCCCGAGAACGCGGCCGTGACCTTCACGCCGCCATTCGCTGCCTGGAAGTCCTCGGCGACGGCCTCGGTGATCGGGTAGACGGTGCTCGATCCGTCGATCGTCACGCTGCCCGTGAGGGCGGCGGCGGAAGGCTCGGTCGACCCGGGCGCGCTCGCGCCGGTGGTCGGGGCCGCCGCGCTGGGGGTGGCATTCGCGCCTGGGCTGCTACAGGCGCCGATTGCGATGATCGACGCGAAGGCGATCGCCGCAAGGCGCTTCGAACCGGAAATCGACACTAAGGTCTCTCCTCTCGGCCGCGCTCGGGCGCGGGTCTCGGCCGCGCTCAGGCGCGGGAATTGCTGTTCACTCCGGGACGAAGGTTCGGAGGACGCGTTCAACGAGGGGTTCGTGGCCCGTTAAGGCTTTGTTAACGCGCGACGAAGCGTTACACTCCACCCCCGCCGAAGGGTAGGAACCGCATCTCTGCATTTGAGAGGCAGGACGTGCAGACGGAGTTAGAAGCGAGCGATCCGGCAGACGAGCTGGTCCTTCACCAGACTGAGCCGCTGGATCGCGAAGAGCGACAGATTGAAGCGCTGCAGCGCATGTACGGGCGCCTCCTCGAGGACGAGAACCGATTGGGCGTCAACGTGTTGAGGAGGATCGACGCGGCGCTGCGCGGTGAACCCTCGAGGGAGTAGGGAGCATCGGCCCGGTCGTCGCCGAGCCCGCGTGGGCGAGCCAAATTGGGACAGAGAGCGTTCTCCCGAGAGCGTTCTCGCCCAACCGTGGGGCGCTACAATCGGCCGCCCGCTCCAGCAACCCGGGAGAGTTGATCGGACGTGGCACGTTTCTAGGGAGATCCGATGGCAAAAGCAGTTCAGGTGGGGATGACGCCCGTCGCGGCAGTGGCCCGCCACATCGAGTGGCTCGAGTTCGCGCTCGCGGCAGCACGCGACGAGGAGACGCGCCGGCGTGAGCGGCTCGCGCACGCGACCGACAAGAACCGAGAGAAGCGGACGGTCCGGCTCGCCGAGGTGACTGCCGAGGTTCGCGAGCTCGGGGCGCTCGTGGAGGGGCTCAAGAACCTCCAGACTCGCCCTGCGGCGGCCTCACGGCAGACGGGCACGCGACGGCGGAGCAAGGCGTCGGCGGCGAAGTCGAGGGCATCCTCGAAGACCGCGGCGGCCACGCGCCCGACGGCCGCGGCGGCGGCTTCACGGCAGAAGGCCAGACGACGGCGGAGCAAGGCGACGGCGGCGAAGTCGAGGGCATCTCGAAGACTGCGGCAACCACGCGCCCGGCGGCCGCTGCTGCGGCCACGCGCCTGGCGGCCGCTGTTGCGGCGACGCCGAAAGCGACGACGCGCGGCCAAGCCGAAGACGCCCGCGGCCAAGCCGAAGGCAACTGCAGCCAAGCCGAAGCGACCGCGAAGCACGAAGCCCAAGACGAGCGCGGCCAAGCCGGCGACGACGCGTGCGGCCAAGCCGGCGACGCGGCGTCGCCCAGCCAAGCCATCGACCTCGTCCTGATCGACAGCTGAGTGGCGCCGAGTCCGGAACGCATCGGCGCCGCCGTCGACCTCGGTTCGACGTCCGTCCACCTGTTGGTCGCGGAAGTCGTCGACCATCGCCTCGAGCCGCTGGTGGACGAGTCCGTGTTCCTCGGCCTCGGCGAGGCGGTCGACGCGTCAGGCATGCTGGGCGAGGCCGGCCGTCAGGCACTCGTCGACGTCCTCGCCCGGTATGCGTCGGTCGCCCGCGACAGCGGAGCAGTCGATCCGACCTTCGTGGGGACGGAGCCGCTCCGCCGGCTGGCGGATGCGTCGCGGATCGTCCACGAGGTCGATGAGGGGACCGGCATCCCCCTCCACGTGCTGAGCCACGAGGAGGAGGCGTTCCTCGTGCTGATCGGCGTTACGGAGGGCCGGCCCGTTGAGCACGACCTGCTCGTCGTCGACATCGGCGGGGGGAGCAGCGAACTCGTTTTCGTCGGGCCGGAGCGGCGAGCCGTCGCCTCGGGGCTGCAGGTCGGGGCGACGCGGCTGACAGGACGCTTCATCGCGGGCGACCCGCCGAGCGGCCGTGACCTCGCCGCCCTTCGCGCCGCAGCCGCCGACGTCGTCGCCGCCGCGCCCGCATTCCGTCCTGCCGAGGTCGTCCTCGTCGGAGGCCCGGCCTCGAACCTGCTCAAGGTCATCCAGGACGCGCCGGAGGCTCGGCGTCTCGGGTCCGGCGACTTGGACACGGCCTTCCGCCTCGTCGCGAACGAGCCGAGCGAGGAGATCGCCGCCCGCCATGGCCTGCGCCCTGCCCGGGCTCGCATCCTGGCCGCAGGGGCCGCGATCGTCGAGGCGATCATGCTGAAGTTCGGCGTCACGGAGATCCGCGTCGCAGACAGTGGTATCCGCGAAGGAACCGTGCTGGCCGTTGCCCACGCTGGCGCGAGCTGGCGCGACGACCTCGATAGGCTGGCCCAAGGTTGGGTCAGGTAATCAGAGTCCGGCGACTGTCCTACCGAGCGCCCGGCGGAAGGACACGCCCGCGACGCCCCGCCACGGGGCGCCGACCGTTCGCCGGAGCCGGGCGACCTCCTTCTCGCGGCTGACGAGGTACCGGGCGATTGCCGTGCTCTCGAGCTGGCTGAGGTCGCCCGCGTTCTCGACGAGGAAGGATCGAGCCATGTGGGCCGTGACGTCGGCATCGTTGAGCAGTCCCAGGTGGTCCTGCAGAGCCGTGACACGGGCGATCAGCAGCGACGCCTCCGGGCTGAGCGCCTCCCGCACGAACTCGAGGGTATAGCGGAGCCACTTGCCGGCGATCCGGAGCTCGTGGAGCGTCTCAACGTCGGCCCAGCGCAGCACCGGCTCATAGGCGCGGACACCCTCATACGCGGCGAGGATCCGCGACGCGGCGGTGTCGCGGACGCGGTGCGGCTCCGTCGGCGAGACGGGTGACACCGCGAGGCCCTCGCGTCGGACGAACTCGGTGTAGTCGTCGATCCAGCGCGTGTAGCCGTCGGAGTCGAGCTCGCGGATGAGCAGGCGACGCGCGTCGTCACGGTGGTCCCGCCAGCCGCGCAGCAGCGGCTCAAGCGCTCGCTGCTCGGCCTTGGGCAGGTCGGCCCGGTAGGCGTCTGCGGCTTCGAGCAGGACGTCGAGATCGCGGACGGCGCCGAGTCGGGCGGCGACTTCTCGCAGCCGTTTCCGATGGGTCCGCGTCCGGCCCGCCCTGAACGCCTCGCCGAAAACGCGCCAGGCGGCTCGTTGTCGACGGGTCGCGACGCGCATCCCGTGGAGCTCCTCGGCGTCGGCTCCCTCGCGGGTCCCGGCCTCTCGCTCGAGCATCCGAGCGAGGTGAAAGCGGAGGACCTTGCGGCCTGCCTCGGCAAGACGGTCCTCGGCGAGGACGCCGGGCGTCTTGCCCACGACCAGGCGAGGAGCGCCGGGCTCGGCCTCCGGTTCCGGCTTGGACCGGGACCTGCTGGCGGGCACGCGCCTGGCCTCGGGCTCGGGCTGTTGCTCGGCCCCGGGCTGCAGTTCGACCTCCGCCTCGTCCGCCGGCTCGGCCCCGGGCTGCGGTTCGGCCGCCGGCTCCGCCTCCGGCCGTGCCTCGGACCCACGCTCGAACTCCGGTTCCGGTTCGGCCTTCGCCGGCTCAGGCTCCGGCTCGATGAGCGCGAGGAACGCGGCCGCTCGTTTGCCGCGCCGGCCCGTCGACGCCTGGATCGCCGACAGCGCCGCCTCGAGCTTCGAGCCGGTAGAGAGCGCCAGTCCGGGATCGTCAGCGAGAACTGCATCGATCGGTTCGAGGGCGGACTCGTCGCCCTCCATGAGCTCAACCTCGAGCTCCACGAAGCGATCGACGACCCGGCTTCGGGCGACCGCATCGACCTCGTCGAGGCTCAACTCGACGATCGTGTCCGCGGACTGCAGCTTCCGCTTCCGGCGGAGCTGGCGAATCGTCACGAGCTCCACGAGCGGCGCATCGCCGCATTGTTCGAGGATGAGCGAGCGCGCGTCAGAGGGCGGCCAGTCGCGCGGGCCAGCGGTCCTATCGGCAGGACCCTCCAGCTCTTCGCGCCGGTGCGCGCCGCCTTCGCCTGGGCGCCGAACAAGCGACTTCACCGATACCGTGGTGCCTTTCGCGGTTTGGCGAAGTCGGGCCGCGAAGCCGGCTCGGGCGAGGGCGCCATCGCCCGTATCCAGGTAGCGATCCTCGAGCTGGGTGGAGCGGACCGGAGTGATCGGGTGGAACCCGCCGAGCTCCTCTGCGATCAGGTATCGATCGCCGGCCGCTTCTTGGCGGAGGCGATATTTCAGCTCGACTTCCACGGGACGCGGAGCAGGCACCGAAGGGTCCACAGAGGGGCCGGTCATGCGCGCGGGTCGAGCGAGCCCGTGCCGGACCCCGGCCTACGCGGCGCCGCGGCAATGGTCCCCGCCGCGAGCGCTCGCATCTTCAGCTCCTCGTGGGTATCGATCGTGCCGGGCGCGCCGTTCAGCTCCTCCGAACGCTTCCACGCCGCGTCGGGCCCGAGCTGCCACGAGCGACGGTCGTCCGCGAGCATGATCTCGACGAACTCCGCCAGGCGCGTCCGCGCTTCGGGGTCCTCGACCGGCACGACCGCCTCGACCCGGCGATCGAGGTTGCGGTCCATGAGATCGCCGGAGCCGATGTACCAGTCGGGCTGCCCGCCGTTGGCGAAGCCGAAGATCCGGGAGTGCTCGAGGAATTCCCCGACGATTGATCGAACCGAGATCAGATCCGATACACCCGGCACGCCCGGCAGCAGCGAGCAGCCGGCTCGGCTGATCAGGTCGACGCGGACACCTGCCTGCGAGGCCCGATAGAGCGCGTCGATCGACTCCTCGTCGACGATCGCGTTGACCTTGAGCACGATCCGCGCTTCGCGACCCGCCGCCGCGTGTGCGATCTCCCTGTTGACCAGCTCGAGGAAACGCGTCCGCAAGCTGTGCGGCGCGACCAGGAGCCGGCGGAACTCGCGCTGGCGAGACAGCCCAGTCAGAACGTTGAACAGGTCCGTCACGTCGGCACCGAGTTCCGGCCGGCAGGACAGCAGACCGAGGTCCGTGTACAGGCGGGCCGTCTTCGGGTTGTAGTTGCCCGTGCCGATGTGGACGTAGCGGCGGAGCCCCGAACCCTCGCGCCGCACGACGAGGGCGACCTTGCTGTGGGTCTTGAGGCCGACCAGCCCATAGACGACGTGAGCGCCGGCCTGCTCGAGCTTCCGGGCCCAGACGATATTCGCCTCCTCGTCGAAGCGAGCCTTGATCTCGACGAGCACGACGACCTGCTTGCCGCGCTCGGCGGCCCGAATGAGGTCGCGGACGATCGGCGAGTCGCCCGATGTTCGGTACAGCGTCATCTTGATCGTCAGGACCTCGGGATCCTCGACAGCCTGGCCGATGAACCGCTCGACCGATGTCGTGAAGCTCTCGTACGGGTGGTGGACGAGCAGGTCGCCGGCCCGGATGACGGCGAAGACGTCGCTTGGCTCGTCCTCGTCGGGCGGCACCAGCCGCGGGGGCGTGACGGGTGTCCATGGCGGGCTCTTCAGGTCCGGCCGATCGAGATCGGCGATCGCCCGCAGGCCCGTCAGGTCGAGCATTCCCCGGATCTCGTAGCAATCGTCCTCGCCCAGGCCGATGCCCCGCAGCAGGATCTGGCGCGTCGCGGGTGGCATCGATCGCTCGACTTCGAGGCGGACGGCCTCACCGAAGCGGCGCCGCCGAAGCTCCTCCTCGATGGCCATGAGGAGATCGTCGGCCTCGTCCTCCTCGAGCGAGAGGTCGGCGTTGCGGGTCACCCGGAAGAGGTGGTGCTCCAGGACATCCATCCCCGTGAACAGCGCGTCCAGGTTCGCCTCGATGATCTGGTCGATCAGGACGAAATGGTTCGGCTCGATCTCGATGAACCGCGGCAGGATCGGTGGCACCTTCACCCGGGCGAACCGGGTTTCGCCGGTTTCCGGGTCGCGCAGACCGACGGCGATCGAGAGGCTCAGGGTCGAGATGTACGGGAAGGGATGGCCTGGATCCACGGCCAGCGGCGTGAGCACCGGGTAGATCTCGTCGAGGAACCGCTGGCGGAGCGCCTCGTGGTGCTCCGGGATCGACGCGTAGTCGACGATCTCGATACCCTCGGCGAGCAGGGACCGCCGGATGTCGACGTAGAGGGCGCCGAGGTCGGCGACGAGATCCAGGACGCGCGCCCGCCCGGCCGAGATCTGTTCCGCCGCAGTACGGCCATCCGGCGAGAGCGACGCGGAACCGGTGTTGACCTGCTGCCGGAGGCCGGCGACGCGGATCTGGAAGAACTCGTCGAGCATCCCGGCGAAGATCGTCACGAACTTGACGCGTTCGATCAGGGGATTACGCGGGTCGCGGGCCTCGAACAGGACGCGCGCGCTGTAATCCAGCCACGAGAGCTCGCGGTTGATGTAGGGCGTCCGGTCGACGGGCTGCCTGGCCGCCCTGGTTCGCGGCCGTGCCGAGCCGACGTTGCGTTCGTCAACGGCGGTCATCTGGGTCGTCGTCACTCCTACGTCGGGCCACCGGGCATGATCCGCCTGCGAAGGCCTCGGGTCGGCGAGGATAGCACGCGTCGGTTGCCGCACCGACCGGACGGAAGTCAGCCCTCCGCCACGTACCTCCGCTCGCCGGTCCTCGGGTCGACGTGGACCCGCATGGTGTGCTGGGTGGTCGGATCGACGAATAGCTCGTCTGTCGGGCGAAACCGCGGTTCTATGGCGCCACTCGGCTCGCCCCCGCCCGGGCCGATCGGCTCGAATGGCTGATCGGCCGCCTCCGAGCGGTAACGCTCACGTTCGACCACGACTCCGACGACGATCGCCACCCCCATCACCGTCAGCCACAGGGCACCGATCCCTCCGCCGAGGCTCGCCGCCCCAAGCCCAGCAAGGGCCAGCAGCGCCGCAAGCACGATGATCACCGCTCGTGCGGTCGCGGAGAGCATGGTCCTTACTCGACGGTCGGCTGCGATGCCGCCGCGTCCGGCTCAACCACGACGGCCGTGCCATAGGCGACGATCTCGGACATGGTGCCGGCAAGCTCGGAGCTGTCGAAGCGCATGGAGATGACGGCGTTTCCACCCATCAGTGTCGCGTTCTTGACGAGCCGATCGAGCGCCTGGCGGCGGGTGTCCTCGAGCAAGGAGGTGTACTCCTTGATCTCGCCGCCACCGAGCGAACGAAGACCGGCGATGAGGTTGCCGGAGAACCCGCGGCTGCGGACGACGAGTCCGAAACACTGGCCCTTTGTCTCGGCGACGCGATGGCCGGCGATGAACGGTGTTGTGGCCACGATCATCTCTGGTGCTCCTCGTGGGTGCGTTCCTGGCTGCTGTGCTGGCTGGCCATCGCCCTCTCCCCGGCACAGGATGCGCACGAACAGCGATCACGCAGCAGGGCGAATGTGTAATAGCCCGTGTGGTGGCCGTCGCCCCATGACGGCCCGACGGCGTAGTTGCCGACGAGCGTGATATCGACCATGCGCGTTTGCTCGTCGGTCAGTATCGGCGCCGTGTCGAGCCAGCCGGGCATGCCCGCCTCGCCCCGACAGTAGGCGCACGGGCAGAGCCAGCGCAGAGCAACGAAGTCGTAGACGGTTCGGTGGCCGTCCTGCCAGTCGATCTCGAGGGTTCGCGCCGCCCGATCGGCGTGGATCCGGGTCGCAACGGTAGGGGAGGGTGCGAGTGGCGGCGTGGTCACCCAAGGATCATCGCACGCCGCCCAAATCCGTACCCCGCTCACGGGCCCTGCGCAAATCAGCATCCCCTCCCCGATGCCGTTGGTTGCATCATTTTGCGCCAGTGCCTGCGGCCGAGCTAGAAGGCCCTGTCAGGCCGATATGCGAAGAACGGCATCGCCGGGGAGGGGTGACAATCCGCCGTGAGCGTGCGAGGCCCGCGAACACGTCTCTTGGATCGGTCGCACCTCATAACGGGGCCGGGGTCGTGCAACCCACCCTCAACGCTGCTTCTTGCCGGCCTTGAGCGCGGCCACCGTTTCCTCGATCCGTTTCGCACGCGTCTCCGGCCGCTTTGCCTCTTCGATCCAGTGGACGTACCCGTTGCGGTAGAACGTCGCGAGTGACTCGAAAAGACGGCGGGCATCCGCCTCGGCTCCAAGTGCCTCTTGGAAGTCATTTGCCAGAGAGGCGAACTGTGGACCCTCGGGTACGAGAGACACGGTCACATGTGCACCCGGCCCGACGCGAGGATCCCGACACCAGGCAGGTCCCAACAGAAGATAGTGCTCTCCGTCTACTGCCGTCAGCGTCCCGCGGACGCCTCGACCTTCGATCGTCCCCGTCACGTAGTGGCGCTTCTTGTCCCCCCACTCGACCGACGGATCGAATGGCATCCGGATCGCGACGCCGCCGTTCGGGCGGGATTGCAACGTTGCCGGGAAACTCATCGTCATTGAGGTGATAGCCCGAGCCTTCGCGTCGCTCATGACTCGGACGCCAATTGCGAGAGGAACGCCTCGAGCGAGCTGTTCATCGCCAAGTCTGGCGGGTGGCAGCGGACGGCCGCAAGGCGCCTGTTTCGCCCGGGCGCCACGGCAAGAGCCGCGAGGCCCCGCCATCACGCTTCCTGGATCGGTCGGATCTCGATGACGAGGCCGGGGCTGTCCGGAATCTGTCTGGCGAGCTCAATCGCCTCGTCGCGGTCGGCGCACTGGACGACGTACAGGCCGCCGATCTGCTCCTTTGTCTCAGCGAATGGCCCATCGCTCACGCCGCGCAACCGGGGGCGGACGACGGCTGCCTCCGTGCTTGGAGCCAGCGCCTCGCCGAAGCGGAGTGCGTCACGGGCGCGGAGCATCGTTGAGAACGCGATATGGCCCTCGACGATCGCCCGCCGCTCGGCCGCGGTCAGGGCTGCCTCGCCGGCTTCGTCGCCATAGAGCAAGAGTGCGAATATCATCGGTCCAAAACCTCCCAGCCGGGGCGGATTGAGGGATCCGCCTCACTCGATTCGACGACGAAAACCCTGCAGCGACTTCGACATTTTCGGCGTGACGGGACCATCGTCCCGGCGCGACCCGCTCGGGTCGGGGATATCCTCGCTCCGTGAGCCTGCTCATCGACCATCTCGACAAGCGATTCGGCACTACCGTTGCGCTGGACGGACTTGCCTTTGAAGTCCCCGGCGGGCAGGTGTTCGGCTTCCTGGGAGCGAACGGTGCAGGCAAGACCACGACGATGCGAATCGTCCTCGGTGTTCTGGAGGCCGATCGCGGAACGGTAACGTGGAAGGGAACCGACAGCCGGGTGCTGCCGCGCGCGACATGGGGCTATCTTCCCGAGGAGCGCGGCCTCTACCCGCGGATGGTCGTCGTCGACCAGCTGGCCTATTTCGCGTCGCTCTACGGCCTCGCCCCCGACCGCGCGCGTCGCGAGGCGCTCCACTGGCTGGCCCGGTTCCGGGTGCCCGAGCTCGCCGATCGGCGGGCCGAGGAGCTGTCCAAGGGCAATCAGCAGAAGATCCAGCTGATCGCGGCGATCCTCCACGACCCGCAGGTGCTCCTCATGGACGAGCCATTCACGGGTCTCGATCCCGTCAACGTCGCGCTGCTTCGCGAGGCGTTCCTCGAGCTGCGCGACCAAGGCCGGACATTGATCTTCTCGACTCATCAGATGGAAACGGTGGAGGCGCTCTGCGAGTCGATCGCGATCGTCGACCGGGGGCGGGTCGTCATCGGTGGCGCCGTGCGGGACATCCGACGGGCGGCCGGTCGTCGCCTCGTGAAGATCGCGGTCGAGGGCGACCACAGACTGGCCTGGATCGATGAGGTTCCCGGCGTTCGGATCCTCCGGCCGGGCTTCGATCGGACCGAGATCGAGCTTGATCCCGGAGTGGAGCCGGATGCCGTCCTGGCGGCCGCCATCGGCCGCGGGGTTCGGGTGACCCACTTCGAGGTCGTGGACGCCTCGCTCGAGCAGATCTTCATCGACCACGTCGGGCGTCCGCCTGACGAGGATCTCCATCTCGCCCCCGACGCCGAGCACGCCGATCCGAAGCCTGTCCCACGCGTCGCCTCCGACGAGCCGGCCGCATGAACGGCGAGCGCCGCGCCGGGCGGGACGAGCCCCTCATGCCGAACGTCGGGATCATTGCCCGGCGCGAGTACGGCGGCCTCGTCCGATCGCGGCTGTTCTTCGTTTCGACGCTCGTCCTGACCGGCCTCGCGATTTTCGTCGCGCTCCTGCCGATCGTGGCCAAGCTCGTGGACCGGGAGAGCCGGACGACCGTCGCGGTCGTTGCCTCCGACCCGGAGCTCCTCGATCGGTCGATGGCTGTGCTGCAGGGCCTCCTCGATCAGACCGGCGGCGGTTTCGACCTGGTGGTGATCGGCGACGAGGGGGAAGCCATCGCGCGCGTGGCGGACCGCGAGTTCGACGCCGCGATCGTGGCCGTCCGGCGCGAGACCGGCCAGCTCGGGTTCAGTTTCCACCTCGGCGAGACGATGGGCCAGCAGCAGATCACGAACCTGACGGTCGGGGTCTTCGGCGTCGCCGTCGTCGATTACGTCGCGCAGAACCCGGCGTCGAGCTTCAAGCAGCCGGCCGTTGACGTGTTCCGCGCGCTCGGCGATGGAAACGGCGGCTCTCAACCGTTCGACGCGTCGGCCTTCGCCAGCCGGCTGATCGTCGGGGCGGTGTTCGGATTCCTGATCTTCATCACGATCGTCATCTACGGCATGTGGGTGGCGCAGGGAGTCGTCGCCGAGAAGTCCAGCCGGGTCATGGAGCTGCTGATCAGCGCCGCGTCGACCCGCCAGCTCGTGATCGGCAAAGCCCTCGGCATCGGCCTGGCCGGTGCGACCCAGACGGCAATCGTCCTGGCTCCGGCGCTCCTGGTCCTGGTCGTCGAGGACGCCCTGGCCCGACTCGTCCTCGGTCAGGGTGTCGGGCTCGGCTCGTCGGTCTCGTCGCTGTCGCCGGGCCTGCTCTTCGCGTTCGTGGGCTTCTATGTCCTGGGGTTCGCGCTCTATTCGCTCATCTACGCGGCCGCAGGGTCGCTCGTCAGCCGCCCGGAGGACCTCCAGATCATCGCCCTGCCGCTCAGCATCGTCGCCATCGCCGGCTACGGGATGGGACTGTTGGCGCTGACGGGCGGGATCACCGGGTTCATCCGGATCGCTTCCTATGTCCCATTCTGGAGCCCGTTCGTAATGCTGACGCGGCTGTCCGTCGGGCGGGTCGAGCCCTGGGAGCTCCTCCTGTCGGTCGGCCTGCTCATTGCGACCATCGCGATCGTCGGCGTGATCGCGATCCGGGTCTACGGGGCCGGTGTCCTGCTGTACGGCCAGCGGCCGGGCCTCCGCGCCTACGTCCAGGCCGCGCGCCGCGGTTGATCTCGCCGCCAAGGAGCGACGCGGCGCACGTTTGCGTTGGTTACGCGAGCCGTTCGAACGGGCGTGCCCAGCGGCCGGCTGGTACGCGAGGAGTAACAACGGCCGAAGCGACGATCGCGGGCAGCAGCGCCTACTCGTCGAACAGCAGCGGAAGCCGGCGGATGAGGGCCACGACGGGCGCGGTCGAGGTCGCGGCCTCCGGCAGATCGGCCTCCGTGGCCGAACGCCCGCCGAAGGGCACAGCCGCTCCCACGGCGATGAACCGCCACAGCCTACTCCGGACGCCCGCCAGGTAGGGGCTCGAGCGCTGGCGGGCCATGACACCGGCGATCCCCTGGGTCGCGGCCGCTTCGAAGAGCGCCCGACCCTCGCCGGCGATCGCGGGCACGGCGACGACCTCATCGCCAGGCCGCAGGACGCGCCGCAGCGCGTCTCGTCGTCGGTCAAGCGGCGCGGAGAGCAGCGAGCGCCCGTCGAGGTGGAGGAGATCGAAGGCGAGGAAGGCGACCGGCCGGCCCGAGTCGCCCGCCAGGCGGCGCGCCAGCTCGGCCGCGTCGGCGAGTCCGTTCGAGTCGACGACGACGAGCTCGCCATCGAGCACGGCCGATCGTGCGTCGACCCGGACGGCGAGCCCAGCCAGCTCCGGAAGCGCGGCCGTGAGATCACGCCCGTCACCGTCGATCAGCCGGATGTCGCCCGCGCCGGGGCTGTCGGCTGGTCCGACGAATGCCAGCGCTCGCAGCCCGCCCCAGGACGGCTCGAACAGGTGGGCCGTCGAGTCGAACGGCTCCGGCAGCGGTCGCGCCAGCATCGGCCGGAGCGTGACCGGAAGGTTCGGCAGCGTCGGGACGTCCGGTTCGAGCCGCAACGACAGCTGGTCGCGCATCGTGATCGGATGGTAGCCGCTAGACTCGGCCTCGTCGCTCGCGCGCGGAGCCCGACCAGCGCCGGCGCCGCAGACCGGGAGGAAACCCTTGGCGCGTTCGCTCGCCCCCGACGATCTGTACGGCCTGCGCATCCCGACGGACCCGCGGCTGTCACCCGACGGCGCCGCGGCGCTCGTCACCCTTCAAACGTGCGCGGCGCGCCACGACGGCTACCGCCACGCGGTCTGGTTCGTTCCGCTCGAAGGTACCGCGGGGCCGCGGCAGCTCACGATCGGGGCGAAGCATGACCGGCATGGCCGCTTCTCGCCGGACGGCCGGACGGTCGCCTTCCTCAGTGACCGTCGCTTCCAGGTCGAGGATGAGCCGGACCGGCCAAAGGACACGAAGGAGCGCGAGGACGGCAATCAGATCCATCTGCTCTCACTCGACGGCGGCGAGGCGCGGCGCCTGACCGACCTGCCCCGCGGTGTGGAGACCTTCGGCTGGTCGCCCGACGGTCGACGGTTCTTCGTGACGACCAGCTCGCGCGGCGCAACCCGGAAGGAGGACCGCCGGGCCCGCGGCCTCATCCCCAAGCCGGACCCGACCGCCCCGCCCGAGTCGGACTACCGATACATCGATCGGCTCAGCTACATGTTCAACGGGTCGGACTTCATCTACGACTCCGTCGCCCACATATGGATCGTCGACGCGGAAACGGGGGAGGCACGCCGCCTGACCGACGGACCGAGCCCGGACGAAGATCCAGTCTGGTCACCCGACGGCACCCGGATCGCCTTCGCGGCACGGGTCAATCGCGATCACGACCTCGACTATCGATCGGACATCGTGGTCGTGGACGTTGAAACGGGCCACAGGACGCGGCTCACCGGCGGAAGCCAATCGCTGTTCCTGGCGCCGACCTGGCTGCCCGACGGCAAAACGATCGCGGCCCTGGGTGGTCGGCTCCCGGAGAACGGCTACCGATTCGACATCTGGATGTTCGCCGCGGACGGGTCCGACGCGAAGCCACAGGGCGGGCGGAACCTCTCCGATCGCCACGACATCATGCCCGGCTCCAGCATGAACAGCGACATCACGCCGGGCGAATCGGCGCGCCTCATCCCGTCGGCGGATGGCGCCTGGTTGACGTTCCTCGCCCCGCTAGACGGGGGCTACCAGGTACTGCGGATCGCGACCGCCGACGGCAAGCTCGAGCGGTTGACCGAGGGCCGGCACTACATCTCCTCGTTCGACCAGGTCACGGCACCGGGGGGCCGAGTTCGGACTGCCTACCTCCGGTCGGCGCCGATGGCGTTGTCCGATCTCTGGGTCCGCGACGGCCTCCGCGGCGAGCCGCGCCGCGCAACCGCATTCAACGAGGATGCGCTCGAGGGCGTCGAGCTGCGTGAACCGCAGGAGCGTCACTTCACGGTCGAGGGCCGCGACATCCAGGGCTGGTTCATCCCGGGCTCGGACACGAAGGGAGCGAAGGGCGCGAAGAACGCCCCACGGCCGCTCGTGACCGAGATCCACGGCGGCCCGCATACCCTCTACGGCTGGTCGCCGGTCCTCGAGTTCCAGATACTCGCCGCGGCCGGCATCGGGGTCTTCTACTCGAACCCGCGGGGTTCGGAGGGCTACGGCCGAGCATTCAACGAGGCCAACCTGCGCGACTGGGGCCCCGGCCCGATGCGCGACGTCATCGGCGGGATCGAGGCCCTCGTCGCGGACGGCCTGGCCGACCCGGAGCGGCTGGGTGTCACCGGCGGCTCGTACGGTGGCTACCTGACGAACTGGATCATCGCCCACGACCAGCGGTTCCGGGCCGCGATCACGTGCCGCTCGGTCAGCGACATGACGATGCTGTTCCTGACCGGCGACATCAGCGGTGGCGACTGGGCCAAGCTGGAGTTCGGTACGACCCCGTGGGACGACCCGGCGTACTACCGGGAGATCTCGCCGATCACCTACGCCGACCGAATCCGTACACCGCTGCTGATCCAGCACAGCGAGCGCGACCTGCGGACCACCGTCGGCCAGGCGGAGGCGCTGTTCACGGTCCTTCGCTCGAAGAAGCGGCCCGTTCGGCTCATGCGGGTGCCCGAGGAAAGCCACGAACTCACGAGGTCGGGTACGCCCTATCGTCGGGCCGAGAACCTCGTCCAGGTCCGCGACTGGTTCCGTTACTACCTCGTCGACGGCAAGAAGGGCCTGCCGCCGTTGCCCAAGGTCCGGGCCGGGCGGTAGACCGCCGAACGGGCGCCTCAGTCCGACTGGGGGCGGGGGACGGTGAACAGGAGCAGCAACACCCCTGCCGCCACGAGGGCCAGCCACGGCGGCGTGCTGCCGCCCGCCTCCTGCCGGGATGAGCGGCGCGACGGTATCGGTGGGGGGATCCGTCGGCCCCCCGCCGCCACTCACCGCGCGGACCCGGATCGTCCCGGTCATCGATGGGTGAGGCGTGCAGACGTAGCGGTAGGTGCCGGGCTGCGTGAACCGGACGGAAGCGGACTCGCCCTGGTCAATGTTGCCGGTGTCGAACGCCCCGCTCGTGGCCGTTGCCGTGTGGGCGACCGCGTCGGAGTTCGTCCACGTGACGCGGTCGCCGACATTGATCGTGATCGACGCCGGGGAGAACTCGAACCCGGCGATCGCCACGCCGTGAGTCGCCGCCAGGGCGACGGTGCCTCCGACCACGAGGGCCGTGGCTGCGGCGATGCCGGCCGCGACGAGCGATCGGGACCGAGGGCGCGGGAGCGAGATCGGCATGGACCGATTGTGCACGTTCCGGGCGCGAGCAACCGAGCGGCATCGAACCCGCCCCCGACGGGCTTCAGCGAGTGACGAGCCTCCACAGGACCACAACCATGGCGGCCGCCCACGCTACGACGACGATCAGGACCGCCAGCCATCCGCCGAGCGAGCCTCGATCCGTCTCCTCCGGTGGGGTGTCGGTCGGAGGCGTCGTCGCCCCGGGCCCTGGCGCCGTCGTTGCCGCAGCGGCCTCGACCGTGACCGTGCCCGTCATCTGCGGGTGAATGTTGCAGTGATAGGGGAACGTGCCGGCGGTCGCGAAGGTCACAGCGCCCGTCCCACCGCTGCCCCCGATGTTTCCGGTATCCCACGACGCGTCGTCGGCGGTTGCTGTATGGGCCTGGGCATCGGAGTTCGTCCACGTCACGGTGTCGCCGACCGAGACCGTGACACTCGCCGGCGAGTACGAGAACCCTGAGATCGCGACCGACTGGTCGGCGGCGAGCGCGGTCCCACCGACGAGGGCGGCGACCATCACGCCTCCGCCAAGGGCCCGGACGATCCGCGTTCGAAGCTGACGATCGGCCACGGTTCATCTCCTCCTGCTGTCTCCCCTGTACCGACCCCTACGTCGCGACCGCGCGGTTCGGTTCCCCGAGGCCCATGCGAGGCCGGTGTATCCTCACCGTCCCATGACAGCCACCCGACGTCCAGACACTCTCGCCCGCGAGCGGGCGCACGAGCTGGTCCGCTCGTGGGACGGGCGCCCCGGCGCGCTCGGCAGCTTGTTGGGGCGGGTCAGCAGCGTCGACCAGGTCGGCGTCGAGGAGCGCGTCGACTCGCTCAAGAAGCGATCGATCAAGAAGGCTTCCAAGCTGTGGGCCCTCGACCTCGCGATTCGGATGATCGATCTCACGACGCTCGAGGGAAAGGACACTCCGGGCAAGGTTCGGGCGCTCTCCCAGAAAGCGATGACGCCGCAACCCGGCGACCCCACGATCCCGTCCGTCGCTGCGATCTGCGTCTACCCGGCGCTCGTCGCCGAAGCCAAGGACGCGCTCAAAGGCTCGACCGTCAAGGTCGCCTCGGTCGCGACGGGCTTCCCTTCGGGCCAAACGTTCCGTGACATCAAGATCGCCGAGACACGGGCCGCCGTCGAGGCCGGCGCCGACGAGATCGACATGGTGATCGACCGCGGGGCGTTCCTCAGCGGCGATTACCTGACTGTCTTCGAGGAGATCGTCGACGTCAAGGATGCGACCGGCGACGCCCACCTCAAAGTCATCCTCGAGACCGGCGAGCTCGAAACGTACGACAACGTCCGCCGGGCGTCGGTCCTCGCCATGGCCGCGGGCGCCGACTTCATCAAGACCTCGACGGGTAAGGTCCAGCCGGCGGCGACGCTCCCGGTCACGCTCGTCATGCTCGAGGCGATCCGCGACTTCGAGCGCCAGACGGGCCGCCAGGTCGGAATGAAGCCGGCCGGTGGGATTCGTGTCGCCAAGGAAGCGATCCAGTACCTCGTCGTCCTGTACGAAACCCTCGGGCCGCGCTGGATGAGCCCCGACTGGTTCCGCTTCGGGGCTTCGTCGCTCCTAAACGACATCCTGATGCAGATCCAGAAGGAGCGGTCGGGCCGCTACCAGGATCCGGACTACTTCACGCTCGACTGATGGCCGGCCGCGACGCGCCTCGCGTAGCCGACGCGTTCCGGACCACCGGCCCTCTGCCGGACATCCCCGGAGTCGTGTTCCGCCACCTGCGTGCTCCCGACGACTACCCGCAAATGAACGCGATTGCGAACGCAACGCGGGCCGCAACCGGCGACGACTTCACAACGACCGACGAGCAGATCCGATTGTTCTACGATCATCCTCGAGATTTCGACGCGGCGCGGGACGTAGCCGTCGTCGAGCTCGACAGTCGGATCGTCGGGTACGTTCGAGGCGGAATCCACCAGGAACTCTCCGGACCGCGGGTCTACGAGGTCCTTCCGTTCCTCGATCCGTCCGTGTCACCGGCGGAGTTGTTGCCGCTCATGTTGTCGGCCATGGAGGATCACCTGCGCGAGCTCGCCGCCACGGATCCGGACGGCGAGAAGGTGCTCCAGACGTTCGGCGGCGATTCAGCCCGGGAGCGGGAAGCAATCATTCTGCAGGCCGGGTACGAGGCGATCAGATACGGCTACTCGATGGTGCGCCCCAGCCTGGACGACCTGCCCGACGCCCCGCTCCCGCCGGGCCTCGAGATACGGGAGGTCCGGCCTGAGCATCTACGACAGATCTGGGACGCAGCGACCGAAGCCTTCCGCGACGAATGGGGTTTCAGCGAGCCGACGGACGAGGATTATCAGCGCTACCTGACCGACCCGGTCGAGTCGGACACATCTCTCTGGCGGGTCGCCTGGGACGGTGACGAGGTCGCCGGTCAGGTCCGGAGCTACATCAACCCCGAGGAGAACGAACGCTTCGGCCGGCTGCGCGGCTACACGGAGAGCATCAGCGTCCGCCGGCCGTGGCGCCGCCGCGGGCTGGCCCGGGCGCTGATCGCCGCGAGCTTCCCGCTCCTTCGCGCTCGCGGCATGACCGAGGCCGCCCTCGGCGTCGACACCGAGAATGTCTCCGGCGCACTCCGCGTCTACGAAGGCTGCGGCTTCCGGCCAGTCAGCCGCACGGCGACCTACCGCAAGCCGCTGGTCAGCTAGCCCCTCGCCGTTCGCCTGGGATATGTGGTCCAGGCCGGGTCCGCGGAGGAGACTGCGGACCCGGCTGGAACGCGTGAATGGCGAGGCGGAGTTTCAATCAGCAGGCGCCCGGGCCCAGGAGCTTTCCCGTCGCGTCCAGGCCATAGCCGACCGGATAGACGGCGCCGTCACACGGTTGCTTGCCGACGCGCGGCGCATCCTCCGGCGTCTTCGGCCAGGTGTACGGCGTGGTCCCGACGAACGGCTCGTCGCCGAGCAGGACGTCGGCGAGGCCGGCCGCCTCCGTTCCGGGGAGCCAGGCCGCCACGATCGCGTCCGCCGGCGCAACGTCGCCCAGGATCACCGGCCGACCCGATATGACCACGACGACGAGCGTGGTTACGAGGGGCCGCATCTTCGCCACGAGGGCGATGTCCACGACCGGCACGTCCAGCGTCGAGGAGTCGCCGACTCCCTCGGCATAGGGCCGCTCAGCCACGACGACGATCCCGACGTCGGCCGCCGTGCCGGCCGGGAATGTCCCGTTCCGGTCGTAGGTGAGGCTATCGCCGAGCCTGGCGCTCAATGCGCCGCTGAGCGTCGTGCCGGGTGTGATCTCGCCGGTCGAACCCTGCCAGGTGATCGTCCAACCACCGGACTGGATGCCGATGTCGTCGGCCCCCTCGCCGGCCAGCAGGACCTTCGTGCCCGTCGCCGGGATCGGCAGGATGCCCGGGCTCGTCTTGAGGAGCACGGCCGATTTGGCGACGGCCGTCCGGGCGAGAGCGCGAGCGGCGTCCGATCCGACCTCGGCCACCTTGCCCGCAGCGGGCATCGGCTCCTCGAACAGGCCCATCTCGAACTTCACCCGCAGGATCCGGCTGACGGCATCGTCGATCCTGGCCTGCGGAATTGTGCCGGCCTGCGCCAATGCTTTCATCGTCGTGATGAAGCGGACGTAATCGGTCGGGACCATGACCATGTCGATCCCGGCGTTGATCGACTTCTCGACGGAGGCGTTGTAGTCGCCCGGCACGACCTGGTCGACCCCGCCCCAGTCCGACACGACGAAGCCGGTGAAGGCCAACTGGCCCTTGAGGATGTCGGAGATCAGGTGGTGGTCGCCATGGACCTTGCCCGCGGCTGTGCTCGAGTAGGAGGTCATGACGATCCGGGCGCCGTTCTCGACGGCGGCCTCGTACGGCGGCAGGAACAGCTCGAGCAGGGTGGCCTCGTCCACCTCGTCGACGCCCTGGTCGAGGAGATAGGGTCCGGTCGGGCCGGTCGCCTCCGAGCTGCCGAACGCCGTGCCACCGTCGCCGATGAAGTGCTTCGCCGTTGCCGCCGCCGTGTTGTCGCTGCCAAGCCCCGGACCCTGCAGGCCCTTGATGCAGGCCGTGCCGAGATTGGCGACGAGGTCGGTGCTCTCGCCGTAGCCCTCGAACGTGCGGCCCCAGCGAACGTCCTGCGGGACGGCGACGACGGGACCGAACGTCCAGCGGACCCCGGTGGCGTTCATCTCGAGCGCCGTAGCGCTGCAAACCTGCTCGACGAGCGACGGGTCGTTGCTGGCGCCCAGCCCGACGTTCTGCGGGAAGATCGTGGCGCCTTCGACGTTGTTGTGCCCATGGACGGCGTCGACGCCATAGAGGATCGGGATGCCCAGGCGGGTCGCGAGCGCGGCCTGCTGGTATCGCGTCGACCATGTCGTACCACGCCTGCGGCGTATTGGGGGTCGGGAATCCGCCGCCGCCGCTGAGGATCGAGCCGAGACCGAACGCCCCGGCGTTCGTCGCGTCGATCGCGTTCTTCTCGATCTGGGTCATCTGGCCGATCTTCTCGTCGAGCGTCATCTGGCCCAGGAGTGCGGCCACGCGGTCGTCGATGGACTTCGAGGCGTCCAGCCAGGGGCGCTCGGCGGACGGCGACCCGGACGCCGCTCGCGCCCGACGCCACCGGCGACCCCGACGGAACGGTGGTGCCGCAGGCGGCAACGAGAGCCACGAGTGCGATGGCCGCGAGCCGACTCATCCTTGTTCCTCGCGACTTCGGAGGGCGTGCTCGATGGCCCAGATCGCCAGCGGCCGCAGGTACATGGCGGCGCGATAATGACCGTCCTCGAGGTAGGCCTCCGGGGTCCGGAACCACAACCCTCGTCCGTACGTGACCGCGAACGCCCCGTGAGCGGTACGCCAGCCCTCCTCGGTCAGGCCGCGCCCGATCATGAAGGCCGCCAGTCCGTAGGTCGTGCCGGTCCAGCTCTCGGCCGACTGCTCGGTGGACTCGTCGATCGACCCGTCCGGTCGAGTGCCGTTGACGGCGCCCATGTCGCCGCCGCCGAACCCGAGGACATTCGACTCGTAGATCGTGCGGAGCGCCGTCACGATGCGCTCCGGCGAGACCAGGTCGCCCAGTCCGGTCGCGTCCGCGTACCACTGACCGGCCAGTTGGTCGGCCATGATCGAGTCAGAGGAGGCTTCGCCGCTCGCGTCGAACCGATAGCTGCGGCCATTCCAGAGCTTGGCCTCGAAGGCCGCGCTGCCGCGGTCGTGCAACTCGCGGAACCGGCCGACGCTCGCGGTGTCGCCGACCATCTCGCCCAGCCGGATCGAGGCGCGCAGGGCGGCCAGCCAGAGCGCGCCGCTGTAGGCGCTGGGCCCGCGCATCGACCACATGTCGTAAGTCTGGTCCGGCTGGCCATCGTGCTCCGGCAGGCCGTCGTCATCCCTGTCGTACTCAGCGAGGTAGTCCATCGCCTGCACGACGGCCGGCCACGTCTCGCGAGCCAGGTCGGGAGCGGGTACGAGCAGGACGTCGCGCCAGACCTGGAGGACGAACTTGCTGTTGAGGTCCTTCCAGATGTTGATGTCGCGCCAGGTATAGGCGTTCGGGCGCAGGAACGGATCCTCGTCCGGGGCGCCGAGATCGTGCGGCAGTGCGCCGCGCCGCTTCCGCTGGGCGAGCGTGCCCTGCCAGCCGACGGTGACGATCGAAGGGTCGTCGAGGTCGACGGTCGCGGCGAAGTCCCGGACGACGCCGACGTCGAGGTCGGGCCAGAGCAGGAGCAGCGCCCACGAGGCGTAGAAGTTGACGTCGAGCGTGTTGTAGAACGGGTAGTCGTAGCACTCCAGGACCGCGAAGTGGCCCAGCGAGTCGTCGGCCGCGTCACCGCCCGGCTCGGCCGCGTCGGCGAGACGAAACGGCTGTCCGTCGGTCCAGACCGTGCCGCCGTCGACAAGGAAGTACAGCTCGTTGAAGAGCGCGCCCTTGTACCAGTCGGGGCGCGCCGAGTCGGCCAGGATCGGCGCCTGCCAGGCGTCGATCGCCGACGACCACTCGGTGCGCTTCGCGAGCGCCTCCGCGCCGATCGCCCAGGCGTTGTCCCCGCTGCGGCCGAAGAACCGGGTGTAGCGCTTGTACCAGCAAGTCCCGGCCCCGAACTCGACGACTGGCAAATCCCAGGCGAGAACGAACGAGACGAGTCTCGTCTCGCCCGGGGCGAGCTCGAGCGTCGCCGCGAGGGCCGCCCCGATGGCCTCGTCCGGCCGGCTCGGCCGCGCGTCCGCGACATCGTCCAGGCGACCGTCGGCCGCAAAGTCCGCCCACACCTCGGCCCCGTCGTCGGCGAGGAAGCGATCGCGCGTGGAAAACTGAATGCCCGCTTCCTCGCCGGCCATGATCGCGAAGGTGCCGCTCCATGGCTCATGTGCGACGTCGGCAGGGCCGTGGAGCACAACCCCGACCATCCCGTCCTCGCGCAGTGAGGCGTTTCGGTGGCCGCCTCGACGGTCCTGGCCGCGGTCTCGCCCGATGTCGTTGAGCCAACTGAACATCAGCCCGACGGTCACCGGATCCGGGCCGGGATTCTCGATCTGCCACTCGAAGATGCCGACCGGGTAGCTGCTCTCGCGGTAGTTGCCGGGGATGACCGGGCTGAACTGCCGCTGCGTTAGCCGAACGGGGAGCTCGTCCCAGTCGTACTCGAACCAGGCATTGGGGAACAGGCCGTGGTAGGTGCCGGCGCCCACGGGCAGATCCCAGTTCCAGGTCGGGAGCGTCTCGGGACGGATCGTCGAGAGGACGTGGGCCGACCGAGCTCCACCTCTCGCGACGTAGACCGAGAATTGATCGGCCGGAACAGTCTCGAAACGGTGGCGGCCCACGTCGAGATGCCACCTCGCGAAGTCACCGCGGTGCGTTCGGCCGATCGACCCGGCCCCCATCCCGCCGAGTGGCACGCCACCCCAGGGCCCGTCGTCGATCAGCCGCGGACTGACGTCGTGCCGGGCCCGTTCTGGGCCGTCGTACGGCTGCCCGATCGGCCGCCGCCAGGCGTAGGGTGCTGGGCCCGAGACGACCTCGGGTCTCTGACGAACAGTCATCGGCCGCTACTTCTCGACGCCGGAGATCACGACGCCGCGCATGAACACGCGCTGCGCCACGAAGAAGATCGCTACCGGCACGATCATCGCCATGAGCGCCGCTGCCTGGGTCAGGTAACCGGTGCCCGAAGCCGCATACGTCGCGTTGAACGCCTGCAGCCCGACGGTCATCGTCGCCAGCTCCGGTTTGCCCGACAGGTACACGAGCGGCGCAAAGAAATCGTTCCAGGTGAAGAAGAAGTGGAACAGGGCCACGGCGATGATCGCCGGCCACGCCTGGGGAATGATCACCGACCAAAGGACCTGGAGCGGGCTGGCGCCATCGATCTCGGCGGCCTGGTCCAGCTCTCGAGGGAGCGTGAGGAAGTACTGCCGCAGCAGGAAGACGTTGTACGCGTTGGCGAAGAAGTGCGGGGACGATCAGGGGTAACCAGGTGCCCGTCCAGCCAAGGGCCTTGAAGCCGATGTACTGCGGGATCAGGAGGACCTGGAAGGGCAGGATGATGGTCATGATCAGGAGCAGGAAGAGGCCGTCCCGGCCCGGGATCCTGAACCGTGCGAAGCCGTAGGCGACGACCACCGCGGAGGCGACCGCTCCGATCGTCCCGAGAATCGCCACGATGAGGGTGTTCCTCAGCAGCAGCGGGAAGTTGAGGGTGTCCAGGACGGTCGCGAAGTTGTCCAACTTTGGTTGGATCGACGACCAGACCGGGCTCAGGCCGCGCCAATTGCCCCTCCACTCGATCTCTTGGCCGGTCTTGGGATCGATGAAGGTGCTCACGATCCGGCCGGGCTTCTGAAGGGCGAGATCCTGGGTGCCACCCGCGGTCAGGGGCACCTGGTAGAGCGGGTACACCTGCCCGTCGGCGGCCGTGTACATCTGGGGCGAGGCGGGCCACAGCGGCGCGTTCAAGGCGATGATCTGGGAGTTGTCCTTGACCGACGTCAGGATCATGTAGCCCAGCGGCAGCAGGAAGATCATTGCCATCGAGGCGGTGAACAGCGTCAGGCCGAGCTTCGAGATCCCGTAGCGCAGGCCGCGCACGCGGTTCGATCGCCGCCGATCGCGACCCGCCAGCGGAAGGGGAACTGCGCTGCCGGTCATCGGTCGCTACCGGCGTAGAACACCCAGCGGGCCGATGTCCGAAACAGCACGATCGCGGCGACGACGACGATGAACATCATGACCCAGGCAAGCGCCGAGGCATAACCCATGTTGTTGTAGGCCCAGCCTTCCTTGTACAGGTTCAGGTTGAAGAAGAACGTCGAGCCGCCGGGCCTGCCATTGCCCGCCGGATCGAGTGTGTATGCCTGGGTGAAGTACTGGGCGACGACGATGACGCTGATGAGGATGTTGTAGAAGAGGACCGGCGAGATCATCGGCAGGGTGACGTGGCGGAACCGAGCCCACGGCCCGCCGCCGTCGACCTTGACCGCCTCGTAAAGCTCCGTTGGGACCGACTGCAGGCCGGCCAGGAAGATCAGCATCATGTTGCCGATCCCCCAGATGCCGAGAAGCACGAGCCCCGGCAGGGCCCATGCCGGATCCTGGAACCAGTCCGGGGCGGGCAGCCCGACCGCGTGCAGGAGCTGGGCCAGCCAGCCGGTGCTGCCGTTCAGGAAGCCCTGCCAGACGATCGTGCTCGCCACGAGGGGGATCAAGACCGGCATGAAGAACAGCGTTCTAAAGACGGCCTTGCCCGCGAGAAGCTTGTGGTGCAGCAACAGCGCCAGGCCGAGGGCCAGGGCGATCATCAACGGCACCGACATCAGCGCGTACCGGGTGGTCACGCCCAACGACTGGCCGACCGCCCCGTTGTTCAGGAGCTCGTTCCAGAGCCGCGCGTAGTTGTCCAGGCCGATGAACCGGAGTCCCTCGGGCTGGAGGATGTTGAAGTTCGTGAGCGAAAGCGCCAGCGAGGCAAGGATCGGCAACGCGGTGAACACCACCAGCCCGAACAGCCATGGCGACAGGAACGCGATGCCCCACCACATCTCGCGACGAGCGAGGCTGGTCCGGCGTTGAGGCGGCACGTAAACCGATGTCCTGTCTTCGACGATCGTCATCGATCCGCTCCGGAATTCACGTCAAATGGCTCGGGCGACCGGCTTGTCGCCGGCCGCCCGAGATCTATCAGCGAACTGCGTTTGCGACCGTTACGGCGCCTGGTCGAAGTCGCTCTGCAGCGTCGTGACCATGTCCGTGATGGTCTTGTCGAGGTCGAGGCCTTCGTCCGTCGCGAGCGTTGAGAAGACCGTGGTGTAGTCGTTCTGGGCCTTGATGTAGTTTGGCATTTCGGCCTCGTGGTTGGGCGACTCCGCGTAGCCCTCCATGTCGATCGCGACCTGCCAGTTGACCGTGTTGCCTGGGAACTGGGCGACGAACGTCGGGTCGACGACATCCTTGAAGAACTGGAGCTGATCGCCGACGGCGGGGGTCCCGCCGTACAGCGCCATCAGGTCCAGGCGACCGGCCAGGTAGACCATGGCCTCGAAGGCCCGATCAGCGACCGGCGAGTCCTTGCTGATGGTGAACGTATCGATGTTGATCGGGGCGGTCGTCTCGCCGGCGCTGTTGGTCGGCATGACGGCGATGTCCCACTTCTTGAACGCGCCGTTGGCCTTGGTCGCATCGGGCGACATGCAGCAGATGTACCACTGGAACATGTGGCCCATCGCGACGTGGCCGGAGGACAGAGAGTTGCCCTTGGCCAGGAGGTCGGAGTTGCGCTCCGTGTCATCGGCGATGAAATGATCCTTCCAGATCCCGTCGTAATACCACTTCCAGCCGGCCTTCCACTCATCCGGGAATTGGGCCGTCTTGCCGTCTGCGGCGACCAGCGATCCGGCACCGAACGCGGACGCGAGGCGGCGGCCTTCGGTCCATTGGAACTCAAAACCGAACTGCGTCTGGTTGGCCGGGTCGAAGTCCGGCTGGGTCGCGTCCTTGCCGTTCTTGTCGACGGATAGGAGCATCGCGATTTCCCGGACGGTGTCCCAGTTCCAGTCGGCCTGCGAGCCGTCGGGCATCTCGTACTTGTCGCCGACCTTCTGCGGCGGGTACTTCAGCCCGGCCTCGTCGAAGAGGTCCTTGTTGTAGAAGATGTAGGACGGGTAGACGGCATACGGGATGCCGAGTAGTGCGCCGGTCTGGCCGTCCTTCATCGTGTCGACGAGCTTCTCCGGGTACTGCGTCATGTCGTAGCCGGCGGCCTCGATCAGCGGGGTCATGTCGAGGAACTGGCCCTCGAAGCCGGCCCGGCCCTTGATGCCGACGGGACCGATCAGGTCGGGCGCGCTGCCGGAGGCGATCTCGGTCTTGAGGATGTCGGTTGCGGTCGAGTTCTGGACGATTTCCAGCGACAGGAGGATCGGCATCTTGCCGTCCGTCCGCTCGTCCTGGATCTTGTTGAAGTCGTTGACGACCGTCTGCTGCAAGGCGATCTGCGCCGGGTTCGTGCCCGACCCGAGGCCCACGTACCAGCGGACGACGATGTGGTCCTTGCCGCCGACGTTGATGATCTGGCCCGGCTTGGCAGTCGACGCGACGGCCGAGGGTGAAGCTTCCGCCGACGCTGCCGGCGCCGACGGCCCGGCCGAGGTCGGAGCGATCGATGCTGTACCGCCCCCGCAAGCGCTGACCGCGAGCGCGACGACCGTAGCAAGGGCCGCCAACCGGGTAAACCTTGTCCTGCCCATTCCGCTCCTCCTGTTCCCCTTCGAGCGCCGTCCGTGGCGCCTGGAACGTCGAGCGCCAGGCCCGCGATGGGCCGCGCTCCGGTCGCTCAGTTCTTTCCCGTCGGCAGCCCTCCACTCGATTGCCTGACGACGAGCTCGGTTTCCAGGACAACACGGCGGATGACCTGGTCCCGGGATTCGATCGTCTGTAGGAGGACGTTGACGAGTTCGCGACCCATTGCTGCCATCGACTGGTGGACGCTGGACAGCGGGGGTCGGGTGGAGAGGGCGATGATCGAGTCATCGAAGCCGACAACCGCGACGTCCTCGGGGACTCGCTTGCCGGCCGCGTACAGCGCCGACAGCGCCCCTGCGGCCATCAGGTCCGAGGCGGCGAACACCGCGTCGATGTCCGGAGACCGCTGGAGGAGGATCTCCATCGAGCGCTGGCCACCCTCGCGGGTGAATCCACCGCTCTCCTCCAGGTCGGAATCAAGCGTCCGGCCGGCGGCCGCGAGCGCGTCGCGGTAGGCGGCAAGCCGGGTGATGCCTGCGGGCATGTCGGGCGGGCCGGTGATCGTGGCGACCGTGTTCCGGCCTTGCTCGATGAGATGCTGTACGGCGGCAAAGGCACCCCCGTGGTTGTCGTTGTCGACATAGCTCACCCGGGCTCCGGGTGGCGGCTCCCCACCGACGACCACCGGGACACCCTGGGACTGCAGGTGATCGGGAAGCGGGTCATCACCGTGCAGCGAGAACAGGATCACGCCATCGACGTGGCCGCCAGAGCTGAGGTACCGCTCCGCCCAGCGTTCCTCCTCCGGGGACTGCGACATGACGAGGACCAGGTGCAGCTGGCGGGCGGTCAAACCGGCGCTGATGCCGCGCAGGACCTCGCCGAAGAACGGGTCACCGAAGATGCGTCCGGTCGGCTCCGCGATCACGACGCCGATCGAGTCGCTGCGACGGGTGACGAGGGTCCGGGCGGCGACGTTGGGGACGAACCCGAGGCGGTCGATCGTCCGCTCGACCAGTTGCTTCGTCGCGGTGTTCACGCGCGGGTTGCCGTTGACGACCCGCGACACCGTCGCCTGGGAGACGCCGGCCGCTTTCGCAACCTCGTCCATCGTCACGCCGCGGCCGTTGCCACCTTGCCTGGTCGACATGCGCTGCGCCGGTCCCTCACCATTCGCCGACTCTTGTGTCCGTCGTGAATGCGCATTCACCGTGTGGTTCGCAACAATACATGGGCGTGTCAAGAGAGCGCATTCACGCCGACGAACGAGCTTGTGGCGCGGGGCCATCGCCACGCGGCGGGACCAGGAACCGCCAACTTGGCCACATATCCACCGAGGGACTGTTAGGCCGGATCCAGCCCTCGCGCGGCTCTTGCACGCGGCCACTCAGGTGCGACTTCGTGCACGAGTCGGTCGTCGAACCTCGAGAGCCAGGTCAGCTTGGGTCCCGAACCTGGCCTAGCAGTCTGTGCATGGATATCTGGCCAAATTGGAGAGGTGGTGTTCGAGTGCCGCGCCGACTACGGACCGGCGAGGCTCAGCCGATCGCGGCGAGATACCGCATTACGGGCAGGGCCGCTTCGAACGTGTCGGCGATCAACGCAGGGAGCGCGCGGTGACGTCGCCTCGGAATCGGCCAGCCGCCGCCCGAAGGTCACGTCCTTGAGCTTGAGCAGCTCGGCCTCCGGATGGTCGGCCGGGAAGCCGGTCGGCACGCGAACCAGCGAATCCCCGCCGAGCGATCCAAACGTCGCCTGGAACTTCGGCTCCTCGACGAGCTTCCGGACACGTCCGGGCTCGTCGACCAGCCGCCGGCGGAACGAGTCGAGCCACGGCTTCTCGGGGTGCCAGATGCCGCCACCGACGTAGATCTCGCCCGGCGCGAGGTGGAAGTAGCCGCCGGTCGAGTGGACGTTCGAGGTGTGCGATCGGGGGCCGCCGTCGTCGCCGGCACCATCGCCTACCCACGGGAAGCTTGCCCCGAGGTTCGTCTTGTACGGCGACTTGTCCTTCGAGAACCGAACATCCCGGTAGATCCGGAACGGCGACTTCGTCGGATCCGCACGGAGCGGGATTCCGCGCGACGCAAACTGCTCGCCGAGCGCGCCGATCAGCGCCTCAAGTGGCTCCTTGAGCAGGCGCTCGTATTCGCCCTTGCGCGGCTGGAACCAGGCCCGATCGTTGTTGGACGCGAGATCGGCCAGGAACTGGATCGCCTCCGGCCGGAAGCCGGTGAAGGCAGGCGTCGCGACGGCCATGATCGGGTCCTCCTGGGTTGCGGCGCGGTGTTACCCGGAATCTACCCCCAGCCGCTTATCTGCCGGTTGAGCCGAAGACAAGCGCGGCATTCAAGCCGCCGAACCCGAACGACGTCGACAGGACCCGGCGGTAATCGCCCTCGCTGCCTTCGCGGAGCAGGCACGGCAGGATCGCCGCGACATCAGGATCAGGCTCCGCGAGGTTGACCGACTCCGGCGCCCAGCCGTCGCGCATCGCCAGCGCGCATATGGCGGCCTCAATGGCCCCGGATGCGCCGAGCGGATGACCGTACAGCGCCTTCGTACCGCTCACCGGCACGCTCGACGTTCGCTCGCCGAGCGCCAGCGCGATTGCCCGGGCCTCGGCGATGTCGCCGATAGGCGTCGACGAGGCGTGCGCGCTGACATAGTCGATCTCTTCGGCTGCCACCCGGGCGTCCGCGAGAGCGATCGTCGCCGCGCGGGCCGCCTCTCGGCCGTCGGCCCGTGGCTGGACCATGTGATAGGCGTCCGAGGTCGCGCCGTAGCCCATGACCTCGGCGTAGGGCTCCGCGCCGCGGGCGCGGACGACCTCGTCGGATTCGAGGACGAGCAGCGCTGCGCCCTCGCCCATGACGAAGCCGTCGCGTCGGGCATCGAACGGCCGGCAGGCATGGGAGGGATCGTCGTTCGAGCCGGACGACAGCGCCCGGATGATGTCGAACGCGCCGAAGGCGAGGGGGCTGAGCGGGATCTCGACCCCGCCGGCGATCGCGGCATCGATCTCGCCGGCCCGGATCGCCCCGAGCGCCTCGCCGATTGCCACGGCGCCCGACGCGCAAGAGTTCGCCGTCGAAAGAATCGGCCCGCGGACGCCGAGCGCGATCCCGAGGTTGGCCGGCGCCGCCCCGCCGAAGACCGCCAGGGCGAGGTTCGGCGCGACCTGGCGGATGCCCTTCTCCATGTACCGCTCGTGCTGTTCCTCGGCGTAGGCGATACCGCCAAGGGCGCTCCCGAGATAGATGCCGATCCGCTCCGGCGACGCGGCGCCTCCCTCGCCGGGCCGCAGCGCGGCGTCCTCGAGGGCTAGCTGCCCGGTCACGAGCCCGAACTGGCTGAACCGATCGAGCTGGCGAGCGGTCTTCGCCGGCATCCAGGCAAGCGGGTCGAAGTCGTCGACCTGGGCGGCGACCTGCGAGCGGAACGGGGAGGGGTCGAAGCGGTCGATGCGCTTGACCGGCGAGCGTGCCGCTCGGAGGCCGTTCCGGAAACCGGCCACGCCGGTGCCGACAGGCGTGATGACGCCGATGCCGGTGATCCAGACGCGCATCCGGTCGCTGCTCATATCGATGACTTCGCCGCCGCGACGACGTCGGACTCATCGTCAACGAGGGCCTCGGCGATCGTCTTGAACGTCGCGAGCGTCCGCGACGCGATCGGCCTGGTGAACGCGCGATCGACGAACGCCGCCCAGCCGGGCATTCGGGGCCGGAAGTCGTGGTCGATCGACACCCGGCAGCCGCCGTCCGTCGCCTCGATCCGCCAGGTGACATCCATCCCGCTTGTCGCGCCGCCGAGGTGGACGAAGCGGAGCCGCAATGATCTCCGGCTCGTTCCATGTGCGAGACCGCCAGGCGACCGGCAGGCCGAGCCCGAGGACCGGCACGAGCGGTCGCCGTGCAACCATCTCTGCGGTCAGCCGTCCGTCGCCGTCGCGCGCCACTGGCCGAACACGAACGTAGTGCGGCAGGAGCCGTGGCCAGCGCTCGATGTCGCGGGCGAGGCGGAACACGAGACCCGGGGGAGCGGCCACATCGATCGATAGCGTGCTCTTCAACGCGTCACTTCCGGGAACGCGAGCCTGACCCCGAATTCGGCGATCTCGACAAGGCGCAATTCTTCGAGCTCCGCGCGCGAGAGCCACGCGCACTTGTCGGTCGTCCCTTCGATCTCGTCGCGAAGCTCGCCGCCGACGATCCGCATCCGGTAGATGATCCCCAGGAAGTGGAGGTCGCCGCCGCGGGCGAAGGTCGAGTTGCGATAGACGTGGGAGAAGATCCCAGCGATCCCTGCGATCTCCCCAACCAGCCCCGTCTCCTCCTCCAGTTCGCGCACCGCCGCGGCGTCCGGGTGCTCGCCGAACTCGATGCCGCCGCCCGGCATCGTCCACGCGCCGACGTCGACCTCGAGCGCCGACAGGCGTGCCAGCAGGATGCGCCCCTTGTCGTCCAGGCAGAGCGAGTAGCTCCCGATGCGGGTCCGCCGGTTGGGCGGGACCGGCTCCGTGACGGCAGGGTCGGTCACGAGTGGCTCACGGCCGGAGCATGGACGCGATGAACCGCGGATCGAGGGCGCGCGACGCCGGAACGAGATCGCCCATCACGAGGCCCATCGTCTCACGGACGCGCCGCCGCCCCGCGAGCCGGCGCGCGGCGTAATCGAACAGGCCAGGCCGGGCGAGAAACGCCTGGACGAGCAGGCTCAGCACGTCCTTCGACCGGAACCTGGCGGTCATCGCCCGGTCGTAGCCGGCGAGCCCGTCCGGGTCGCCGTCGAGGTGGCGCTCGATGGCGGCGGCCGCAAGCCGGGCCGACACGAGCGCCCGATGGAGGCCTTCGCCAGTGAACGGGTCGAGGAATCCGGCCGCGTCGCCGATGAGCAGCCAGCCGGGACCGTGGCGCCGCGCGACGCGATGACCGAGCGGGGCGGCTCCCTCGATCGAGTCGCATCGCTCGGCCGCCCGCCAGTCGACGGGATCGTCGCCCGCCGGCGGGATGGCCGAGAGGACGGATTCGACGGTTCGCTCGGCGCCGTGAGTACGCAGTTGCGCCGCCCACGACCGGCCGAGGACGATGCCGACGTTGACGCGCCCGCCCGGGACCGGAGCAAGGCCGACATACCCGTCTCGGAAGAGGATCATTCGCGCGTCGCGAGGGCCGGTCGGCCCGGGATCGGCGACGTGGAACGTCAATCCGACACGATCGCCGAGAAGCGGCGTTCGGCCGACGCCGAAGGCTCTGGCCACGGTCGAGCGGATCCCGTCGGCCCCGACGATGACGCGAGCCTGGAGTTCGGTCTCGCCGGCGGTGTCGCGCCCGACGATACGGCCGCGTTCGACGCCGGTGACCGCCACCCCGAGCCGGACGTCCGCTCCCGCTTGGCGAGCGAGGTCGAGCAGAGAAGGGTCGAGCGCGGCCCGGTCGAAGCTGACCGCCGGGGCGGCGAGCGAGTCGTCGTCCCCATAGGTGAGCCGAACCCGCGTTCCCGTCGCCGTCTCGACACGCATCGCCGGCGCCGGCCGAACCACGGCGGCGAGCGTTTCCGCGTCAAGTCCCGCCTCGCGAAGCTCCCGGACCGAAACCGGCGAGCTGAAGACGCCGCAGGCCCGCCATCGATAGCCGGCCGAGCGCTCGAGGAGGACCACCGTCCGCCCACGCCGCGCCAGCCGTGCCGCCAGGACCGCCCCGGCCGGGCCGCCGCCAACGATCGCGACGTCGACGTTCATGCCCGGATCGCTGCGAACGCGTAGCGATGGCCGACGAACCCGCCGAACTCGCCGACCGGTCGCAGCCCCGCCCGGGCCAAGAGGTCGCGCATCTCGTGCGGTGTGTATGCACGGCGAACGGACAACGGAGCATCCCGCCGGGTATAGCGGTTCAGCGTGAACAGGTGAGCGATGAGCCAGGCGCCAAGCCAGTGCGCGCGGCCGCGGGCCAGGTCGTTGACCACGACTCCTAGCCGAGCGACGCGGGCCATCTCCGCGAGGAGCGCCACGGCCTCGTCCGGCTCCATGTGGTGAGTCAGCAGCGATGCGTGGGCGATGTCGAATGCCCGGTCGGGGAAGGGGAGCGAGCGGCCGTCGGCGACGCAGAACTCAAGGCCCGCGACTCGGGCGAGGGCGGGTCGTGCAGCACGCGCGGCATCCAGCACCTCCGGACGCGCGTCTACCGCGACGACGCCGAGAGGGCGGTTCTTTCGGCGGGCGTCTGCCAGGAGCGCGAACGGGATGTCGGCGGCGCCGGTACCGACGTCGATGAGCAAGACCGGTCTCGCTTCGAGGTTGGTCGGTGCGGCGATCAGCAGCCGGTCGATCGCCAGTCGGCTCAGGCGTACCGCGCCGAGGAGACGGTTGACCCGTCGGAGGTCGCGCAGGTTGCCGGCAAGCACCGCCGGATCGTCGAGCGGCCCGTCAAGAAGCTCCTCGGCGTTCGTCAGGCGGTCCATGGCGGGAGAGGCTACACCGGGCCGCACGCGACGACCCAGTCCGCGACGAGATGACACCGGCGATCCACCGCGCTATAACCCGTTCGTGAACCGGCCTCGGGCTACGCTCCCATGATCGTCGTCGGCGGTGAGAGCCTGATCGACCTGATCGTCTACCCTGGCGGGCGGCTGGCAGCGATCTCCGGCGGCGGACCGTTCAACACCGCCCGAACGATTGGCCGCCTCGGAGGTTCGTCGGCCTATTTTGGTCGCCTATCGACGGACCGGTTCGGTCGGGCGCTGCTCGACCGGCTCGTGCTCGACGGCGTCGATTGCCGGCTCGTTCAGACGACGGACCAGCCGACGACGCTGGCCGTCGCCGAGCTTGACGATTCCGGCACGGCGACCTATCAGTTCTACCTCGAGGGCACGTCGGCGCCGGGGCTCTCCGGTGACGGCCTCGCCGATGGGCCGCTCGATGACGCCAGCGCCCTCCACATCGGGACGCTCGGCCTGGTTCTCGAGCCAATGGGAACCACGCTCGAATCACTCGTTCGCGGTGCCCCCGACGACGTGGTCGTGATGGTCGATCCGAACTGTCGTCCGTCGGCCACGCCCGACGCGACGGCCCTCCGCGCGCGCGTCCAGCGGCTGGCCGGACGGGCTGACGTCATCAAGGTCAGTAACGACGATCTGGCGTTCCTCAACCCGGGCGTGGCTCCGGACCACGCAGCGCAGGCGCTGCTCGAAACCGGACCGTCAGCGATCCTGGTCACGGACGGCGGGAGGTCCGTCCGCGTCGCCGTGCGGGGGGCGACGATCGAACTGCCGGTCCCGCGGGTCGACGTCGTCGATACCGTCGGGGCGGGCGATGCGTTCGGTGGCGCATTCCTCGCCTCGTGGATCGAGCGGGGACTGGGGCGGATCGAGCTGGCCCAACCCGACCGCCTCCGCCCATCCGTCGAGTTCGCGATCAGGGTCGCCAGCGAGACGTGCCGTCGGGCCGGCGCGGAGCCGCCGACCGCGGCCGAGATGGTCGGAGTCGCCTGAGGCTCGTCTCGTCCTTCACCCGATCGTCCGAATTCCGTACGCCGGCGGAAGTCAGTTCCCTCCCGCCCGATCGTCCGAATCCGGACTCCGAAATCGGACTGACACGTTGGACAGGGGTAGGTTCCAGCGGCGTGCGATATCGGACTAATGCGCCGCGGAGGCCTGATACCCTCGGCGCGGATGACTCCTCGGACCGCGCGTCGCCGGCTCGCCCTCGCTTTGGTCGGTCTGATGGCCGTTGCCGGTGCCAGCGCCCCGGTGCTCGCCTCAATCTCCACGTTCTACTCGACGCAGAGCCTCGGCGACCGCGGGACCGACGTGGCCACGATTCAGCAGCTGATCCGCGAGTACCAGACGACGGACCCGCCCCTGTCGGGTGGAAGGACGGTGACCGTCCGCGGCATCGACCCGCTCGTCGTCCCGATCGACGGCATCTTCGGCCCGACGACGGCAGACGGGGTTCGCGCGATCCAGGCGTCGCGCGGGCTCGCTGAGACAGGAATTGCGGACGCTGCCACGTGGGCGGCATTGGTGGTCCCGATCGGGCCCGGCGCGACCGGCGATGCGGTCTTTGCCGTGCAGCGCCTGCTTCGCGAGAAGCTGGCGGCCGCGGTGCCGACCGATGGCGTCTACGGGGCCGCAACGATGGCCGCGGTCAAGGCGTTCCAGGCGCACATGGGCCTCGCCCAGACGGGGTCGGTCAACGCCGCCACGTGGCGGGCGCTCGTATGGCACTTCGAGCTGCCGCGATTCTCGCCGTCGGCGCTATGCGACTACTCGAGCGGCAACGGGCCTGCCAATTGGGGCACGGCCGAGATGATCTCGACGCTGGAGGCCGCGGGCGCGGCCACGGTTGCGGGCGGGTTCGGTCGCGTGGCTGTCGGGGACGTGTCCCTCGAGCACGGCGGCGACATACCGGGACATCTCACGCACGAGGTCGGGCTCGATGCCGACCTCCGACCGATGCGCAAGGCCAACGACCAGTGCTCGTCGCGGACGACCTGGAGGACGACGGCCTATGACCGGGCGGCGACGAGGTCTCTCGTCCAGGCGATACGGGCGAGTACGCCCGGCCACGTGAAGTTCATCCTCTTCAACGACCCCGTGCTCATCTCCGAGGGATTGACCACCTACCAGTCGGGGCACGACGACCATCTCCACGTGACGCTTTGCGAGGCGTCGTTCAGCGACCGGCGCTATCGCTGCTGATACTGTCGCCGGGAGCGACCGCGCCTCGGTGACATAATGGCCACGATGGCCACCGAGACGAAGCCTGCCGGCGCCAGTTCCGGCGCGATCAGCCGATCGGGTAACGGCACGCCTTCGAGCTGGGGGCTGGGCGACGGTGCGGCGATCCCCTGGGAATACGCCCCGGCGCCCGAGGCGCGCGACGTCGTCACGCTCAAGGAGACGCTACGGCCTGTTCATCGGCGGCCGCGAGGTTTCCTCATCCGACGGCGAGACCTTCGTCAGCGTGAACCCTGCGACCGAGGAACCCCTCGCCAAGATCGCCCGCGGCACGGCCGCCGACATGGACAAGGCCGTTCGGACGGCGCGGCGGGCGTACCAACGGTCATGGGGCAAGCTCCCCGGTCGAGAGCGGGCGAAATACCTGTTCCGGATCGCCCGGATCCTCCAGGAGCGAAGCCGCGAGTTCGCGGTCCTCGAGTCGATGGACTCCGGCAAGCCGATCAAGGAGTCGCGCGACGTCGACGTCCCGCTGGCGGCGGCCCATTTCTGGTACTACGCCGGCTGGGCCGACAAGCTCGACTACGCGTTTCCGGGCCGGGTGGCCCGGCCCCTCGGCGTCGCCGCCCAGATCATTCCCTGGAATTTCCCGCTGCTCATGCTCGCCTGGAAGATCGCTCCCGCCCTGGCGGCCGGCAACACGGTGGTCCTGAAGCCCGCCTCGACGACGCCGCTCAGCGCGCTGCTCTTCGCCGATGTCTGTCGGCAGGCGGACCTGCCGCCGGGCGTCGTCAATATCGTTCCGGGACCAGGCGAGATCGGCATGGCGCTCATCACCAATCCCGGTGTCGACAAGGTCGCGTTCACCGGCTCGACGGAAATCGGGCGGAAGATCTTCAAGGGCGTCGCCGGTTCCGACAAGGCGCTGACCCTCGAGCTCGGTGGCAAGGCCGCGAACATCGTGTTCGACGACGCGCCGCTTGACCAGGCCGTCGAGGGCATCGTCAACGGCATCTATTTCAACCAGGGCGAGGTCTGCTGCGCCGGTTCGCGGCTACTCGCCCAGGAATCGATCGTCGAGCCGCTCATCGAGAAGCTCAAGGACCGCCTGGCGACGATCCGCGTCGGCGACCCCCTTGACAAGAACACCGACGTCGGGGCGATCAACTCGAAGGCTCAGCTCGAGAAGATCACGGAGCTCGTCGCGGCCGGCCGGGCCGAGGGCGCGGAGATGTACCAGCCGGCCTGCGATCTGCCCGATCGCGGCTACTTCTTCCGCCCGACGCTGTTCACGAACGTCGCCCAGTCCCATCGCATCGCCCGTGAGGAGATCTTCGGGCCTGTGCTGTCGGTCCTGACGTTCCGGACACCCGACGAGGCGATCGAGAAGGCGAACAACACCGCCTACGGCCTGTCGGCTGGCGTCTGGACCGACAAGGGCAGCCGAATCCTCAGCATGGTCCGCCGTCTCAAGGCCGGCGTGGTCTGGGCCAACACGTTCAACCGGTTCGACCCGACCTCGCCGTTCGGCGGCTACAAGGAATCCGGCTTCGGCCGCGAAGGCGGCATGCACGGCCTCCACGCCTACGTCCGGCTGGAGGATCGCTGACGTGGCGACGACGAAGAGGGCCTCGAACCGCGCGGTCGCGAAGGCGGATACAACCGCCGCCCGGATTGACGTACGCAAGACGTACAAGCTCTACATCGGCGGGGCGTTTCCGCGATCCGAATCCGGGCGGAGCTACGTCGTGGCCGGCGCCGACGGGATACCGCTCGCCAATGCCTGCCGGGCGTCCCGCAAGGACCTCCGCGACGCGGTCCGCGCCGCGCGCACAGCCTCGGAAGGCTGGGCCGACAAGACCGCGATGAACCGGGGCCAGGTGCTCTACCGCGTCGCGGAGCTGATGGAGGGCCGGCGGGACCAGTTCGTCGCCGAAGTCGCGGCGGCGGAGGGAATGCGCGATCCGGCCGCTCGCGCGACCGTCGATCGGGCGATCGACCGATGGGTCTGGTACGCGGGCTGGGCGGACAAGATCGGCCAGGTCCTCGGCAGCGCGAATCCGGTCGCCGCTCCGTACTTCAACTTCACGATTCCCGAGCCGACCGGTGTCGTGGGCCTGATCGCCCCGGAGCAGTCATCGCTTCTCGGGCTCGTGTCGCGCCTCGCTCCGCCGATCGTGACCGGCAACGCCGTCGTGGTCATCGCCTCGGAGAGCCGGCCGTTGCCGGCGATCACCCTCACGGAGGTCCTCGCCACCTCCGACGTCCCGGGTGGCGTGGTCAACGTCCTCACCGGTCTGAAGCGGGAGCTCGTGCCGATCATGGCCGCGCACGCCGACATCGACGCGATCGATGTCTGGGGCGTCCCCGACGACCTCCGGACGGACGTCGAGCTCGCGGCGGCCGAGGACATCAAGCGCATTTCGCGGCGCCCCGCCGGCGTGTCTGACGCCCGGTTCGACTGGCTCGACGACCGCGCCGCCGAGCGACCGGAATGGATCGCCGCCTTCCTCGAGATGAAGACGGTCTGGCACCCGATCGGGGTCTAGCATGGCGGCAGGTATGGTCGAGGGACGCTCCGGCCCAGACGGGTCGTCGGCCGGGCGCCGGCGCGTCGAGCGGCGGGTCTACATCCGGGCGACGCCCCGCCAGGTCTGGGCGACGCTCCACGACCCTGACCAGCTTCCCGTCCTGTTCGCCGAGCTGACTGCCGGCCCCGCTGACCCCTCGTGGCCGGCGGCCGGTTCGTCGAGGATCGGTGAGGCGCACCTCGGCTTACTGCGGACCGCCGTCCGGATCGAGAGCGTCGAGGCCCGGCCGTTGACCGCGTTCGGGATCGTGGTCGCCGCGGCGAGTTTCGCGATCGAGTGGAGCTGGCGCATGGAGCCCCTCGCGGGCGGGACGCGGGTCATCCACGAGGGATCGTTCGAGACGACCGACCGATGGGCGGGCGTCCTCGTCCGCCTCGGCCGAGAATCGATCGATGCAATCGCCGAGGCACACCTCCGGGCACTGAAGGAGCGGGCCGAGGTACCGGCCGGGGAGGCGGCCGGACCGGCCGCGTGACCCATCAGCCACAGGTTCCATTCGCCGGGCTGCGCCGGAATGCCGTCCCGCTCTTTGGTGGTTTGCTCCTCCTCATCGGCCTGGCCCTCATCCCGGACCTGACACCTCCATCGAGCGAACCTCCGCCGGTCGTGCTCGTCCACGCCCGGATCGTCGAGCTCCTCGACACCGGCGGGCTGCCCGGCGCGCCCGACGCGCGGGTGGTGGTCGTCGACGGCGCGGAAGCCGGGACCATCCTCGACGCCTACCTCCAGGGACCGTCGGGGCAGCAGGAGGTGCCGCGCTACGCCATCGGCGATGAGGTCATCGTCAACATCTCGCAGCAAGGCGAAGACGCGAACTTCGTCGCGGTCGCCGATCGCTATCGGGTGCCGGCACTTGCGTTGCTTCTGGGGCTCTTCGCCGTCGCCGTGACGCTGGTCGGCGGTTGGCGGGGCGTCCGCTCGCTGATCGCCCTGGCCTTGACGCTCGCCGTGATCATCCGGGTCGTCGTGCCGCTCCTCCTCGCGGGCTGGAATCCGGTGCTCCTGGCGGTCGGCTCGGCAACGCTCGTCACGATCGCCACGTTGCTCCTGACGGAAGGCGCGCGCCCGACGACGATCGCCGCCGCCGCCGGCACCTTCATCTGCCTGGCCCTGACGGCGACCCTGGCGTTCGTCTTCAACGCCCTCGCCCAGTTCACGGAGCTCCAGGGGTCGGGCGACCTGGTCTACCTCCAGACCGTGGGCCGACCGGAGCTCGACCTGGGTGGGCTCCTCCTGGCCGCCGTGATCTTCGGGGCCCTCGGCGTCCTCGACGACGTGACGATCACCCAGGCGGCGACAGTCCACGAGCTTTACGAGGCGGACCCGCGGGTGAGCCGCGAGGCCCTGTTCCGGCGGGCGATGAACGTCGGCCGGTCGCACATCGCGGCGACGGTCAACACGCTCGTCCTCGCGTATGTCGGTGCGTCGCTGCCGCTCATCGTCCTCTTCAACGCGGGGCAGCAGGACCCCTTCCTGACGCTGAGCGGCGAGATCGTCGCCGTCGAGGTCGTCAAGGCGCTCGTGGGCAGCATCGGGATCGTCGCGGCCGTCCCGGCGACGACGGCGATCGCGGTGATGCTCGTCGGCCGACAGATGCTGTTCGAGCGGGCAGGACGGTCGCGGGGCTGGGAGTAACAGGACATCCATGGGTCAGAACGTTCAGGATTGCCTGAAAGTTCTGAACGATGTAGCCTACGGCAATGGCACACGATCAGAGCGCGTTCGTCGAGGAAATGGGCCAATACCTCGCCTCGTACGGGATGACGCCGATGGCAGGTCGGATGTGGGGCTGGCTCCTGGTCTGCGAACCGCCCGAGCAGACGGCCGCTGAGATCGCCGAGGCGCTCCAGGCCAGCCGCGGCGCCATCAGTGGGACGGCCCGCATCCTCACCAGCGCCGGGATGGTCCGGCGGACGACTCGCCCCGGCGATCGGCGGGAATACTTCAGCGCGCCGCCAGAAGCCCTCGATTCGATGCTGACCAGCGCCAGCGCCACGTATCGCCGCCTGCGCGAGATCGCAGAGCGCGGGCTGGCCGCGATGAAGGACGAATCGCCGAGCGGCCGCGCCCGCCTCGAGGAGTTCCGTGACGTCATCGCCTTCATCGAACGTGAGTTGCCGCTCGTGATCGACCGCTTCTTCAGCGAACGAGCCGGGCCAGCCGGCAGGAAGGACATTCCGTGACCGCGATCATCCAAACCGAGCAGCTCACGAAGTCGTACGGGTCTCATCGTGGCGTCGTCGACATCGACCTCGAGGTCGACGAAGGCGAGGCGTTCGGGTTCCTCGGACCAAACGGGGCGGGCAAGACGACGACGATCCGCGTGCTCCTCGACCACATCCGGCCGACGAGTGGCCGAGCCATCGTCTTCGGCATCGAGACGACCGTCGATCCCGTCGCCATCCATCGCCGGATCGGTTACCTCCCGGGCGAGTTCACCCTCTACGACAAGCTCACGGGCGGTCAGACGATCGAGTACTTCGCGAACCTCCGGGGAGGCGTCGATCCGCTCTACCAGGCGGAGCTCGTGGCTCGCCTCGACGTCGATCCGAGTCGCAAGTTCAAGGAACTCTCGAAGGGCAACAAGCAGAAGATCGGGCTGATCGTCGCCCTCCAGCATCGACCGGACCTGCTGATCCTCGACGAGCCGACGTCAGGCCTGGACCCGCTCGTCCAGCAGACGTTCTACGAGGTCATCCGCGAGGCCAAGGCCGAGGGCCGCACGATCTTCCTGTCCAGCCACATCCTGTCGGAGGTCGAGAAGACCTGCGACCGCGTCGCGATCATCCGCGACGGCCAGCTCGTGAAGGTCGACCGGGTCGAGGCGCTCCGCGACCTCGCCCACCACCAGGTCGAGCTCCGCTTCACCGGCGACGCGCCGGTGGGTGCGTTCGCTGCGCTGCCCGGGGTCAGCGACGTCAAGGCCGAGGACAACGTCCTCCGCCTGCGCGTCACCGGCTCGATCACGCCGATCGTCCGCGAAGCCGCCAACTACGACCTTCTCGACTTCGTCAGCCGCGAGCCCTCGCTCGAGGAGACCTTCCTCGCCCAGTACGGACGCGGGACGGTCGAGGCGGCCTGACATGACGACCGAAGTCGAGCGGCGGCCAAGTCCCGCCATCCCCACCTACGCCGGACCGCCGATCTGGTCCCGCATCTACGGGTTCGGCAGCGTCTTCGGCAAGACGATGCGCGACTCCCGGCGAGCCGTCCTCGCCGTCAGTCTCGTCATGGGGCTCACCCTGATCGGCGTGAGCAACGCGATCGTCACCGAGTTCAACACGCCGGAATCGCGCGAGGGGCTCGTCAAGATCGTCGACGCCGTGCCCCCGATCCTCCAGGGGCTCGCCGGAAGGCCGGAGAATGTCGGCACGCTGGGCGGCTATCTCCAGTACAAATACGGCACGTTCTTCCCCCTGATCGTGAGTCTCTGGTCCATCCTCGCGCTGTCCTCGACGCTGGCGGCGGAAGCCCGCCGGGGGAGCATGGAGTTCGTCTCGGCGACCGGGCTGTCGCGGCGCCGGATCGCGCTCGAGAAGCTCCTCGGTCACTTCGCGGGGCTGACGATCGCGTCCCTCGTCGTCTTCGTGTCGCTTTGGATCACGGGCCGCACGGTCCAGGGCTTGCCCGGCGACGAGATCCCGGTGTCCGCGGCGGTCGGATATGCCACCTGGCTCGGACTCCTGTCGATTGCGTCCGGTGCGTTGGCCTTCGCGCTCGCCCCGTTCATCGGCCGCGGCTCGGCGGCCGGCGTCGCCGGCGCCGTCATGTTCGGCGGGTTCATCATCAACGGCTACCAGGCGGCCGTGCCGGCGCTCGCGCCGCTCGCCAACCTCACCTGGTGGGGCTGGACGGTGAATCACATCCCGCTGGCCGGCCTGTTCGACTGGGCGTCGCTGCTGCCGATCGTGGTCGTCACGATCGTGCTGCTCGTCATCGGTGTCGAGGCGTTTGCGCGCCGTGACATTGGTGCGACCAGCCCGATTCCCACACCGAGCCTGCCCCGTGCGCTCGTGGGCCTGCGGGGCCCGACGGGCCGGGCGTTCGGCCATGGCCTTCCGTCGGCGATTGCCTGGGGCCTCGGGATCGGCCTGTTCGGGTTCGCGATCGCGGGCTCCGGTGGGTCGTTCATCGAGGAGCTGGGGAGTTCGCCGGAGTTCGTGCAGCTCCTGTCGACGATCTTCCCCGGATTCGACATCGCGTCGGTCGGCGGCTTCCTCCAGCTCCTGTTCGTCGAGTTCGGGATGATCCTCGTTGGCCTCGCCGCGGCGACGCTCGTGGCGGCTTGGGCGTCGGACGAGACGTCGGGCCGCCTGGAATTCCTCCTCGCAACGCCGCTGTCCCGCGTCCGCTGGGCCACGTCCGGTGGCGCGGCGATGATCGTCGCGATCCTGGTCGTCACCGTCCTCGCCGCGATCGGAATCGCGAATCGGGGCGGCAATCGCCGGAAGCGAGATCGGGACGCCGGTGGTCGGGTCGCTCGTCCTCGGGCTTTACGCCATCGCCATGGTCGGCGTCGGCGTCGCGGTCGGCGGCCTGGTCGGCACGAGCTTCGCGGCGCCGGTTGTGGCGGTCCTCGTGATCGTGACCTGGTTCGTCGGCCTGATCGGCCCGGCGCTCGGGCTGCCGGACGCGCTGCAGGAGCTCGCCCTCACGTCCCATTACGGGTTCACGATGCTCGGTCAATGGGACGTCGTCGGGATCGTGGCCTCGATCGTCCTCGCGATCGGCGGCATCACATTCGGGGCGTGGGGGTTTGGCCGGCGGGACCTCCGAAGCTGACCTGAGCGCGACCGCCGCGACCCGCATACGCCCGCCCGCCCGGCGTCCGTAGACTGCGGGGGTGGATCCCCTCGTCTTTGCGCTGATCGCCGGCGCGGCGATCCTGCACGTCGCGTGGAACGTCCTGCTCAAGACGGCAGGCGATCCCTTGCGCGCGGCGGCGATAGGTCTGGCGTCGGGAGCCGCGCTCATCGTGCCCGGCGCGACCATCGGCTGGTTCCTCATCGGCCGGCCGCCCATCCCGGGCGAGGCGGTCCTGGTCGCGACCGTGTCGGGCGTCCTGGAGGCGGCGTACTTTGCGTTCCTGACAGCGGCGTACCGCCGCGGCGACCTGTCGGTCGTCTACCCGATCGCCCGCGGAACCGCACCGCTGCTCGCCGTCGCCATTGGGATCGGCATCCTCGACGAACAGCTTGGGCCGGCCGGTCTCGCCGGAGTCGCGGCGCTGCTGGTGGGATTGATGGCGCTCCAGCGACCGTGGCGGTTCCTGCGGGCGGCCGGTCGGGCCGAAGGCGATCCGGCGGTGATGTTTGCCCTGGCGACCGGGGTGATGATCGCCGTCTACTCTGCCGTCGACCGGGTCGGCGCACGGCTTGTCGAACCGTGGCTCTATGCCGGGATGATCTGGCTGTCCGGAACGGCATTCCTCTGGGCCTGGGTCTGGATCACGGGACGCAGCGACCGGTTCGCGGCCGCGTCCGGTCCCCTCGACCGGCGGCGAGCCGTCATCGGTGGCTGGATCACGATGTTTGCGTACCTCCTCATCCTCTTCGCGTTCAGCGTCGCCCCACTGACGGCGGTCGCTCCGCTCCGGGAGTCGGCCATCGTGCTCGCGTCGGGGTGGGGGACGCTCCGCCTCGGCGAGGGCGCGAACCGGGGCGAGGCGATCCGGCGGATCGGCGCGTCGGCGCTGATTGTCATCGGCGCGATCCTGCTGGCGCTCGACGGCTGAGTGGGTCTGGGGGTCGGTTCCGCTCCTCCGCTCGTTGGTCCGCGAGCTGGACCACGCGTCACGGCTGAGCGGCTGCGCCACCGTCTTATCTTTGAACCATCCGGAGGTGGTTCTCGCCAATACGGTTGATCACCGGCGTTGCGGGTGGTCGGGAATCGAGGCGAGGGATCGGTGACGAACGCGGAGTTGGTCGTGCGAGCGGGCCAAGGAGATCGAGACGCGTTCGATCTCCTGATGACCGCGCACATCGACCACCTGTTTCGGATCGCACGCCTCATTCTCCGGGACATTCGACCGCGCCGAGGACGCTGTCCAGGAATCCCTCGTCAAATGTTGGCGGGATCTTCCTGGTCTGCGAGATCCGGAACGCTTCGACGCGTGGCTGAACCGCCTCCTCCTGAACTCCGTCACCGATGAGGCGCGACGTCGCGGTCGCTACACGGCGAGGATGACCGTTCTCCAGGTCGAGCCCGTTCAGATGGACAGCGCGGCCGCGCTGGCCGATCGGGACGAGCTTGCCCGCGTGTTCGGACGCCTTTCCATCGACCACCGAACGATCGTCGTGCTCCACCACTATCTCGGGTTCACCGTCGAAGAGGCCGCATCGACCATCGGGATCCCGGTCGGGACGGCCAAATCGCGGCTGCACTACGCGACCGACGCCCTGCGCGCTGCCCTTGAGGCGGACGCGCGAACCGAACCAACGAGGAAGGCACTGGCATGAGCACACGACCCGATCCGGACCTCGTGATTGCGTCATGGCTCGAGGACGAAGCCCGAGACGGGGCCTCCGACCGCCTCGTCGCGGCCACACGCCGACAGCTCGAATCCACAAATCAGCGCCGTGTCTGGTGGCCGGCGTGGAGGTTCCGCCAAATGAACATGCCCATTCGATTTGCCGTGGCGACAGCGGCCGTGGTGGCCGTCGCCGCGGCCGGCATCTATCTCGCTCCCAGGCAGGGCGGCGGCGGCCAGGGCGGTTCGCCACCGCCGTCGCCGTCGCCGTCGCCGTCGCCATCGCCGACGGCCACGCTCCAACCGCTGGCTGGCAGCCCCCTCGAGGCGGGGCCAGTCATCGCTAGGGGCCTCGGGTCGAGCTCGTCAACCAGCGTCACCTTCACGGTCCCTGAGGGCTGGGAGGGGTTCGACGGGTCCTGTGTGCTGCCGGTCACCGGGACGACCGCGCCTGATGGGATGGGAATCTGCTTCGGCGAAGTCAACGTCGGGCTGTACAGCGACCCGTGTCATGGAAGCACAGGGCCCGCGGACGTCCCTGTCGGCCCCAGCGTCGACGAACTGGTAGACGCGCTCACAGCGCAGACGGCCTATGAAGTGTCGAGCCCCATCGATGTCACATTAGGCGGCTACGCGGGCAAGCGGATCGATCTGCAGCTGCCCACCGACGTGGCCTCGTGCGATCTGGGAGAGTTCTACCCCTGGAGCGGCTCGATCTATGCCCAGGGACCCGACAACCGATGGCACCTCTGGATCCTCGACATCGAGGGTGACCGGCTGATCGTCATCTCTACCGATTTCCCAGGGACGACCGCCGAAGACCGTGCGGAGCAGCAAGCGATCGTCGATTCGATTCAGATCGAACCCTGATGCCTCAGCGCGGCTCGGCGGACTCCACGTTCGCCGAGCCGCGCTCGAACAGCGGCCGGGATCCGTACTTGGAGTTCACGAGCGCGACGCCACCGATGACGAGAGCCGTCCCGATGAGCAGCCGGGCGTCGATCGGTTCGCTCAGGACCAGCGCCCCGAGCGCGATCCCGTAGACCGGCAGGAGGTAAGCGACCATCGATGTCCGGGTTGCACCCCAGCGGCCGAGGAGCCGGAAGAAGACGAGGTAGGCCAGGCCCGACCCGAGGAGGCCGAGCCAGATCACCGAAAACCAGGCCTCCGGCGTGATCGGGGTCGAGAACGGCTCCTCGAACACCAGCGTCAGGATCGAGACCATGATGAGCGCGAAACCGACCTGGAAGAGCGCCGGGATCATCGGTCGGAGGCCGTGAATGTTGCGTCTCGAGTAGACAGCCCCGACGGCGTACGAGATCGTCGAGCCGATGAGAGCGAGTTCCCCCGCCATGTCGCTCCCGGCCAGGTCGCCGGGATCGAAGCCGACGAGGATGGCCACTCCGATGAAGCCGACGGCCAGCCCGGCCAGCCGATTGATCGTGATGCGCTCATCGCGCAGGAAGATCGCGGCGATGACGATGACGAACAGTGGGACGGCCGCATTGAGGATCGCCGCGAGCGCAGAATCGACGGTCAGCTCGGCCCACGTGATCAGCGAGAACGGAATCGCGATGTTGACCGCGCCCATGACGATGAGGTGGCCGTAGGTCCGCGCATCTCGCGGCAGGGATTCGCGGGCGACGGCCACGACGGTCGCCAGCAGCGCGAAACCGATGAGCAGCCGCAACGTGATGAGCATGAACGGCGGCAGTCCGGCGTCGACCCCGATCTTGATGAAGAGGTAGCTGCTGCCCCAGAAGAAGCCGAGTACAACGAACAGGAGCCAGTCAATTCGGGAGGAGCGAGACACGGTCACCTTGTCATCATAGCGAGTGTTGGCCTAGTGGCATGATCCAAGAGGAAGCAGACACCTGCTGTCAGGATTCACAACACGGGCCAGCACCGATCGGTTTCATCCAGGCTCGGCCGAGGCGGGGCGCTCAGGCGGGCTGCGCCTCCAGGACGAACAGCCGCGCCCAGAAGTCGCCGCGGGCGGCCGCTTCCTCCTTCTCGCCCGGGATGAGCAGTCCTGCGCCCATGAGGTCGTCGCCGCGCCGGACGAGCGAGTTGGCTCGCGCGATCGAATCGTCGCCGGCGGGCCAGACTGACACCCGATAGGCCAACCCGGGGTCGAGCCCCCGCAGGCGAACCCGGTCGGCACCCGGCGCCGGCACGTTGAGCGCCTGGTAGAAGCCGACGACCGCGCGCCGCCGATCCGGCGAGATGCTCATCCAGGCGGTGGTGTTGCCGTCGCCCTCGAACGGACTCCGGAGCCGGACGAAACGGCCGAACTGGAGGACCTCTCGCTGCCCAACGTAGAACGCCACCTGGTCGGCGACCTGACGCCGTTCCTCGGCGCTTAGCGCAGTCGGGTCGAGTTCGTAGCCGAGCACCCCGAAGAAGGCGACCGCGGCCCGCGTCGCGAGGGGCGTGATCCGGCCGACCTGGTGGTTCGGGACCGCCGAGACGTGGGCGGCCATCGAGCTGACGGGGTAGGCGAGCGAGGTTCCCCACTGGATCTTCAGCCGCTCGATCGCGTCGGTGTTGTCGCTCGTCCAGGCCTGCGGCGCGAACGCCAGGATGCCCGGATCGAACCGCCCGCCGCCGCCGGCGCATGACTCGAACAGGATCTCCGGAAAGGCCGTCGTCAGGCGTCCGATACAGCTCGTACACGCCGAGGATGTAGCGGTGGAAGAACTCGCCTTGCCGCTCCGGCGGGAGCGCCGGGCTCCACGGCTCGGTGATGTTGCGATTCATGTCCCACTTGACGTACGAGATCGGCGCGCTGCCGAGGACGTCGGATAGGACCCCGAAGAGATGCTCGACGACCTCCGGCCGGCCCATGTCGAGAACGAGCTGCTGGCGGCCCTCGGTCTGCTTTCGGCCCGGCACGCCGATCGCCCAGTCCGGGTGGGCCGCGAACAACTCGCTATCCTGGCTGACCATCTCCGGCTCGATCCAAAGCCCGAACCGCAGGCCGAGCGCCTCGATCGCGCGCGCCAGCCCGTCGACCCCGTCGGGCAGCTTGCGGCGGTCGACGAACCAGTCGCCGAGCGAGGTCGTGTCGTCGTCGCGCTTTCCGAACCAGCCGTCGTCGAGGACGAACAGCTCGATCCCCAGTTCGCGGGCGACGGTCGCCATCGACAGCAGCCGCTCGGCGTCGAAGTCGAAGTACGTGCCCTCCCAGTTGTTGACCTTGACCGGCCGCGGCCGGTCGCGCCACGTCCCGCGGGCGAGCCGATCTCGGAACAGGCGGTGGAACGCGTCGCTCAGGCCGCCCATCCCGTCGGCGGACCAGCCGACGACCGCCTCGGGTGTCGCGAACTCCTCGCCCGGCTCGAGGGTCCAGCAGAACGTTTCGGGATCGATGCCGATCCGCGCGCGGGCAGTCCCGAACGCTTCGACCTCCACCTCCGCGACGAAGTTGCCGGAATAGACCAGGGCGAGACCGATCGCCTCGCCGTCGGCCTCGGTCGTCGTCGGCCGACGGAGGGCGACGAACGGGTTGTGCTGGTGCGATGAGGCTCCCCGGGCACTCGAGATGGACTGGCGGCCGAGCTCCAGGTGCCTCGTCCGGACCTCCCGCTCGCGGCCCCACGCCCCGCTGAGGTGGACGAGGTCCCAGCCGGCGTCCGGCAGGTCGAGCGATGCGCTCATCGCGGCGCGCAGGCGGATCGTCGCGTCGCCGCCGTTCCGGATCCGCGCCCCGCGCGCGACGACGGGCAGGTCGCGGAAGATCGTGTAGACGAGGGTGACCACCAGGCCGCTCACCTTGTCGGCCAGGTCGATCTCGAGCGTCTCGGCCTCGTCGTCCGACTCGGCGTACGTCGACGGCAGGCCCGGAATCGCGGGTTTGCCGGGGCTCGGCCGATGGCCGGCCACCACCAGCTCGACGACGGTCGAGCCATCGGGCTGCTCGACGACGAGCGCGGGTATCCGGTAGTCGCCGGTCCCGGTCGTCGGGTATTCGAAGGCGACCGGATCGCCGAGTCGGTTGTCGAAGCCGTGGAACGGCGCCGGCACGAGATGCCCGTACGACCGGCCCGGAGCCAGCGACGAGCCGAGGTACAGGTGGCCGAGCGCGCCGTTCTCGAGGATCCGGAAGACGTAGCTGAGCTGTTCGTTTCGGAGGTGGAACTCGAGCCCGCCGGCGTCGATGTCGATCGGCACGATCAGGGCTCGCCGAGCGGCTCGATCGTCCACGTCCAGCGGTACGTGCCCGGGCCGACGAGATACTCCGGCAGCGTGTCCGGACCGCAGCTCGCGGTGCCGAGGCCGCGGTGAGCAGCGTCGAGATGGATGATCGTTTCGGGCCGCGGTACGAGGTCGCCGTGGTGGGTGGCGGCCGCCAGATCGGCCGGGCGGAAGTGACTCGCCGACACCTGGCGCGGCCGATCCAGCACGATCCGGAAGCCGCGGCCGGAGGCGTCGCGGAGCTCGAGCCAGCGGACGTCCGAGTGGCCGCCGTTCTCCTGCGGCCGGATGTAGGGCGTGTGCTGGTCCGTCACCGTCGAGCGGTGACGGCCGATGGGCCCGCCGCGCCTCCGGTCGGGGTAGGTCTCGTGGGGCCCGCTGCCGAACCAATCCAGCGTCTCCAGCCCGGGCGCCGTCTCGAGGACGGTCCCGACCCGCGCGACGTCTGTCAGCTCGGCCGGGATCTCCGCTGTCTCCTCGACGAGCGTCGCTCCGCCTGCCAGGCTCGTGAACCGCTGTTCGTGAGCGACGACGACTCCGGCGGCGGTCCGGACGTCGCTGCGAACGGTAGCCGTCCCGTCACCGCGATCCACGCCGGTCACCTTCCGCGAGAGCTCGGCGAGGCCCCAGTTCGACCACGGGGCGGCGATCCCGCCGTACGTGTCGTTGTCGGTGGGTGCCCGCCACAGGGCCAACGTCGGCGGGGCGGCGAGCAGCTCGTGGATGAGGTTGCCGGCATCGTCGACGGGCGGCGGCTCGCCGACCTGATTACGCGACGGCGGAGCTAGCCCGGCCGCGAGCTGGACCTGCCCCCAGCCGACCTCGAATCCGGCCGGCGCCCACGCCAGCGCCTCGCGGCTCAGGAAGCGGACCGTGAGCCAAGTCTCGCCCGCGTCGGGCTGGACGCTGCGTCAGCAGCCCCGGGCAGGCCGACGAGGGTCGTCGCGCCGGCCTCGGTCGACGGCAGCTCGAGCTCGCCGGACTCGAGCACGCCACGCCTCGTTCGCCACCTCCCAGGTCGCCCCCAACCAGCCCAGGTCACGGAAGTCCTGGCGGTTCCGGATCTCAAGCGCTTCAGGCTGGCCATCGGCGGATCCGGCGGAGGCGCGATCCGGACCGGCGCACGCGAGCTGCTTGTGCTCGAACAGCGCGGGCTTCGGCCGGCGATCCGGCCAGACAAGGCCGTCGACGCAGAAGTTCCCGTCGTTCGGTTCGTCGCCGAAGTCGCCGCCGTATGCCCAGCGCTTCGACCCGTCGGCGAGGGTCTGGACCAGTCCGTGGTCCCACCACTCCCAGATGAACCCACCCTGGAGCCCAGGGGTTGTCTCGATCGCGTCCCAGTGCTCGGCCAGCGTCCCGTTGCTGTTGCCCATCGCGTGGGAGTACTCGCACATGATCAACGGGTGCCGCTGGCGGCCCGACGTTGCGTGCGCCACGATCGACGCCAGCTGCGGATACATCGGGCAGAGTCAGGTCGCTGACGCCCTGGTCGCTCGTCCAGTCGAACCGGATCGCGCCCTCGTAGTGGAGCGGGCGGGACGGATCGTAGCGACGGACCCAGGCCGCGGCCGCGTCGTGGTTCGGACCGTAGCCGGACTCGTTTCCCAGCGACCAGGCGATGACCGACGGGTGGTTCTTGTCCCGCTCGACCATCCGCGACACGCGAGTCACCCACGCGGCCAGGTAGCGCGGGTCGTCACACAGCGTGCTCTGGAAGGCGTGCGACTCGATGTCGGCCTCTTCGATCACGTACAGCCCCAGCTCGTCGGTCAGGTCGAGAAAGGCTGGATCGTTCGGGTAGTGCGAGGTGCGGACCGCGTTGAAGTTGAACTGCTTCATCTGGACGAGGTCGGCACGCATCGACTCGGCCGAAATGACGCGGCCGGTGTTCTGGTCGAAGTCGTGGCGGTTGACGCCGCGAATCAGGATGCGGCGACCGTTTACGAGGAGGTCGACACCGCGAATCTCCACCCGCCGGAACCCGACCCGCAGCTGGACCTCTTCGGCAACCTCGCCGGACGGCGAGCGTAGCCGGATCGAGAGGGGATAGAGTCTCGGCTGCTCTGCGGACCACGGCTCGACGCCCGGCACCTCAACGCGCCACGAAACCGATCCCTCGCGAGGCGGCTGGAGCCGCCGATACAGGTCATTCCACTCTTCCGCCTGCCCCTCGACCGCCTCGTCGCCTCCCGCCACGTGCCGGAACATGAGGTCCGCCTCGGGTCCCTTCCAGAACCACTCCAGCTTCTGGGCGCCGGGGGCCGCGGTTCGAAGAGCCACGTCCGGCCCACCGCCCAGTCGGGCCTCGACCGTCCAGCCGTCGGTCGGCTCGACGCCGGCGAAACCGACGCGGACGTCGAGCTTCAGCGTCCCGGTCCGCAGGTCGTCGGAGAGACCCGCGATCGCCTTTACGTCCGCGATGTGGACCGGTCCCGTCGCATAGAGGTAGACCGACCTCGTGATCCCGCCGTGCCACCACTGGTCCTGGTCCTCGATGTACGTCGCGTCCGACCACTTCACGACCCGGAGCGTCAGGGTGTTCGAGCCCGGCCGAACGAGCTCTGTCAGGTCGAACTCGGCGGCGAGGTGGGAGTCCTTGCTGAGCCCGACGTCGACGCCGTTCAGACGGACGATCAGGACGCTCTCCGCGGCACCGACGTGCAGGACGATCCGCCGCCCGGCCCAGCCGGCGGGCAGCTCGAACTCGCGTTCGTAGATGCCGGTTGGGTTGTCCGCGGGGACGTCCGGTGCCAGGCCGGGAAAAGGCATCTGGACATTCGTGTACTGCGGCCGATCGGCGAAGCCCTCCATCGTCCAGCAACCCGGGACGGCGATCTCGCTCCAATCGGCGCCCGGTTCCCCGTCCGGGGCGCGGAGGAGCTGGAACCGCCAGGTTCCGTCGAGCTCGACGCGGTCGGTGTGCGGGACGGAGTGCATGGGGAGCCGGTGGAGGGCCGTGAGCTCAGGGGCGACCCACGGCCGGGCGATCCCGGCGAGTCCGGCGAACCCGGTGAGCACCGTCACCTCGCAGATCCCGCAGTGGCCAGCTCATCCTGCCAGGCGTGGGCCGGCCGATAGCCAAGCAAATCCCGGGCGTGGTCGATCGCGAGCAGCGTCTCGCGGCCGCGGACCTCGCGTCGGAGCGGTACATCTGGGAAGACTTCGGCCATGAGATCCGCGCTGTCGCGGGTCATGACCGTGTCGGCCGCGGCGACGATGCAGACTTCGGCGCCGCGCGTGTCCGCCTCGAGCGCGCCTCGGACCGCGGCGGCGACGTCCCGCGCGTCGACATAGCCCCACAGGTTCCACTTCCGCAACCGCGCGTCCGACTGGAAGCCCGGGAACCTCTCGTAGTCGGTCGGTTCCATGATGTTCGAGATCCGGAGCCCGACGAACGGGACCCCGGTTCGCCGGGCGAACTCGGTGGCCATCGTCTCGCCGACGAGCTTCGATAGCGAGTACGACGACTCCGGGCGCGGGGTGATCGACTCGTCGATCGGGGCGAAGTCCGGCGGCCGATCGAACGGCAGGCCCAGGACCGTCTCGCTCGAGGCCCAGACGACCCGCCCGACCGGCCGAGCGACCGCCGCCTGGAAGACGTTGTACGTCGACAGGGCGTTGATCCGGAACGTCTCGCCCTCCGGTCGCAGCCCCGGCGCGGGGATCGCCGCGAAGTGCACGACGGCATCGGCGCCGACGAGGATGTCCTGGCACTGGCCCAGGTCGGTCAGGTCGGCCCCGACCCAGAGGCCGTGCTCGCTGCCGTCGGGGACCAGGTCTGCGTTGAGGACGTCGTGGCCGTGCGCCCGAAGGTCCTTGACCACCCATCGGCCGCCCTTGCCGCTGCCTCCGGTGACGACGATCCGCATCGGGCTGGGAGGACCCGTCAGCCCTTTGTCGAACCGAGCGTCAGCCCGCTGATGAACTGCCGCTGGAGGACGAGATAGACGATGATCGTCGGGATCGCCGCCAGCAGCGCGCCCGCGGCGAGCACGTTGATGTCCGTGAAAAACTGGCCCTGGAGGTTGTTCAGCGCCGATGTGATCGGGCGTTTGGCGCCGGTCTTCATCAGCAGCAGGGCCCAGAAGAAGTCGTTGTAGATGAACGTGAACTCGAGCGTCGCAAGGGCCGCCAGGGCGGGCCGGCAGAGCGGCAGGATGACACTCCAGTAGATCCGCCAGACCGGCGCGCCGTCGGCCAGGGCCGCCTCGGTCAGCTCATGCGAGAGCGTCTTCATGTAGTTGCTCAGGACGAAGACGCAGAAGCCGACCTGGAAGACGATGTTGATGAGGATCGTCCCCTGGTACTGGTCGTACAGCAACTTGCCGTTGTCGCTCAGGGGCTCCGGCAGCGGCAAGAAGAGGTAGAGCTGGTAGAGCGGGACGATGATGACCTGCGGTGGCAGGAGGTTGCCCGCAGTAAAGAGCATCAGGCAGACCAGGTTGAACCGCCAGCTGAAGCGCGACACCGCGAACGCGACCATCGACGAAATGAACAGCGTCAGGATGACCGCGGGGACCGCGATGATCAGGGAGTTCAGGTAGTAGGTCGGGAACTGGCCATTCGTGAAGGCATCAACGAAGTTGTCGAAGGTCAGCGTCGTGGCCACCGAGATGTAGCCGTTGGCCAGGGTGTCGGCATACGGCCGGAGGGCCGTGTAGGCCGCCCAGAGCAGCGGGAACAGCCAGGTCACGGCCATGATCGTGAGGAAGGCGTAGAGCGCGATGCGCCGCGGGCGGATCGGTCGTCGGTTGGGCCGAACGGCCCGCGCCGTGGCGGCCGTCATCGCTTCGGCTCCCGCATCGTCCGGGTGAGGAACGCGATGATCGGCACCAGCGAGATCAGGAGCAGCACGACTGCGATCGACGAGGCGAAGCCGACACGATTCGATTCGCTGATGCCGTTATTCGTGATCAGCGTCGACAGCAACTCGAGCCCGTTCTTGCCGCGGTTGATGATGTAGACGATGTCGAACGCTCGCAGGGCCTCGATCACCGTGATCACGACGATGACGACGTTGATCGGGGCCATGACCGGGAAGACGACGTGGAAGAACGTCTGGCGCTCGCTCGCGCCGTCGACCTTGGCCGCCTCGCGGAGGGCCGGGTCGACGCTTTTCAGGCCGGCCAGGTAGATGACCATGATGTAGCCGACGTGGCGCCAGCTCGTGGCCACGAGAGCCGCCCAGAGGTTGAGGCTGGGGTTGCCCAACCAGTCGATCAGGTTGTTGTTGCCCGTCCTGCCGAGGACGTTGTTGATGAAGCCCTGCTCCGGCGCATATTGAAGACTCCAGATGATGCCGATGACGGCAAGTGAGAGGACGACCGGCAGGTAGAAGACCGTCTGGTAGACCCGCGTCCCGCGAAGCTCCCGGTCGAGCAGGACGGCCATGAACATCCCGACCGGCGTCGCGATGAACATCAGGAACGCCAGCCAGATGATGTTGTGCTGGAGGGCGGGCCAGAAGAACGGGTAGGCCGTGAGGAGCGACTCGTAGTTCTTGACGCCGATGATGTCGCTCTCGGTGATCGCACCGATGCCATCCCACTTGGTGAACGAGAGCAGCACCGACACGATCGTCGGTCCCCAGATCAGGGCAAGGTCGAAGAACAGCGGGATGCCGACCATCGCCGCGAGGGTCCACTTGTCGCGTCGGGTCAGCAGGCTGTAGCGGCCACCCCGACGTGGCTCGGAGACGGCGACCCCCGCCCTCCCGGCGACCTGGTCGGGAAGGGCGGGGGCAATGCTCTCTGGTGCTCGGTCCACCACGACCTGAACGAGTCTAGATGGCCGACACGCGCAAGCCTAGAGGGTGTCCCAGAAGTCCTGGATCTTCTTCTGCAGCCCGGCGATGTCCTGATTTGGGTTCTGGAGGAAATCGAGCAGGAAGGCCTGCATGCCGTTCGGCCCGGCGAAGTTCGGGTTGGTGTCGCGGTCGAGGAACTGGGTGATCCGCTGGGCGCCGGCGATGACCTCGGCCGCCTTCTTCTGGAGTGGCGTGTAGCCGCTCGTGTCGGCGTCCTTCGAGGCCGCGATGTTGCTCTTGTCGGCGGTCACCCAGGCGACCTGTGTCGCGGGCTGGGCGAGGTGCTCGAGGAATGCCTTCGCGGCGTCGAGGTTCTTCGGGGCCTTGCTGAGGGCGAAGCCGTCGATCGGGGCGTCGAGGGCCTTTTCTGCGTCGAACTCGGTTCCGAAGTCCGGGTATGGGAAGAAGTCGAGGTCGTCGAGGTCAGCCTGCCCTGCCTCCTGGAACTGCTGCGAGGTGAACATCCCGTGGAAGTACATCGCCGCCCGCTTCTGGACGAGCGTCGCCGACGCGTCCTGCCAGATCCGGCCGGCGGCACCCTCCTGGTGGAACGGCAGGATTTCCTTGAACGTGTCGAAGACCGTCTTGACCTTCGGATCCGTCCACTTCTCCTCGCCGGCCATCAGCCCGACATGGAAGTCGTAGCCGTTGAGCCGGAGATTGAGGATGTCGAACGTGCCCATCGCCGGCCAGCCGTCCTTGTCGCCGAAGGCGAACGGAATCAGGCCATCCCCCTGGATCTTGCCGGCGAGGGTCTTGAGCTCGTCGAACGTCTTCGGGATCTCGTAGCCCTTCTCCGTGAACAGGCTCTTCCGATAGAAGACCGCCCACGGATAGAGATAGATCGGGATGAAGTACTGCTTGCCGTCGTTACCGGTCGAGCCCACCTTGAAGGCTTCGCCGTACATCGGCGTGATGGTGTCCCAGACGTCGGTGATGTCCGTCGCGAGGCCCTGCTCGGCAAAGAACCGCATCCGGAAGCCGGAGAACCAGGTCCACACGTCGTCCGGGGTGCCCTGGAGGTACTGGCTGATCTGGTCCTGGAACGTGCCGTGGTCGACGGTGTTGATCTTGACCGGGATGCCCGTATCAGCAGTGAACGAGTCCGCCGCGGCCTGCATCGCCGCCTTCGGTACCGCATCCGAGTAGTTCGAGCCGAGCGTCACCTCCCCGCTCAGGCTGGCGGCTGGTCCGGCGGAGCCGCCCGGCTGCGCCGTCCCGGCAGGCGTACTGCATGCAGCGAGCAGGCTCGGGACCGCGGCCAGGCCGGCAACGCCCGCCATGCCGCCGAGAACCCGCCGCCGGGTGATCAGCTGGTCGCTTTTCGTGGACTCCCCATGCGATCGCGGCGCCTCGGGGTTCGCCATGATGCTCTCCTCCTTGCCGTCCAGCGGTGGCCCTGGAATCCCTCGCGGGCACAAACAACGACAGGAACGCGCGGATTGTCAGGCGCGGGCGGGCGTCATGTCAAGGCTCTTGAGCGTTTTGTGTGCGAGTCCGTTGACTTGTGAGATATTGTGGCGCAATCTGCGCTGCAGGCGGAACGAGAAAGGGGCGACGCCTGATGGAGGAAGGGGCCGCGGTTCGGCCGCTCGAGGGAGGACGCGTCTGACGTGCTTGCTCGCCAGCGCCAGACCCTGATCCTTGAACGCGTCCGGGAAGACGGCGGCGTCCGGGTCGGAGAGCTCGCCCGGGATCTCGGCGTCTCCGACATGACGGTCCGCCGCGACCTCGAGCTGCTCCACAACCGAGGCCTGATCGAGAAGGTCCATGGCGGGGCCACGACCCTGCCCGGCAGCGCCCTGTTCGAGCCCGGATTTGCCGCCAAGTCCGGGCTCCAGGAGCCCGAGAAGGAAGCGATCGCGGACGCGGCCGCCGCCTTGATCGTGCCCGGCACGGCGATCGGCGTGTCGGCCGGGACGACCACGTACGCCCTCGCCCGGCGCCTCGTCGACATCCCCGGCCTGACCGTCGTAACCAACTCCGTTCCGGTGGCAGATGTCCTCTACGCGGCCGGACGGAGCGATCAGACGATCATCCTCACCGGCGGCGTTCGGACGCCGTCGGATGCGCTGGTCGGGCCGTTCGCGGTGGCCGCCCTGCGGACGATCCACGTCGACCAGGTGTTCATGGGCGTCCACGGGATGGATCCACACTCGGGCTTCACGACACCCAACGTCCTCGAGGCAGACACGGACCGCGCGCTCGTTGCGTCGGGCCGGCGCCTCGTCGTCGTCGCCGACCACAGCAAGTGGGGAGTCATCGGGATCAGCTCGATCGCGAGGCTCGATGAGGCCGACGCGCTCGTGACGGACTCGGGACTCAGCGACGAGGCTCGCGAGCTGCTGGGTGCCCAGGTCCGGGAGATCGTCGTCGCCCGGGTCGCCCCTCGGCGGGCCACGTCAACCGAAGACGCGCTGTTGGGCGAGGTCGAGGAGATGCAGCCTGGCGTCGGGTCCACGCCTTGACCACCACCCGACGGCCGTCGGGTAGCGCGACCGGCCCCTCACGTGTCGACAGCGACCCGATTGCCCGCCTCTCTCGCCGGCCTCACCGGCGCTACAACCCGCTCCTCGACGAGTGGCTGCTGGTCTCGTCCGAGCGGACCCGCCGGCCCTGGCAGGGTCGCCAGGAACCACCTCCGCCTGGGCCGGTGGAACAGTACGACCCGGCGTGCTTCCTGTGCCCCGGCAACCAGCGAGCGAACGGTGCCGCGAACCCGGACTACGCCGCGACGTTCGTGTTCACCAACGACTACGCCGCGCTCCGACCGGATGCGCCCGAAGAACGCCTGGAAGACGGCCTGCTCCAGGCCGAGGTGGAGGCGGGGACCTGCCGGGTGCTGTGCTTCTCGCGCCGCCACGACCTGACCCTTGCCCGGATGGAGCGGCCGGAGGTCCGGACCGTCGTCGACCTCTGGGCCGACCAGACCGCCGAGCTGGGCGATCGCTTCCAGTGGGTCCAGGTGTTCGAGAACCGAGGCGAGATGATGGGTGCTTCGAACCCCCATCCTCACGGCCAGATCTGGGCCGGGTCCGCGCTGCCCCATGAAGCGGCCCGCGAGGATGCGACCCAGAGGGCGTACGACGGCGAGCATGGCCGGCGCCTCCTGCTCGACTACGCCGCCCAGGAGGCCGGCGGGCCGCGCGTCGTGGTCGAGGATGACGATTGGCTCGTCGTCGTCCCGTTCTGGGCGGCGTGGCCGTACGAGACGCTACTGATCGCGAAGCGGCCCGTGGAGCGACTGCCGGGTCTCGACGACGCCGCGCGCGACTCCCTGGCGGGAAACCTGATCGCGCTGCTGGGGTCATACGACCGCCTGTTCGGCCTGTCGTTTCCGTACTCAATGGGCTGGCATCAGGCCCCGTTCCGCGGCGGCTCGGAGGAGCACTGGCAGCTCCATGCCCACTTCTTCCCGCCGCTCCTGACGGCCAATGTCCGGAAGTTCATGGTCGGCTACGAGCTCCTCGCGGAAACCCAGCGCGACCTGACCGCAGAGGTCGCCGCGGAACGGTTGCGGGCCGCGCTGGCCCGGCCCGAGCCCACGCGAGCTGGCGAGGCGGCCGCTCCCGCCTGATCCGCTTGACGCGCTACTCGGCTCGGCGGTCTCGTATCGGCTCGCTGCACCGCTACCATGACCGGTCAGACAAGGCTGGAGGGACGATGCGGCTCTGGGGCGGGCGGTTCGGGGAGGACAACGACGCGCGGGTGGCCCACTTCACGCGCTCGATCGAGGTCGACGCGGAGCTGGCCATCGACGACCTGCGCGGCTCCATCGCCCACGTCCGCGGGCTCGGCCGGACCGGGCTTCTGACCGACGACGAAGTCGCTCGGTTGGTCGACGGCCTCGAAGGCCTTGCGGGCGAGGTCGAGGCCGGCGACGATCGACTGGGATCCGGCCCTCGAAGATGTGCACCTGAACCTTGAGGCGGCACTCGCGGAGCGCATCGGTCCTCTCGCCGGCAAGCTCCATACGGGCCGATCACGGAACGACCAGGTCGCGACCGACCTGCGGCTCTGGTTGCGCCGGGCGATCGATCGCCTCGATGGCGCCATCGTAGAGATGGAGCGCGCGCTGGTCGGCCTGGCGGAGCGGGACGGCGAGGCGATCCTGCCCGGGACGACGCACATCCAGCCGGCGCAGCCAGTGCTGCTCGCCCATCACCTGCTCGCATACGTCGAGATGCTCGAGCGCGATCGGGGCCGATTGGCCGATGCTCGCCGCCGGGCGAACGTCAGCCCGCTCGGATCGGGCGCTCTTGCCGGGGCGGGCTACCCGATCGACCGCGAGGCCGTCGCCGCCGAACTGGAGTTCGATGGGGTGACGGCGAACAGCCTCGACGCCGTCAGCGACCGCGACTTCGTCGTCGAGACGCTCGCCGCGGCGGCGCTCGGGATGGTTCACCTGAGTCGGCTCGCCGAGGAGATCACGTGGTGGTCGAACCCGCGGTTCGGCTTCGTCCGCGTCGCCGACGCCTTCTCGACCGGCAGTTCGATGATGCCGAACAAGCGAAACCCGGACCCCGCAGAACTCGCGCGCGGCAAAGCTGCTGTGGTGATCGCCGACTTGACAGCCGTCCTCGTCATCCTCAAGGGTCTGCCGCTCGCCTACCAGCGCGACCTCCAGGAAGACAAGCCGCCACTGTTCGGGGCGGTCGCGACCTGGGAGGCGTCGCTCGACGTGATGGCGGGGCTCGTCACGACGCTCACGGTCGACCGCGACCGGATGCGGGCCGCCGCCGGCGAGGGCTACATCACGGCGACGGCGGTGGCCGACGCGCTCGTCCGCCGCGGCGTGGCCTTCCGGGTCGCCCACCATATCGTCGGGTCGCTCGTCGCCGAGGCCGAGGGGGAGGGGATCGGGCTCGATGCTGTGCCGGATTCGATGATCGGCCCGGTGTTGGGTGCCGTCGGCGACGACACGGCTCGCGCGCTCGCGTCCGACGCCGGGATCGGCGACGAGATCAGGGCGGCGGCGTCGGTCGAGGGCGCCCTGGAGACGTGCGACGTCGTCGGCGGAACGGCGCCGCGCCGCGTCGCGGAGGCTCTCGCGGCGGCACGGGCGCGGCTCGGGTAGCGCCACGTCAGTCTGGGCGGCGAGGCGGCCCCCCAACTAGCCAGATTTGCGCCGGGAGAACGTTGGCCGAGGTGTTCGGTCGGGCTTGACCATCGCGCTCCCGGATTGATGCGCTATTGGGCATCAAGAGGCTCGAAACTGATGTCTGGAAGAGTCCAGAGGCCTCGGGACGTCCGCTTACGTTCCCCGGGTGCAAGTTTGGCCAGATATCCATGGACGGACTGCTAGGCCAGATACCTTGCCTGGAGTCACGTCGGAACGTCCTGAATGGCGAGTGTCCTGAGCACGGCGCCGACCCGCTCGTGGCCCATCAGGGATTCCAACCTGGGGCGGAAGTGGCCTAGTAGTCGCCCGGTGGATATATGGCCGACTGGCCGACTGGCCGCCGGGCGGCGACCTCAGCGGTTGCGCGGCTCGCTGATCTCGAACAGGTGCCCGTCGGGGTCGCGGAAGAAGGCCCGGATCTCCCAGTCGTATTCGACGGGCGGCGTCAGGAACACCGCGCCCCGGGAGCGCAGCACCTGGTACGCGGCCTGGCAATCCGGGACGCCGAAGATCATCTCGGACGAGACGGTGTCCCGGTCGGCGGGTGGAGCGAATGTGACCGTCGGCTTGTCGGCCGTCGGCTCGCCGCCGGTCACGAGCAGCAACCACTGATCCTGGAGCTTCATGACCACCGAGGTGCCGCCGTACGCGTTCACGAGCGTTGCCCCAAGCACGGACTCGTACCACTGACGTGAGGCCTCGGCGTCGGCAACGACGAGGAGGTGGGTCAGCTCGACCTCTGGCGTCGGGAAGTCGGACGCGCTCACAGCTCGGTGGTTGAGGCGACGGAACGGACGGCTGACGGCGGGACTCGAGGTGTCGTGTCGGTCATCGCCGGCTGCCTTTCGACCTCGATCGGTCATATCCGCGAGGGCAGATCGGTCGGACGACCGATGACGCGAAGCCCGCGCCATTGGGATTGTGGCCTAACAGCGACGGGCGCTCCGCCCGGCGCGGCAACAGGAGGGATCCAGATGGCGACATTCATGGACGTCCACAGCGGGTTCGTCGGGGTGACGGCCGACCAATTGCGGGAGGCGCACGAGCGCGACCTCGCGATCGAGAAGGACGAGGGCGTCCATTTCGTCCGCGCCTGGCTCGATCCCGAGGAAGGCAAAGTCTTCTGCCTTGCCACGGGGCCGACGAAAGAGGCCGTCATGCGGATTCACGACCGCGCCGGCCATCCGACGACCGAGGTCTACGAACTGACGGTGGAGGTGGCGTGATGCAACGTCGACGATTCCTGCCGGCCGCGTTCGGCCTGGCGATCATGGCAGTGAGCATTCCACTCAGCTTCGCCCTGGCGCGGGATCCACTCGCCGCCGTTCGCCAGGCGACGGAACGCTTCCACGACGTCTCTGCCGCGGGTCCCGCCGGCTATGGGCTGTTCTATCGCTGCACGGACAACGAGGGCCTCAACGCCGCAATGGGCCAGCACTTCGCCGACGTCCCGAAGGTCCTCGACCCGGCGATCAACGCCCTCGACCCGGAAGTGCTCGTCTACGAGCCCAAGCCGGCCGGCGGTTACCGCCTTGTGGCAGTCGAGTACGTCGTTTTCAAGGAAAGCTGGGACGCGATCAATCCGCACCCGCCGCAGTTGTTCGGGCGAACATTCACCGCGGTGCCCGCGGGGAACCGCTACGGACTCCCCGACTTCTACGAGCTCCACGCCTGGATCTGGAAGGGCAACCCGCGAGGAACCTTCGACGACTGGAACCCAACAGTCTCGTGCCGGGGTAACGGCGACCCGGCATAGCCGGTCGATCAGCCTCGGTGCGTTCAACGGCGCCTCAACCAAGTTGGGGCGCCGTTCGATCGCGTCCCGATCTCAGCTGCGACCGGCGACCGCCGTCTCCTGCCGATCGCGACCCGACGCGGACGCCGACACGGTCGCGACCCATGCTGCGATCTCGGCCCGGCGGGTGACGCCGAGCTTGGCGAGGATGTGCTCGACGTGGGCGCTGGCGGTCTTCGACGCGATCGACAGTTCGCCCGCGATCTCGCCGTTCGTCATTCCCTGGGCGATTAGCCGGGCGACCTCGAATTCACGCGACGTCAGCGGGCGCCACGGTTCGTCGAGCGAGCCGCGTCCGCGAGCGACGCTGGCGAGCTCCTCCGTCCGCGCCAGCAGCGGATTGCTGCCGACCGCCTCCGCTGTCGACCGGACCTCTGCGAGCACAGACGCCGCCTCCGCGAACCGGTTCGTGCGCATGAGGGTCTGGGCGAGATCCAGCCGGGCCCACGACGACTCCCAGATTCGGCCACGGTGATCCCAGCCGCGGATCGCCTGTTCCAGCGAATTGCGGGCAGACGTCAGCGAGCCGGCCGCCAGTCGGATGAGCCCGTCGGCGTGAGCGAACGGGGCGTTGGTCAGGGTCTCCCAGCCGGCGAGCGCGTCGCGAACCCGGGCGAGCCAGCCCTCTGCCCCCTCCGGCCGCTGGGCGGCAATGAAGGCGCGAACGCCCGTCACGACGAACGGGATCAAGAGCGGCCCCTCTTGCCTGCTCGTCGCGAGATCGAGCGCCTCCCGGCAGCGATCCGCCGCGGCGCGAGGGTTGCCGGCGACGAGGTCGAGCTCGGCCAGGCCCCACATCGCTGGCAGGATGAGCGCGATCTCATTGGTTCGTTTGCCGGCCTCGAGCGAGTCGTCGAGCCAGCGTCGGGCCTCGTCGACCTGGCCCCGGCCCATCGCGACGATGCCGATGACATCGAGCGATCCCAGGACTCCCCGGCGACAACCGCGGTCGACGAGCTCCTGTCGGGCAGTAGCGTCGGCACCGGTCCAATCCCCGGAAGCCCACGCGATGTACGCGGAGGTCGTCGCCATCTGCTGGCGGCAATGCGACTGCTCGATCGCGTCGGCGTATCGGACGCCCTCCCCGATCGCGATCTGAGCCGTGGGGTAGTCCAGGACGCGGGCAGCGACGACCGCAAGGTTGCGGTAACCGGTGACGCCCACCGACTCGAAGCCGGCATCTCGTGCCTCTCGCGCGGCGCGTAGTCCCTCGGCAAGTCCCGACTCGTAGCGTCCAGCCAGGATGTCGATGCGGGCGGACGTCAGTGTCGCTTCCAGGACCGTCTCGCGATCGGACGCAGCCTCCGCCAACCGTCGGCATTCATTCGCGTCGACGGCCGCAGCGTCCAGCATCGACGCGTCGAGTTCGAAGATCGCTCGCACACCAAGGAGGATTCCCCGCATCTGCTCGCGCTCCAGCGTCTCAGGCAGTTGATCGACCTCGTCGATGGCGTGCCCCACTTGCGCCAGGCTCTCTTCGATCGGTCTGCCGAAGCGGCCAGAAAGCACGGCGCTCGCCATGAGGAGCCCGGCGGCCTCCAGCGGACGCTCCGCGGCGAGATACCGGTCGCGAGCGATCCGAGTCGCCTTCTCGCACTCCTCGATCCGTTCGATGGCACCAGCGGCGTCGCTGTACTGCTCATAGAGCTGGGCCTGTTCGAGCGTGGGTAGGTCATCGGGCATGTTGTCGATCGCCCGTCGGTACAGCTCGAACGCCTCTCGGCGCGATGACATTCGACTGGCGGCCTGCGCGCCGGCGACTGCCGCCCGGAATGCCTGCTCGCGAAGGCCGGCCCGCTCGAAGTGGACCGATGCGTGGATCTCGGATTGGCCCTCCAAGGCCACCCCGAACTCGGCGGCGCGGGCGTGGAATTGGCGGAGATCGGTTGGGGGAACAGTTCGGTACAGGACGTCCCGCAGCAGCTGGTGGCGGAAGTCGATGAGGCCGGGGTCGCCGGCGTCGTAGAGGTAGGACCGGTCGATGAGCTCCGCGATGGGACCGTCGAGGTCCGCGACGGGCCGATCCATGACTCCGGCAAGCACCGCCGGGACGAAGCAACGGCCGATCACCGCGCCAGCCCTGGCAACCTCCCGCGCCTCGGGCGAGAGCTGGGCGATGCGGACGAGGATCGCGTCCTCGATCGTCTCGGGGACCTGTGCGTCGCGGATTTTTCGGCCGTCGCTCCTGGCCTCCTCGCCAAGTGCGCCGAGCAGCTCCTCGACATGGAGCGGGATGCCATCGGTCCGCTCGAAGACGGCCGTCACGACCTCGCGCGGCGCGGGCAGACCGGTCGAGAGGATCAGTGTCGTCATCAGGGCGGTCTGCTCGTAGGTCAGCGGACTCAGCCGCGCTTCCTCGGCGAGGCGCTGGGCGATCAGCCGGGCACGCCACTCGCGGAGCAGGGAGCCCGGTGGCAGTTCCTCGGTGCGGTAGGCGCAGACGATCAAGACGGGCAGGTCCCTGATTCGTCGTCCCAGCTCACCGATGATCTCGAGGCTGATCTCGTCCGCCCATTGGATGTCCTCGAGGTCGAGCAGGAGCGGGCGATCGATGGTCGCGATGATCCGGTCCACCACGTCGAGGACGAATAGCCGGCGTGAGCCCAGCGCGTCGGCGTCCTCGTCGAAGCGAATGTCGAGGAGATCCTCGCCGAGCTTCTCGAAGCCCGACGTCGATCGGAAGGTCCTCGCGAAGTCCAGGATCAGCGAGCACGGGAGGTCGCGGTCCTGGGGCGCGAGCGACCCGTTGACCGTGACGTAGCCCGCGGTCCGCGCCATCTGCCGGATCGCGTTCAACAGCCGCGTCTTACCGATCCCCGCCTCTCCCGCGAGGAGCAGGATCTGGCCATGCCCCGCCGCGGCTTCGTCGAGGCGGCGAGCGGCAAGATCAAGCAGGTCGTCGCGGCCGACGATGATCGGGCACTGGACGGATCCGACGTGACTCACGAGTTTGAGTGTACGCATCGTCGTCTTCATGGCATCGGTCGTTCGACCGATGACCCCGTAGCCGGTGCGCAGGGGCACCGGATGGTGGAGATTTGATGCGTCTGGGGTGGTCCGGAGACGTACGATACCCCGACGATGGAGGGCCGCGGTCGCTCCCGCTTTCCCCTCCGAACAGGCCGCGTCAACGGAGGTACCCAGGCTTATGCCAACACGCGTGCGAAGGCTTCTCGCTTCGATCGGGTTGGTCGCCATCGTTGGGGGCATTCTCGTTGCCCCAGTCGCGATGGCCGCCCCGGACGAGACGTATCTCATCGTCTACAAGTCGTTGGCCGTCCCAAGCGACGCGGCATCGACCATCACCCGCGCCGGAGGCACTCTGGTGGTCAGCTACAAGGCGATCGGCGTCGCGGTAGCCCGGTCCAGCAGTGCAACGTTCAGCTCGGCAATGGCCCGCGACAAGCGGGTCGCTAGCGCCGCGGCAACGTCAGAGAGTGCCGTCCGGCTGGATGACGCCCTCGACGCCGGCGACGCGGCGACGGTGGACATTCCCGCCACCGATTCCGACAACCTGTCGGGACTCCAGTGGGACATGGTCCAGATCCACACGCCCGAGGCGCATGCGATCACTGGCGGCGATCCGAGCGTGGTCGTCGGGGACATTGATACGGGCCTCGATTTCACCCACCCGGACCTCGCTCCCAACTATGACGCCGCGAACAGCACCAATTGCGTGAGTGGTGCGCCGACCCCGCTGCTGGCGGGCAATGACGTGAACGGCCACGGCACCCACACGGCTGGCACCATCGCCGCCGCTTCGAACGGGACCGGGATCGTCGGGGTGGCTCCGAACGTGAAGATCGCGGGCATCAAGGCGGGCAACGACGACGGCTACTTCTTCCCGGAGGCCGTGATCTGCGCCTTCATGTGGGCCGGCTCCCACGGCATCGATGTCACCAACAACAGCTATTTCGCCGACCCGTGGCTGTTCAACTGCAAGAACGATCCTGGGCAGCGGGCGATCTTCGCGGCAGAGCAGCGGGCGATCAAATACGCCCAGTCAAAGGGCACGGTCGTCGTCGCGGCCATGGGCAACCAGTCCGACGACCTGACCCATCCGACAGAGGACCGCACGAGCCCCGACTTCCCGCCCGGAAGTGAAATCGTGCGGGACGTCACAAACGCCTGTGCTGTCGTACCGGTCGAAGTGCCCGGCGTCGTCGGCGTCACGGCGAACGGCAACCTCCGGCTCAAGTCCTTCTATTCGAGCTACGGGATCGGTGTCGCGCAGGTCATCGCCCCAGGAGGCGACTCGCTTCTCCAGGTGACCGCCGCCGCGCCGAACGGCCGCGTCCTCTCGACCTACCCCTCCACCAGTCCGTGCATCCGCAGGGTCGTCGATCCAACAACCGGCGCGGCCTACTGCTACCTCCAGGGAACGTCAATGGCGTCGCCACACGTGGCCGGGCTCGCGGCGCTGGTCAAGAGCCAGCACCCGGGCTGGTCGACTGGGGCCGTGACCGGACGGATCACGTCGACTGCGGACGCGATGGCGTGCCCGGACACGTCGATCTACGCGCCGTTCCCGGCGGTCGATAATGGCGCCCCCCAGGTGTGCACCGGCGGGCCCAGCTACAACTCGTTCAACGGCCACGGCCAGGTGAATGCGTTGAGCGCCGTCTCGAAGTAGGCAACATCCATTGGCAGCTCTGAGCGCCGGCGGCCATTCGGTCGCCGGCGTTCTATTTGACCTACGGGTCGCTGGCCGGCGCCGCGCCGGTCGCGGGCGGCCCGGAGACGTCGCGCGCTACCATCGGGCCAGTTCGTTCCGAGGAACCGATGCTCTCGCTCGACACGATCCGCCAGGCACCGAAGGCGCTCCTCCACGACCATCTCGACGGCGGGCTACGCCCGGCCACGATGATCGACCTGGCCCGAGAGTTCGGCTATGACGGGCTGCCGACGACGGACGCGGACGAGCTGGCCTCCTGGATGCGCCGCGGCGCAGACCGCAAATCGCTCGAACTCTATCTCGAGACCTTCGCCCACACCGTCGGCGTCATGCAGGAGCGCGACGCGATCGTCCGGGTCGCCGCGGAGTGCGCTGAGGATCTCGCGGCCGACGGTGTCGTCTATGCCGAGGTTCGCTACGCCCCGGAGCTCTCGACCGAGCGCGGCCTGAGCCTCGACGACGTGGTCGAGGCGAACCTCGAAGGGTTCGGCGTCGGGATGGAGCGGGCGGGCGCCGCGGGCAACCCGATCGTGATGAAGGCGATCGTCACAGCGATGCGCCAGGCGGCCCGATCGGTCGAGGTCGCCGAGTGCGCGGTCCGATGGCGTGACGCCGGCGTCGTCGGCTTCGACATCGCCGGGCCGGAAGCCGGCTATCGACCGACCCGCCACATGGACGCCTTCGAGTACATCCGCCGCGAGAACTTCCACATCACGATCCACGCCGGCGAATCCTTCGGTCTGCCGTCGATCTGGGAGGCGCTCCAGTTCTGCGGCGCGGAACGGCTGGGTCACGGCGTCCGGATCGTCGACGACATCCAGGTTCGGGACGACGGCTCGGTCGAGCTGGGGCGGCTTGCGGCGTTCGTCCGCGACCGGCGGGTGCCGCTCGAGATGTGCCCCACCTCGAACGTCCACACCGGCGCCGCGCCGTCGATCCGGGAGCACCCGATCGACCTGCTCCGCCGGCTCCGATTCCGGGTCACGCTCAACACTGACAACCGGCTGATGAGCGGCGTATCCATGTCATCCGAGTTCGCCGCGCTGGACGAGGCGTTCGGGATTGGCCTCGGCGAGATGGAGTGGCTGACGCTCAACGGCATGAAATCGGCCTTCGCCCCGTTCGACGAGCGGCTCCGGATCATCAACGAGGTCGTCAAGCCCGGCTACGCGCGGCTCCGCTCCCGCGAGTCGCAGGTCGTGGTCGGTTGAGGCATGTCGAGTTGGATCGACTCGATCAAATCTAGGCTGCGTCGGGGTGGCAGTCGCTCCGAGCGGGCAGAGATCTACGACGGTCTGCGATCGATGGCACTCGGCGTGGATCCGGAGTCAATCAGCGTCCCCGACGGCGAACAATGGAGCGGCGCTGCCGTCGCGGCGATGGAGCTCGGTCTCGCGAGTGGGACCGCCACGATCGTCGCGATCGCCGATGGCACCGTCAGCATGTACGTGAGTACCGGCGGGGGCGTCATCGGGGCGGGGGAGCACGCCGCGGTCAGGAACGCGGCCGACCACTTCCGGATGGTCGTTGCGGAGTCGCGCGACCTACTTCAGGTGTCCGGTGAGCTGCCCCTTCCCGTCGCCGGCCAGGTCCGGTTCCACGCCCGGAAGCTCGACGGTGCCTTCTCGGCCGGGGCGCCTGAAGCGCTGCTCCGAACCGGCCGGCATCCCCTGGCGCCGCTGTATGCAGCAGGTCAGGACCTGCTCACCGAGATCCGCCTCGCGTCGCCGGACTGATCCAAGCGAGTCGAGCTTGGGCGTCACCTGGCCAGAAATTCTCCAGTGGACTATTAGGACCGATCGATGTCCGGCAAAACGGCGCGCGGGGCTGTCTGGCAGCCTCGGTTAGTCGCTGGCGGCTTACGACGGCTGGGGAGGCGAGGCCGCGCGGGACGGATTCCTGGCCTAAGAGTCCTGCGGTGAAGATCTGGCCGGTTTGGCGGGCGGCTCGCCCGAACCTCAGTCCGTGTGGAACACCTCGGGGATCGTCGTCCACCAGGTGCCTGGGTCGCGATCGGGGAGCGGTTCTTGCATCGCGTCGGTCAGCTTCCACCACTCGATGACGGTCGGGTCTGCGGCCATCGCCGCCATGTCGGTCGCGAAGTCGTCGCCGACGTATTCGAAATAGGCGAACAGCTGTGTCCCGTGCCGGAAGATCGAGTAGTTGCGGATGTTCGCCGCCTGGATCGCAGCGAGGACGCCGGGCCATGTCTCGGCGTGGAGCCGCTCGTACTCCTCGATCCGATCTGGCCGAACCCCGATGACCTGCCCGAACCGCCTCACCCGGCCCTCACCCGGCCCACTCGGCGCCGTCCGGGTAGCGATATCGGGCGAGCGACTCGGGGAGCATCTCGGCGCTGTAGCCCGGCCGAGTTGGCACGACGTAGCGCGGCGTCGCGGATGACGACCGGATCGACGAAGTGCTCGTGGAGATGGTCGACGTACTCGATGACCCGCCCATCCAGCGACCCGCTGACGCATACATAGTCGATGACCGACAGGTGCTGGACCAGCTCGCACAGCCCGACGCCGCCAGCGTGGGGACAGACCGGCACGCCGAACTCGGCGGCCATCAAGAGCACCGCGAGAACCTCGTTCACCCCGCCGAGGCGAGCCGCATCGATCTGGCAGATCGAGAGCGCACCGGCCTGGAGGAACTGCTTGAACATCACCCGGTTGTGGACGTGCTCGCCGGTCGCGACGCGGATCGGTGCCACGCCGCGGGCGATCGTCGCGTGGCCCAGGATGTCGTCCGGGCTGGTGGGCTCCTCGATCCAGTACGGATCGAACTCCGCCAGCTGGGCCATCCAGGCGATCGCCTCATCGACACCCCATCGCTGATTGGCGTCGACGGCCATCATCCTGTCCGGCCCGATCTCCTCCCGGACGATCCGCGCCCGGCGCCGATCGTCGTCGACGTCCGCACCGACCTTGAGCTTGAACGCGGTCCAGCCATCGGCCAGGGCCTCGCGGCACAGGCGCCGGATCTTGTCGTCCGGGTAGCCAAGCCAGCCGACCGACGTCGTGTAGGCGGGATAGCCGTCCCGCCGGAGCTCGGCCTCTCGGGCGGCGCGCGTGGGGGCAAGCGCGCGCAGCCGTTCGAGGGCCCGCTCCGGCGGGAGGGCGTCGGAGATGTACCGAAAATCGATCAGCGCGACGAGCTCCTCAGGGGTCATGTCGACGAGCAGCTTCCAGAGCGGCTTGCCGGCCACTTTCGCGAAGAGGTCCCAGACAGCGTTGACCACGGCCGCGGTGGCGAGATGAATGACGCCCTTCTCGGGCCCGATCCAGCGGAGCTGGCTGTCGCCGGTGAGCTCGCGCCAAAAGCCGCCCATGTCGGCGAACAGGTCGTCCGTGGAGCGGCCGACCACGAGCGGCTCCAGGGCCCGGACCCCGGCCACGACGACCTCCGTGCCGCGCCCGATCGTGAACGTCAGGCCGTGGCCCTCGTGACCGCCCGCGGCGTCGGTCCGGACGATGACGTAGGCCGCGGAATAGTCCGGGTCCGGGTTCATCGCGTCGGACCCGTCGAGCGTGCGGGAGGTCGGGAACCGGATGTCGAGGACGTCCAGGGCGATGATCGTGGCCATCAGACGGCTCTCCGACCGTGACTTAATGCCCGCTCCGCGGGGGGAATGGCCGGGGGCCGTCCTGACAGGACAGCCCCCGTGCTTCCATGGTTCAAGGAAGAGCTACTCGTAGAGCAGCGCCGCGATCTCGGGATCGTCGATGTTGGTCTTGTCGTAGTAGTGGAAGCCCGTGTCGATCGTCTTCGGCAGCGTCTCGCCGTTGATCGCCTTGACCGCCGACTCCACGCACTTGTATCCGATTCCGATCGGGTCCTGGGTGATCGCGCCGGCCTCGGTGCCGGCCCGGATCGCATCCATCTGCTGCTTCCCCGAGTCGTAGCCGATAACCGTGATCTTGCCTTCGGCGCCCGACTCCTTGACGCCGTTGAGGACGCCGATGATCGAGCCCTCGTTGGCCCCGAAGAAGCCCTTGAGGTTTGGATGGGCCTGGATGATCGTCTTGGCCAGATCAGTCGACTTGAGGTGGTCGCCGCCGCCGTACTGCGTGTCGACGATCGTGATGTTCGGATGGTTGGCCGTGATCTCGTCGGTGAAGCCCTTGACCCGGTCGATGCCGGTCCGGCTGGTCTGGTCGTGGGCGATGATCGCGACTTCGCCTGCGTCGCCAATCAGTTCCGCCATCTTCTTGGCCGCCTCGGCGGCGGCAGCGATGTTGTCGGTCGCGGCGGTCGTCACCGGAATGTCGCTGTCGACACCGGAGTCGAAGCCGACAACCGGGATGTTCTCGGTCTTGGCCCGCTCGAGGAGCGGGATCGCCGCCTGGCTGTCGAGCGCGGCCAGGCAGATCGCCGCCGGCTTCTTGTCGAGAGCGGCCTGCAGCATCTCGATCTGCTTGTCGACCTCGGACTCGCTGGCCGGTCCCTCGAACGTGATCTCAGCGTTGAAGTCAACAGCCGCCTTCTCGGCGCCGGACTTGACGGCCTGCCAGAACTGGTGCTGGAAGCCCTTGGAGATGACCGGGATGTAGGGCTTCGCGCCTGTTCCGGCTGACGCGCCGCCGCCCGCACTCGCGGCTGGGGCCGACGCAGGCGCGGCCGACGACGGGGCGTTCGACGCCCCACCGCTGGTGCAGGCTGCCAGCACGATCGCAAGCGAGCCGATGATGGCCAGAAGCCTGGTGGTTCCTCTCATTTCACTCCTCCAAGTATTCGGTGGACCAGGTACCGTCCAGACTGACCCCGGGGACCGACGGCCAGCGTGAAGGGTCGACATGGGAATCCGTCTACGCCCGTTGACGCCGGCGGACGACGTCGAGGTAGACGGCCAGGATGACGATGCCGCCCGTGACGACGATCTGCCACTCCTGCGGGACGGACAGGATCCGCAGCCCATTGGTCAGGGTGCTGATGATGAACGCCCCGATCACGGTTCCGAGGATGGAGCCCTCGCCGCCGCTCAGCGACGTGCCGCCGATGACCGCGGCTGCGATGGCGTCGAGCTCGTAGCCCTGGCCGAGGGACGGCTGGGCAGAGTTGAGGCGGGCTGCGATCAGCACGCCCGCCAGCCCGGCGAACAGGCCACAGGTCGTGTAGACGGCGATCTTCCAGCGGTCGACGCTAACCCCTGACAGCCGTGCCGCCTCCTCGTTGCTGCCGAGGGCAAACGTGTAGCGGCCCAGGATCGTCTTTGACAGCACGAGGCTTGCCACGAGGGCGGCGACGAACAGAACGAGCACGATGTTGGGGATCGCGAGGCCCGGGATCAATGACCCGATGAGCGACCCCATCGCGCCCTGGTTCACCTCCGGCGTCTCGTTGAAGTAGATCGGCTTGAGGCCCGAGATGACCAGGGCGAGGCCCTTGGCAACGTTGAGCATGCCCAGGGTGGCGATGAACGGCGGGATGTGGAAGCGGGCGATCAGGATCCCGTTGACGACGCCCGCCAGGCCACCAATGGCGATGCCGCCAACGATCCCCACCGGGACCGGCATATCCATGTTCGTGATCAGGACGCCGCTCATGACCGCCGACAGCGTCATCACGGTGCCGATCGAGAGGTCGATGCCGCCGCTGATGATGACGAACGTCACGCCAAGGGCGAGCACGCCGTTGACCGCGGTCGCGAGCAGGATGCCGACGACGTTGTTGAACTGGAGGAAGTTCGGCGAGGCGAGCGAGAAGAACACGATCATCACGATCAGGGCGCCGAATGCCAGCAGCCGCTGGATCGCGTCGGAACGGACGAGGGCACGCGGCCGGGCGAGCGTGGCCGTGCATCAGGCGGCCGCCGGGCGCTGCGTGGCGTAACCCATGATCGCCTCCTGGGTTGCCCCGGCGGCGGGCAGGATGCCGGTGATCCGGCCCTCGCACATGACCACGATGCGGTGGCTCATCCGGAGGATCTCGGGAAGCTCCGACGAAATCATGATGATGGCCTTGCCGTCCCGAGCCAGGTCGTTGAGCAGCCGGTAGATCTCGCTCTTCGCCCCGATGTCGATGCCCCGTGTCGGCTCGTCGAAGATCAGGATCTCGGTGTCGGCCGTCAGCCACTTGCCGACAACGACCTTCTGCTGGGTGCCGCCCGAAAGGTTGCGCACCTTCTGGCGAAGGCTGGGGGTCTTGATGGCCAGGTTCGTAACCTGGCGCTGGGTGGCCGCCCTGGTCAGGCTGGTGTTGATCCGACCCAGCCAGCCCACGAACCGTTGGAGCGATGCGAGCACGATGTTCGCTTCGACGTCCATCCCCAGGGCGAGTCCGAACCGCTTGCGGTCCTCCGAGAGGTAGCCGATGCCATGTCGGACGGCGTCAGCCGGACTGGCGATCCGAACGGGCTTGCCATGGACGAGGATCTCGCCCGAGTCGGCGCGATCCGCCCCGAAGATGGCCCGGGCGACCTCGGTCCGGCCGGCGCCAACGAGCCCGGCGAAGCCCAGGATTTCGCCCCGTCGGAGCTCGAAGCTGACGTCGCGGACCATCCGACCAAGGTTGAGGTTGCGGACCTCGAGGACGACCTCGTCCTGGGCGTTCTCGGGAATCTCGGTTGCTTCCTCGAAGATCGTCCGGCCGACCATCATCGTGATGATCTGGTCGAGGCGGGCCTCGGCCGTCGGGAGTGTTGCGACGTAGCGGCCGTCGCGCATCACCGTCACCCGGTCGGAGATCTGCTTCAACTCCTCGAGCCGGTGCGAGATGTGGACGACCCCGACCCCGTTCTCGCGGAGCTGCCGGATGATCCGGAACAGCTCGGCGATCTCGGTCTCGGTGAGGGCCGCGGTCGGCTCGTCCATGATCAGCACAGCCGCGTTGAACGAGAGCGCCTTGGCGATCTCGACCATCTGCTGCTCGGCCACGGCAAGGTCGCCGACCCGGCGCCGCGGGTCCATCCGAAGGTGGAGCGACTCGAACAGGGCCCGCGCACGAGTATTGAGCGCCCGGTCGTCGAGGACGAACGGCAGCCGCGCGCGCGGCTCGCGGCCGATGAAGATGTTCTGGGCGACCGTGAGGTGCGGCATCAGGTTCAGCTCCTGATGGACGATGCTGATCCCGAGCTGCTGAGCTGCTCGTGGGTTGGGAATCACGACGTCCTGGCCGCGAAACCGGAGGCTGCCGGCATCCGGCTGGTGAATCCCGGCGAGGACCTTCATCAGCGTCGACTTGCCGGCGCCATTTTCGCCGACCAGGGCGTGGACCTCGCCGGCCTGGAGGTCGAAGCGGGCTTCCTCGAGCGCGTGGACGCCCGGAAAGCGCTTCTCGATCCCGACCATCTCGACGAGAAGGTCACCCAAAAGTCGACTCCTCCGCGCACCATCGCCTCGAGGCGGCCGAGAGACGGCGCTGGGACCGCTCTTCGCCCGATGGGTCCAACATGCTGGACAACGCCCGGTATGCTGAACCGACTGTACCGGAGTCGTCAAGACCATTGCGATGGGGATTGAGACCGGGACGTACCGAGGTGTAGCTGAAGCGCGCGAGGCGGAAACGAGTGGAACGACAAGATCGGGTCGATACAGACAGCGTCTGTCGAGACGATCGCGGGGGACCGCGAGGACGATTTCGATGCTGGCTCCCTTGTGCCCGCCGTCACCCGCGCAGGGGCCATCCTCGACATGCTGGCCGAGAACGGTGGCCTTCCCGCCGGCCCCAGCGAGCTAGCCCGGCGGCTCGGGCTGCCGAAGTCGTCGATCGCAAACATCTGCAATGCCCTCGCCGACATCGGCCTCCTACGACGGATCGGCACGGGCTTCGCCCTGGGCCGCAAGCTGGCCGAGCTGGGCGGGGCCTATCTCGCGGCGGTGGACGCGGTCCAGGAGTTCTATGAGGCATGCCGCCTACTGCCAGCCGGCTCCGAGGAGACCGTTCAGCTGGCGGTCCTCGATGGGGTCGAAATGACGTATCTCGCCCGGCACGACGGGCAGCAGCCGGTCCGCCTGACGTCCCAGATCGGGCGCCGCCTGCCGGCAACGGTGACGGCGACCGGCAAGGCGGCCCTTGCCAGCCTCGACCCGCGCGAGCTCGAGCGCCGGCTCGCCAGCCTGGGCGAGCTGCCGGTGCTGACGGCCCGGTCCCACCGCACGCTTGACGCCCTGCGGGCGGATCTCATCGACGTCCGCCGGCGAGGCTATGCGATCGACGATGAGGAGACCGTCGAGGGCGTCGTCTGCCTGGGCGTCATGATTCCGGGCCGGCGCCCGGGAGAGGGTCCGTATGCGGCCAGCATCACGCTGCTAAAGGTGCGGGCGACCGATGAGCGCGTGCCCGCGCTCGTCGCCGACCTCCAGCTGCTCGCCAGGCGTCTGTCGGATCCACTGCATGTCGCTCCGCCGGCGGCTGCTTCCGGGGCGCGAGCTCAGAGGCGTTAGGGTCTCGCGGCTCCTTCCGCGATGAGGCCCTCGTGGCGGAGTTCCTCCCAGAGGTCGGCCGGGATCGGGTGGCGCATCAGCTCGGGGTATTCCTCGAGGTGGTCGATCCGCCGGACGCCTGCCACGACCGACACGACGGCCGGATGGGCGAGCGGGAACTGCACGGCGGCGGCTTTCAGCGGAACACCGTGCCTGGCGCAGATCGCCGCCAGCCGCCCGGCTCGCTCGACGACATCCGTGGCCGCGGGTGCGTAGTCGAAGCGGCTGCCCGGCCGCGGATCGGCGAGGATCCCGCTGTTCATGACACCGCCGACGACGACCGATACCTGCTTCTCCTCGCAGACGGGCAGCAGGTCGGCCAGGGCCGACTGATCGAGGAGCGTATAGCGGCCGGCGAGCAGAAAGACGTCGAAGTCACCCTCGCGGGCGAACCGGGTCAGCATCGCGGACTGGTTCATCCCGGCGCCGATGGCCCTCACCACGCCATCGGCGCGGAGTCGCTCGAGCGCCGGATACGCCCCGCCGATCGCGGCCTCCCAGTGGTCGTCCGGGTCGTGGATGAAGGCGATGTCGACGCGCTCCAGACCGAGCCGTTCGAGGCTCTCCTCCACGGATCGCAGGACGCCGTCGAACGAGTAGTCGAAGACGGGTCTGACCGGACCGGTCCCGACGTAGAACGCATCCTCGCGACCGTCCAGTTCCTGGCGGTCGACATCGGCGTCGTCGGGCAGGGCGTTCGATGGCCGGATGAGGCGACCGACTTTCGTCGAGATCGTGAAGTCTTCGCGGCGCCGCCCCGCCAGGCTGGCGCCAATTCGCCGCTCCGAGGCGCCGTAGCCGTAGAGGGGCGCCGTGTCGAAGTAGCGGATGCCGAGCTCCCAAGCGCGCCGGACGGTGGCGATAGCATCCGCGTCCGTGACGGCCGAGAAGAGCCCGCCGATCGGGGCACCCCCGAAGCCCAGCCGGGTCACGGTCACCGCCGTCCGCCCGACGCGGCTACGCTCCGTGGGATCGAAGGGCATCCGGCCTCCTCGGCTGGGGCGTCAGACCGTGTTGACGCCGATCGAAGCGTATCGTATCGTCCAGTCTGCCGTCCATCGACCAGAATGCTGAACGCCGTGGGAGTCTCGTGCGTCTCATCAGTTGCCGGACCGACTCCGGAGAGGTCCTCGGCGTCGTCGCCGGCGAGCGATGGCTGCCGGCCGGTGAACTCGCGGCAGGCGGCCCCTCAACGATGACCGAGTTGCTGGACGGAGGTCCCCGCTCGCTGGCCGCGCTCAGTGCCGCCGCGGCCGCTGCCGTCGACGAAGGACGGATCGCCCGCGACGGCCGGCCGCTCGACGACACGGTTCTCCTGTCGCCCGTCCCGCGGCCGGGCAAGATCGTCGCCATCGGCCGCAACTACCGCGAGCACGCAGCGGAGGAGGGCGTCGACCCCCCGCCCGCCCCGCTCGTGTTCGCCAAGTGGCCGAGCTCGGTCGTGGGGCACCGTGCGGAGGTCGCGCTGGGATCCGGCGCTCACGCAGCAGGTCGACTACGAGGCTGAGCTCGCCGTCGTCATCGGCCGCCGCGGCTCGCCGGGTTTCGGAGGCGGATGCCCTCGACCATGTCCTCGGCTACACGCTGCCTGAACGACGTGTCGGCGCGCGACATCCAGTTCGGCGACGGGCAGTGGGTCCGCGGCAAGTCCCTCGACACGTTCTGCCCGATGGGGCCCGTCCTCGTGACGAGCGACGAGATTCCCGATCCCCAGGCACTCGCGATCAGCTGCTCGGTGAACGGCGAGCTTCTCCAGGACGGGAACACGGCGCAGATGTACTTCGGCGTCGCCGAGATCATCAGCTACTGCTCGCGGTCGTTCAGCCTGGAGCCGGGCGACGTCATCTCCACGGGCACGCCGTCGGGCGTCGGCGTCTTCCGCAAGCCGCCGCGCTTCCTCGCCGCTGGCGACGTCATGGTCGTCGAGATCGAGGGGATCGGACGGCTCGAGAACGTCTGCCGCCACGATGACGGGGGTCGGCTCGCGTGAACGCGTCGGCGTCGCAGGAGCGGTTCCTCGTCACCGGCGCGCTGGGCTGCATCGGCGCGTGGACGGTCCGGGCGCTCGTCGGCGACGGCGTCCCGGTCGTCGCCTACGACCTCGGCCGCGATCGGCGACGGCTGGCCCAGATCATGACCGACGACGAGCTTGGCGGCCGTCACGTTCGTCGCCGGCGACATCACCGACCTCGCCGCGGTCGAGCGGACCTTAGGCGAGCATCGGATCACGAACGTCATCCACTTGGCCGCCCTCCAGGTTCCCTTCTGCCGCGCGGATCCGCCGCTTGGCGCGCTCGTCAACGTCGTCGGGACGGTCAACCTGTTCGAGGCCGTCAAACGGTCGGGCGGGCCGATGGCGCCGCTCGTCTACACCAGCTCGATCGGGGCGTTCGCGGCGGCCGATGCGAACCCCCAGACACACCGGCTCGAGGAGACCGCCGAGGGTCATCCGACTACCCATTACGGGGTCTACAAGCAGGCCAATGAGGGCACGGCCCGGGTCTACGCGCTCGACGACGGGATCGCCAGCATCGGCCTCCGACCGATGACGGTATACGGTGCCGGTCGCGACCAGGGCCTGACCAGCAGCCCGACGACGGCGATCGCCGCCGCGGTCCTGGGCGTGCCGTACACGATCGCCTTCGGTGGCCGGACCCTGTACCAGTACGCGGAGGACGTCGCCCGGACGCTCCTTGCGGCGAGCCGGAGCGGGTTGGATGGGGCCCACGTCTTCAACCTCGGCGGCAGCTCCGTCGACATGCCGGCGTGGATCACCGCGATCGAGCGTTCGGTCCCGGAGGCGGCCGGTCGGATCACTTTCGAAGCGAAGGAGTTGCCGTTCCCGTCGGAGATCGAGCACGACTCGCTTGCGGCGCTCGGTCCGCTGCCCGTGACGCCGTACGAGGACGGGATCCAGGCGACTGTCGACATCTTCCGCCGGCTCGCCGCCGACGGCCGGCTCGTCGGAACGGAGCAGGGTCTGGCCGGCGTCGCGAGCCAGCCGCGCTGAGCGGGGCTCGCCAAGGGCGCCCGCTGCGCCCATGCTTCAGTACATGACAAACCGCAGCAGACAGCTCTCCATGCTCCTGGGCATGGTGCTCGGCTTCGTGCTTACTGGTGGGAGTCGCCTTGCTCGCCTCGGAGCTGACCCGATGACGGCGATCAAACGCAACATGCCGCGCGACGTGAACCCGCGAGCCCAGGCCGCGTCCCCGATCGACCTGACCTCGCACCTTTCGCATCTGGCCAAATTTTCGCCCGGGGAAAGTTAGGCCCGGTCCGCCGGCCGAAACCGGGCGTCGGGAGGGATCTCCGCTAGCAACGTTAGCCGCTCACGGCTTATCGCGGCCCGTCCCGGGCCGAAATCGGTCGTTGAAGTTGGCCTAGTAGTCTCCCCACGAAAAAATGGCCAGGTAGCGCACACGGGCGCGGAGCGTGGTTGGGACGATCACCTCAGCCCGCCGGTAGCTCGATGACGAAGCGGCTGCCGCCGTAGCCGTTCGGCTCCAACCAGACGCGGCCGCCCATCGCGTCCATCAGGCGGCGAGCCGCGAACAGCCCGATCCCGGAGCCGCGGCTCCGGCCGCGGCCATCGATCCGGACGAACGGCTCGAAGACGCTTTCCCAGTCCTCAACCGGTACACCCGGCCCGTCGTCGGTGACGTAGACCTGGACGGTGTCGCCGACACGCCAGGCGCCGATGCTTATCCCGTCGGCCGATGGCGCGTACTTCGACTCGTTCTCGAGGAGCTGCTCGAGGACTTGCTTGAACCGGACCTCGTCGCCGATCGCGACGAGCGGCTCTGGCTCGCGATCCCAGCGAATCGGGTGCGGCCGCAGCAGGAATCGGAGGGCGTCGACTGTTTCGTCGACCGCGGCGGTCGCGTCGAAGGGCAGGCGCGACAGACCAGTCAGTCCCTCGCCGCGCACCGACGCGAGGATCGAGTCCACGAGGTGATCGAGGCGCGACACTTGGTCCAGGGCCGCGTTCCGCCAGTCGGTCGCGGTCGATGGCTGGGGCGCCGGCGCGAGGCCCGCGGCCGCCTCGCCGAGGAGATCGAGATAGGCCCGCACGACGGAGAGCGGCGTCCGCAGCTCGTGGGTCACCACCGACAACAGCTCCGCTCGGGCCGCGTCGAGGGCGGTCAGCTGGACCAGGCGCGCTTCGACCTCGGCCTGGAGCCGGCCCTTTTCGATGATTCCGGCGAGCAGCGCGCCGATCGTCCGGAGGAACTCGATCTCCTCGTCCCGGAATACTCGATGTTCGCGGGTCTGCACGTTGAGCACGCCGATGACCCGATCGTGCCAGACGAGCGGCACCGACAGCATCGCCAACAGCCCCTCGATGTCGAAGCCGCGGACCCATGAGAATCGCGGATCGACGGTCACATCCTCGACGGCGATCGGTTGGCGACCCTCCGCGACCCGGCCGGTGATCCCCTGGCCGACGGCGAGGCTGACCCGCCCGACCTGAGTCCGATCGAGGCCGTTCGTCGCCGCGAGCGTCAGCCGCGGCTGCTCGCGGTCGGCGAGGTAGAACGAGCAGACCTCAACTTCCATCGCGGTTGTCGTTCCGTCGACGATCGCCCGCATGAGCTCGTCCCAGTCGCGCGCCTGCGTCGCGAGCTGGGCGATCTCGTGGAGAAACGCGAGCTCGCGAAGGCGGCGTTCGGTCCGCGCGATGTCCGATGGCATGCCCCGATTATCCGGCACACGGCGCTAGACTCGCCGCCAGCGGTACGTATGGGGAGAAGGAAATGGTCTATCGCCTGGCGCTCGGCTCCGGCCTGTTGATCGCGATCCTGGGACTCGGCGCGTGTGGATCTGGGGCGGCGACCCCCTCCGTGCCGCCGAGCATGGTGTCGGCATCGCCTTCGCAGCTGGTGACGCCTGCAGCAACGGCGAGTCCTGGCCCGGCGGCGTCGCCATCGACAGCAACGGCCGCCGCGACCCTTTGTGCGGGGGGTCAATTTGACCCTACATGCGACCTCACGCCGGGGACCTATTCAGCCGACCCGTTCAAGCCAGGATTCACGTTTACGATCACCGAAACCTGGACGAACGATCGCAGGTACGCGGATGGCGGCAGCATTTCTCTTAGCGACGCAGCCTTCTTATGGGCGTCCGGCGTATCGGCCGGCACTATTGCTGATAAGGAGGTCGCGATCGGACCGGGACCGGCGGGCTTCGTCGCGTTCCTTGGCCAGTTCAAGGGCTTCACCCTGTCGGCGCCGGTACCTGCCGTCGTGGATGGCGTGACCGGAATCCAGGTGGACGTTGAAACCAACGAAACGGCCGCGCCTGGCATGTTCCAGATCAAGGCCGACGTCTTCAATCTCGACGCTGGTGAGAAGGCGCGCTTCATTTTGCTCGAGAAGGACGGCACCACCGTCATCTTCATGATCGACGCGTTCAAAGCAGCCGGCTTCGATGCATTCCTCACGAAGGCACAGCCCGTCCTCGACAGCGTGACCTGGGAGTAGCGGCGCCGGTGTCGGCCGGTCGCCGCCCGCCGGCCACCTCGTCCGCCGGTCGAATGCTCCGATGTCGCACGCCCGGCTAATTCACTCTCGTTTCAAGCGATCCTCCGAATCCGGAATCCGATTTCGGAGCAGACGCGTGGCGACAGGTGATTTCCGGCGGCGTGCGATTACGGAGGATCGGGGTCGATTCGTTTCCGGCGGGATCAGCCGGCCGGGACGGCCTCCTCGGGGTCGCTCACCTCTGTCGGCAGCGAGTCGAGGAGCGGATCGGTCCATGTCCACGCGGCGCCGTAGCGCGAACCGACGGCCCCGTGGCGGGCGGCCTCGACCCGGAGCGGCAACCCGAAGATGCTGATGAACCCGACGGCCGCCGCGTGGTCGAACGCGTCGCCTTCGTCGTATGTTGCGAGGTTCTTGTCGTAGAGCGATAGCGGCGAACGGCGACCGGTCACGACGGCCTGCCCGTGATCGAGCCGGACGCGGACCTCGCCCGAGACGACTCGCTGCGACGAAGCGACGTACCCGCGCAGGTCGCGATGCAGCGCACTGAACCACAGCCCGTCGTAGGTGAGCTGGGCAAGCTCATTGGCGACGAGCCGGTCGAAGCGCAGCGTGTCCTTTGACAAGGTCAGGCTCTCCAGCGCCCGATGGGCGGCGTGAAGAACCGCCGCCGCGGGCGTCTCGTAGATCTCGCGGCTCTTGATACCGACGAGACGGTCCTCGACGTGGTCGATCCGCCCAACCCCGTGGGCGCCAGCCAGGGCCGAGATGCGCTCGACCAGTTCGACCGGGGGCAGGCGGTCGCCATCGATCGCGACCGGGATGCCGCCCTCGAACTCGAGCGTGATCTCGACGGGCGCGGGCGCGTCCGACGCCGGCACCGTCCACTCGTACGCGTCGGCCGGTGGGGTGACCCACGGATCCTCGAGGACGCCCGTTTCGCACGACCGCCCCCAGAGGTTGACGTCGATCGAGTAGGGCGAGGCCTTTGTGATCGGGATCTCGATCCCGCGTTCGGCCGCGTAGTCGATCTCCTGGTCGCGAGTCAGGCCCATCCCGACCCGCATCGGTGCGACCACCTCGAGGCCGGGGTCCAGGGCATGGACGGCAACATCGAAGCGAACCTGGTCGTTGCCCTTGCCGGTGCAGCCGTGGGCGACCGCGTCGGCGCCCTCGCGGCGGGCGACCTCGACGAGGAGCTGCGCGATCAGCGGCCGGGCGAGGGCGGTGGCGAGCGGGTACGCGCCCTGGTAGAGCGCGTTGGCCTGGAGGTGGGGCCACACGAAGTCGGTGACGAACCGATCACGAGCGTCCACGACGTAGGCTCGCGACGCCCCGGCGGACATCGCCCGCTTCTCGACCCCTTCGCGGAGCGACCCGCCGCCGACGTCGATCGTCAGCGTCACGACCTCGCAGTCGTACTGCTCGCGCAGCCAGGCGACCGCAACCGACGTATCGAGCCCGCCCGAATAGGCGAGGACGACTTTCTTCATGAACTGGCCTCCACGGGCTCCGGCCGGAGTCCCGGCTCGGATCGGATTTCCTCGAAACGCTCGAGCCACCGCTCGAGCCGTGATTCGTCGGCGAACAGGACGAGGAGCGTGTTGTCGCCCGCCAGCGTTCCTTCCTGATCTTTGAGGGTCGAGTCGTCGATCGCCTGGGCGATGACGCTGGCCGTGCCAGGTGAGCCGGTGACGAGGACGACGAGCCCGCTCCGGCCGATCGCCACCGGGATGTCGGCGAGGATCCGGCGTAGTCGCTCGTCGGAGATCCGCGGCGGCGCCGCCGCCACGTCCTGCGTCGCCACGTAGCGGTGCCCGTCGTCGCGGGCAACCTTGACGAGCCCGAGATCCGCGATGTCGCGGCTGACGGTCGCCTGGGTGACCGCGAAACCGCGCCGCGTCAGGCGCTCCGCGAGCTCCTGCTGGCTGCCGATCGGCTCGGCGCTGATGATGTCGCGGATCGTCCGCTGTCGTTCTCGTTTCGCTGCCGGTCCTGCGTTCATGCTGCACCCACCGCCCGTCGGCTCGCCGTCAGTCGCGTCCCGAAGGTCGGGTCCGCGAGGGCGCGCTCGAGCGCCGCGTCGGCCGAGGCGTCGGCGATGACCGCCTCGGCCCCATCCCAGGTCAGCGCGGCGAGCGCGGCCCGGATCTTGGGGACCATGCCGCCGGCGATCACGCCGGCATCGATGAGCTTCTCGGCCTCGGCCACGGTGAGGCTGTCGATACGCCGGCCGTCGGCGTCCCGAACCCCGTCGACATCGGTCATGAGGACGAGCTGGCGGGCACCGATACCCGCCGCGATGCCCGCGGCGACGTCGTCGGCGTTGACGTTGCAGACGATCCCATCCTCGTCCCGCGCCAAAGGCGCGACGACCGGGACCTGGCCACCGACGAGGATCGCGTCGAGGAGGTCGCGGCGGAGGCCGACGACATGGGCCACGAGACCCATACCCGGCACGCGTTCGGAGATGAGGAGGCCACCGTCGACTCCGGACAGGCCGACGGCGTCGACCCCGAGGTCGCGAAGCCCGGCGACGAGCTCGCTGTTGACGACGCCGCGCAGGACCGCGGCCGCGACCTCGAGGGCCGCCTGGTCGGTGACCCGGAGGCCGCCCTCGAAGCGGCTCTTCACGCCGAGCCGGTCGAGCCATTCGGTGATGCGCTTTCCGCCGCCGTGGACGAGGACGACAGGTCGACGTCGCGCCACCGCCGCGACCTCCGCCAGGACCTGGGCCTGGTCGGCGATCGTCGTCCCACCGAGCTTGACGACGAGGACTTCGCTCATGTCGTGTACTCCGAATTCTCGACCACGTAGGCCTCCGTGAGGTCGCAGCCGAACGCCTCGCCGGCGCCCTCGCCCAGCCCGAGATCGAGGCGGATGAGGACCTCCCGTGCCTCCATCGCCGTCCGGACCGCCGCTCGGTCGAACGTGAGCGGGCCGCCGTTCGGCCCATCGAAGACGAGGTGATTCGCGATCGCGATCCGGAGGCGGGCCGGATCCATCGTGGCCGCGCGCCCGCCGCGCGCCTCTGCCTCGGCGCGGGACAGGCCGGCCGCCTCGAGGACGGCAGCGTCCGCCAGCTGGGCGTTGCCGGCCGCTCCTGCCACCCGACCCCAGTTCGGGTCGCGGCCGTGCGCCGCGGCCTTGACGAGGCTGCTCGAGACCACGGCCCTGGCAACGGCCCGCGCCTCCGCGTCGTCGACCGCGCCCGATACCTGGCAGGTGATGAGCGTGGTCGCGCCCTCGCCGTCGGCCGCCTGCTGGCGGGCAAGGTCGCGGGCAATGGCCTCGATCGCGAGGCCCAGGTCACGCGCCTGTGCCGTGCCGGCCTCGACCGGCGCGCCGCCCGCGGCTCCGGACGCGAGCACGAAGACCGTGTCGTTGGTGCTCGTGTCCCCGTCGACGCTCAACTGGTTCCACGTCCGCGCCGCGGCCGGCCGCAGGAGTGCCTGGAGGAGAGGCGGCTTCACGGTCGCGTCCGTGAGAAGAACCGCGAGCATCGTCGCCATCCGAGGGTGGATCATCCCGACGCCCTTGGCGATCCCTGTGACACGCGTGGAGCGGACGGCCAGCCCGTCGGGGTCTGGCAGGGTCAGGGTCAGCGTCGCGGCCTTGGTCCGGGAGTCGGTCGTGCGGAGCGCCTCGGCGGCGTCCTCGAGCCCGGCGTCGGTCGCGGCGAGTGACTGCGCGAGGCCGCTGATCCCCGGCCGAACGAGGTCGAGCGGCAGGCGCGTCCCGATGATCCCGGTCGAGAGCAGGAGCGTCCGCTCGACCGCGACGCCGAGCGCTGTCGCGAGCATCGCCGCGACCTCGGCCTGATCCGCGTCGCCGGCGGCACCGGTCGCAGCGTTGGCGCTGCCGCTCGTCGACACGATCGCCTCCGCCCAGCCACCGGTGGCAGCGAGATGGGCCCGCGACATGCGGACCGGAGCGGCCGCGAAGGCGTTCGGCGTGAAGACGGCGGCCGCGGCCGCGGGCACCGGCCGGCCGGCCTCGTCGCTGAGGGTCGCGATGATCGCCAGATCCGGCCGGCCCGACGCCTTGATCCCGATGGCGGCGCCGCCGGCGCGGAATCCGTCCGGGATCGTCGCCCGCCGCTCGACCGGCGGGAGGGCGGTCGGCAGCGCGGGCAGCACGTTGGACGTGGCCACGGTCATCGGTCGGTGGGCCTACGGCGCCAGCGGGAGCTGGTCGAGCCCGGCCGTCTCGTCGAGGCCGTGGACGATGTTGAACGCCTGGATCGCCTGCCCCGCCGCGCCCTTGACGAGGTTGTCGAGGACGCCGATCGCGAGGACCCGTCCGGTTCGTGGATCGTGGTGGACGTGGACCCGGACGTGGTTGCTGCCCGTGACGTGCTTGGTTGCGGGCGGCTCCGCCACGACCGTCACGAACGGCTCGTCGCCGTACGCGTCCGCGTAGAGGGCGTCCAGCTCTGCCTGCTCGACGGCGCGGGTCGGCCGCACGTGGCAGGCCGACAGGATGCCGCGGGTCATCGGGATGAGGTGCGGCAGGAAGTCGACCGCCGACGCGCCGGGGTTGTCCGCACCGGTCGAACCCCCCAGCCAGGCGAGCTCCTGCTCGATCTCGGCGACGTGGCGGTGCCCGGCCACGCCATAGGCCTTCACACTCTCGTTGACCTCGCCGAACATGAGCTCTGCCTTCGCCTCGCGGCCGGCACCCGACACTCCGCTCTTGGCGTCGACGACGAGGTCGCCGATGAGCCCGGCCCGGGCGAGCGGGGCGAGGGCGAGGAGCGTGGTCGTCGGGTAGCAGCCCGGGAGCACCGACGATCGCCCGGGCGGCGTGGCGGAGCGAGGCCAACTCGGCCCGATGAAGCTCCGGCAGGCCGTACACCGCGTCATCGAGGAGCTCCGGCACCGGGTGCTCGAAGCCGTACCAGCGCGGGTAGTCGGCGGGGTTGCGCAGTCGGAAGTCCGGCCCGAGATCGATGACGGTCGTGCCAGCCGCGGCCAGCTCTGGGACGAGTTCGGCTGCCGTGCCGTGCGGCAGGGCGAGGAAGACCGCGTCGACCGACGGCAGGGTCGCGTTCACCTCGAGGCTGGTCCCCGCGAGGTGCGGATGCGTCGCGCCGATCGGTTCGGCGTCGCGGGCGCGGCCCTGGAGCCCGACGATCTCGACGTTCGGGTGGCGCGAGAGGAGGCGGATGAGCTCTGCCCCGACGTAGCCCGTGGCCCCGATGATGCCGACCCGGATCCGCTCGTCCAGGGCGCCGGGGCGGCGGTCCGTCGCAATTCCCGCCTCGACGCTGCCTGCGCTCACGGGCGCACGTGGCCCCTCGCGGGAGGCCGAGCTGGCGCGGGGAGGAAGACGTGGCGGATCGCCGTCATGGCTTGAGGACTATACAACCGCCATGCATATTCATGCAACTGGAGCCAGTCGCCCGTGCCGGCAGCAGCCCGGGCCGCAAGACCTAGTGCTTTAGTAGAACTTCCGCTACAGTGCACGGGAAACCCACATCGAGAGGGAGCCCGCACCATGCCCAACGCCGTACCTGCCGACGCCGCCGCCGGTCTGCCGCCGGCCGGGAAGATCGATCCGCGCGGTCACAGGTTCGGAGCGGGGCTGTCGGCGATCCTCCTGATCGTGTCTTTCGCGGCGAATTGGGTGCCTGGCGTGTTCCTCGCGCTGCTTTCGATCGGGACGAGTGCGGCCTTCGGGCTGCGTTATTCGATCTACGGGGCCATCTGGCGGCGAATCGCGAAGGCGCTCCGGCTGCCAAAGGTCGAGCCCGAGCACGAATACCCGCCTCGGTTCGCTCAGACGCTCGGCAGCGTTGCCCTCATCCTGTCGCTCGTCGCTTTTGGCGTTGGCGCGACGTCTGTCGGCTGGGTCCTCGCACTCGCGGTCGCCGGGTTGCAGTCCGTCCTTGGCTCTGACCGGCTACTGCCTCGGCTGCCGGCTCTACTTCCTCCGCTGGTGGGTGCCGAGCGTCGTCACCTCGATCTGGACCCGCGGTAGCCAGCGCCAGACGGTCGATAGCGCGCCGATCCGCTACGGCTGAGGCGGCGGGGGTATCGTTTCGGCCATGTCCAACGTGTCATTGGGCCTGCCGCCCAACCTACAGGCCTACCTCGTCGAGCACGGCGTCCGCGAGTCCGACATCCTGAAGCGTCTCCGCGAGGAGACCGCGCTGCTGCCCCAGCACGACATGCAGATCGCGCCCGAGCAGGGCGCGTTCATGGCGATGCTCGTGTCACTGATCGGCGCTCGCCGCTGCATCGAGCTCGGCACGTTCACCGGCTACAGCTCGCTTGCGGTCGCGCTGGCGCTGCCGGCCGACGGCCGAATCGTCTGCTGCGACCTGTCCGAGGAGTGGACCTCCGTCGCGCGGCGCTACTGGTCGGAGGCCGGGGTCGCCGATCGTGTCGATCTGCGGCTTGGGCCGGCCCTCGAGACCCTCGATGAGCTGATCGCCGGCGGCGCCTCCGGGACGTTCGACTTCGCCTTCATCGATGCATCGAAGCGCGAGTATCCCGACTATCACGAGCGGATCCTGCGGCTCCTCCGCCAGGGCGGCCTAGCGCTCTACGACAACGTCCTGTGGGAGGGCGGCGTGATCGACGAGTCGATGACCGATGAGGACACGATTGGCGTCCGCCGGCTCAACGATCGCCTGGTCGGGGACGAGCGGGTCTCGATCAGCATGATCCCGGTAGCCGACGGTTTGACGCTGGTCCAGAAGCGCTGAGGTAGCGGCTCCGCGCTGCGCCCGCGCCACGCCCGCGCCGCCACGGTGCGGCGCCGGAAATCACGAGCCTGCCGGAGCGATGCCGTCTTTCGCATCATGTCCGGCGCTCCGCGTGTCACCCGCGGTGATGCAACCAACGGCATCGCCAGGACACGCGCGTGATTCTCCGGAGGGGGCACGCTAGCGGGGCGGCGCCACTCAGCGGGGAGCTGCCACTCAGCCCGGGACGACCTCCGGCCGGCGGTACGGGCCGGTGACGATGACGTCGCCTTCGGCTTCCTTCGGTTCGGCGCCCGTGCAGCGCATCCGGAAGCGGTGATGGACCTCGGTCGCGCCCGCCGAGACCATCGCGTTGACCGGGCAGTACTTCGTTGCCGATAGCTCGATCGCGCGGCGGACCGCCTGCTCGAGGACGACGGTCCCCTCGACGATGTGGAGGACCTCGGCGCGGGTCAGGATCTGGGGGTACTCGTCGCGCTGCTCGGCGCGGACCTCGATCGTGTACGAGTCGATGACCTGGCGCTTCTTCTCGAGGATCCCGATGACGTCCATCGCGCTGCACGCGGCCAGCGCAACGACCACCGACTCGACCGGCGAGTACTCGTTCGCCGCAGCCTCGTCGCCGAAGATCATCGTTCGGCCGGTCCCTGTCCGAGCGGAGAACCGAAGATCGCCCTCGTGGCGCAGCTCGGCCGATCGAATCTTCACCGATTGATCGTAGGCGCTCGGCTCAAACCGCGGCGGGTTCGCCCGCCAGCTCCTCGCCGCTCGCCCGGGCCGGATCCGACAGGAACTGTTCGCGATAGAGCCTGGCGTAGAGGCCGCCCTTGCCGACGAGCTCGGCGTGGGTCCCGCGCTCCACGATCCGGCCTCGCTCGTAGACGAGAATCTGGTCGGCGCGGAGGATCGTGGAGAGGCGGTGGGCGATGGCGATCGTCGTCCGGCCCTCCATCAGCCGCTCGAGCGCAGCCTGGATGAGCCGCTCGCTCACGGTATCGAGGGCGGAGGTCGCCTCGTCCAGGATGAGGATCCGCGGATCCTTCAGCAGGACCCGCGCGATCGCGACCCGCTGCTTCTCGCCGCCCGACAGCTTGTAGCCGCGCTCGCCGACGACCGTGTCGTAGCCGTCGGGGAGTTCCATGATCCGCTCGTGCATCGCCGCGGCCCGCGCCGCAACCTCGAGCTCCTCGTCGGTCGCGTCCGGCTTGGCATACATCAGGTTCGCCCGGATCGTGTCGTGGAACAGGTATGTCTCCTGGGTGACGAAACCGATCACGTCACCGAGGCTCGCCAGCGTCACCGAGCGGATGTCGCGTCCATCGATCTCGACGGCCCCGGAGTCGACGTCGTAAAGCCGCGGCACGAGGTACGTCGTCGTCGTCTTGCCGGAGCCCGACTGGCCTACGAGAGCGACGAGCTGACCAGCGCTGACCTCGAAGTCGATCGCCTCGAGCCCGAAGGGCTGGATGAGCTGGATCGCCGGGACGTCGGGGAGTTCGGCGGCCTCGATGCCCGTCTCCTCGGCGACCGCAGCGGTCGCGACCGATGCCGGGACCATCGCGACCGGGTACCGGAATGAGGCATCCCGAAATCGGACGCTGCCGCGAATCGTCGAGCGGTCGAGCGCGACCGCATCGGGCGCATCGACGATCTCGGGATCCAGGTCGAGGTACTCGAAGATCCGATCGAACAGCGCCAGCGCGCCCTGGATCTCGACCTGCACGCCGAGCAGCTGGCCGAGGGGGAAGAAGAGCCTGCTCTGGAGCGTCGTGAACGCGACGATGTCGCCGATCGTCGGGGCGGTCGGGTCGCCCTGGATCGCGAGGTAACCGGCCAGCCAGTACACGAACGCGGGCGTGATCGAAAAGATCGTCCCGATGATCATGAAGAACCAGCGCCCGACCATCGCCTGGCGGATCTGGAGTTTGGCCAGCTCGAGGTTGAGCTTGCTGAACCGACCGATCGCGGCGCCCTGCTGGCCGAACGTCTTCGACAGCAGCATCCCCGAAACCGACAGGGTCTCCTCGGTGACCGCGGACATCTCGGCGAGCGACTTCTGGGTCTCGCCGCGGACCTCGCGGTTGACCTTCCCGACCCGGAACGTCAGGTACATGAAGAACGGCAGGAGGGCGAGGCTCAGGAACGTCAGCCGCCAGTCGATGATCAGCATCGCGATCACCGTGCTGACCGCGATCGCGATGTTCGACGTCAGTGATGCCGCCGTATCGGTGACGACCGACTGGATGCCGCCGACGTCGTTCGCCAGCCGGCTCTGGATCTCGCCCGTCCGCGTCTCGGTGAAGAACCGCAGCGGCATCTTCTGGAGGTGGGCGTAGAGCTCGGTCCGGAGGTCGTGCATGACGCTCTGGCCGATCACGTTGTTGAGGTAACTCTGGCCGACACCGATCACGCCCGAGATGATCGGCAGCACGATCATCAGCCCGACGAACAGGTTCAGCAGGAACCAATCCTGCTCCGGGATCGCGATGTCGATGAGGAGCTTGAGGAGGATCGGGTTGATGAGGCCGATGAAGCTCGTTAGGAGGATCGCTACAAGGACGACGGCGACCTGCACCTTGTAGGGGTAGAAGAACGCCACGATCCTGCGAATCGTCCGGCCGCGCCGCTCCTTCGGGACCCTCTCGAAGTCCTCCGATCCGCCGAAGCCGCCCCACGGGCCGCCCATCCGACCGCCGCCTCCGCCGGTGCGAGGGCGCGGACCCCCGCCGCCGGTCGCCCGACCGGCCGCACCGCCCGTGGCGGCGCCCAGCCGCCCGAATCCACCGCCCCTGCCACTCATCCGGGGGACGCTACCATGATCGGTGCTGAGTTGCATTCTGCAAGCGAGTCCGGCGCGAACCGGCGACACGGTACGATGCGGCCGATGGGCTCGATGATCGTCTCGCTTCGGCGGCGGGTGCCGAAGCGTCTCCGGAGCGGTGCCTTGCGCCTGCTCGGTCGCCGGCCAGCCGAGCCGGAGCGCGTGGTCGACCTGGCAATTCCGCGGGCGTTCGGCGAGTCGCCGGGTGACTCGCCCCGGACTCTCAGGATCCGGACACCTGTGCGGACATACGTCAGCCACCTCCTAGCCGGATCCGGCCTCGCCGGCTACGAGCCGGACACGCTTGCCTGTTTCCTGGCGGCGATCGAGGAGCGCGGGTCGGGGCCAGTCTTCGACGTCGGGGCGAACATCGGCGTGTTCTCGTGGCTGGCGGCAGCGCTGACTCCAGCGATCGTCGTTGCGTTCGAACCGACGCCCGACCTGGCGGCCCAGATGCGGGCGATCTGCGCCGAGAACAGCCTCGACGTCAGGGTCGAGGAGCTGGCCCTGGGCGCCGCGCCGGGCACGGCTGAGCTCCACCTCTCGGACAAGACCGACAGCTCCAACTCGCTTCGCGCCGGGTTCCGGCCGTCGCATCGGTCCGTGTCGGTTCCGGTCGAGACGATCGACGGCTACGCGGCGCGGACCGGCGTGACTCCCGCGGTCCTCAAAGTCGACACGGAATCGACCGAACCCGACGTCCTCCGCGGCGCCGGCGAGGTTCTCGCGTCGGGGCGGCCCTGGATCATCTGCGAGGTCCTCGCCGGCCGGACCGAGGCCGACCTGACGGCGATCCTCGAGCCGCTCGGCTATTGGTGGTACCGGATCGACGGACCGGGGCCGCTCGAGAGGCGGCACGTCATCGAGGGCGACCCGACGTACGCCTACATGAACTGGCTGTTCGCCCCCGAAGAGCCCAGCCCTGCGTTCTGGCGGGCGTTCGCGGGCTGGCGGAGCTCGCTGGCGGCACTCGCGACGTAGCGGGCTCCGCGGCCCGCGCCACTCTTCCGCCGGGCTCCCGACTTCCACTGAAAATCGCACGTGTTCCCCAGCGATGCCGTTGGTTGCATATTCGGGTTCGGGTGGATTGGGGATGCACGGCCGGTAGATCGGCAGCGAAGCGGCCTGTGGTCCTATCGCTCGGTGGCGGAGAAGCAGTTGTACGGTCGAAAGGGCCTGCCGCTATCGGAACGGGAGATGACCGGCCTACGGGATCTCGGGACGATGCTCAAGCGCGCCCGTCTCGGGCTCGGGTGGTCGCAGCGTGGATTGGAACGCAGGAGTGGCGTCGATCAAACGACGATCTCCCGGCTCGAGAACGGCCGACTCGTGAATTTCAGCCTGCAGCGCCTGGCGTCGCTCATCCAGGCGCTGCGCGGCCGCTTCGACATCAACGACTTCGATTGACCCGGCCAAGCAAATCGGATGCCTCGGGTGATGCAACCAACGGCATCACCGAGCGGCAATGCAAATCGTGCCTCGGTGATGCAACCAACGGCATCACCGAGGGGCCATGCAAATCGGATGCCTCGGGTGATGCAACCAACGGCATCACCGAGGGGCAAGGCAAATTCTCGCGTGCTCGCGTGCCCGCGTGCGCGCCTGCCGCTGCCCTAGGCGGCAGAGACCACGATCGTGGACCGCCGGCTGGGCAGGCCCTGGACCAGCAGGTCGCCGAGCAACCCGACCAGGTAGGTCGGCCAGTGCCGGCTCCAGGCGCGGGCGAGGTGCCCGACAGTCGTCACCCGGAGTTCGCCGAATCCTGCGGCGGTCAGTCCTCGCTCGAGCTCGCCCGGTGAGTTGCAGGCGCCGACGAGGGGGTGTGCGTCAGCGGCCGTCGCCTTGACCAGGCCCTGGAGTCTGCCCCGGAGCCGTGAGGGCATCGCCAGGTAGGCCCCCACGAACGGGTGGCGACGGTTGACCGTGGTGATCACGAGCCTGCCGCCGGGCCGCAGCCAGGCGCGGAGGTTGCGGAAAGCAGCCTCCGGGTCGGCGAAGTGCTCGACGGTGAAGCTCGAGAGGATGACGTCGAACGTGGCGGGCGGGAACGCCGCGCGGTCTTCGCAAAGGTCGACGGTGGCGAACTCATCGAGGTGGGGAAGCGCGCCAGGTGCCGGCGGATGGATGTCGGCGCCGACGAAGCGCGCGATCCGTGGGCGGAAGGGCCGCAGCTGCGAGACACGTCCGCACCCGGCGTCGAGGACCGTGAGCCCACCCGGCTGGGCGCCGGTCGAGGCGTCAAACGCCGACTCGAGCTCACGCTTGACGATCTCGGAGGTCGAAGGCTGGATGCCCAGCCGGGGAAGGATCGCGAACCGGCGGCGTTCCCTGGCTGGCATCTACCAGGCAGTTGCCGTGGATGTCTCAGCGATGCCCTGCGACTCGAGCCAGCGCTCGGCGTCGATCGCGGCCTTGCAGCCATCCCCGGCGGCCGTCACCGCCTGACGATAGCGGTGGTCGTGGACGTCGCCGGCGATGAATACGCCCTCGATCTTCGAACCTGTCTCGTCGCGGACGACGAGGTAGCCCTTGGCGTCGACCTCGAGCCAGTCCTTGAAGACCTCGGTGTTCGGCCGGTAGCCGATCGCGATGAACAGGCCTTCGATATCGACGTCCTCGGTCTCACCCGATTCCGTGTCGCGCAGCCGGAGGCCCGACACCTTGGCATCGCCGAGGACCTCGTCGACGGCGGTGTTCATCCGGATCGTGATCTTGGGGTTCGCCCTGGCCCGATCGACCATGATCTTGCTGGCGCGGAACGTGTCGCGGCGGTGGAAGAGGTTGACCTTCGACGCGAACCGGGTGAGGAACGTCGCCTCCTCGAGGGCGGTGTCGCCGCCGCCGACGACGGCGATCTCCTTGTCGCGGAAGAAGAAGCCATCGCATGTGGCGCAGGCGCTGACGCCGCGGCCGCGGAGCCGCGTCTCGCTGTCGAGCCCGAGCCACAGCGCCGACGCACCTGTCGCGACGATCACCGACTCTGCCTTGTACTCGGTTCCGCGGGCCCACAGGCGGAACGGGCGCGAGGAGAAATCGACGCGGTCGATGTCGACGTCGACGATATGCGTCCCGAACCGCTCGGCCTGCGCCCTGAAGCTGGCCATCAGGTCGGGCCCCTGGATCCCATCGGGGAAGCCCGGGTAGTTCTCGACGTCGCTCGTGATCATGAGCTGGCCGCCCGGCGCAGAGCCGGCGAGGACGATCGGTTCGAGGTTGGCGCGGGCCGCGTAGATCGCGGCGGTCAGGCCGGCCGGGCCGGACCCGACGATGATGACCTTGGATTCGGTCCGGCCATCGGCCGAGTCATCGGCCGGGGTCGCGCCTCCGAACGAGATCGGGACCGAATCGACAGGGGCGTCACCCGTGACGCCCGCATCCGCCGAAAAGTCGATGGAGAAGCCGCCGAACGGGTTCGCCTGTGCGTCGCCCGAGCCGTTCGACCCGGATCGGTCGACCGGGTCACCTGCTTGCCTTGTCGTGTCGTCCGTCATGGCCGCAATCGTATCACGTCACCGATACCCCCTGGGGGTATACAAGGACGATGCTGACAGCGGAATGCAAGCCGATCTGTCAGTCCGCGTTTGCAGGGCACTGAGGCGCCCGCTACAAGTCCCGTAACTGGGGGATGACGGCCCGGCCAAACATTTCCAGATTGGCCGGGTCGTCGGGATTTCTCAGGCTGAGGACGATGTGCTGGGCGCCCGAGTCGGCGAGCTCCCCGAAGCGGTCGACGACCTGGGCAGGCGACTCGCTCGCCAGATTGACGCTCTGCAGTGTCGAGCGCTCGATCTCGTCAGGATCGCGCCCGATCGCGGCGCAGTGCTCACGGAGCACCTCGTACTTGTGGTGGATCGCCGCCGGGCCGCCGAACACGTTCGTGGCGTCGGCGTACTGGGCGACGAGGCGCAGCGTCTTCCGTTCGCCACCGCCCCCGATCATGATCGGCGGTCGGGGCCGCGAGATCGACTGCGGGGAGTTGAGGAGACGGCCGGCCCGAAACTGGCGTCCCACGAATGCCTCCTCCGAACCTCGTTCGCCGGCCCACATCCCGTGGGCGATCTGGAGTGTCTCCTCGAGCATCTCGAATCGCTCGCCGAGCGGCGGAAACGGGAACCCGAGCGCATCCGATTCCTCCTGATTCCAGGCCGCCCCGATCCCCAGCCAGGCGCGGCCGCCGGACAGGACGTCGAGCGTCGTCGCGGCCTTCACCCAGATTCCCGGCAGTCGGTAGTGGACGCCGCCGACCATGAGCCCCAGTCGCGCGCGTTGTGTCTTCGCGGCGAGGAAGCCAAGGGCCGTCCATCCCTCGAGCATCGGCTCCTCCGGCCGCCCGACGCTGCGAATCTGGATGAAGTGGTCCATCACCCAGATCGAGTCGAACCCGACATCGTCTGCCTGACCCGCGATGCGCCCAAGCGTTGGCCCGATGGCCTCCGGCCCACCTGGCCACGTGAACGAGGAAATCTGGAGTCCGAACTTCATTGGGTGCTCCGTTGGGCGAGGCAATCGTGGCGCCGGACGCCCGGCTGCGGCTTGTCGGTTGCAAGATGCTACTTGGCGAGGCGAGCCGTTGCAGTTCGCAAATACTGCATATGGCGGATGTATCGCCACACGGCAACCACCCTCGACTGACCTACCCAGGCGACCGCTTTTCAGTGGTCGCCTTTTCCGTTGCCCTTCCGCTCCCGTCGCAGCGCCTACACTGCGGCGACGATCAGGAACGAAGGGGGAACCGCCCTTGCTCTCCAGCCCCACGCCGGACCAGGTCCGATCGATCGCGCCTGATCCGGGGGCGGCGCGGGCCGGCGAAGGGCTCGCGAACCGGCGGACGTGGAGCGCCACGGGACGCAATGATCGGGCGGCCTGGGGGCTGTGCCAGGGATCCGGCGCGTCGCCCTACCAGACGATCGTCGACTTCGCCGGGCCCGCCTTCAAATGCTCCTGCCCGAGCCGGAAATTCCCCTGCAAGCACGCGCTAGGGCTCCTGTTCCTGCTCGCGGCCGATGCCTCCGTGTTCCCAGCTGCCGATCCGCCCGGTTGGGCCACCGAATGGCTTGCGTCGCGCGAACAGCGGGCGGAGCGGGTGGAGGCGCGAGCCGCGACCAGGGACACGGAGCCCGATCCGGCCGCGAGGGCCAAGCGCATCCAGGCGCGGGAGCGCAAGGTCGACGCCGGCCTGTCCGATCTCGACCGCTGGCTTCGGGACCTCGTTCGGCGCGGACTGGCAGCGGCCAAGTCGGAGGGCTACGCGTTCTGGGACCAGGCCGGCGCGCGGCTGGTCGACGCGCAGGCGGCCTCGCTCGGGCGCGAGGTCCGGACCCTCGGCGCGGTTGCTAACAGCGGTCCGGGATGGGCCGACAGTTCACTCGAGCGCGTCGCCCGGCTCCACCTCATCGTCGAGGCCTACCGGCGGCTCGAGACGCTGCCCGAGGACCTTCGCGCGGACGTCCGATCGCTCGTCGGCTGGACGGTCAAGGAGGACGAGCTGCCACCGGACGGCGCCGTTGCGGATCGCTGGCTGGTCCTCGGCCGAACGGTCTACGCCGACGATCGGTTGACGACGGCCCGGACATGGCTGATGGGCGAGGCGAGCAACCGGTACGCGTTGCATCTGGCGTTCGGCGCGGGCGGCGCGAATCCGCCGCCGCTGGCGATGCCCGGTTCGTCGTTCCGCGGCGAGCTCGTGTACTACCCCTCCGCCACGCCGCTGCGGGTGGCGGTCGGCAATGTCGGTGAGCCGGGGCCGGTCGTGACGTCCTTGCCGGGGGCATCGACCATCGCCGCTGCCGCCGACAGCTTCGCCGCGCTGCTCGCCCGCAACCCGTTCCTCGCCGCCTGGCCCGTGGCCTTGGCCGACGTGGTCCCAATCGGGCGGGACTCGGAGATGATGCTTCGCGACGCCAGTGCGGCGACGGTCCGGGCGGAGCCGGACGCCATTGCCGCACGGCTCCTCGCGCTCGCCGGTGGCCATCCCGTAACGGTCTTCGGGATGTGGAGCGGCCGGTCGATACGGGTCCTGGCGGCGCTCGCCGAGGGCCGGCTGATCGACCTCGGGACCGACGTCGCGGGCGACGGGGCGGGGGAGGGGTCGTCAATCGCGACGCCGCAGAGGGGCGGAGGCGGAGGCGGGGGCGACGGCGATCCGTGGGGCCGCCTCGTCAGTGCCGCGCTCCTGGGCACGGAACGGTCGGAGCCGCCGGATCTGGAACTCGCCGCGCCGGTCGCGGCGCTCGCCATGCAGCCCGTCGAGTCCCGGCTCCTCGGCGCCGCCGCGGTCGTGGCCGCGAGTCGTCGCGCAGGCTGGCAGCCGCCGACCGACGAGGGCCCGCTCCCCGTGCCGGCGCCCGCGGACGATCGGCCACAGGTCAGCGCACAGGCCGGGTGGCTCCTCCGCCGCGCCCTCGATGATCGGCCGGAGCTCGTCCCGGAATGGCTGGGACTCGCGGCCGCGGCCCGCAAGCGACCACCGAACGACGAGCTGCCGCGCCTCCTCGGGCTGGCCGGCCGGAACGCGGATGCGCGTGCCGCGCTCGCTCCGGTCCTCGGACCCCGCGCCGCGTGGCTCGTCGAGCAGATGCCGGAGCTCGCCGGCGGCATGACCGGGTCGATCGGCGACCCGGCGGCCGCATGGGATGCCGCGTCGACGGCCGCGGGACGTGCCGCCGTCATCGCTGCGCTGCGCGCGACGGATCCCGTGGTCGGGCGGGAGCTCCTCGCGACGAACTGGGACGCCGCGACGACCGAAGAACGAGCTTTCGCGACATCGGCGCTGGCGCTCGGCCTGTCCCCAGATGACATGCCGCTGCTCGAGCGCGGCTGGGCCGACAGCCGCGTCGAGGTCCGCTCGGCCGCGATCGACCTCCTCGCCCGGCTGCCGGACTCCGACTTCGCCCGACTCGCCGACGAGACTGCTCGCCCGACGCTGCAGGTTGGCGGGCGCTTCCGCCCGAGCATCCAGGCCACGCCGCCTGCCGCCTGGAACGATTCCCTCGCCCGGCTCGGGATTCCGAAGAAGCCGCCGCAGGGGACGGGCGAGCGGGCGTGGTGGCTCCGGCATCTCCTCGGTCGCGTCGCGCCGGCGCGCTGGGAGGAGTGGCTCGCCGCGGATCCCGCCGCGCTCGTCGACCGGGCGCTTCGGTCCGACGACGCCGGCCCGGTGCTCGAGGGCTGGGTCGAGGCGGCGATCCGGACGCGTGACGCGCGCTGGGCGTCGGCCCTGCTGGCCCACAAGGAGATCGCGTTCGGCCAGGCCGTCCCAAACGTCGACCCACTCGTGCTCCTCGAGTCCCTGTCGCCGTCGGAGCTCGATCCGGTGGCCGTCATGATGATCGGGATGGGCGATACGGAGGCAGCGGCGAGGGTCGCCGAGCACTGCCCCGGCCCGTGGTCGGCGCTATTGAGCTGGGCAGTCCTAAATGCTCTCGCCCGCGAGGGGCAGGGGATCGGTGTTACCAAGGCGTTTGTCGAGCTGGTCCGAATGGCCGTCAGGCGCCTGCCGACCGAGCACGCCGAGCAGCTGGAAACCGTCGTGGCCGGCGACGGCAGCCGGCTCGGCACCTACCCGATCTTCCGCGACTACCTCGAATTGATCGATTTCCGCAAGCGCATGAGAGCGGCCTTCGCCGCCGAGGAGGGATCCCGATGACCGCCGCTCCCCAACCGACCGCCGCCGTTCTGCGCGCCCACGCCGAGCAGGACAACGCCGCCGAACTCGACGCGCTCGCCCGCCAGGACGACAAGCAGCGCCCGACCGGCTGGCGCCTCTCGCCGTGGGCCGTGGTCAGCTACGTGCTCGGTGGCAAGCTCGCCGACGGGACGGTCATCGTGCCCAAGTACATCGGCGACCGGCGGCTGGTGGAGATCGCGGTCGCGACGCTGGCGACGGACCGCGCGCTGCTCCTGCTCGGGGTCCCCGGAACCGCCAAGACCTGGTTGAGCGAACACCTCGCCGCGGCGATCAGCGGCGACTCGACGCTCCTCGTCCAGGGCACGGCCGGCACGGGCGAGGACGCGATCCGCTACGGCTGGAACTACGCCCGCCTCCTCGCCGAGGGCCCCAGCCGCGCCGCGCTCGTCCCGAGCCCGGTCATGGTCGGTATGGAGCGCGGCGCCCTCGTCCGGGTCGAGGAGCTGACCCGCATCCCGTCGGACGTCCAGGACGCGCTCATCACGGTCCTGTCGGAGAAGGCGCTGCCGATCCCGGAGCTGGGCGAGGAGGTCCAGGCGGTTAAGGGCTTCAACGTCATCGCCACGGCGAACAACCGGGACCGCGGCGTCAACGAGCTGTCGTCGGCGCTGAAGCGGCGCTTCAATACCGTGATCCTGCCGGTCCCGTCGCGGATCGACGAGGAAGTCGAGATCGTGCGCCAGCGGGTCGAGCAGCTGGGGCGGGCGCTGGAGTTGCCCGCCGAGCCGCCGGCGCTCGAGGAGATCCGGCGGATCGTGACGATCTTCCGGGAGCTCCGATCGGGCGCGACCGAGGACGGCAAGGCCAAGCTGAAGGTGCCGTCGGCGACGCTGTCGACGGCCGAAGCGATCGCGGTCGTGAACCAGGGATTGGCGCTGGCAGCCCACTTCGGCAACGGCAAGCTCGCTCCGCGGGACGTGGCCGCCGGGCTGACCGGCGCGGTCGTCCGCGACCCGATCCAGGACGCGGTCGTCTGGCGTGAGTACCTCGAGACCGTGATGAAGGAACGCGACGGCTGGAAGGACCTCTACAGGGCCTGCCGCGAGGCCGCGGAGTGACGTCGCCTCCGGCGAGTCGCTTGCCGGCGCCCACGCGGCCGGCGGAAGCTCTTCGCCACCTGTTGCGATGCCGTTGGTTGCATCAACCCGGCGCCGCCGGGAGGAGGCGGCGCACGTTGAGCCCGGCGCGCGCCCGGGCCGGCGACTCCCGCGCCCGCGACGGTGCCAAAAGATGCGAAGAACGGCATCGCGCAGCAACCGGCGTTGTTTCGCGACGCCGGTTGCTGCCGCCGCGCCCTTGGTCCGCCAGCCGGACCAACGGGCGAACCAGGCCCCGGGCCGATGCCCAATTGGGCCTTTCCACCGCTTCATGGTCCGCCAGCCGGGCCAACGGGCGAACGAGACCCCAATTCGGGCAGTTAGCGACCTGCCCGCCCGCTCCTTGGTCCGCCAGCCGGACCAAGAGTCGGATCGGCGGATCGCGCAGGCGATGAGCGTCACCGTCTTCGGGATCCGGCACCACGGGCCTGGTTCGGCGCGGAGCCTGGTCGAGGATCTGGGGCGCCTCGCGCCGGATTGCGTCCTCATCGAGGGGCCACCCGACGCCGATGCGCTCATTCCGCTCGCGGCGCACAAGGAGATGCGGCCGCCGGTCGCGCTCCTCATCTACGACCCCGACCAGCCGCACGACGGGGCGTTCTTCCCGTTCGCGGTCTTCAGCCCAGAGTGGCAGGCGATCCGCCATGGGCTTGAGGCGGGCGTTCCGGTTCGGTTCATCGATCTCGGCGTCGGGTTTCAGCTCGCGCGCGGGCGCGCGGAGCGTGAAAAGCTGCTGGCTGAGCTTCGGAAAGAAGACGAAGACAAGGCCGAAGAACCCGCGGAGGAACCAGCTGACCTCGCGGCCTCGATCCGCACCGACCCCCTCGGCGAGCTCGCCCGAGCCGCCGGCGAGCCCGACGGCGAGCGCTGGTGGGACCGCCTCGTCGAGTCCCGCCGCACCGCCGCGGATGTGTTCGAGGCAATCCGCGAGGCGATGGTCGCCGTCCGAACGGAGCTCCCCGACGAGGACCCACTCAACGAATTCCGCGAGGCGGCGATGCGCCGTGAGATCCGCGCCGCGGAACGCGCGGGTCATGAGCGGATCGCCGTCATCTGCGGCGCCTGGCACGTGCCCGCCCTCATCGATCGGCCGCCCGCGAGCCACGACGATCGCCTCCTCAAGCAGTTGCCGCGCCCGGTCAAGACGGCAGTCGGCCTGGGTGCCGTGGACCTACAGCCGCCTCGCCGCCGAGTCCGGCTACGGCGCCGGGATCGAGTCGCCCGGCTGGTACGAGCATCTGTGGAAGGGCCGCGAGCCGCTGTCGGTGACCTGGATGGCGCGCGTCGCCCGCGTCTTCCGCGCCGAGGACCTCGATATCTCGTCGGCCCACCTCATCGAGGCGGCACGCCTCGCCGACACCCTCGCCGCGATGCGCGGCCGCTCCGTGCCGTCGCTCGATGAGCTGACGGAGGCCGTTCGTTCGGTGGCCGCGTTCGGCTCCGACGTGCCGCTGGCGATCGTCCGGGACCGCCTCGTCGTCGGCCGGGCGATGGGCAGGATCCCGAGCGACTCGCCCGTCGCGCCACTCGCCGCCGACCTCGCCCGCGAACAGAAGCGCCTCCGCTTCAAACCGGACGAGGCGAAGAAGTCGATCGACCTCGACCTCCGCGGTGAGATCGATCTCGGGCGCAGCCACCTCCTCCATCGCCTCCGGATCCTCGGGGTGGCGTGGGGTTCGCCGGAGCGGGCGTACGGCAAGTCCGGCACGTTCCATGAGGTGTGGCAGCTCGCCTGGAGGCCGGAATTCGTCGTCGATCTCATCGCGGCCAGCCGGTACGGCACCACCGTCGCTGCGGCGGCCGCGGCGAAAGCGACGGAGGAGGCGGCCGAAACCGACCGCCTGCCCGTCCTGACCGGGCTCATCGAGGCCGTCCTCCTGTCGGACCTGCCGGACGCCGTCGAGTCGGTCGTCGAGCGGATCGGCGCGGTGGCCGCCGTGGCCGCCGACGTGCCGTCGCTCATGGAAGCGCTGCCGCCCCTCGCGCGCGTGGTCCGCTATGGCAACGTCCGGGGCACGGACGCGGAGGCGGTACGTGCGGTCGTCGACGGCTTCATCGCCCGGATCTGCGTCGGGGTCGCCGCGGCCTGCGCGTCGCTCGACGACGACGCGGCCCGGGAGATGCTGCCGCGCATCGACGGCACCGACGCGGCCGTCTCGCTCATCGACGACCCCGACCACCGAGCTTCGTGGCAGGCGGCGGTTCGCGGCCTGGCCGACCTCACCGGATTGCACGGGCTGATCGCCGGCCGGGCGTCGCGGATCCTCCTCGACGGCCGGTCGCTCGCGGCCGACGAAGTGAGCAACCGGATGAGCCTCGCCCTCTCGCGCGGCGCGGAGCCGTCGGCCGCGGCCGCCTGGGTCGAGGGGTTCCTGCGCGACAGCGGCCTCGTCCTGGTCCACGACGATGCGCTGTTCGGCGTCGTGGACAGCTGGCTCGACGGCCTCCAGCCCGATGCATTCGAGGCGGTCCTGCCGCTGCTCCGCCGGACCGTGTCGACCTTCCCGCCACCGGAGCGGAAGTCGCTGGGGGAGCGGGCGAAGGGCGTCGCCGCGGGGCGTCGATCCGGGAGCGACGGCGGGTTCGACGAGGAGCGGGCGGCGGCGGTTCTGCCGATCCTGGCCAGGATCCTCGGGCTGGACGGGGCCGATGAGGCGACACGACCGATGACCACGCCAGTCGACGCCGACGAGCGCCTCCGCCGCTGGCGGCTCGTCCTCGGCGGCGCCGACGCCGACGGCATCGGGCTGGCCCTCCGCGGCGCCGACGCATCGCGCGACCAGGCCCTCGCCGCGCTCTACGACGGCGAGCGGTCGGCCGGGCTCGGTGGCTCCGCGCCGGGCGTCGCCCGCTGGCTCGGCGACATCCGGACGTACTTCCCGACGAGCGTCGTCCAGGTCATGCAGAAGGACGCCATGGAGCGGCTCGACATGAAGCGGATGCTCCTCGAGCCCGAGCTGCTCGCGACCGTCGAGCCCGACATCAACCTCGTCGGGACGCTGATCAGCCTCGGTCGGGCGATGCCCGGCAAGACCCGCGAGACCGCGCGAGTCGTGATCCAGAAGGTCGTCGACGAGGTCGAGCGGCGGCTCGCGAATGCGCTCCGGCAGGCGATCAGCGGAGCGCTCAACCGCTCCGAGGTGACCCGCCGGCCGCGTCCCCGCGACATCAACTGGGATCGGACGATCCGCAAGAACATGCGCCATTACCAGCCGGAGTACCGAACGATCATCCCGGAGGTCCTGCTCGGTCACGGCCGTCGCACAGCGTCGGCCCGCGAGGTCATCATCGCCGTCGACCAGTCGGGCTCGATGGCCGCATCGGTCGTCTACTCGTCGATCTTCGCGGCGACGATGGCGACGATCAAATCGATCAAGACCCAGCTCGTCGTCTTCGACACGGCCGTCGTCGACATGACCGACGAGCTCGATGATCCCGTCGAGGTCCTGTTCGGGACGCAGCTCGGCGGCGGCACCGACATCAACGGCGCGGTCGCCTACTGCCAGACCCTCGTCCGGCGGCCGACCGACACGATCTTCGTCCTGATCTCGGACCTGTACGAGGGCGGCGTCGAGGCCGAGCTGACGAAGCGGATCGGGTCGCTCGTGAACTCCGGGGTCACCGTCGTCGTGCTGCTCGCGCTGTCGGACCAGGGCGCGCCGTCGTACGACCGGCGGCTCGCGGCGAAGCTATCCGCGATGGGCGCGCCGTCGTTCGCCTGTACGCCGGATCACTTCCCCGACCTGATGGCCGCGGCCGTCGGCCGGCGCGACGTGACGGCGTGGGCCGCAGAGCGCGGGCTAGTCGTCACCCGCGGTTCGGAGTCCTGAGCGGGGGCAGCTCGGCCCGCGGCCGCTCAGCCGGCGGCCGCTTGGCGCGCGCCCGCGCTCGCCTATCTGGCCAAACTTTCGCCGGGGGAATGTAAGGACGAGTTGGTCGGGGCCTTCGCCCGTCCATCGAGGGACTTGATGCGCACGCTACGCATCAAGTCGGTCCGTGGGACCCGAAATGGAACCAAATCGGCCGTCGAACCTGGCCTAACAGGGCGGTCTCAAGCGACCGATGCAACATCTCCTTCGGGCGAGACCATCTCGCGACGGAGGTGATCGATGGCGGGGAGACGCGGGCAACGCTGGCTGGTGGAGGCCGAGCGGCTCGAGATTCGACGGCGGGTGGCCATGGGCGAGGCGATCGGGAGCATCGCGGCGGCGGTCGGACGGACGACCCGGACGGTCCACAACGTCATTGCCCGAGACGGCAGCATCCCGCCCCGGGGCAGGGTTCGCTCGACCCTCCGCCTGTCACTGGCCGAACGCGAGGAGATCAGCCGGGGTCTCCGCGCCGGCGAGTCGCTCCGGCGGATCGCCGTCGGGCTCGGCCGTCCAGCCTCAACGGTCTCGCGCGAGGTGGCGGTCAACGGTGGCCGCCGTCCGTATCGGGCCCACCTGGCCGAGACACGGGCGGCCGCCCGGGCTCGTCGACCACGTCGCGCCAAGCTGGCCCGCAACGGCTCCCTACGCCGGATCGTGGAGCTGCTCCTCGAGGCCCGCTGGTCGCCCCAGCAGATCGCCTGGCAACTGCGGCACGATCATCCCAACGAGCCGGAGATGTGGGTGTCCCACGAGACGATCTATCAGTCGCTGTTCGTGCAGGGCCGGGGTGCCCTGCGGGCCGAGCTGACCCGCTGCCTGCGCACCGGTCGAGCGCGGCGTCGGCCGGCCGGCCGGGCCAAGCCCAGCGGCGAGCTCGCGGCCATGGTCCTGCTCAGCGAGCGCCCGGCCGAGGTCGAGGACCGGGCCGTGCCCGGGCACTGGGAGGGCGACCTCATCATCGGCAAGGCCAACCGCTCGGCCATCGGCACCCTCGTCGAGCGCCAGACCCGCTTCGTCATGCTCGTCGCCCTGCCCCACGGTCGGACGGCCGAGGCGGTCCGGGCAGCCCTGGCCGAGCGGATCCTGGCCCTCCCGGTCGAGCTCCGGCGGTCCCTCACCTGGGATCGCGGCAGCGAGATGGCCGAGCACGTCAGGTTCACCGTCGAGACCGGCGTCCAGGTCTACTTCTGCGATCCCCACAGCCCCTGGCAGCGGGGCAGCAACGAGAACACCAATGGCCTCGTCCGCCAGTACTTCCCCAAGGGCACCGACCTGTCCGTCCACGACCAGGCTCACCTCGACGGTGTTGCCCGGGAGCTCAACGGCCGCCCTCGACAGACGCTCGGCTGGATGAAACCATCAGAGGCACTCGCCAAGGTCGTTGCGTTGAGCGGTTGAGCCCGCCCAGTCTCCGGATGCATATTTGGCCAGATAGGAGGGAGCCATTGACGGCGCGCCTATCATGGCGCGGACTCGGAACCGGGCATGGGGGGTAAGAATGGACCGTCGCCGCCTGGCCAGCCTGGTTGCACTCGCCCTCGCCGGCTCGGCGACCATCGCGACGAGCCAGCCGCCGCCGACGCCCGCAGCGACGATCAAGGAATCGCTCGAGGGGCGGCTCGAGCTCTCCCCGGACGCTCCGATGGCCGTCCAGGAGTTCCACCTCCGGCTGAACGGCCCGACCGTCGCCAAGAGCGGCATCCCGACCGTGCTGTTCACCCCATCGGCGATCCTCGCAAGCGACGAGGAGGGCGCGCAGGTCCGGCTCCGCGTGATCGGCATCGGGGCGGCCACCCCGGCTCAGTTCGCGTCATCGTTCCGGAGCGCCCCTGGGCCGGAGTCGCCGCAGCGAGCGTGGTACATCCCCTGTCCGCAGCCGGATTCGTGCGAGGGCCACTTCGGCCTCGTCGTTGAGTGGGTCGATCCCAATTCCGCCGCGGCGGCGACGGTCGACTGGCACCTCGACGCCGCAATCGGCGTGTGGACCAGCGAGGCCGCCGGCAGTGCCATCGTCGACTTCGCGACAGAAACCGTCGACGCCGTCGCGAAGCCGGCTATCGACATCGCCACCGCTCGGGTCGAGTCCGTCCGGATGGACGCAACGCACCGGCTCGCTCAATGGCGCATCACGATGCGGCTCGGCGACAGCACGCTGTCAGACCCTCCGGTCTGGCCCGACGTCGTAACGGCGCGCCTGACACCGACCTCGACGGTCGTCACGCCCCCCACGACGGGCAACTCGACGGAGCCATGCGTGCTCATCGACGGGCCCGGCGACCTCACGCAGATCCAATTCCGCCCGGGCTACCCAGGCTGCCCCGGCGGCGTCGAGTTCGAGCCCTTCTACTCGTGCGTCCCCGGCGAGGAATGCATCGCCGAGTACGTGGTGGGGCTTTGGTGGGTCGACTCGAGGATGGAATCAGCGGTCGATGCGGGCTGGAATCTCGACGTCCGCTCGTTCGGCGTCGACGGCACGGAACTCCCAGTCGCCGTAGACGTCGAGCCCGTGCCCCCGCTGGCGATGGCCGTCGCGACCGCAACGGGCACGCTGTCATGGAGCAAGGGTCACCGCGACGAGTACCGCTACGTCGTGAACGTGCCGGCGCAGTCCACCGGCGACCCGATCCTCGACGGGACCCGGCTGCCAACCTACGGCATCTGGCGGGCCACGCTGACCTCGACCGGCAGCGCGCCGCTGCCCGAGGACTTCGCCATCAACTTCGGCGAGCACGGCGGCGAGCAACGGGTGACGCTAGACGGCGGCGAGGTCACGGCCGGCTTCGTTGCGAACGACGAACTGCCGTGTCGGGTCGGCGCCGACGAACCCTGCGAGATGCAGCGCAATCTTGCCGCCGGGTTCTCCGAGGATGGCCTGCCGAATGGCTGGGAGTTCACCGTCGCTTGGGAGCTCGAGATCGGGGTCGGCCTGATCGATCCCGACGCCGGGATCAAGATCATCGACGTCTCGCCGTCGGCGTCGTCATCGCCGTGAAGCCGGTCCGCCGCCTCGCCGCCTTCTTAAATGCACGCGCGCGAATCATTTCTTCCGCCCAGACTGCCGTCCGGGCCGAATCCGGCCTCGGATCGGGCCTAATAGTCTCCGGGTGCAAATTTGGCCAAGTAGGATGGATCGATGAGCACGGACACACGGCACCGACATCGACACGCTCCGACGGCAACTCGCCGAGCTCCTCGACGGGGTCGGCGCTCACATGCCGTTCGAGGAGGCCGTGGCCGACTTCCCGGACGAGGCGATCAACCTCAGGGCGCCGAACGTCGACTACACCCCGTGGCATCTCCTCGAGCACCTTCGCCTGACCCAGGCCGACATCCTCGACTACGTCGTGAACCCCGATTACGTCGAGGGCCATTGGCCCGCTGACTACTGGCCGGCCCGCGACGCGACCGCGACCCGGGCCGAGTTCGACGAGACGATCCGCGACTTCCTGGCCGACAAGGCCGCGCTTCGGGCGCTCGTCGTGGATCCGCAGCGCGACCTCTTCGCGGTGATCCCCGGCACGCCCGGTCACACGCTCCTGCGCGAGGTCCGTGTCGACGCCGACCACAACGCCTACCACGTCGGCGAGTTCGCGATCATGCGCCAGATCATGGGGACGTGGCCGCCCGGCCACGAGTAGGCCCCTCGGGCGAAGGCAGCGCAGACGCGTTCGAGACGTGGATGAGGCAGAGTACAGGCCTCGGGGAGCCTCGCCATGCCTCAGGACAACGACAAACCAGCCCGCAGCGCCCCAGCGGCGTCGACGTTCCTCCAGGAGCTCGAGGAGCAGTCGCCGTTCGAGCCCGGCGGGCGCCTGCCGCGCAGCACCCGCGCTGTCCTCCTGCGCCTCGATCCGGCATCACTCGGTCGGGCAGTCACGATCCTGCTACGCCACGCCGCTGCGCTCCCGCCGATCGACCGCGCAGGCGCTGCGGAGACGATCGATGCGCTGGTCCGTGGCGGGGATGCCGGTCGAACCGCCGAGCTCGAGGTGCCGGCCCTCATCGACCTCTACAGGGACCTTCTCGGCGATCGATCCCGCCGCGCGATCAGCGCGCTCATCCTCCGCCTGATTCGCAACGCCGACCCGGAGGCGGCTGCCCGCCTGGAAGAGGACGATGGCCGAACGATGGCGGAGCCGCCAGCCGTCGGGGCGGCGCCTGAGCCGACACGGGGGATGGAGTTCCCGCCGCCGACCGCCGAGCCGGACGAGGGCGCCGAGCCGGACGAGGGCGCCGAGCCGGACGAGGGCGCCGAGCCGGACGAGGGCGCCGAGCCAGGCTCGGGCGCCGAGCCGACCGCGCCCGCCGCCCCGGGCCGGACCTATCGCGCCTACGGCCTGCTCGAGTCGGACGAAACCGTGCTCGTCGGGACGCCCGTTCGAGCTGAAGGTCGGGTTGTCGCCGTCGTCGCCACCCGGCGTGGCCGGGCCGCCCGTCGAGTTGCCGCGTCCGGACAGCCCCGCTGATGCCTATCAACTCGACATCCAGCTCTTCGCCGACGGCTTCGACCTGGCGCCGGACGAGAGTTGGCGGCACAGCCTGCCCGTCTCGGCCGACGACCTGTACCCGTCCGTAGTCGTCCACCTCACCGCCCGCGATCTGCCAACGCCACAGGCCATTCGGAGCATCACGGCCACGTTCTCGATCGACGGCGAGACGCTCGGAGCCGCAACGCGCCAGATCATCGTGACCACCGATCCCGGCGCGGTCGAAGTCGAGGCACCCGCGACGACCGCGACCGGCACGAACATCACCGCGCCGACGGGCCTGCCGCCCGCCGACATCACGATCACCATCAAGCGCGGCCTCGAACAGGGGGCCCTCCAGTGGAGCGTCGAATCGAATTTGCCAGGCGTGGCACTTCCCCACGACGGGCCGGCGGAGAGCGACATCGGCGACGATCCCAAGGAATTCGCGACGGCCATCATCCGCAAGCTGCACGTCCAGGGCGAGAAGCGGGGCTGGGCGCAGCTGCTCCAGGGGATCGGCAAGACGATCCGCGACGAGATGCCATCGGAGGTTCGCGCGGCGATCAAGGCCGCCAACGCCGCCGTGGCCCCGCGCCCGCTCGACATCCTGCTCCTGACAGAGGAGGCGTACGTGCCGTGGGAGCTCGCCTGGGTCGACGAGCCGTTCGATCCCGCGGCGCCCCATTACCTCGGTGCCCAGGCCAACGTCGGGCGATGGATCCTCGACGAGGGCACGACGCCCACCGACCCGCCGCGGCAGGTTCACGCCTCCTCGATGGCCGTGGTCTGGGGTGTCTACACGAGCCCGACGCTCGAGCGACTCGAGGCCGCCGAGGAGGAGGCGAGGATCATCCAGGATCGATACAAGGCTGCGTCAATCGACGCGCAGCCGGACCTCGTCTACCCGCTCCTCGGAGGCGCCCCGCCATCGGACATCCTCCATTTCGCCGTGCACGGGAAATATGACCCGCAAGGCGCCGGAGAAGGGATCTATCTGGTCAGCGGCCCGCCAATCGATCCCTTCCAGATCCGAGGCTCCGACCTTTCGACGCGCTCGCCGTTCGTCTTCCTCAACGCCTGCCAGGTCGGAGCCGGCCAGAACCTCCTCGGGAACTACGGCGGCATCGCCCAGGCATTCCTGAGCATCGGGGCATCCGCCGTCGTGGCGCCCCTCTGGTCCATCGACGACAAGATCGCCCAGAAGATCGCTCTTTCGTTCTACCAGAGCGCCCTCGGGTCAGACGACGACGCGAACGGCAACGGCGCCGCGGGGAGCGAGCATCCGGCCGTCGCGGACCTGCTGCGCCGGGCCCGGGCTGGCGCGGGGCAGTCGCCGACCTACCTCGCCTACCAGTTCTACGGGCACCCGTCACTCCGCCTGTCATGGAATCCGGCCGCCGCCGCAGGAGGACCCCCACATGGCTGAGCTCGATCCAACCGGAGGAACCATCCAGCTCGGCGATCTCGGGCTCCGGACTCCGAGCCTGGTCGGGAACGCCGAATCGGTCGACAGCCTGGCGGGCCCGGGCCTCCGCGCGGCCGGTGGAACGAGCGCCGCGTTTCAGGCAGCCCTCGACGAGGCGGGGATGGAGACGACGCACGTGGTCGAGCTCCAGGCGGCCGAGCTTCCGGGCGCCGGCGACGGCGGCGCCGATCGGGCCGGAGGGGGCGAGGCTGGAGCGATCGAGCTCGACGTCCCACAGCCTTCGCGTGGCTTCGAACAGGCGATCCTCTCGGTCGACGAGCGGGGGGTCACGACCTGGTCCTTCGCTCCACCCGCCGAACGCGGACCGGACGTCCGCGGTGGGAGCGGCACCCGAACCTTCACGATCAAGCGCACGCCGGGCGCGCCACCGGAGCCGGGCACCCAGGCAGACAGGTCGATCTTCGGCGAGGTCGGTAAGCACGTCCTCAAGGTGATCGCCTTTCCGGTCGGCCAGGCCCTCGGGCGAGCCGCCAACAGCTACCTCAACCAGTGGGAGATCGAGCACCAGGGCTATGGCGTCCGCGACTACACGACCGCCAACTACACGGCGCCCGCGGCGTACTTCGACGGCGACTCTCTTCGCTGGCAGGAGCTGGCCAAAGGGCGGACGCTGCTGTTCGTCCACGGCACGTTCAGCCGGGCCCACGGTGCCTTCAACGACCTGCCGCCCGCGACGATGAAGAAGCTCGGGGCGATGTACGACAACCGCGTCATCGCCTTCGATCACCAGTCGATCAGCCGCGACCCGATCGAGAACATCGACTGGCTGCTGGGCACCATCCCCGATGGCCTGACGCTGGACTTCGACATCATCTGCCATTCCCGCGGTGGTCTCGTTTCGCGATCCCTCTCCGAGCGAACGGATCCGATGCCTGGGACGCGCCAGATCCGGGTCCATCGGACCGCGCTCGTCGGCGCCGTGAACAACGGCACCATCCTGGCCGATGTCAGCCATTGGAATGACCTGATCAACACCCTGTCGACCGTCCTGAACACGGTCGGCATCGCGGTCGGCGACGCGGTCGATCTCGTCCTGTCGTTCGTCCGGCAGGTCGCGGTCGCCGCCTACCCGGAGCTTCGCGGCCTCGCCTGCATGGTCCCGAACGGCGACTTCCTCAAGGAGCTCAACAGCCGCCCGCGGGGCGAGAACGAGTACCTCGCGATCGCCTCGAACTACGAGCCGACCGACCATCAGCTCAAGTCGTACTTCAGGGATGTCGTCAAGGACCGGCTGTTCGGCGGCGGACCGAACGACAGCATGGTCCGGATCGACAGCGTCTGCGGCAACACCGAGGAGGGCGCCTTTGCCACGGTCGAGGAGCAGCTGCTGCTCGACGAGACGAAGGGCATCGAGCACGCCCGCTATTTCGGGAACCCGGACGTGAGCGACCGGCTCATCGCCTGGTTGGGGGCCGGACTGCAGGTACCTGCCTGATGAGGGAGTACGGGGAGTTCCGGCTGCGCATCGAGCGAGGCAATGTAGCGGGGACCTACAGGGTCGAATGCAGCGGGCTCGGAGGCGACGGGGCCGGCGGATTCATGGTCCCGTTCAGCGAGACGGAGCTCGAGAATTTCGTCCTGAAGGTCGGCCGGACACGGCGCGGGGTTCGAAAGATCGAGTCGCCCGAAATGCAGCTCGCGCGAAAGTTCGGCGGGCAGCTCTTCGCCGCCGTCATGCAGGGCAAGACCGGCGAGCTCTACCGTGCCGCCTCCAGCGAGGCGCGGGCCACCGGCCAGGGGCTGCGCATCACGCTCTCGCTGACCGACGTTCCGGAGTTGGGCGCCATCCCGTGGGAGTACCTCTACGACGACCCCAACTTCCTGTCGATCAACGCCTGGACCCCGGTCGTCCGCTACCTCGACCTGCCGAAGCCTCGCCGCGCACTGGACTTGGAGCTGCCGCTCCGGATTCTCGGCGTGATCAGCAATCCGCTGGATGCCGAACCGCTCGACGTCGAGCTCGAGAAAGCCAAGCTCGAAGACGCGCTCAAGCCGCTGCGGGAGGCGAACGCGGTCGCGATCGACTGGCTGGAGGAGCCCACCCTTCTGGCGCTGACCAAGAAGGTTCGACCGGACACCTATCACATTCTCCATTTCATCGGTCACGGCGGTTTCGACGATTCGAACGGAGAGGGCGCCCTTCTCTTCGAGGACGCTGCCGGCCGCGGCCGCGCCGTAAGTGGCGACCAGCTCGCGGCGGTCCTCTACGAGAAGCGCTCGTTGCGGCTGGTGCTGCTCAACTCCTGCGAAGGTGCTCGGAACGCCGTCAAGGACCCGTTCTCGGGTGTCGCCGCGAGCCTCGTGCAGCGTGAGATCCCCGCGGTGATCGGGATGCAGTTCGAGATCACCGATCGTGCGGCGGTCCTGTTCGCGAGCGAGTTCTACGCGATGCTGGCCGAGGGCCAGCCCATCGATTCGGCGATCTCGGAAGCGCGCCTGGCGATCTGGGCGGACTCAAATGACGTCGAGTGGGGGACGCCCGTCCTGTTCATGCGCGTCGCCGACGGGCGGCTCTTCAACGTCACCCACGCCGCCGCTCTTCCGCGGCCCGCGCCTCAGGATCTCCCGGCGAAGGCGGTGGCGGTGGCCGCCGTGGCACCGCCGGTGGACGAGGCGCCGCCCGCCGTCACGCGAGGGCCACCGGTGATCGCGCCGCCGCCCGTCGTCGGGCAGCCGCCGCCGACCAAACCGCCGCCGACCATCGTCGAGCCGGCTCCGCGAGCAATCATCCAGGAGCAAGCGTCGCCCGAGACGAAGCCCGTCGCCAAGCCGGTAGAGCTGCGGCCCTTCCCGCCGGTGACCTGGCGCAAGGTCGCCGTGGGAGTCGTTTTGGCCGCGGTCGCACTAGTCGGCCTGTGGGCCGCTCGTTCTTCGGCCCCCAGCCGCGTCGATCGTCGTGTCCACCGATAACGCCCTGGAGACTGGACTGATCGTCGTGACCGGGATCGGGATTCGCGGCGCGTGAGCCAGTGGAGATCTATCTCGACGACGTCTTGCTTACGACGATGCGTGCCGCTGAAGACGGCTCGATCGAACGCGAACTCGACGTCACGCCGGAGAACCGAGAGGTGTCGCTCGATAGGTCGCGCCTCAGGCCGCGAGGCCACGACAGTCTTCACTTTGACTGATGCCCAGGCCTCCGCGAGCCCGACGCCCGCGGGCCCGCCCGCGTCGGCGGCGCCCTCGAACAGCCTCGGCCCGGTCGTCTCGATCTCTCCAGGCATCGCGTTCTACAGCAACGCTGCGGATGCAACAGGGTCGACGGACGCCGAGCTGTACAACATCGATCCCGTGACGGGAAAGATCGACCAACTGACGTTCAACACCCTCGACGACCGCTATCCGGGCTGGTCGCCCGACTACAAGCAGCTCACGTTCAGCCGGCGAGTAGGCACGGATTCGCGGGACGTTTTCCGGCTCAATCTGGCCAACCTTGAGGCGTCGTCGCTCGTAACTGGTGACACCTGGGACTGGAACTCAACTGGTCGCGCGGACAACTGGATCGCCTATGTCCACGGCGATCCGCGGGAGCTAGAGCCCTCGGCCATTTGGGCGATCCGACCGGACGGCAGCGGAGCGCACCAGATCGTGGCCGGAACGCGCCTGCGCGGGCCAGCCTGGAAGCCGGACGGACGCAGCTCGCCATGATGGCCACGGGGGTCGGCGGAGAATTCGACCTCTATGTCGTCGACGCGGATGACGGCGGGATGCTTCAACTCACGAAAACGCCAGTCCTCGACCGAGACCCGTCATGGTCGCCGGACGGCGAGACCATCGCCTTCGTCCGCGACAAGGGCGGCTCCAACGAGGGCAACGACATTTACCTCCTCGACATCGCGACGAATGAGGTCACGCAGTTGACTCGTGACGACCTCGAGGACGGGAATCCCGTCTGGTCGCGGGACGGGAAGCAGATCGCATTCGTCAAGGCAACCGATGACGCGCACTCGCACATCTGGGTTATGAACGCAGACGGAACCGGCACTCCTCGCGACCTGATGCCCGACCGCGACGGCAAGAACATGGACCTGAGCTGGCGCTGATTTCGCTGCGGCCCCACCGGGGAATCGGCGCCTGAATGCCCGTCAGCGGGGTCGCTCTCTCGCACGCCGATGGCCTGGCCTGCCCTGCGAGGCAGATCCGAACTACGTCCAACCAAACAAACTTATTCCGCTTGGTTGGACGCTTTCGGCGTTTGCGGGCGCCAATTTGGCTCGAGGCAGTCGTACGACCGGCGGTCCTCGTGGGACTACGGCGCACGCAGATTGAACCGCCGAGCCTTGTGCTCCGCCGTAGCTTGTAGGTGACCAAATCGGTCGCCTCGGAAGGGAGCGAGGCGTGCAGACGGAGCTCGTCGACCGGGCGCGACGCGGAGACCGCGAGGCCTTCGGCGTCCTGGCTGGCGGCGCCGTCGATCGGTTGTACGCGATCGCTCGCTTGATCCTGCGCGACACCGAACTCGCGGAGGATGCCACCCAGGAGGCGCTGGTCCGGGCCTGGCGCGATCTGCCCTCGTTGCGCGACAGGGAGCTGAGTCCTGTGGGACCGCCGCCTCAGCTCGCCTCGGGAGCGGCGCGCGCTGGGGCGGCTCGGCTCCGAACAGATTGCTCCTGCGCTGACGCCTGGTTTTTCCGACGGGCGTCCAGGTACATGTTCATCAGGCGCCGCACCTGCTCATCGTCGAGCATGTCGTCCGCCCTGAGGGCCAACTCCACGCGCCGCGCGGGGAAGACCGTTTCTTCGGGGACCCGTTCAAAGTAGTCGACAGCCGCGGGCTCGGCTCCATCGCCGGGTACCTGCTTCAGAGCCCTGGCGAGCTTCGTCGCCGTCGTGAGCGACGGCCGGCGGTCCTGCCGGAGAAGGCGCGAGATCGTGGAGTGGTCGACGTCGGCGAGTGCAGCGAGCCGACGCTGACTCATCCGACGCTCACGCATCTGCCGGCGCAGCCAGAGGTTGAATACGAGCGCACCGGCCCAGCCGCCGCCTGCGCGTCCGAACTCGATGGCGACTGCCACGCTGCTTGGAGAATGGCTCGTCAGTGCGATTCCGAGTCCGGCCCCGGCGGCGATCGCCGGAGCGAAGGCCATGCGGTTGTCAGGTTCGACGGACTCCATGCGCCTCGTCTGGGTGCTCACAATGGCGACGACGGGCTCCGGTGCCGCCTGGGCCGGGTTGCGGAGACGGGCAGAACGGACGCGGGGGACCGATGAGACGGGACCGATGGAGCCGCCTTGGTCGCCGACGCGTTCGAGACCGCCGGATCGTCGATGACTGCCGACGGGTCCGTGAGCGGCGGTAGGATCGCGTCCGAGATGGGCTCGTCGGTCGGGGCGGGCTCGACGGTATCCGCGGGCGGCAGCTCTGCCGCGACGGGCGGATCGGGCGGCGGCAGGACGGCCTCGACGGGGTCAGCGCGGCGGGTCGGTCGGGGCCGGCTCGACGGTGTCGGCGGGAGCCGGCTCGGCCTCGACCGGAGGTTCGGTCGGCGGCTCGGTCGTTATGGTGTCGTCGGGGGGCGGATCGGTCGGGGCCGGCTCGACGGTGTCGGCGGGCGGCGGCTCGGTCTCACTTGGAGGTTCGGTCGGCGGCTCGGTCGTTATGGTGTCGGCGGGCGGCGGATCGGTCGGCGGCGGATCGACCGGCTCCGGCTCGATAGTGTCAGCGGGCGGCGGCTCGGCCTCGACCGGCGGTGGCTCGGTCGGTGGATCAAGCGGTGGTGGGTCGAGCGGCGGATCTTCCAACACCGTCGACGACGCATCGACCGCGTCACCCGAAGCGTGGATCGGGGTTACCGTGCGCACGGTAAGCACGAACGCGAAGATCGAGGCGACGAAGATCAGGCGGAAGACGCGCAGTGCCACGGTAGCGGCATCCTACTCCGGGTTGTCCAGCAAGGGAAATAGTGCGGATCGACACGCCGGATGCCGCCGACTTGACCGGTGCGTGTCCGATTTCGCACACCGACGGTTTTGTCGGCCCTCCGCGGCCGAATCGGGATAGTTCCGGTCAAACGAAATCATTCCGCTTGGTTGGAACTATTCCGATCCGTCTCCGGGCGGGCGTCCCGATGGCGAGCTCGTGGCGAGCGCGAGATCTTGAAGGGGTTTCGGCCGACCGGCCTCCTCGGCGCGATCCCTCGGGCGGTAGACCGCGCCGAGGTACACGCCGGCGAGCACGATGGCGCCACCCACCACGAACGACGGCTGGATCGGCTCGTTGAGGAGCGCGCCTCCAAGCGCGATCGCGACGAGCGGGAAGAGGAGGAAGGCGTACGAGGTTGCCGACGCGGTCCACCGCGCGAGGACGTAGAGCACGAGGACGAACACCGCCACTGAGCCGGGCCCGATCAGGTAGGCCATCGCGACCCAGGTCTCGGGGTTCGTCGGGACGATGAGCGCCTCGCCGGTGACGAGGGCCACGACCGCCAGCATCGCCGCGCCCAGCAGCATGCCGATGGCGTTCGCAGTGACAGGATCGCCGGGCGGGAAACGCTTGGCGACGATCCCGGACTCGGCCTGGCACATGGCGGCCCCGAGGAGCAGGGCGAGTGCCACGACCGGGACGTTGAGGCTGATCTGGCTCGCCCCGACGATGACGATGCCGACCGCCGCGAGCGCCGCCCCCGCCAGGGCCAGGAGCCGGAGTCGCTCGATGCCCTGGACGGCGGCAAGGAGAACGGTCAGCAACGGCACGATCGCGAGCATCAGCATCGTCGTGCCCGCCGGCGCCTCCGTCAGCGCCTGATAGAGGAAGGTGTAAGCCAGCCCGAAGCCGAGGGCGCCAAAGAGCACCGTCCCGACGAGACGCTCCCCGCGTGGCACGGGCCGCCGGGTCGCGATCATATATAAGAGGAGTAGCAGGCCGGCCACCGCGAACCGGATCGCGGCCGACCAGAACGGCCCCATCTCGCGAAGCACGAACCGGACGCCGACGGCGTTCGCGCCGGCGAAGACTACGAACACCACGAAGGCGGCGAGGACAACTCGATCGGGTCGGGATGGTGACATGTCCCCGTGCTTATAGCATCAATACGGGATGAAGCGCGTGACGTGACGTGAGTCAACGGCCGTCACTTTCGGCGAGAGGAGGAACCGACGGCGCCACCGACGACCCATCCGGACCGAGGGTCGGCGCGCCATCGAAGCCAAGGCCAAGAAGCGCGGCGACGACGGCGAGGACCACGAGAGCCTGGACGACGGTGGCCACGACGAGCGTCGCCATCGGTCGCGCGGACCGGGCCCACGCCCCGCCCCGGTCGCCGGCCGACGCAGTTACCCGTCGCCCGGCCGGGCCAACTATCGACCTCGCATGCATCGCTCGTCCTCCGTGCTCTTGACACGGGGAATCATCGCGCTCACTGCGCAGCCGTCGATGGTGCCGACCCCGACATCGCCCACGCGAGAATCGGGGGAGGACCCTCGTCGGCCTTCGATGCTGGCCCTGATGAAGGGCAGGCTGCGTCTCGCTACGAACGAAGGAACGTCAGCACCGCGAGGACGCGGCGATGGTCGGCCGGAGCCGGTTCCAGGCCCAACTTCGAGAACAGGCCGTTGACGTGGGCCTCGACCGTCTTGGAGTTCAGCCCGAGCGCCTCGGCGATCCCCTGGTTCGACCGGCCCTCCGCCATGAGCTCGAGGACCTGGCGCTCTCGCGGCGTGAGTTCGTCGAGCACGCCGTGGGGCCGAGGCCGACCGAGCAGCTGGGCGACGACCTCGGAATCCACGACCGAGCCGCCGGAGCCGACTCGTCGAATCGCCTCGATCAAGTCGCCCAGGTCGGCAACGCGTTGCTTGAGGAGGTAACCGACTCCATCGGTGCCCGACTGGATCAGGCGGATCGCGTGGCGGACCTCGACGTACTGTGAGAGGACGAGAATGCCGACGCCCGGCGCGGTCGAGCGCAGCCGCAAGGCGGCGTCGAGGCCCTCCGTCGTGAACGTCGGCGGCATCCGCACGTCGAGAACCACGACGTCAGGTTGTTGCGATGCGACGACATCCATGAGGGCGTCCACGTCTCCGGCCTGCCCCACGACCTCCAGGCCGGCCGCCGTGAAGGCTTCGGCGAGGGCCTGTCGAAAGAGGATGGCGTCGTCGGCGATCGCTACGCGCATGGCATCAGCGCGCTCAGCCTCGTCCCGCCGCCGGACGGGCTGTCGACCGTCAGGACCCCGCCGACGGCGGCCACGCGATCGGCAAGCCCGCGCAGGCCCGAGCCCTCGGTCGACGCGCCGCCGACGCCATCGTCGACGACCTCCACGACGAGATCACCGTCGATCACCCAGATCGAGATCCTGGCCTGTCGAGCCCGGGCGTGCCGCGCGATGTTGGCGAGGGCTTCCGACACGACGAAGTACGCGGCCGCCTCGCACGACTCCGAGCAGCGCTCCGGCGTGACCGTCACCTCGACCGGGATCATGGCCCGATCAGCCAGGTTCTCGACGGCCGGCGCCAGGCCCTCGTCGATCAGGACCGTCGGATGGAGGCCCCGTGCCAGCTCTCGTAGCTCGGCGATCGCCGCCTCGAGCTCCTCGCCGGCGGTCGTGAGCATCGCCGTCAGGGTCTCGTCGGCCGACGCCCGGGCGCGCATCATCTGGAGGCGGACGACGAGGGCCAGCAGCCGCTGCTGGGCGCCGTCATGAAGGTCTCGCTCGACCTTCCGGCGAGCATCCAGACCAGCCTCGACGATCCTCGCTCGGGAAGCCCGGACCTCGGCCAGCTGCGCCCGGATCTCGGCCTGGAGTCGTTCGTTCTCGAGCGCCAGCCGGGCCGCCGCAGCGACGCTCGAGAGGAGCTCCGGGTCGCTGCCGACGGACGGGTCGTGAATGAGCGCGGCGATCGGCTCGCCGTGGCCGAGCATCGTGACCGCGACTGCCTGGCTGGGCGCTGGCAACAGGACGGGCTCGCCGGCGGGGCTGACCCAGCCGCCGTCCGGCAGCCTGTAAGCGAGTCGGAGCGCCGGATCGCCCAGGACGCGACGAAGCACCGTTTCCAGGCGCCCCGGCTCGACCCCCGCGTCGAGCTCTCGGACCACATCGGCGACCGACGACCGGGCGAGCCGCGTGCGGAGGATCCCGATCAGCACGCTGATCGGCAGGGCGTAACCGACGAAGCCTGCGATGAGGTAGCCGCGAGGACCCTTCAGCAGCTCGGACGCCGCGTTCGGGCCGATGACGACATCGAGCCACTGGATCGCGAGGACGACGACGTAGGCGATCGCGGCGATCAGGACCGGGGTCATCACGCGACGGCCCGCGGGCTGGCTTCGCACCCAATGGGTCGCGACTCGCACGATCACGAGGCCGATGAGGACGCTCGTCACGGTCTCGATCACGTTTCCGACGTTATCTACGATCTGCAGATAGGCGGCGACGTCGAATCCGCTCCTGATCGTCGGCATGACGAACAGGGGGTTCAGCGCGGGGCTGTAGTTGACCGCCAGGCCGGCGATCGTGGCGACGATCCACCAGACGACGATCACCGCCATCAATAGCCTGTCCGCCCGATGGCGCAGCCGGCCGTCGGGGAACGACAGGAACACGAACGAGGTAAGGACAACCTCGAGCCAAAGAAAGAAGAGGCCAAAGGTCCACGTGGGAGGTATCGGAAGGAGGCTGGGGACAAACAGGAAGCCGGCGAACCCGACGGCGATCATCCAGCGACCGAGCGGGTTCGCGGGTCGTCTCACCCAAGCGAGCTCACCGACGAAGATCCACAGCAGGAATCGCCCCGCGGCAACGAAATGGCTGCCGTGATCGGGATCCTCGATGTTGTACGTGTTGAGGAGGACGATGTAGATGTAGATGATCGAGAGGGCGACGGCTGCCGCAGCGATGGCGAGTAGCTTCCTCGTGGGGACCGGCCGCATCGGCAACGGCGGCGGAACGGCTCGTGCGGTCGACATCGTCCTCACCCCGAGATCGTGGCACGATGCCAAGCTGGGGAGAAGAGGGCAGGCCTCAGGTCTGACGCACGGCAATATCGAGGGTTGGCACCAACCAGAGCTGCTGCGCGGACCGATTCAAAGCACCATAACGTCCACCAGCTCCGATTCTGATCGGCGAGGAAGCATTCGGATTACTTGACGTTCTTTCTGAATTGACGCTACATTTCCGAAATGGCCACACACATTCGTGCACCTGCGCGCCTGCGCTCGCGTAACCAGCTGACTCTGCCGAACGATATCGTCGAAGCCGCTGGGATCGGGGAAGGCGACTCTTTTGTCGTCGAACTCCACCCTGGTGATGCGGATGTCGTCATCCTCCGCCGAGTCCGAACCACCTACGCGGGCGCCCTGAACGGCGGGTATGCGCCAGTCGACGAGTATCTAGAGGGCGAGCGTTCAGGCTGGGATTGAGCCGATGGCAGCAGTCACGCTGGAAGCCGCGATCGATCCCGGTGCCTTGCTCGTTGTCGACACGTCGGCGATCCTCGCCTATCTCGATGGGACGCAGCGCGTCAGCGGCGCGGCCGCTGTCGTCTTCGATCGGCTCATCGCCACGGGTCGCAACTCCGCGGTCATCTCGGCCGTGTCTGTCACCGAGGTCCTCGTCCGGCCGCTCCGGGCTGGGTCGACATCGGCGACCGGCACCGTCGATGCGTTCCTTCGTAGTTTCCCCAATCTATCCATCGAGCCGGTGACGTACGCGATCGCACGCGAGGCCGCACGCATCCGCGCCGCCACGGCCCTCCGGACCCCAGACGCCCTCATCCTGGCAACATCTGCTGTGGTCGGCAGCCCAATTGTCGTCGCCATCGACGACCGATGGGTGGGCGCCGTCGAGCGAGTGGGGCTGGCGGTCCGCGTGTTGCATCTCGACACGTTCAGCGGCGAGGCGTAAGGCGAGCGGGAGTCAGGCATGGTGAAGGTCCCCAGCGTCGACGACTACATGAAGGCGCTCGCCCACCCCTTCAAGGCTGAGCTCCAGGTCCTCCGGGAGACCATCCTCAACGTGGACCCGCAGATCACCGAGCAGGTGAAATGGAACGCGCCGTCATTCAGCTACAACGGCTACATGGCCACGTTCAGCCTGCACCAAACGGAACATCTCCTCCTGTCTTCACGACCAGGACGGGCTGCTCCAGGGCGACTATCCGGATCGCCGCATGGTCTACTTCACAGACATGGCCGACGTCACGGCCAAGAAGCCGGCCCTCGAGCGGGCCATCAAGGAATGGATCTCGCTGGTAAATCTGTGACCGCTGAGCGGCTATTCAGCTAAGCGGACCGCTCGATCCAGGAGTTCCTCGGCCGGCTGTGCCGGATCTCGGGGAACGCGCTCAGTGGTGGGGCAGCCCGAGCAGCCACGGGACGGAGACGCCCTCGTCCAGTTCTCCCCACCAGATGCCGAGGCCGTACTCGATGACCTCGAGATCCGCCCGTTGTGCGTCGGTCGCGCCTTCCAGCCAGCGGAACCAGGCGAGCGGCACCGACAGCTCCCGCCCGTCCTCGAGCGCCACCCGCAGGCGACCCTCGTCGACCACCGCCGAGGTTGCCCTCGGCCGCGGATCAGGAGCGCTGATCGAAGAAGTCATGCCAGTGCCTCAACAGCAGTTCGCGGTTCGCGACGACGATCCGTCGGATCCGCTCGACCTCGCGCGGATTGTATCCCTGGTAGTCGCGCAGGCCGACGGGAGCGAGCCAGAACGCCGCGACACCGTCGCCGGATCGGACGTGGACGTGCGGTCGCTCGAACGTCTCCCGGTTCTCATGGGCGAAGAAGTAGAAGCGGTAGGGACCAAATCGGTGAACCGTGGGCACGAATACCTCGTCGACCAAGTCGACGGGGCAGCCATCATGATGACGGTCGCTGCACGGGCGCTTATCGCGTTGCCCGAACCCGCGCCACGGCGCCCGGTTCTTGCCGAGTACGAAGCTTGTTCGCCCTACGCGCACCTTGGAGCTTCGACGCTGGCAACACGGGAATCGGGGGCCCGACCGGCTTGGTCGTCAAGCCGTTCCACAACGTCCCCGATCTCGAGAGCCCGATCGCGGGCACATACAAGACCAGCTTCACCAAGGAAGAGCTAGCCGCGTCGCCGTTGCTGTACGACACGGGTGAGCTCAACAACGAGAATTGGGGCGACCTGACGATCACCCTCGACAACGAAGCCCTAGTTCGAGGCCGGCAGCTCGAAGCGGTGGATCATCTTGTCGCCCTCGTAGAGCCAGAGGTTGCCTTCGGTCGCCCAAAGCTCGATCGCCTGGGACGCCTCGTACTCGATCCGATCGACGATCTGACCGGTTGCCGCGTCGACCCGCAGGAACCCTGAGGAGACAAGCCGGAACTCCGACCCGAAGGGCACGGTCTGGATCGGCAGCACCCAGATGGACGTTCCATCCGATGTCAGGTTGAGGATCCCGCCCGTCCACCCCTCGATCTGGACGGACGAGAGCACATCGCCTGTCGCCGGGTCGAGCCGAGCGATTGCGCCAGATTCCGTGCCGACGAAGACCGCGTCCCCGACGACGGCGATGTCCGACAGGTCGCGTGGGGCGGGGAGGACGGTGCGCTCGAGCGTCGATCGATCGATCCGGCTGAGGCCGACTTGCCCGTCGGCTGGGCTCGCGACCAGCCACACGGCGTGGGCTCCGACTTCCATCGCGCCGCTCATGTCTCCGGCCGGCCACTCGGCGGCCACCGCTCCGGAGGGCAGGTCGTAGATCTTCAGCCCCATCCGCCAGCCCGCAATCCAGGCTCGGCCGTCCACGATGCGGAGGGTCTGGCCATGCACGTCTACGGGAAGCTGCCCAAGGACCTCGCTCGTCACCGGATCAATTCGGAACAGCGTGCCCGGCATGTCGCCGATCACCGACGAGGGTTGGCCGATGGCGAACAGGTCGTCGCCGTCGGTGTCGACCTCCCACACGATCTCGATCGGGCTGACGTTGGTGACGGCACCCGTCGCGAGCTCGACGCGGTGGATTCCGCCGAGAGTTGTCGCCCGACGTGATCCAGACTGCGCAGCCGGCGACCACGGGGCGACCGAGCGGCCCCGTGTCGAGGTCGGGCACGACAACCTCGGTGATCCGCAGCTCCGTCGGGCGCTCGACGCCGGGGCAGGCGTTCGGGTCTGCCGGGTCGGCCGAAGTCGAAGAGTTGGTCGTTGCATGCGACCTGTCCGGCGGGACGACCGCGAACGGGGGGCGAGGGAGGAAGCCGGAGGCCCACAAGCGCGACGCCGAGAAGGGCGACGACCAGCAGGCCGGCGAGGATCGCGAGGACGAGTCCGCGGGAGAACGCCGACGTCTGGCCCCGCCCAATCGGGCTCAGCCGGCCGACCGGCGACCCAACGGTGGTCTCGGCCGACCGCGCGACGTCGGTCCAGTCGACCGGTGTCGGGATCGCGTCGAGCGTGGCGAAACGGCGTCGCAGGTCATCCATTGGAGTCACCAAGGAGCTGGCGGAGCCGGCGTCGGCCCCGAGTGAGGTTGGCCCGGACGACAATTCCATTCGCACCGAGCCTGTCCGCGATCTCGTGAACCGGCAGATCCGCGTAGTAGAAGAGAACCAGCGCCGCCCGCTGGCCCTCGGGAAGTCGGCGGAGGGCGGCGAGGAGGTCGGGATCGGCGTAGTTGTCGAGCGCCGCGGCGGGCGCGTGTGAGTCAGGAGGCGCCGCCCGGCTCGCGTCGGCCCTTCGGTTCTGTAGGACGCCACGCGCGATCCGGAAGGCCGATCGCCAGACCCAGGCTGCCGGATCGCGCACAGCGTCTCCCCGGCCGATCACCTGGACGTAAGCCTCGTTGAGGGCGTCGCTCGCGATGTCCGCGTCGCCGGCGAAGGCGTAGAGCGCGCGCCACAGCCGCTCGGCGTCGGCCCGATACAGGGCCTCCACGCTCGTTCGGGTGCCGGTCATCGTCGCCACGGTGTCCATCGAACCGTACAGGGCTCGAATTGGGCCGAAATGTGACAGCGAAAATTGGTGGCGCGGTGCCCGCGAACGCGACGGCCAGCGCCGCCGCAGACCTAGCTCGGCGTTGACCCTCGCCTAAGACGACGCATCGTCGTGACTTGACGATTAGGCCGGCACTGCCGCACCTGTGACGGACCATGCCTCGACCGGATCGCGCTTGCCCTTGAGTGGGATGGCGCCGAGCGCAACCCCGTCCACACGGCCGTCGAGCGCCGCCCACGTCGTCGCCGATGCCACGACGCTGCCCGGTTCCGCGGCGGCGAGCAGTCGTGCGGCCACGTTTGTTGTGTCGCCGATCACCGTGAAGGTACGGCGGCCCTCGACACCGACGTTGCCAACGACGGCTCGGCCCGTGTTCACGCCGACGCGAAACATCGGCCAGCCCGGATTCGCAGTCGCCACGTTTCTCGCCGAATTGATGATCGAGAGCCCGGCCCGCACGGCACGTTCGGCGTGATCGGACTCGCCACCGGCCGCATTGAAGACGCCCAGCACGCCGTCGCCCGCGAAATAGTCGACGACGCCGCCGGCGCGTTCGATGACCGGGACGACCGCCGCCCAGTACGTGTTCAGCATCTCGATGACCTCGGCTGGTTTGTGCTCCTCGCTGAAAGTCGTAAAGCCCGCGAGGTCGGCGAACAGGACGCTGACCAGCCGCTCCTCGCCGCCCAGCCGCGCGACACCGGGATCGCGCCGCAGCTGCTCGCCAACGAAGGCCGGCAGGTACGGGCGGAACAGGTCATCGAGCCGCGTCAGTTCGCGGGCCGCAGCCGTCAGCAGCGCGATTTCCTCGTCGCTCGCGCCTTCACGTCGGAGGTGGTCGAAAACCGCCTCGGTCGATTCGCTCCGGGCTCCCGCCCGGGCGACGCTCGCAATGGCATCGGCGTGCCATCGATCAATGCGGGCGAGTGTCGCGTCCGAATACAGACCCCCAAACGCGGTCGTCAAGGACCGACTGCGGCGGTACTCCTCGCGGACGCCGAGAGCGATGGTGGCGAACGCGACCAGCATGAGCAGATGCCACGCCCACCAGGTCATTTCCCAGTTGTGACTTAGGACCACGGCGACCGTCGCCTCCGCGAGCAGCGCGAATGCAGCGCCGATGGCCAGGGGCAGGATGCCGCCGCGATTGCGGTGGATGGTGAGGTATCGCCAGGCGGCGATCGCGTAGGCTGCGATGGCGACGATCGCGAGGACCACGAGAGGGCCTCCCGTCTCGTCCATCGACGGCACCGGCTGCACGGCCGGCATGCCATCCATTCCCGGCATTCCCTCCATGATCATCGGCGCATCGCTCATCGACGACACCGCACCGAGAGGACCGAGCCCCGCGAGCGAAACCATTGCCCACACCACCATCAGTCCGAGGAGCGCCGCCAGGATCTTCCCGCCATGGCGCTGAATGAGATCGGCTCGAGGGCCAGCAAGCCGGCTGACGGACGCGAGGGCGAAGCCCGACGCGATGATCAGGCCGACCGGGGTCGCGATCATGAACCCGACGTTCCGCGTCGGAATGAGAATGCCCGGCGTCGCGAGCGCGTGCAGCCCGAGGAAGCCCGCGCTCGCCAGGAATGCGAGCGACACAAGCGTGACGCGAGCGTCGCGGTGGCGCCCGGCCGCGATGTTGGTCACGAAGGCGAGGGCGACGCTGACCGCCGCCGAGGTGAGGACGAGCCAGAAGTGGCTTGCATGGTGGTGCCACTCGATGTTGAGCTCGGGCCGAACGAGGAGGAGGCCGAGGCCGATGAGCGGCAGCGCAAGCAGGACCGGTCGCAATCGGGCCAATGAGGGCCGGGCCACGGAGGCCAGTGTCACTGTTGCTTGCGTCGTACTGACCATCAAGTATCTCCGCGGAAGGGACAGGCCGGGCGCCACCTGTGTAGGCCGGTGGTCCGGCGCCCGAATACCGTGCGCTCGAGGTGCTCCGGTCAACATCGCCTAGCGGCCTGGACCGTGGCAGGACATTTGTCGTGTCCGGGAGGCTTCGTCGACCGCCGCGTATTGCGCCTCGGCCGCGGTCAACCTATGGTGGACGGTACCCGCGCTTGGTCAGCCGGGGGGATGGAGCGCGCGTGACCCAGGGCCAAGCTGCCGAGCAGCTCGTCGTCGATCGGCTTCGGGCCGCCCTTCCGCCCGACTACCGGATCTTCCAGAACGTCGCCTGGCTCGGCCGGACCGCGCCCGAGCGAGGCCTCCGCGACGGCGAGGCCGACATCGTGCTCGCCCATCCCGATCGGGGCTTCCTCGTCTTCGAGGTCAAGTCGGGCGAGATCCAGCGCGACGCGCACGGCCGCTGGTACGCGGGCGCGCGCGAGCTCAAGCCCAACCCGTTCGAGCAGGCGATGACGAGCATGCACGCGCTCGTGAACAAGCTCGCCGAGCTGCCCGACGCGCCGCCGAACTTCCACCCGATCGCCGGCCACGCCGTCGCCCTGCCCGACGTCGACCTCGCCAGCGCCGGCAACCGACTCCGGCTCATCGGGCCCGACATCGAGCCCGACCTCGTGTTCGATCGGGCGAAGCTGCCGAAGGACGACCCCGAGGCGACCTGTCGGGCGGTCGAGCGGGCGTTCGAGCTCTGGGCGGGGGAGTCGGGCGGCTCCGCGGCCAAGCGCGCGCCCGGCGCCAACGGCGTCCACCTCCTCGAGGAGATCCTCGAGACGCCGATCGCCCTTCGGTCCCTGCTCCGTGGCGAGATCGCCGACGGCGAGCGCGCGGTCGTCGAGCTGACCGAGCACCAGATCGGCGTCCTGCGGCGGCTCCAGCGGAACCGGCGCGTCGAGATCGTCGGCGCCGCGGGGACCGGCAAGACGATGCTCGCGGCCGAGAAGGCGCGGCGCCTCGCGCGCGAGGGCTACGAGACGCTCCTCGTCTGCTTCAACCAGCCGCTCGCCCGGCTCCTCGTCGAGGAGACCGCGGAGGTGGCGCGGACGTCGGGCCACCTGACCGTCTCGACCTTCCACCAGCTCTGCGAGGACCTCGCCCGCGAGGCCGGGACGCTGCCGAAGAAGCCGAACCCGGTCACCCGCGAGTGGTTCGACGAGACCCTGCCGGAGGCGCTCGACGAGGCGGTCGAGGAGCTCGGGCCGAAGTTCCACGCGATCGTCATCGACGAGGGCCAGGACTTCGACGCCGACTGGCTGCTGTCGCTCGAGGCGCTCCTGTCGGACCCGAAGGACGACGTCCTGTACGTCTTCCACGACCCGGCCCAGGCGATCTACCGCGACGACGCCGTCGAGGGCCTCGGGCTGACGACGTTCGACCTCGACGAGAACTGCCGCAACCCGGGGCCGATCCACGACTTCGCGATGGGCCACGCGCCCGACGCGCCCGAGACCGTGCCGCTCCGCGAGGACGGTCGGGCGGTGGAGCTCATCGAGGCCGAGGCGGGGGCGCCGACGCTCGATGCGCTTGCGCCGCGTGCTGCACCGGCTGCGGGTCGACGAGGGCGTCCGACCGTGGGAGATCGCGGTGCTCGTCGGCGGCTCGCTGGAGGATTCGGCGGTCTGGAAGGAGCGCCGGTTCGGCAACGAGGTGCTCTGGAACGGCCAGGTCGACGATGCGGGTCGGTCGCTGGGGCTTGACCGCCGGGGCCGTGCCGGAGGCCCCGTCCGACGTGATCGTCTGCGACTCGATCCGCCGCTTCAAGGGCCTCGAGAAGCCGGTGGTCGTGCTGGTCGAGCTGCGGCCCGACGACGAGCGGCTGGAGCGGCTGCTCTACATCGGGTCGAGCCGGGCGCGGCAGCACCTGCGTGGTGATTGCGACGCTAGGCAGTCAGTCCGGGGAGGCAATGGCGTAACCCGGAGGGGGGACAGTCGTGGATGACCTCGATGCACTCGTGGATGCGATTGAGGCCGGCGTTCGAAAGGGCAAGACTCCGGAGAAGGCTGCCGTAGATCTGTCAGCGTTTGTGCCCCGCGATGTCCTCGACGCCGCTCTCGAGGCGTATCGCGATCGCGCTGAACAAGATTCGACGCCTGAAGATCCCGCGCGGCTTCTTCAGTAAGGACGATGAGGGCTGGTACCTCGGTCCACGACCCAGTGACTATCTGGCCGCCGATGAAGGCATCGCTCTCGGCTCGACTTAGCCATGAAGCCGTCAGCAGCATGGACGATGCGTCTACGAAGGTTGTCGGCTACTTGCCCAATCCTGCGTTTCCCCAGTTTGCGGGACGCGGACTCGTCCTCGGATATGTTCAAAGTGGGAAAACTTCGAACTACTCTGCGGTCATCGCCAAAGCGACTGACGCGGGATACAAGTTTGTCGTTGTTCTGGGTGTCCATGAAGCGCTTCGCGCTCAGACCCAGCGTCGCCTCAACGGCGACGTGGTCGAGACTTCGCCTCAAACGCGTCACTCTGGTTCGGATTGAACATCACCCGAAGCTGACTTCCGCATCGGTTCAGCCGAGCAGCCTCATGCCGTCCTGAGCGGAGTGCACGACGCTCGTGTCCTGTGCGTCATCAAGAAGAACGGCCCTCGGTTGCGCAAGCTGCTGCGATGGGCCAACCGTGCCGATGACTCTGTGCTCCGCTCGTGCCCGCTCCTGGTCATCGATGACGAAGCCGATCAAGCGAGCATCAACACGAGCAGTGATGACGATCCTTCAATCATCAACGACCTGATCAGGCAACTGCTGGCCATGTTCCCGCGCTCGGCATATGTCGGCTACACGGCAACGCCGTTCGCGATGTGCTCGTCGGATCGAAACGCTGACGACGACGACTTGTATCCCCGCGACTTCATCGTCGATCTACCGCGGCCGGATTCGTACTTCGGGGCGGAGCGCATCTTTGGTCGCGACCGACTGCCGAAGGACCCGACGGGGTTGACTATGAAGGTCTCGACGTTGTTCGCATCGTCCCCGACGAAGATCCTCAAATCCAGCCGAGCGGGCGGAAAGCGCGCGAAGAATTCGAGCCGTCAATCACGCCATCAATTGAAGCCGCGATGTACTACTTCTGGCTTGCGACGGCCGCGCGTCGTGGGAGGGGCGGCGGGTGCCCCACAGCAGCATGTTGATCCACACGACGATGTACGCCAACACCCAGAACAGGATGGCCAGTCCGCTCCGTTGGCTGCGTTCCGAGACCCTCAGGCGCTTGAACGACCGGGATATGGAATTCGGTCAGGCATCGAGGACCAGTGGGACGACGAGCAACGCCGGGTACCGTCGACGCTGGTTGGGGAGCGGCCGTTTCATTTGAAGCCCTGCGCCCGCACATTGCAGACGTATTGACTGCGACAGAAGTTGTCGTCGAGAACAGCAAGAGTCTGACCCGACTGTCGTATACGACACCCAACTCCGTCCAAGTTGTCGTTGGCGGAAACATTCTCTTCGGGGCCTTACCCTTGAGGGTCTGATCGTAAGCTACTTGCTCCGGGCGGCCGCGGCCTACGACACGCTGCTGCAGATGGGAAGGTGGTTCGGTTACCGCGAGGGATACGCGGACCTGCCGCAAATCTGGATGAGTAGCGAGCTCGATGGCAATTTCGGCGACCTCGCGACCGTCGAGCAGGAGATGCGCGAGGACATCGCACGTTATGAACTCGAGGATCTGACGCCAAGGGACTTCGGACCCTCGAATTCGAGTGCACCCATCGCTCAGCATCACGTCTGACTTGAAGATGCAGCATGCGGTCGACGCTCAGGTCTCGTTCTCGGGGCAACTGGTTCAGACGATCCTGTTTCATCACAGAAATCCGCTTGGACCTGACTGCAAACCTGGCGGCCGCCGAAATGGTTATCGGCCGGATCGGTGGCGCGGCTCCGCGGATCGTGAGAGGTGGATCCCGGATCTATCAGGGAGTCGCCTCCGATCAGGTTCGAGGTTCATAACGCGTTACCGCTTTCACGAAGGCGCCCGGACCCTTGCGCCAGATGTCCTTAGTGGCTACATCGACGCCCAAAACGCACTCGGCGAACTCCGAACATGGACGGTAGTGCTGGCTGGCAAGACCAACGCGAAACAATCTCGTCGGATTTACGGTGCAGATCGGGCTGATCGAGCGTCGAAGCTGAGATCAAGTGACGAAACCACTGCGCGTCTCGGCGTCATTGCGAGCGCGTCGGATCTGGTCTTGGACCTCCCCCTGCGCCACCACCACAGGGGGTTGGAGCGTGACGAATTCTTCGCCGAAGGCACGGGTCCCCGTCCTGCTTCTCTACCCATCGATCGGTACTCGAAGCCAACCGCGTCAGGACCGGTTGCCGCTCGAGGCGATCGATGACCTCGTCGGCGTGGCTCTGCTTTCCCAAAGGCAACAAGGAAACGCCGCAGGCAACAAGACCGCCGACTTGTCAGGCACTGAGCGGGAGGAATTCGTTCCCGAGGTAGACGTCGACGACGAGCCTGAAGAGAAGACCGCATGAGCTTCGAGCAACTTGAAGCGAGGTTCGCGGCTCTCGGCGATGCGACGGCCGCAATGGACGATGTGCGCGTTCTCTCCGCCGGCAACGAACACGTGGCGTCCCCGCATTCGTCGGTCTCGATCCCCAGAATCGGCGCCACCTCCTCGTGCCTGACCAAGGCCAGGTGCCCGTCCGGCCGGACCTTCGGAGCGCGGGCATCCAGAGTCGTGGCCGAACGCTGATCGACACGGCGATGAACGCGCCTATGTCGATATCTCGTGTCGCGAGCCGCACCTCAACCATGTCTTCACGGTGGTCGCCGCGGAAATCTTGCGTGACGAGTCGAACGACCACGGCGAAACCCCCGACTGGCCGCGTCGCGGGTTCTCGATCGTTGGCGCGAGCTCTTCGCTCGTCCCGCTCTCCAAGACGCTCACACGAAGCGAGCGCATAGGTCTCGTGGCGGAGCTGCTCCTCCTCGATCTGACACTCATCGAACCTAATGCAGTAGTCCAGTTGGGCGGGCCCACCAAGGGCGACACGATTTCGTGTCGGACACCGTGGATCTCGAAGTCAAGGCGACCGCGTCAAAGGGTTCCCGCACGATCGAGATCCACGGCTTGGATCAACTTTCAGACGACGACGGGGTTGACCTCTACGTCGTCTTCTACCGCATGGAATCGTTGCCGGTCTCCGGTGTGAGCTCGGTTCGTCGGTTGACGACTTGCTGAACGCCGGTTGCCCGCCGTCCCGCTGTTCGACCGCCTTACTGCAATGGGGGTCCGGACTGATGACCTCGACGAGCAGGACTCAGTGCGTGTACTCGATCGGGCATTCTATCGGGTCGATGAGGCACTTTCCACGCATGCTTGCCGTCTGAAGTCTCAGGGTGGCCCCTTCCGGGAATCTCCTACGTGCGTTATGGCGTCGATCTGAGCTCTGCGCCGGCTCCACTCGGTGATACCCGAGGCCCCGCAGTCCAGACCGCTGATCGCTGGACGGGTATCGGCATGACGACTTTAAGGCTCTATTCGGAGCATTTCGGGCCGTTGGGAACGTCGCAGGCGAAGGGAGTGCTCAACCCGCTGGGCCGGCCTACCATTGGACCCCCTTACGGTAATGACTCGCGAATCGGTGCAGAACAGCTGGGATGCGCGGATCAACAGCCAGGGCGGCGTATACGTATCAGTTGGCGCTGTGGACTCTGCACGACGCTGCCTTGGAAGTCCTGCGGCAATCCATCTTCGGGGAGCTGCCTAGACCTCGAGGCCCCAAAAAACCTCTCGCTGGGTAGTGTCCTGTGGGGTACCGAACCAGTCTCGATCCTTGCGGTGTCCGACCTTGGTACTCGCGGGCTCGGGTGGATCCACACGCGCGGACGACCTTTCAGTGGAGAACGATCCACGCGATTTCGTGGACTTCTGCGCAACGTGGGTGATCCGCCCGATCGGACCGGATCACAGGCGGCACGTACGGTTACGGCAAGGCCTCCCTGTACCTCGCGAGCCGTGCGCGGACCATCTCGGTTCATACGCGGTGCCAGGTCACCGCGGTCGTAACGTATCTGCGCCTGATGGGGCGCGGCAATTGGCCAGCGATACTTACACCGAGCCGGTCAGGCACCAGGCCGATACCCGGGCGCCACTGGTGGGGCACCTCGAGGAGGCGTTGGTTGACCCCTCGTCGACGACTGCCAGCAGACGAGCTGGCCCGGTCAATCGGTCTGCCGATCGCGCCACCATCCCAGACAGGGACGACGATCGGCATCGTCATGCCGGAAATGGGCGACCTTTCCCTTCGCGAGGCGGCTTCGTTTCTGGCCGAAGCGCTCCTCTGGTACTTCTGGCCGAAGTTCTTGCCCACCGCCGGCGGCCGGCCGTCGATGGAGTTCCGGGTACTTGGCTCGAAGGTTCGGAAGTCTCCATCCCGATCCCGGAGATTTCCACCACTCGACGGCTACGTTGCCGCTCTGGCAGATGTCAAGCAGTTCGCCGGCGAGATCATCGAGCCTTGGCGACGGGTGGCCGCGGTATCTCGATACAGCAAACGAATCGGCATCTGTTCGGTGCGTCGATTCCCATATCGGAGTCGTCGGCCTGTCGATACTTTCGTGAGGTTTCCCCGCCCAATATCGGGTCCCCCTGACTACTCGACGCCCAGCCACACGTCGCGCTGCCTCCGGGGACCAGAATTGTCGTCAAGTACCTCGAGGCGGCAGAAATCGGAAGCGATGTGGTCGAATACGGCGGCGTCTTTCTTGTGGACCCCTCGGTCGATCGGATCTTTGCGGACAGCGAGCCACCTGCGCACGATGATTGGATCCCAAACGCTATCGATGATCGCACCGACCAGTCGGTCGTTCGCGTGGCACTGAGGACGGTCCGTGGCATCGCGGCGTCCTTGGCGGCGCCATCCACGCCAAGTGTTCCGACGGCAGAGGCCCCGCCACTTAGGCGAGTTCTCGAGCGAGTTGACCCGACTCTTTCCCGGTGTATCCGGTGAGGGCGGGTCACCTTCAGAACCCCCGGAAGGCCGAGGTGGCACTCGGGGTCGAGGCCGAATCCGCATCCTTGGGCCTGCAGAGTATCGCGACATCGCAGGTCGTCCGGCGGCCTTGGTTCCATTCGAGGTGCGGCATCGTTCAGGCTCGTCGGCGACCGTTGTGCGCGGATCGGCGTCGGTCGTCCTCGATGACGGTTCATTTGAGTCATTTGCCGAGGCGCCAGCTGGGGCCCCCGCGCCGGAGCTGCTCGGATGGATCGATCCCGATGGAACGTTCTTGACCGATCCGTCGATCTCGATCAATGCCGACCGGCCCGGCACCTACTTCGCGGTGGGCTCGATTGATGATCAGTTCGTCACGGGCTTCGACCTATCAGCCGAAGCCGCGGAAGGTAGCAGCTGACCGTGGTGCGGGTCAGGACGCCACCGTTTCGAACGGTCAGAGACGAGCGCGTCACGGGTGTGTCCTGGTTGCGTGTGCGTGGCGACCACGAAGATGAGCTTCAGGAGTACATCGCGGATTGGGATTCGGCGACGGACCTCCACCTCCGCGCGAAGATGGTTGTCGATCTCGATGGTGCGAGATCCGACGCAGGGTTGCCCGAGGCCACCCGCTGAACGTCTTCGCAGGCTGGCGATCACGGGCAACGACGCTGCGCGGTGGAGAACTCGCGACAGCCACGTCACATTCGGGGGTCCGAGAACTCGTTGCGGACCTGTTGCTGTCGGGGTCCGAGATTGGTGGCCGAATTGACCTCTCGCTTTCATTGGTTCTCGGGGTCGAGCTGGCGACCGCGTCGTTCAGGGCGCGGCACGCCGGCACGCCGCTGTGGGAGTTCGCTCGAACTGTTGACGTTGAAGGCAGTTCAAGTCGCTTCCCGATTGAGGTAATTGACTTCGCTGGTTCCCAGGCGCCGATCCGCGAGCGGGTTGGTATCTCGACTGGGATCCCGCGGACCTGTCCATGCCACTGCTTGGCGGCATACGACTTCTTGTCAACCGATCCCGAGCCCGAATCGTCGCGGCAATCACCACCGGTTCGTCGAACGCCGAATTCAGCCGCTATCCGAGACGCAATGGTCTTGGACGCGGCGAGATCGCTGTTGGCGGGGGCCATGACCAGTGCTGACTTCTCGGACGAGTCTTCGTTTGAGCGCGGACACCGTCGCAGAGTCGATCTATCGGCTCATCCGCGCAGCCTTTCCGGGCCGATCGATCTCAAACCTTAAGGCCGCCTACGCCCATCGGCCAGCGAACTTGGATCATGCCCTCCAGGGGTATCTGAACACCTTCGCCGAGCCAGCCAGTGAATCTCTTGCCGCGGCTTCCTCCGTCGATTGCTCGAGAACTCGCCGACGAGCGGTCAGCGATGGCAGCGGAGCAATTGCGAAGCGTCAGCAGCTTGAAACACCCCGCCGTCTACTACGCCGCTTCAGGCGGCAACAGGATCCCGGAGGTCGGACTTGCGGCCGTGCGGGACCGAATGCAGCGGCTGATTTCAGAGGCGACGTCGCAAGGAGGCTCGTCCGCACGGCGCTTTGATATCACCGCGACCCGGCTGATCCATCAAGTGCTCCAGATATCACCATCCGAGGCCTCGCATCCTGGTGGGTGGGCATATCTGGGTTGTGTCCTTCTCCCTCATGTTGTGAGGTGGCGATTTCCTGGTCAAGCTGGAGCCCCCTCGTCCACTGAGCGGTTCCTCGGCGCGCAACGGGGATTGAGGAACTGTTTCGGCAGGTTGTGGTGGCGGGCCGAATTGCTTAAGGACGACCAAAGCAGAGGACCCATACCACCTCGTCACCGACCTCGGCGAGGATGAGCTCGTTCAGATCACAGAACGGCCATCCATCGCTGGCTACCGTCCGCTGGCGCGACTCGTGGGCCTCGCCATCGCAGGGCAGCCGTCCGGTGAGGGCAACCAGCGAATGCAGGTTGCCCGCGAATTCACCCGACGCGTGCGCCGCGCAGCCGCGCTAGTCGAGGTCCGCGCCCTTGCGCCCGACGCCTTGCACGCGCTGGTGCAGGATGCGCTAACCGCTTCCGCACCGACTGCTCCGACCCCGCTGGCATTGGCCGCAGAGGTGCCAGCGGCGTATGGAGTTGGCAACGATGTCGGGCCGGAGCTCGTCGTCTCGAAACGGCTCTCCCCAAATGATCTTGGAGATACGAATAGCCACCAGTCGGCGATTGTCGTGGCACCGGTTCAAGCAAGAGAGATCGCGCCAGCTAAACGAAAGCGAAGTCAACCCGAGTGTCCTACTTCAAGTTCGAGCCCCGGACCACCCGAACAACTGGACGTGGCGACTCATCCACTACAACGGGAGGCGTCACGGCACCAGTACGAGGGACGAATACCGACTAACAGGGGTTGTCCCCTGGATCGATTGGGCGCGACCAAATGTCGGCGATCTGTTCGAGCTTTACCAAATCGGCGACGGAGCCTATGAGGTTCGGACCGGTACGGGCGGGTAGGGAGGGCCGATTCCGGCGCCCACCAACGCTAGGCTTGCCTCAGTTGTTCCACGCGCGACGCAAGCTTGGTTGCGACGTGCTCTATGTCCTCGCGCAAGTCGTGCTCCCAGACGGTTTCGACATCCCAGCCGGACACTCCGAGCTGAACGCTGACCAACAGGTCGCGTCGCAGGTTTGACTCGAACTTCTCAGCCCAAAACTCTGCGTTGGCCTTCGGTGACGGCAGGTTGCACACCGGACACCGATGCCAGTAGCAGCCGTGCACAAAGATGGCCAGTCGCACGCGGGAAAAGACGATGTCGGGTCGGCCCGGAAGTGACACGCCGCGCCGGAATCCGCGAGCGCCCTGCCGCCACAGCGCGCGACGGAACCGTGTTTCCAGAGCCGAGACGGATTTGTTCGCGCGCATGGTGTTGCGCGCGTTTATCGAACTCGGTTCGGGCCTGTTACGCCGCAGCCGCGATGGCTCGAGAGACATATCGATCAGCCAAGTAAGTAGCCAGATACGCGATTGCCGGCACCACAACCGAGTTCCCAAATTGTCGATAGGCCTGTACGTCCGACACCGGGATTTCGAACGTGTCCGGAAACCCCATCAAACGAGCACACTCGCGCGGGGTCAACCGGCGCGGTCGGTCACTGGTGGTCGGCACCAGGATCTCTGACCCGTCCTTGTAGTAGCGCGCACTCAGCGTTCGCGTCACGCCGTCGACTCGCGCGAGTCCGTACCCGAACCCGTTCCCCGCGGCCTTATGCTTGCGAGCGTATTCCTGCAGGTAGTTCCATAGGCGATCGCTGAGCACGTACTTTAAGTCGACATCATGCTCGAGGATCTCAGCAAGGCTCCGACCAAGAAAAGCGGGCAGGTCCGGGAAGTCAAACGACTCCGCACCGAAAGTTCCTCATGAAGCCCGACTACGTAGGTGCGCTCGCGGTGTTGCGGAACCCATCGCTGACCGTCGATGACCTTGTGCGTGACGTTGTATCCAAGGTCCTTCAGGGTTGCGCGGATGACCGTGAACGTATTTCCGTGATCATGGGAGACCAAGTTCTTGACGTTCTCGAGGAGGATCACAGGCGGTGGGGACTGGCTTTCCTCGATCAGCCGCGTGATCTCGAAGAAGAGGTTTCCGCTCTTCTCATCCGCAAACCCATGGAGTCGCCCCAGGCTCAATTTCTTGCTGACCCCGGCGATGCTGAACGGCTGGCAAGGAAATCCCGCCGCCAGGAGGTCATAAGGCGGCAGATCGCGACCACGGACATGGCGGATGTCCAAACCCTCGCAGACTCCAAAGTTCGCCTCATACGTCTGTCGCGCAAAGCGATCGAACTCGACCGAGTACACACACGTTCCGCCTGCGGTTGCGAGCCCAAGTCGGATACCCCCGATGCCCGCGAATAGGTCGATGAAACGGAACGGTTTGGGATGCCCGCCTGAACCGATCAGGTTGAAGTCGGCTTGGATGAGGTCGTCTGTCGCAACTGCCACAAAGGCGCCTCTTACTTGCGGAGCAAGGCGGAGTCGAAGCATTATATCGAACTAACGTTCTGTCTGTCGGCGCGGGCTGGATGACCGGCACAGGTCACCATGATTGTGAGGCGCGAGGGGCAGAAGTTATCCCCGAACTCAAGCGCCGTTCGTTGGTCGGTGGGGCTAACCCAACGTCGCTCGGTGGATAACGACTCGTAGGCTGTGGATGGATTGGAGTGGGGTGAGGCGCCGGGGTGATCTTGTTCGATCAGGCGCACGGGTCGCGCGCCTCGATGCCGTCGAACCTTCGGAAGTCGCGGTCACGGGTGTAGACCAGCCGAACGCCGTGCTGGCGCATCAGGGCCGCGAGATGGGCATCCGGCACGTCGTTGCCGCGCCGGCCTCGCCCGCGGCTCGAATGTGAGGGCGGTCGAGGAGAGCTTCGACGTTCCGCATGGCGTCGAGGGGCGCGAGCGGGCGGGGGACGATGGCCGGATGCGTGACGATCCTGAGGTAGCCCTCGCGGCAGGCGGTGTACCGGGCGATCGAGGAAAGCTGACGCCAGAAGCTGTCCCTAGATCGTGAATGGTGTCTCGCCCTCGAAGAGTCGGTTGACCAGGCCGACCGTAAGAAAGTTGGGCGTTTGCCACGGCGGCATTCGGTTGCCTATCGCGGCCTGTAGCGCCCGGTAGCCGCCATTGAACGCGCCATCGGCCCAGACCTCCTTCAGCGTCTGGGTGTAGAGGCCGTTGCGGTCCCCGTCAAGGGAACGCTGGCTGTCGAGGCAGCCGGACAGCAGCATCACCGACGCCCCGACACCGACGCGATCTCCTTGCGGATTCGAGGTCTGGATCGACTCGTATAGGTCGCGGTTCGCTTCGTATGTATGCAGCTCCGTATCGCGCGGCAGCATCTTGTAGCGAGGCTCCTCCTCGACGAGCTGGGCCGTTGCCGTGAACTCGAAGAGGACGTCGCGGGTCACGGTGCCGCTGTGGCAGCTGTCCGAGAAGACCACAATTCGCACCGCCTGCGCGAACTGGCCCCAGAGTTTGTAGAGCTCGTCGTCAACAAGCATCCGATCGTAGAGGACCCAGGTCTCGTCCTTCTCGTCCTCGGCATCGTCGCCGTTCAGGTCGGGTACCTGGGCGCCGTGACCCGAATACGTGATGAGGAATGCGTCGCCCGGACGCAGTCCCTCGGCCGCCTTGGCAATTTCGCTGCTGATGCGCACGGCCGTGGCATCGGCGGTGAGGACGATCGTCGTCTCGAAGCCCCGGCTCCGCGCGATCGCCTCCATATCACGGGCATCGAATTCGCAGCCCACGAGTGGTGCATCCTTGCCGTAGTGGGCGGGGTCAATCCGATTGATGCCGATGTGGAGCGACCGACCGATTGGCTTGCGCATTGTTACCCCTTGCTCAACGACGCCAGTGGTGGTCAGGGCACGACCTTGAGAAACGCCCGCCCATCAGCGAGGACCATGTACGAACCGGCCGGTGATTCGCCGGTGGCAACCAGGGTCAAAAACCCAGCCCCGACCTCGTCCGTTGCGACCTGCGGGAGGATCGCGTCGAACCGCCACTTGCCTTGAGAGGCCATGTACAAGTAGGCAGGCGTTGACGTTGACGGCTTTAGGCCGGCAAACCAGATGTCCGCACTTTCGCCGTGCCGTATCTCCTCCGGCACTGCGAGTCCCCTGGGACCGCTCGGCAGACTGACGTCGAATGCAGAAGACGCTGCCAGATCGCCCTGGACTGCGGTGACGTCGTATCGGCCTTCGACATTCGATGGGAACAGCACGAACTCCCACGTCCCGACGCCCTCCTGGTCCGGCTCGACGCTCTCGGTCACAGCATTCCCTCCGGGCGACGCGATGGATACCTCGATCTGGTTATCGGCATTGAATCCAAGCAGGCAGATCAAGGCACGGGCGGGCAGTTCGAGCGTCTCCCCGCGAGGCCTGACCTCCGGGCCCGCTTGGTCGACGCGGTTACGGCACGGATTGTCCATTGGGATAAAGAAGTTGAGCGTTGGTTCGACACCCTCTGGGGGCTCCTCGTGGCTTCCGAAGTAGTCCTGTGGAGGGATCTCCGATGGCGCTGGAGGTGTCTCCGACGGCGGCGGCGTGGCAGGCATGAACGGCGTGTCGGTTGGCGTCGGCGGATCCACGTGTGCACCGCTGTCATTCGGCGCCGAAGTCGCCACCGGCGGTACTTTCGACGGAGCCACCCTTGCCGATGACGGCGCAGCGCTCGAACAGGACGCAAGGATTCCGGCCAGCACGAGGCAGAGAGGCAAGCGGTACCAGGCCCTCAATCGGCTTCCAGTGCCCATGTCAGCTCGCGCTCGGTTCAGGCTGGTCACTCGGGATGAACGTCGGTTGCACGAACGGCGTGTCGGTTGGCGTGTTGGGGTCCTCGTGCGGCCCGCTGTCCACGCCGCCACCGCCGTCGGGCGAGCCGTCGGTCTGACAGGCCGCTGTTCCACCGGCAAAGAGGGCCGCGGCCAAGAGGCCGAGGAGTGCCTGTCGACCCCGATTGACCGACGGCATGACGACTGGACGATCCGTTCTCATCAGAGTCTTCCTCCGCTGCTCAACCTCCGGAGCCGGCCGCTGGCGTTCCCGCCGCGCCGACTTGCTCGAGGTGGTTCCGATAGAAGTCCTTCGCCGCGTCGTCGGGCGCCAAGTCGATTGCTTGCTGGTATGCCCGCCGCGCTTCCTCGGTTTCGCCCAGCCGCTCCATGACCCACCCGATCGCGTCGAAGAAGAGGGCCTTCCGAGCGTCATGCAGGGACAACTCGATCGCCTTCCGGTATTCCTCGACGGCCGCCCGATAGAAGCTCGCCTTGTCGGGGTTCCCGACCGCAGGCATCCGGACGCTCGCCATCAGGAAGTGGGCCTCCGCCGCAAGATCCTGGACCCCTTTGTTGCCGGCCTCGTACTCGGCGATCACCGTCGTTAGCTCTCGGTCCGCGTCGTCCCAGGCGCTCTCGATCGCGGCCTGGGATAGGCAGTAGTTAGCACGACCGATCCCGAAGTGACCCTTGGCTGCGACGTTTGATAGCGGCGGCTGGTCCGGCGCTGCGAGCGCGCTTCGGAACTGTTCCCGCGCCGCCTTGACCCCGTCGGCGTCGATCGTGTCCCGCTTGCATAGGTGGCTCGATTGGTGGTACTGGACCTCGGCGAGGCCGATCATCGCCCGCCCATATCCGCTGTTCTTCGACAGCGCTTCCTGATAGGCGACGCGCGCGGCGTCGAGACGGCCCTGCAGCGCGGCCGAGGTCCCGGAGAAAAAGGTACACGACCTCCTTGCCGTCGTCGTCGCCCCAGCCCTCGTCCTTGATGGCGCTCGCGAACCGCTCCCCGGCGGTGTCGAAGTGGCCGGTGGAGAACCAGGTGATGCCGGCGACGAACTCGGTCAACGCCGCGTAGACGCTGCAGGTTCCTGCGGAGATCGGACGCCCGCGGACGCGGATCCGGGAGGCGCGGTTGTTCGGATTGGCGTCCCAAGACTGAAGGCCCCGGCCAGCTCCTCTGCGCCAGTCAGCACGGACGGACGAATGTAGAACTCCGGTTGAAGGCTCGTACCGGTGCTGTCCAGGACGCCGTAGATCACCATGTGGGCATTGGTCTCGCGAGCGAAATTGGCGGCCTTCTGCGCTCGCTCCACGGCGGTTGCCCGAGACCTGACCGGCCTCCGCGGGCGACATCATGTCGACTCGCAGGTCGCCCATCTCTTCGAGCTCGGTATTGAGGACTTCGTAGAGGCTGTTGGAAAGCGACTTCGCCATCTCGACGGTGGATGCGGCGCCCCCCTGCGACTGGAATTCGGAGACGACGACATTGAATTCCTGGGCTAACTCTCGAGGCCCTCTGATGACGTCGCCCAGAACACCGAAGGCCGATAGAACGATTGCTCCGAAAATTGCGCCGGCGGCGATCCCGGCGCCCCACCGCGCCCCCCTGCCGAAGATGCCAGCGCGATCGAGGAGTCGATTGACGGGGTCGCCGCGCGGGGCATTGAGGAGCTGACCCGGTCCGTCGCGCAGGTAGAGGATCGGGATGCCGATGTCCGCGTCCGGCCCGCTAGCGCCGTGACGGACCAGCTTTCGAGCATCAAGGATTGCCGTGTCAATTGGGGTACCGTCAGCGAGGGATTCATAGAAGGATCGCGCGAACTGCCTCGCACGTTCGTCCCTGATGCTCGCTTGCATCCCGATGACCGCGGGGATGCCGCTCTCGAGGAGAGCCGTCGCAACCCCGGCGGTCAGCTCGAGCGAGGTCGAGTCGGGTGCCCTGTGGGACCCCGCCGGGTTGGGCCGCGGAGTGGCAGGCGTTGAGGAAGACGAGGCGGATGTCGTATCCGCTGAGGATCTGCACCAGCTCGCGGCCGTCTGACGAACGCCTGGCCGCCGTCCTTGCGTTCGAAAACGAGGGAGATTTCCTTCGTAGTCGGGTCGATCGCTCCGTGGCCGATCCAGTGGAGCACATGAATCGGTCGCGGTTGCTTGGCCTCCTTCGCCTCCCTTAGGGCGTCCTGGAGCGTGTCCTCAGTGGCGTTTTCGAGGACGTCAACGCTGATTCGGCGCCACGCCGCGACCGGCTCGAGAGCATCGCGAATGTCCTTGATCTCGAGTTGCGAAGGAAGGCGCAAGAGACCCGAAGGTGACAATTCCGCCAGCAGTATGCGGAGCGGCGGCGTGACCATCAGCGGACGCGCACCACCGGGCGTCTTGAACCCACGGACCAGTCGATGGCGGGTTGCGAAGGGCATTCGCTCGGCCGGATCCGCCAAGAGTTCCCATGGAATCTTTGCTGCGCCGGGATCATCGACCAGGAGGCGGACGCCAACGGGTTCGGCAGTCGCCGCTGTTCCGTCATACACGGTCTTGATGCCGTCCCGGATGAGTGCGCCAAAGAGCGCTTCACCGAACTCTCGTGCCGACTCTGTGTCCATCTGGCCTGCGTCCAGGGCCACATTCGCCGCCGCGAGTTGTTCTTCGTTGAATGGCGAGAGGAACCGGCCGACGTCACCGCGGTCGTCGGCGGCTTCGATCAGGACTGGGCACGACCCATCAGGTCGATCGCTCTGAAGGATCCGGATCTCGAGGCTCGGAGCATCCTCGTCGGCCACGTGATGTCCTCAGCGTCATGCGGCGAGCATCCCGCTGTCGCTTCCTGCTTGACAATACACGACGGTCATCACGCCCACGTCTCGGCGGGTTAACCGCGGACCTGCTCGCCGGCGCGCCGGGTCGCCGCCTCAGCAAACGTGTAGCTGTCGCGATAGCGGTTGTCGGTCCGGAGCAGGATGCCGCGCCAGATTGCCTCGGTCTCGAGCGGCGTAGTCGGGACGGCGTTGGAGTCCGCTCGCAGCTCAGCGGATGTCCGACCCCAGCCAAGTCAAAGTTAAGTGCAGCCGGGGTCGTCAATCGCTGAGGTCGAAGGTCTGGCAAAGGCGGACGGCGCCGCGGTTCCGAGTTGGGAGGGGAACGTCAAGTAGCGGCGGTTAAATCGGTGGTCGTGAGCGCGATCGAGTTCGGCTTCAGGAGGGCGAGGTAGATCGGACACCGCTCCTGCCACGCCTGGAGCATCGCCTCGACCCCGATCCTCCGGTGACGGCGACGAGACCTTGATCTCGAGCGCCAGGTCGCCCAGGTCAGGCGCCACGCCGTCGAGCCCGAGCAGGCCGCGCGCGTCGGACGAGGCGCGTGCGACCGCCGTCACGTCGTCGATCTGGACGTCGAACGCGGGCGCCAGCGTGTCGTGGAGGAGGGCGACCGCGCAGCCGGCGAGCGCGCCGAGCAGGTAGGCGGTCGGGCTCGGGGCGAGGTTTTCGCCGCCGAGAGCCACGGGCAGGTCGGCGTCCCAGTTGAAGGGACCGGCCGACAGGCGCGCCCGGCCGTTGACGAGGGTTGCGGTCACGGTCGGCGTCGACTTGGCGGTCGAGGGGTCGGACCGGAAACGGCTCTCCGTCTCGGCGAGGATCGTTGCGTTCATCTGACTTCTCCGCTTCGCGCTGCCCGTCTGGACAGCCGAGCGGACCGTAGGCGTCGGAGGTCGCCCGGCGGAACCGCGCCACCACCCAATCGCGCCGCGTCGCCCGCCCGCGCGATGGCGGCTGGCACGCAGCGACGCCTATTAGTCGACGATCGGCCGACCTCGCCGAAGCCGGTCCATGACATCCGGCGTCCGCATCGGCAGGCCGGCCAGGCGATCCGCCGCTACGTATCGGCGACCTCGGCGCTCGCCCTCGGCCGATAGCCAGCCGGCTGCTACGGCTTCCGCGAGCATCGCGCGGGCCCGCGACGACGACAGCCCGAGTCGGGCCGCCACGTCCGTCGTGCGAACGGGAGCGATGCGAGCGGCAAGCAAAAACGGCGCCCAGTCAAGCGGTCGGTCGGCTGCGTCCAGCTCCATGGCGAGAAGTCCGAAGTCGCCCTGGATCGCCGCGTCGAGCCGGGTCCGGAGGTCCAACCGGTCGACAGCAAGGCCGGCGAAGTACTCGAGCCACATTGTTGCGGCGTGTCGATCAGGCTGGTACGTGGGTCCGTGCGTCTCCTGGAGAGCAGACACATAGGCCTCTGGCTGGGCGCGGATCACAGCCTCGATGTTGACCAGCTCAGGCGCCGCAATCCCGCGCCTCATCAACGACAGGCTCCCGACGACCCTGGCGGTTCGGCCGTTTCCGTTCAGCCATGGGTGGATCGACACGACGTTGAGATGCGCCAAGCCGGCGCGGATCAGGGTGTGGTCGACGTCCTCGTGTCGGAGCCAATCGACGAGCTGCGCCATGAGTCCGGGCACGCGGCGGTGGTCCGGGGGCTCGTACATCCCGCCGACGACGACTGGCCCACTGCGATACTCACCGCGCTCGTCATCGTCGAGCCCGTCGAGGATCGTCGCATTCAACCGCCGGAGCAGTTCCTGGGTCCATTCGAAGTCCTGTCGGAGGGCGGCCCGGTTCGCGATGTCGAGGGCACGGTTGTAGTTGCGGACGTCCCGGACATCGGCAACTCGTCCTTGAATGGCCCCACCCGCCAGGACCTCCTCGACCTCCTCGACCGATAGGCGGTTACCTTCAATTCCCGTGCTTGCGGCGACCGTCGCGCTTCGGGCGATGGGCCAGACGGCGAGGCTCGCCCAGCGGTGAAGGGCGATCGGGGGCTCGCCGGCGATCCGATCGTCCCACGCGCGCAGCAGCGCGCCCAGTCGCGTGGTTTCTCGGTACGCAAGGTGTAGATCAGTCATATCGCTTCGAAAGCAGGCGAATTCCATGCCGCGTATGGTAACGCGTTATCGCTTGGTTCACAAGCGATAGAAGTCGGCAGACAATCAGGCGAACTGGTGCCTGAGGTACTCCGCGACCGCGGCGGCGCGGGCCGCCCGGCCGGTCAGCCCGAGCTTCGCGTAGATGTTCGACAGGTGACGCTCGATCGTCCGGACGCTCAGCGTCAGAGCCGCCGCGATCTCGTCGTTCGTCCGGCCGTCGGCCGGCGAGTCGGAGGACGTCGACCTCGCGCGGCGAGAGCGGCTCCGTGGTCGGTCGGTCGGGCGTCCGCGCCGCGAATGCCCGGCGCTCCGGCTCGATGAACGACGACACCTCGTCGATGAACACCGGCCACGCCGGTTCGTCGGCGAGGAGGATGTGGTTGCGACTCTGGAGGGGGACGAGGCGGGCGCCGGGGATCCGCGCGGAGACCCTCACCGCGTTGTCGAACGTCGTCGACTGGTCGCCGATCGCCTGGAGGACGAGCGTCGGGGCGGTGATCCGCGGCAGCTCGTCGTCGATGTCGACCTCCTGCCGGGCGATCCGGCTGTTCACGGCGTTCGCGGGCGACGTCGACATCCGCTGGAGGTCGTCGAACCAGCGCATCTGCTCCTCGGTCGCGTCCGGGATGAACCTCGTCGTGAAGACGCGCCGGAAGACCGGGTCGTCTTTCGCCCAGCCGACGCGGATCATGCTCCGGTACGTCTCCTCCTCCGCCCAGCCGTCGGGCGTCCACGTGACCGGCACGCCGCAGACGGTGCCGTTGAGGATCAGCCGGCTGACGCGCTCGGGGTGGCGCGGCCGCGTAGGCCATCGCGACGGCCGAGCCGCCGGACATCCCGAGCAAGGCGAACTGCTCGAAGCCGGTCGCGGCGAGGATCGCCTCGAGATCGCCGACCCGCGCCTCGATCGAGAAGTCGTCGACGTTCCAATCGGACATCCCGAAGCCGCGCTCGTCGTAGCGGATGACGGTCGCGAGCTCGCCGAGCTGGTCGAGGAAGTGGCGCCAGACCGGGCTCTGCCAGTCGTGCTGGAGGTGGCTCAGCCAGCACGAGACGACGACGAGGGGCGGGCCACTGCCGTGGATCGCGTAGGCGAGGCGGCACGCCGTCGGCCGCGCGGCAGAAACGGATCTCCTGGTCCGGCGCCGTGAGCGCGCGACCGGGGTCAGCCGATGCGGGATGAACTGCCATGGCACCCGACATCGTACGGCTCGGATTCGACCCCGGCTTCGGCCGAACCGCACCGCCGGCTCACGGAAGGGTCGAGAATCGAGACGGAGCCGTGCGGGTCGAGTGGCACCCTAACCTGATCGTCGGTCGCGGCCGCGAACCCCGCGGATGGGAGAGCGTCAGGTGACATCCAACCTCGATCCTCCGTCACAACCAGCCGAGCCGACCCCGCCTCCGGGCTGGACCCCGCCTGGAGCACGACAACCCGCGCCTCCCCAGGGGTGGACGCCGCCGTCGGCACCACCACCAGCTGGCCCTGCGAAGCCACGCGGCATCCGAAAGCGCTGGATCGTCTGGCTGTCGTGGTCGCCCTCGCCGGCGTCGGCGGCTTCCTGGCCTGGCAGCAGGAGCAGGACTACCAGGCGGGTCACACGGCCTATCTCGCGGCCGACTGTGCGACGGCCGTCGGACCGCTCGGCAGCGTTGCCAAGGGTTCATCCGGTAGCAGCGGCAATGACGTCGAGCTCAAGGCAAGGGCGGAGCTGCAGGAATGCGACGCGCTCCTCGACGCCGACGACCTGGCGACCCAGGGCAAGCAGGGCGACGCGGTGCTGGCCTACAGCGACATCGTCACCAAATACCCGCGAAGCCCGCTCAAGGACGCTGCCCTTGCAAGTGGCCGGGAACTGATCGCCACGGCTCCCGACAAGGTCGCGACCGTCAGTCTTTGCGACGCGCTCGACGCGCTTGAAGCCCAGGGTTTCGTCGTCGGCCAGCCGGACCCGCTCCCGCCGTTGCTCTTCGCATGCGGCGGGGCATACGAGGCCTCCGACGCGCACGCCGACGCCGTCGCGATCTACGCGCGATTCCGCGCCGACTATCCGGACCATGACCTGGCCGCGGACGTCGATGTCGCGCTCGCCCGCGCGACGCTGGCCGAGACCGAGAATGCCGCTGGAGCTCTACCGCCACCTGGCAAGGGTCCGGGCACTGGAACTGCGGGTGTCGCGACGATCGTCATCCAGAACGACTCGCCCGATCCGCTGAGCATGGTCTTCAGCGGTCCGGACATCCGGGTCGAGGATCTCGAGGCATGCGCGGACTGCGTGAAGGTTCCGGGTGCCATTTACGAATGCCGGGACCCGGACCAGAGCCCAGTCGCCGAGTACAAGGTTGCGCCCGGCGTGTACGAGGTCGTCGTCAAGTCGGGGAGCGGTAGCAACGTGCTCCCGTTCCGCGGAACGTGGACGCTCGAGGACGGCGAGGTCTACGCCTCGTGCTTCTACATCTCCAGCGGGCCGTGAAGGCGGTTCGGGTCGAGCTAGCGACCGAATCCCCGCCGCCCAGCACGAGCACCGGCACCCGCTCCGACTTGCCCTTGAGCTCGAGGTCCCGCCGCTCTCCCGCGTCGCCCTCGATCTTCGCCGACCGGGCGGCGTCCATCGAGAGGAGCAGCTCGCCGGGGCCGGCGGCCGACGCCAGCCTGGCCGCGACGTTGACCGTGTCGCCGAGCGCGGTGATGGTCGTGCTGGGCATCTCGCCCACGGCGCCGACGTAGGCGACGCCGGTGTGGACGCCGATCCCGATCGGGAGCCAGGGGCCGGCCGGGTCTCCGTGACCGGTCGCCTTGAGGAGGGCCTTCGCGGCCGCGACGGCACGGGCCGCGTGGAGCTCGCCGGTGAGCGCCGGGACGAAGATCGCCACGACCTCGTCGCCAACGAACTTGTCGAGGATCGCCTCGTGGGCGAACAGGACGCGTGCGGCGGTCTCGTAGAAGCGGTCGAGGAGGCGACGGAATTCGGTCGCGGTCATGTTCTCGGCGAGGGTGGTCGAGCCGCGGACGTCGGCGAACATCAGGCTGCAGTCGATCTCCGCCCCGCCGTGCTGGTTCTCGAGGAGCACGAAGCAGGTCTGGCAGTAATGCGGGTTCTTGGCCCAGGGTCGTCGGCCCATCCGCCGGGCGATGACCGCGCCCGGGCCCTTGAACGGCGCGCTGCAGAATCGGCAGCGCGGCGCGCCGGGCAGCCGCCTCAGGAACGTGTAGCTCTCGCGATAGCGCTTGTCGGTCCCGAGCAGGATCCCGCGCCAGATCGCCTCGGTCTCAGGCGGCGTGACCGGGATCGCGTCGGGGTCCGGCTCAGAGCTGAGTGACGGATCGACCCCTGCCATCGCCGGAGTCTACCGCCGCCGGGCGGACCCGGTATCCCCGCCGGTGAGCGCCCTGGGGAGCCCGCCGGCGAGGAGTCGAGCCGAACCTTAGGGTTCGATGCCGTGGTCGGCGAGGAAGGCGAGGTCGTCGGGCTGGTCGAGGCGATACGCGCCGCCGATGCCGGTGCAGTTCGGGCTAAGGCCGAACGATGTCACCGCCACGACGAGCAGCGAATTCGTGTTGTCGAACGTGGGACCGCCCGAGTCGCCGAAGCAGGTGCCGCCGGTCCTCGGGTTGTTCGAGATCTGGATGTAGGTCTCCTTCGGGTTGCTCACCAGGTTGAGCAGCCGGGGCTCGGCCTTCCTCCGGGTGTCGCCGCCGATCTCGAACACGGGGTGCGACCGCTGCAGGCCGTAGCCGACGACCTCGAAGCGGTGCTCGTTGCGGGCCCCCGCATACCGCTGGAGGTAGTCCTCGGTCGGGATCGTCCCGAACGGGCCGTCCTGGGCCTCGTCGAGCTCGATGACGCCGGCGTCGTGGATGTAGAACAGCCGGTCGTCGTACTCCGGATGCGGGAACGACGTCGCGCGCACCCAGAGCGGGTTGTTGTTGAGGAAGTCGCTCCGGGCATCGTAGCGGGCCGCCTGGGTCGGGAAGTTGAGGTTGCCGGCCGCGTCGAACGTCTCCGGCCAGCCGTCCCAATGGCTGTCGTCCTCGTTCAGGCTGAACCAGACGTCGTTGCCGCCGGAGCCGTTGCCGTCCGCGGCCGTGAAGCGGTCCTCCTCGGTCGTGGTGGAGACGCTGTCGAGGCCGACCGCGAACGCGCAGTGGCCGGCCGTGACGACGACGGTCGAGCTGAGCAGGGTCCCGGAGCAGCTGAACCAGCCGCCCGGCTCAGGATAGGGCGACGGCAACGCGTCGGGGACGTAGAAGACGAGCTGGCCGACCATCGGGTGCTCGCCGGCGTCCGGCACGCCGCCTTTCGTGACGGCGGCCGCCGGGGTGACCGCGAGAACGAGCGCGAGGAGCGCGACAAGGGACGCGAGGCGTGTGCGCATGGTGGTCTCCTCCGAGTGCGAAGGTCGCAACCCCGACGCCACCGGTCCCCGCTGGTGGCGATGCCGACCTGAATCTACGCCTATGTTCCGACTGGGCCGCCATGGTCGTCAAACGGTCCTCGGTCGGGTTCAGCGGCGGCTCGCCACCTTGGACGCCGGAGTCGTCGCGAATGCCCGAAGCTCGAGCGAGTGGCGGCCGCCCAGCGAGTCGGAGACGATGACGGCCTGGCCGTCGTTCGCGACCTGGCGGCCGGTCCTGTCCTTGATCGCGAAGCGGCCGCTGCGCAACCGCCGGATGCGGATGTCCGCTTTCCGTCCCTTGTCGGCAACGATCCCGGTCACGGTCCTCGTTCCCGGCGTCTGCACGAACACGAACCCGATCCCGAGGGTCGACCCGTGGCCGATATTGGCCGTGTGCACGATGTCCACCACCGCGACGACGTAGCCGTGCGTCCGACCGCGATACAGCGCGATGAACACCGCGAGCACCCCGAGGGCCAGCAGGGCGCCGAGGCCGCCGAGGACCGGCAGGGGCACTTTGTTGCATTGGAGAAGCGAACCGCACGGCTTGATGGCGTCTGACAGCGCCGACGCGTCGCTGATCCCGACCGCGTTCGCTGCGAACGCCCGACAGCGGTAGTCGACGCCGTTGGTGAGCCCTCCGATCTCGGCCGTCGAGGCTTCTGGTGACACGTCGATCCCGACCGGCCACGTTGTCCCGTTGTCGCCGGAGCATTCGACGCGATAGCCCGAGACCCCCTCGGCGGCGTCCCCGGGGAGTCGGACCACCACCGCGCGATCCAACGCCTCGACCGTCGGCTTGGCCGGGGCCGCCGGGCGGCCGAATGGCGTGATCGACGTGCCCGCGGGCGTCCATGCGCCTACTCCGTCCGCGGTGACGGCCGCGACTTCGCACTCGTACGCAGTCCCGTTGGCCAGTCCGTCGACCGTGGCCTCGGGCCTGACCGAAACCTCGTCCGTCGATTCGATCCAGTCGCCCTCGCCGGCGCGGCAGCGCACGCGGTAGTCGACGATGGGCGCCGTCGTGGTGGCAGGCGGAGTCCAGGCCACACGGACGCCTCCATCGGCGGCCGTGAGCCGGATGCTCCGGACGCCGAGTGCCGATTGTCCCGTCAGTGGTGGCGTCGGTACGGGCGTCGGCGCGGCGGTGAACGTGCAGGTTGCGTTCTGGAGCGCGACCGCGACGGCGTTGCCCGCGTCGTCGGCCGACTCGAACACCACCGTCGGCCAGTCGAACACCGTCCCGATCACGCAGGCGGGCATCTCACGGATGACCCGCAGGTCCTCGAGCCCGGCCGCGAGCGCGTCGCGGCTCGCAGGATCGAGGCCCATGCCGACCGGCAACAGCGCGAACGGCGTGCGGCCACCGAACAATCGATCGCGCGCCACCGGGACCTGGCTGACGGGGACGCCCGCCACTTCGTGCTTGCCGTCGGTGAACAGGATCACCGTCGGCCGGGCGGCGGTCCGCGGGAGGTGGCTGTTGGCCAGCTCCATCGCCGCCACGTAGTTCGTGTCGCTCGCCGATCGCCTCGGGTGAGGGCGGGTGTCATGCCCGTGCGATACGCGCCGGCGACCGACCGGAGGCAGTTGGCAAAGCGCCCGACCGTCTCCTCGCTGTCGAAGAGCTCCAGGTCGACACAGCCTGGCAGGTCGGCCGCTCTCGTCGCGAACTGGACGATCGAAATCTTGGCGTCACTGACGGTCAGGTCCGCCGACGTCGCGTCGATCCGAGCCGCGATCCGCTCGAGGGCGGCACCGAAGCGGTTGCGGTTGGCCGCGTCCCGCAGGATCGACGCCGAGAAGTCCAGGACGAGGATCACGTTGGACCGATCCGGCGTCTGCGCCGCCCGCACCTCGGTCACGGCGACACCGCTGGCCAGCAGGAAGGATATGAGAATGGCGGCGACGGTCGGTGCCCCCGGACCGAGGCGTCTCAAATAGCAACCCCTGTGGATTCCGTCTGGCAGTGCCCACCCGAAGCGGATGGTCGCGGAGCCCCGGCCCCTGTCACCGATTGGGATCGGATCCCAGCCGAGGCTCCGCCTGACCGACGATGACGTGCGCGAACGGTACCTTCAATACCAAACGAAAGTACTAGGTGCGACGCCGCACCGCTTTGCGAGACGTCAAGTCCCGGATTCTAGGGGCCCCGAGGCCGTCTACTCGAATTGAATCGAGTCGATCATCGCCTGGATCTCCTGCTCGAGCTCCGGGCTCGAGCCCTTGTAGGTCTCGGCCTCGATCCAGACGCGAGTCGTCGACGTCGATGATCAGACCGGTTGGTCTGGCCGAGGGATGTGGCCAGCGGAAGCGTCGGTAGGGCTGTCGTCGTACACATGAAGAAGTCGTTCGGCGCGCACTCGATGTGTCGGGAACCTTGATCACCACGTGCTTCGCTGGAGAGCGACGTGACGTCTTCGGGGCCAGTGACGAGATCGGCCCGGGTAGCGCGGCAACGCCAGCGGCCAGCTCGGCCGCGGATGTTGCGCGCGGTGCCGGTGTGTCGCGCACGGATCTGCTGCGACGCCGTCGATGCTCCAGACGAGGGATCAAATGGATTCCTGCGCGCCGTAGATGCTGTCCTTCTGGATGAACGAGGTATCGCGGGTGCAAACGTCGAGCAATTGAGGCCGCTGCTTGACCAGCCATCGGCGACCTCGAGGCTGAAGACGATGCCGGCCTCGGTCAGGGTGTGGCGGCGCGGCTCGAGCGCGCCGGCGGGCGGGAAGGCGATGGACGACGCTGAGGGCTGGAGGCGCTGGCGTCGCGGAGGGTGGCGCAGTTGGCGAAGGTGTCGGGCTGTCCCCCGGCCCACCACGCCCCGGGAGCAAGGTTGAGGCACACGACCGCGGCAACGGCGACGGCTGCGATTGCGGTCGCAAGCTTGGCGTAGGGAGTGCATATCGGGATCCTCCGCGCAGGCCGCACCGGCCGGCTGCTCTGGGTCGGCGCCAATACGGTCGAGGACGTGCTCGAGGATGCGCCCCGCGAATGCGTGCTCCGACCCTTCGAGCCAAGACCACGTTCCGCCGCGTTTCGCACGGTGCTCATTGTGGAACCTCGCGTTGGCCGGCCGCGCGTCGGCGCGAGAGCCGCGCGCAACCCGCGCATCGCGTGATGAAGTCGAGAATGGACCGTCCCGACCGGGATGCCGAGGATCTCGGCGATCCGGTTGAGCGGCAGGTCGAGGTAGTGGTGCAGGACCACCACCGCGCGGTGATCGATGGAAAGACGGCGGAAGCCGCGTTCGATCTCGTCGCGATCGACGCCGAGCTCAGATCGTCGACCGCGCTCGGCTCGTCATGGGCAGCAGCCGGACGTTCGGCGCCCAGCGTCGCTGCCCTCCGAGTCTCCGCGTAGCAGGCGCGAACGAGGAGCCGGTACGACCACGCTTCGAAGCGAGCGGGGTCGCGGAGCTGCGGGAGGTCCTGCCAGAAGCGTTAGCAGCGCCTGCTGCGTCGCATCCTCGGCAAGGTCGTGGTCGCGCAGGATCCTGCGCGCCACGGCCAGGAGTCGATCGGCGATCCCGGTGGCAAGGACGGCGTACGCATCCTTGTCACCGCGCTGGGCTCGGATCACGAGATCGGCATCCATCGACTTCCGCCTGACGCGATTGGTCCGTCTGATGCTGTCAACTCGATAAGGGGACGCGGGGCCCGGTCTGTCGATGTTCGGCGACGGCCGGAGCGGCCGGGCTCAGCCTTGTGCTACATTGTGCTACATGAGCGAAGGCGATCCGCCGCGAGTCGGTGTCCGCGAGCTGCGCCAGAACCTGTCGATCTACCTCGATCGAGTCAAGGACGGCGAGTCGCTCGAGGTCACCGAAAGGGGCCAGGTCGTCGCGCGGCTTGGTCCGAGCGGGCACGCGGCGACGACGTACGAGCAGATGGTCAAGGACGGGCGCATCAGCTCTGGCAAGGGTGGCCTCGCAGATCTCGGCCCGCCGCCATCGGCAGCAGGACGACTCCTGTCCGACGTCCTGCGCGAGCTCCGCGACGAAGAAGTCGGCTGAGATGTCCGCGGTCTATTTAGACGCGTCGGCCATCGTCAAACTGATCGTCGACGAGCCGGAGAGCGCGGCCTTGATCGCATTCCTCGATCCGGACGCCAGGCACGTAACGAGCCGGATCGCAACGGTGGAGGTGACGCGCGCGGCGGCGCGGCATGGCGGCGTGGATGTTGGTCGCGTCCTCGCGGTCCTTGATGCGCTGGACATGATCGAGCTGACCGAGGACGTCGCGACCCGGGCAGGATCGATCGCCCCGACAGACCTGCGCGCCCTCGACGCCATTCACCTGGCCTCGGCGATCGGCATTCGGCGCGAGCTCACGAGCTTCATCGCCTACGACGAGCGACTCGTTGCCGCAGCGCGTGATCATGCGCTCCCGGTCGAGTCGCCCGCGTAAGCTCGCCCAACGGTGGCGTTGCGTCGGGCGCCGCGAATCAGTTCGTCGTCGTGGTGACCGTGAAGTCGTCGAAGTCGGCGGTGACTCCCTGTCCGAACAATCGCTCAGACAACGGGATCGAAACGCTCGCTGCACAGGCGCTCGGCCAGGCGGGGTCGCAAGTCAGCCCGGTCGGCCCGAAGGCCCAACCCCATTGGTACGGGAAAGCGTCGAGAAGGCTGAAGGTGCCATGTCCGATGACGAACGAGTCGAGCTTGTCCTTCAGGTCCTCACCCGGGCCGAACGAAGGGGCGATGCCCGTATACGTCTGGCCCGATTGCTGGTCGATCGGTACTCCGACATTCTTGACCTTGGCGACGCGCTTCCCGTCCAGGGAGAACTCGACCGTCGAGCTACCGACCCCGGTGCCCCGGGTGTAGGTGATCGAGACGAGATGGGCGACGCCAGGCGTGATCGGAACCTCGGTGATGATCTGCGTGTACATCTTGTCCGGCCCGACCCAGTCGGGGGACGAGGGATCCGACGTATTGCCGGTCACGGACGAGGGTAGGCGCTCGATGAGCGCGAAGGCGGTGTCCCCGGAGACGAACCAATCGAATAGCTGCCCGGTCTCGAAGTTGACCATGTTCATCACGGCGCCGGCCTGTTGGCCCTGAAGGACCGTGGCGGCATATGGCGTTCCGCTCGGGTAGGAGAACGGCGGGCCGTACGTGCCGCGCACGACACGTCCTGGCTGGGTGCCGGGTGTCGCGGCCGAGATGAGCGACGAGAACGTGAGCGAGCCATTCTCCGGTACGGGGAAGGCGGCGTTGCTGATCGCGATGTACTTCAGGTGGTCGAAGACACTGAAATCCGCGCCGCAACTGAAGGGTGCGTCGTCAATGTGGAAGGTGCCCGCCGCGAAGCTCCGCGTGTCGCCATTCGCCGGCGTCACCCCATCCGGACAGGTCGTATCCATGTCGATTAGCCCGTACGGATTGGACCATCTCGCGCTGTAGTTCGCCAGAGCGTATCCACCGGCCGCCTCGAAGTTGTCGTAGACGACCGTCGTCTGCTTGGGCGATATCGCGATTGCGGGGCCGGCGATGCTCACTCCGACCACCGCGGCCGTGATCACGGCCACGATCAAGCGCTTGGCGCCCATGTGCCACCCTCCCTCAACAGGAGCCGACGAAGGGTAAGGCAGACCCACATCCGTGGCTCCGGTCAGGCAACCGTAGCACCTTGAGGCGCCGGATTCCCACCGCGTTCGTCGGAAGCTCGCCCGTCGCGCCGATCGCGCCCGACGCGGCGGCCGTCAGCGCACCGCAGCGGCGCGGCATTACCTGGCAGGTCGTGATCAGGTAGAGGTCGTCACGGGGTCGGTCAGCCAGGCGCGATCTGGATGGAGTCGAAGAGCGCCGGGCTTCGGCCCGCTCCTGCGCGGACTGGTCGGGCGCCTCCGGGAGGTCGATCACGAGCCGCTGGCCGTCGACATCGACGATCCACAGTCGGCTGCGCTGACCGGCAAGCAGGCGGCAGCGTCAGGCCAGCGCCCTAGCGCTTGGGCGCAACGATCACCCAGCGGCCGTACCACTCGTCTCGGGCAGGGACGACGCCCGCCGTGTAGGCGTCGTCGTATGGGCTGTCGGTCTCGTAGTAGGGCTGGAAGCGGATCCGGGTGTTCGTCGTCGAGCCGAGCGTCGTGTACAGGATCCGCTTGTTGACGACCGCCGATGATTGGAGCGGATCGGTCAGGAAGACGGCGGTGATCGTGAAGGCGTTGGTGTATTTCCCGGCCGCGTCGACCGCGAACGGATCGCCGACGAGGCCCTCGTAGCCCGTCAGCATGTGGGCGTGGGTCCCGCGCCATGCCGCGATCCCGACCGGTTTGCGGTAGCGGATCATGGTCCGTACGGCCGCCTTCACGGCACGCTCGTACGAACTCAACGCGTAATCCTCGTAGATGCGGGTGCTCGCAGAGAGGTACGCGCTGCCATAGCCGTAATAGTTCAGGGCGTTCCGCCAGCCGTGCGGATCGGATCCGTTGCCACCGGCGAGCGTGTCGTGGGTTCGCTCCCAGGCGAGGATCGAATCGCGCGCAGCCGAGCCGAGCCGAACCTCCCACTTGAAGCCCGTTCCGCCCATGTCGCCGAGCTTGATCCAGTTGAGCATGTCCATCACCGACGTCGCGGTGCAGGCGTAGTAGTTCGGATCCTGGTAACGGAAGCCTGCCGCGTTGAACAGGTTGAGCGAGGCTGGGACAGCGATTCGTTCGCCCGGGCCGGGCGGGTCCTGGTCACGGTCGGCCGGCGGCTGATCCTTCGGGTGCTTCTTCGGCTTCGACTTCGTCGTCTTCGGCGGTACCGGCTTGCTGTCGTCGTTCGACACGACCCCGACGGGACCGAAGGCATTCGGGCCTGGACCGGTCGTCGCGGACGGCTCGCTTCCGAGAGCGGTGCCGCCGACCGCGACCGCGAGGGCCAGGGCCAGCGCGGCCGCTGCGAGCGGAGCGGTCAGGATGCGGTGTCGGGCGAGTTCCGCATGCATCTCAATCTCCTGTTCGATTCAATCGAGCCGTGCGTTGGGCCTCGTGGCGTCGCCACGGTGGGCTCTGGACAAGGAGAACCGATACTCGGGTCCCGCGACCAGCGCGGGACGTCGCATCCAGGACGGGACGATCGACGTACGCGCGACTCTGACTGTTGTCGGCAGGCGAGTTCAGCCGTGCCATGGTTTCAGGCGGCGACCGCATCCTGCGATGAGGCGGGCTGATCCTCGCGACCGCTCGAACGGACGAGCCAGAGGCCCATCCATCCGACGGCGAGGGCCAACGGGATCTGGAACGGCGAGATCTGGGCAAGAATTCCAACGAAGCCGGCAAGGATCATGAGGATCGCCGCGCCGCGAGGAGCGATACCGGCGCGGAACGTCGCGACGGCGAACATCACCCAGCCCGCGGCGAAGATCACGCCGGTGAGGGCAGCGCCGATGAGGATCGAGCCGCTTATGCCGGTGCTAAGGAGTTCGGGCGCCTGCTCGCGAAGGACTGGACCGATGAACGCCTCGTACCACCAGTTGCCGGCGACGAGCAAGGTGCCGAGGGACGCCGTCAGGTAGCCAACGAGGCCGAGCTTGCCGGTGGCGGAAGCCTGCCTGGCATAGAGCCCGGTGAGGGCGACGAGCAGGGCGAACATGGCCACCAGCGCGAGGCCCATGCGAAGGGACTGGGTGGCGATCCAGAACGACTCGGGCATCGTCAGCGGGAGAACGAGCTGCGAGACCTGGCTGACGATGATGAGCCCGGCCGCGACGAGGCTGGCGATACCCGGCCTGTCGGGCGGTGAAGGGACTTGACATGAGGTTTGGCCTCCTGGCCTGCCGGTTAGCCCAAGCCGGCGGCTCAGGACTGCGTCCGACCGTAATTGCGGTCGGTTTCGCGGACATCGGGGCGTGCCCTGACGGCCGTGTCCGGGCCAGCCCTAGCCGAGCGGGATCTCCGCTACACGTCGGGTAACGACGCCCGTTGGACTGACGACCGACAGGCTCCCCCCGAGCGCGGCGACCGGTCGGCGAGACCAAGCAGGCCGCTACCCCGGACGGATAAGCGCCCGCACCGTCGTTGGCGCTCGACGGAGGGAATTGCCGGAGCTCTCGGGCGCTACGGTCGCCGGTCGCCGACGCGTACTTGGCCACGTTGGCAAGCGCCTCGGACACGACGAAGTAGGCGGTCGCCTCCACGACGGCGAGAGGCGCCGATCCGGCCGCGGCCAGGACCGTGGCGGTCACGGTCGAGCGCTCCGCGAGGGTGTCGATGGCCGGGCCGAGGCCCGCCTCGGTCAGGATCGCCGGGTGAATCCGCGGGCCAATTCGCGCAGCTCGACGATGGCCGTCTTGAGCTCGTCGGCGGCGTCGTCCAATCCGGCCACGGCTCCGGCATCGGCGTCCGGGGCCAGTTTCGTGCGGGCCAAGCGAAGCGCCAGCGACAACGAGACCAGGCGCTGCAGGACGCCGTCGTGGAGATCACGCTCCAGCCGTCGCGTGACGCGTCGGTCGCCTCGACGATCGGGTGCGCGACTGGCGCAGCTCCGTCTGGGCGGCTCGCTGGTCGGTGAAGTCGCGGATGATCGCCGTCACCTCGTCGGCGCCGCTCGGCGAGATCCTCGTCTCGAAGGCGCGCCGCCCGTCGGGCAGATCGAAGGAGGCGTCAAGCGTCTGGAGCTCGCCGGTCTCGATAGCCGCCCCCGCCCCCGCCAGGACGGCATCCGCGATCGCGGCCGGCACGAGATCACGAAGCCGCCCCGACCATCGGGTCGACCGTTCCGTCACGAGCGCCGAGACCTCCGCCCGAATGTACGAGGACGTGACCGACGTGGCTCAACCGATCATCATGTCCGGCACGGCGTCGACGAGGGTCCGGTGCCGCAGCTCGCTCTGTCGGTAGAAGCCAACCAACAGGGCAAGAGGAATCGCGGCCGGAGCAAGGGTCTTTGCCGCGAGGAGGAACTCCTCGACGCTGTCGGGCAGGGCGACGGTCTGGATCACGAAGAAGATGATCAACACCGCCATCTGGATCGTGCCCGCGATGAGGACAGGAAGCAGCTCCGGACGTCGGCGACGGGGGGCCACGACCCAGCGCCGAATGACGACGATCCCGGCGAAGCTCGCGAGGACGACATTGAGGGCCAGCTGTCCCGTGGCCACATCAGGGTCCTGAGCGATCGGGAGCAGGTCGACCGCGCTGTTGGCCGTAAAGCCGATGGCGAGGATGGCCACGGTGGCTCGATCGAGCCGCGTCTCAAGCTGTCCGGATGGGTAGGCGAGGATCAGGGCGATGAGGGCGGTCGCGGCGACGCCGCTGAACGATGTCCCGAGCTCGCGCAGCCCCGCGACGTCCGAGATCGCCAGGTTCCCGATGAACCAAGCGAGGCCGACAAGGGTCATCAACCGGCCGATGCGGTTGGCGGGCCGGGCGGGCCAGAGGGCCGGCCCGCCGTATAGCTACGTCCACCAGACGTCCGGTCGAGCAGGACTCGTATGCATGGGTTCCCGCTCGGTAGTACAGGACTTCGCTGACTAGCCCCCACACCAGCCCGAAGCCGCCGATCAACAACCGGATCGAGCGCCGTCATTTGGCGAGAGTGTCACTCAGCGTCGTGCCGCATCGGGGCAGACCCTGATGCCAGATCGTCGGGCTGCCCGGATGGCACGAGCGGGCCATGGGCAGACGCTGCGTCGAGGCCGGGCGATCGTCCGGCACCTGGCTCAAGGAGCATCGATGAATACCTTCCGTCGCTGATCCGGCGCAACCCGGTGATCAGCTTCTCGCCCTCGCCTACGCGCTCACGTGGGGCGTCGGTGCGCTCCTGCGGGGCGAGCCGACAGGGCTGCTCCCCACCAATGGCTTGTTCCTGGCGCCCCGGCGCTGCGGCGATCCAGAGATCGCCGCCACGACTGGCCGAGCTGGGTTCGCGACTTGCGTAGTCGCCTTCTGCGATGGCGGGTGTCGCTGCGCTGGTACGCCATCGTCATCGGTCTCCCCCTGCTGATCGTTCCCCTCGCCGTCGTCATCAACACGACCGTGCTCGGCGGTGCCGGGCTCGACTGGACGAAGGCGCCATCGTTATCCAGGTGTGGTGTTCTTCGCGCTCTTCCTCTTCGTCGGATCACGGCACCGTTGGGCGAGGAGATCGGCTGGCGCAGGTTCGCGCTGCCGAAGCTGCTTACGACCGCGCGGTGCTGACGGCCACCTGATCATCGCTGCGCTGTGGGGCCCGTGGCACCTTCCGACGATCCTAGCGGACCCCGACGCGAGGCCCCTCGTGCCGTTCCTGCTGTCGTTCCCGTCACTCGCGGTCATGTTCACGTGGCTCTTCATCCACACGAAAGGGAGCCTGCTCGTGGCAGTGCTGTTCCACGCTTGGTATGACGTGGTCCTCATGTTCCCCGCCGAGATGTTGGCGGCCGCGGACACCGAGCGCATGCTCTGGGCCCTGGCTGGGGTTCAGGGTGTGGTGGCTGTTGCGGTCGTGGTTCTGGGCGGGCTACGGCAGCCGGGCTACTCGGAGGCCGCGCAGATCGAATCGCGAACCGCCACCGCGGCGGCGTAGTCGCCGGCCCGCGATCGCTCTTTGCGGATCCCCTTGATGGAGGCGTCGCCCGAAGGGGCGGCGCCTCCCCGTGTAGCGCAGGGTCCGCCCTGAGGTGGTTTTGGGGGTTCCCACGGATGGCGTGCTCGAGGCCACCGATCAGTGTTCCTCACACCGAACCGACGACCGTGGGTCACGCGGATCGGCCAAAGGAGCCATGACAAATGAACGAATCACGAACGATCGCCCCCCAGCGGCCGCGAGCCACCGGCGTGCGCCTCGTGGGGCGCTCGCCCTCATGACCCTCTCGGGCTCATTGCCAGCGGCTGTATTCGTAACGGCGACCCGCGAGACGAGTCCCGCTTAGACTCCCCCGCAGCGGCGGTAGCCATCGGCTCCGGGTGGCCTAGGAGGCCCCGGACGCGTCGGTTAGCGGGACGACCGTCAAGATCCAGCCACGTCCGCTCGACGGCATCGGCGGTCCGATGCCCTTCAGCCGGTATGAGTTTCTCGAGGCGGTGAAGTATAATGTTCGAGGCGGTCGCCGCGGGCCGCGCGCGCTGCGGCCGCGGCGTTCGGGCCGATCGACGGGATGAAGGTCGGCGGGACCCGGACCTGCGTCGCCTGCTCGAAGTCATAGGCCAGGCCGATTAGCGTCGGCTCGTCCCAACGGCCGCCGATGAACGACACACCGACCGGAAGCGGCCCGACGTAGCCGGACGGCACCGTCACGTTGGCGTAGCCGCTGATCGCGGCCGGGCTGGACGACGAAACGAAGCCTTCGAAACTGTCGCCGTTGACCGGGTCGGTGACCCAGGCCGGGTTGTTCGTCGGCGCGACGATGGCGTCGAGGGTGTTCGTCGCCATCACCGAGTCGATGAGCGCCTGGGTGCCGGGGGTCGTGTCGGCACGGGCGGTAATGCAGGCAGGATCGGGCCGGCCACCGGTCTCCTGGGCGAGGTCGAAGATGGCGCTATTCCAAGGTCCTTCGAGGTCCGGGTTGTCGTTGTTGAAGTCGATCAGGCCCTGGAGCGTCTTCGGGTAGCCGGCACCCGTGTACGTCTCGAGGTAGGTCGCGATGTCGGTCTTGAACTCGCACAGCAGGGCGGCGAACTCCGCCTCGAAGACGTCGTCGCTCAGATCCAGGCTGACGGGATCGACGATCGTGGCCCCGAGGCCCTCGAGCGTCTCGACGGTGTCTTCAAAGATCGCGACGGTTGCCGCATCCGCGGTCGCCGGGTCGTAGGAGCGCCAGATGCCGATCCGGGCGCCATCGAGCGCGTCGGCGTCGAGGAATTCGGTGTAGTCGGTGAAGGCGTGGCCGGCCTGGGCGGCGGTCGCCGCGTCGTTCGGATCGATCCCGGTCATCGCCCCGAGGAGCACGGCAGCGTCGGTCACGTTGCGGGCCATCGGACCGGCGGTGTCCTGGTCGGCCGAGATGGGGATCACACCCGCGCGGCTGAGGAGCCCGAGGGTCGGCTTGATGCCGACGATCCCGGTTGCCCCCGACGGGCAGACGATCGAGCCGTCGGTCTCGGTGCCGACGCCGACGGTTGCAAGATCGGCCGAGACGGCGACGCCGGTGCCGGAGCTCGAGCCGCAGGGATTTCGATCCAGCACATGGGCCAAATTTGTTTGGCCGCCGATCCCGCTCCAGCCGCTCGACGACGGGATCGACCGGAAGTTCGCCCACTCGGAGAGGTTGGCTTTCGCAATGATGATCGCCCCAGCCGCCTTCAACCGTTGGACGATGAACGCGTCCGACGGGGTGCTGCCGGCCAGCGCCCACGATCCGCCGGTGTTCGGCATGCCGGTCGTGTTGACGTTGTCCTTGACGATGACGGGGATCCCGAGGAGCGGCAGGTTGAGGTCGACGCCGCGGCGCCGCACCCGGTCCGCCCGGCGCGCGTCCGAGAGGGCCGTCGGGCTGACGGTGATGACCGCGTTGAGCTCGGGGTTCAGCTTCCTGATCCGCTGGAGATAGAACTGGGTCAGCTGGACCGATGTGAGCTTGTGGGCGTCCATCGCCGCCTGTAGCTCTGGGATGGTCGCCGCGTCGACGTCGATGCCCCGGACGTTCGTCGGGCATCGGCTTGGCCGCCAGTCCGATCGAGGCCGAGAGGCCCGACACCCCGAGCAGGAGCGCCATCAGGGTCGCGAGGACCAGGGAACGTCGAACCGGGCTGCTCATCGCGGTGACCTCCACGGGAGTCAGGTGGGGCGCCGGCGGGGCGTCTGGGGGTTCACCTCAATGAAACGCCGGGTGTCAAGGGTTTGGTTTTCCGAGCGGGCCGGCTCTTTCGAGCTGACCCGCTCGCCCGTTGTCGGATTATCGCCGGATCAGTTGGCCGGCTCGATCTGGATGGAGTCGAACACCGCCTGGGCGTCCGCCCGCTCCTGCGCAGTCTGACCAGGCACTTCCGGGAGGTCGATCACGAGCCGCTGACCGTCGACCTCGACGATCCACAGTCGGCTGCGCTGACCGGCAATGAATGGGGAGTTCGTGCCCAAGGGAAGCTGCCAGACGAATGGGCCGTCGGGCGACAGGGTGCAGCCCTCGAAGCTGGCGGGTGCCGCCAAGGTGAGCTGCTTTCCAGCGTAGCCGTCCACGGTGACGTCAACTGGGGTCGACGCATCGAACCCAGGCACATCCATGAGCGCTGTCACCAGGGCATCGACGGATGATTTCGGCAGCACATCCTTGAATCCCTGGTCGAACTGACACGGGTCGACAAGGACCTTGTCGAAGATCGCGAAGTCCACCCCGTAGGAAGGCGCGTCTCGGCCGGTCGGGTTCGCGAACGCCAGATATGGAGCCCCGACCTTGCCCTCCCAGCCATCGGGCGCCGTGAACGTCACCCGGACGAGGAAGGGGTCTTGCGTGATGTAGGAGGCCCCGCCCTCCAGCGGGAGCTCCCGATCCCCAACGGGCAGCCCGCGTGGGCTCGGCGTGGGGCTCGCGGCCTGGGTGGGCGGCGGTTGTTCGCCGGGACCGGGCTGTCCAGGACCGAAGTTGACCCAGGCGAGCCCAACCGCCACGACGACGGCGGCCGCGATCGCCACACGGGCGAGGACGTTCATGTTTGGTTTCCTCCACGGGCCGATGACGACCCGTTGACGTGTCTGGTGGATGTCGCGACGAACCGCATCGAATGCTCGATCCGGTAGGTCCGTCTGGCCTTCGTCGAGGAAGGCCCGGATCAGGACGTCGGGATCGCGCGGCGCGGTCATGCGAGTCGCTCCTGTGAATTCGAGGGTGTCCTGGCGTCGGCGTCGACGCTCGCTCTGAGGGCCGCCGTCGCGTGGTGCAGGCGGGACTTTGCCGTCCCGCGTGGAATGCCGAGACGATCCGCTACTTCGGGCAATGCGCAGACCGAGGTAGTGGTGGAAGACTAGGACGGCCCGTTGCTCGAGCGTCAGCCTCCGGAAGGCCCGCTCGAGTTGGTCGCGATCGTTGACGGTCAGGATCCCGACCGCTTCGGTCGCTCCCTCAACAGGCAGGAGCCGGATGTTGGCCGACCACCGATTGCGACGCCTGGCCTCGGCGTAGCACTCGTTGGTCAGGATCCGGTGGAGCCAGGGCTCGAAGCGATCGGGATCGCGAAGCGTTCGCAGCTCGCGCCAGGCCGTGATGAGCGCGGCTTGCACCGCGTCCTCGGCCCGGTCGGCGTCGCGCAGGATCCGGCACGCGATCGCCATGCATCGATCGCCGACCAGACGGGCGAGGGCGTCGAAGGCCTCCTCGTCGCCCCGCTTCGCCTGGTCCACGAGTTCTCGATGCACCCATTCCTCCTTGCCCTCGACGCGTCCGGTTGGACGTGTCATGAGGGAGAGGGTCCGGTCCGCGCCAAAGGTTCAATCTCGGCGCGGGCACCCTTGGGAGGTATACCAGCCCACCGAGGCGGCTCAGGGTCGCGGCACGACGCTCCGGAGACGCCGCTCTGTTCTCATGGCGCACCACGTACGCCTTCGGGCTATCGAGACACGGCGAGCACTGACGCATGGAAGCCTTAGCGACAACAGCGACAACACATCAATCCAGGCCAGGCCGCATCGAGCGTACGATCGTCTGGCTCCGCGACCAGATCGTCGCGAAGGTGATCGTTGGCGTCGCGGTGGCAGCCGCGCTGGTCTTCCTGGGCCTGAGCGCCACAACTGAGACCGACCGCATCCAGGTCGCCAACGTCTACAACCTGCCACGTGATCGGGGGCTCGATTACATTGCCGATCAGGGCTTCACGAACGTCCGGGTAATCGGCGTGTGCTCGAATTCCGTCGCGGCGGGCCGGATCCGGGAAGTGCTGCTGGACGATGGCGCCTCCGTTGCCGATGAGACGGTGTTTGTGGGTCCGCAGGGCTCGAAACCGGTCCAGGTTCTCGTCTCGACGAAGCTCCTCGTCAAAGTCTCGAACGGTAAGGCCTGTCCGTAGCAGGGCCCGACGGGGCGCCGAGTTTGCGAGCCCGATTCGATGCTCTGGGGCCTGTCCGGTGTGTGTCCGCGCCGCCGCGTGGCATACGGTCGCCCGATGAATACGCATGAAGTCGCCCCTCGCCTCGCGACCAACGACCGAAACGGGATCCGGCGCGAGGGCCGGACCGTGACCCATCGATTCGGCGCCGCGGCCGGGGCCGTCGGCGTCGCCCTCGCGATCGCCCTCGCCGCATGCTCGCCAAGCGCGTCCGGGGTCCCGGCCGGTTCCCTCGCCGTGCCGAGTGTCGACGTCTCAGCCGGCGCCAGCCTGGCGACAGGGGCGGCGATCGCAGCCCTCGACCAGATCGATGCCGCCATCGCCGCGAACGAGGGCTCCGGCGCCCTGAATGCCGACGACGTGAAGGCCGTTCAGGACCTCACGGCCGGGATCCGGACGGCGCTTACGTCCGGCGACACGACCGCGGCGCGCACGGCCGTCGATAATCTCAGCACCAAGGCGAACGAGCTCGCCACCAAGCTCGACACGCCGGCTGGCCAGCAACTCGAGGCCGCAATCGAGGCGCTCAAGGCCGCCCTGCCCGCAAGCTGAACCCCGCGCGCGGGTCTCAGGCAGATGGAGTCCATTCCGGGCATCCCTCGACCGGAATCGCCTCCTCCGCGCCGGGCCAGTTAGGCATCGTCATCCCAATCGCCGCGAGCGGTTCGAACCCGAGGGCGCGGAACTGGAAGTGGGTCCCCAACGGGATCGAGATGCAGGTCCCGGCGTCCAGATCCACGATCTCCGACCGGTCATCCTGCTTGCGCCACATCTGACCGCGCCCTCCGACGATGTACCAGATCTCCTCGACCGTCCGGTGTCGGGTGGCCTTCGAAGTCAGGCCGGGACCAAGCTCGAAGTGGGCCATGCCGCCCGCCGTCCCGAGGAGGAGGACCCGAACGTCCGAGCCATCCGGGGCTTGTTCGGTCGGCGTTGCTGGCAAGCGCATCGTCGCGAAGTCGACCATCAGCTACCTCCGTTCGGCGGCGTGTCGGGCAGGAGCGGCATGGCTCGGAGACGGCGTCCGGAGGCCGCGAAGATCGCGTTTGCGATCGCGGGCGCCACGGCGATGAGCGGCACTTCGCCCCCGCCGACCGACGGAAGCTCGGGACGGTCGATCAGCACGACATCGATCACCGGGGTGTCCCGGAACCGCGGCACGCGGTACGAGGAGAGGGAGTCGTTCGTGATCCTGCCGTTCTCGAAGTGGACTGCTTCGAACAACGCGGGTCCAAGGGCCATGACGGCAGCGCCCTCGACCTGGTTCGACAGATTGTCGGGGTTGACGATCGCACCGCAGTCGAAGGCGGTCACGAGCCGGACGACGTCGACCCGGCCGTCGGGCCGAACCTGGACCTCGGCGCAAGTCGCGACCCGGGCGTCCTTCTCCACCGCTCCCGCGATGCCCAGCCCGTGGCCCGTGTCCTTGATGCGGCCCCAACCTGCCCGCTCCGATGCAGCCTTGAGCGCCGCCGCGAGGCGGTCGTCGTCGACGTTGGCAAGACGAAACGCCAGCGGATCGGCGCCCAGCCCGTGCGCCAGCTCATCGATCGCCGACTCCCGGGCGAAGACGTTCGCCGTCGCGGCGAGGGCACGATAGGAGCTTTGCGGCAGCGGGCCATCGGCTGGTTGATAGCGCAGCCGTTGGTTGGCGATCCGATAGGGAGGAGTAATCGCGCTCGGACCGGCGTTGAGCGTCCGGAATTCCCAGCTCGTGACCGTGAGGTCAGGGGCGGCAGCGGCCCGCACATCGATGACCGCGGCGGGCCGGGCGTGGCCCAACGCGAACTCCTCCGCGTGTCGCCAGCGAACCTTGACGGGGCTCCCGACTGCGCGGGCGAGTCGCGCCGCGGCGATTCCGGCCCCCGCCCCGTGCTTGCCGCCGAACCCGCCGCCCGTCGGTGGCACAACGACGCGGATGCGATCCTCGCTCACGGCGAGCGCCTCGGCGAGCTCCTCCCGGGCCCAGAACGGCGCCTGCGTCGCGGTCCAAACAGTCACCCGATCGCCGGCCCATTCCGCGACCGCTGCCCGTGACTCGAGGGGGACATGAGCGACGAACGCCACGGTGTAGGTCGCCGTGACCTGTGTCTCGGCTTGCGCGAGCGCGGCGTCGACGTCGCCGGAGTCGTGCTCGAAGTTGCCGTCCCAGCCCTCGGCATCGACGGGATGCGCGCGGAGGTGGCCTTCCAGGTCGGTCTCGGACGGGCCGGGCGGGACGTCCCAATCGGCCCGGATTGCGGCCATAGCCAGGTCAACCGAACCGACATCTGGCCCGGTGACGCCGACGAAGTCGCCGTCGTGCACGACGGTCACGCCCGGCAGCTCGCGCGCTCGGGACACGTCGACCGATCGCAGGGTGGCCCCCGCGACCGGTGCTGCCAGTGCCCTGCCGTGGAGCATCCCCGGTCGGGAGATGTCGGTGACGAATGGTCGCCGGCCAGTCACGGCAGCGAGGCCGGCGACCGACGCAGCTGGCCTGCCGCTGATGGCCCGGCCCGCCGCGGCTGGCGGGCGGTCGGGTCGCCCTCGGACTTCCTCGATGCGTCGCAGGCCGGTCAATAGCTCGCCGTAGCGGATCGCCCGAGCGCCATCTCGGGATCTGATGGCGCCCTCGCCCTGGACCAGGTCGGCCGGACTCACCTCGAGCCGGTCGGCCGCCAATTCGACCAGCGTCTCGAGGGCGGTCCAGCCAGCCGCCTGCAACATGGCCCCGGCATCGGGTGTTGAGCGGCTGCCGAAGGTGCCTTCGTCGTAGGGACACACGTCGGTGTCGGCCAGGACCATCCGGACGGACTCGAGCCGGACCCCGACGGCATCCGCGACGATCATCGCGAGCGCGGTCGTGTTGTCCTGGCCCATCTCCATCTTGCCGGTGAACGCCGTCACGACGCCGTCCCCGCCGACGTGCAGCCAGACGCCTCCGGTCGTCGTCCATGCGCCTGCCCACGAGGGTTCACCTTCGGGGGGTGGCAGGACGACGACGAGCCCGTCGCCGAGCGCTTCGAAGTAGTCGCGTTCCTCCGGCGATCGCAGGTGCCAGGGCGCCTTTCGGGCATCGATCAAGAGAGGCGGAACGGCTGCGTTCGGACTTGGCCCTGCTACCACGGGACTGGCTGGATCCGCGGCACGACGGACCGCCCGCAGGATTCGCGGGTACGTGCAGCAGCGGCAGACGTTGCCGTCGAGGGCGCCGACGATCGCATCGTCGGTTGGCCGCGGCTCTCGCTCGAGGAGGGCAACGGTCGCGAGCACCATGCCCGGCGTGCAATACCCGCATTGGAACGCACCCTCGGCGAGGAACGCCTGCTGGACCGGGTGGAGCTCTCCACCGGCGTCGAGGCCTTCGATCGTGGTCACGGATCGGCCGGCTACAGCCTCCAGCGGGGTGATGCACGATCGGATCGCGACGCCGTCGACCAGCACCGTGCAGGCGCCACAGACGCCTTCGCCGCAGGCCGGCTTCGCGCCCGTCAGACCCAGTTCGTCACGGAGCACGAAGAGCAAGGACCGCGAGACGTCGCCCGAGAGGCTGAGCGGCTCCCCGTTCACGGTTGCTGGGCGAGCGTTCTTCATTTCTGCGTGAGCGTAACGCTCCGGGTCACCGACGGGTCAGCGCGAAACGGCGAGGCCAGGCGCGATGGATGGCCTGACGGAGATATGCATTACTATGACTGTCTCGATGCATTGACGCGAGACACTTTCATGCATATCATCGACCGATGCGGAAGCATACGACGATCGACCTCGATACCGAGCTCGTCCAGCAGGCGGCGGATGCGCTCGGGACGACGCGGACGACTGACACAATTCACGAAGCCCTCCGAGATGTCGTGCGGCGCCGACAGCGCTTGACCATCGTCGACTTTCGGCCGGCGCTTGACCTGGCTGATCTCGACGCAATGCGATCGCATCGCTTTGCGGAGCCTGGGGCGGCCTACGAGTCGGAACCGGATTGATCGAACTCTTCGACACCAGCGCCCTGATCCTCGCCGCCCGTGTCCCGGTCATCGGCGACATCCTTGCCGATGCGGTCGTGGCCGATGAGCTGGCCTTGAGCGAACCAATCCTGCTTGAGTACCTGAACGGGGCGCGAAACGCGGCGGAGTACGAGCAATTCGATCGGGGCCTGCGAGCCGCACGACTGCTCCGCACCACGCCGGATGACTGGGACCGTGCCCTCGAGGTCCATCGGTCGCTAGCCAAGGCCGGGCCGGGCCACCAGCGAAGCGTTCGGTTGCCGGACCTGATCATCGCGGCGGTGGGGGAGCGCCATGGCTTGCTGATCGTCCACTACGACGCGGACTACGAACGGATCGCCGCCGTGACCAGCCAGCCGACTCGCTGGATCGCGCCGCGCGGCTCCGTCTGACCGGTCCGGTACGTCCGGTACGTCCGGTACGTCCGGGTCGCCGTTTCGAGACGCCTCCGCAACCTTCTCGTTGAACGGGAAGTAACACGGAGTTGTCGCGGCGCGGGGAGACCCGCGCCGCGACCCCTTGGCCGGGCGGCGCCGGGGAACACGTAGACCGCGCCGACGGCGTCCCCTCTGAGCCACTCCGCTGCAGCAAGCAAGTAAGCTGGTATGCTGGGCCGATGAAGGTCACGATCGACATCGACCCCGACCTGTACCGAGCGGTGAAGGTCGAGGCCGCCAGGGGGGACCGCAGCGTCCGGGCGATCGTGGACGAAGCCCTGGCGGCCTGGTTGGAGTCGGCCGAAACCGAAGAGGATCGCGCGTCTGCCGAGGCCGCCCTCGTCGAGTACCGCCGTGACGGCGGGGAAGCCGCCGGATTCGTTCTTCGGGTCGTTGGCCGCCGAGACCCAGGCGACCTACGGTCCGGACGAGGCGTGAGCGAGGGCGACCGCCGAGTCGAGCTCGCGCCCGCCGCCCAACGTCAACTTCGACGCCTTCCGCCCGGCGATGCCGCCCGGCTGCGCGGCCCGATTCTGGCGCTCGCGATGGAACCGCGACCGCCAGGCACCGTGAAGCTCGCCGGGACCGAGTTCTGGCGGTTGCGCGTCGGGGACCTCCGGGTGATCTACGTGGTCGATGACGCAGCCGGGCTTGGTGATCGTCCTCAGGGTCGCGCGACGTTCGGAGAGCACCTACCGACGGACGTATTGACGGCCTGACTCGCTACGTCGCACACTGCCGCGGGGTTGCAGCCAGAGCAGCCAGAGGATGCAGGTGGCGACGACCGGACTGATCGTCCGCAACGCACGTGTCCATCCCACACAGGGCCGTCCCGTCGACCCGTCCGATGTCCTCGTCGACGGCGACCGCATCGCCGCCATCCGCCCGGCTGGCGAGATCGCCGCCGACGGCCGCCCCGAGTTCGATGCCGAAGGCCGGCTGATGTCGCCGCCGCTGGTCGACCCCCACGTCCACATGGATGCCGTCCTGACCGTCGGTGAGCCGCGCCACAACGAGTCCGGCACGCTCATCGAGGGCATCCTCACCTGGGCCGATCGCAAGCCGTCGCTGACCCACGAGGACGTCAAGACCCGGGCCCGCGAGGCGATCATGTGGGAAGTCGCCCAGGGCACGGGCCTCATCCGCTCGCATGTCGACGTCTGCGACCCGTCGCTGACCGCCCTCCGGGCGCTGATCGAGCTGCGCGACGAGGTCCGCGACATCGTCGAGCTGCGGCTGATCGCGTTCCCCAGGACGGGATCCTGTCGTTCCCGAACGGCAAGGAGCTCATGCGCGAGGCGATGCGCCTGGGCTGCGACGTGATCGGCGGCATCCCGCACTACGAGTGGACCCGCGAGGACGGCGTCGAGGAGGTTCATTTCCTGTTCGACCTCGCGCGCGAGACCGGCGCGCCGATCGACCTCCATTGCGATGAGACCGACGACGAGCAGTCGCGCTTCCTGGAGGTCGTGGCCGCCCGAACGATGCGCGACGGGATGCAGGGCCGGGTCGTTGCCGGTCACACGACGGCGATGGGCTCGTACAACGACGCCTATGCGTTCAAGCTCCTCCAGATCCTGAAGCGAGCCGGCGTGACGATCGTCGCGAACCCGCTCGACAACATCGTCCTCCAGGGCCGCTTCGACACGTATCCGAAGCGGCGGGGGATGACCCGCGTCAAGGAGCTCGACGCGGCCGGCGTCAATGTCGCCTGCGGCCACGACTCGATCATGGATCCGTGGTACCCGCTGGGGCGGGGTTCGATGCTCGATGCGCTATCGATGCTCGTCCACGTCGCCCAGATGACAGGTCGAACTGAGCTGTTCCGGGCGTGGGAGATGGTCACGACGAACCCGGCCCGCGCCGCGGAGGTCCCGTGGGGAGTTCGCGAGGGTCTGCCCGCCAACTTCGTGATCTTTGATTGCGCCGATGAGGCGGAGGCGATCCGTCTTCGCCCCGCGGCGCGCCTGGTCGTCCGAAATGGCCGGATCGTCGCCGAGACCGAACCGGCACGGAGCGTCGTGCACGTGAACGGGACTGCCCAGCCCGTCACATTCCGGCGCGATCCAGGAGCACGCGGCGGCGCATCGGCGCCTCCGCAGATGGCCGGCGCGGGGCCGAACCGCGCGTGGAGCGAGGAAGGAGAGGACGAATGACCGCTGGCACCGTGTCTCGGGAGGGCATGCCGACTCGCGAGGGCGATCTTTCGATCGAGGCTCGCGGCATCGAGCCGATCCCCGAATCGGCGCGCTATGGGTCTGTCAACCGCGTGTTCACGGTCTGGTTCACGCCGAACCTGGTACCGGCAGCGTTCTTCATCGGGACGCTGGCAGCCGCCGACTTCCTGCAAGTGGGGTTCGTGACCGGGCTGCTCGCGATCATCGTGGGCAATCTCGTCGGCTCTGTCCTCGTCGGGGCCCTGTCGACGATGGGCCCGGCAACGGGCATGGCCCAGATGCCACTCGCCCGCCTTGCCTTCGGCAAGTCGATCGTGGTGCCCGGCCTGCTCAACTGGATCAGCTGCATCGGTTGGGACGGCATCAACTCGGTGTTCGGAGCCGCCGCGCTGACGATCCTGACAGGGCTTCCGTTCATCGTCTCGCTGGTCATCATCGTCGTCGCCCAGGCCGCGCTCGGCGTCCTCGGCTACGAGGCGATCCACACCTTCGAGAAGTACATGGCGATCGTCCTCGGGGCGATGTTCCTCGTCCTGACGATCGCGATTGCCGGCCAGGCCGGCACCGGGATGGCGCGGTCCGATGGGTTCACCGGTCTGGACCAGGTGGGGGCGTTCATCCTGTTCAGCACGATCGCTGCGAGCTTTGTCCTGGCGTGGGGCCTCTACGCCTCGGACTACTCACGCTACCTACCGGTCAACGCCTCCCGGCCGCGTGTGTTCTGGCTGACCGTTGCCGGGTTGACGCTGGCGGCCGGGTGGATCGAGGCCCTCGGGCTGCTCGTCGCGGACAAGTCAGCGGGTGGCGCAGTGGACACGATCAACACGGTCCTCAGCGGCTCCATCTTCGCCCCGTTGGCGATGGTTGCCATCGCGATCGGGACGATTGCCGTCAACGCGATGAATGACTACACCGGCTCGCTCTCGCTCATGGCGGCGGGGTTCCGGGTGCCGCGGGTCGTCTCCGCCTTGATCGTGGCGGTCCTCGGCTTCTTCTTTACGCTGTACCTGAACAGCGGCGACCTGCTGCTCAAGTTCGAGAACTACCTGCTGTTCGTCATTTACTGGGTCACGCCATGGGCAGCGGTCATCCTGGCCGACTGGCAGCTCCGCGGGCGCCGAGCCGACGTCAGCCGTCTCGTCGACTTCGCGAGCCTGCCGTCGGGCGCACTCGCGCTCGTGGCCTTGATCGTCGGCTTCGTCGTCTCCCTGCCGTTCGGGACCTCGGTCTTCGGCCAGGAACTGGCGAACGCCACTGGACTGCCGGTCAACGCCCTCGCGGACGACCTGAAGTACGCCGACATCGCCTACTTCGTCGGCTTCATCGTTGCGTACGCCGTTTACTGGTTCGGGGCCCGCGCGAGCATCCGCCGGGAGGAGGCCGCCACCGCGACCTGAGCAGGCCAGCGCCATGTCGGACGGGCTCGTCGCCGACGGGCCCGTCCTTCTCTGCCCGGCGGACCTCAACCGGGCAGGACTGGAGGGCGATGGACGACGGGCTCGAGGCCGAGCGTCGCGACGTGCGCCGCGATCTCCGCCGCGGTCGTCACCCACAGGCCGTCGATGGCCTGGGCCCGGGCGATGAGCTGATCGAGGGCGGCCGCGCGCGACGCCCGCCCGGACACGAACGGGTGGTTGGTCAACATGAACAGCCCGCCCTCCTCGACCAGCGCCTCGAGCTCGAGCGTCCAGCGGGCCAGGACGTCGGCCGGGCTCGAGATCACGCCGGAGCCGGTGATCCCAGGCAGGTAGTTGTACGGCTCCCAGTCGTCGAGCGACCAGTGCCCCGGCAACTCGACGAGCGTCGCCGCGGCCGGCTCCTGGGACGTCGCAAGGAGATACGGATGGTCGGCGTCCATCAACCCGGAGTCGTAGACGAAGCCGTGACGCGCGAGTAGCGCCGGCGTGTCGAACGTGAGTTCCCAGTTCGGCCCCCGATAGCCGATCGGACGCACGCCCAGGACCTCGTCGAGCGCAGCAAGCCCGCGAAGGAGACGGGCCTCTTCCTCGGCCGGCGTCGCGCCGTGGGCGCCCTCGTGGAGATAGCCGTGGTGGGCGATCTCGTGGCCGGCGTCGCGGATCGAGCGGCAGATCGCGGGCCAGCGTTCGGCGCTGTAGCCGGGAATGAAGAAGGTCGCCAGGATGCCGCGCCGATCGAGAACGCGCAGCAGTCGGGCGATGCCCGTCCGGGCGCCATAGGCCTGGTGCGTCATCACGTCCAACCAGGCGGCGGTCTCCGGGTGTTCGAAAAGAATCGGGCTTTCGGCGTCGACGTCGAACGTGATGCAGGCCGCGGCCCGGACGCCATCCGGCCACCGGAATCCCGGCGGCAGCGGGGAGTGCCAGTCAGGTTCGACCGTCATCGAGTCGAAGTCTAGGCATCGCGCGACGTCGCGGCACAACCCGAGCGATAGACTCAGCCTCGCGATGAACAGTCACTCACGGTCGCCGATACGCGATCCGGTCGTGGGTCATCCCGCGCTTGAGGCGCCGTTCGTCGGGCGCACGACCGAGCTCGAGGTCTTGCTCGGCGCCCTGGACGACGCGTTTCGCGACGGGAAGCCCCGGTTCGTGCTCGTGGACGGCGCGGCCGGGATCGGCAAGAGCCGTCTCTTGCGTGAATTCCTCGCGGCCGCGCGCGAACGCGCATCTGCCGCTGCGATCCTCCAGGGCCGTTGCCTCGCGACGGGACGCGGGGTCAGTTACTGGGCGCTGGGCGAGGTGCTCCGACGCGCCTGCGGCATCGGGCTCGACGATCGCGCCGAGGACGCCGAGCAGCGCCTCCGCGACGGGCTGACGAGGATCCTCACGCCACTCGGACTGACGTCGGCCGAAGCGGACGAGACGCTATACGCCCTGGCGACGTCCGCTGGCATCGTCATCGCCGGCAACCCCCTCGAGCGCGCCGATCCGCGGATCGTCCCGGCGGCGATCACCCGGGCATGGGGCCAATTCCTCACCGCGCACTCGCGGCGGGGCGGCGCGATCCTCGTCATCGAGGACCTCCACTGGGCTGGATCCGCGCTGATCTCGGCCTTGCCGACGATCGCCTCGATGCTCGACGGTCCGATCCTCTTCGTCGGGACTGCCCGACCGGCGTTCCTGGGTCGGGAGCCGGCCTTCCTGTCGGACCACGATCTGGTCACCGTCGAGGTCCCGTCGCTGCGCGTCAAAGATGCTGCCGGCTTGGTGAATGCGCTGCTCGCGACGGGCGCGCTCACACCTGAGGTGCGGGCGAACCTCGTCGCACGGGCCGAGGGCAACCCGTACTTCCTGGAAGAGGCGGTTCGCCACCTGTCGGAAGCAAGCAATGCCGCGATCCCGGACTCCATCCAGGCCGTGCTCGTCGCGCGAATTGAGGCGCTGCCACTCGCCGAGCGCCGCGTCCTCCAGGAGGCCGCGGTCGTGGGACGCGTCTTCTGGGAGGGGCCGGTTCGAGCGGCATTGGGCGCAGCGGACATCGGCGACTCGTTGCGACGCCTTGCCGAACGTGGTCTCGTGTTCACCCGTCCGACGTCGAGCTTGTCCGGCGAGGTCGAGCTCAGCTTCAAGCACGCCCTCCTCCGCGACGCGGCGTACGGAACGATGACGGCGACGCATCGAGCGCGATCGCATGCGTCCGTCGGCGCGTGGCTTGAGGGAATCGCGGACGATCCGAAGGCCGAGCTGGCGGGCCTGATCGGCGAGCACTTCCGGTTGGCGATCGAACGGGACGCCGATGGTTCCGCCTGGCCGGACGCTGCCGACCGCGAGCGGGTCCGGGCGAGCGCGGTTCGGTACCTGCTACTCGCGGGTTCGAGTGCCCATCAGCGCTTCGCCCTCGACAAGGCGATCGAACTCCACGAGGCGGCGCTGCGGCATGCGACGTCGGACACGGAGCGGGCGAGGGTCCTGAGCGCGCTAGGCCTGGATCACGAGTCGGGCCTCGAGGGTCCGGCCGCGATCGATGCGTACCGCCGGGCAATCGAAATGGCCGACCGTGCGCCATTGCCGGCCGACGAGCGAGCGCAGATTCGGCTTGCGGCGGCACGGACCATGGCCGTGCGCTGGGGCGCCTTTCCCGTCCGACCGAACCCCGCCGAGATCGACGAGTTCGTCGACTCGGGACTGGCCCTTGCCGAGGACGCCGAGACCCGGCTCTGGCTGCTGGCGACGAGGGGCGCGGCCGGAATCCGCTGGGGAGCGCCCACCTCTCGGACCCGAAATTCGTGGCCGATCGCTCCAGGGCGGTGAACACCGCCCTGGATGGGGCGCGGCAGCTCGGCCTCAACGATCTCATCGCCTTTGCGGGCCGCGTGTCGGCTCAGCTCGCCTACGCCGCGGGCCGCTACGACGAGTGTGTTGCCGTGTACCGAGGGCTTGTCCCGCACCTCGACGCGGTCGAGTCCGCCTACCAGCGGGCGCTCACTGCGGTGTACGTGACGCTGGGTCTCGCCGATGTCGCGGGTGCCTATGCCGACGCGCTCGTCGTCGCCCAGAAAACGCTCGAGGTCGGGCGGACGTTGAGCCCGCACGAACACGCCCACGGGACGGCGATGATGTTGTGGTGCCTGTACCACCTCGGCGACTGGGGCGAGACGGACCGCCCTCGTCGATGAGCACATCGCCGCCGTCCGCGGCACGGACGTCTTCATCTGTCCGTTCATGCGGGGCGGTGCGCTGATCGGCGCGCTGATGGCGGCCCACCTCGGCGATTTCGCGCGCGCCCGCGAGCTGCGTCGACGAGGTCGAACTGACTCCCGACGAGCCGGGTTGGCCGGAGGCGCTCCACGCGCGAGTCCTCGTCGCGCTCGGCGAGGCCGAGGAGGGCGCCGCGGCGGCCCAGCGGATCATCGACAGCGGACGGCTCGCGAGTCTCGAGGAGAACGAGCACGAGACGGTCGCCCTCATCGAGGCCCTGCATGCGCTCGGCGACTGGGATCGGCTGCGGGCGTTCCTGCCGGAGGCACGGCGCCGGAGCGCGTCGATCGCGATCCTGGGGCCGGTCTGCGACCGGGCGGAGGGCATGGTCGCGGTCGCCGACGGCGACACGGAGCGGGCGATCGATGCTGCTCCGCCGGGCCATCGAGGGCTTCGCACGCCTCGGCGTCCCGTACGAGCTCTCCCGGACTCAGGCGCTGCTCGCGAACGTGCTGCCGGACGGCGACGCGATGCTCGCCGACGCGATCGCATCCGCAGAGGCCCTGCTCGGCGAGCGCGACCCCGACGCCGCAGCCGGCAACGACGCTCGGCGCCCGACACTTCCGGGCTGTCAGAGCGCGAGCGGGAAATCCTGGCCCTCATCGGGGAGGGGATCAGCAACCAGGAGATCGCGGATCGACTGGTCCTGAGCCCGCGGACGGTCGAACGCCACGTCTCGAACATCTACCTGAAGCTCGGGCTCGAGGGGCGGTCATCGCGCGCCGCCGCGGCGGCGTACGCGGTCAAGTCGAGCCTGAAGGCGGGTCCGAACTAGACCTCCGCCGGCCGACTACGTGTCGGCCGCCAAACGCCTGGCGAATCGTCCGCGGTTGCCCCGACGATTTTCGCGTGCCGGCACGGAAGTCGCCGTCTGCCCCGATCCCTACCTTGCTCGACAGATGCACCCGACCAGACCGTCGGGGTACGAGGAGGGCAATCGTCATGGAACCGATCACGCGATACGACTTCGCGAAGCTCCTGATGGCGGAACGCCACGAGCAGGCAGCCAACGCGCGGATGGCCAAGCGCGGCCGCACATTCGCGGACGCCGCCGAGCAGGAGACATCGGTCCGGCGCCGCTGGACCCTTCGTCAGCTCGTCGGCCGCATAAGCCTCGGACACGCCGGGACCTAACCCGGCGCCGGGAAGCCAGAGACAGGGAGGTACCAACATGGCGTACAAGATTGAAGGCAAGCTGCTCGAGGTTTGCTCGTGCAACGTCCTCTGTCCTTGCTGGATTGGCGAGGATCCGGACGGTGGCACATGCGACTCGGCAATGGCGTGGCACATCGACACGGGCGAGATCGAAGGCGTCGACGTCTCAGGCCAGACGCTCGCGATGTCGGTGCATATCCCCGGCAACGTCCTCGTGCCGGCGTCCTGGAAGGCGGCGGTCTTCGTCTCCGACAGCGCGACCGACGAGCAGCACGGCGCAATCCTCAAGGTCTTCACGGGCCAGCTCGGCGGCGCGATCGCCGACTTCGCCGCGCTCATCGGTGAGGTCGTGTCCGTCGAGCGGGTGCCGATCACGTTCACCGTCGACGAGGGCAAGGGCCGCCTCGTGATCGGCTCCGTCGCGGACGCTCAACTGACGCCGTACTCGGGAGCAACCGGGAACCTGACGACGCTGGGTGAAACCGCGTTCAGCACGATCCCGGGATCGCCGGTCTACGTCGCCAAGGCCGACCACTTCACCCGCGACGGCGCGCCCTATGGCCTGCCGAGTGTCGACATCCGAGAAAACAACGCACTCCAGGGCCACTTCGAGTTCGCGGCGTAGGCCCGCAGATCGGAGAGAACGATGTTGTCCGTCCACGCCGGCCGCGTTCATGGCCGCGACCGCGCAATCCTCCTCGGCTCGCTCGCGGCCGTGGTCGCGGCCGGCTGGGCGGCACTCGTTCTGTGGGGCGCCTCGCCCTGGTCAGGCTATCTGAGCCACACGACGCTCGAACACGGAGCGGGGACAGCTGAGACGCTCCTGTTCGTCGTCGGCTGGACACTCATGACGGTGGCGATGATGCTCCCGACGACGTGGCCGCTCCTGGTCACGTTCCAGGCGCTGGTCGGACGGCGCAGGCAGCCTGGCCTGCTGGTCCTCCTGCTCGGTGCCGGCTACATCGTCACGTGGGCAATCGTCGGTCTGGCGCTGCACTCAGGCGACCGATTGGTGCATGAGGCGGTCGAATCCGTCGGCTGGCTGGGCGCGCACACCGGCCTGATCGGGGCCGGGACAATTCTGGTGGCGGGCATCTACCAGTTCGCGCCGCTGAAATACAAGTGCCTGGACCAGTGCCGCTCGCCGCTGGGCTTCGTCCTGAACCACTGGCGCGGCACGAGCGAACGGCGCGAGGCGTTCATGCTCGGCGTCCGCCACGGACTGTTCTGCGTCGGCTGCTGCTGGTCGCTCATGCTGATGATGTTCGCGGTGGGCGTCGGCAGCCTCGCCTGGATGTTCCTGCTCGGGGCGATCATGGCGATCGAGAAGAACGCGACCTGGGGCCGGGCGATGTCGCGCCCACTCGGGATCGTGCTGATCGCCGCTGGGAGCGCCCTCTGCGTCGCGGCGCTGATTCCCCGGCGTCGCCGCTTAGCCCGCTGCCTAACCCGTCGGGCGTTACGGCAGGCGTACCAAGCGACGAACGACAGCCGCCGCTGGCCCCGATTCGGGCCGCTTGGCCGCTAATTGATACGGCAGCCGTAACGTTTGACGAACGAGGGCCCTTTGGCCGGCCGATTCCGGCGACTCAGCCGCTCCTTGGTACGCGACGCGTAACGGGGGTGCGGCGGCACCTGAGGGGGCGGTCGCGCGGCACCTTCTTGATTGGGAGCGGCTAAGTCCCTACGTGGTCGGGCTTGTCTCCGCCAGCGGGGGCGCGTTTCGGTAGGCGTCCGGAAGCGGCGTGCCCGTCTGCGACGTTTCGACCTCGACGATGTCGGCGCGCATCGGGGCCAACGCGTTCAGAAGCTCGGACTTGTCGGCCTCGCCGACGCCGAACTGGTCGAGCGTGGCGATCAGGTCCTGGACCAGGGCATCGAACTCCCCGCCGGTTACCCCCATCTGGTCATGGGTCGTTCGCATGTCGCGTCCGGAATAGGTGCATGGCCCGCCGGTCGCCTCGCACACCTGGTCGACGAGGTTCGCCTTGAGGCGCGCGACGTCGGTCCGGGCGAACTTCCCGTTGATGCGACTATCGGCGGCGCAGCGCGCAACGAAGGCATCGACGACCGCGACGATCGCGTCCTTGCCGCCCAGCCGCTCGAACAGGGATCGGCTCACAGGGTCCTCCTTTCGCGTTGGGGTCGCGAACTCGTCCCTCCGGTCAGGCCCGAATCCTAACCCTGCCTGCAAGTCACTCCGGCGTGAGCGGCGCCGCGCGCCGCGGGGTCAGCCGGTCTTCTTGTCGAGGTACTGGAGGAGGTTGTGGGCGGCGAGCTCGATTGCCTTGTGGCGCCACTCCGCTGCGCGATACACACAGGCGATGAGCCCGGTCCGGTGGACCCGCCGGAAGTCGCCGCAGACGAACGCGAAGCGAGCCTTCGTCTCGTCCGAGGCGCCGTCGGTCAGGCCGAGGTGCCATTCGGCGTACTCCTCCCAGGAGTGCGACTTCAGGAACGCGTTCTCGTCGGCGGCGGTCGGTGCGACCTCTCCCCAGTCGCTGTCGAGGACGTACTGGCCGGCGTCGATCAGCTTCCGCGCATGCGCGACCGCCCGCTTGTTGAGCGTGTACGACGCCATCTTGCGGGCGTCAGTCGTCGAGGACGAACGTCACCATCATGTTGACCTGGTACTGCGAGATCGTGTCGTTGGTGATCTCGACGCGCTGCTCCTTGATCCAGGCGCTGCGGACGTTTCGGAGCGTTTTGGTCGCCCGGGCGACCCCCTGCTGAACGGCGTCCTCGAAGCTCTTCGTCGAGGTGGAGCTGATCTCGGTGACACGTGCGACAGCCATTGCGTGATCTCCTCGTGGTTCGCAGTCCCACACCGGTTGGGACAGCTTAAGACGCGCCGGAGACGGCCGTGTGGTCTCGTGATCCGGCACCCCGCCCCCGTCACCCGAGCCCAGGACGTGCGATGGACTGGAACATCCCCCTTTGGATCCTGCAGATCGTGATGGCGCTCGTCTTCCTGGGCGCAGGGTACGCGCACGCGATCGGTTACGAGCGATCGCTCACCAACCCGCGGATGGCCTGGATGACGGCACTCCCGAAGAACGTCCTTCAGGTGATCGGAATCCTCGAGATTGCCGGCGCCATCGGGCTGATCCTGCCGGCGCTGACCGGGATCGCGCCCTGGCTGACGCCGCTCGCGGCGCTGATGCTGGCGCTCCTCATGGTCTTCGCGATGGTCTTCCACTACACGAGGCGCGAGTTCCCGAATATCGTGTTCAACGCCATTCTTGGGCTTCTCTCCGGCGTCATCGCCTATGGACGGTTCGTCGTCTCGCCCTTCTGACCGCCCCCGGCCTGTAACGATGGCGTTCGGGAGACGTCAACCCGTCGGACGTCCATCAGCGACGCGGCTCGCTGGCGTCGGCCCGGAGGCCACACCCATGCGGTACTGGACACGGCTCGGTCTTTTCGTGCTGCTGATCGTCGCGGCCGCCGGCTGTGGACGAGGGCAGGCGACCATCCCAGCCGGCGGCCAGCAGGTCCATATATCGGTCACCGGCTCCGAGGTGCGTCTCGACCCGACCAGCGTCCGCGCCGGGGACGTCTACGTGGTGCTCGACACGCCTGGCTCGATCGTCGGGTTCGCGCAACGGCAACATAGCGCTACGGAGACTCCGGGTCCGCTCAGCGACGAGGACCTCGACCGGCTCGCCCGCGGCGATACCGAGGGGACGTCTATCGGCGGATTCGACGACATCGGCTGCGATGCGGGCCAACGAGCCGAGGATCGGGGCCAGATGGGCTACTGCGGCAACGTGTTCAAGGAGGTCCTGACCCCTGGGAAGTACGCGTTCTTCGTCGGCGACCCGGAAGGCGAAGGGCCGCGATCGGTCGCCGTCCTCGAGGTCCTGCCCTGACCGCAGGCCCGATCATTCTCGGTCAGCTTCCGTCAGCGGCCGCGCGAGCCTTGGCTACGACGCCCGTCCAGAACTCGACAGCTGGGCATGCTCGTCCAGCTCGGCATCGTCCCGGCACCCGGACGGGTCCCCGTCACTGCCTAACGCACCGACAGCGTTCACTTGGGCCTCGGCACAACGCCGGGGCCTTCGTGTGTCCGGCGGCACGTGCTCGGTGCGAGCCTGACCCGCTCGGACGACGGGCCGGAGGAGCGCTCCGCGTCGCGACGCCTCCCGTAAGGGTCTGCCCTGAGGCGCGACACGACGCCTGTCGCAGGCCGGGAACGGCCGGATGACGATAGTCGGGGAAGCGGCTGTGGTCGACGATCGCGGTGATGAACGCACAGACGTTCACGCCCGACCAATCGACTGGAGTCAGCCGTGTTCGCACCGACGATGGCCATCCCGAGGTTCGGCCTTCGGCGCGCGCCCCGGCTCGTTACGAAGATCGCGACGGTCTTCGCTCAGTTCGCCCTCATCTTCGCCTTTGCCGTCGCCGGGACGATCTTCCTCGGTCTGACGATCGCCTCGCCGATCGTCGTGCCGCTGGCCGGACGCCAGGCCGTGGCCTTGTCGGCGACGGACCTCGCGACCGCGGGTCAGCTGGGCTCGATGTGGTGGCTGTTCGCGGTCGGCATGATCGTCAGCTTCGGCGCCGCGCTCGCAACGATCGGCAACTTCATGCAGCGCCTGGCGGCTCCGCCCGAGGCGTAGTCGCATTCGCGCTGGCCAGCTCGGGAGCAGGCGCCTTGTCGATCCGCGCTGCGACCAGCGCGATGAGTTCGTCGGTGCCGGCGCGCGCACGCTCGTCATCGAAACCGACGCTGCCCCGGGACAGTCGGCAGGCGAGCGCTGCGTCGATCAGCCAGGCCCATTCAGGCATTCGCGCTCGGGCCCAGGCCGCCCCTTCCAGTTTCGAGGAATGCGTCCCGGTCTCGACCGTTCTGAGCGCTCGACAGATCGTCAGCACCGCGTAGGCGCGGCCACCAGGCGTAGCCGCGACCATGGCTCTGACGGGAGATCTGATCGGCGTAGCGCGCCGCCGCTGCGACGAACTCGGCCATAGAGATCGGCGGGACCAGCGTCCCGGCAGGCGGCCCGAAGAGCGTGCGTCCGGCCTCCCGGATCAGGTACCAGTTCTGGAGCCACTCAACGACGCGATCGTCTCGCAGGTGGAACGGTTCGCCGGGGCTGATGACCGCGAGACGGGCGGTGCTCGTCCGGAACGACCGCAACGCGGCTCGGCCGATGTAGACCACTTCGAGCCGATCGCTCCAGTCGGGATGCAGGCTCACGACATCGTCGTGGACGCGGCCCAGACCGGCAAGGTCGATCTGGTCGGCTTCCCGGGCGGTCACGACGACCAGGTCGACATCGCTCACTCCCGGATCGAAGCCGCCTGACACGTACGAACCGTAGAGATAGATCCCGACGAGGTCATCGCCGAGAGCCGCGTGGATCCTCGAAACCAGGGTCTCGAGCAACGACTCGACGTCCGGCGACGCTCATCCCCGCCGCTTCACCGAACGGCCCTGCGCGTCGCGGGTCCGGGCCAGGTTCGCGCTCGCGAAATGGACTTCCTTGAGGGCCATCGCGGCCATCGGCGCGGCGAACGTGTCGCCTTCCGACGCGAGCTCGCCGACCAGGCCACGGAGCTCCGGGTCGCGGCCGGCGTAGGCGCGGATCCGATGTCCGGTCGCGTCGAGGATGCGGCGGGCGCTCGCGTAGTCGCCGGCTCGGTTGAGGCGGACGGCCTCCTGGCGGGCGCGCGCGGCAAACTGGGTCGCCACGGCCCGGTCGACTTCCGTGTCGCGTGGCTGGGCGTCGTTCGCGGCGTCGTCTGCGTACGCCCAAGAGAGGCGCGCGTCCGACGCCGACGCCCGTCCTCCGGCGGCGAAGATGCCGTCACGATCGCTCAGCCCGACGATGACCCCCGTCTCGCGCCCGACCTCCCCGTACGGGAAGGTGATGCGGAGAACGACATCGAGGACCTGCTCCGCGACGAGATCGCCGAGACCGATGACTGTCCGGCTGCCGCGCGGGCGGGTCGGCTGAGGCGAGATCGCCTCGACCCCGACGTCCTCCGCCGCGACGACCTCCAGCTCGACGTCGCGGGCGACGATCTCCAGGGTCTCGCCGACCTCGCTCGTGATGTGGTCGCGGATCGTGGCCGCGTCGCGGACGAAGTAGAAGTGGCCGCCGCCGGCGTCGGCCATGCCCTGGAGCAAGGCCTCGTCGAAGTCCGCACCGACGCCGAACGTCGTCGTCGACACGCCGCGGGCGCGAAGCTCCGCGGCATGCTTCGCGAGCTCGATCGGATCCGTCAGGCCCTTGTTGGCGAGCCCATCGGTCAGGACGAGGCAGCGATTGACGCCGTCGGCCGCGAGGTGGGTCGCGACCTGCTCGGCGCCACGGAACCAGCCCTCAGACAGGTTCGTGCTGCCGCGGGCGTCGATCGCGTCGAGTCGCGCAATCGCGTTCCGCCGGGCCTCCGCCGAACCGGGCGTGCTCTCGACGACGAGATCGACGACGTCGTCGTACACGACGATGCTGAACCGATCGCGTCCGTCGAGGTGCTCGAGAGCGGCCGAAACGGTCCTCTTGGCGAGCTCGATCTTCTCGCCCGACATGGAGCCCGACCGATCGAGCACGAACGCGAGATTGACGGGGAGCCGATCCCGTTCGCGGGTCGCCGGGGGCGCGGTGACCTGGACGAGGATGAAGCGCTTGCTCCGACGATGCGGCCGGATGAGGCGCCGATCGGCGCGGGCGGTTATGGCGGTGTTGGCGGTGTTGGTCATGACGGATCCTCCTCGAGGAGATCGCGGGCGATCGACACGAGCCGATCGACCTGCTTGGCGAGCGGCCGCGGCAGCGGCCGGCGGACGTGGAGTTCGATGTCTGGGGCGAGCGGGATGCGTTCCCACTGGGAGCGTTCGAAGTTCCGACCCGGCGCCGGTTCGACACCGAGGGTGATCGGAGCCCGCGCGGCGGCCAATGGTTGCGGGTGACCGGGTTCCGCGGCCAACGCGTATGAAGCGGCTGGACGCTCCCCGATGCCTGGCCAACGCATCAGACTCGCCGGCGGCGGCCCGAGGACGCGCCGGATGTAGTCGAGCGCGGAGTCCTGTGGATCCGCCACTTCGGGCGGCTGGTCAGCCAGGGTCGCGATGGCCGCGTCGTCCAGCCCGGCCAGGCGCTGACGGATCTCGGCGAGCGGGAGGTGCTCCCGCTGGAGTTTTCGGACGAGCCGCAGCCTGCCCAGGTGTGCATCGTCGTACTTCGCGCCCGGACCGGAGCTGCCCGAAGAGGGGAGCAGCCCCTGGGACATGTAGTAGCGAACCGTCCGGGGCGTGACACCGGCCAGGTCGGCCAGCTCGGTCAGGGAGTAGCGGGGAGTATCGGCAGGAGACATGGCCGTAACATAACAGTGTGACGTAACACTGTCAAGTCACGACGGCACGTCGAACAGGGCTAACTCCTCGGCGTCCGGTGCCTCGAATGACGCCGCGAACCGCTCCAGTTGCGAGCGGCTGATTGTCACCGCTCCAACCTCGCTTGCCACGCGACCCTCCAGGCGGCGCGACAACTCATCGAGCGGGACGCCCAGGTAGCGGAGCTCGACAGCCGCGCCGATGGCCCGAGCGCCGGCTCGCTTCTCGTCCCGATCCGAGCGAAGCCAGAAGCCGGATTCAAGGATGACGCTCTGGCCGAGGCGTAGTAGCTCCTGCGCTAGATCCCAAAACAGCCGCTCCAAGCGGCCCCGTATCTCCTCATCCCACAGGTCGATGCCAAGACCGGCCAGCCACTCGTCGGGCGCGAGGCGCACGGCTCCCAGTCTCGCCGCGAGCCGTTGTGCTTCCGTCGTCTTCCCTGAGCCCGGCAGCCCGCACATCAGCACGAGGCGCGGTCGCGGCGAGTCCATGCGCTAACGGTAGCCCGCCCTTCGGACATCCTGCCATCGACGATTTCGACGTGCGTCCAACCAAGCGAAATGATTCCGTTTGCGTGGAACTACCCCGATTCGGCCTTGGAGGAGGAGCGAACCGGCGTCGTCCGAATTCGCACGGGTTTGCGCGGCCCACGCCGGATCGAAGCGCCGTTCGGCGCCCCCGGCGCGCGGCCCCGCGGTCAGCCGCCCGCTTTGGGCATCTCCATGCCCGGCGCCAGCTGCGTCAGCGCCAGGATGTTGTCCTCGCTGTCCTTGAACCACGCAGCGGCCATGCCGCTCGCGTCGCGGTCGACGCCGTTCACGGTGTTCGGACCCTTGTCGCCCATCGCGTAGTCCTCGAAGACCACGCCCCTGGCGCGCAGGTCGGTCATCGCCTGATCGATGTCGCCGACGACGAAGGTTCCGACCGTGTGCTTGCCGGTGCCCGCAAACTCGGTCTGGTAGAGCAGGAACGTGACGCCGCCCGGAGAGTAGACCGCGCCGCCGCCCCCCATGTCCATGGATGGGGTCAGGCCAAGCTTTTCCTGGTACCAGCGCTTGGCGCGCTCGAAGTCCTTGGCCGGGACATTCGCGAACAGCGGGGATTGATCGAGCATCGGAGGCACCTCCCTGGAGTCGACTTTGATAGATGGAGGCTACATCACGGACTGAAGGATCCCATCTCGCCATCGGCGATCCGACGCTCCTCGGAGCCGTCGGCGGGCAGCACGACGATGCCGACGACCCCGTCGTCGCGAACCAGCGGCAGGAGAATCGACGAGCTATCCGGCGCCCAGAACCGATGACTGAGCGCGTACTGGTCGAAGAACGGCAGGAGCTGCAGCCCGAACAGATCCGACACGCGAACATCCCGTGACGAGCGGATCGTTCCGCTCGCGACATCGATGAATGCGAGCCGGAGGGCGTAGCCGGAGTCAGTGGCTGCCGGCCGGAAGGCGAGGGCCGGAGCGGCGACGCCGACCGACGCAAGCTCGTCGTCGTCCGGCCCCGGAAGGCGAAGGGCCGCAATCGTCCGACCGTCTGGCGACCAGAAGAACGCGACGATCGCCCCGTCGAGCAGCTTCCGGGCAGAGCCGGAGGCCACGTCGACGATGCGAAGCGGCCCGATCGGTAGCCCGATGGCCGGGCCCGATGTTTCCGGAGCGATGAACGCCAGGCTCGTCCCCGCCGGCGCGAAGCCGATCGCCGCCATGCCCGGGATCGGGATCTCATGTCGGTCGGCGCCGTCCCGCGATTCGATGACGATCGACTCCGAGCCGCCAGTCGCGATGACGAAGGCCCGATGGGTTCCGTCATGGGACACGACCGGAGACCGGAAGATGCCGGGTGCGGACGCCGCTGGCGTTCCGGCCGCTCCATCGAGCCCGACTTCCCCGAGAAACGCATCGGGACCGCCGGCCCCGACGTTCATGAGGACCCTGGCGGGTTCGATCCAGTCCCAGTAGAGCGGCGCGCCCTCGCGGACGACTGCCGCCGCGGCGCTTGCGTCGGCTGGTGCCACGCGCATCGCGAGCCCTTCCGGTTCGGTCGTCAGAAACGCCACCCGGCGGCTGTCGGGTGTCCAGTACAGGTAGAAGGGCGGTCGATCGGGGCTCCGATAGAGGGCGAGCGGTGCGGTCACGGCCGTCGGGTCCGCGTTGCCTTCTCCGCGGGCCTGGAAGACGTAGACACCGCCGTCGCTCGTGGCGCCGCCGATCGCGGCGATCCGCGTGCCGTCCGGCGACCAGGCGGGGAAGACGAACTGGACGCCGTCGACGGGGTGGGGGACGAGGCTGCCGCCGCGGTCGTCCATCGTCGTGAGGGTCCCGGCCGCGTCGACGACCGCGATGCGCGTCGGGGCCGACGCGTTGGATGAGCTGCCAAGGAGCTTGACGACGCCGCTCACCTGGAGCGCCGCGAGTAGCACGACGGCGGCGATGAGAGTCAGGACCACCGCGATCCGGAGGCGGCCGCGCGAGCTGGTGGGCGCCGCGTCGTCGGCCGGTTCTACGGCCTCCGTCGCGTCCTCGATCGCGGGCTCCGGCTCCGGAGTGGGTCGCTCCTCGTCCATCTCTCAACGATACGGCGCGGTCGGCCGCCCGGATGGGGTTCGACGTGGACATGCAGCGTAGAATCGAAGGTCTCCCGACCCGCCCACGAGTCGGCACCCGCGGCTCGGACGGGCCGGAACGCCGTTCAAGGAGGATCTATGAACGCGTTCCTGGTCGACCTGGAGAACAAGCCCGGCGCACTCGCCACATTGGCCGAGGCGATCGCCGCGAAGGGAGTCAACCTCCTCGGCGTGAGTGGAACGAGCTGCTCGGACGGAGGTCGCGTCGCGATCTTGACGGCCGACGACGCGGCCGCCCGAGCGGCACTCGAGGAGAAGAAGATCTCGTTCAAGGAGATGGAGGTAACCGAGGCGAGCCTCGGCCACATCCCCGGCACGCTCGCGAAAGCGGCCCGTCGGCTGGCCGAAGCCGGCGTGAACATCGAGGCGATCTTCCCGACGGGCATGTCGGGAAACGACATCTCGGTCGCGTTCGTGACCGATAACCCGACGAAGGCCAAGGAAGCCCTTTCGGTCGCGGGCATCCGCCGCTAACCGCGCGCTCGCCCTGTTGACAAGTTGAGAGCCCTCGTGCTCGGCATGGGGTTGTCGAAGCTCCATTCCGACCGAGGGCTCTCATGCTCCATCGTCAGGCGCTCCCCGTTTCGATTCGTGCGAGGGCGCCGAGGATCATTGCTATGACCTGGACCGTCGACGCCGCAGGCATGTCAATCCGGATCGTCGCGGCCTCGGTGAGCATCGGGTTGTAGTCGCCGGCCGAGCCCGCCAGCGCGCGCATGTCCGTCCGAACCAGCACGATCCATTTCTTCAAGCCGAAGGCATAGCCGACTTCCCAGCACGTGCCGGAGTCGGGGTTCGGGCCGTCCATGATCGCCACCAGCCCATCGGCCCAATCGATCCCACCGACATCGGTCGCGAAGATGCCAGCGCTGTCCTTGCCGGGTTCCTGTTCCTGCGGCAGGAACACCTCGTGGCCGGCTGCCCGTAGGGCGGCGGTGACTTCGGCGTTCCAGGTGCGCTCGGGCGTCGTGAACAGCGGACCGGCGAAATAGAGCTTCATGGCCGCGAGTATCGCGGAGTGCAGCCCGGTGCGCGCGCGCCCCGCAACGCGATCCGACCGAACCGGGTGGCCAGATGCGGGAGCGGCGGGGTTGGGAGCATGGCGTGCGGGCGTAGGTGCCCGTTCGAGTCCCTTGTCCCGCCCTGCGACGGACAGATGACGATGGTCGCGACTCGAGCAGCGGGGGAAGATCAGGCCCACGGACGCGTTAGGCGTTCACAACAGCAAGCAAAGCATTGGAGTTCATCGTGACCACCGCCTTCAACGTCGAAGCCCCGCGGAGCAACAGCGGCCCGTCGGAGGGCACGAGGATCGCCGCGATCGTGGTGCTCGGACTCGGTCTCGCCGGGTTTCTCGTCCTCGCCGGCATCACACTCGTGTCGCTCGCCATCGCGTTTCCGATCGCAATCGCCGTCGTAGACCAGTACAGCCTGTACGTTTCAGCCTCGGACATGGCGCTCGCCGCGCAGTTCAGCACGTATGCACCGGCGTTCTTCGTCGCCGGACTTGCCGCTTTCGTCGCGGCGCTCGTGACGATCGTCAAGCTCATTCAGCGCATCGACCGCGGCCCCGCCGCTTAACCTCCACCCGCTCCCGCTCTACCAGCCGCCGGTCCGATTCGGACCGGCGGCTTCTTCGCGCGCCCGGCCGGTTGCTACACTGGCGCGACTCTTCCGGACCCAGCCGCGGGAGCGCGCGATCCGAGCATGAATGCGTCCGCCACCGCGTCCCCCGGCCCGATCGAATGGTTGGGCGAGATCCAGGGCTCGCTCGACGCCGTCGGGGGCAAGGCTGCATCGCTGGATCGCCTCGCCCGTCTCGGCTTCCTCGTTCCGCCCGGGTTCTGCCTGACCACAGCGGCGTTCTCCGCGCACGTCGCCGCAATCGCGGCCGCCAAGCCGCTGAGCGATGCCCTCGCGGCGCTGCCCGACGAGACCGCACGTGCGACCGTCGTCGACCTCGTCCGCGATTCGCCGACGCCGCCAACGATCTGCGACGCTCTGCGGACGGCGCTCGACCGGTTGACCGCGGCGGGCGAGACGTCCCTCGCCGTCCGCTCATCGGCGATCGGTGAGGATGGCAAGGCGACATCGTTCGCGGGGCTGCATGACACGGAGCTCGGTCTGTCGGCAGGCGACGTGGAGGCCGCTGTCCGGCGCTGCTGGAGCTCGCTCTGGAGTTCGGCGGCCGTCGCCTATCGCCGACGGCGATCGTTGCCGCTCGACGGGGCCTCGATGGCGGTCGTCGTCCAGGCCCTGGTCCCGGCCGACGTCGCAGCCGTCGTGTTCACCCGCCACCCGGTCACGGGCCGGGATGACGAGCTGGTCATCAACGCCCTGCGCGGCCTCGGCGAGCCGATGGTGTCGGGCATGGCGACGCCGGACACGATCGTCATCGACAAGGCGAGTGGCGACGTCCGCGAGTTCTCACCAGGCGACGAGGGAGAGCGGCTGGTCACCGTAGACGGCGGCGTGACGCGCGTCGCGGATCCTGCGAGCGGGCCGGCCCTCGCCGCGCCCGTCCTGCGCGACCTCGTCTCCCTCTCCCTGGAGGTCGAGCGCGCATTCGGCGCCGCCGTCGACATCGAAGCCGCGTTTGCCCGCGACCGTTGGTACCTGCTCCAGGCCCGCCCGATCACGACCGTATGAGGAAACCGCCGTGACCGACATGAGCGCCCCAGAGGTGGCGTCTCCCGCGCCGGAGGCTGGGCCGGATTTCCCGATTGCCTGGTCCGACCCAACGGATGTGGAGCGGACGTGGCGGCACGACGACATGCACGCCCCCTTCTGCCTGGCGCCGCTCGCCTGGGACTACGCACAGCTCATCGCCGGCGGGTTCGAATATCGCTATGAGCGACTCGACCTGCCCATCGACATGCGGGCGCAGGTCTTCAACGGCTACGTCTACTTCTCGTGGAAGGCGAACGTCCCGGAATCCGAAGACAAGGCGCTGGACGAGCAGTACATCCAGGCGTGTCGCGACCATACGCAGTACGCGCGTGGGTATTGGGAGCGCGCGATGCCCGAGCTTCGCGAGCTCTACCGCGGGATTGCCGGTGTCCCTGTCGACGAGCTGCCGGCCGACCAGCTGGCCGTTGCATGGGAGGGAGCCTGGGAGAGAGCTCAGCGCGCTTGGTGCATCCACTTCTACGCCATCACCGGGCCATACCAAGTGATGGACGACCTGGCCGACCTGTACGAATCGGTTGTCGAGAAGGCGCCGCCGGGCGAGGCGATGCGCCTGATCCAGGGCACGATCGATGAGCTGGTCGCCGTCGATTCCGGCCTGGGCCGACTGACCGAGATGGCCGCGACATCGCCGCCGCTCGCCGCGGCCATCAACCGCCACCCCGCGCCTTCGATCGATGACCTGGCTGCCCTTCCTGGCGGTCCGGCGTTCGTCTCGGAGTTGCGCATGTTCCTCGACGAGCACGGTCATCTCGGCCAGGGGTTTGACGACCTTGGCCTGGCGTCGTGGGCCGAGGAGCCGGCGATGCTCCTCGCAGAGCTGGCGAAGCGGCTCGAACATCGCGTCGAACCGGCCGCCGACCGAGCCGCGCGGCTCGGCCGAGAGGCTGACGCGCTGGCCGATTCGTTCCGGGCCCGGCTTGCCGACCAGCCGGAGAAGCTGGCCGAGTTCGAGCGATTGCTCGCGCTAGCTCGTCAGATCGGCCGGATCACCGAGACCCACAACTACTGGATCGACCGAATGGCCCAGGCGAGGCTGCGGACGTTTGCGATGCGGGTCGGGGCACGGCTCGTGCGCGAGGGCATCATCGAGCGGCCCGAGGACATCCTCTACTTTCGGCGGTCCGAAGTGCCGGACGTGATCCGTTCGTTGGCGGATTGCCGCGCGCTGGTGGCGGATCGCCAGAGCGAGCACGCACGCTGGCGAACAGTCAAGCCGCCGGCCACCGTTGGGAAGCCGTCGACGGCGGAGTCTTCCGGTCGCTTCAGCGGCGCGCGGTTCGCGAAGGAGGACGAGGCGATCGTCCGCGGCACCGGCGCCTCGGCCGGGATCGTCCGAGGAACCGCCCGAATCGTCCTCGGCCCGGACGACTTCGGGCGCGTCCGGCCGGGCGACATCATCGTGGCGCCGTCGTCGAACCCCTCGTGGGTGCCGCTCTTCACGATCGCCGGCGGCCTCGTGACGAACACGGGCGGCGTCCTCTCGCACGCCGCGGTCGTCGCCCGCGAGTTCGACCTGCCGGCCGTCGTCGGGACCGGCGACGCCACGACGCGGATCGTCGACGGACAGATGCTCGAGCTGGACGGCACGACCGGCTACGTCCGGCTCTTGTGACTGACGAGGCGCCTGCGCAGCCTCGGCTGATTACCGGGGCGATGCTCGGGCTGGCCTGCGGGGCCATCCTGGTTCCGCTCAATTCGACGATGCTCGCCGTCGCGCTGCCGAGCATCATGGGCGAGTTCGACGTCGGCGCGGCCACGGTCGCGTCGCTGGTGACGCTCTACCTCGGCGCGGTCGCAATCGCGTTGCCGGCGAGCGGCAGTCTTGGCGATCGGTTCGGACATCGAAGGGTGTTCCTCGTGGGGGTCGGCGCGTTTGCCCTGGCGTCGGCGCTCGCGGCCACGGCCGGCTCGTTCGAGATCCTCGCCCTGTCACGGGTGCTGCAGGCCGTTAGCGGCGCGCTCGTCTCCACGAGCTCCGTGGCGCTGATCCGGGCGATGGCCCCGGCGGACCGGCGAGGATCCGCGTTCGGGATGTTCGACATGCTCGTGTCGACTAGCGCGGCTGTCGGGCCGCTTGTCGGCGGGTTGTTGGTCGGCGGCCTCGGTTGGCGGTCGATGTTCGTCGTCGCGGTGCCGGTTGCACTGCTCGCGGCGGTCGCCGTGGGGGCCCTCGTTCCACCGCAACGAGTCGGGGCTCGCGCAAGTCCGCGCCCGATCGACATTCCCGGGCTCGGTCTGCTGGCGGCGTTTCTCGTTACGCTGCTGCTGGGCCTGCGCGGCCTGGAAAACCGCGGGCCGGAGACGATCGCGATCGTTGCGGCGCCGGCGCTCCTTGTCGTGTTCGTCCTCTTCGAGCTGCGGACGGACCATCCGGCCATTGATCCGCGGCTGTTCGCCTCGCGGTCCTTCGCGGCGGCCGTTGTCGGCGTGTTCGGGGCGACAGTGATCCTGCACGCCACGCTCGTCCTCGTGCCGCTCCTCGTCGAGCAGCTGCAGGGCGGCAACGCCCAGACAAGCGGCCTCGTGTTGCTCGGGATCTCAGCGCTCGGGGCGATCGCGGCGCCGATCGGCGGCCGCGTGTCCGACGCCGTTGGTCGCCGTCGGCCGGCAGTCCTCGGCATGCTTGCAACCGTCGCCGGGCTCGTCGCTCTGTGGCTTGTCGCACCGGAGGCGTCGACTCTCCTGCTCGGTCTCCTGCTCGCGATCGTCGGGTTCGGCCTGGGGATGTCCGGTTCGCCGCGCCAGACCGCGGCCCTCGAGATGATCGAGCCGGAGCGGGTCGGGATGGCCGCGGGGACGTACCTGACCGGGCGATACATCGGCGGAGCGCTCGGCGCGACGCTCGCAGGCGCCGTCCTCGGGGGGACGGTGACCGCGGCCGGCGTCTCGACCGGGTTCGGGATCTTGGCCGTTGTTGCCGGCGTGGTCGCGGGTGTGTCTCTGTTCCTGCCGGCTCGTCGCCCATCTGCCGCGGCAAAGATTGAGTCGCCCTAGTCGTCCCTCGCCCATACCGTAGCGAACGCCCGGATCAACCGGGCGACATAGGCGTGAGCTAAGGTCGGGTCGCCGATGCCCTGGCGAGCTCGCCGAGCGGCGACAATCGGCCGATGAGGATCGGCCTGCCACGTTCGCGCCGGACCGCCATCGTCCTGTCGGTGGCGGTATTCGCGATTCCGCTGGCGTTCGCACTGCTCATTCCGGACCCCTTGGAGCAGCCATTCGGCGTCGACTTCGTCCTCTACCGCGACGTCGCCGCCCGCTGGCTGGCCGGCGGCCCGTATTTCGAGCCATACCAGATCGCAGGGCCGTACGAGATCCGGGCCGGCGACGTGTTGTATCCCCCGCTCGGACTGCTGTTGTTCGTGCCGTTCGCACTGCTGCCGGCGGCGCTCGCGTGGCCTCTCTGGTGGGCGATCCCGCTGGGTGCGACGGCGTGGTCGATCTGGCGGCTTCGGCCGCGTCCCGAGGTCTGGCCGCTCCTCGCCCTGTGCGTCGCCTGGCCGACGACCCTGCTCAAGACATGGACCGGCAACCCCGTGATCTGGTGCGTCGCGGCGCTGGCGCTCGGGACGATCTGGTACTGGCCGTCGGTTTTCGTCCTACTCAAACCAAGTCTTGCCCCCTTCGCCCTGTTCGGAGCGAGGCGGCGAAGCTGGTGGTTGGCGCTGGCGGGTCTGGCGGCGCTGAGCGTGCCCTTCGCCTCGCTCTGGGTCGATTGGCTGGCGTCCGTCGTGAACTCGCGCGGCGGCGGCCCCCTCTATTCGGCACTCGAGATCCCGATGATGCTCATCCCGCTCGTGGCCTGGTGGGGCCGCTCCCGGCCCGCAGCCTCCCGGCCTCAGCGTGGCGATGAGCCCGAGACCGACGACGCCCCGATCCACGCGCCGCCAGCGCAATTCCGGGAAGCGTCCAGTTAAGCGAAGTCATTCCGTTTGGTTGGACGTTTCCCGAATCGGCCCCGGAGGAGTGTCAGTCTCCGCACGTCTGATCTCGGACCCTGGCTAGCTCGCATCGTCGAGCAGGTTTCGCCGCAGGAAGTCGACGGTTCGGTCGAAGGCGAGCTCAGCGGCGTCCGACACGAACGCCCCCTTCGAAGGCTCCGCAAACCAGTGGCCTGTCCCGGGGTAGCGATGGAGTTCGACGTCCCGATTGGCTGTTCTGAGCGTCTTCTCGAACGCGGCTAGGCCCTCGTCCGTTTCGTACGGGTCGGTCTCGGCGAAGTGCCCCAGCACGGGCGTGCGAGCCCGGGTGAGGCTAGGGCCCTCAGTCGTGCCGTAGTAGATGACCGTCGCCGCGACCTCTGGCCGCTGGGCAGGCAGCCACAGCGCCCAGGCGGCGCCGAACGAGAATCCGACCACGCCGATGCGCGCCGACGGCTCGCCGATCACGGCCCCGAGCTCGTCGACCGCCGCGAGGACGAATGCATCGGCCACGTCCTCGTCGACCGAATCCGACAGGCCCTCCGCTTCCGGGATCGTCGTCGCGACCTGGCCGGCGAAGAGGTCCGGTGCGGCGACCGCGAACTCTGCCTCCGCGAGGCGGTCGGCAAAGGCGATCACATCGTCGTTCAACCCCCACCAGGGATGAAGGACGATGACCCCCGCGCGTGCCAGGGAGGCTGGCAGCGCGAGGTGCATCGTCGTCACGCGGTGGCCGATCTTGAGCTGGCGGCGAGGGCTGGGCGCGGTTTGTGGGGTGGTCATGGGCGACACGATAGCCAGCTATACCGGACAGAATGCGTCATGTTTTGACGATAGGATCGAACGCGTGACAACGACGACGCGGCGCGTGGTGTCTGACGCCCCGGTGCTCGGCCGCAGAGCGCTGAACCGGGCCCTGCTCGAACGGCAACTCCTGCTTCGCCGCGTCGAGATGCCGGCCGCGACCGCGATCGAGCACCTCGTCGCCCTCCAGGCGCAGGAGCCGTTCGACCCGTACACGGCGCTCTGGTCGCGGCTTGAGGGGTTCCGCGCCGAGGAACTGGCGGGCCTGTTGGCGGACCGCCGCGCGGTTCGGGCCATGGCGATGATGCGGACGACGATCCACCTCCTGACCGCCGAGGACTGGCTGGCGCTTCGGCCAGTCCTCCAGATCGTGCAGGAACGGGGCTTCACCACCGGAAGTCCGTTCGGCCGCAACCTCCTTGGGCTGGAGCTGCAGGAGGTCGTCGAAGCCGGCCGCGACCTTCTCGACGAGCGGCCCCGTGGCGCCGCGGAGGTCGGTGCGGCGCTCGCTGAGCGGTGGCCCGATCGGGATCCGGCATCGCTCGGCCATGCGGTGCGCTACCTGCTTCCGCTCGTCCAGTTGCCGCCACGCGCCATCTGGGGCAAGAGCGGACGGCCGATCCTGGCTACCGCCGAGAAATGGCTCGGGCGCTCCGTCGGCACCGACACCGCACCCGACGCGATGATCCTGCGCTATCTCGCAGCGTACGGCCCGGCGAGTGTTATGGACATCCAGGCGTGGTGCTGGCTGACCCGGCTCGGGCCGGTCGTCGAGCGCCTCCGTCCGCAGCTCCGGACGTTCCGCGATGAGAACGGCAAGGAGTTGTTCGACGTGCCGGACGGCCCGATGCCGGACCCGGATACGCCCGCCCCACCGCGCTTCCTGCCGACCTACGACAACCTCGTGCTCTCGCACAAGGACCGCAGCCGGATCATCGGCGACCCAGCGGAATGGGCGGTCGACGGCGGCCAGTTCGACGCGATCTTCCTTCGTGGCTCCGTCCTCGTCGACGGGTTCGTCCACTCGGGCTGGCGGGTCGACCGGGAGGGCGACCGGGCGACGCTCGTCGTCATGCCCGCGCGACCGTACGGACCGGGACAGCGCGAGGCGGTGGCCGACGAAGCTGAGCGGCTGCTGGCGTTCCTCGCGCCCGAGGCAACGCGCGACATCCGGTTCCAGGACTGACATCCGCGGCTCGACTGGCTGCCGGACTTCGTGCACCAACCGATGACCGACGCCCTCGATGCCATCGATCGCGCTTGTGGCCAGGCCCTGAGCCCCTCCTGGCCTGCTAATTGGCCATATATTCGTCCCCAGACTGTTAGGCGAGATAGAAGGCCCAATTCCCTCGTGGCGGGACAGTATGTCAGCCGCTGAAGGCTAATTCGGGCGAGGCGAAGGCCTCGAGCGAGGCTCGTACGTGGGCTAACAGTCATGGGCTGAAAATCTGGCCACGTTGTAGGGCGGATGGGACGCTCAGCTCGCGAGGAGATCCGCGTAGTCGCGATGACGCTTGATGTAGGCGGCGATGAACGGGCACCGCGCCACGACCCTGAGGCCCCGCCGCCGCACATCGTCGAGGGCGCCTGCCGCAAGCTGGCTGCCGATGCCCTTGCCCTTCCCGGACTGGTCTACCTCCGTGTGGAGGAACGTGATCACGTCAGCCGTGAGGCTGTACTGGGAGATGCCGACGACACGGTCGTCGAGGACCGCCTCATAGCGATGGCGCTCCGGGTTGTCGACGACGAGGAGCTCCCCGGCGACGTCCGTCACGGCTCGTTCGCGGGTTCGGGTTCCCCAGCAGCCGTCGCCATCGCGAGAACCTCATTCCGCGTGGCGGTCATGTTGTGGACGCGGAGGCCGTGCTCCTGGGTCGCCGGCACGACCTCGTCCTCCGGCCCACGGACTTCCCAGCCGCAGACGCAGCGAATGCGCAGATTGGTTTGTTCCACGTGGTCATTCTGCCGGATTTCCTAGGCTTGCTCCCACGTTCGGCTTCCTGCTACCGTAGCCGAATAGTTACCAATCAGAACGAGCGCGACGGGGAGACGATGGATGGCGAACTTCAGCGGCAGCGGCACGAAGGACGATCCTTGGGTCCTGAAGACGCCGCCGGGCACGTCGGAATACCAGATGTGGCGAGACGACGCGGCCGACCCACCCGCGATCGTTTGCCAGGTCGGCGGCACTCGGCTCCTCTACGACGCCCGGGCGATCGACGACCTCGACGCGATGCTCAAGGCGAACGGCGATTGGGTGCCGCTCGGCGGCGCCGACGAGCAGAAGCCCGCACCAGACGGGACGGTCGAAGCCTGGGGTCGCTCGGCTGATAACCCGCTCGGCGGGTGGTACGGGTTGAAGAAGGGCCTGCGCGGCCAATTCGGTGTTTACATGCCGCCGCTCCTCGAGGCCCTTGGACTCGCCGAGCTCACCCACGACGCGAAGAACAACCGGATGCGAGCGAAGTAGCGTGGCGCACCCTGGCGTCTCGCCCGCGGGCGATCCCTTCGACGCGCTCGGGGATCCGAACCGCCGGGCTATCGTCGAACTGCTTGGCTCGGGCGGACGATCGGTCCAGGAGCTCGCCGACGCGTTGCCGATCAGCCGGCCGGCGGTGTCGCGCCACCTGCGCCTGCTGAAGCTGGCGGGACTCGTCCGCGAGGAGCCTGTCGGGACCCGGCGGATCTACCGGCTTCACGATGAGGGAATCGAGGCAGTGCGGGTGTACCTGGAGCGAGTCTGGGGAGAGGCGGCGGCGCGTTTCTCGCTCGTCGCCTCCAACACTCCGCGCCCGCGTCGGCCCCGATGATCGAGCCTATCCGGCTGAGTTTCGACGTCGACTGCCCCGCCGATCACGCATTCGAAGTTTGGACGTCGCGCATCGACCAATGGTGGCCGGCCGATCACACGGTGTCCGGGGACGCCGATGCCACCGTGGTGCTCGAGGGTCGACCGGGCGGCCGGATCTTCGAGCGGACGTCCTCGGGCGCGGTACACGAATGGGGCGAGGTGACGATCTGGGATCCGCCGACCCGACTCGGCTACCTCTGGCACCTCCGGCGCGACAGGGCGGATGCGACACGGGTCGATATCCAATTCATCGACCGCGGCGACGCGACGACCCGAGTCGAGATTGAGCATCGGGGCTGGGAGGCCCTCGGTGCGGAAGGGGAGAGCTGGCGCGACAGGAATAATGGCGGCTGGGCGACGCTCCTACCGCATTTCCTCGCCGCGGCTACCCGAGGTTCCTGAAGGGCTCCGGTGCGTAGCCAGCGAGCGCGGCGCGCCAGGGGGGCGCAAGCTCGGCGGAGACCGCGGGATCGTCGACCGCGAGCCAGGCTAGGTGGCGCAGGCCGTGCTCCATGACCTGCCGATGGTCGATCGTTGACGGGGCGGCCGTAGCAGTGGATCGGGCGAGGTCAGTCCGGGCGATCGCGGCGCTCTCCATCGATCCGACGAGATTGGCGTCGATGACCACGACGAAGCTGAGGATGACCGTGTCGGCCTCGTGTCGCCACGACGTCGAGTGGACGAGTCGCGGCTCACCCACGTTTTCGCGGACAATCCGATCGACGACGCCAACGGGATGATCGGTCGCTCCCAGCTCGACGATCCAGGGCGCCGCCCCGCACGGGCCCGTCAGTTCGATGTCGTCGCCGTTCAGCCAGACCACGAAGATCTCAGCCCGAACGGGACCCTCCACGTCGAAACCGTAGGGAAAACGTGTCACGGGCCGGATAGTACGCCCGCCTCCGAGCCGATGGCCGGAGACGGGCTGCTTGACTTGGTGTCAGCCGGGGGTGTCGAGGCCTTCCTGGAGGACTGCCTCGACCTGATCGGCCGAGATCGGCTGCGAGAACGACAGGATCAGCTCGCGATCCAGGGCGATCGTGTCGGTCGGACCGGTCGGCCCGGGCTGGATGAGGAGAAATCGGATGGCGCCCTCGTGCTCGTCGATGTACAGGACAAGGGCGTTCTCGATCGGGTAATCGACCCATGACAGCTTGAGCGTCGTCGCGTCGATGTTCTCGACCTCGAGCGTATCCATCCCGACGGACTGGCCCTCGGCGGGCGTCCCGGACTTGGCGTCGACGAGGAGGCCGGTATGGTCGACGATGTCGACATAGACATCGCCACCTGCCACGGTCTCGATGTCGACCCTGATCGGCATGGCGTCGGAGCCGTCGTCGGTCGGCGCCGGGGTCACGACCGGCGTCGGATCGGGCGTCGGAACCTGGGTCGGGACCGGCGTGACAGACGGCCCGGCAGTCGCCGGTGGGGCACCGACTCCGCCGTTGCCATTGCCGTCCCCTCGACCGGCACCCGTCGCGGCGAATGCGACGACCGCTGCGAGGGCAACCCCTGCCGCGACGGCTGCGAGGGGGATAATCTGGGCGGACCGGCTTCGGCGATCAAGCGTGCGCGTTGTCATCGTGATGTTCCTACTTTCATTGGCACCGTCCGGTGCACTTGGCGATTTGCCGGCGTCGATTTGCCGGGCTCACCACGTACGAGGAGGTCATCAGGCGATTTCTTCATCGATTCCGACCATGTGGAGGAACTTGTCGACGGATGTCCATGCTTGATGCGTCAAATGACCGACACACGAGGGGCGTCGGTGGTCTGCAACGGAACCGATAGAGAGGGAGCGGTCGGAACGGTGCATCGGCTGCACGGACGGGCCACCCTGTGACGGTGAACGACCGCGCCCAGTCGGGGGTTGCCGTGCCGCCGGCGAGCCTGCGCGAGCTCATCGACCGCCTGGAAACGCTCGCCGGTCGCCGAACGGCGACCAGACCGGCCTCCGATTCCGCTCGCACCCGTGCCGCCCGCCTCCGCGATCACCTCGCGGGGCACCTCCGCGTGCGTGCTCGGAGCCTCGACGCGCCGGTCGTCGTGCTCCTGCTCGGCCCGACCGGGGCTGGCAAGAGCACGCTCTTCAATACGATCGCGGGCCGAGCCGCTAGCCCCACGGGCGTGCTCCGGCCGACCACCCGATCGGCCATCGTCCTCGCCAACCCGGACGACGCGCCGGCCGTGCGCGAGGGCACGCTCGCCGCGGTCGAGCCCCATCGGCTGCGGTTCATCGCCGACGAAGGGATCGCCCAGGGCCTCGCGCTCGTCGACGCGCCGGACGTCGACAGCGTTGAGCACGCGAACCGGGAGCTCGCCGATCGGCTCGTCGAGGCCGCCGACCTGTGCCTGTTCGTCACGACGGCGACACGCTACGCAGATCGGGTCCCGTGGCTCGTCCTTGGTCGCGTCCGCGAGCGCGGCTTGCCGCTCATGGTCGTCGTCAATCGCCTCCCGCCGGAGGCCGACGACCGCCGCATCGTCCTCGATGACGTCGGCCGCCTGTTCGCCGAGGCGGGGCTGTCCGGCAGACCGGACGAGGCCGACGACCAGGGCGGGGCCCTCGAAGTGATCGGGGTGACCGAAGGACAGATCGATCCAGCCGGCGAAGCGCTCCTCCCTGACTCGGTTGCGCCGGTCATGGCCCGGATCGAGCATCTCCGGGCGAACCGCGAGGCGCGGATCGAGCTGGCGGCGCGGGCCCTGGCAGGCTCCCTCGCGGGGCTCGGACCGCTCGTCGATCAGATCGCCGACGATGCCGCCCACGAGGCGATCGACGCGGCCGCCCTCCACCGGATCGCGGCCACCCACCACGACCGGGGCCTGGCGGCGGTCCGCGAGGCGATGGCGCGCGGCACGTTCCTGCGCGAAGAGGCCCTCCGCCACTGGCAGGACTACGTCGGCGCGGATGATGTCACGCGCTTCTTCTCGAAGGGAATTGGGGCGATCCGTGGAGCGATCGCCAGCGTCTATCCGGCCATCCCACGCCCCGATCTCGGAGGTGCGGGAGGCCACGACCGACGATCTGCTGGGCGTCGCCCGCCTCCATGTTGCCGAAGCGGCGCGACGGACGGCCTCGGCCTGGTCGGAGGAGCGGGCCGTCGCCGAAGCGGTCGCCGCCGATCCGACCCTGTGGGGCCCGTCGGCCGGCTTCGACGATCGCTTCCGGGCCCGACTCGACGAGTGGATCGCATCGATCGCCACCGACATCGGCGAGAGCGGGGAGGGCAAGCGCCGGCTTGCGAAAGGCGCGTCGATCGGCGTGAACGCGATCGGTGTCGGGGTGATGCTCGCGACGTTCGTCCACACGGCCGGCCTCACCGGCACCGAGGTCGGGGTGGCGGCGGCAACAGCGTTCCTGAACCAGAAGCTGCTCGGTGCGCTGTTCGGCGAGGCGGCCATGGTCGAGCTGATCGGGCGCGCCCGGCAACGCCTGGACGCCGCGCTGGCGACGACCTTCGCCGAGGAGCGCCAGCGATTCGACGCCCTGGCGCCGGCGCCCGAGGAGCTCGATGCGCTGGCCGCGGATCTGCGGTCGGCCGCCGACGAGTTGCGGGAGCTGCCGGCTGTCGTGCCGATGGACGCCCTCGCGATGTTCGGCCGGGCGGACGAGGCTGCCGTTGGTGCGGCAGCGGCCGTTGGTGCGGCAGCGGCCGCGGCGCGGCCGGCAGTGGCGAGGCCGAGGCGGACGCCGCGATCGACGCGACCCCGCCCACGTCCCGATGACTGTCGCGGAACCGGCCGCGGCCGGCCGCAGCGTCGTTCCCGCGCTCCCGGATTGGGCCGGCCCCTCGATTGAGGACCGAGGTATCGGCGCCTGCCTCAAGCGGCTCGACGACGCCATCGCCGCCGCGGCGACGCTGGGAGTGTCCACCGCGGATGCCGAGGCCGTCCGCAGCGAGATCGGCGGCCGGCTCGGCTTCCCGGCCGACTCATACGTCCTTGCCCTCGTTGGCGGCACCGGAGTCGGCAAGTCGAGCCTGCTCAATGCCCTCGCCGGAACGTCCGTGAGCGACGCGTCCGCCCGCCGGCCGACGACCGCGCACCCGATCGCCTGGGTCTCCCGCTCAAGCCATTCGGAGCTGGCTGGGCTGCTCGGCTGGCTCAGCGTCTCGGACGACGAGGTTCGCGACCACGACGAGGAAGGGCCAGGCGACGTCGCGATCCTCGATCTGCCGGACCTCGACTCGATCGAGCGCGAGCACCGCGAACGGGTCGAGGCGATCCTCCCACGCGTCGATGCGGTTGTCTGGGTCACGGACCCGGAGAAGTACCACGACGCGATCCTCCACGACGACTTCCTCGCCGAGTGGCTGCCCCGGCTCGATCGCCAGGTGGTCGTGCTCAACAAGACGGATCGGCTGTCGCCCGATGACGCCGAGCGCGTCCGACGCGACCTCGAGCGCGACCTGGCGCGGATGGCCGGCGGAGGCGGCCGGGGGCCGCGGGTCCGGGTGCTGCTCGCCTCGGCCCGCAGCGGTGGACATGTCGGCATCGAGCACTTCCGCGAGTGGCTCGCCGGTGCGGTCGAGGCGAAACGTGTCGTTCGGGCCCGCCTCGTGACCTCGATCGCGGCGGCCGTCGCCGCGCTTGCTCACGCTGCCGGCATCGACCCCACGATGCGGGCCCGACCGTTCGTCGACGGATCGGCGCGGCGCGAGACCATCGACCGCGTCACCGGGGAGCTCTTGCGCGTCATCGACTTGCCTGCCGCGGAGCGCCAGGCGGTCGCCGCCACGCGCGCCCGTGCCCGGGCCAGGGGCGCCGGCCCGCTCGGCGCGATCACCTCGCGGATCTATCGCTGGTCCGGGCGCCAGGCCCGCGTCGCGGATCCAGGGACCTTCCTCACCCGATGGCGGGAGCGAGGTTCTATCGCGCCCGCGCTCGAGCTCCTCCGCGCGGCCGTCAGCGTCCCACTCGCGGAGGCGCCGCCGACCACCCGTGGCACGCTTGCCACGAGCGTCGAGCCTAGGGCAGTCGGCGCGAACCTTGGTCGAGCAGTCGACCGGGCGATTGCCGCGCGGGCCGCGACTGTCCCGTCAAGCCGGATCTGGACGCTCATCGGGCTTATGCAGACCCTTGCCACGCTGGCCCTGGTGTTCACCGTGGCCTGGGTGGTGCTGTGGGTTTTCGTCAAGTTCCCTGTCGACTCGGTCGTCGTGCCGGTTCTGGGGCAGCTACCGGTTCCGTTCGTTGCCCTCATTGCCGCTCTGCTGGCCGGCTACCTCATTGCGAGGCTGCTGGGTCTCCATGCCGGGTGGGTCGGGCGCCGCTGGGCCCGTGGCCTCGGCCGCGAGGTGCGCGCGAATGTCGCCCGGGAGGTCGAAACCTCGGCGTTCGCAGGGCTGGATCGGCTCGAGACTGCCCGGCGGGCCCTCTGGACCGCGGCGCGCGGCGCGGGCGAGGACTGTGCGACTCGGCGAAGCTAAGAGTCGATTGAAAGGACGCCACTGATGAGAGAGTTGCTCGTAACCACGTTTCTGACCCTCGACGGGGTCATGCAGGCCCCAGGCGGACCCCGCGAGGACGAGAGCGGCGGCTTCACGCAGGGCGGCTGGTCGATGAACTACTGGGACGGAATGATGGGTCAGATCATGGACGAGGCGACGAGCAAGCCATTCGCCATGGTTCTCGGCCGGACGACCTACGACATCATGGCCGCGTATTGGCCGCACGCCTCCGAGGAGGAGGGCGCGAAGCCGCTCAACGACGCGACCAAGTACGTCGCGTCGCGAGGCCAGCCCACCCTGGAGTGGAGCAACTCCGTCCTTATCGAGGGGGATGCGGCCGAAGGCATCGCGGCACTCAAGAAGGAAGATGGACCGGAGCTGCAGGTGCATGGCAGCGGCAACCTGGTCCAGACGTTGATGCGCAACAACCTCGTCGACAGGTACCGCCTGTGGGTCTTCCCGGTCGTCATTGGGTCGGGCAAGCGCTTGTTTGCTGAAGGGACGGTCCCGTCTGGGCTGAAGCTCGTGGATTCGAAGGTCTCGACTACTGGAGTCGTGATCGGCACGTACGAGCCGGCAGGCGAGATCGCGACGGGATAGTTCGCGCTGGACTAGCGTCGCCCGCGTGCGGCGATGTCCGTGACCTCACCGGGCTCGAGCACCCTCACGTCGACCTCCGAGTTGGTTTCGAGTTCCGCCGCGAATCGCGCAGCCGGCTCGCGGAGCGGCCGCGGCCAGATGCGCCAGAAGCCGGCCGGGTAGAACGTGCCCCAGTGGATCGGGATCACGACGCTCGCCCCGACCGCGACGGCGGCCCGCGCTGCGCTGGCCGGGCCGAGGCGATCGGGTCCTGGATGCGGCCCCCAGCGACCGACCGGCAGCAAGGCGACGTCGACCCGCCCAGCGAGGTCAGCCATCGAGGAGAAGAACCTGGTGTCCCCGGCAAAATAGAGCCCGCTCGAACCCTCGATGAGGAAGCCGATCGTCAGCGCGTGCGGTCGGAGTGGCCAGCGCAGGTGAAGCGCAGGCACCGCGGTGATCGCTACCCGGCCGACTTCGACAGAGTCACCGACGCGGACCTCCTCGACCGGACGTCCGAGTCGCGCCGCCGCCGCGCCGAGCCCGAGCGGGACGAGGAGCGGGGCCACCCCGCCGAGCCGACGGATCGATCCCGGGTCAAAGTGATCGGGATGGGCGTGCGAGACGAGGATGGCGTCCAGCGCGCCGAGTGCCCCGAGCTCCGGCGTCGGCCCGTGGCGGCGGAGCGGCCCGAGCCGATCCCCGAGGACAGGATCGGTGAGGAGGCGCACCCCGTCGAGTTCGATCAGGAGCGTCGCGTGACCGAGGTACGCGATGCGGAGGACGCTGGCCGGCTCCTCAGCCGTCTCCCGTCCTCCCCGCTCCGAGCGGTTCTCGCCAGCCGGCACGCTCCCGCGCCGCCTTGGAGCGCGGCATCCGCGTGAGGGTGAACAACGCGCCGAGCACCGCGCCGACCCACGACTCCGCGATATCGTCCATCGAGTCCTCGTAGGTCAGGTTCATCCCATCGGCGCCCAGGCGCCAGGCGCCGTATTCGGCAACCTCCCATGCAGTCTCGGCCGCGATCGCGACGCCGGCGCCGGCGAGTGCCGCCTGCCACCGATCATCGACGCGTGGAGCGAAGAGCGCCCCGGCAACCCCGCTGACGATCGCGGCGTTGGCAACGTGGACGACGTCGTCGATGTGGGCCCTCTCGTATAGCCCGAGCGCATTGCCCGCGGCATCCAGCAGGAGCGGTGTGGTCACCGCCAGGTCGAGTTCATGGGGGTAGCGGCCGCGATCGGGCAGGAGGCGCCAGACGACCGGCACGATGAAGAGTGCCGCCGTATAGCCCACGGCGCGGGCCCGGATCGCCTTGCCCCGGAGCCGCGGCGAGTCCGCGTTGAGCAGCGCATCGACGGCGCACACGATCGTGACCGCCTTCGCGGCGGTCGTAACCGCGGCGAGAGCGGCATCGAGCCGTGGCCGGGCTGTCGCCTCGACCTTCCGGTCGGCGCGGCTGACGTCAGTCATAGCGGGATGTGTACCCGACCTCCGATCACGGCGCGCGTCCCTGCCCCGCCGAAAGGCTTGCAATCGCGCACGATCCCGGCGCACGCGTCCGAGGCCAGCCGGGACTTCAACATTACATCTACCTTACTTTCCACAATCTGCGTGGATAACTTCCCGCACCGCTACGATGCGCGGGCCCGTGTCCGATACCCCGTCATCCCCTGTTCCTGCGTCGATCGTTCGGCCCGCAATTGTCTACTTCCTCCTGTTCGGGGCGGTCGCCGCCTATTTCCCGTACATCGCGGTCTACTTCCGATCGATCGGTCTGGACCTGCCGGCGATCGGGCTGCTCGCCGCGCTGAACGCGGGGGTCGCGGTCATCGCCGCACCGGCCTGGGGAGCGCTGGTGGACCGTGTCCGCGATGTCAGAGGCCCGCTCGCCGTCGCCGGCCTCTGGTCGGCGGCCGCCGCGACCTGGCTGGCGGTGACGCGCGAGCCGCTTCTCGTTGCGATCGCCGTCGCGATCCTGGCCGCGGGTTCGGCCGGTCTCGGCCCGATGCTCGACAGCCGAACGATCCAGATCGTCGGCAAGAACCGAGACCGCTACGGCCGGGCGCGGGCGTTCGGATCGCTCGCGTTCACCATTGGCGCGCTCGGCGTCGGGATCCTGATCGGCCAGACGGGTCCCCAGGGCTTGTTCCTCGTCTATGTTCCGGGGCTCTTCCTCACGGGCGTGGTCGCGTATCTGTTGCTCGGCGGTCCGGACCACGGGACTGGGGCAACAGGGCGATTTCAGGACGAGTTTCGCGTCAGGCCTGTCCGACCTCGTTCGCGATCCGACGTTGTTGCTGTTCTTCATCGGTTCGGTCCTGCTCTGGATCGCGGTCTCGGCGGTCCACACGTTTCTGTCCGTCCACCTCGTCCAGCTTGGCGCGAGCAGCGCCCTCGTCGGCCTCGTCTGGACTCCGGGTGCGCTCGTGGAGGTTCCGCTGATGCTGGCCTTCCCGCTCCTCGTCCGCCGCGTCGGCGCGGAGCGATTGCTCGTCCTCGGCGGCCTGGCATTCGCCGTTCGCGCGGGGCTCTGGGCGCTGACGTCGGAGCCACTCCTGTTCGTGGCCATCGCGCCGCTCGGCGGAATCGGTTACGCCCTCTTCTACGTCGGGACCGTCACGTACGTCTCGCGGGCGGTCCCACCGAGCGTCCAGGCGACCGCCCAGGGCCTCTTCTCGGGGACGGCGTTCAGCATCGGCTCGATCCTCGGTGCGGTGATCGGCGGCCAGATCGCCGCGGCCCTCACGATCCCGGGCATGTTCGCGGTCTCGGCCGTCGTGACAGCCGTCGGCGCGGCGATCGTCCTGTGGGCGACGGAGGCGCGGAAAACCGCCCGTCGCGGCTGAGTCGTACCATTGAGGAGCACCGGCCGGGCGTCGCTCACTCCGCGACCCAGCCGCATCCAGCCGCCTCCACGCACCTCGAAACCCCAGCCGAGAAGAAGGAGGACTCCCCGATGAAGCGACGCCTCAGCGCCGTCCTCGCCCTCGCCATGGTCGTGACACTGTTCGCCGCCCCGGCGAGTGCCGCGATTCCCTTCCCGAACGTGATCGCCCTGCCGAACGGCTGGGCGCCGGAAGGAATCACCGCCGGCAACGGAACTACCGTGTATGTCGGCTCGCTCGCGACCGGCTCGGTCCTGAAGGCCGATGTCCGGACAGGAGACACGTCGCTACTCGTGCCGGGAGGCGCCCCGCCGGCCGTCGGCGTTGAGTACGACGCGGCCGCGAACCGGCTGTGGGTCGCCGGCGGCCCGACCGGCCAGGTCCGGGTGTACGACGCCTCCTCCGGCTCGCCCCTCGAGACGTACACGTTCTCGCCGGCCGGATTCCTCAACGATCTCGTTGTCACCGAGTCCGCGGTATACGTGACGGATTCCGGCTTCGCCCATCTCAATGTCATTCCGCTGGGGGACAACGGCGCGCTGCCCGATCCATCCGAAGCCACGACGCTCCCTCTGACCGGTGACTTCGAGCTGGTCGCGGACCAGTTCAACGCCAACGGCATCGTCGCGGCGCGCGGCTGGCTGATCATCGTCAATTCCTTCACGGGGCAGTTGTTCCGGGTCGATGCCGCGACGGGCGAGGCCACCGAGATCCAGCTAGGCGCCGACGTCGACGTGACGTTTGGCGACGGGCTCGAGGTCCGCGGCGGGACGCTGTACGTCGTCCAGAACCGGCTCAACCGCGTCGCGGTGTTCGCCCTCGGACCCGGGCTGGCGATGGCCCTGCGGCTGGGATTCCTGAGCTCGGACACCCTGGCGGTCCCGACGACGGCGGCGTGGGTCGCCGGCAGCGTCTACGCGGTCAATGCGCGCTTCGGGACGCCGGTGACACCCGACACGGAGTACTGGATCACGCGGCTACCCGCCATGCCATAGGGGAGTGTGGCTCCGGCGCGCGTAGGGCACATCGGCCCCCTATCTGGCCAAACTTGCATCGGCCCGAGCCCGCGCTCCACCTCCGCCAACGTTCCGCGGGCGCAAGTTTGGCCAGGAACGGCGGTGACGGGATGCTCAGGCGAGGTATCGCTCGAGCCAGGCCAGGACGTCGGTGTAAGCGGCGGCCGCCTGCTCGGCGTTGTAGCGCGCGCCCGTGTCGTTGAAGAAGGCGTGATCGACGCCGGGATAGGTCTTGATCTCGTGCTCGAGCCCGGCGGCGGTGAGCGCCGCTTCGGCCGTTTCGCGCGACGCGTTGACTCGGGCGTCCTGCTCGGCATAGACCCCGAGGACGGCGGCCGTATTGCCAGAGAAGTCCGGCGCGGCGGGGGCGGGGCCATAGAACGGGATCGCCGCGGCGAGGCGCGGATCGCCGGCGTCGAGCAGGGCCCAGACCATCCCGCCGCCGAAGCAGAACCCGATCGCACCGAGCTTCGCGCCGGGCGCGCGCCGCTCGAGCTCGTCGAGTCCAGCCTTCATGTCGCCGACGAGCCGCTCATCCGACGCTCGTGAGAGGGCCGCCTGGACGTCGCCCTGGGCGAGTGCGTCGCTGCCGCCCTCCTCGGACAGGAGATCGATGGCGAGCGCGGAGTAGCCGTCGGCGGCGAGCCGCGACGCCACCGACCGGATATGGTCGTTGAGCCCGCGGTTCTCGTGGATCACGAGCATCGCGCCTTTCGGTGCGTCGGCGCCGACGAAGAACCCTTGGAGCTCGACGTTCGGCCCCGGGAATGTGATGGCTTCGCCGTCGGCGGGGGGCCCCGGCGAGGCCGACGCCGGGGCGCCGGGCGACGGGGACGTCGGCGCGCTGGCAGACGGTCCGACGCTCCCGCTCGTCGGCGCCGCGCTCGCCGGTCCACCGGCCGGCGCGCACGCCTCGAGGAGCGCGATCGCCGAGCCGACCGACAGCCCGAGAAGGGCGAGCCTGCGCAACGCCTCACGTCGGCTGATGATCCCGTCGGCCCAGTCCTCGCCGACCTCGCCGGCGAGGTAGTCGTGGAGTGCCATCGGTTAACGATACGGCGGGCAGCTGAATGGCGGTTTCGAACGCCGCCGGTTTCTCAGCGGAAGAGGTCGTTCTCGGCGGGGATGAGTGCGCCCCGGATCGTTGCCTCGCCGCGGGTCGGGTTGGCTCCGCGGACGAGGGCGGCCGGGCGAGCAGTCGTCTTGCCGAATGCCAGCTCCGCGGCGCTGGCGATCTCGTCGGCGACGGCCCGGACAGTCGAGCGCATGACCCGGCCGTCGTGATCGGCGACGCCGCGGAGGTCCTGGAGCGGCAGCATCCCGGACACCCCGATGGCGATGTCGACGATCCCCCAGCGCCACGGCCGTCCGAACAAATCGCTGATGATGACGGGGAGGTCGACGCCGAACCTGGCTTCGATCGCCCGGCGGATCCCAGTCGCGGACGCGTCCGGGTCACGTGGGAGGAGTGTCACGATCTGGCCGCTGCCCGGCCCGACATTCGACGCGTCGACGCCGCCGTTCGCGCAGACGAATCCGTGCGGTGTCTCCGTGATGAGGACGCCGTTCTCCATCCGGACGACACGTCGGGCCTCCCGGAGCACGACCTCGACCTGACGCGGATCGCGATCCCATTTCGCGGCGAACTCGATGGCCTCCCGGCGCGGTTCGACGGTCGTCAGGTCGACGACGGCCCCTTCGGCCTTCGAGACGATCTTCTGGGTGACGACGAGGACGTCGTCGGCGCCGAGCGGCAACAGGTGGCCCTGTCGCTCCAGCCCGTCGCCGAGGATCCCCGCCAGGTCGTCACCCGCCGCGATCTCGGGGATCCCGTCAAGGGCGACAACCTCGACACGGCCGTCGTCGTCAGCGGGCATCCGCCGCCCCCGTTGCGAGGGACTCGACGAGAAGGAGGTCGTCCGGCGTGTCGATGTCGAGCGACAGCGGGCCTTCGAGCTCGACGTAACGTGCCCCTGACTCGTCGGCGCACGCGGCATGGGCCGCCCGGCTGTCGCCTCCGAACCCGAACTCGATCGCATCGGGCGGCGCGAGAACCAGCGCGTTCGTGCCGCGGCCGTGGCGGTCCGGCGCGAGGACGACGAGCGGCCGCTCGAGGATGATCGCCAGCGGCGCGAAGAGCTCAGCGAGGGCCTCAGACGAGATAAGCGGGATGTCGATCGGCACGACGACGATCGCGTCGGCGCCGCTCGCAACCGCATCGTCCCGCGCCTCGCGAAGGCCGCGGTTCAGTCCCTGGCTCCGCTGGAGGAGTGTCCGCGCCCCGAGCCGCGCCGCTGCCGCGAGCGCCTCACGATCGGGACTGACGACCAGCGTCTCGGCGAGGCCCGGCGTGGCGAGCGCTGCGCGCACCGTCCGCTCCAGCATCCGCGCGACCAGGTCCCGCCGCTCCTCCGCGTCGAGCGTCTCACCCAGCCGCGACTTCGCGCCCTCGAGCGCCCCGACCGGGACGATCGCGACGACGCGCGGCGCATCCACTTCCGGATCGTGACCAGAGGTTGCGTCCATCGCCGGAATGCTACCCGCCCCGTCCGTCATGAAAGGAATGCGCCGGCGATCGACCAGATCGCGAAGCCGAATAGGACAAGGCCCGACACGCGGTTCACCCACGTCAGCCCGGCGACGGTGACTCGCGAACGGAGCGCCGACACAGCCCACGTGAGGATCAGCCACCAGCTCGCCGACCCGCAGAACACGCCGAGCGTCAGCAGCGCGGCGTCGGCGCCGCCGCGCCCGACGACGCCGAGCCCGGCGAAGATCGCGGCGAACGACAGGATCGTCATCGGGTTTGTCATCGTCAGCCCGAAGATCGAGATGAAGGCGCCGAAGAGGCCGGGCCGGTCGTCAGCCACCGCGACAGCGTCGGGTCGGCTGGTCATCGACCGCCAGGCCAGGACGAGCAGGAAGAGGCCGCCGACGATCCCGAGCACGAACCGCCCGCCGACGAGGATCGACGTCACCGCGGTGAGCCCAAACGCTGCAATCCCCCCGTACGTGGCATCGGCCAGCGCGACCCCGAGCCCCGACGCCAGGCCGTAGATCCGGCCGTGGGCGAGCGTCCGGCGGATCGTCAGCAGGCTGATCGGGCCGACGGCGGCGGCGATCGTGAAGCCGAGGACGAGGCCTCGAGCGAAAAGCAGGGGGTCCATGGCGATCTCCTGGGCAAACGAAAACACCCTCGGGGTTGTCCGAGGGCGTTCGTTCCGTTCGTGGCGGCGCCCACCCGGGCGCGCGTCGTCAGGCCGAGCCGTCCCTCGTCGGGGACTGCTGCTGGCGGCGAATCAACGCTGGCTCGGGGACGTGCATGGCGGCAATGTGAGACATGCGCGCTGGCGTAGTCAAGTCACCGCATCCACGAGAGTTCGCTCGTGTTCTCCCGCGATGCCGTTGGTTGCATCACTCCGAGATCGGCGTTCTCCGGCTCCACGTGATATGCAACCAACGGCATCAGGCAGACAGGCGAATGACTCGGGGCGATGCGGAGCGTCAGCGCTCCGCGGCCCAGGCCAGGCACTCAGCGGCGAGGCGGGCACGGGCGGCGTCGTCGGTCATGATCGTGTCGGTGACGTGGGCTCGGAGGCCGAGCGCCTCGATCGCCGGCGCTAGGTGCTCGTCGACCGCATCCAGTACGAAGTCCGTGGCCAGGGCCGCGTAGATCCGGGCCACGCCCAGCGCGCTCGACTCATGACCGAGCGACACGAGCATCCTGTCGGCCGGGCCCTTGAGCGCCTTGCCGCCGACGATCCCGGATACCGCGAGGACCCGGATCCCACGCTCTCGGGCGCGGGCGAGGGCTGCCCGAATCTCCTCGATCGCGAGGATCGGCCCGACTGAGACGATCGGATTCGATGGGGCGATCACGATCGCCCGGGCGGCGTCGAGAGCGCCGACGACCTCCGGCGTGACGGAGGCCAGGTCGGCGCCCCGGAACCGCACCTCGTGAACGTCCGGCTCCTGGTGCCGGCCGACGAAGTAGTCCTGGAACTCGAGCCAGCCGTCGTCGGTGCGGACCTCCGTTCGTACGGGGTCGTCGCTCATCGGCAGGATCGCGGCGCGGACGCCGATGGAGCGCTGAAGCCCGAGACAGGCCTCCGTCAGACCCGCACCGGCACGTAGGCGGGCGGTCCGGGTGATGTGCGTCGCGAGGTCGCGATCGCCCAGGCGAAACCACGTCGGCTCCCCGTATCGGCCCAGCATCTCCGCCGCGGCGTACGTCTCGCCCTCGATGCCCCAGCCGAGCTCGCGGTTCGCGATCCCGGCGAGGGTGTACATGACGGTGTCGTGGTCCGGCATGACGAGCAGGCCATGGAGCTCGAGGTCGTCGCCGGTGTTGACGACAACGGTCAACCGATCCCCGAGATGGGCCTGCAGACCGTGGGCGAGCTTCGCGCCACCGACACCGCCCGCCAGCGCGACGACCGGGCCGCGGCTGGGGCCAGCGTCAGCCATCGGCGAGGAGTGCGTCGACCTCGCTGATCCGTTCGAGCGTCTCGCGGTCGTACGGTGCGGGCAGCCGTACGATGACCGTGCGGAAGCCGAGGTCCCGGTACGGGCGCAGCCCGTCGGCCACCGTCGCCGGCGACCCGAGAAGGACCGGCACCTGGCCCATGTCTTCGGCGCCGTTGTACGCGAGGAGCCCATCGAACGCGGACTGGGCGTCGGCCGGGTCGTCGCGGATGACGATCGGGAAGCTGATCGTCAGCTCGATCTCCGCACGGTCCCGTCCGACGTCGGCGCAGTGGCCGTCGAGGATCGCGAGTCTCTCGGTCACTTCCTCGACCGTTCCTGCTGTGTTCCACGCGTCACCGCGCAGGGCCGTCGTCCTCAGCGTCTTGCGCGGACCTGATCCGCCGATGAGGATCGGCAGCTTGGCCTGGATCGGACGTGGCTCGCAGAGCGCGTCGGTCATGCGGTAGAAGCGGCCCTCGTGCGTCACCCGCTCGCCGTCGAGTAGGCGACGCATGAGCATCACCAATTCGTCGAGCCGATCCAGGCGCTCGCCGAAGCCGGAGCCCCAGTCCGGGATGCCGAACGCCTCGTGCTCGCGCTCGAACCAGGCCCCGCCGATCCCGAGCACGGCCCGCCCGGCGCTCACGTTGTCGAGCGTCGTCGCCAGCTTTGTCGTGACGCCCGGGTTGCGGAACGTGTTGGCGCCGACCATCAGCCCGAGTCGAATGCGGCTCGTGACCGCAGCCACTGCCGTCAGCGTCGACCAGCCCTCGAGGATCGGCTGCTCCCACGGCCCGAAGATCGCGAGGAGGTGATCCCACGTCCAGACGGAATCCCAGCCGTTCGCTTCGGCCGCCAGGGCGCCATCACGGAACTCCGGCCAGCTCGTGCGCTGCGACCAGAGCTGCGCTCCGAACCTCATCGTCGTCGGCATGCCGTCAGTCCTCGACGTGATCGTGGATGTTCGTCGGGCGCAGCCGGAAGCTCACCCGGCGCTGCGTCCGGAAGGCGGCGATGGCTTCATTCGCCTCGGCCGAATCGGCGCCGTGGAAGCGGCGAGCCATCGCGGCGATGTCGGCCTGGGCCTGCTCCTGGTCGTCGACCACCTCGACGGTCCCGACGAGCCCAACCCATGATTCCTGGGCGTGATCCGTGACGGCGATCGAGACCCTTGGGTCGCGCTGCAGGTTCGTCGGCCAGCGGCGGCCGTGACGGCTGTTGACGACGATCGTGTCGCCGTCGAGCAGGAACCATACGACGGCCTGCCGCGGAGCGCCGTCTTCGTCGATCGTGGCGACGGCCGCGTACCGCGGCATGGCGAGGAATCGGCGCACGTGTTCGGGTAGGGATGTGATCGCGGGGAGGGCCATTGCCACAGATGGTACGCGAGGCGCCTTGCCGGCGGCTCGTGCCCGCCATCTGGCCAAATTTGCAGCGCAGGAATGTTGGCGGAGGTCGGAGGGCCGAATCGGGGCGTCGCTGCGGTCCCGCCGGACACTCAACGCACGGAATCCGCCTCGACAGACACCTGGCCAATACCTGAGCGGCCTCGGTCTTCGGCTAACGCTCTGGGGGCGCAAGTTTGGCCAGGAACAGAGAAGGAAGCTCCTTGAGGGAGCGCCTGGAGGGGAGCGAATTCCGGGGCGACGTCGCGTAGTACGCTCCAGCGATGGTCATATTCGGCTGGCTCCGTCGGCCGATCATTCTGGCCACCAAGAACGACCTCTGCGCGATCTGTTCGAGGATGGGTCCGCACGTTGTCGTGCGGGCTGTCAGCTGGATCGAAGTCTTCTTCGTTCCGATCCTGCCAATCTGGTTCAGCCACCAGCTGATCTGTGGCAACTGCGGCGCGAGCCGGAAGCTCGGCCGGCGACAGGTCGGCGATGCGTTGAACTCCGGCCGCCTGCCGTTACCCGCCCGGGCCGAGCACCGCGAGTACGCGAACTGGGCGTTCCAGGAAACCGGCCGATCGCCCCAGGAGTCGGAGCTCGATCCAATCGAGATCAATCCCTTGAGGGGGCCCTGGGATCGTTATCTCAAGCTCTGGCTGCTGATCGTCCCGTCAGTCATCGTGGGGCTCGTGATCGTCTCAATCGTGAAGTGACCGCGAAAATGGGCTGCTACTTCGCGGTGACCGTCCGTGGCCGCGGCTTCGGGACCGCGGCGGCGACCTTGCGACGGACCGTGCCGCGGGCAGCGGCGAGGCGGAGCGTCTCGATCCGGCGTGGCGGGGCGGGCAGGTACGCCGGCTTGCCGATGAGGTAGCCCTGGCCAAACTCGACCCCGAGGCTCGTCAGCATCGCGAGGTCGCTCCGCTTCTCGATGCCTTCGGCGAGGAGCCGTGCCCTGATCCGGCGGCCGAAGGAGACGAACGCCTCGACGAGGGCCTGCTTGGCGTCGTCGCGGGCGATGCCGTGGGCGATCTCCCTGTCGATCTTGATGATCGACGGGTGGAGCGCGGCGATGAGCGTGAAGCTTGCGTAGCCGGCCCCGGCGTCGTCGATGGCGAACCCGAATCCCAGCCGCCGCAGCGCCTTGACCTGCTTCACCAGCGGAACGACGTCAGCCACCGCCTGCTGCTCCGTGCACTCGAGGGTGATGTGGCGCGGCGAGAGGCCCGCAGCGGTGACCATGGCAGCCAGGGCCTTCGCCTCGAAGTGGCTGTCGAGCAGGCTGGCCGGCGTGAAGTTGATCGCCAGCCGGAGCGACGGCAACCCGGCTTCGCGGCGCGTCTGCTCGAGCTCGCCGGCTCGGGCAAGAATGAGTTTGATGATGAACGCGTCGAGCTCGATCGAGCGACCCGTATCGATTGCCGCGTGAACGATCGAGGTGATCGACTGCGGCAGCATTGGCATGTTCGGCCGGAACAGGCACTCGTACTCGTACAGAGCGCCGCTCGACAGCTCGATGATCGGCTGGAACGCAATCTGATGGACGTTCCGAAGGTTGAAGAAGTAGTCGAGGGTCTTCGTCTGGATGCCCTGCGTCGACTGGGCCATCCCGATCCGATCGGCCAGACCGGACAGGAGGACGGCCTCGGACATCGCGGCGATGTGGCGGTCGCCTTCGGGCAGCGAGTCGTCGAGGTCGACGAGGCCGTAGGCGGGCGAGTGGACCAGGGCAGCGATCTCCGCGGCCAGTGCGTCGGTGAGTTCCGAGGCCGGACCGATCAGGACGGTCCCCGACTCGAGCTCGAGGACCCGACCACCCTCGATCGCCTGGGCGAGCCGGTTCGCGAATCGGATGTCGCGCGACCACAGCAGCCGCTGGTCTTCGGTGGGCTTAGGGGCTGTAAAGAAGCGCATGGGATCCAAGCTTGTCGCCGGCAGGTTGCGTCCGAACACGGGTCTGGGAGCCCGTATAGGACATTGTGCCCCCTCGTCCTCGTCGATCCGAGGCGCCAAGGGTCCGCTCCTCAGATGGGACCATGGTCACGCGAGACGCTCCCCGGCGAGGACAGGGATGTCGAGGCGGTTCTCGGGCGGCGCCAGCGGGCAGGCCCACTTCGGGTCGAACGCGCACGAGGGCTGGAACGCGAAGTTGAAGTCGAGAACGAGGGTTCCACGCTCCGAGTCGCCGCCGAGATCGGCCGACTTGGCCGAGTCGAGCAGATAGCGGCCGGCCGCGTACGTTTCGCTGCCGCTTGTCGCGTCCCGGAACGGCAGGAAGATGCCACCCGCGTAGCCGGCCATCCAGTAGACCCCCAGCCGCCTCGCGCCTGTCGCGAACGGCACCTCCACATGGCCGATCCGGCTGAACGACATCGTCCCGCCGGCGCTGACCGGCAGGTCCATCGCGATCCCGAGTCCGCCGCCCAGCGCGGCGAAACCACCCGCCGCGGGCTCGATGGGCGCTTCGTCGGCTGCCACCGCGACCTCGAAGCGCAGCGCAGGGTCCGCCGGATAATGCCGAGCCCAGAACCTCGCACGTTTGTCGGCCGGCACCGGCGACTGCGGGTGCTCGCGAAAGAGGCGCTCTCGGGTGGTTCGCCAGAGCTCCAGCGCCGACTCCACGTCGGTCGCCGATAGCACCCGGACCTCGGCGTAGAGGTCGGCGATCCGGCGCCGCCAGTCGGCGAGCTGGAGGGTCTCCGCCAGGCCGCGACCGGTACCGGCGTCGGTCGCCATCAGGCCCGTCCGCGAGCCGATCGAACGAGCACGATCCCACCTATAGCGATCAGGATGATCGGCCAGATGTCGCCCCAGTCGATCCGCGGCATCCGGATCCCGAGCGTGTGGTCGAGCAGGTACCAGACACCGATGGCGAGCAGGATGATCCCGACGACTATCGACGGTAGGTTTGACTCGCGGCTGCGCGGCGGGCGCCAGTCGACCCCACGTTCCGGCGGGCTGGGGTCGGCGGGTTCGGTCATGGGACGTACCCTCTGTGTGGATCGTCATCGTATCGGTCCCGGCTAGAATCGCGGGCGACCGGCGGCATTCTCGACAGCAGGAGGCTCAAACGTGGTTGATCTTGCGGAGATCGGCGTGTTCGGCGGTTCCGGGTTCTACTCGCTCCTCGACGACGTCCGCGAGATCAAGGTCGACACGCCGTATGGCCCACCATCCGACTCGTTCTTCCTGGCGATGGTCGGGCATCGTCGCGTCGCATTCCTGCCGCGACATGGTCGCCGCCACACGATTCCGCCCCACAAGATCAACTACCGGGCCAACGTCTGGGCGATGCGATCGCTCGGGGTGAAGGCAGTCATCTCGCCGTGCGCGGCCGGATCGCTCCAGCTCGCCGTGAAGCCGGGCGATTTTGTTGTCTGCGATCAATTCGTCGACCGGACCAGTGGCCGGGCGCAGACGTTCTATGACGGCCCGATCGTGACCCACCTGTCATCGGCCGAGACATACGACCCGGTGCTGCGAACGATCGCGGTCGATGTCTGCCGGGAGCAGGGGATCGAGGTGCACGACGGCGGCACGGTCGTCGTGATCGAAGGCCCGCGCTTCTCGACGAAGGCCGAATCGAAGTGGTTCAGCGACGCCGGCTGGGAGGTCATCAACATGACCCAGTTCCCCGAGGCGTGGCTCTGCCGCGAGCTCGGGATGGCGGTCGTGAACATCGCCCTGATCACGGACTACGACGCCGGCGTCCACGAGGGCACGGAGGCCGTCGACGCCCGATCCGTGCTCGAGGTATTCGCCCAGAACGCCGAGCGGATCCAGAAGGTCGTCCTGGACATGATCGGGCGCTTCCCGGTCGATCTCGACGAATTGGGCGCTCTCAACGCGCTCGAGTTCACCCGCGGCGACGGTCACGTGGCGGCTCCGGAGGACATCCGCCTGTTCCGGACCGGGCTGTAGGGGAGTGGCGTGGTCGTCGCCACTCCTGGGCGCCCGTTCCTGGCCAGATTTGCACCGGGAGAATGTTGGCGGAGTCGCGAAGCTGGATCCGGCCTCCTCGGGCCTTTCTGGGACAGATTTGATGCGTAGCTGCGCATCAGGGACCTCGGAACGGGCGTGGAACCTCGGCATACGTTCCCGGGGTGCAAGTTTGGCCAGCTGCCCGATGCCCAGAACGCTCCGGTGACCGAGCGCCTGCCGATCGGGGTGGTCCTGGGCACGATCGGGGTCGACATCGGCTGGTGGCTGGACAGCGCCCGACGCCTCGATGCGGCCGGGTATGCCGGCGTGTGGTCATGGGACCACTTCGTCAGCCGAGGGGTGAAGACGGATCCAGTGCTGGAGGCCTGGACGACATTGACGGCGGCGGCGATGCTCACCGAGCGCATTACCGTCGGGACGTTCGTGACGAACGTGATGAACCGCCACCCGGCGGTCCTCGCCCGGATGGCCGCCACGCTCCAGGCGGCGAGCAACGGACGCTTCGTCCTCGGGATCGGGATCGGCGGGCACCCGGCCGAGCACCAGGCTTATGGCGTCCCGTTTCCGCCACCCGAAGAGCGGGCACTCCACCTCCGGGAGGCCGTCGCTGTGCTCCGGGCGCTCTGGACCGGCGGGCCGGTTTCGCTCGGCGGCCGGTTCTACCCGCTCGCGGAGGCCCATGCCTATCCGATCCCCGAACCTACGCCCCCGATTCTGATCGGGGCCGGCACGCCGGCCGGCGTCCGGCTCGCGGCGGAGATCGGCGACGGCTGGGCCGCGGAGTCGGACACGTTCCTCGATCTGGAGCCGCGCTACCGCGAGGCCCTCGAGGCCGCCGGCCGTGAGCGATCCCAGCAGCGGGTTGTCCTGGGATTCGGTGGACGGCGAAAACGAGGCGCCGACCCGCTGGCCGCCGACCCGCTCCTCGTCGCCCCGCGGGACGAGCTGGCGCGCTGGTTCGCGGCCGGCGCAAACGACATCCTCCTCACGGCTCGGACGACGGCTGACGTGGATTCGCTCGTCCGCGCCGTCGACCGGTGGTAGGCCGGCCCGAGTCAACGCCGCCCGCCCGGCGGCCACGTTCATGGCACGATGACTCCGCGATGACAACTCCGACGTCCAGCCCGATCTCGCAGGATCCGCCGGCGGCTCCGACCCACCCCTGTGCGCGCTGCGGCGCTCCGGTCGCCCTCGACGTCGGCCTGTGCGAGCGCTGCAATCCGCTGGGGCTGAAGGACTCGGCGAGCTCACAGGTCCACGGCACGATTTTCGTGGCCGTCGGCCTCGCGATCGTTGGCCTCGCGATCCTCGCCCGCCTCGCCGTCACCGGTATCGGCCCGTTCCCGGCCGAAATGGTGGACGTCAAATCGGCCGACGGCGGCCTGGTCGTCTCACTGCGGGTCACGAACGAGGGGTCGAATGCCGGCACAACGACCTGCCGGATCATCGACCCAGCGGCGGGGGGGAGTGGGAAGTCCGCGTTCGTCCTGACGGCGCGGATCGCTCCCGGGGCGACCATCGAGTTCGACCACCGGGTGCTGGAATTCGGGACGACCGTCCGCCCGCTCGCGGTTGACTGCGCCGCGCCGTGAGCGAGTTCGACCACGATCTCGCCTTCGCGACCGCCATCGTCACCACGGCCGGTCGGCTGATCATGGATCGGTACGAACGCGTCGAGCGGGTCGACTACAAGAGCGCCCGCGACATCGTGACGGAAGTCGATCACCTCAGCGAAGAGCTGATCATCGGGGCGATCCGGAAGCGCTTTCCGGGCGACGCGATCGTCGCCGAGGAGTCGGGCGAACACGCGACGGGAAGCGGCGAAGCCCCGACGAGCGGGACCGGCCGCGTCTGGATCATCGACCCGGTCGACGGGACGATCAATTATGCGAATGGCATCCCGTTCTTCTGTGTGTCGCTGGGGCTGGCGGTGGACGGCCGGCCCGCCGCGGGCGTCGTCCTCGACCCGACCCGGAATGAGCTGTTCGCCGCCACGGCCGACGGGCCCGCCACCCTGAACGATCGTGTGATCAAAACCTCCGAGAAGGACAAGCTGACCGATTTCGTGATCCAGATGTCGCTGTCAGGGCGGGCCGCGGCGACGCGGGCCCGGGCCGTCCGGAAGGAGATCCGCATCTCGCGGTCGATGGGTTCGTCCGCGCTGGCACTCGCCTACGTCGCGAACGGCCGATTCGACGCGTTCATTCAGCAGGGCGGCATGTCGAACTGGGACATTGCGGCGGCGGGCCTCATCGCGGAACGAGCGGGAGCGACGGTGACGAGCGTCGACGGCGGCGGCTGGTTCGACATCACGCGGGCGGCGAGGGCCGTCAGTGCCTTGGCCGCCCCGTCCGCTCACCACGGGAGGATCCTCGAGCTGATCCGCTGATCCGCTGATCGGCGAGGAGTGCCCGCTACTCGCCCTGCCAGCGATGGGGGCGGGATCGGAGACGCGTCAGGCCCCACTCTTCGCAGAACGCCTCCCAGCGATCGCGCGGTGCGCCGTCCCAGCGCAGGTCCTCGGCTGACTTCTGGGCGATCGGCACGCCGTCGGCCGACGTTCGCAGCCTGGCGAGGTCGCGGTACAGCTGCGCCTCCGCCCAGTGGTCGCGGAGGGTGGCCGCGAGGACCGGCGCGCCGCGCAAGCTCGGCACCTCCCAGTGGCTCGCCCGCGGCGGGATCTCCTCGAGCGACGGGTAGATCGTCAGCACCGCCGCCGCCGACTTCGCGCCCCAGCCGGGCAGGCCCGGAAAGCCGTCGGACGAGTCGCCGACGAGCGCGAGCCAGTCGGGGATCGACTTGGGTGCGACGCCCCACTTCGCCCGAACGCCGGCGTCGTCGTAGGTCAGCCCGCGCCGCCTGTCCCACAGGACGACCCGCGAATTGTCGACCAGCTGGGCCATGTCCTTGTCCGGCGTGCAGACGAGAATCCGCTCCACGGCCGGGTCCGCTGCGAACCGGTCGGCCGCCGCCGCGATCGCGTCGTCGGCCTCCCATTCGACCATCGGCCAGAGGACGATCCCGAGCGCCTCGATGGCCGCCTCGGCGATCGGGAACTGGGCGAGGAGCTCCGGCGGCATCCCGGCGCTCGACTTGTAGCCGGGGTAGAGGTCGTTGCGGAACGATTCGATGACGCGATCCGTCGCCGCGCCGACGTGTGTCGCGCCCTCCTCGCGGAGGAGATAGAGGAGCTGGTCGCACAGCCCCGACACGCCCGAGAGGATCGTCCCGTTCGTCCCGCGTACGTCGGGCCGCGGCGCGTAGTGCGCCCGGAAGAGCTCGTAGGTGGCGTCGACGAGGTGGAGTTGCATGTGTCAGCGCATCCGTGTTTGCCAGACGGTCACGCCGGCCGCCCGCATGTCGTCGACCGCCCGTTCGCCGTCGCCCGGGCTGATGTCTACAGCGCGGACGGCATCGCTCAGCAGGTAGGTCTCGAAGCCGAGGCCCGCCGCATCGGTTGCGGTCGCCTTGACGCAGTAGTCGGTCGCGAGCCCGCAGACTACGACCCGCCGGATGTTACGAGCTCGGAGGAGGCCCTCGAGCTCCGTCGGCGTCGTTTCGCCGGTTGCCGGGTCCCGCGTCATGAATCCGGAGTAGCCGTCTTCGCCGTTGACACCCTTTCGGACGCGCGCCCCCGCGACCTCGGCGAGGGCCGGGTGGAGCTCCGCACCCCACGTCCCGGCGACGCAGTGGACGGGCCAGATGCCGCCGTCCTTGGCGAAATGAGGGGTCGACGGCGGATGCCAGTCCTGGGTGTACGCGACGAAGCCGCCGGCCGCCCCCGCGGCCGCGACCTCGCCGTTGATCGTGGGCAGGATCGCGTCGCCACCCGCAACGGATAGCCCGCCGGCCGGATCCGCAAAGTCGTTCTGGACGTCGACGACGATCAGTGCCGTCTGGGGGTCATAGCGCTGCACCCGGTAACGCTACCGCAGGTGGCGGACAAAGTAAGGCGGCGGCCCCGCGTGGGTGCCGCCGCCTTTGAGGAGGGAGGGTGCGGTCAGGCCGGCTCGCGCCGGAAGACGCGGACGGCGGCAAGGATGATCGCCTCGAGGATCGTCCAGCCGACGAGGGCGAGGACTGCCGCGAGGTCGAAGATCGAGCCGGCCGCCGTGAGCGCTTCGGTTCGCAGGATGCCCTCGAACGGGGCCACGAAGATCTGGCTCGCGTTGAGGATGAACGACACCAGGTCGTTGGCCTCCCGGGCGTCCATCAGGAGCAGGACGATCCGCAGGAGGATGAGCGCCTGGATCACGCCGAAGATGAAGATGACGATCCGGCTGGCGACCGTGCCGCCGCTCGGGCGCATCTCGACAGTCCGGCTGGTGACCGCCGTGCTGGTGGTGGGGGCGGTGGCAGGGGCGTCAGTCTCGTCCCGTTGGACCACCGTTCGTTCGTCGTAGGTCATCGTTGTTGCCTCCCATCGGTGTGTCCGCCGAGTGGCAGACGCATCCGCTCTGTGGGCGGACCTATCAGGTTGGGCGCCCGGTCCGCCTCGAATGAGCAAGGCGCCCGTTCGGGCGCCTTGCAAGTTGGTATCGGTTGTCATTGCCCGGGAGTCAGCCGACCGGGGCTGCCTCGTCCATCGGGCGCTTGGTGGGGCTTGCGTCGGGCGCATCGGGCGCGGATCGCTCGGCATCGTCGCCGCCACTCGCCTGGCCCGGCCCCTCGACGTCGAGGAGATAGCCAATGCCCTGGAACGTCTTGATCCGACCCGGCTCGCCCGGCTTCGCGCCGAGCTTGCGGCGGACCCGGCTGATCCAGACTCGGAGGTACTGGAGGTCATCGCGGTATTCCGGTCCCCAGACCTTGGTCAGGAGCTCGGTATGTAGGACGACCTTGCCCGGGTGAGTCGCGAGGTGCTGAAGGAGCAGCCACTCGGTTCGTGACAGCTGGACGAGCTCGCCATTGCGCCGGACCATCCGTCGCTCGAGGTCGATCTCGATGTCGTCGAACGCGAGGACTCCGGCGCCCGGCTCGACGCCGGAGGAGCGACGAATCACAGCGCGGACGCGGGCCGCGAGCTCGTCGGGGTGGAACGGCTTGGCGATGTAATCGTCAGCGCCGAGGTCCAGGCCCTTCGCCTTGTCGGCGGTCGCGCCCTTGGCCGTCAGGAGGATGACCGGCACCGGCCGCTGCTCGCGCAGTTGCCGCATGACCTCGATCCCATCGAGGTCCGGCATGACGATATCGAGGAGGACGATGTCGGGGCGGACCTCCTCGGCCTTGGCGAGGGCGTCCTCGCCTCCGGTGGCGGTCACGACCCGGAAGCCTTCCTCGCTCAGCGCGATGGAAACCAGCTTCGTGATCCGCGGCTCGTCATCTGCGACGAGCACCAATGGCTGTGTACCCACGCCACACCTCTCTTTTCAGGGCACTGATAGTGACTGGTGGATGCAAGTACCCCGGAGGGCACCTTTCGTTGTCCGCTAGGAGGCCGGGGGTGCGGAGACGGCCGGCGGGTTCACCGTGTTGGTGTTGGTGTTGTTCGTAGTCGACGGCGCGGCACCCGGCCCGAGAGCGAAGTACCAGACCGCTGCGAGCAGGACGACGATGCCGATGACGGCGAGGATGGCGCCCATCCCGGAACCCCCGCCCTTCTCGACGACGACGGTGTCGTGATCGTGAGCCATGCTGGTGTCTCCAATTAGCGGCCGAGCATCTCGGCACGGAAGGTTCATCTCGCCCGCGGGCGAACTGCACCCATCGTCGGTGGCCCGTCGTCGCGCCTAACCCGGTCCGACATTGCAAAACCATTGCAGGGGCATATCAATGTGGCCGGTTCACGCACGTCCTCGACTTGCCTTCATACGGTCCGCGCCGCCTCCCGACGCGATCGGCTACGCTGGCCCCATGAGCTTCTCGACGGAGGATCTCGACCTGCTCGACGGGACGCAGGAGATCGAGATCGAGACCCAGGCGCCCGAGAAGGCGGCAAGGCGGACCGTCATCTGGGTCGTAGTCGACGACGGCGAGGTCTTCGTTCGGACGGCGCGAGGCGCCGGGTCACGCTGGTTCCGTGACGTCGAGGCCAATCCGGCGGTCGCAGTCCATGTCGGCGGCAAGCGCCTGCCGGCGACGGCGATCCCGGCCACGGATCCGGATGCGATCGAGCGGACGAGCGCCGGCTATCTGCGCAAGTACGCCGGCGATCCGGCGGCGAAGATCATGATCAAACCGGACCTGCTCGGCACCACCCTTCGGCTCGAGCCCGCCTGACCGCCACCCGACACGAGGCTCCGATGTACTTCGACGAATTCAAGCACCAGCTACCTGACATCGATCCGGACGAGACATCGGAATGGCTCGCCTCGTTCGACCAGCTCGTCGAGCAGGAAGGCGAGAGTCGCGCGCGGTTCCTTGTTTACAAGCTGCTCAAGCGCGCGCGGCAGCTCCACGTCGGGCTGCCCCCGCTAACCCAGACCCGCTACATCAACACGATCAGTCCCGAGCAGGAGCCGTTCTTCCCCGGGGACGAGCAGCTCGAGCTCCGGATCCGGCGGATCGTCCGCTGGAACGCCGTGGCGATGGTCCTGCGAGCCAACAGCCGCTTCGCCGGGATCGGCGGCCACCTCGCGACCTACGCGTCGGCCGCGTCGCTGTACGAGGTCGGCTTCAACCACTTCTTCCGGGGCAAGGACAACGATCAGGCGGGCGACCAGATCTTTTACCAGGGCCATGCGGCGCCGGGGATCTACGCCCGGGCGTTCCTCGAGGGCCGCTTGACGGAGGACCAGCTCGATCACTTCCGGCGGGAGACGGTCCCGGGCGAGGGGCTGCCGTCGTACCCGCACCCGCGGCTCATGCCGGACTTCTGGGAATACCCGACGGTCTCGATGGGGCTCGGGCCGATCAGCGCGATCTATCAGGCGCGGTTCAACCGTTATCTCCAGAACCGGGGCCAGCTCGACACGTCCGGCTCCCGCGTCTGGGCGTTCCTCGGCGACGGCGAGACGGACGAGCCCGAGTCGCTCGGGGCGCTGAGCCTCGCCTCACGCGAGGGCCTCGATAACCTCACGTTCGTCGTCAACTGCAACCTCCAGCGCCTCGATGGGCCGGTTCGGGGCAATGGCAAGATCATCCAGGAGCTCGAGTCGACGTTCCGTGGCGCCGGCTGGAATGTCATCAAGGTGATCTGGGCCCGGGAGTGGGACGAGCTCCTCGCCCGCGACGTCGATGGCCTCCTCGTCCAGCAGATGAACGAGACGCTCGACGGCGAGTTCCAGAAGTTCTCGGTCGCCGGCGGCGCCTACATCCGGGAGCATTTCTTCGGACCGGACCCGCGCCTGCGCAAGCTCGTCGAACATCTCTCTGACGACGACCTCGCAAGGCTCCGCCGCGGCGGCCACGACTATCGCAAGGTCTACGCGGCCTACAAGGCCGCCACCGAGTCGACGGGCGCACCGACGGTGATCCTCGCCAAGACCGTGAAGGGTTGGACGCTCGGCCCGGGCGTCGAGGCGCGCAATATCACCCACCAGGCGAAGAAGCTGTCCGAGGCGGAGCTGAAGATCTTCCGTGACCGGATCGAGCTGCCGATCCCGGACTCCAAGATCAAGGACGCCCCGTACTACCACCCGGGACCCGATTCGGAGGAGGTCCAGTACCTCCGCGAACGACGGCGAGCGCTGGGCGGCGAGATCCCGAAGCGGATCGTCCGCTCGAAGCCGCTGCCGTCGCCGTCTGACGCCGTCGACAAGGAGTTCGCTGGCGGCTCCGACACGGCCGTTTCGACGACGATGGTCTTCACCCGGATCCTCCGGAACCTCCTCCGCGACAAGGAGCTCGGTCCCCGGATCGTGCCGATCATTCCTGACGAGGCACGGACCTTCGGCATGGATCCGCTATTCAAGGAAGTCGGCATCTACGCGGCGCTGGGCCAGCGCTACGACCCGGTCGACTCGGAGCTGCTGCTCTCGTACCGCGAAGCGGTCGACGGCCAGGTCCTCGAGGAGGGGATCACCGAGGCGGGCTCGATGGCCAGCCTCCAGGCCGCGGCGACGTCGTATGCGACCCACGGCCATCCGATGATCCCGTTCTACATCTTCTACTCGATGTTCGGATTCCAGCGGACGGGCGACCAGATCTGGGCGCTGGCCGATGCCCGCGGACGCGGGTTCATGATGGGCGCAACCGCCGGCCGGACGACGCTCGCGGGTGAGGGCCTCCAGCATGACGATGGCCATTCGCACATCCTCGCCTCGACCGTCCCGAACGTGCGCGCCTACGACCCGGCCTACGCCTACGAGCTCGCGGCGATCGTTCGCGACGGCATCGATCGGATGTATGTCAAGGGCGAGGACGTCTTCTACTACGTCACCCTCCACAACGAGAATTACCCGCAGCCCAAGAAGCCCGACGGAATCGACGACGGGCTGATCCGCGGCATCTACCGGCTGCGCGAGGCGCCCGACCTGGGCCGCAAGGCGCAGCGGGCACGGCTCCTCGGGTCAGGCTCGATCCTGCAGCAGGCGGTGGCGGCCCAGGAGCTGCTCGCGGAGAAGTTCGGGATCGCGGCGGAGGTGTTCTCGGCGCCGTCGTTCCCGCTCCTGCGCCGCGACGCGCTTGCCGCGGAGCGCTGGAACCGGCTCCATCCGACCGAGACGCCGCGGGTGCCCTACGTCGCGACGGTTCTCGGGCCGGACGGCGGCCCGATCATCGCGGCGACGGACTGGCTGAAGGCCCTCCCGGACATGGTCTCGCGCTGGCTGCCGCCGTACTACGTCGCACTCGGCACCGACGGCTTCGGGCGGAGCGGGACGCGCGAGGATCTCCGATCGCTATTCGAGATCGATCCTCCGCACATCGCCGCGGCGACGGTCGTCGAACTCGCCCGCTGCGGGGCCATCCCCGCGGACAAGGCGGCCGACGCGATCCGCGAGCTCGGCATCGACCCGGAGAAACTCGACCCCGTCGCCCTGTAGGCGCCCGCTGCCGCGGGCTTCCGCCGGGAGAATTGCTCCTCTCCTGGCGATGCCGTTCTTGGCATACCGGAGCGGGTGATGCGACGAACGGCATCGCCGAGGCACGCGTTTGATTCTGCGGGCCGTCACGTCCCTGAAACGCACATGGGATTTCCTGACGTTCGGGTGCGCGGGCCCGCTCCGTACCGTCGTGTGGCCGGCGTCGGTTGCGTCGGTGATAGCCGGCCGAATGTCGGCGCAACCATTCGACATAGGAGATATGGGACATGGGACACGACCACGATCCGGGCCACGGCGAGCCGGGCCACGTCCACGATGAGAACTGGAACCGCGACATGATGCGGACCGACGACACCGCAGCCGAGAACGAAGAGGGCGGCGGCGAGGCCATCGGCGCCGGCGCCGGGGCTCTTGGCGGCGCGGCCGTCGGCATGGCCGTCGGCGGCCCTCCCGGCGCGGTCGTCGGCGGCGCGATCGGCGCCCTCGGCGGCGCGGTCGCCGGTGAGGCGGCTGAAGGCGACGACGAGGCCGGCGCGGGCGCCGGTGGCGTGGCCGGCGGACTCGCCGGCGCGGCCATCGGCTGCGGCGGTCGCCGGGCCCCCCGGCGCGGTCGTCGGCGGCGCGGTTGGCGCGGCCGGTGGCGCTGGCGTCGGCGATCAGGCCGAGGAAGAGGCCGAAGAGACCGGCAAGGCCGACTACGTCGACCCGCGGAACATCTAGGCCTATCGCGGGCGTCGCCACGATGGTGGCGCCCGCTCGCAACCAGCCGGCCGGAGCCGTGGCGACACGGACCCGGTCGGCTGTTACTGTGATCAGTCCTGAAGGTTTCTCAATGACAAGATCCCTGCGAATCGCCCAGGTCGCCCCGCCCATCGAGCGCGTCCCACCCGAGATGTACGGCGGCACAGAGCGCGTTGTCCACGAGCTCGTCGTCGAGCTCGTTCGGCGCGGCCACGATGTCACGACGTTCGCGTCGGGCGACTCCGACGTCCCCGGCCGCCTCGTGCCGACCGTGCCCCAGTCGCTCCGCCCGGCCGGCTACGGCGACGACCCGTCCGGTTTCATGCTTTCGACGATGTTGACGGTGCTCGACCACGAGAACGAATTCGATCTCATTCACAGCCATCTCGAGTGGTCGAGCCTCATCCTGGGACGGGCTGCGCGAAAGCCGATCGTGGCCACCTTCCATGGTCGCCTTGATCTGCCGTGGGCGACGGATGTGCTTGGCGCGCCGAACAACGTACGACTCGTGGCAATCAGCGAGTCCCAGGCGCGGACCCATCCCAATCTCGACTGGGACGTCATCCACAATGGGCTTGACCTCTTGGGCGCTCCATTCGAGCGACGCCGGTCTTCCGACGATCTCTGTTTCGTCGGGCGGGTCAACCCGGAGAAGGGGATCGTGGAGGCGATCGAGGTCGCCAAGCTGAGCGGTCGCCGCCTGCGGATCGCCGCCAAGATCGGCACGACACCCTCGGAACGCGCGTACAACGACGAGGTCTTCCAGCCGGCCCTCAAGGCCGCTGGCTCCAGCGTCGAGTTTCTCGGCGAGCTGTCGGGCCGCGACCGCGATCGACTCCTCGCGTCGAGCTACGCAGTGCTGATGCCGGGCTCATGGCCGGAGCCGTTCGGGCTCGTCGCGATCGAATCGCTCGCCTGCGGCACGCCGATCCTGGCCCGGCGCGTCGGTGGCCTTGCCGAGATCATCCGCGACGGCGTCGACGGCTTCTTTGGCGACGACGTCACCCAGCTGGCGTTCCTCGTGCCGCAGGTTGCCGAGCTCGACCGGAAGGCGATCCGCAAGTCGGTCCTCGACCGCTTCTCGGCGGCGAGGATGGCAGATGGCTACGAGGCCCTCTACGGCCGCATGCTCGAGACCGGCGATTCGGGCGAGCGCGGCGACGGCGACGAGGCCGAGGAGACCGGCGAAGCGGTCGGTCCAGGGAAGACCCAGGGTCGCGTCGTCGACATGGCTAGCCGACGCTCCGGGTCGGCGTCCTAGCGTCCTCAGGCGCTCCGCATCGCCCGGCGGAGCAGGACCCACGAGATCCCGATGAATGCCACCGCGAGCCCTCCGAGGGCCGCGATGGGCCATGTCTCGGTCACCGCTCCGCGGAGCATCACGTCGCCGATGAGCCGGATCCCGTGAGTGACCGGCAGGATGCCCGTCAGCGAGCGGACGGGTTCGGTGAACTCGTCGGTCCCCAGGACGAAGCCGGAGAAGAAGACGGACGCGAGCAGGACGAGCAGCGAGAGCTGGACTGCCTGACGTTCGGAGTCGGAGACGGCGGCGATCAGCAGGCCGAGGCCGAGTGAGGCAAGCACGAGCAGCCCGACGATCCCCGCGAGAACTGCCGGGTCGCCGAGCATCGGCACGCCGAACGCGCCCACGAGGAGCAGCAGCGTCCCCATCGCGATCGCGGCGCTGAAGAGACCGAAGGCCAGGAGCTTGCCGATGATCAGCTCCAGCGTGGTGATCGGGGAGACCCGGAAGAGCTCGAACAATCCGGTCGTTCGCTCGCGAACAACGGACAGGGCAACGAGCGTGGCCGCCATGTGCTGGAGGATGAGGGCCAGGACGGCGGTCCCGAAGAACTGGACCACGCCCGGCTTCGAGGGCGCGATGTTCTCGACCTCGGCCTTCGTCGGCGCGGCGACGACTTCGGGTGGGATCTGGGCGGCCTCCTCTGCGCCACTGCCGAGGGCATAGGTCTGGCCCTCCTCGACGATCCGCTCGACGATGATCCGGTTGACCTCGCTCTCGAGCCCGCGGCCAAGGAACACGGCGTAGTTCTGGTCGACAGGATCAATGGCGTTCACTCGTACCTTGATCACCGACTGCGTGCCTGCGCGGAAGTTCTTCTCGACGTCGGCCGGCGCTACGAGCACGACGTCGAAGGCGCCGTCGCGGAGGCGAGCGTCGGCCGACGCCTCGTCCGTGGTGACCTCGACAACCTCCAGACCCGACCCCGAGATCTCGGAGTACGACTGGACGTCGGTGGGGAGCTCCGAGCCTTCCGGCAGGACGATCACGGTCGTCAGGGGCCGGCGATAGCCGCTGTAGCCGGCGCCGAAGATCGCCATGATCAGGAACGGCCCGAGGATCAGGCTGAGCAGCGCTCCCGGCCGCCGGACGACCTCGACCAGCTCCTTGCCGACGAATGCCAGGATCCGGGTCAGCGTCTTGAGGACCCTCATGCCACGCTCTCCCGGGCCACCGCCGCATCGCCGGATTGGTCGTCGTTCTCATTAGCCCGCTCTACGAGCTCGGCGAAGATCTCGTCGAAGCTGAGGCGAAGTTCCCGGGCCGACGTCACTTCGCCGCCCGCCTCTCCGACGGCGTCGACGACGGTCGGCAGGCCGGTCGCTGCGTCCTCGACCCGGATCCGCAGCTCGCGGGGCCCGATCTGCTGGACGTGGCGAACCCCCGGCACGGTGTCCAGCACGGTGCCGTCGAACAGGTCCGCCGTCTCGACCTCGATCGCGTCGCCACCGAGCGCCGTTCGTCGTAGCTCCTCCGGCGGCGCCACGGCGATGAGCCGCCCATTCACGATGAGCGCAACCTGGTCGCACTCTTCCGCTTCGTTGACGTACTGGGTCGTGATCAGGAGCGTTCGTCCCGCGTCGCGCAGGCGATGGAGCTCCTCCCAGACGGTCGCCCGGAGGAGGGGATCGATGCCGGCCGTCGGCTCGTCGAGGATCAGGAGAGCCGGATCGTGGACGAGCGCGCAGGCCAGCTCGAGCCGTCGCTGCATGCCTCCGGACAGCTGGCCAGCCCGGCGGTTCCGGGCGTCCCACAGGTCGAGCAGACTCAGGACCTGCTTGGTCCGCCGCCGCCGGCGCGGCCAGAGGAGGCCGAACAGGCTCGCCACGAAGTCGACGTTCTCGCGGCCGCTGAGGTCCGCATAGAGCGTGAACAGCTGGGGCATGTACCCGATCCGTTCCCTGGTCGATCGGCGGAAGTCCATCGGCCGCTCGCCGAGGACGCTGATCTCGCCCGTCGTCGGTCTGCAGGGCGCCGGTGATCATCCGGATCGTCGTCGTCTTGCCCGAGCCGGACGGCCCGATGACCCCAGGATCGTGCCCTGTTTGACGACGAGGTCGATGTCACGGACGACCGTCCGATCGTCGAACGCGCGAGAGACGCCGCGGACAAAGACGACGTCGTCGGGACCGGGCGCATCGCCCATTGTCCAGGTGCGGCTCCGCTTCCGGCGGTGCGGCTGCCTCAGCGGGAGCCAGGCCTTCCGACGGGACGGCGCGTCCGCGGAAGGCGGCATCTCCGCGTCCTCGGGAAGAGCCTCGCCAGTGGCGACCTCCGCGTCCTCGGGAGCTGAAGCGACCGCGTCGATGTCCGCGTCGGGGAGCGGCCTCGTCACCCAGCTCGGACGGCTGGTCGCGTCGGGATCCCTCGCCTGGACGCTCGTCGGTCATGGGGTACAGCTCCTGTGCGTGCTGACAACCGGGCCGCTGGGTGGGTCCGGGCGCACGCCCGGCGGCCGGAGTATCCGTGGCCGATCATCCAATCGGTCCTCGCCTAGAGCGCGTCCGTGCTACGTCAGCGTGACGATCCTGAAGGATGGCTGCAAGACGTCTGCGACCCGGGCGCCGCGTGGACCACTTGTGGCGACACGCCCCCGCAGCCATTCTCCGCGCGTGACCGACTCCTCAACCACCGCTCCCGGGCTGCGCCATTCCACCGACCGGGACCCGGGTATCCGCCGCCGACGCTCGGGTCGGGGCTTCTCCTATCGCGCCCGAAACGGCCGCCCGATTCGCGATCCCGAGACGCTCGAGCGGATCCGCAAGCTCGCGATCCCGCCGGCCTGGACCGATGTCTGGATCTGCCCGGTCCCGACGGGCCACCTCCAGGCGACAGGTCGGGACGCTCGTGGTCGCAAGCAGTACCGGTATCACGCCCGCTACCGCCGCCGACGCGATGCCGCGAAATACGAGCGGCTCCTCGCCTTCGCCAAGGTCCTGCCCGCGATTCGCAGGCGCGTCGACAGGGACCTGGCCCGAACGAAGATGTCGCGCGAGAAGGTCCTCGCGGCCGTCGTCCGGCTGCTCGAATTGACGCTCATCCGGGTCGGCAACGACGAGTACGCTCGGCTCAACCGTTCGTTCGGATTGACGACGCTGCGCAACCGTCACGCGACTGTCCGCGGGTCGTCAGTCCGCTTCCGATTTCGCGGCAAGTCGGGCCAGCAACACGAGGTGAGCCTCCGCGATCGCCGCCTCGCGGCCGTCGTTCGCCGCTGCCGCGACCTTCCCGGCCAGGAGCTGTTCCAGTACGTCGACGAGGACGGTGAGGTCGACTGACGTCCGATTCCGATGACGTGAACGATTACCTCCGCGATATCGCGCCAGGTGTCACGGCGAAGGACTTCCGGACGTGGGCCGGCACCGTCCTCGCGTTCAGGGCGCTGCGCGCATTGGCTGCGCCAACGAGTGACGCGGAGGGACGCCGGAACGTCCTGGGCGCGATGCGCGAGACGGCCGACCTGCTCGGCAACACGGCGGCCGTCTGTCGCCAGGCGTACGTCCACCCGATCGTCGTCGAGGCCTACCTCGACGGTCGACTCGGCGGCGCGCTCGTCCGCGCCGCCGAGGATTCCGAGGAGCCGCCCGCCGGTACGACGCCCGCCGAGGAGCGCGCCGTGGCCGACCTCCTCCGCCAGCGATTGCGCGACGACGCGTCGCGCGTCCGGAAGGCGGGCTAGGCGATGGCGATTCTGGCGGGCCTCCTCGGGTTCGTCGGCCGGTTCGCCGGCAAGGTCCTGACGACGATGCTCGGCTGGGCCTCGACGCTCCTGTTCGGGCGAGTGCCGAGCGATCGCCAGATCGTCCTCGCGCTCATCACCTTCGGCTCCGTCATCTGGGGCGCACTCGCGATCGGCGTGCTGCTGCCATACGTGGGTGCCTTCCTCGTCGCCGCGGTCCCAGCTCCGGGCATCGTCTCGGAGGATTTGCTGCGGGTCGGGATGCTGATCGGGGCGCTGGTTGTCCCGGCGGTCGTCGGCATCGCCTCGATCTTCGTCGTTGAGCCCGCGTCGCGACCGAAGGGCGTCGGCATCATTGCCCAGGTCCTGCGCGGCTACCCACTCAGCTGCGGCGCTGGCGGTGACACTGGTCCTTCTCGGACTGGTTGGGATCGCCCGTTTCGTTCACCACCTGGCGCTCCGCTGGACGGACGCCCACGTAGCCGTCGTCGTCCGGCCCGGCGGCTACGAGCAAGTCGTCGCCGACCTGGAGCGAGCCCTCGACGACGCGGGATTGGCCATGAGTCGGCGGCCTGCCCCGGCCGTGCTGGCGGTCCCCGGACGCCTCCTCGGATCGATCGCGGGGCCGGGTGTCCGATCGCTGGTCCCGGAAAGCCTCGTCCAGCTCGCGGGAGATGGTCTCGAGGTGGGCCTGTACCCCTCGGATATCGCGATCTCCGGGGACCGGATGAGGGTTGCCCGGGCCCGGGCGGCGATCGCGAGCCGGCTCATCGCCACCGCCGCCTGGATGACGACGACGGCAGAGGCCCAGGAGATCGAGGCCCGACTGGAACGGCTGGCGGCGGCGCGGTCGGCCGGCGGAGAGCCCGGTGCCGCATCCGCCAGCGACAGCCAGGCCGCGGCGGTCGACATGGCGGCCGAGCTTCGCTCGATCGACGAGGCCTTGGCCACCTTGCCGATCCCGCATGAGGAATGGGAGGTCCTCTACCGGGGACGGCTCCAGGTCGAACGCGATCTGCTGGCCGGCTCGCGACCCGGCGCGTCCTTCCCGGGCGGCGGGCCCAGGACGCTGGCGCCGGATCGGAATGGACGGCGGCGGGAAGCCGATGCGCTGCCCGATTGGCTGCCTGCCGCCATCGCAGCCGGCGGCTTCGTCCTGACGGCCGCGGACGTCGCCTTGGCTCTTGCTGAGCGGCTGCGTCGCAATTGACGGTTCGCGGCGGTGGCTACTCCGGTTCGTAGCGCGGCAGCGCGAACCCGAACTCGGCCCCGCCGCCGTCACGGGGCGTGACCCAGACCCGGCCGTGCATCGCCTCGACGAGGCGACGGCACACAAACAGCCCGATGCCGACTCCCGATGCGCGGGCGGCCGTGTCGTCGGTCAACGCGAAGCTCGTCTCGAGTTCTTCCGGGGTGAGATTCGGGCCCCGATCGAGGACGGTCAGTGACACCTCATCCTCTCCTTCCGCGAGGCGGATTACGACCGGTGCTCCCGCCTGAGCGAACCGCGACGCGGCCGTGACGAGATTGCGGACGACCTGCTCGACGTAGACGGCGTCGCCCGCGACGGCCGGTGGTTCGGTCGCGCCGGCGGTGACCATCGGGACGTCCGGTGACCGGCCGCGGGCGACCCTGATCGCCCCCTCGACCACCCGCTGGAGGAGAATCGGCTCCTCCGACAGCTCCAGGACGTGCTGCTCGGCGCGAGTCAGGACGAGCAGATCTTCGACGACGTCGTAGAGCCGGGCTGCCTCGGCGCTGATGTCCCGCGCGATCTCCTGGGAGCCGCGGACCATCGTGGCATCCCGCCGGGCGAGGACGCGGCTACCCGCATAGATGGTCGTGATCGGCGTTCGGAGCTCATGCGACAGGATCGAGAGGAAGGCCCGTCGCTCCGCGCGGTCCTCGCGGGCCGCGGTCACATCGCGCAGGACGATGATCTTGCCGCCCGCCTCGCTTCGTTCGGCGCCCGCGTCGATGCGCTCCACCGGAAACGTCCGGAGCTCGAACCAGCGGTTCGGCAGGGCTCGTGGACGGAGCATCACGGGCTCGTCGCGGGCCTGGCTTCCGGGCAGCCGCTCGAACCGGGAAAGGAGATCGCCGGCGTCTCGCACAGGTTTGCCCGCGAACAGCCGATCCGCCGCGGGATTGACGATGCGCACCTGATCGCCGGGATCGCAGACGAGGACCGCTTCGGGCATGGCATCGATGACGGCGCGCAACTCCGGCGGCGGGCCAGAAGCCTGGGCAGCCGGGGCGATGGCTGAGCGCGCGGAGACTCGGCCGGGTCGATGGCGTCGACCGGCAACGGGCTTTCGTTCTTGCATCTGTGGGGCCGGTCTCCTTTCCACGTCCCGCCCAAAGCATGGGTCGCGAGGGGTGCGATCCGGACCGCCGTTCCGACGAGGGCCGTTAAGGGCGCATCGCAGCAGACGGGCCTTCCGATGCAGTCCAACGGGCCCATGACGGCTCCTCACCAGCGCCAGGCCGCCGCCCGCCGTGCAACGCACGTGTCATCCCGATGAACCCGCCGTAGCGTCCCCGGCACTCCTCCTGCCGTGAACTGGGTGGTGGGAACCGGCGCCCGCCGGCCCGCCAGATCTTGGAGGACCGGAATGAACGCGATCACGATGCTCACCGACGATCACCGAGCGGTGAAGAAGCTTCTCAGCGAGCTCGAGACGACTACCGAGCGCGGGGTCAAGACCCGCGAGGAGCTCTTCACCCGGATCAAGGCCGACCTCACCGTCCACGAAATCATCGAGGAAGAGATCTTCTATCCGGCGCTGAAGGAGCACCCGAAGGCCAAGGACATCGTTCTCGAGGGATACGAGGAGCACAACGTCGTCGACACGCTCTTGAGCGAGCTGTCTGCGCTTCCCTTCGACCACGAGACGTGGGGCCCCAAGGCCAAGGTGATGCAGGAGAACATCGAGCACCACATCGAGGAGGAAGAGGGCGAGATGTTCAAGAAGGCCCGCCAGGTCTTCGACACGGCAGAGCTCGAGGAGCTCGGCGAGCGGATGGCCCGGCGACGGGTGAGCGCTGAGCGCGAATCCGCTCCAACGCCGGTTCGCTGACCAGGCCAGGGACGATCGGGATCGCCTTGCAGCGCCTGATCCGCGTCGCACCTACACAAAGAACCGCTCGCCGGAGGTCCGGCGAGCGGTTTGAATTTGAGCGTGAAAGCGGATGGGTCAGACGGGCTTGTCCTCGACGTCCTCGTGGAGCTCGTCGGCGCCGCGACGAATGTTGTCGCCGGCGTTGCCGAGCTCGTTGCGGATGTCATCGCCGAGATTGGCGGCCTTGTCGGACACGCTCTCCTCGCCATCGGCGCGGCGCCACGTCTCCTTGGCCTTCTCGTCGGCCTCACGCATCGTCTTCTTGACGTCAGCCTTGGCGTCCTCGTAGCCCATGTCGGCCTCCCGTGTACGTGGGACGAGGCTCGTCCCGTTGCGTTCGAACCTACGCGCTGGCTGGTTGCGGGCCGGGTGACGCTGCGGAGCAAGGGGTGACAGCACGCTTGCAGTCGCTCGGCTGACACGTGCCTGCAACTGCCACGCGGCGGGCGGACGAATGCGCGCTGCGACGGGACGCGTATCGTCACGGCAACGATCGAATTTCATCAGGAGGAAGGTATGGCAGCAAACCAGACGACGACCCGTCCGAGCTCGAGTGCGGAATCGACCGCCCGGGACATCGGATCAACCACCCGCGACGTCGCCACCGAGGTTGCCGATAAGGCCAGCGCGGTAGCTGCGCGGCTGCCTGAGGCAGCCGCGACGACGCGGGGCGCGGTTGAAGAGGCAGCCAGGCGGATGGAGGCCGGCTCCGACGAGATGCTCGCGCTAGGGGCGTCCCTCTCGCTCGGCCTGGCAATCGGCATGCTCGTCGGTGGAGCGAACCGGATCCTCGTGGCGCTCGCGCTGATCCCAGCGACAGCAATGGGCTTCACGTTGCTCGATCGCTTCGGCGGCCGAACCAACACCCGCCGCTCGAGCTGACACGCGCAGCCTTCGAACAAATCCCCGCCGTCCGACGCGGCCGTTCCCTCCGGCTTTCCGGAACTCGAACGGCCGCGTCGCTGTGTCCGGACCGGTTCTAGCTTGCCGAACGCCGGCCCCGGGCCTTCTACCCTAGACGCGCGGAACGCCCGAAGGAGGGGGCTCCGGGCGTCCGCGAGGATCGGGGTGGGAAACGCCCCGTCACAAGCGTTCCCACTCGAGATATGAACTGTTGACCCGAGCGCACTCGTAGTGTGGCCCGGAACACCCACCAAGCCTATGGTCGGGCTGACATATTTCATCTTCCGTCCGGCCGGATGCGCATTACAACGGCATTGCACGCGCCCCGTCACCGGATTCGGATCGGCGATGTCTGGATACAAAAAGGGCCCCGCCCACGGAGAGCCGGAAGCCCAGGAACGTAAGAGGGCTCCCGGACCCCCAGTGGTCGGGAGCCCACGAGTAGTCTGGGTGGCGGGCGGTATCGGGGATGTGACGCCGTTCGCCACAGGCTTGCAGCCGCGTTCCGGCGGGCGATCGGTGGGGCGTCAGCCCATCACATCGCGCCGAAGGATCTCGAGGACAGTCGACGCAAGGTCTCGGGCCTCGGCATCGCAGCGTGGCCCCGGGCGAGGCGATGGCGCGAGCCGCGGCCCGACGAGCAGTGTCTGGAGGCCCGCTCGCCGATCGCCGCACGCCGCCGGATCAGCGCTGACGTACCAGGATCCGGCCGCGACGCGGTCGGGCATGGCCCCCACCAGAACGGCGTCTGGCAAGGCCGCTGCGACGGGCGCGGGGTAGTCCCCAACGAGGATCAGCTGGTGGCCGGTCTGGATGAGGTGAGTCAGGTGGTCGGCAGCGTCGGGCATACCCGCCACGGACGGATCGATGTAGATGTCGGTCATTGGATGAGCCTAGCGGCGTCCGCAGGTGACCGTTGCCAGCCGTCCCGGCAATGGCGTTGCAGTCGGGCGGCAAGTCCCGGGCATGAGAGGACCCGGGCGACCGAATCCTCGGTCCGCCGGTTCGATCGAGATCCGAGCGAGGATCAGTTGCGCGTCGACTGCTTGCTGCGAATCGGAACGCCCACCGGTGGTCGGTGGGCGTTCACCTGGGCTGGTTGCCGGCCTAGCCGGCAGCAGGGTCAGATTGCGCCGCGGCCCGTGCGGGAGCGGCCGGTCACCGCGCTCACGACGACGACCGTCAGGATCGCGCCGATGGTGGCGACGACGATCGAGCCGATATCGAGCGCGCCATTGATCGCGTCCTTGTTGAAGAGGACGCTGGCGAGGAAACCGCCGACGAGCGCGCCGACGATGCCGAGCACGATGTGCCCGATGACTCCGAGTCCCTCGTCACCCTTGACGAGGAATCCGGCGAGGTAGCCGGCAATCGCGCCGAGCACGAGCCATGCAATGATTCCCATTCGGAACCTCCATCCCTTGAGTTGCGCTTGCTTGCCACCCGGGGCGGGTGACGTCAGCACTCTCGCGTCCAGCGACCTCCCACTCGGCAACGCCGACGGCAATTCGCGTTTCAACGGCCTGTCAGCGGAGCCGGCCGAGTCGACGATGCCCGCCAATGGCCGTTCCACCCACGATCACGAAGGTCAAATTCCATCCTCACATCTGGCGTTCGAGCCGTTTCATCGTGGAGGCCATGGTTGAACGCTCGCCACCCCGTCCGCGGGAACGCGCACGTCGCAACCTGCCTGTGGCGGCGACGACATGGCGACTTCAGCTGTGTGGCCTGTCCGTGACCGAAGCGTCGAACCTGACGGCGCACCTGAACGGCTTGCCGGCCGTCAAGACCGGCTGGACGGTCCGCCAGATCGAGCACCTGCTGTTCCTCCGGTCGATCGTCGAGACCGGCCGGTTGCGCTTCTGACGAGGCACGCGAAAACGACCCCCGGGCCATCTAGGCCGGGGGCCGTTCGTGCAACGCAGCGCGTCAGGAGGCCGAAGGCGACTCGCTCGGCTCCATGCTCGGCTCCGAAGATGCGTCCGGGGCGGCCGGGCTTGTTGCCGGCGACGACACGTTCGTTGTCGGATTCGCCGATCCGGCGGGGGTGTTGCACCCCACCAGGGCCGCGATCATCGCGAGAGCGAGCAACAGTCGTTTGAACATGGGATCTCCTCCGCTGCGTCAGCCGACGGGTTGCCGGCGCTGGTCGGTCTGGGGTCGTGGAGCTGGCCGCTGGGGCCGGTACCGACAGTAGTCAGAACGTGGCGACGCCCGTACCGCCTCGTTCGCGGCTGGCGTTGCAGTCGTCTCGCAGGTGCGCCAACGCACCAGTCGCGTAGCCGTGACACGAGCGTGATAGGGGACGGCCAGCCCGTCGCGTGCGGATGGCAGTGGCGCCCGCTCATGCTCCGCTGACATCGACGCCGCTCCAGCACACCGGCGCGGCGTCGGCCACATGATCTAGGAAACGGAGCCCCTGATGATCCGGCACCAGGCCATCCAGGCAACCCAGGCGGACCGGTCGGACCTCGAAGATGGGTCGATGCGGGTCATCGAATATGCGATAGCGCTCGTGGCGCTCGTCGCCGCGGGGATTCTCGCCTTCATCCGATGACCGTCATCGCACGGCTCCACGACGCGCGGGGGCAGGATCGCGACGTCGAGCTGACGCGCGAGGAGGTCGGCCGCGTAAACGATCGGCACCTGCTGTGGATCGATGTTGACGAGCGCACAGATGCGGATCTCCAGACCGTGGCCGATGCCCTGGAGCTCCAGCCGCGGCTGACCCATCAGCTCAGCGCCGACCGCGGCCGACCGCGGCTGATCCGTTTTCCGGACCGGATCCTGATCACGCTCGTCGCGCTCGAGCGCGACGGCGACGAGGTCACCCAGCGCGAGCTCGACGTGCTCGTCGGTCGCAACCTCGTCGTCACAGTTCACGACGGCCCGCTCACCGCCGTCGAGGACTTCAAGGACCAGCTCAAGGACGAGAGCGGACTCGGCGAGCTCGAGGCGGGTTCATTCATGACCGGGCTGGTCGACGCGGTCCTCCTCACGTACTTCGCCGAGATCGACCATATCGAGCGGGAAATCGAGGCTCTCGACCAGGTCGCGCTCCGGTTGCGGGGCGGGGGCGATTTCTTGTCAGCGGTGGTCGCCCTGCGCCACCGGATCGCGATCGTTCGCCGGGCCCTTACCCCGAACCGCGACGCGCTCGCGCCGATCGTTCGCCCCGACTTCGAGGTTCACGAGGACCTCGTCCGGGCCTGGCCCGGGACGATCGACCGCCTCGAGCGGGCGATCGACGGCGTGGACAAGACCCGCGAGCTGCTCGTCGGCTCCTTCGATATCTACCTGGGTCGGAGCGCCCAGCGCTCCAACGACGTCATGAAGACCCTCACCCTCGTCTCGGCGATCGCGTTGCCGGCGATCGTCCTGGCGGGGATCATGGGCATGAACTTCAAGCTGCCGTTCTTCGACAACTCGACCAACTTCTGGGTCGTGATCGCTGCCATGGCGACCCTCGCAATCGCGATCGTCGGCGTGTCGCGCTGGCGCGGCTGGATCTGACCGAGCCTGGCTCAGACCTCCTCGTCCATGATCCGGAGGGAGAACGAGAAGTCGGCGCCCCCGGTGGGGCGCGACTGGGCCCAGATCCGTCCGCCCATTGCCTTGATGAGGCGGGCGCACACGAACAGGCCGATCCCGGCGCCGGCGGCTGACGCGGAGGTCCGCGCCGAGCGGAAGAAGAGCTCGAAGAGTCGCTCCGCTTCGTCGTCGGGAAAGCCGGGCCCATCGTCGCCAATCGTGACGACGACCTCCTTGTCGCGAGGTTCGACCGAGATTCGGACCGTGGTCCCGATTCCGCCGTACTTCGCAGCGTTCGAGAGGAGATTGCGGACTACCTGCTCGACGTACGTCGGATCGGCTACGACCGTCGGCACGCCCGGCGGCACGTCGAGGACGAACGTGACGCCCGGCCAACGCAGTTCCTCTGAACGGATCACGACCGGCAGCAGCCGCTGGATCAGCACCGGTTCGGTCCCGACGTCGCCTTCGTCCTCGCCGAAGCGCGTCATCGCGATGACGTCCTCGACGAGGCGATGCAGCCGCTCCGATTCGACAACGATGTCGGAGAAGATCTCCTTGCGGGTCTCCGCGGGCAGGTGATCGTCGTCGCGGGCCAATACCTTCGAACCGGCGTAGATCGTCGTGACCGGCGTCCTCAGCTCGTGCGACAGGACCCCGATAAAGGTATCCCGGATCGCTTGCCGCTGGCGGTTCGCGGTGACGTCCCGGAGCATCACGATCGTTTCGTTCTGGTCGCCGTCCTCGCCCTGGCCCCTCGTGACCGGGTAGGTGCTCAGCTCGATCCAGCGATCATCGGAGCCGCGAGCCCGCAGCTCGATCGGGCCGCCAGGGATGCCCAGGGCAGGCGCCGTACCGTCAGGATCTTCGAGCTGGGAGAGGATGTCGCCATAGGTCGTCTCATCGACGTCGGGGAAGACGACCTCGGCGGCCGGATTTGAGAGGCGGATCTGCCCGTCGCCGGTGCAGACAAAGATGCCGTCGCCCATCGCCCGGATGACTGCATTGAGCTCGGCGGCCCGGGAATGTTCGGACTCGGCCACCCGGCGGAGGTTCGCCTGAGCCTCGATCCGGTCGGCGATGTCGCGAGCAACAGCCACAATTCGGCCGTCCTCGCCGGGCGGTGCGACGTGCTGAAGCAGCACCTCCACCGGGATCGTGCGCCCATCCCGGTGGCGGAACGAGAGCGTCGTGGTATGCGCGTCCAGGGTGCCGCTGACGAGGGGCTCGACGAGCCCCCGGATCCCGATCGCGTCGAGGTCCTCGATGAGCACTGTCGCGTCCGTCTCCAGCAACTCCGCTTCGGTGTAGCCGAGCTGGTCGATAGCGCCGCGGTTCGCGTACGACAGGCGCAGCGTCACCGGATCGAACATGACGACGGTGTCGAGCGTCGCGTCGAGGACGCGCTTGTAGCGCAACGCCTCCCGGAATGAGCGGGCGTTCGAGATCGCCGACGCGGCACGCGCCGCGAGGGCTTCCGCGAATGCCAGGTCATCTGGGCTGTAGTGCCGGCCGGATTCGGCCCCGACGAAGGTCATGGCGCCGAGGATCTGGCCGCCCGCGACGATCGGGACGCACATGTACGACCGGAGCCGAAGGGCCCTGAGGAGCTTGAGGTGTTCGGCATCCTTGGCCGCGGCCTCGATCAGGTCCTGCGGCACGTCCGACATCATGTCGGATTGACCCGTTCGCAGGACGAATGGGAGCCCGCGTGGCGACTCGGGATCGGATGGGTAGCGGTCCTGGACTTCGCGGACGAACGCGATCATGTCGGGATCGGGGTGAGCTACGGCGATCCGGCGAGGGACTCCCGTCTCGTCGATGATGTCGACCGCGCACCAGTCGCCGATCCTCGGGACGGAGAGCTCGGCGACGCGGCGGATCGTCTCCTCGTAGTCGAGCGACGACCCCAGGACCTCGGTGGCGTTCGCGAGGAACTGGCGGTTCTCGCGTGCCCGGCGGGCTTCGGCAATGTCGATGATCGTGGCCACACCGGCGACCACCCGGCCCTCGCGATCGAACACGGGGCCGGCCTGCTTCGCCACCCACGTCCGCGTCCCATCGGCGCGAACCAGCTCGATCTCGGTGTAGGGAACGGTCTCTCCCGCGGACCGCCCGGGCGAGCGGCCAATCCTCCGGCAGCAACTGGCGTCCATCGACATCGAAGCCCTGGTATGCCTCGCCGCCGGCAATGTGATGAATCTCACTGGCCGGGATGCGGAGGATCTCCTCGAGCCGATCGTTGGCGAGGACGATCCGGCCGCTCGGAGCCTCGGCGATCATCAGTCCTTCGGGCATCTGCTGAAGGAGGGCCTCAAGGCGAGCCCGCTGCGACTCGAGGTCGGTGACCAGTCGCTCGCGGATGCTCGTCAGCGCGACACTGGCGAGGGCCTGCGCGCAGAGGTCAGCGTAGGCGCCGATGAGCGCCCGATCATCCGCGTCAAATGGCCGGGGTTCCGCGAACGAGAGTCCGATGACCCCGAACGTGATGCCGTCGGCGAGGAGGGGAACCGCGCAGAGCGAGCGGTTGCTCGTCCGCTTGAAGGCGTCCCGAGTCCGATCGTCGTCAGTGTCCGCGGCTTGAATGTCCGGAAGCCAGATCGCGATCGACTCGCGGGCCGCGCGCGCCAACGGCGTGGACGACGACATCGGCGTGTCCGCGTACGATGCGACCATCTGGTCGTCATAGCCGTCGCTTGCGACGATGAAGAGCGCGTCGTCCTGGCGCAGGGCGACCAGTGCGCCGCTCGCGCCGAGGGCTGCGCGACCCTTCGCGGACGACGAGGGAGGCAACCGCGTCGCGCGTCATAGCTCCCGCCAGGTCGCGCGTGACGCGCTGCAGCCGCGTGATCCGCTCCGCCGAGGCCTCGGCCGAGCGGCGGGCGGCCTGCTCGGCCGAATGGACCTGGCCGTTCGAGATCGCCAGCTGCGACGCGACGGGCAAGCTCGGTCGTGATCTCGATCTCCGCCGGACCATACTCCCGGTCAGGCCCCACGACGAAGAACATCGCACCGATCGTTTCGCCGCGGGCGATCAGCGGCTGGACGATCGCGCTATGGGCCTCCATCGCCCGAATGATTCCTGCCAGCGCCTGGTTGTCGGCGGTGTGGCGGGCAAGGATCTCGGGGTCCTCGAGATCGGTCAGAAGGATCGGCCGCCGCTCACCCACGGCGCGGGCCGCCGGGCGAGGCGAATCAGAGGCGGTCGGGAAGTCGCGAATCCCCTCGAGTATCGCCTGTTGGGCTGCGTCCTTGGCCACCGCCGCGACCCGCCGAAGGCTGCCGTCGGGCTCGACCAGGTCGATGATGCAGAAGTCGGCGAGGTCGGGGACCGGCAGCGAGGCGGCGGCCTGGATCGTCTCGGCGAGGTCGCGGGTCTCGTCGAGCCGCAGTCCGGCATCGGCGACGAGACGGGCGATGTCGCTCGCCCGCTTGCGCTCCTCGATATCGACGCAGGAGCCGACGAACCCGAGGAACTCCCCGTCGAGGCCGCGGCGGGGCGCACCAATATCCAGGACCCAACGGTAGACCCCATCGTGCCGGCGCAGGCGGTACTCGACCTCGAACCGGTCCTGCCTCGCGAACGCGTCATCGAGCGTGGCCTGGCGTCGCTCGACGTCGGCTGGATGAACCGCACCGATCCAGCCATGCTCGATCTCGTCGGCGAGCGTTCGACCGGTGAACTCCAGCCAGCCCCGATTGAAGAACGTGTGCTCGCCGTCGAGACCAGCCATCCAGACAAGCATCGGGGCGCTGTCAGTCAGGTCCCGGAATTGGCGCTCCGCCTCGAGGAGGGCGAGTGACGCACGACGCTCGTCGTCGATGTCGGTCGCCGTGCCGATCCAGCCCTGGAGCGTGCCGGCCTCGCCCCGCAGCGGGACGATGCGTAGGATGTGCCAGCGGAACTCGCCGTCGTGGCGGCGGAGGCGGACGGTCGCCTCCAGGGGTTCGATCGCCTCGTGCGCTACACGCCAGCGGGAGGCGAGCTCCGACCGCTCCTCCTCGTGGACCTGCTCGACGTCCTCGAGCGAACCCGCCTCGGCCATCGCCCCCGAGTATTCGATCCAGCGCGCGTTCGCGGCGATCATCGCTCCGTCGGGATCCGCGAACCACGCAATGACCGGCAGGGCCTCCACGATCTCGCGGTATCGCCGCTCACTCGCCTGGCTGGCCTTACCCTCCTGGACCTGCGCCGTCAGATCGTTGAACGTCGTGACCGCCAGCCGCTGCCCGGACCCGACCTCGATCGCGCGGGCGCGGACGATCGACCACCGCTCCTCGCCCGTCGCTTGCACCCGGAATCGGAAGACCATGGGCTCCGGATCCTCGCCGGCCAGCACGCGGCGCCCGGGAAGGACCGCCAGGGACACCGGGTCGCCGGCCTCGTCGAGGAGTTCGAAGCGAGCAAGGGTCTCGCTGGGGGAGGCCGCGAGCATCTCCTCGGGCGTCGACCAGCCACAGAGACTCGCGGCCGCCTGGTTGACATAGACCAGCCGCAGATCTTCGTTCAGGACCGTCACGCCCGAGTCGACCGCGTCGAGAATCTCCGCGAGCCGGCTGGTCACGACGGTCGTCGCCTGTCGATCCGACAGATGCTCGACCAAGTGACCCCTCGTTGAACGTGCCGCGGCGGGCGGCGCGTTTCAGTAGCGCATCGGCCAGATATCGCGGCGACGCGGTGTCTCAGGATCAGGATTGCAGAAGCGTTACAACTTCACTCGGGATCCGAGGAGCGTTTGACCGCACGGCGGCCACGCCGCTGACGAGGTCCATCCGGCTCCGCCGGGCTGTTGAACGCGTCCTTGGATTCTCCTGTCCCGCGCAGGCTTTCCTCACCCTCCGACGACGCTGTCGGGTCTTGGGCGATCGGCACGTCGCGCGCCTGCAGGCCCTCGAGGAGGATTTCCGCGGTGGCCGCTATTGGAACGGCGAACACGGCCCCGAGGAAGCCACCGACCGTAGCTCCCGCGAGGGCGCTGAGTATGACCAGGAACGGCGATATGCCGACTGTATTGCGCATGACAATCGGAACGAGGACATTGCCCTGGACGAACAGGAGCACGAGCGTGACGGCGACGACCGCGAGGGCGAGCTCCGGCGCGACGGTCGCGGCCACGATGACGGCCGGGATCGCGCCGAGCAGCGGTCCGACGATTGGGACGGCCGCGGCAAGCCCCGCGATGAGCCCGAGCAGGAGCGCCGCCGGCACGCCAAGGAGGCTGTACGCGACGGCCATCGCGAGCCCGGTCGCCGACATGAGGATGAGCTGGCCCCGGACCCACATGCCGAGACGCGTCTCGGCCTGGTTCCAGATGTCCCGGGCTCGCGTCCGGCGATCCTGAGGGACGAAGGCGAGCACGTACCGCTGGAGCCGAGCGTGCTCAGTAAGCCAGAAGTAGACGACCGTGAGGACGGTCACGATCGACACGATCAGGCCGGCGACCGTTACGCCGACCCCGACGAATTCCTCTCCGTCCGGGACGAGGGTGGCCGGGCGGAAGACCCGCGCCGCCGCATCGATGACCGTGGTCAAGCTCCGAGTGAGTGCAGCGGGGCGAAGGTTCCCGGCCCATTGGCGCGCGCTCTCGAAGAGCGGCGGGAGTGATTCCAGCGTGGCCTGGAACTGGGCGATCGCTGACGGCAGGATGACGACCACGATCCCGATAACGCTCGCGAGAAAGACGCTGTATACCAGCAGGATCGCGGCCCCCCGGCCGATGGGAAGGTGACCCCGCAGCCACGCAATGATCGGCTGGAGCCCGGAGGCCAGGATCACGGCGACGAACATGAGGACGAGTACCGGTCCAGCGGCCCAGGCGAGGGCGAGGACGCCCACGACGAGAGCGACGCCCACCGCAAGCGCGGCGCCCCTCCCGATCCATGCGGCGAGACCGATCACGTTCAGGGCGTTGGCTGGTGTGGCGGATCCCCGGAACCCGGCTTCGGGGGCTTCTCTCGGGGTGGCTTTTCCTTTGGCGGCGCGGCCACCGGCTTCGGCTTGGCGCACGTCCCAATGAGTGGGCCGCCCCACGACCGCTCGCCCCAGAAGTAGGCCGTCCGGCTGTCATGCGGTCCGCCCACGCCGACCCCACGCCGGGCCCGGTACAGCCAATTGGCGACGTCGGCGTCCCATGCCTTCGGCCCGAGCTCCGCCTTCAGCGGATCGACGCGCCAGCCGCCGCACCCGAGGCTGTAAAGGAGCCCGTCGACATCGACCGCGTGCCGGGCACCCGGCTGGGTCCCGTCGATGAAGTACTCCTTGATCGTGTCGCGGGTCCAGCCGCTCGGCCGGCCGCCGGACCACGCGTCGATCGTGGCACTGATGACCCCGCCGGGTCGCGGGAAGTCCGCGATCGGTGTGCCCGCGGTGACATCACGGACGAACGCCCGCCACAGCGGGGCTGCAGCCGTCAGTGAGGTCGCGGGCTTCCTCGAATTCGGCATCGAGTGGTCGCTGTTGCCCATCCAGATGCCGACGACGAGTCCCGGCGCCTTCGGATCGGCCGGCGGGGCGAGGTAGCCATACGTCGCAAGGTCGCGGGCGTCGTTGGCCGTCCCGGTCTTCACCGCCATGGGGCGATGCTCGCCGTTCGGACCGTTCCGAATCTCGAGGGCCGCCGACCAGATCGGGTTCTGCTTCGGATCCGTGTTGCCCGCGAGGATGTCGGTCACGAGATAGGCCGCCTCCGCGCTGATCGTCCGCGGCGCGGTAGGGTCGGGCGCCCTGTAGACGACCGAGCCGCTCGGGTCGCGGACCTCGAGGACCATCCGCGGCGGCACGCGGTAGCCCTCGTTGGCGAGTGCTCCGTAGGCCGAGGTCAGGTCGAACGGCCGCACTTCGACGGTCCCGATCGCTCCCGCCAGGCCCGCCTGGAGGAATGCCTCGCGTCCGCCGGTGAAGCGGATCCCGAGCGCCTCGGCCTTGTCGGCGACTGCCTCGTTGCCGACTCGCTGGAGCGCCCGGATCGCCGGGATGTTGAGCGAGAACTGGAGGGCCCGACGGACGAGGACCGGGCCGCGGTCGAGCTGATCGGCGTCACGCGGCGCCCAGTTCTCGTCGCGATTGAACTCGGTCGTGATGTCGAGCAGGAGACTGCCGGGCGTGAGGGCGTGGTTGTCGAAGGCCGTGGCATAGACGATCGGCTTCCAGGCCGATCCCGGCTGGCGAGCTCCCGCGCCCGCAGCGTCGTACTTCGGGTCGAACTTCCGGCTCGCCATTGCATCGCGGTAATAGGCGGCACTGCCGGAGTAGGCGAGCACGTCGCCGGTCTTGTAGTCGATCGTGACGAGCGAAGCGTTGTGGAGGTCCTTGCCGCGCAGGGCGTTGATCCAGGCGCGATCGCCCTTGCCGATCTTGTAGACGTCGAGAACGTACTTCGACTCGGACGGCTTCAGGTTGGGCGCGATCGCCGCCGCTCCGAGCCAGCGTTCGGCCTGAGCCTGGATGTTCCAGTCGAGCGTCGTGATCACCGTGTAGCCACCGGTCTCGACAGGCGCCCGGCCCTTGAGGATCTCGTCAAGCTGGCGCCGGACCTGCCAAGTGAAGTGCGGCGCCCGCAACGAGAGAGGAACCTCACCCGCGAGCACGACCGGTTCGGCCAGGGCGCTCTTCAGCTCAGCCGGCGTGAGCGTCGTCCAGCGTGAGCTCGAAAGGTTGTTGAGGATCCAGTCGCGACGAACCACCGCCGGGGCGTCCATAGGGACGACGAGGCGGCCTTCGGCGTCGGGCTCGACGAAGTTGTAGGGATCAAGAGTCGACGGCGACTTCGGCAGGCCGGCAAGCAGCGCAGCCTGGGCCGGGGTCAGCTCGCGAAGGTCCTCGACGCCGAAGTAGATCTCGGCCGCGGCTGCGATGCCGTAGGCGCCATGGCCGTAGAAGATCTCGTTGAGGTAGGCGGTGACGATCTGTTCCTTGCCGCTCTCGCCGGGGAACTCCGCGGTCAGTCGCGCCGATTGGATGACCTCTTTCGCCTTGCGCATGTAGCGGTTGGCGCCGGCGGCCGTAGCACTGTCCGGGAGCAGCCGGGCTCGAACGAGCTGCTGGGTGATCGTGGACGCGCCGCGCTCGCCCTCGCCATTGGCATGCTCAGCCGCGGCCGACAGGATGGCCGCCGGGTCGTAGCCGCCGTTCTGCCAGAACGAGCGGTCCTCCGCCGTCGTGGTCGCGTCGAGGATGAGGTGGGGCACTTCGTCATAGCCGACGACGCGACGCTTCTCGCGCTGGAACGTCCCGAGCTGCACCTCGCCGGTCCGGTCGTAGACGACGGTCGGCTGGGAGAACGTCAGGGAGCCGAGGGTCGACGGGTCAGGGAGGTCCTCGGACAGCACGTTGACGGCCGCGACGGCGGCCAGGCCGACGGATCCGGCGATCGTGGAAACGACTACGACGAGCGCGAGGAGGAGGACGGCGAGGAGGCGCGGGATCCGGGATGAGCTCTGGACGTGCCTCGGCTGGCCGATGCGGTGAAGCGCGGCCGATCGACGCCGGCCGCCGGGCGATGAACGCCGTCGCTCCGGGCGCGCGATGACCAGGCTCACACGCTCGTACACCGGCGGATCTTCGCCCCCGAGACGTCACGTGGCGTCTCGGGCGTACTCGTTCGGAGTTGCAATACCGTGACGACGCGTCGGACGACTCAACGTGCCCTTAGTGTTCAATTCAAGGGCGCTTGACCGATGAACCGGGTGGCCGCTACGATTCGCGCCGCCAAGGGTCGCCAACGCATCGCAGGGAGTGCATATCGCCGTGGATTTCGGTTCGTTCTCGAGCGGGTTGCTCACGGGCCTTCGCGAAGGGGTCGAGGCCGCCCTCATCGTCAGCATCATCGTGGCCTACCTCGTCAGGACAAGCAACGCCGAGCACATCGGCAAGATCTGGCTCGGAACCGGGATCGCGATCCTCGCGAGTGCCGCCCTGGGCTTGGTGCTCTTCAATACCGTTGGTTCCTTCGAGGAGCCGTACGAGCAGATCTTCGAGGGCACCACGATGCTCCTCGCGGCCGCCGTGGTCACCTGGATGCTGTTCTGGATGCGGCGGCAGGCGGCGAGCGTGAAGGGCGACCTCCAGGCCGCGGTTGACCGGGTCCTCGACTCCGGTGGCGCCTGGGGCCTCGCCCTATTGGCGTTCACGGCCGTCATCCGGGAGGGAGTCGAGACGTCGCTGTTCCTCGTCGGCCAGGCGACGTCGGCCCAGACGAACGCGGGCTCCGTGCTCGTCGGAGCGGTCGTCGGTCTGGCGATCGCCACCCTCATCGGCTATGGCTTCTATCGGGGCAGCCGGCGGGTCAACCTCGCGACGTTCTTCCGCTGGACGGGCATCGCCCTGATCTTCATCGCGGCCGGGCTGCTCAGCCACGGGATCCACGAGTTCATCGAGATCGGCGCGCTTGGCTCAGGACCGTGGACACAGACGGCATTCGATTTCAGCAGCGTGCTCTCCCACGACGAGGGTGTTGGCGCGTTCCTGCGAGCGATCTTCGGCTACTCCGCTTCGCCGGAGGTGCTCACCGTGCTCGTCCATGTCGGCTACCTCGTGGTGACGCTGGCGCTGTACCTCCGGCCGCTGCCGCCGCGAGTTCCGCCGACCCGGACGGCCCCCCAGGTCACCGGCTCTTGACGGTGGATCCCGCCGCCTCCGCGGCGGATCGAACGATCGTCGCGCCGGGGCTCGGGCGGCTGACCGTCGAGCCCGACGTTGCGACCGTCCGTCTCGGGGTCTCGATCACCCGGCCGACCGCGACCGATGCCCGCGAGGCGGCAGCCGCGACCATGACCGCCGTACTCGAGGCCATCACCGCCGCTGGCGTCGCCCGGCGCGATGTCCGCACCTCGCTCGTCGGCCTCGGCCCGATCACCGACTACTCGTCGGAGCGGGGTCCGCGGGTGACCGGATACCAGCTGACGAACACGGTCGAAGTGACGGTCCGGGACCTGCAGTCGGCCGGCAAGGTCATCGATGCAGGGCTGGCCGCCGGCGCGTCGAGCCTGGACGGGCTCGAGTTCCGGCTCGACGATCAGGCTCCGGCCGAGGACGCGGCCCGCCGGGCCGCCGTCGAAGATGCCAGGCGTAGGGCGACGACGCTGGCAGCGGCCGCGGACGTCAGGCTCGGGCCGGTCGTCGGGATCGTCGAGGGCTCTCGCCAGGCGCCAATGCTGGAGCGAGGCGGGATCGAGGGAATGGCGCTCAAGGCCGCCTCGGACACGCCGATCGAGGCCGGGACGCAGGACGTGGTCATCTCGGTAGTGGTGACGTTCCTGATCTCGGCCGGCCCGGCAGGCGGCTAGGGCGGGTGGCGCAGGCCCCCGGTTAGCGGGGGACCGCGCGAACCCGGAGCAACTCGCCTGCTGCCAGGTCTGTCGCGTAGACCTCGCCGGCCTCGTCATCACCGAACGAGCTGATCGTCGCGTTGCTCGCCAGGGCGAGGACCGGGTCGGTGGGTCCGTCGAGAGCGGCATCGATGAGCCAGACGTTCCCGGAGCCGTAGTCGGCGAAGACGTAGCCGCCCACGAGCGCTGGCTGCTCGGATCCGCGGTAGACGACGCCGCCGATCACGGTGCTTCCCAAGTCGCGCGAGTACTCCGTGACCGGAAGCACGAGCGACGCCTCTTCGCAGCCCTCGGACGGCCGGAAGCAATGAGCACCTTCCATCAGGTTCCAGCCGAAGTTCTGGCCAGAGGTCCCGGCCCTGACGACATCGATCTCCTCCCATGCGCCCTGGCCGACGTCGCCGATCCAGAGGTCCCCGTTCGCCCGATCGAAGCTAATCCGCCACGGGTTTCTCATCCCGAATACGAAGATCTCCGGCAGCGCTCCTGCCTCACCGACAAAGGGGTTATCGGCGGGAATCGCGTAGGCGCGGTCGCCCTCAGTCGTGTCGACGTCGATCCGGAGGATCTTGCCGAGAAGCGTCTCGAGTGACTGGCCGTTGCCGTGCGGGTCGCCGCCACTGCCGCCGTCCCCGGTCGCGATGTAGAGGAAGCCATCCGGTCCGAACGCGAGCGCCCCGCCGTTGTGGTTGGCGTACGGCTGGCCGATCGAGAGGAGCCGGACCTCCGAGCCGGGATCGGCAAGGTCCGGAGTTGCAGGGTCGACGGCGAACGACGAGACGCGCGTGTCGCCGTTCGGATCCGTGTAGTTGACGAAGAATCTCGGGTCCGTCGGGAAATCGGGATGGAACGCGAGGCCCAGCAGCCCGCGCTCGCCGCCGGCCGAGATCCGCCCCGAGATGTCGAGGAACGGTTCGGCGACGAGCCCTCCGTCGCGGACGATTCGGACTCTGCCCTCCTGCTCGGCGACGAAGATCCGGCCGCTGCCGTCGCCCGCGTGCGTCACCGCAAGCGGGCCATTGAGCCCGCCGACGAACGGCTCGAGCGCGAGGCCGACCCGCGCGGGGTCGAACGCAGCGCCCGGCGCGACCGACACGGCCGGGCCGGGCGAGGGACTCGACGGGCCTGGCGACGCAGCCGATGGACCTGGAGAACCCGGCAGCGGACTCGTCGTCGGCCCGGGTCCCGAGCAGCCCGCGACCGCGGCCGCGAGGGCGATCTGGACGAGCAGCCGCAGGGGCCGGCGGGAACGAAGGGTCATCTCGTCATCCTACGTCCCTCCGGCCCGGTCGGTTCCCGGCTGCTAGGCTGCGTCCATGGATGCTCATGAACTCGCCGATCTAGTCGCTCGCCGGGAGGACTCCGGGCGGCCCTACCTCGAGTTCATTTCGGTCCCGGACCTGAGCGTCGGCCTGTATGTCCTGGCGGTCGGCCAGCCGGATCTCCAGCAGCCCCATGCCGAGGACGAGGTCTACTACGTCATCTCCGGAACCGGTCGGATCACGGTCGGCGACGAGGTCCGCGACGTCCGAGCGGGGACGGTCGTTTTCGTGGCCGCGCGAGTCCCGCACCGGTTCCACGACATCACCGAAGACCTAACGCTGTTCGTCGCCTTCGGTCCGGCCGAAGGATCGCGGGGCTAGTCCGCCGTCAAGGCGGCGAACTCGAGGGCGAGTTCCGCTCCCCGTCCCACGTCGTCGTGGCGGAAGAACACGAACGCATCGAGGCCGTCCGCGACGAACGGTTCGATTCGCGCTGCCCAGCCGGCCAGGTCCGCCACGCTGTAGTCGTGCCGGCGAAGCCGGAGGTACAGGAAGGAGCCAGTCCGGCGGATGGTGGGGGGCTCCGGGTCCTCCGGCAACTCGGTCATGCAGACGGCCGCGCCCGCGTCGCGCAGCTGGGCAAACACCTCGTCCACGTGCCACGTCGGGTCCTGGAACTCGACGGTCAGCGGCAAATCTCGCGGCCAGACCGCGAGGAACGCGGCGAGCCGGTCGTCATCGCGCCGGACGTTATCGGGCACCCGGAACAGGACGGTCCCAAGCCGCTCGCCGAACTCCCGGAGAGGACCAGTCAGCCACGGAACGCTCGCGACGGGATCGACCAGCAGCGAACGGTAGGAGCCGCCCCGCTGGGCCTTGACCGCGAAACGGAAGTCGGGCGGCGTGGCGTCCAGCCACGCGGCAACCTTCGCCGCGGTCGGCTGCTGGTAGTAGGTGTTGTTCAGCTCGCAGGCCGAGAGCCGCGAGGCGTAATGACGGAGGAGCGCGTCGCCGCGGAGGCCGGCGGGATAGAAGCGAGGCGCCCACGCCGGATACGCGAACCCACTGGTCCCGACCCGAACGGTCCCCGTCATGAGCCCGTCGGGCGATCCTCCAGGGCGACATCGGCGTCCATGCCGGCAACGACGTCGCGCATCGCCTGGCCGACACTTTGGAAATCCGCTGGGTCGATTGCATCGAGGAAGTGATCCGCAATCCCCCGGAGATGCGTCGGGGCGGCCGTCCGCAGCCGCGCCAGGCCCGCGGCCGTGAGCACGGCCTCTGCGCCGCGGGCGTCCGTCTGGCACGTGTCGCGCTCGACAGACCCGTCTCGGACGAGGCGATCGATCAGCCGGGTAACGCCGCTGCGGCTCAGCAGGACCTGGTCGGCGAGCCGATGCATCCGGAGGCGCCGCCCGGGAGCCTCCGCGAGCTGGAGCAGCGCGTCGTACTCCGCCAGGGAAAGGTCATGCTCGGCTCGGAGATCGTCGTCGAGCATTCGCTCCAGGCGGGCGTGGGCCGTCAAAAAGTCGCGCCACGTCCCGATGCGCGGGTCCCGTGGCGACAGGGTGCGGGCGATTCGAGGTGTCGTCATCGGACCCAATGATACCGAACCGATAGTTGACAGCGCAACCACCCGGCGACCGCCTTCGTATCGCACTAGCCGCGCACCCGGCGGCGCCGACTCGGCTAGCATCGGCTGACCCAGTTTCAGCCGAGGATCCCATGACCGAATTCGACGTTGCCGCGCTCCGCCTGCGCTTCCCGGCCCTGTCGATCGAAGAGGACGGCCAGCCGGTCGCTTTGTTCGACGGGCCGGGAGGGACCCAGGTCCCGGATTCGGTCATCGACGCCGTCGGGCACTACTACCGCGACTCGAACGCCAACGCCGACGGCGCGTTCCTCACGAGCCGGCGAAGCGACGCCATCGTCGCGGATGCCCATCAGGCCATGGCCGACATGCTCGGCGCCGCCGATACGTCCGAGATCAAGTTCGGCGCGAACATGACGACGCTGACGTTTCACATCAGCCGATCGATCGCGGCGACCATGGCCGCCGGCGACGAGATCGTCGTAACCGGGCTCGACCACCACGGCAACGTCGACCCGTGGCTGGGCGCCGCGGCGGATCGCGGGCTCACCGTTCGCGTCTGGGAGCCACGGCTCGACGACTGCACGCTCGACCTGGCGGATCTCGACAGACTGCTCGGGCCGCGGACGAAGCTGGTCGCCGTGGGCTGGGCGTCGAACGCCGTCGGGACGATCAACCCGGTCGCCGAGATCGTCCGCCGCGTCCACGCGGCCGGTGCCTGGACGTACGTCGACGCGGTTCACGCGGCCCCGCACCTGCCAATCGACGTCGCTGCCGTCGACACGGACTTCCTCGCCTGTTCGACGTACAAGTTCTTCGGCCCGCATGCCGGCGTCCTCTACGGCAAGGGCGCGATCCTGGACTCGCTGCCGAGCTACAAGCTGAAGCCCGCCCACGACCGGTTCGAGACAGGGACAATGAACCACGAGGGATTGGCAGGCGTGCTGGCGGCGGTTGAATATCTCGCGGACGTCGGGGTGCGATATGGCGGCGCGGACCCGGCGGCACCACGTGGCCGCAAGGTCCACGCGGCGATGACCGCCATCCGCGACTACGAGATGGGCCTGTATCGGAGGCTGGTCGACGGTCTCGAAGCGATCCCGGGCCTGCGGCTCTACGGCATCACCGATCGGGCCCGTTTCGACGATCGGACGCCGACGGCGGCCCTCACCATCGACGGCCACATTCCGCGAGCGATCTCGGAGGCGCTGGGGCGCGAGGGGATCGCGACCTGGGACGGCGACTTCTATGCCACGGGCCTGATCGAGCGCCTCGGCCTCACCGAGAGTGGCGGCGTCGTCCGGATCGGACTGACCCACTACAACACTGCCGATGAGGTCGACCGCGTCGTCGGCGCCCTGGCCCGCATCGCGGAGGGCGTCGCGGTCGCGTGACGGCTCGCCATCCCGCGCCTGACGTCGCGATCGTCGGCGGCGGGATCGTCGGCGCTGCGGCGGCCGCCTTCCTGGCCGCCGCCGGCGCTCGCGTCACGCTTTACGAACGCTCCGGAGTCGCGGCTGCCGCGTCCGGCCGCAACTCAGGCGTGATCCAGCATCCGTTCGATTCGGTCCTCGTCGCCCTCTACCTCGAGTCGCTCGCGCTCTATCTTGAGCTCGCGGCCGCGTCTGCGGGCGAGTTCCGGCTCCCGTCTGAACCGGTGGGTCTCCTGATGATCGGGACGGCCGAGGCAGCGGCGGCAGCCGCCGAGATCGCCGTTGCCTGGACCGAGACGTACCCCGATGCACGCCCGGAGATCGTCGCTGGCCGGAGCCTGCGCGACCTCGAGCCTGGACTCGCGCCCGACCTCGTCGCGTGCCGTCTCGCGATCGGCTACCCCGTTAGGCCCGCGTCGGCGACGCGGGCATACGTGAAGCTGGCCGAGGCGCACGGCGCAACGATCCGAATCGGGGCCGACGTGGCTCTCGCTCTGCGCGATGATGCCGCGGTCGGCGTGGAGATCGAGGGGCGCGTCGAGACCGCGGGCGCCGTCCTGGTCGCGGCCGGCCCGTGGACGCCGGCCCTCGTCGACCCGACCGGCGAATGGCAACCGATCCGCAGCAGCTGGGGCGTCGTCGCAGAGGTCGACCTTGCGAAGGCGCCCGGCCACGTCCTCGAAGCGATCGACATCGACATCGAGCCGGCCTCCGAGGCGAGCGAGCGGGCGACGGTCGAGGGTGGTCTGGGCTTCAGCCTCGTTACGGCGGAGGGAGCGAGCGCCCTAGGGTCGACGTTCCTCGCCACCGAGCCGCGGCCGGAGGCCTTCGCCAGTGCCCTCCGCGAGCGGGGTTCGCGCTATGTGCCCGCGATCGGCAGCGCGCCGGTCATGGGGCTGCGCAGCTGCGCCCGGCCGGTCGCCCTCGATGGCCGTCCGCTCATCGGCGCGGTGACGGGGATCGACCGCGCGTACGTGGCGTCGGGAAACGGGCCGTGGGGCATCTCGACGGGTCCCGCCAGCGCCCGCCTGATCGCCGACCTCATTCTCGATCGCGAGGCGCCGATGCCGGCGGCGCTGGACCCCGCCCGGTTCGGCCCAACCCGATAGACCCGGACTCGTCAGGCCCCGACGATCAGCGCCAGCCCTCGGCGTTGAAGAGGTAGAACGTCAGCTGCGACCAGCGTTCGGCGATGGCGGTCAACCTGTCGGCGAGCGGGTCGGCGTCGTCAAGGGCAGCGACATCAACGGTGACCGACGATTCCACGACCCAGGACGCGAGATCGCCGTCTCGCGGCTGGCCGATCGCGATGCGGGGTGTGACTCGCTCGATCCGGGCGGTCGCGGCGTACGCGCTCATCGGGGCATAGCCTACGCCTCTGCCGCAAGGCGGCTCCGGCGTGACCGAAGCGAGCGCGCCCGCCGAGGGTATCCTGCGGCGATGACGCTGACCGAGCGGCGCTACGGCGCCCAGAGCATGACGGCGGACCTGCGGGATGTCCTCGTAGCACGTCCCGGTGCTGCGTTCGGCCGGGCCTTCGACGACCCTGCCCACGGCTTCCTCCGGCCGGTCGACCTGGAGCGGGCCCGGCGCGAGCACGACGGCCTGGTCGAGACCCTCGATCGACTCGGGGTGAGCGTCCACGTCCTCGAGGACGAGACGGACGATCCGGACCTCGTCTACACGTTCGATCCTCTCCTGGTCGGCGAGCGTGGCGCGATCCCGCTCCGGCCGGGCAAGCCGAACCGCGAACGCGAGCCCGCGGTCCTCGAGGCGTGGACGCGTGCCGCGGGAATCCCGACGGCCGGGCGGATCGAGGCGCCCGGGACCATCGAGGGCGGCGACACGTTCTGGCTTCGGCCGGACCTGCTGTGCATCGGGCGAACGCTCCGGACCAACGACGCCGGCGCGCGCCAGCTGGCCGAGATCGTCGGCGGCGACGTGCAGATCTTCGACGTGCCCTACTGGCGGGGCCCCGCGGAGCTCGTCCATCTCCTATCGGTCGTCTCGCCGGTCGCCGACGATCTGGCGGTCGTCTTCCTGCCGCTCTTGCCCGTCGGCCTCTGGGAGCTGCTTCGGGAGCTCGGGTTCGGGCTCGTCGAGGTGCCGGAGGAGGAGTACCCGACGCTGGGCTGCAACGTTCTTGCGGTCCGGCCAGGGGTTGTGATCGTGGCCGATGGCAACCCGGTGACGCGACGGGCGCTGGAAGCGGCAGGCTGCGAGGTCCACGCACTCCCATTGGGCGAGGTCGGGGAAAACGGTTCGGGTGGACCGACCTGCCTGACCCGGCCGATCCTGCGCGGATGACGGTCGCGGCCGACGCCATCGACATCAAGCGGATCGAGGCTGACCTCCGGACACTCATCCGGATCCCTTCGATCACGGGTTCGGAGGAAGCCGTCCAGGCCGAGATAGAGCGGCTGTTCCGCGAGATCGGACTGGAGACGGCGCGCATCGAGACGGACCCAGCGGCGTTTGCCGCGGATTCCGACTTCCCGGGCGCCGAGATGCCTCGAACGTCGCTGCCGGTCGTGACCGGTCGCATCGGCCGGGCCGGTGGGCGACGGCTCCTTCTAGTTGGGCATGTCGATGTAGTCCCGCCGGGCGATCCCGCTACCTGGACGGCCGATCCGTGGAGCGGCGAGCTCCGGGACGGGGCGATGTTCGGGCGCGGGGCGTGCGACATGAAGGGCGGGGTCGTCTCGATCATCGCCGCGCTGCGAGCGCTCGTTGTCTCGGGGGCTGCGGATGCCCTGGACGGGGAGGTGCTTGCGGTCTCTGTCCCGTCGGAGGAGGACGGCGGCCAGGGGATGCTCGCCGCGATCCGGGCCGGCTGCACGGGCGATGCCGCGGTGATCACGGAGCCGACAGGCCTCGACGTCGTCATCGCCCACGCCGGCGCGATCACGTTCCGCCTCGCGGTCCCGGGCCGGGCGGCCCACGCCTCCGTTCGTCGCGAAGGTGTCTCGGCGCTCGACAACCTCTACACGCTGATCCGCGCCCTCGAGGCGGACGAGGCCGCGCGCAATGCCGCGGAGACCGATCCGCTCATGACGGCTCTCGGACTGCCGTACCCAACGATCATCGGCAAGGTCGAGGGAGGGGAGTGGGCCTCGACGGTTCTCGACCGGGTCGTGGCCGAGGGTCGCTACGGCGTGAAGCTGGGGCAGACGTGGCGGGACGCGGAGGCGGACCTTCGGGCGGCCATCGACGCGGCCTGTGCAGCCGATCCCTTCCTTCGCGACCATGCGGTTGGCCTGGAGATCACCGGCGGCAGGTTCTCGTCGTCGCGGGTACCCGCCGACCATCCTCTGCCGGTCTCGGTCGCGGCCGCGGTGGAGGCCACGCTCGGCCAGCGCCCGGCCCTCATCGGTGAGCCGTACGGCGCCGACATGCGCCTCCTCGTCAACGAGGGCGCCACGCCGACCGTGATCTTCGGCCCGGGCGATATCGCGTTCGCCCACAGCGCCGATGAGCACGTCTCGCTGGCCGAAGTCGCCGATTGCGCCCGCGTCCTCGCCGCGTGGGTGGTCCGAGAGCTCGGCGGACGTCCTCCCGGCTAGGACGCCGCTCGCGCCAGGCCGCGCGTTCGGGTGAGGAAGAGCCACAACGGGACGGCGGTAAGGGCGACCCCGAGCAGGGCCAGCGCCGTGTAGCTCGCCGCGGCGAGGACGACCCCAGACCCAAGGCTCGCGGCCGCCGACATGCTCCAGATCAGAGAGTCGGCCATGCCTTGAAGGCGCGTTCGCTGCGCGACCTCGACGCCCTGGGTCAACATCGTGCTCCCGGCGACGAACCCGAGGTTCCAGCCGAAGCCGAGCAGGAACAGGGCGAGGAATAGCACCGCGCCGCCGTCGGGCGGTGCCACCGCGGCCATGACCGATGCGCCGGCCAGGACCAGCAGGCCCGCGACGATCACCCGGCCCGTCCCGAATTGGCCGGTCAGCCGGCCCGACAACGGGGCAAGAGCGTACATGCCGAACGTGTGGCCGCTGATCACCAGCCCGACGGTCTCGACGCCATGCCCGTGAGCGGTCATGTGGACCGGCGTCATCGTCATGATCAGGACCATGACGGTCTGGCCGGCAACGAGGGCGACCAAGGCCGCCGCGACGCCGGGCCGCCGGAGGAGATCGGGAATCGTCGCGGCTACCGCGTCCGGATCGGGCGTCACCTCGGACGGCTCGGCGAGCTCGTACGGATCCGGCCGCAGGAACGCGAACGACAGCGCCGACGCGATCCCGACGAAAGCGATTGGCACGAGATAAGCCCCCGCGAGTTTCGGGAGTCCGATTGCCTCGGCGAGGACGCCCGCGGGTCCGATGAGATTCGGTCCTAGCACCGCGCCGACGGTGGCCGCCCAGACCACGATGCCGATCGCCGACGCCCGTCTGTGCTCCGGGTACATGTCGGCTGCGACGTAGCGCGAGAGCTGGTTCGAGCTGTTGCCGAACCCGACGAGCACCGTTCCAACCATGAGGAGCGGCAGTGAACGGTCGACGATCCCGCCGATCGCCAGGGCGGCCCCAACGACGCCGATCGCGTAGCCGAGCGCCACGCCGTCGCGTCTGCCACGTCTGGCCATGATCCAGGACAGGACTGTGGCTCCGGCTGCTGCTCCGAGCACGACCGCGGCGCCAGGGGCGCCGCTCAACGCGGACGTCCCTGCGATCTCGTCGGCGGCTATCGCGGCCACGGTCGCAGCGGCGATATGCCCCGTCGAACCCAGCGCAACGCCCGCGACAAGTGTCCGGAGCGCCCGCTGCCGCTGGCGGACCCGCCGGCTCTCGGTCGGCGCGTCCGTCATCCGGGCCGGCGGTCGGGCGGGACGAGCTTTGCGAGGGTCGTCCGGATCGAGGCGAGCTCCTCGGCACCGAGCGGTGTGGGAAAATGGTCGGTGATGCCCTGGAGGTGAACGGGCAAGGCTGTTTGGTCGGGCACGCCAATGTCCTTGTTGCAGTCGCAACGAGCATAGCAGCGCACCGTAGCCTCAAAGGCCGAGTGTCAGCACCTCGCGCGGACGAGCGGACCCTGTCGAAGCCAGCCCGTCCGAATCCTCCGGCGGAGTTCCCGAATCGCCGCCGCCGATCGCCGCCTCCGCGGCCATCTCGACGTATCGGCAAAGGGCGTTAGCAAGCCGCATCTGGGCCGGGGTGTGGCAGCGAACGCGCAGGAGGGCCGGGCTGCAGACAAGGATCGCGACGCCCTGGGCACGTGAGATCGCGACGTTCAGCCGGTTCCCCGAGTACAGGAATTCCATCTGCCTCGGGGCATCCTCCGGCGTCGACGTCGCCATCGAGTAGATGGCGATCGGCGCCTCCTGGCCCTGGAACTTGTCGACGGTCCCGATCCGCGGCGGCCCGAACTCCGCCCCGACACGCCGCACGATCTCCGCGACCTGGGCGTTGTAAGGCGCGACGACGAGGACGTCTTCGACCGTCAGGTCGCGCGTGACGCCCCGTTGATCCGTCCAGTGCTTGCCGACGAGGCCGCGGATCGCGTCTGCGACTGTCTCGGCCTCCTCGCGGGAGCGGGCCTGGTTATCCGCATGGACGACGGGCACGAAGCGGATGCCCGTGCCCTGAACGAAACCTCCGCTGCCGACCCGCTGGCGGACGGTCTCAGCGTGGGGCTTGAGCCTACCCTCGTAGAACGCCTCGGAGATGAAGGCGCAGATATCCGGGTGGAGCCGTCGGGTGGTCGGGAGGAAGAGGCCGCGATCGGCCGCCACGGTCTGCGCGTCACCCAGCAGATGTTCGAGCGCGGACGCCTCCGCTCCGTCGGGATGGCTTCCCTGCGACACCTGAGGCAGCTGGTTCGGGTCGCCGAGCAGGACGATCGAGCGGGCAGCCCCGCCCACGGCCACGACATCCGCGAGGGACAGTTGGCCGGCCTCGTCCACAAACAGGACGTCCAGGGCGCCGGCCATATCGGGTCGTGCAAACAGCCAGCTGGTCCCGGCGGCAACCTGGTGGGTGCCGGCGGCAAGGGCCGGTGCCACCTCCCCCAATTCATTGGTCAGTTTTACGCCCGGCGCGCGCGAACCCGAGTCGATCGTGCCCTTCTGGATGACGCCCAGGTCAATTCCCTCCAGAGCGGCCGCGGCAACCGTCGCGTCCACGAGGTTCGTGATCGCCTTGTGAGCCGTCGCGGTGATGCCGACCCTTTTCCCCGTCGCTACGAGCTCGACGATCATCCGTGCGCCTGTGTACGTCTTTCCCGAGCCGGGCGGCCCCTGGATCGGCAGAACCGTCTGGTCGAGCCCGAGCGCGATCCTCCGTGCTGCGGCCACGACGTCCTCGTCCCCGCCGGCGAGCGTCGCACCTTCCGGCAGGCCGACGACGCGCGGGGGTCGGCGGAGCAGCAGCTCGCGAACTGCTCGATACGGTCCAGGACCGTCGATCCCGCTCGCGAGCACACGGTCGGCCACCTGGCCGAGGGCGACGCGCTGGAGCTTCGTATCGAACGGCTGCGACGGGATCAGCGCGGCGGGGTGGGAGCCCTGGCGCGACCGCCCACGAAGGAGGTCGATCGTGCCAGCTGCGGGTTCTATCTCCTGGACGCTGCCAGCCGACTTGCCCGTCGCTGGGTCGATCGGCTCGTCGCCGACCTTGAGCTTGTACTCCTGCGCGGGATCGAATTTGTAGCGAGTCACGAGCGACTGTTTGATGGTCTGCCTGTCGGCGACGAATTCGAGGCCGGCGAGCGCGTCCGGCGACGAGTAAAGCTCGTCCGGTGACGCGTTCCGCAGTGTGAACCAGGCCCACCACTGCGGCTTGGCCTCGCGCCGATGCCAGTCGAGGAGGCCGGCCAGGAGCCAGCGGGCCTGTTGCTCCTCGGTTCGCTCGGTCGCGTCCGCCGGCACGTCCTCGGTCAGACGCCGGGCTCGCTCAGCGGTCTCGGCCTGGGCCGTTGCCAGCTCCTCGTTCGGGGCGCCGTCGACGATCGATGGCCGCGACCAATCGGCTTCGGGGAAGGCCTGTTCCGCGTTCGCGCGCTGCCCTTCGAGCCAGCCGCGAAGCATCCACGTCGACACGCAGTCATCGCGGTTGTAGGCCTCGATCCCATCGAGGATCGCCTGATCGCGGCTCTCCATCCAGCGTTCGTACGCGACGACGGAGAACCCGGCGTCGGTGACCGGCCCTTCGCGGACGGGCATGTACAGCTTCTCGACCTGCTTGATCGAATACGACTCCGTCGAGACGCGGACGCCCTGCCGGACGACCCGGTAGAGGTCCACAAACACGCCGCCCCGAAGAAGGCGGTCCACCTCGTCCTCGCGCGTCGCATGGCGACCCATGAGCCGCTTGACCGCGGTTGGCTCGTATGGCGCGTAGTGATAGACGTGCATATTCGGATCGGTGTTCAGCCGACCGATCACGCGGTCGACGAACGTCTCGAACATCGCCTTCTCGCCCGCTCGATCGTGACCCCAGAGCGCAGTGAAGTTGGCCTTCCCGTCGACCTCATCGACGACCCCGAACAGGTATTCGAGTCCATCTTCCAGCGCCCACGGGTCCGATTCGATGTCGAAGAACAGGTCACCGGGCGATGGCTCCGGGAGCAGCGCGAGGCCGCGTCGTGCCGGCCCGCTCGCCTCTGGATCGGGCGGTTCGGGGGCGATCAGCTCCGAGAGGACCTGGCCGGCGGCTTCGCCCTCGAGCTGGATCCGAGCCTGGCTTCGGATCCTTTCCAGGGCCGGCTGACCGATGTCCGCTATTGGCGTGCCCGGGTCGCTCATGCCGAGCGCATGCCGCGTTGGAAGGTCTGCGTCGACGAGGTGCGTGCGCTGATTCCGGGTGATTCCGGCGACCAGCGAGAGGTGGTCGTCGGCCCGGCGACGGTCCGCACATAGGCCATACCAGCGGCAGACTCGACAGTGATCGACGGGCTCCGGGTAGGTGATGGGTGCCGGCCCGTCGCCGAACACTCGCGCTTCAAAGCTCGCCTTGATTCGGCGGTAGTACGCCGCATAGTCCGCCACCCGATGTGGATGCCGGACGCCGTCGCCGGTCACGACGTACATCGACTCCGGAGCGACGCCCTGGAGCTGCTCGAGGCGGTCGGCGTAGACGCACATCTGGAGGAGCGCGGCCGCCTTCACCCGGCGCGCGAGCTTGGTATCGGCGACTTCGTAGCTCCAGTCGCCGAGGGCGCTCGGCCGCTCGACCCGCAGGAGGAAGTCGGCGTGGCCGCGCCATCGGCCATCGAAGAACGTCGCCTGGAAGATCACGTCCCGGCCGGCCCGCATTGCCGCGAATGTCTCGGCTTCGGCCTCGCGCAGCTCCTCGCCGGTGTCTTCGCGTCGCGTGTCTCGATCTCGTGGATCGAGCGCCCTTCCTCGCGGAGTGCAGCCAGGTGGGCAGCCTCGTGCTCGAAGCCGCGCCGCCGGATCAGGTCAAGCTCCGGGTCGTTCCTGATTGGTCGTTCGATTCGGCCCGCGGCAGCGTCGAGCTCGAGTGTCACGAGGTGATCGCAGGCGAGATAGCCGACAAGATCAGTGGCGCTGACGATGATGTTTCCGTCGACGAGCTGCACGCGCAAACCTTACCCGCCACCCGTGTCAGCTAGAGAGGCACGGCCCGGCTACGATGCGCTCGATGGCCGAGAAACGCCCCGAACCCTGGAATCCGTGGATGCCGCCGCCGCGCGAGAAGCTCATCGAGCGCCAGATCCGCGAGGCGCAGGAGGCGGGCGCGTTCGACGACCTGCCGTTCCAGGGCGAGCGGATCCCGCTCGAGGACGACTCGGCGGCGGGAGACTGGGCGCTGGCTTACCGGATGCTCCGAAATGCGAAGTTCGCGCCGCCGTGGATCGAGACCGACAAAGAGGTCAGGGACCTCCTGGCGCGGCGTGACGCCGTTCTGGAACGGGCGGGAGGATCAAGCGCGCTAGGCCGGCGCCGCGATCGGGCCGAGCTGCAACGGGTCGTCGAGGCGGCCAATCGAGCGATCACGCGGCTCAACAGCGAGGCCCCGACCGAGCGCCAGCATCGGCGCGCTGCTCGACCTGGACCGCGAACTCGAGGCCCTCGCGCGTGCCCACGAGGGCTAGCCGCCAGGCCTCAGCCGACGAGAGCGTCGACCGCTTCGGCGAAGACCTCCGTGTGCCGGTCGACATCGGCCGCCGTCGTTACCGGGCTCATCAGCGCCATGTTGTGGAAGGGCGTCATGAGCACGCCGCGGTTCATGACCGCGAGGTGGAGGTAGCGCTCGAGCGCGGGGTCGGCATGGGCCGCTTGCTCTGCTCCGTCGCGCGGCGGCGTCGGCATGAAGTGGTACTCGGCCCGGGCCCCTAGTCGAGTCACGTGCCACGGCACACGCCGCGAGGCGATGACCTCGTTGACGCCGGCCTCCCATCGCTCCGCGAGCGGAATCATCCGACCGAACGCATCGTCCGTGAGGACCTCTCCGAGCGTCGCCCGGATCGCCGCGAGGGACAGGGCATACCCGGCCAGCGTCCCACCGACCCCGCCGACGTCGGTCCGCTCGGGCATCGTCGCCCGGACTCGCTCGGCGATCGACTCGGTCATGCCGTAGGTGCCCGCCGGGATCCCGCCGCCGATCGTCTTGCCGATCACGAGCATGTCCGGCTCCAGGCCGTCGCGGCGGGTCATCCCGCCCGGTCCGGCGCAGATCGTGTGGGTCTCGTCGATGATGAGGATCGTCCCGGTGCGCCGCGTGATCTCGCGGAGCGCCTCGTGGTAGCCGGGCTCCGGCAGGACGATGCCGACGTTCGTCAGCGCGGGCTCGACGAGCACCGCCGCGACGTCCTCGTCGGCGAGGGCTCGCTCCAGCGCCGCGACGTCGTTGAACGGCACAACTCGGGTGGTCAGGGCGGGGTCCACCGGCGGTCCGACACTGCCGTCGCTTGCAATGACCTTGCCATCTGGGTCGAGGGTCGCGAACGTCTCGTCGACCGAGCCGTGGTAGCAGTGGTCGTGGACGACGATCTTCGATCGGCCCGTCGCCTGGCGGGCGAGGCGGATGGAGAACCGATTGGCATCGGTGGCGGTCATCGTGAACTGCCAGTACGGCAGGCCGAACCGCCGGCCAAGCTCCTCGCCCGCGGCGATCGCGTCCTCGGTCGGCAGCATGTGGGTGATGCCGCGGCGCATCTGACGCTCGACGGCGGCGATCGTTGGGGCGGGGCCGTGACCGGCCATCGCGCCCGTGTCGCCCAGGCAGAAATCGACGTACTCGTGGCCGTCGACGCATCGGAAGCGAGCGGCGGAGGCCTCGTCGACGAAGAGTGGGAACGGCGATGCCCACTCGACCATCCAGTTCATCGGGACGCCGTCGAGAAGGGAGTGGCGGGCCCGTTCGTACAGCTCCGCCGAGCGCGGATGGGCGGCGCGGAACCGCTCGTTCTCTGCCTCGCTCAGCGAGGCGAGTCGGTCGTGGTCGATCGTGCGCGATGGTGAGGTGGCCATCGGCCGATGATGCACCGGCTGGCGCATCCACGTCCCGCGATCCCGAACCGCGCGACGCCCGCGCCTATCTGGCCAAATATGCGTGGGAGGACTGTAAGGCCGGATCCTCGACCGGTCTTGACATCATCCTTGGGCCCAATCGGCGATTGGATAGCTGCTGAGGGCTAATCAGCGCCGCGATGTCGGCAGGTTGAGGGTCGGAGTGGGCCTAACAGGGCGGTCTCAAGCGACCGATGCAACATCTCCTTCGGGCGAGACCATCTCGCGACGGAGGTGATCGATGGCGGGGAGACGCGGGCAACGCTGGCTGGTGGAGGCCGAGCGGCTCGAGATTTCGACGGCGGGTGGCCATGGGCGAGGCGATCGGGAGCATCGCGGGGCGGTCGGACGGACGACCCGGACGGTCCACAACGTCATTGTCCGAGACGGCAGCATCCCGCCCCGGGGCAGGGTTCGCTCGACCCTCCGCCTGTCACTGGCCGAACGCGAGGAGATCAGCCGGGGTCTCCGCGCCGGCGAGTCGCTCCGGCGGATCGCCGTCGGGCTCGGCCGTCCAGCCTCGACGGTCTCGCGCGAGGTGGCGCTCAACGGTGGCCGCCGTCCGTATCGGGCCCACCTGGCCGAGACACGGGCGGCCGCCCGGGCTCGTCGACCACGTCGCGCCAAGCTGGCCCGCAACGGCCCACTACGCCGGATCGTGGAGCTGCTCCTCGAGGCCCGCTGGTCGCCCCAGCAGATCGCCTGGCAACTGCGGCACGATCATCCCGACGAGCCGGAGATGTGGGTGTCCCACGAGACGATCTATCAGTCGCTGTTCGTGCAGGGCCGGGGTGCCCTGCGGGCCGAGCTGACCCGCTGCCTGCGCACCGGTCGAGCGCGGCGTCGGCCGGCCGGCCGGGCCAAGCCCAGCGGCGAGCTCGCGGCCATGGTCCTGCTCAGCGAGCGGCCGGCCGAGGTCGAGGACCGGGCCGTGCCCGGGCACTGGGAGGGCGACCTCATCATCGGCAAGGCCAACCGCTCGGCCATCGGCACCCTCGTCGAGCGCCAGACCCGCTTCGTCATGCTCGTCGCGCTGCCCCACGGTCGGACGGCCGAGGCGGTCCGGGCAGCCCTGGCCGAGCGGATCCTGGCCCTCCCGGTCGAGCTCCGGCGGACCCTCACCTGGGATCGCGGCAGCGAGATGGCCGAGCACGTCAGGTTCACCGTCGAGACCGGCGTCCAGGTCTACTTCTGCGATCCCCACAGCCCCTGGCAGCGGGGCAGCAACGAGAACACCAATGGCCTCGTCCGCCAGTACTTCCCCAAGGGCACCGACCTGTCGGTCCACGACCAGGCTCACCTCGACGGTGTCGCCCGGGAGCTCAACGGCCGGCCTCGACAGACGCTCGGCTGGATGAAACCATCAGAGGCACTCGCCAAGGTCGTTGCGTTGACCGGTTGAGCCCGCACAGTCTGTGGGCGAATATTTGGCCACAAGCGGCACGGAGGGCCGGTGCCGCAGGCAGCCTGGTCGGCCGCCTGCGCTCAGTGAAGTCGGCGCGTGTAGCCGCAGATCTCGCAATGAGCGACTCCGGTGGCGGAGTCGACGGTGAGGTAGCTGGTGCAGCCGTTCGTGCTGCAGTAGGGACGGGCGGAGGTGGCGGCTCGGCGCCGAAGACGGCGCATTGCGACGGACCGGCCCGCGACCGACGTGGTCGTGGTTCTCGGATGCATTCTGTTCCTTCTTGTCGCGCGTCTCGCGGGCGCAATTGGCGCTCGACGCGGCGTCGCGACTGGTTCTGCTCCACGGTCCAACGAATAGAAAGGACCGGAGCGGTTCGTGGTTTCCATGCCCGGAGCGATGTCGGGAGCGGGTTGGGCTCGACCGGCGCTTCGCCTCTGCGGACCACAGAATCATGGTCGACTGGGGCCGATTCGTCAAACGACCCATTCGGCGGTCGCTGCAGCCGAAGGTTTGCTAGGTGGTGGCGGGCGAATGTCTGGCCGGGTTGGGGCACGGATGTGTCCCGGCTGACGCCGCGCGCACTCGAGACGCAACGCGAAGCGGTGCCCCACAACATCTCCTGTCATGTCGATGTGACGCCTGCCTTGAGACGCTGTCGTTCGGAGGCCTCCATGACGACAAAACCATCGACGATCATCGCGGTCACGAGCAAGGAGACTCGCCACTTGCCGGTCCTGGACCGGGCGGCAGCGCTGGGCAAGGAATCCGGGGCAACCGTCATCCTGTTCGACCTCGACGCCGATCTCGGGCCGTTCGAGAGCCCACTGCCGACGAACTGGTCGGGCGATGGCGAGCAACAACAATTCGGGAGTCGGTTGGATCCGAGCGACCTCGACGCCGCCGGCCAGGCGGCACTAGCCGACAGGGTCCGGGTCGTCCGGGCGTCCGGCGTGGAGACGTTTGGTTGGCTCCCGCCGAAGGCCGATGCGTCAGCACTCGTCGAATACGCGGCGAAACAGGCGGCCGACCTCGTCCTCGTCTCCACGGAGGACACGCAGTTGATCGAGGCCTTGCGCGCGTCGCCCGAGGCGTCAGCCAGCGAGCAGGATCGAACGGACGCGGCAACGAAGCACATCCGCGTCGAGGCGGTTATGCCCGGCGGCTGACGCTAAGTCTCACCGTCGCTTCTTCGCTACGCTCCGCGGATGGAACTGCGCGGCCGGCGAGTGGTCCTCCGCCCGACGACCGACGCGGACGCACCGGCCCTGGCCGCGATCCTGGCGACGCTGGAAGTCGCCCGCTGGTGGCCGGCCTTCGACCTCGCCCGGGTCGAGGCGGAACTGACCGGCCACGACGAGGACGTCGATGTCTACGCGATCCTGCTCGACGGCCGGATCATCGGGGCGATCCAGTCCCAGGAAGAGCAAGACCTGGAGTTTCGGCACGCGGGGATCGACTTGTTCCTCGACCCGGCCCACCACGGCGAGGGCCTCGGGCCAGACGCGATCCGGACGCTGGCGAGGTTCCTGATCGGGGAGCGCGGCCACCACCGCCTCACGATCGATCCATCGGCGGCCAACGAGCAGGCGATCCGCGCCTACGAGAAGGTCGGGTTCCGGAAGGTTGGGGTCCTGCGCCGCTATCAGCACTTTCCGGACGAGACGTGGCAGGATGGTCTCCTCATGGAGATGCTTGCCGAGGAGATGCGCGACTGAGTTCGATTGCGAAATCGCAATCGAGCCCGAATCGAAGGTGAGTTGCGCGAATCCCGTCATCCTTGGCAGACTCCACCCCGTCCGATTTGCACATCCGAGAGACCAGGAGGGTCCCTTGCCGACATCCTTTGCCGCGCGGTTCCCGCGTGCCGGCTTCATTCGCGCGACGACCGTGTTCGCCGTCGGAACTCTGCTACTCGGGGGATTTGCGTCAACGGCTTCCGCCGATGGGGGGCTCGAGGTCACGACCGCGTACCCCGCCGTCGCTGTCGCGCCGGGCTCGAAGGTCAGCTTCGACCTCAAAGTCACGTCGACCCGCGCCGGGGACGTGGCGCTGAGCGTTAATGCGGTGCCGACCGGCTGGACCGCCACACTTCACGGCGGCGGGTTCGTCGTCGATGGTGTCAGTGCAGGTCCCGGTGTCGATGCCACCGCCCGCCTCGACATCTCTGTCCCGGGCGACGCGACCGCGTCGACCCAGACACTCCGCGTCAACGCCTCGCTCGGCAGCACACGCGACGTGCTGCCGATTGGCATCCGCGTCGACGCGGGGGCCGCCGGCGACATCACGATCACGACGAACACGCCAACCCTCACGGGCCCGTCGAACGGCAATTTCCCGTTCGCCCTGACCCTCAACAACGACACGGCCCAGGACGTGACAGTGTCCGCGACGGCGTCCGTCACGGATCACGCGGACTGGGAGGTCAAGGCGGAGATCGCGGGCCAGGAGCAGGCGGCGTCGACGGTCGTCGAAGCCGGAGGCACGACGAGCATCAACGTGACGGCGACCCCGCCCGAGAACGCACCGGCCGGCGACTACCAGGTTCACGTGGAGGTCAAGGCAGGTGAGCAGACGATCCCGGGTGATTTCGGGGTAACGCTTACCGGCTCGTACTCGATGACGGTCACGACTCCCGGCCAGCTCCTTTCGGCGCACGGCTCGGCGGGCGGAACGACGCCGCAGGACTTCATCATCACGAACACGGGCACGGCACCCATCACGAATGTGAAGCTCACGGCCACGCCGCCGACCGCCTGGGAGGTGACGTTCGAGCCGCCGACGGTCGAATCGATCGCGCCGGGCGAGGCCGCCACGATCACCGCGACGATCAAGCCGTCGGGCGACGCGATCGCCGGTGACTACCAGATCACCTTCGCCGGTGCGAGCGATCAGGCGAACGCGGACGCCGCCGTGCGCTTCACGGTGGAGACGTCGCCGATCTGGGCTCTCGTCGGGATCGGCCTCATCGCGGCCATCCTCATCGGCTTGTTCTACGTCTTCAGGACGTACGGGCGGCGATGACCTCCGGCCCTCGCCTGGCACCCAAGCGCCGCATCGTCCCGCGGAAGGGCGCCGCAGCGGCCGGCGCGCCGCCGACCGACGAGATCGAAAACGGCTCAGTCCGGATCCGGACGCGCAAGCTCACGAAGCGCTACGGCGATCTCGTCGCGGTCGATCATCTCGATCTCGAGATCCACTCGGGCGAGATCTTCGGCCTGCTCGGCCAGAACGGGGCCGGCAAGACGACGACGATCCTGATGCTCCTCGGCCTGACGGAGCCGAGCGATGGGGAAGCGTGGGTCGTCGGCCTCGACCCCGCCCGACACCCGCTCGAGGTGAAGCGCCGGGTTGGCTACATGCCGGACAGCGTCGGGTTCTATTCCGACCTGACCGGTCGCGAGAACCTCCGCTACACCGCCCGGCTCAACCGGATCCCGGACGAGCTCGGCGAGACCACGATCGACGAAGTCCTCGAGCAGGTCGGGCTGACCGACCGGGCAGACGACCTGACCGACACGTACTCGCGGGGCATGCTCCAGCGGCTCGGAATCGCCGATGCGCTCGTCAAGGATCCGGACGTGCTCATCCTCGATGAGCCCACCGCGGCGATCGATCCGCTGGGCGTCACCGAGGTCCTCGTGCTGCTCCGGCGCCTGGTCGAGGAGCGCGGCCTGGCCATCCTGCTGTCGAGCCACCTGCTCAACCAGGTCCAGTCGGTCTGCGACCGGATTGGGATCTTTGCCTCCGGCCGGTTGATCGGCAATGGCACGATCGCCCAGCTCGCGGATCGGTTCGGCGACGGGGCTGCCCACATCGAGGCTGGCTTCGAGTTCGAGAACGCCGCCGATGCGGAGCGGGCGCCGGGACTCCTTCGGGCGATCGCCGGTGTCGAGGACGTCAAGCCTGGACCCCGGCCCGAGGATCCATGGCTGGTCACGGTCCGACCGCCGGCCGTCGGGGGCGCGGTGCGCCAGGCGATCCTGTCGGTGGCCGCGGCCGAAGGTCTCCGCCTCGTCTCGATGCGGCCGATCGTGCCGTCCCTCGAGGAGATCTACCGTCAGGCGGTGGCGCGGAGCACGGGTGGTGAGACCACGGGAGCAGTCCATTGACCGCCACCGCCGCGCCTGCGCCTCAGCGAGCCGAGCGGTCCGTTGCCCGGGCCGGCTGGATGGTCGTCGCCCGGAAGGAGTTCGCCGACCACCTGTTGTCGGCGCGCTTCATCATCCTGCTCTTCGTCCTGGGCCTGGTTGCCGCCATCCCGCTCTACTTCGTGGCGGACACGATCCGGTCGGCCGCCCAGGCAAACAGCGGGACGCCGGCGATCTTCATCGCCCTGTTCTGGTTCGCCCCCGACGTCACCGACCAGATCACGCTGCCGTCGGTCGCGGGGTTTCTCGGGATCGTCGCGCCCCTCCTCGGGATCGCCTTTGCGTTCGACGCGGTGAACGGCGAGCGGGCTCGGGGGACGCTGCCGCGCCTCCTCTCCCAGCCGATCCACCGCGACGATGTGATCAACGGCAAGTTCGCCGCCGGGCTGGCGGTCATCGGCATCGTCCTCGTCTCGATCGTCGGCCTGATCGCGGCGTTCGGCATCATCCGCCTGGGGATCTTGCCGGCCCCCAGCGAGGTCCTGCGGCTCACGCTCTGGGTCATCGTGACTTTCGTGTACGTGTCGCTCTGGCTCGCCTTCGGGATGCTCCTGTCGGTCGTCGTCCGTCAGGCGGCCACGTCGGCCCTGATCGGGTTCGGCGTCTGGATCCTGGTCACGATCTTCGGCGGGCTGATCACATCGCTCGTCGGTGGCTTCCTGGCCCCGATCAGCGGAACCGACGCGCAGCGGCTCGCGAACAACCAGGTCCAGGAGCTCGTCAGCCGGCTGCTGCCCGACACGCTCTACCGTGAGGCGTCGCTGGTTCTCCTGAGTCCCCAGGCGATGTCACGGGACATCTCGACGCCGGCGACGATCAACGGATACGTCCAGGCTCAGCAGCAGATCCCGTCGCTCACGTCGCTCGACCAGAGTTTCATCATCGTCTGGCCGCAGGTCGTGGCGCTCGTCGCGCTGACGGTCGCCTGTTTCGCAATAGCGTACGTCCGGTTCATGCGCCAGGAGGTCCGCGCCTGACGATGGCCGGACCGCCCGACTGCGATCCCTCGTGTGCCTGTAGCGGCAACGAGTTCGGCGAGGCGGCGGCGCGCCGGAGCCTCCGGTCGTATCGCCGGTCTGGGCCGCCCCGGACAACCGCCTGGCTGATCGACGGGCTCCGGGCCGGCGGTATCGAGGGCATGACTGTCCTCGACATCGGCGCCGGGGTCGGGGCAGTGCATCTCGAGTTGCTGGCGAGCGGTGCGACCGCGGCCACGGACGTCGATGGGTCGCCGGCCTTCGTCGCGGTCGCGCGAGCGGAGTCGGAGCGCCGGGGTGTGGCGGATCGGGTCACGCATCAGGTCGGCGACTTCGTCGCCCTCGCTCCGGTGATCGAAGCCGCCGACATCGTGGCCCTCGATCGGGTCGTCTGCTGTTATCCCGACATGGAGGCGCTCGTCAAACTGTCGGTCGCCCACTCGCGTCGCCGGTACGGATTGGTGTATCCGCGCGACCTGTGGTGGATCCGGGCCGGCAGCCGGATCATGAACGCGTTCGCCCGGCTGGCCCGCCAGCAGGTCCGGGCCCACATCCACTCGACGGCAGCGGTCGATGCGATCGTGCGGACCGCGGGATTCGCGCCATTGCTCCGGCGAACGAACGTGTTCTGGCAGGTAGTGGTCTACGACCGAAAGGCTCCGGCCTGAGGCACCGATCCCAATTTGACGACCGGAGAAAGGAACCATGCCCGACACAAGTGATGAGCTCAAGGCCCTGGATGCATTCGTTGGCGAATGGAATGTCGCGGGAACGCTGACGCTCGACGAGCCGATGGAGATCACTGGATGGACCGGCTTCGAGTGGATCGAGGGAGGCGGGTTTCTGGTTCAGCGGTCGACCACCGAGCGGGAGGAGTTTCCCAACACTCTCGCGGTCATCGGCCCTGCTGAGGAGGGTGACGGGTATGTCATGCACTACTTCGACTCGCGGGGCGTCTCACGCGTCTACGAGATGAGCCTCGACGGCCGAACCTGGACGCTGCAGCGGGCGCCGAGCGGGCCGCGGTCGGACTTCTGGCAGCGCTGGATCGGCGAGTTCAGCGACGACGGGAACACGATCCAGGGGCGCTGGGAGAATTCGGACAACGGGTCCGACTGGGAGGTCGACTTCTACCTCACGTACACGAGAATCTAGCGCGGCGGGTAGCCCGTGATCTCGCGGATTTCCTCGTAGAGCGGCTTCAGCCGGTCGTACATCCGGCGGTAGACCCGCTGGTAGAGCGCGTCGTAGAGCTCGTGGCGCTCCGGATCCGGGTCGAGGACCTCGGCGACATGGGTCATCTCGCGCACCGCCGTCTCGACGTCGGGGTGGATGCCCAGCCCGACGGTCGCGACGATCGCCGCGCCGAGCCCGGACGTCTCGTGGGTGTGCGGCCGTGCCCGTCGGCAGCCCGAAGATGTCGGCCGTCAACTGGACCGCGGACGGCGACTGGGCGCCGCCACCGGACACGCGGAGCTCCCGCAGCGGCACCTTCGCCCGGCCGGCTGCCCGCTCTCCGCCCTCCCGCAGGGCATAGGCGAGCCCCTCGAGGATCGACCGATAGACGTGAGCTCGAGTGTGGACGCCTCCGAAGCCGATGATCGCGCCCTTCGCCTCCGGGCCGGGGATCCTGACGCCCGGCGACCAGGTTGGCTGCAGCATCAGGCCCATCGAGCCCGGCGGCGTCTCGCGGACGAGATCGTCGAACAGCGCCTCCGGGGTCACCCCCAGCTCGTCAGCCAGCTGGACCTCGCGGCTTCCGAACTGGCGCTTGAACCACTCGACCATCCAGTAGCCGCGATAGACCTGGACCTCGAGCGACCACGCGCCGGGGACCGCGGCGGGATACGGCGGCACGAGCGGGACCGCCTCGACATAGCGCCGCTGGGTCGTGTTGATCGTCGCGGTCGTGCCGTACGAGATCGCCCCGATGTGCGGCTCCAGCGCGCCCGAGCCGAGCACCTCGCACGCCTTGTCCGCCGCCGCTGCGATGACCGGCGTCCCAGCGGGCAGCCCGAGCACTGCGGCCGCGGTCGCCGTCAGCCCGCCGAGCGATTCGGTCGGCGGCACGAGCTCCGGCAGCCAGGCCGGGTCGATCGGAGCGCAGCTGCCACCGCCAATCGCCCTTCTTGGCCCAGCGGAAGTTCTTGTAATCGAACGGGATATAGCCGACCTGGTCGGCGACCGAGTCCACGAAGCGGCCCGTCAGGCGATGGATGAGGAAGCCCGACAGCAGGAGGTAGTGGCGGATTCCCCGCCACGTGTCGGGTTCGTTGGCGTGGATCCAGTTTGCCTCGCAGTCGGCCTGGAACGCGGCGATCGTCTCGCGGACACCCAATGCCCGAAAGGCGAGGCCGTTGATCCCGCCAAGCGGTGGCAGTCCTTCCGTCCGGCGCTGGTCGAGCCAGACGATCGCGGGTCGGAGCGGACGTCCGTCATCGTCGGTGACGACGATCGTGCCGCGTTGGCCCGCCAGCGCGACGCCGGCGATCGTCTCGGGCCGGACCACGCCGCCGGCCCAGAGGGCCGTGCAGGCCTCGCCGATCGATCGCCAGTAGAGCTCGGCGTCCTGCTCCGCCCAGCCGGGCTGGGGCGAGACGTACGGTTCGATAGGGACGCGGGCGCCCGCGACGAGACGGCCGCGCGGATCGAAGACGAGTGCCCGGACGCTCTGCGTGCCGGCGTCAAGCGCAAGGACGTGCTCGGCGCCGGACGCCGCCGCATTCACCGCGCCGCCCCGCTCAGCGACGGAGTTCGAGGAGAACGCCGGGGTTCATGATCCCGTCCGGGTCGAACCGGCGGGCGACGTCGGCGAGCACCTCCATGCCGAGCTCTCCCTTCTCCGCTGGAATATACCGCGCGTGGTCGCGGCCGACGCCGTGCTGGTGGCTGATCGTGCCGCCATGCTCGACGATCGCCTGGCTGGCCGCGTCCTTCAGCCGGCGCCACCTGGCAAGGGTCTCGTCCGGGTCCGCCGTCCTGCGGAAGACGTACGTGGCATAGAGGCTGGACCCGCTCGGGTAGACGTGGGAAATGTGGCTGAACGCGTGGACCCGCTCGTCGATGTCATCGAGGCCGTGCCGGAGCGCCCGACCGACGGCCACCGCCAGGTCGGGCAGGCGGGTCCAGTCGACGGCGGTTTCGAGCGTGTCGAGGGCGTAGCCCGCGTCCCACAAGGCATCGCGCAGGTCGGGCGTCCGGAACCGGCTGGCGATCCAGCGCCGGCCGAGCGATCCACCGACTGCGATCCCGCCCTGGCGACGGACGAGGCTTGCCACTTCGCGAACCGCCGCTTCGACGACCTGTTCGGCGCCGCTGGCGCCGACGAGCAGGAGCGACGGCTCCGGTCCGATATGGCGCAGACGGAGGTACCGCCGCAGCAGCCCGATCGAGCGCGACTCGCCGGCGAGGGAGAGCAGTGTCGCTGTCTCGAGCGGCGTTGACGCCCGGACCATCGAGAGCGGCAGGCCAGCCCGCGCGACCGACCGCGCGGCCTCGACGGCGTGTGGCCAGTCCGGCAGGAACCAGGCCGGAAACGCCTCGCGCGCGGGGCGCGGTACCGCACGGACGGTCGCCTCCGTGAGGATCCCGAGTCTCCCCTCCGATCCGAGGACGAGCTGGCGGAGGTCGGGACCGGCGGCGGATGCGGGATGCGTCGGCAGCACGAGCGTCCCGGACGGAGCCTCGACGCGGCCGCCCGCGAACAGGTCCTCAATCCGGCCGAACCCGAGCGACTGCTGGCCGGCCGACCTCGTCGCGACCCACCCGCCCAGCGTCGAGCGTTCGAAGGACTGCGGGAAGTGGCCGAGCGTCAGGCCGTGTGGGGCGAGGGCCGCCTCGAGGGCCGGGCCCGTCGTGCCGCCGCCGAAGGTCGCGAGGCCACTCCGCTCGTCGAGGCCGACGAGGCCCGCCAGGCGGTCGAGGGTGATGGTCAGGCTCGGTGGCCCGCTGGCCGGCGGGGTGACGCCGCCGACGACGCTCGTGCCGCCGCCGTACGGGATGACGCTGGCTCCGTTCGCGGCCGCGAAGGCCAGGAGCTCGCGGACTTCGCCGGCTTCGGCCGGACGAGCTACTCCGTCCGGGACTGCGTCGAGGCGCCCGCTCCGGAGGGCGATCCAGTCGGGCAGACTCTGACCCCGGGCGTGCCGGACGCGATCCTCCGCGTCGCGCGAGATGAGCGGGTGGTCCGCCAGCCGCATCTCCGCGACGGCGGCGACGACACCGGCGAGCTCTGCGTCCGGGTGAGCCCAACCCACGCCGATCTCGGATTCGAGGAGTCGGAGCGCCTCAGGTGGCAGGGTAGGGTGGGAGCCCTCGTCGGCCCAGCCGTTCCAACGCCGCAAAGCCACCTCCTGTCGGGTCCATCGTGCCGCATCGACAGGCGCGGTATCGTCCCCTCATGAGAGGTGATCGCGTCGAAGTCGTCGTCGATACGGGCCAGGGCGTTCAGACCTTCATGATCGCGGCCACGAAGAACGGTCGGCGACTCGAGGTGACCACCGCACGCGGCGTCGTCGAGGTCACCGAGGTGACGCGCGGTGGGACACCCGTTCGAACGGGTCGGTTCATGGCGAGCCGGCTCATCGCGCTGGTCGAACATCCCGCCCAGGAGGGATCCGACGGCCGGGTCGACGTGACGACGCGGCGCCGGATGCGGCCGCCCGAGGGCGCCTGAGCGCAGCGCTTTCGCTCTGCCCATGGTCCGCCAGCCGGACCAAGCGGCGAACGGGACCCGGGACCGGGTGCTGTTGCGGGCCTTCCCCCTCCGGATGGTTCGCCAGCCGGACCAAGCGGCGAACGAGGAGCCCGATTCGGCCCAATTGGCGGTCGCCGATCGCCCGTTGGTCCGCTAGCCGGACCGAGCGAGCAGTGACTTGGCTTAGAACGGCGGCCAGGGGATCGCCGGCCAGTCGCCTCGCGGGTAAGGGAAGCGGCCCGCCTCCAGCAGCTCGTCCACGCGCCGCCGCGTAGCCGCGATCTCGGCCCGGGACAGGAGCGGCGCCAGCTGCCGCGCGAGGTCGGCCCGCAGTCCGCCGGCTATCCGCTGCAGCCCGTCGCGCTCGTCCGCCTCGAACGCCGTCCCACGCCAGCCCCAGAGCACCGTCCGGAGCTTGGGATAGGTCGAGAACGTGACGCCGTGGTCGACGCCGTAGATGTGGGCGCCGCCGTCGATCGGCAGGAGATGCCCGCCCTTGCGGTCGGTGTTGTTGACCGCGGCATCGAAGGCGGCGATCCGCCGCAGCCGTCGGTCGTCGCCGATCACCATCGCCACCACGTCGACGGCCGTGTCGACGTCGATCCAGAGCTGGACGGCGCCCTCGCCGAACGGCCCGTCCCGAAGCACGGTCGGGGGCACGATGCCCCAGCCGCTCGCCTCCGAGACCAGGAACGCGGCGACCTCGCGCCGGGCGAGGGTTCCGTCCGGAAAGTCGTCGAGCGGCCGCTCGCCGGCGATCGGCTTGTAGACGGCCTCGACGGTCTGCGACGGCTCGGGCGGCGGGCAGACCCGGGTCACCCGCCCGAGCATCGCGTGGTTCGTCGACCCAAGCAACCGCCCGACAAGCTGCATCTCGCCGTCGCGCAGGACGTCGACGGCGGCCGAGGTGTCGATCACGTCAGGCCGGTTCGCGAGGCGTCGGCCTAGTTGACGTAGTGGCCATTTCTACGGGGGCAGATGTGCCCCTGCTTGTCGAGCGGCTGGCCGCACAACGGGCAGGGTGGCCGCCCTGACGCGATCACCTCGGCGGCCCGCCGGACGAACGAGCGGGCGGTCGCGGCAGTCACCCGGACGCGGAGAACGTCCGGGCCGTCCTCGTCGTCGGCCGTTTCGAACGCGGCCAGGATCGAGGCAGCGAGCGACGCGTCGAGCTCGACGCTGCCCTCGTCATCGTCATCCTCGTCGTCGTCCTCGTCGGACTCCGGATCGTCGTCGTCATCGACCGCCGCCTCGATTTCGACCTCGATCGGCTCCGCCCGCGCCTCGACGAGGACGAGCCCCGCATCGGCGTCCCAGCCCAGCGTCAACGTCGTGGCCCGGAACGCCTCGACGAGCGGCTCGTCGAGCGGCCCGGTGTCGGCGCCCGCCTCCTCGGAGGTGGCCTCGGTGACGCCGCGCTCCTCGAGCTCGTCGAGCAGCTGATCGAGGCGCTCGGCGAGAACCTGGACCTGGACCTTCTCGAGGACGACGCTCACCACCTGGCTCGCCTTGCGTGCCTGGAGGAAGAACGTTCGTTGGCCGGGTTCGCCGACCGTGCCGGCAACAAAACGGTCGGGTGGGTCGAAATAGAACAGTCGTCGGGGCATGGCAACAAATCTACCCCGTTATCGCCGCCAGGGCGTCAGCCAGGCACGGATTGAGGCACGGGAACCAGCCAGGACGCCGGCCGCTCGCGGTCAGCCGATGTGGACCGTGATCGTGTGGTAGCCGCGGGCGCCGTCGGGCGCCGGCGGAGTGACGTTGGCCGCCTGGACCTCGCCGTTGCCGTCGGTCGCGCGGACCTCGATCCGGTGGTCGCCGGGGCCCGCGGCCGCGGCGTCCCAGGCGTGCGACCACTGGACCCAGGTCGCGTCCGAGATCGGCGTGGCGAGTGTGCAGTCCCGCCACTCCCCATCGATCGCGACCTCGACCTTCGAGATGCCACGATCCGGCGCCCACGCGACGCCGGCGATCACGACGCGGCCGGCCGGCACGGATCCGCCGTTCCGTGGGACATCGATTCGCGACTGGGTCAGGATCGGCCCTTCCTTGGCCCAGCCAAGTGGGACCCAGTAGCCGTCGAACGATTCCCAGGTCGTAAGCTCGAGCTCTGATAGCCATTTCGTCGCCGACACATAGCCGAAGAGGCCGGGCACGATCAGGCGAGCCGGGAAGCCGTGGATCCGGGGCAGAACCTCGTCGTTCATCTTGACCGCGATCATCGGTTCGCGAGCCGGATCCATCACCCAGCTGGTCGGCATCCCGGCGGTCCAGTCGTCGACCGATCGGCCGACCAGCTGGGTCGCGCTCGCCTGGACCCCGGCGATCTCCAAGACGTCGCGAAGGCGAACCCCCGTCCATTTCGCGTTGCCCACGAGAGTGCCGCCGACCTCGTTCGACACGCAGGCGATCGTCACGTACTGCTCGATGAGCGGCAGGGCCACGAGCTCCGCATAGCTGAGTCGGGTTTCGCGATCGACGAGCCCGTGGACCCGGAGGCTCCACGACGAGAGGTCGACGTTCGGCGTGAGCAGGGCCGTGTCGATCCGGTAGAAGTCGTTGTTCGGCACGACGACCGGCGTCAGCCCCTCGATCGGCAGCGACGACCCGGCCGGCAGCGAAGCGATCTCACCGGCCGGCGGGATCGCGGCATTGGCCGACTCGGGGATGGATCTGGACGCTTCGAGCAGGCTGCGGCCACCGAGCCCGGCGACGACGGCCCCGGCGGCCACGGTGCCGCTCCGGAGGAGGAAGCCGCGGCGCGACCAATCGGGCATGGAGCCTTGTGCGGGCGGATCGTCCACTGGCAGCGCCGGCGGACCGAGCAGCCACGACAGGACCTGGATCCCGGAGATGGCCGCGACGCCGGCCACGATGGCTGCCGGAGCGACGGCCGACGATGGATCCGACAGGGTGGCGAAGAAGCCGATCGCCGCGAAGAGCGCGAATCCACCTGCACCCATCGTGAATGACCGCCGCGCGACCAGCCCCAGCACGGCCCCGACAACGACCGCGACGGCCACGACGAACAACTCGAGGGCGAGCTTGTCGTTCTGGCCGAACAACGCGACCACGAAGTCCTTGGCGCCGGCGGGCTGGAGGTCGATCACCGCGCCGCCGACGGCTGCCACCAGCGACTGGGCCGTCAGCAGCCCCGCAACGAGCTCGGAAAGCCCGATGGCGACGAGGGTCGCGACGGCGCCGGCGATCGCGGCACGCCACGCCGGCCGGTCGGGTGTCGTGGTCATGGGAACATCGTCCACCCTGACGGCGACATTCGCATGACGGCCTTCACCCGCGGCCTTCGTCCATCCAGGCGCGAAATCGGCCGTTCGTGCGCTCGACGCTGATCGGCAGGCCGAACGCCTCGCTGATCACGGGTCCGGTCAGCGTCTCGTCGATCGGGCCGGCCGCGACGATCCGCCCGGCCGAGAGCACGAGCGCGTGACCGAAGCCGGCCGGGATCTCCTCGACGTGATGGGTCACGAGGACGACCGCGCGGGGTGTCGGCGCTGCGGCCAGACCGCCAAGATCCCGGACGAGCGCCTCGCGGGCTCCGAGATCGAGACTCGCCCCCGGCTCGTCGAGGATCAGCAGCTCGGGGGCGGGCATGAGGGCCCGGGCGATCTGGACCCGCCGGCGCTCGCCGGTCGAAAGCTGGCCGAAGGTCCGTTCAGCAAGGTCGCCGACGCCGATCGCGGCCAGCAGGTCGCGGGCACGGGCACGGTCGACGTCTGTGTACGTGTGCCACCACGGACCGAGAGCGGCATGGCGTGCGGTCACGACGACGTCGAGCGCTGTCAGACCCGCATCGATCGCGACCTCGAGGCCGGCACCCGCGTAGCCGACCCGGCGCCGAAGCTCGCGGGCATCCACTCGCCCGATCGTCTCGCCAAGGACCTCGACCGTGCCGCTCGTCGGCCACAGGTAGGTGCTCGCGACGTGGACGAGAGTCGTCTTGCCCGAACCGTTCGGCCCGATGACGACCCACCGATCGCCCGAGCCGATCGACCAGTCGATCGGCCCGAGGAGCGTTCGGCCACCTCTCCGCACCGAGACCCCGGACAGGCGAAGGATCATCTCGCGATCCTATCCACCGGCCGACTGCCAGAGCTCGTCCCAGGTGGCTCCCGCTCGGAGGGCGGCCGCTCCGCGCGCCAGCGCCTCTCGCTGGCGGGCAAGCGCGGCTCGAGCGTCGTCGATCGTCGTGACCGCGAACCTGACGCTCTCGCCGGGCCGGAGCTGACCGAGTCGCGGATGGTCGGCGGTGATGACGACGCCGGCGATCGGATAGCCGCCGGTGGTCTGGTGGTCGACGAGGAGGACGATCGGCGCCCCGCCGGGCGGGAGCTGGATCGCGCCCCGGACGACGCCGTGCGACAGCAGCTCGCCGGACGCTGTGGCTGGCAGCGGCGGCCCCTCCAACCGCAACCCGACGCGATCGCTCGCAACGCCGACCGTCCATTGGGCCGCGACGATCGCCGCCAGCCCGGCCGCGGGTCCGGCGAGTCCCCGGAGGGGGTCCGTTTCAGCGGCGGCCAGCGGGTCATCGGCGAGCACCGGCCACGCCGCGTCAGCACCAAGGACGGCATCAGGTTCCCGGGCAGCCCGCAGGACGTCGCCGGCCTGGAGCCGCCTGCCGCCGATGCCGCCGAACCCGGCCCCGAGGGCGGTCGACGCCGAGCCGAGGACCGGCGGGACGTCGACGCCGCCGGGCAACGCGAGGTACGCCCGGGCGCCGGATCGGGCGTCGTGGTCGGGGTCTCCGGGAAACGCGATCGTCGACCCCTCCTCCAGCCGATGAGTCCGCCCCGGAGCCAGCGATCGACCCGATTCTCGGACGATCCCGCCCAGGTCCGCCCCCGCCAATCCAATCCTGACCGCGGCGCGGACCGCGTATGTCCCACCGACGAGTGTCATCTCCACCGCTGCCGCGCCCGCGTCGTTGCCGACCAGGAGGTTCGCCACCGCGAGGCTCCACGCATCGCACGCCCCGCCGACCGGGACCCCGAGGTGCGTCCACTCGGGCCGACCGGCGTCCTGGATGGAGGTGAGGACACCCGGCTCGAGGACCTCGAGCATCACGGCGCCGGGACGAATCGGACTCGATCGCCGGCTCGGAGGAGGGACGGGGGGTCGCGCTGGAGGTCCCACAGGGAGACGTCGGTCCGGCCGATGATGCGCCAGCCGCCTGGCAGGGCGAACGGGTAGACGCCGGTCTGCTCGCCGGCGATGCCGACGCTGCCGGCCGGGATTCGCTGCCGTGGAGCGTCGAGCCGTCGCGTCGCGATTTGCGCCGGCACCGGTCCCATGTAGGCGAAGCCCGGAGCGAACCCGAGGAAGTACACCCGGTACTCGGTGCCGGCATGGAGCTCGACGACGTCGTCCGGTCGAAGTCCGTGCAAGGCCGCGACCTCGGCGAGGTCGGGGCCGTCGTCGCCACCGTAGCGGACAGGAATCTCGACGAGCGTGCCGGCGCCTTGCGGCCCTGCGCCGAGCGGCGCCTCGTCGACCAGTCCCGCGACGATCCTCCGGGCCTCCTCCGGTTCGACGGCGACCGGGTCGAACGGGACGAGGACGCTGGCGTACGCCGGGACCGCCCGCCCGAACCGCCGGTCCCCGGCTCGCAGCAGCTCCACCGCCGCCGCGAGATCGTGAGCCCGGTCGTTCAGCCCGGGGTCGATCCTGTCGCCGAACGTCACGAGGAGCGCGCCGTCGCCAAGGTGGGCGATCGTGGACGCCGGTTCGGTCACGATCCGAGCGCTGCGATCGTCACGCCGGCACCCGTGAGCACGGCGCGGATGGCCTTGGCGAACTCGGCGGCGTCGGGCGTGTCGCCGTGGATGCAGATCGTGTCCGCGCGGACCGCAACGACCTGGCCGTCGTGGCTCGTGACACAGCCGTCCCGCACGATCGAGAGGGCCTGGGCCGCGGCCAGTTCCGGCGATTCAAGGAGTGCTCCCGGTTGCCTTCGCGAACGGAGCGCCCCGTCCGCCTCGTACGCCCGGTCGGCGAAGGCCTCGGCGGCCGGCGCGAGGCCCGCATCCGAAGCGGCAGTCAGGAGCGCCGACCCGGCGAGGCCGACGAGGACGAGCTCACCCGAAACCCGCGCCACGGCCCGGGCGATCGTCGCCGCCACGGACGGGTCGCGGGCGGCGAGGTTGTACAGCGCGCCGTGCGGCTTGACGTGTCGGAGCGGCGTCCCGGCAGCTCGGGCGAAGGCCGCGACCGCGCCGACCTGGTACAGGAGGGACGCCTCGAGCTCGTCGGGCGCCATGTCGAGATCCCGCCGCCCAAATCCCACGAGGTCCGGATAGCCCGGATGAGCGCCTACGGCAACGCCGTGCGCGGCCGCAGCGCGGACCGTCCGATCGATCGTGAGCGGATCGCCGGCGTGCGCGCCGCAGGCGACGTTGACGCTGGTGACGAGCGGGATGAGCCGCTCGTCATCGCCCATCGGCCAGGGCCCGACGCTTTCGCCGACGTCGGCGTTGAGATCGACCCTCACCTTGCGCCGCCCGCCCGTCGACCTAGGGGCTTGGCTCGGCGGCAGCCTGGGAGGGCGGCGCTGTCGGCTCCGGCGTCGGCTCCGGCGTCGGCTCGGGGGTCGGTTCGGGCGTCGGCTCCGGCGTCGGTTCCGGCGTGATTTCAGGGGTCGGAGTCGGCTCAGCGGACGCCGACGGTGTTGGCTCCGGTGTCGGGCAGGGCACGAGCGGCGCCCCGCCGGACGCGGATGGATCCGGCGTCGGAAGCACGAACGATGGGACCACACCGCTTTCGTCAGGCGTGGGCTGGGGGAAACAGGTGGGCTCAGGGGTCGGCCCGGAGCAGCCACGACCCTCGACGAACGGTCCCCACGACTTGCCGTACGGAGTGAACCTGCCGTCGTAGAAGTAGACGACCGGTGTGTTGTTCACCCCGCCGGTGGTGCCCGGGCCGCGTCGCGCGCGAGCGAGCCAGTTGCGGTCTGCCCGCATCCAGTTCTCGAAGTTCTTCTCGAAGCCCACGTGGTCCAGGACCACTGACCCGCATAGCCCCGCCGGCAGGCTGTTCTTCGGCTCGGTGCCGACGATGAACCACTCGTCCACCGACGGGCCGCCCGGCGACGGCAGCAGGCCGGTCCAGGGATCGATCTTCACGTGGACGATACCGTCCGGCGCGGTGAAGTCGTTGATCGCCCAGGTGCTCGAGGCCTCGGCCAAGAAGCCCTGCCAGACATAGGTCGTCACGTTGATCGAGAAGACCGGCTTGCTCGGGGTCGAGACGACCGAGTTGTCGCTGTTGCCGTTCCAGGCGCCAACCGCCAGGGCGAACTCGCCGGCGGCCCGACCGTCCTCCGTGGGCGGCGCTATGTAGCCGTAGGCGTTGAGGTCCTTCGCGTCGTTGTTCGTGCCCGTCTTGAGGGTGGCGGCGCGCCTGTCGCCATCGGCGTTCTCGATGGCGAACCTGCCCCAGAAGGGGTTCACCCTCGGGTTGGTGTTGCCGGCGAGGATGTCGGTCACGATGAATGCCGCCTGGGGGCTGGCCGCCTGCGTGCCCTCCGGCGGGACGTAAGGATCGACGACATCGGTGCCCGAGGCGTCCTTCACGCTCAGGATCGTCGTGTGGGGGACGAGCTTTCCGCCGTTGGCGATCGTGCCGTACGCCGTCACGAGGTCTATCGGGAGGACCTCCTGGACGCCCAGCGCCAGTGACAGCCCGGCCTGCGTCGTCTCGGTCCGGAAGCGCATCCCGAAGTCCCTCGATCGGGCGAAGACGTGCTCGGCGGAATTGACCGCAACCGCCTTGACCGACGGGATGTTGAGCGAGAACTGGAGCGCGTTTCGGACCCTGACCGGCCCGCGCTCCCGGTTGTCGGCGTCGCCAGGCGTGTAGCCGCCGCCGAAGTCGACCGCGGAGTCCATGAACATGGAGCCGGCGGTCATGATTCGATCGTCGATGCCGGCCAGGTAGTTGAACGGCTTGAAGGCCGAACCCGGCTGGCGCCAGCCACTACCGACCACGTCGTACTTCGGCTGGAACTGGGGCGAGCTGATCGGGGAGTAGTACTCGGAGCTGCCGACATAGGCAACCAGCTCTCCGGTCTGGTAGTCGAGGGCGACGAGCGCGCCGTTGTTGAGGTCCTTGTCCCGGAGGTCCTTCATCCAGTCCTCGTACGGCACCCCGATCAGTTCGGCGGCCGCGGCGCCATCCTTCGCGTTCGGCACGAACGTCGCCGCCTTCACCCATTTCTCGCCGATCTTCTGGAGATTCGTGTCCAGCGTCGTGGTGATCCGGAGACCGCCGTTCTCGAGTGCGGTGCAGGTCGGAACGTCTTCTCCGCACAGCTTGGTGGTGAGCTCCTTCTGGACGGCCCAGACGAAGTGCGGGGCGACCCAGTTGGGTGTCTGCTGCGGCGCGAGGACGACCTTCTCGTCCTTGGCCGCCCGGAAGTCGGCGGCATCGAACTGATCGCCCGACAGCGGATTGCGGTCGCCCTCGGCCAGCAGGTCGAGGATCTGGTTGCGGCGCTGGACAATCTCGGTGTCCTCGGGCACTACGAGGGTGGCCGTGCCGGGGCACGTGTCGTCCTCGGCGAGGGGCACGTCGCATTCCACGATGGCGTTCAGGACGAGGTCGTAGCTGGACGGTGACTTCGGCAGCCCGGCCAGGATCGCGGCTTCAGCGACCGTCAGGTCCTTGAGCTCCTTGCCGAAGTACGACTTGGCGGCCGCCTTGATGCCGTAGCTTTGGTTGCCGTAGTAGTTCTGGTTGAGGTAGGCGGTGATGACCTTCCGCTTGCCCGGAAGGCCGGGGTAGGCCTCGGTCAGGCGGATCGACTGGATGATCTCCTTCAGCTTTCGCTCGACCTGTCGGTCCGGGTCCTGGACGAGATCCTCATCGAGCAGACGCTGCCGAACGAGCTGCTGGGTGATCGTTGAGGCACCCCGGCTCCGGCCGCGGAGGCTGTCGAAGCTAGCTGCGACGATCGCCAGGGGATCGAAGCCCGTGTTCTCCCAGAACGTCTTGTCCTCGATCGCGGTCTGGGCGTCGACGACGATTGGCGGGATGTCCTCGAAGGCGACGACCTCCCGGCGCGACTGACCGAATCGGGCCAGTTCTGTCTGCCCTGTCCGGTCATAGACGATCGACTCCTCCTGGAACGAAAGCTTGTCGAGGTCGCCTGGCTCGGCAAGACCCGACGTCAGGCCGGCGAACGCGGACACCGTGGTAACGGCGACGAGCAGCGCAATGCCTGCCAACAGGAAGAAGATGACGAGGGCGATGGTGCCGCCGGCGCTGGGTCGCGTCCGCTGCCTATCCGGGGCGCGGCGAGGGGCGCTCGTGGATTCGTACAAGAGTGACTCCGGCTCCGAACTGCTTTCGGGCAAGGATGCCATCCCGCGCCGGTTCGGGTGCGCGGCGAACTCCGGACGTGGCTACGGACGCGTGACAAGTCCCCGCTGGCGGGCCGGGCGCGTCCTCAGACGGTGGCGAACCGGGGCAGATGGGCGACATTCGCCGTCAGCAGCTCGTCGAGCAATGGCCGCGCGATCTCCCAGTTGCGGATGAGCGGGTTGGCGAGCAGGGCCTTGAGGGCGATGTTCCGATCGCCGCTGCGGGCGGCGGCGACCGCGAGTTCCTCGTATGCCTTCATCTGCTGCACGAGGCCGAGCATGACGGGCTCGAGGGGCGCGAGAGGCAGCGGATGGGCCCCGTCCCGATCGACCCGGGCCGGGATCTCGACGACCGCGTCAGGCGACAGATCGGGCAGGCAGCCGCCGTTCCGGACGTTGACGACCTGGACGTCGCCGGCGCCATCGTGGAGCGAGGCGATGAGCGCGGCCGCGGCCTCGCTGTAGAACGCCCCACCCCGGTTGGCCAGCAGGGCCGGCTTCTCGGTCAGGTGGGGGTCCCGGTACATCTCGAGAAGGCGCGTCTCGATCTCGATGACCTCCTCCGCGCGCGTCTCGTGGCCCTGACTGCGCTGGTCGGCGAGGACGGAGTCGAAGAGATAGTAGTAACGGAGGTAGTAGGAGGGGATCGCCCGGAGCGCAAGGAGGAGCTCGAGGGGCATCCCGACGTCGTCGGCCAGTTCCTGGCCGTCGGTCTCGAGGAGCTCCGGCAGGCGGTCGACGCCATCGATCCGGACGGCCCGCTCCCAGGTCAGATGATTGAGTCCGACGTGCTCGAGCTCGACTCGCTCCGGTGGAACGCCAAAGCGCTCCGCGAACCGCCGCTGGAATCCGATCGCGACGTTGCACAGCCCGATGGCCCGGTGGCCGTCGTCGAGGAGCGCCTGGCTGACGATGCCGACGGGATTGGTGAAGTCGACGATCCAATGGCGGGGAGCCGACCGTTTTGCCGCGCGCTCGGCAATGTCGAGGACCACCGGCACCGTGCGGAGGGCCTTGGCGAAACCGCCGGCTCCGGTCGTCTCCTGCCCGATCGTCCCGAACCGCAGGGGCAAGGTTTCGTCGACGAATCGGGTGGCCTGTCCACCCACGCGGAGCTGGACGACGACGAAGTCAGCGCCGTCGAGGGCGGCGTCCGTGTTGGGAGTGATGATGAGCCGGCCAGGCCACTCCATCCGGTTCAGCATCCGCCGAGCGAGCCCGCCGACGACCTCGGCGCGGTCCGGATCGGGGTCCAGCAAGACGAGTTCGTCGACCGGGAGGCGGTCGCCGCGGACGGTGATGCCCTCGATCAATTCCGGGGTGTAGGTGCTGCCGCCGCCGACGACCGCGATCTTGACGCCCACGCAGCCTCCGTGCTGTCGGTCCCTCTGTTTCCCGACCGCGCCGTCGTTTGCATCTTGACAGCGGCGCGTCCAACCGGAATGATTGCTTATAACGTTATCACCATTCGCGCGGCGCGCAAGAGGATCCACGCCCGACGATGGCCCGTTTCCGGCTCGAGCTCGGTCCCGTTCCGCTACACCACCAGGTCTATCTGGACCTGGTGTCCGCCCTCGACGCGAGCGAGTGGCGGCCGGGCGACCGCCTGCCGTCGGAGCGCGACCTGGCGGAGCGATACGGCTGCAGCCTGATCACCGTCCGTCGAGCGCTCATGGAGCTTGCCCGTGAGCAGCGCATTGAGCGGACGCGCGGGCGCGGCACATTCGTCCTTCATTCGCGGCTCGATCTGAACTTCGGCGGCAACCGCAGCTTCACCGACGAGATGCAGACCCGCGGCCTGGATCCCTCGACGCGGCTGATCGCGGCTCGGCCCGAGTCGGCCGGCGAGGCGGTCGCCGCAGGCCTCGAGCTCGAGCCCGGCTCGCCGACGCTTTACGTGGAGCGCCTCCGCCTGGCCGGCGGTGAGCCGCTGCTGCTCGAGCAGGTGCACCTACCGGCGGAACGATTCCCCGGTCTGCTGGCGTCCGACCTCGAGCAAAACTCCCTCTACGACCTTATCGTCGAGCGGTACGGGACGCCCATTGTCCGAGCCCGCGAGGCCCTCGAACCTGTGCTCCTGCGGACCCGCGAGGCGCGCTTGCTCGATCAGGCTCCGGGCCGGCCGGCCCTCCTCGTCGAGGGGGTCGCGTACGCCGCCGACGACCGACCGATCGAGTTCGCCCGGAGCTATGTCCGCGGAGATCGAACGCGCTACTACGTCGAGCGGGTCGTCGTCCGGACCAGATGGCTGGACGCCGATCCGAGTATCACGCCGGCCGGCGAACGCCGGGCGGAGCGAGGAGCCGTGGCCGAAACGGTCGGCTGAGCGAGAGGAGGCCAGCGATCAGCGCCAGTGCCATCAAGGTCCAACGTCAAGGTCAAATGATCCTGAGGAGGAGCATGAGAACGAACCTATTCCGAGCCGGCGCGCTTCTAGCGACGCTCGTGCTCGTCGTCGCGGCCTGCGGCCCGGCGACCACCCCGTCGACGGCTGCGTCGGGCCCGCCCGCCGCGAGCGCTCCGGCCACGTCACAGTCAGCGGCGCCCGCCGGCGTCGTCGAGATCCGCTGGTACTGCTGCCTCGGCACCGGCGAGAACCCGGAGCAGCTGCCGGTCGAGAATAAGGTTGTCGAAGAATTCAACGCCAGCCATCCCAACATCAAGCTCAAGTTCGAGGTCACGACCTTCGACGCGGCCCGGAACACCCTGGCCACCCAGATCGCCTCCGGCGCTGGGCCTGACATCGTCGGTCCGGTCGGCGTCGGCGGTGGCGTCGCCTTCAACGACGAGTGGCTCGATCTCAGCCCGTTGATCGAGCAGACGGGCTACGACATCACCCAGTACGACCCTGGAGCCGTCGACTTCTACAAGGTCGGCGACGTCCAGAACGCGCTGCCCTTCGCGATCTATCCGTCCATGCTGTGGTACAAGGCTGACCTGTTCGAAGAGGCTGGCCTCAACCCGCCGCCCCACAAGTACGGCGAGAAATACAAGATGCCGGACGGGACGGAGAAGGAGTGGAACTACGACACGGTCAAGGAGATCGGCCTCAAGCTGACCGTCGACGCGAGCGGCAAGGACGCCACCGAGGCCGGATTCGACAAGACGAAGATCGTCCAGTACGGCTTCGACCCCTACCGTGACCTGCTGCCGGGCACGGGCGCCTTCTTCGGGGCAGGCAGCCTCATGGCCGCCGACGGGAAGACCGCCGAGATCCCGCCGGCGTGGGCGGATGCCTGGAAATACTGGTACGACGGCATGTGGAACTCCAACTTCATCATGACCGGCCCGGTCAACGAGAGCGAGGAATTCGGGGCGGGTTCGTACCCGTTCTTCTCGGGGCGGCTCGCGATGAGCACGAACTTCCTGTGGACGACCTACGGCGTCGCCGGGGCCGGCACGGACTGGGATCTCGCTGCGGCCCCGTCGCACAACGGCAAGGTCACCGCGCCGCTGAACGCGGACACCTTCCGGATCCTCAAGGACACCAAGCACCCGAACGAGGCGTTCGAAGTGCTGACGTACCTCCTCGGTGAGGGCTCCGAGCAACTCCTCGGCATCTACGGCGGCATGCCGGCCCGGCCCGAGGATCAGGATGCGTTCTTCACGAAGCTCGACGAGTCGAAGGACGACACGGGAGCGATCAAGTTCCCGCAGGGCGTCGACTGGCAGGTCGCCAAGGACAGCGTCCAGTACGCCGACAATCCAAACTTCGAGGCTTTCGTCCCGAAGTACAACGAGACCCAGGACCTGCTCACCAAGTACGAGAGCAAGTGGGTGGGCACCGCGGGTCTCAACCTCGATACCGAAATCGAGGCGTTGAAGAAGGAGCTCCAGGCACTCTGGGACGGCTGATCCCGGGACTGAGATTCCACCACCAGCACCTACAGGAGGCACGATGACCGCGGTCCCGCTCCGGCGCCGTGCCCGAACGACATCCCTGGCGCGCCGCGAGGAGCGCCAGGGACTCCTTTTCATCTCGCCCTGGATCATCGGGTTCCTGGCGTTCACGCTTATCCCGATGATCGCCACCTTTGTCCTCACCTTCCTGAATGTCACCCTCAGCCAGGCGGAGCCACTGCGGTTCGTCGGCGTGGACAACTACGCCCGGTTGATGCGTGACGGCCAGGCCTGGGCGTCGCTCGGGGTAACGATGCGGTTCGCCCTCTTCTGGCTGCCCGTCGTGATCGTCATTCCGTTCGCACTGGCCCTTGCCCTGAACAGTCGCCATCTCCGCGGGGGCGCCGCCTTCCGGGTCCTCCTATTTCTGCCCTACGTCGTGCCGTTCGTGTCGGGCGTGCTGATCTGGCAGAACATGCTCGGCGATACCGGCTGGATCAACGAGTTCCTCCGGTTCGTCGGCATCCAGAACCCGCCCAGCTGGCTGTTCGACATCGGGTGGGTGACACCGGCCCTCGTGATCACCGGCATCTGGGGCATCGGGGCGGGCATCATCGTCAATCTCGCCGGCCTGCGCGGGATCCCGACCGAGCTCTACGACGCGGCCCGGATCGATGGCGCCGGCTGGTGGGCCCAGCTCAAGAACGTGACGATCCCGATGATGTCGCCGGTCATCTTCTACACGCTGATCCTGGCGATGGTCGCCGTTCTCCAGTACTTCCTCGTGCCGCTCGTCCTCTTCAACGGCACGGGCGAGCCCGGCGGCGAGACCCTGTTCTACAACCTCTATATCTTCAAGACCTTCTTCACGTTCCAGCAGATGTCGTACGGGGCGACCCTTGCCTGGGCGCTCTTCATCATTGCGCTCCTGGTGACGGTGGTGCTGTTCCGAGCCTCCCGGCGCTGGGTCTACTACGCCGGCGAGCGCTGACGCAGCCATGAAAGCTGTCGAGGAGATCGGCGGGATCGGGGAGCCGACCGGCATCATCGAGCGACGCAGGGCTCGGCCGCGAGACGCGGCCTCGGTCACACGCACCACGATCCTGACGCTGGCGATGATTGCAATCATCGTCGCCTTCCTGTCGCCGCTCCTCCACAGCGCGATTGCATCCGTCCGAAGCGACGAGCAGACGAGCCAGCTCCATTCGCCGTTCCTGCCATCCGACCCGGTTACCTACGAGTACGAGGGTCGGAACTACGACGTCTACGAGGTTCCCATCGACGGGGCCGTTCGCGAGTTGGCGCTTGTCACGAAGGGCCGCCAGGAGAGCAAGTTCATCGATCCGGCCAACCCCGGCGCCGGGCTGATCACCTGGACGGGCTCGTGGCGCACGCTCCAGCCAGCGTTCGCCCTCTCGCCGAAGTGGGAGAACTACCCGGAGGTCTGGGCGCTCATCAACTTTCCGCTGCTGTTGCGGAACACGATCCTGATCGCAATCATCGGCGTGATCGGGACGGTTACCTCCTGCACGCTCGTCGCCTATGGCTTTGCTCGCTTCAGGTTCCGCGGCCGGAACGCGCTGTTCACACTGCTGATCGCGACGATCTTCCTGCCCGCCGCGGTGACGCTCATCCCGACCTACACGATTTTCGTGAAGGTCGGCTGGGTCGGAACGTGGCTGCCACTCTTGGTCCCGACGTTCTTCGCCAACGCGTACGACGTCTTCCTGCTCCGCCAATACTTCCTGACGATCCCGCGCGATCTCGATGAGGCCGCGGCGATCGATGGGGCCGGCCCGCTCCGGATCCTCCGGTCGGTCGTACTGCCGCAGGCCTGGCCGGTGATCATCGCCGTCGCGATCTTCCACTTCGTCTACACGTGGAACGACTTCTTCGGGCCGCTGATCTACCTCACGGGACACCCTGAGCTGTACCCGCTCCAGGTGGGATTGGCGAGCTTCAACGGCATCTACTACCAGAACCCGGCCTACGTCCAGGCGGGCACGATGATGACCCTCATCGTGCCGGTGATCCTGTTCATCGTCTTCCAGCGTGTCTTCATCCGCGGCATCGTCATCACCGGGGTGGAGAAGTAGTGGCATTCCGGGTCGCCCTCACGTTCGACGCGGAGCATCCGGATCGGCCGGCCGACGACGGCAACGCCCCGCGCCTGCTCGACGCGCTCGCCGCCGCGGGCGTCCGGGCCACGTTCTTCGTCCAGGGCCGCTGGGCCGAGGCGTATCCGGCGACGGCCCGGCGGATCGGGCGGGAGGGACACCTGGTCGGCAGCCACTCCTTCTACCACGCTCGCATGCCACTCCTGTCGGCCGCCGGTCTCGCGACGGACCTGCGCGACGCGGAGAACGCGATTCTCGAGCATGCGGGCGTCGATCCGCGGCCATGGTTCCGCTGCCCGTTCGGGGCCGGTGGCGACGACCCGCGGCTGATCGCCCGGATCGAGGCGCTCGGCTACCGGGAGGTGGGCTGGGACGTGAGCGCCGAGGACTGGGAGCCGACCAATTCAACGGACGTCGTCGCGGCGAAGGTCATCGATGGGGTGACTGCGCACGGCGATGGGGCGGTCGTGCTCCAACACACGTGGCCGAACCAGACCCTCGGCGCCATTCCGGGGATCGTCGCGGCGCTCCGCGAGCGCGGCGCGACGTTCGTCGCGGTCGACGAGCTCGACAGCCTGCCGACGCAGCACGCAGATTGACGGCCTCGGTTCTCGCCGTCGACGGCGGCAACTCGAAAACGGACATCGCGCTGGTGGCGGCCGACGGCAGGCTGCTTGGCGCCGTCCGTGGCGCCACGACGTCGCACCAGGCAGTCGGGCTCGAGGCCGGGGTCGATCGCCTTGTTGGACTCGTCGAGGAGGTCGCGCGACAAGCCGGGCTCGATCCCTCGGCTCGACCGATCTCGACGGTGGGCGTCCACGCCATCGCCGGGGCCGACTTCATCGCGGACGTTCGGATGCTCGAGCGGGCCCTCGCCGCCGCCGAGCTCAGCGAGCGAGACGTCGTCGCCAACGACTGCATCGGCGCGTTGTGGGCCGGGGCGAGCGAGGGGTGGGGGATTGCCCTTATCTGCGGCCAGGGGATCAACGGAGCTGCGATCGCGCCGGACGGCCGAACGGCGCGGTTCGATGGGGTTGGTGACATCTCGGGCGACTGGGGCGGAGGGACATCGGTGGGCATGTCGGGCCTGGCCGCCGCTGTACGCGCCCGGGACGGACGAGGCCCGCGGACGTCGCTCGAGCGTCTCGTCCCCGCCCACTTCGGCCTCGGCCGACCGTCGGCGGTGACGCGAGCGTTCTACGACGAGCGCATTGCCGACGCTCGCGTCGGCGAACTCTCGCCGGTCGTGTTCGGCGCGGCGGGCGAGGGCGACCCGGTCGCGCGGTCGATCGTCGACCGCTTGGCCGACGAGCTCGCGACGATGGCGGTCGCCCTGGCCCGACGGACGGCGATGACTCGCCGCCCCGTCGAAGTCGTCCTGGCCGGCGGCGTCTTCAGCACGACGGATAAGCCGTTCTTCGCCCGAATCGAGAGCCGAATCCGGACGGTCGTACGCGATGCGAGGCTTGTCCGTCTCGACGTCCCGCCGGTGACCGGCGCCGCTCTCCATGGCCTCGACCTCGTCGATGGCTCCGGGGCCGCTCGTCACGCGGCGCGCGAACGCCTCCGCAACGATTTGAAGGCCTGGAGTCGGTAGGTCCGTGCCCTTGAGGATTCGGTGGGCCTGAGGGACGAGATCCGGGAGCAGCCCGAGGTCGCCGCCCGTCTCCTTCGCGATGGCCGTCCGGAGATCGATCGCATCGCCGATCGGTTGATCGCCCGGCTGGCGGATCGCGAGATCGACCACGTCGTGATCGCCGCCCGGGGCACGAGCGATCACGCCGCGATCTACGCCCAGTACCTGTTCGGGGCCCATCTCCGCCTCCCGGTCGCCCTCGCGACGCCGTCGCTCATCTCGCTCTATGGCGTCGAGCCCCGCCTCGATCGATCGCTGGTGATCGGCGTCTCCCAGTCGGGCCAGTCGCCCGACATCGTCGGCGTCGTGGCGGCCGCGCGCCGCCAGGGCGCGCCGACGATCGCGCTGACCAATAGCCAGGGCTCCGACCTGGCGATCGCGGCCGAGCACCACGTCGACCTGCGAGCGGGCCCGGAGCGGGCAGTTGCCGCGACCAAGACTTATACCGCGGAGCTGCTGGCGATCGCGCTGCTCGTCACCGCCCTCGAGGCACGCCTCACTCCGACGGCCGGGAGGGACGAGGCACTGGCGGCCGTCCCGGACGCGCTAGCCGCGACGCTCGACACGGAGCCGGCGGCTGAAGCGGTGGCCCGCCATCTCGCCAGCCGCGATCGGCTCATCGTCGTCGGGCGAGGGTTCAACTATGCGACGGCCCGGGAGATGGCCCTCAAGCTCAAGGAGCTAGCTCGACTGGCGGCCGATCCGTACTCGGCCGCCGACTTCCTCCATGGGCCGCTCGTCCTGGTCGAGCCGGGCTACCCGGTGATCGTGCTGGCCCCGTCCGGGCCGACAGCGACCGACATCGACGCTCTTCTCGACCGACTCGCGGAGCTCGCTGTCGAGCCCATCGTCCTCTCCGACCGCCCCGAAGCGATCGCAGCCGGCGGCCTCGGGATCCGCCTCCCCGCCGGCCTACCGGACTGGCTGATGCCAATCGCGGCGATCGTGCCCGGCCAGCTCCTGGCGCTGCACCTGGCGGTCGCCCGCGGCATCGACCCTAAATCGCCCCGCTGGATCGCGAAGGTCACGCGAACGAACTGACTGCGGAACGGGGGCTTGACATCTCGCTACGGGCATGTATTATGCCGATAGGTTAATTAACCACATAGCGAAATGGACATGGACACCGACCCCCTCAGCACGACGTTCGCCGCCCTCGCCGACCCGACCAGACGAGCGATCCTCGCCCGCCTGGCGCAGGGAGAGGCCACGGTGACCGAGCTTGCGGCGCCCTTCGACATGAGCCTTCCCGGCATCTCGAAGCACCTCAAGGTGCTCCAGCGGGCCGGGCTCATCGAGCAGGGCCGCCAGGCGCAGTGGCGGCCCTGCCGGCTTGCGCCGGAACCGCTCCGGGACGTGGCTGGCTGGGTCGAACAGTACCGGCGCCATTGGGAGGAGAGCTTCGAACGGCTGAGCGACTACCTCCGCGAGCTAAAGGACAGCCAGGAGCAAGGAAAAGGAGACGACGATGAACGCGACCCGAATCGACAGGGGTAGCACCGAGACGACGGCCGTCTATTCCGAGGGCGGCGACCTCGTGTTCGAGCGCACGTTCGACGCGCCGCGCGAGCAGGTCTGGAAGGCCCTCACGGACCCGGAGCTCATCCCGCGCTGGTGGGGTCCTCACGGCACGACGACCACCGTCGCCGAAATGGACGTCCGTCCGGGCGGCAAGTGGCGGTACATCAGCAAGGGGCCCGATCGCGAGGACGTGGAGTTCTACGGGGAGTACCTCGAAGTCGATCCACCCCAGGGCTACAAGTGGACCTTCATGTTCGACGTAGAGGGCGTCGGTCCGATGGGCGGTCCGGAGACCTTCACCCTGGAGGAGGTCGATGGCAAGACCAAGGTCACCTCCATCGGCCACATGGGCTCGGTCGAGATGCTCGAGGGCGCGCTGTCCACGGGCATGGTTCACGGCGCGCTCGAGACCTGGGACCGCCTCGCGGCCCTGCTCGCGAACGCCTGACCCGCCCGACGCCACAAACAGGAGACCGGCCTCGCCCTCGGGCAAGCCGGTCTCTTTTCACGTTTGTCGGATTGACACCGATGACCGGTAACTATATCGTCTCGCGATATAGCGGAGGGCCCCCGTGAGTTGGCTCATCGAGAGCGTCGGCGAGGCCAAAGTCGATCCCGCGGCCGTGTGGCGGCTTTACGCATACCCATCCACGTGGCCGGACTGGGGTCACAACGCCAAATCGGCCCAGGCCGACGGCCCTCTCGTGGCAGGCGGGATCGTTCACGTTCGAGCCGGTTACGGCAAGGTCTACGCGTGCCGCATTCGGCGCATGGTGGCCAACCGCGCGATCGAGTTCGAGGTTCGGCCGCCCTTGATAAAGGTCATTCAGACCTACGAGGTGGACCCGACCCCGGATGGCGCGCGCATCCGCCACGCGATCGAGATATCGGGCCCACTCTCTGGCCTCATGCGACTACTTCGCGTGAACAGGGTCTATCAGGGCTGGCTGGACAAGGAGGTCGCGAAGCTCATCGCGATGGCCCGCGATGAACCGCGATCCGGCGTCCGCTCCAGCGTGGGCGGTGATCCGTCGTAAGGCCTACGTCTAGACGCCGGTCCCTGTAGCCGAGACCGCCAGCCCGATCGGGCACGAGACGCCGGTCGAGTTGTCGGGGCAGCGGCCCTGCGGGTTCCCGCTGAGTCAGCCTATTGGCGGCTGTTGGGCCCCTCGTTGGCCCGGATCAACTTGGCAAGGACCCGCTTCAAGGCGATCACGTCGTGGTCGCTTAATGGCTCGGAGAAGGAGCGCTGGATCCCTTGCCGATGGCCGGGCCAAACCCGGTCGAAGACCTGGCGGCCCTGGCCCGTGAGGGCGACGTCGAACTGTCGCCGATCCTCATGACTCAAGGTTCGTTCGATGAGGCCGTCTCGTTCCATCCTGTCCAAGAGTCGCGTGAGTCCGCTTCGACTCAGCTGGTAGCCCGAGACCATGGAGGCGACCAGTTGACGCAACGGCAGCACGCCGGCCCGAGCCCAGGCAAGGTGCACGAGGACGTCGAACTCCTCGAGCGTCAAGGCCTGCTCGGCGAGATCGTGGGCGAAGCGGCTCATGATGAGACTCGTCGCCCATTGCAGGTCCCGCCAGGTCGCCAGGCGATCGTCGTCGGTCACATGGCGCGTCGCCAGGGGTAGCCTCCTCTCAGCTATCGGGGATGCGTCGGCCTCAGCTCCGAGGGTGGGCTTCGAAGAACGTCCGTCCCGTAACCTTCGCCAGCTTGGTCGCGGCCTTGAACGTATCGGACTGGAACCAGCCCATCGCCCGATCCATGTCGTCGACCCTGATGTGGAACAGGGCCGCGTTGGGGTTCTCAAGGTCCCGATAGGCCGGTCCGTCCTCGATACCATAGGTCGCCCGATTGCCCGCGTGGAGATAGTGCTGCTCCTCCCAGGCGGCGAAGTCGTCGGTCTCGATCCGGATGAGGATGTCCTGCATGTCCGTGCCTCCGTGTCGTGCATAGCTTCGTCGCGACACACGATGCCACCGAAGTATGTGATTTGTCAATATGTGCTAAGTCACAAGACGCCAAAGACCGCGGCTCGCAGGCTTCGAACAACAAGAGACCCGCCCGTTACGGGGCGGGTCTGTTCGCGTTGGGTCCCAAGGTCTAACCCACGAACGAGATTGGCGACTCGGTGGCCTTGACCACCAGCCCGATCGGGCACGAGACGCCGGTCGAGTTGTCGGGGCAGTAGCCCCGCGGATTCTTGGCGAGATATTGCTGGTGGTAGTCCTCGGCGTAGTAGAACGTCGGCGCTGAAGCGATCTCCGTCGTGATCTCGCCAAAGCCGGCGTCGGTCAGCTTCGCCTGGTACATGTTCCGCGACGCGACGGCTGTCCGGAGCTGCTCGTCATCAGTCGCCCAGATCGCCGAGCGGTACTGGGTTCCGACGTCGTTCCCCTGGCGCATGCCCTGGGTCGGGTCGTGGTGCTCCCAGAAGACCTTGAGAAGCTGCTCGTAACTGACCTGCGCTGGGTCGTAGGCGACAAGGACCGCCTCGGCGTGGCCGGTCCGCCCGGAGCAGACCTCCTCGTACGTCGCGTTCGGGGTGAAGCCGCCGGCATAGCCGACTGCGGTGCTGATGACGCCGGGCGTCTGCCAGAAGTCCTTCTCGGCGCCCCAGAAGCAGCCGAGGGCGAAGATCGCGGTCTTCGTGCCGGCCGGCCACGGCCCGCGAAGCGGGGCGCCGTTGACGAAATGGCTCTCCGGAACCGGCAGCGGTTCGGTTCGACCGGGGAGGGCGTCGGTGGCGGAGGGCATGGATGGGGAGCGTCGAAGGAACTGCATGCCCGGAAGTCTAGTCCCCTCGTGTGACAACTCGATCACGACGACGAGGGACCGTCAGGAAGCGGAGTCCTCTTCGAGGTGGGCCGGCAAGGCGAAACCGACTTCGGTGCCGGCGGGTGAGCGCGGGGCGGCCCATACACGGCCGCCCATCGCCTCGACCAGCTGGCGGCAGACGAACAGCCCGATGCCGGCTCCGCCGGCCATCCGGGTCGCCGATGTCGACCGATAAAAGAGCTCGAACACGCGCTCTGTGTCGCCGTCGGCGATTCCGATCCCCTCATCGACCACCCTCGTCACGACCTCGTCGCCGACGGCTTCGAGGACGACCACGATTGGGGCCGCGGGGTCCGCGTATTTCGCCGCATTCGTCAGGAGGTTCCGGACCACCTGCTCGACGTAGGTCTCCTCGCCGATCACGAGCGGCAGCCCTTCGGCGGATCGGAGCTCGATGACCCGGCCCGGCAGGCGGGCCTGCTCGGCCTCGACGACCCGGCGCAGGATCCGGGCCATCCCGAGCGGCTCACCTTCGATATCCATCGCGCCGCGTTCGGCATGTGACAGGACCAGCAGATCTTCGACGAGCCGCTGGAGGCGATCCGCCTCTGCCTCGACGTCCTCGATCGTGCTGACCATCATCTCGGGGTCGAGGTCGGCGCCCCGCTGGCGGAGCATCTTGGAGAGGCCGTAGATCGTCGTGATCGGCGTGCGAAGCTCGTGGCTGATCACGCCGATGAATGCGTCGCGCAGCTGGTTGGCGCGTAGCTCCGCTGCGTAGTGGTCGGCCAGCTCGACGGGGCCGGACAGGACCCGGACGATCGTTTCGAGCAGCTCCATATCGGCGGACGAGAACGCATTCGGCTGGGTCGAATCGATCTCGAGGAGGCCGATCCCGCGTCCGCGCCTGACGATCGGGACAGCGAGCCACGTTCTGATCGCCTGCCGCGCCTTTGGCCCGCGGATTACGGCCTCGCTCGCACGCAGATCCGGGAGGAGGCACGGCTCGAGCGTCTCGACGACCCGCCAGCTCAGACCAGGTCCGCGCCGAGAGCGCTGGCCGAGCGCCTCATCGGCGAACGGCCCGATGGCCGCCCGGATGACGAGCTCGTCGCCTTGGACCAGGGCGATGGAGCCGCCGGTCAGCGGCATCGCCAGCCGCAGCCGGTCGAGCGTTTCGTGAAGGATCTGGTCCAAGTCTCGCTCGCCCGCTGCGGCACTCGCAATGTCGATGATGAGCTGCGACGTCAGCGGGGTCCACGGCGCTGGCGGTCCAGCGCCATCCGGAGTCCCCTCGAGCTTCCTCACCCGGGAAATCTACACGGGTGGGCTCGAGTCAGCCTCCGGCCCGTAGATCGAGGGCCCGACCCCAGTGAAGGCCGCGGACCGCAAGCAGGACGCCCGCGGCTGCCATCACGAGGATTGCCCCGGCGGCGATCGAACCATCGAGATCGCCCGCCTGGAACTCCCCGTAGACGACGAGCGGCAGCGTCTGCGTTCGCCCGGCAAGACTGCCCGCGAACATGATCGTCGCCCCGAACTCGCCGAGCGCCCGCGCCCAGCTCATGACGAGCCCGGCAGCGAGGGCCGGCGCGGCAAGCGGGATCGTGATGAATCTGAGGACGGCCCCCTCGCCGGCACCGTCGACACGTGCCGCGTCCTCCAGGTCTCGGTCGACCGCGGCGAACCCGCCCCGCGCCGAGCGGATGAAGAACGGAGCCGAGACAAAGACCTGGGCCAGGACCACCGCGAGCGTCGTGAACGGGATCGTCAGCCCGAGCGCCGCGAGCGGCGCCCCGAGGAGGCCGCTCCGCCCGAAGACGAGGAGCAGCGCCAGGCCGGCAACGGACGGCGGCAGCACGATCGGCAGGTCCACGATCGCCTCGATCAGCGACGAGCCGCGGAATCGGCGACGCGCGAGCAGGAACGCGAGCGGCGTTCCGAGGACGACGGTGACAACGAGACTGACGGCCGTGGTCGTGAGGCTGAGGACGAGCGCATCCAGGACAGTCGCGCTCGTGAGGGACGCTGCGAACGAGCCACCGAACACCGCCCGGACAACGAGGATTACGACCGGCAGGCCCAGGAACGCTGCGCTGATCGCCGCCAGGACGACGAACGCTGACGCCCCGCCCAGACCAGCCTGGGATCGAGGCCCACCGCGGAGGTCTCTCGGCGACGTCGCGGTCCCTGCGGTCACTCCGGTGCCACGAACCCGAAGTCGGCGAGGATCGCCTGGCCGTCCGGGCCGGCAAGCCATGACAGGAACGCCGCGGCCTCCGAGGAGTGGGCGGACGCCCCGACGACCACGCCGCCGTACGTGGCTGTCACCGCGGCCTCAGGCGGGATTTCAACCGTCGCCAATGTGGTCGACGCGATCGCGTCCGTGACGTAGACAATGCCGGCGTCCGCCTCGGCCAACTCGAGCTTGGCGACGATCGCCTTTACGTTGTCCTCGCGGCTGACGACGTTCGCCTCGTAGGCGGACCCGAAGTCGGATGGATAGCCGGGCAAGGCGCCGAGGCCCTCGAGTAGCTGGTTCGTGTAGACGGTGATCGGCACCTTCTCCCCGGCCGCGACAATCCGGACGCCCGGTCGGGCGAGATCAGCCGGTGTACCGATCGATCCCGGATTGCCCTTCGGGACCACGATGACCAGGTGGTTGCCGGCGAATTTCGTCACGGGACCGATCGCCAGCCCGGCATCGGCCAGCTTCTCGGGGTTTGTGAGGTCGGCGGAGAGGAACACGTCAGCCGGTGCGCCCTGCTCAATCTGCGTTCGCAGAGCGGCCGACGAATCGAGGGCCACCGTTAGACGTATGCCGGGGTGGCTCGACTCGTAGGCGGCCTTGACGGATTCGAGCGGAGCCGTGAGCGAGGCGGCAGCGTATACGGCGAGCTCAGCTGCGGTGCGGGAAGGCGACGGACCTGCCGGAGGCCCGGTACACCCTGCAGCCGCGGCCACCACCAGAAGCAGGACATTGATCCGTGTGTTCATGGCCGCGCTTCCCGCGCCTCCCGCGACGACGGAACCTCGACGACCACGTTCGTGGCCTTGACGATGCAGATCGCCTCATCGCCGACCTGGAGGCCCAGCTCGAGGGCGCCCTCGGCCGTCATGAGGCTGACGATGCGATGGGGCCCGGCAAGGACCTCGACGACGGCGGCGACACGATCGATCTCGACCCGCGTGACGATCCCGTCGAACCGGTTGCGGGCCGATCGCGCGACCGTCGGCCGATCCGACGCCACGCGGCGGCGCTCGCCAAGGAGCCGTGTCACCTCGGAGATCGGGACCAGGCGCTGACCGCCGGCGGACCGGACAGTGGTGAGCCGTCCGTCGACCTCCCAGCGCCGGACGGTCTCGACGGTCACGCCCAGCATCTCCGCCGCCTGCCCCATTCTCAGGACCTGATCCGAAGCCATGGAACCCACCTCGATCAACAGATACGGTGGCCATCGTATCAAGAGATCAGGGCATGATCCAGCAAGGAACCACAGGTATCACTCAGGGCATGGCGCGAACCGCGGCGGCCACGGAGTTATTAATACTTGACCGATTGGGATCTGCGGCGGACGATACCGCCGCACCTCGACTAGGGACTAGTCGTCACTCGGATTGAGGGATGTCCTCGCGCCCCTCTTGAGGCGAACGTTTTGGGTTCTTCGGGTTAGACGGTGACTCGATCGTTCACTTAGGAAACGGCCCGGGTCCTGAGTCGGCAAGCACGGTCGCCGCCAGGGAGAGGATGGTTGCCGCTGCGATTGTGACGGACGCGAGAACGATTCGGGCTCGAACAGGGAATCGCATCTTTGGGGACTCCTTCCCGCCGGGAAGGGCGCAAGGAACATGTCAGATACTAGGGGGTGAGCCGTGGGGAAGGCAAGTATTACTAACCTTTTGCCGCCGGAACGCGCTCGACGCCTCCGATCCGGCCTGGGGCTCGAGCTGCGTCGGCGACGCTTAGAGGCACACCTTTCTCAGGCCAACATGAGCGCCCCGATGACGAGGGCGTACATCTCGCAGGTCGAGTCGGGGCGGACGTTACCCTCGCTGCCCGCCCTAATCGTCCTCGCCGAGCGCCTGGGAACGTCGGCGGACGAAATACTCAGGGCGGTCAATCGGACGTTGAGTCTGGAGTATCCTGACGTCCATGAGGACCGTTGAGCGCCGCAGCCTCGCCGCCGAAGACCGAGACCTTGCGGAATTGATCGGGGTCCGTCTTCGGGCCGCGCGCCTGCGCGCCGGACTGACCCAACGCGAGGTGGCGGAGGGGCGCTACACGAAGGCCTACGTCAGCGCGCTCGAGAACGGCTTGATCAAGCCGTCCATGGCCGCGCTGCGATTCCTCGCGGTCCGGCTCGGGACGACCGCCAGCGACCTTCTCGCCGACACCGACGGGCGCTGGACGCGGATGGAGGCCGAGCTCAGGTTGGCCGCGGGCGACTGGGCCACGGCGGAGGACGCCTTTCGGTCCATTCTCGACGCGGATCCGCCGGCGGCGGAACGTGGAAAGGTTCTCCTCGGCCTGGCCGAGGCACTCTGCCGGCTGGCTCGGCCGGCCGAGGCGGTGCGGGTTGCTGCACAGGCCGACGAGCTCCTCGCCGCGGCGGGTGAGGTTGAGTCGGCCCGCATGGCTCGATACTGGCTTGCCTTCGCACACCATCAGTCGGACAACCCGACCGAGGCTCGCCTGCTCCTCGAGGGCCTCCTGGCGCCCGATCCCGGTCTGCCACAGCTCCAACCGGACTCTCGGGTCCGCGTCCTCATTGCGCTGTCGTCGGTGCTCAGCCAGGCAGGCGAACCGAAGCGCGCCCTGCTGTTCCTCGAGGAGGCACGTGGGATCGGTGCGGACCTCGACGACCGTCGTCGCGCATCAATGCTGTACTCGCTGGCCGTGGGTTATCGAGCGACCGGTGACATGGAAGCGGCGATCCGGTCGGGCCTCCAGGGCTTGGCACTATTCCGGGCCAGTGATGCGACCAAGGAATCCGCATCGGTCGAGAACGAGTTGGCCCTCATCTACATCGGTCTGGGGAATCTCCGGGAGGCCTCGAAGCACGCCGGCGTCGCTCGGGCGGCGTTCGAATCGGCCGGCGACGAATTCTGGCTCGCCCACGTGGCCGAGACCGAGGCCCAGATCGCCCTCGCGAAGGGCAATCATGAGGAGGCCACGAGGAGGGCAGGCGCGGCCACCGAGCTGGCCCGCAAGACCGGCAACCAGAAGGCCGAGATCAGCTCGCTTCTCACCGGAGCGCGGGCGGCTCGTGCGCGAGGCGACACGGCCCGGGCCGCGGAGATCCTGGGGAGCGCGGTCGAACTCGCAAGGACCGGGCCCAAGCCCCGGTTGCGGGAGATCCTGGGCGAGTGGAGCGAGCTCCTTGCCGAGTCCGGCGACCACCAGCGAGCCTATGAGTTGAGTCGCGAGGCGCTCGAACTCGTCTAGCGACTCATCAACTATTTGTTGATTCCGGCCGGGCCATCCGGCACACTGGCCTGGATGAAACCAGTGACCCCAGCGCCCGGTGCTCACCCGGAAAGCACTGCCAGCCGCCTTCGGGCGATCCTCGCCAAGGGCGAAGAGATCACCCACCTTGTCCCGGCGATCGGTTGCGTAATCGCCCTCACCCCGCGCCGGCTGTTGATCGTTCGTGAAGGCTCGTCGTTCCGGCCGAGGACCGGCGTCCGCGAGTGGGAGTTGGGCGCCGGCATGTCCGTCCGCGCCGGTCTCGTTCGCCAGGGCAGCGGCAGCCTCGTCATCAAGTGGGGCCGAAGCGCTACGAGCGTCTTCGTCCGGGCCGACGATTGGGATGACGCGCTGGCCCTCGTCGGGGCCGTCAGGGCGCGATTGCGGCTCGAGGAGGGACGAGCGCACGGCGGGCGTCGTCCCCCGGACGGCCAGCCGCAGTCCGAGGAATAGTTCCGCGCCGCCCGAGCCTTAACCCCTCAGAAATCTCTCAGGATCGATCCTCAGCATCCGGACTCAGGGTCCCACCGACCGAGGGAGGAGCCGCCACCGATCCCCAACTGACGCCCGAGCCCACGGGCAGCGGAGGTACAGATGACCGACCCAGCCCGTGAGCTCCTGCCTGTCCCGGAGACGATCGACGGACGAACGACGAGCGAAGCGCTGCTCTACGAGATCCGCCGAGTCATCGTCGGCCAGGACGCCATGCTCGAGCGCGTCCTCGTCGCCGTACTCGCCGGCGGGCACCTGCTGCTGGAAGGCGTGCCGGGACTCGCCAAGACCTTGACGATCAAGACCCTCGCTGAGGTCCTGGACTCGTCATTCCGCCGGATCCAGTTCACGCCAGACCTCGTGCCAGCCGATCTTGTCGGCACCCGCATCTACCGACCCGACCGGGGCACATTCGACACCGAGCTGGGGCCGGTCTTCTGCAACTTCCTTCTGGCCGACGAGATCAACCGCGCCCCGGCGAAGGTCCAGTCGGCCCTCCTCGAGGTCATGCAGGAGCGACAGGTGACGATCGGGCCGGAAAGCTACCCGGTGCCGCGGCCGTTCCTCGTGATGGCCACCCAGAACCCGATCGAATCGGAGGGCACGTACCCGCTCCCCGAGGCCCAGATCGACCGCTTCATGATGAAGGTCGTCGTCGGCTACCCGAGCGCCGGTGAGGAGGCCGTCGTTGTCGAGCGCTCGCTCCGGCCGGCAGCCGAGGTCCGGCCGATTCTCACCGCCGCCGGCCTCGACGAGCTCCAGCGCCTGACCGCCGACGTCTATGTCGACCGAACGATCGTGGACTACGCCGTCGCGTTGACGACCGCGACCCGCAAACCGGACGAGGTGGGGCTGCCGAAGGTCAAGGAGTTCATCGCGTTCGGGGCCAGCCCGCGCGGCTCGATCAATCTCGTCCACGCGGCGCGGGCCCTCGCGGTCGCGCGCGGCCGACGGTACGTCCTTCCCTCCGACGTCGAGGAGCTCGCCCGCGACGTCCTCCGCCACCGGATCGTGCCGAGCTTCACCGCACTCGCCGAAGAGGTGTCCGCGGACATGATCCTCGATCGGCTCATCCCGGCCGTTCCGGTCCCGCAGGTGAGCCGCGGGGAGCTGTCGGCATGACCGGCCCGATCCCCATTGCCGCGCGGCCGAAGTCCCGACCCGGGCCCGGCCCGACGCCGGAATCCCTGCTCCGTTCGCTCGACCTGACCGTCGGGCGGCGGATCCACGGGCTGCTATCCGGCGAGTTTCGGGCCCACGACCGCGGCGGCGGGACGGAACTCGCCCAGGTCAGACCGTACGAACCGGGCGACGATGTCCGGACGATCGATTGGAACGTGACGGCCCGGATGACCATTCCGCACGTCCGGGTCCACGTGCCCGAGCGGGCACTGACGAGCTGGCTGGCCCTGGACGTCTCGCCATCGATGACATTCGGAACGGCGGACCGGCGGAAGGCCGATGTCGCAGAGGGAGTCACGCTCGCGCTCGGCCACGTTGCGACTCAGCGCGGAAACCGCCTCGGGACGATCACGTTCGGCGGCCGGTCAGACCGCCGGATGCCACCGACCGGCGGCCGGCGCGGCCTGCTCTCGGCCCTTCTCGCCGCCCGCAACGATACCGTGCCGGGCGATGGTGAGCCGATCGGAGCCCGGTCGCCGGCAACGACGTTGCGCTTCCTGGCCGGCGTCGCTCCCCGCGGCGGCCTGGTCGTGCTTGTCTCAGACTTCCGCGGGCGCGACCAGTCAGACTGGCTGACCGCTCTCGCGGCTGTCGCCGCCCGGTCGCATGTGCTCGTCGTCGAGATCCGGGACCGGCGCGAAGACGAGCTGCCCGACGTCGGCGATCTGACCCTCCTCGACACCGAGACGGGTCGTCAGGTCCGAGTGGACACGTCCTCGCGAGCGCTTCGCGAACGCTTTGCTCGTGCCGCTGCGGACGATCGGGCTGCCCTGACGCGCGACCTTCGCCGGCTGGCCGTCGGCCATGTCGTCCTTTCGACGTCGGGCAGCTGGCTCCGGTCGCTCGCCTCCCAGCTCCGTCTCCTGAGGATCGCGTCATGACCTTCGCTTCGCCGGAGCTCCTTGTCGGGCTTCTCCTCGTCCCATTCGCCGTCGCCGCCTACCTCCTCATCCAGCGGCGCCGCGCTCGCTACGCGGTGGCGTTCACGAACGTCGACCTCCTGGCGAACATCGTTCCGCGGACCCCGTCGTGGCGACGGCACCTGCCAACGGCGCTTTATCTGGTGGCGATCGGAGCGCTCGTCCTGGCCCTCGCCCGGCCCTCGATGATCCTCGCCGTGCCGCGAGAAGAGGCCACGATCATCCTGACGATGGACGTTTCCGGCTCGATGAAGGCGACCGACGTCGCACCGAGCCGCCTCGCCGCGGCCCAGAAGGCGGCATCCGACTTCGTCGACCAGCTGCCCGACAGCTTCCAGGTTGGCCTCGTCGCCTTCTCGACCACGCCACGAGTCGCGGTCTCGCCGACCACCGACCGGGTGGCGCTGCACAAGGCTCTCGATTCGCTCATTGCGGAAGGGGGCACGGCGCTCGGTGACGCCATTGCGACGTCACTCGATGCCGCCGGCGCTGCAACTGCCGCTCCGACGCCGGACCCGTCGCCCTCGGCGGATCCCTCGGCCAGTCCCTCGACCAGTCCCGCGGCCGATCCGTCAGCAGGGCCATCCTCGGACGAGCCGCCCCTCGTGGCGACGGTGCTCCTCTCGGACGGCGCGAACTCGACCGGCCAGCTCGAGCCGCTCGACGCCGCCGGACGAGCGGCCGAGCTGGGAGTGCCGGTCTACACGATTGCTCTAGGCACCCAGGATGGAGTTGTCCAGGTCCCGGACCGGCAGGGCCAGCTCCAGACCCTGGATGTCCCGCCGGACACCGACACGCTGGCCGCGATCGCCGAGACGACCGGGGCGCGGTACTTCGACGCACCGACGGCGGAGGACCTCGCCCAGATCTACGAGAACCTCGGCTCGCGAGTGGGCTTCACCGAGGAGCAGCGCGAGGTGACCCAGCTGTTCGCTGCGGCCGGCCTCCTCTTCGTCCTGGCCGGGGCGGGTCTCGCCGCCCTTTGGTTCAACCGCTTCCCATGAGGGACGGAGCCGGTCCGACGTCACGACCGCGGACGGCCCGCGGGACAGCCAACGCAGCACGGAGAACGCCACTGAGCCGACCACCGCACGTCCGCCTCCGCGGCGGCACCCGTAAATCAACCGCACATGGAGTCTTCACATGAACTGGGATGACCAGCCCCCTAATCCGGCTGCCCCGCCGCCTGCACCGAAGCGTTTCGGAGGGTTCCGCCGAAGCATCGTCGTCGGGACGATGGCCATGGGTCTCCTCGCCCTCGGCGGTGTGGCGGCGGTGTCCGCCGCCGATCCGTCCGCTTCGCCGTCGGCGAGTGCGACGACGACCCAGCCGTCGGCCACCGACGCGCCGTCGGCCACCGATGCCCCCGGCTCGTCCGCCAAACCGGATGGCGATTGTCCGGCGGATGGCACAGGACGTCGTGGCAATGACGGCACGACGCCCGACGCCTCGCCGGACGTCGCGCCCGACGCGTCCCCGGACGCATCCAGCTCCGACCTCTGAGTCACGACCCCCGCTGATGGCCCGCATACGTGCGGCCTGTCAGCGGGGTTCCTTGCGCCCCGCGCCGAGTCGACTCGGGCACGGTTGACGATCGCCCATCTGCAACGGCATGCTATCGCAAATGGTTGCGATAGCACTCGGATGATCCAGTTCGACCCTGCCGCGACGGTCATCGCCGGGACCGGTTTCGGCTTGCTCGTGACGGGACTTCTGCTCGGCTTCCGGCATGGCTTCGACTGGGATCACATCGCCGCGATCACCGACATCACGTCGACGACCTCGACAGCCGATGCGGGACCGAGATCCACGAGCGGGCCCACGAGCTCACGCCCCACTTTCACCGGCACGGTGGTCGATCCGAGGCGAGCGCCCACGGTGAGCCGGCCGGCGGTGGGGCCGCGGCGATGGCGGCGCCTGCGCTCTCGCGCGAGCGCGTCCTCGGCCATCAGCGCCACGCGATCCTGCTCGGGACGCTGTACGCGCTGGGCCACGCAGCCGTAGTCGCACTCCTCGGACTGGCCGCCCTAGCGTTTGGTGCGCTGCTGCCGGACTGGGTGGACCCGATCATGGGCCGGATCGTCGGCGTGACGCTCCTCGTCCTCGGCGTCTGGGTCTTCTTCTCGCTCTACCAATACGCTCGCCACGGGACCGAATTTCGGCTTCGCAGCCGCTGGATGCTCGTCTTCGACGGTGGTCGCTACGCCTGGCGGCGAGTGCAGGCGCGGCTCCACGGCCACGAGCACGTCGATCCAATCGAGATGAGCTCTTACGGCCCGAAAACCGCGTTCGGCGTCGGCATGATCCACGGCGTCGGCGCCGAGACCGGCAGCCAGGTCCTCATCATCGCGGCCGTCGGCGGTGCCGCGGGCCAGGGTCTCGGCGTGCCGATGATGCTCGCGTTCATCGTCGGGCTCCTTGCCTCGAATTCGATCGTCGTCCTCGTCTCGGCGACCGGGTTCGTCGCCAGCCAGCTGCGGACGCGCCTCTACATCGCGATCGGCCTCCTGGCGGGCACGTTCAGCGTGTTCGTGGGCCTGTTGTTCCTGGTCGGCGCGGAGTCGTCGCTCCCGGATCTGGAACGGCTGCTGCGCGGTGCCTGATCAGATGGCGACGTGGGACGGCGTTCGCGAGCGGATTCGTGCCCGCGGGATGCGCTGGACGCCGCAGCGCCGGGTGCTGATCGAAGTCCTCGCCAGGGCCGACGGCCACATCACGGGCGCCGAGCTCGTCGAACGCTGCCGCGAGGTTGACCCGGCGACGATCCCGTCGACCGTCTACCGGACGCTCGACGTCCTCGAGGAGCTCGGCCTTGTCAGCCACAGCCACCGGGCCGATGGCCGAGAGGAATACCACGTCCTGCCCGACGCCGACCACGGCCATCTCCATTGCCTCGGCTGTGGGGCGTCCTGGGAGATCCCGGAGTCGGAGGCGCGATCACTCGTCCGTGGTCTCGAGCAGGCGCGTGGTTTCGCGGTCGACGTCACGCATCTCTCGATCGCGGGGCGCTGCGCGGCGTGCGGCCCGGTCGCTGAGGACTGAGGCGCGCTGCAGCGAGAGGTCGCTCCGGCGGGTAGCGACGGCCGGCCCGGCCGCGCTCCCGCCTCGATTTACTTGGCCTTGTCCTTCTTGGGCTGCTTCGGCTTCTTGGGGGTCTTTGCCTTCTTGTCCATTCGGCACTCCTCCGAGCGGGGCGCGGTCTGCTGACAGGTAGATGGTCCCACGCCGAGGGCAGCTGAGCCAACCCGTCGAACGTTGGCTCGGCCAGTTGAGATCGAGTCTCGACAACAAGGCCTCCACCCGCTACCATTCGCCGCGTGCCAGACCCTAACCCGATCGTCGCCGCCATGGACCTCGCCGGCTACCGCCTCACCGAGCCTCGGCGTGCGGTGGCGGACCTGATCGCGGAGCAGACGGGGCACTTCACGGCGTCCGATCTCGAGGGGCTCGTCCGTGACCGCCGGCTTGAGATAAGCCGGGCGACCCTCTTCCGGGCGCTCGAATTGCTCACGGAGCTCGGGGTCGTCGAGCGGCTGGATCTCCCGACCGGCGAGCACGCCTACGTTCCCTGCGCCCGGGCCCACCACCATCATGTGGTCTGCTCGCGCTGCGGGCGGACGGCGGAGGCGGAGGATTGCGGGGTCTCGGAGGCGGTCGCCGAAATCGCCCGGCGAACCGGCTTCCGCATCGATAGCCACCGGCTCGAGCTGTTCGGGCTCTGCCGGCACTGCCAGGCCCGGACCACCCACGACGCCTGATTCCAGGTAACCAGAAAGGAGACGCCTCTTACATGTTGACTGGTTTGAGACCGAGTCGCATGGCGGTGGCTTTCGTTGCCGCTCTCAGCTTGGCGGCCGGGCTCGTGGCGGCCTGCCAGGGTCCGGCCGCCACCGCCACGTCGCCCGGTTCGGGCGGGCTCAAGGTGGTGACGACCACGACGGTGTTCGCGGATATCGTCCGGACCATCGGGGGCGGTCGCGTGACAGTGAGCTCGATCATCCCCGCGGGAGTCGGGCCTGAGGACTACGAGCCCAAGCCCGACGACGCCAAGCTCCTTAACGATGCGCAGCTCATCGTTTCGAACGGCGTCGGGCTCGACGACTTCCTCGACGACCTGCTCACCTCCGGCAGCGGCGGGTCGACGCCACGACTCATCCTCGGCGAGGGCATCCCGACGGTCACGGAGGACGGCGAGGAGAATCCCCACTTCTGGCTCGATCCGAGCCTGGTAAAGGAGCACTACATCCCGAACGTCGCCGCCAAGCTCGCCGAGATCGACCCGGCTGGCAAGGCCAGCTTCGATTCGGCGGCCGCCGCCTACAGCACGGCGCTCGACACGCTCGACACGGAGCTGAAGGCGAAGGTCGACCAAATCCCCGACGCGAACCGCAAGCTCGTCACGTTCCACGACGCCTTTCCCTACTTCGCCCGGCACTTCGGCTTTGAGCTCGTCGGCGTCATACTCCAGAACCCGGGCCAAGAGCCGACGGCAGCCGAGCTGGCGAGCCTCGTGGACCAGGTGAAGGCGGCCGACGTGAAGGCGGTCTTCAGCGAGGCGCAGTTCAGCCCGAAGCTCGCCGAAGCGCTCGCAACGGAGGCCGGCATCACGAAGGTCGTCACGACGCTCTACAGCGATTCGCTTGGGCCGCCGCCCGCCGACACCTACATCGGCCTGATGCACTGGGACGTCGACCAGATCGTGGCCGCCCTGGAATGACGCTGGAGGAGCGCGGCGGAACCAGCGTCATCGCACGGCGCCCGGCCGATGCCGGCGTCGCGACGGGCCCGGTCTCGGTCGCCGTCGACCGGGTCAGCGCCGGCTACGGCAGGCGGCCGGCCCTGACGGATGTGTCGCTCGACGTTCGGCCGGGTTCGCTCCTTGCCGTGATCGGCCCGAACGGCGCCGGAAAGAGCACGCTCCTCAAACTCATTGCCGGCCTCCTCCGGCCGTCGGCCGGGAGTCTCACCGTCCTCGACGGCCCTCCCGGCGCGACCGCGAAGTCGGTCGCCTACCTGCCCCAGGCCGAGGCCGTCGACTGGGAGTTCCCGGTGACCGTCGGCGAAGTCGTGATGATGGGCCGCTACGCACGGCTGGGGTTCGGACGCGAGCCACGAGCCATCGATCGGGAGCGGGTTGGCGAGGCGCTCGAGACGGTCGGGATGGTAGATGCCGCCCGTCGCCAGATCGGGGCGCTGTCGGGCGGCCAGCGACGGCGGGTCTTCCTGGCACGGGCGCTCGCCGCCGAACCAGAGCTGTATCTCCTTGACGAGCCGGTCACGGGGGTCGACATCCGGACGCAGGAAGAGCTGATGGACGTCCTGGAAGCGGAGGCCCGAGCCGGCAAGACCGTCATCGCGACAACACACGACCTGATCTGTGCCGCTCAGCGGTTCCACGAGGCCGCGCTCCTCAACGGCCGGCTCGTAGCCCACGGCCCCGCCGACCTGGTGCTCGACCAGCGCCTGCTTGCGGAGACGTATGGCGGGCACGTCCTCGTCCTGCCCGGGGACGGCGGACGGCTCGTGCTCGACGACGCCCACCACCACGACGAGCCGGCCGGCGGCGAGCGCCACTTCCACGATGAAGCACGCTGATGGACCCGATCGCCTTCTTGACCGACCCGATGGCCTATGGCTTCATGCAGCGCGGCCTCGTGGCGGCGCTCCTGGTCGGTGTCCTGTGCGCGGTGATGGGCACGTTCGTCGTCCTCAAGGGCCTCGCCTTCATCGGTGACGCGATCAGCCACGCGACGTTCCCGGGACTCGTCATTGCCTATCTCGTCGGGGCGCCGCTCTACGCCGGCGGGGCGATTGCCGCGGTCGCGGTCTCGCTTGCGATCGGATATGTCTCGCGCCGCGGCAGGCTCCGCTTCGACACCGCGGTCGGCGTCCTGTTCGCGGGGTCGTTCGCGCTCGGGATCCTGCTGTTCAGCACGATCAAGAACTATGTCGCCGACCTGCTCGGCTATCTGCTGGGCAACGTCCTGGGGATCGGGTTCGAGGATCTCGTCCAGATCGCGGTCCTGGGCGCGCTGGTGCTGGTCGTCGTGCTCGTCCTGCGCAAGGAGCTCTTGTTCTCGACGTTCGATCCGCTCGGGGCGGCGGCGTCGGGGCTTCCGGTGGCCGCACTCGAATACCTGCTTCTGGCGCTGCTCGGCGTGACGATTGTCGTCAGCATCCAGGCGGTCGGGATCATCATGGTCGTGGCGATGCTCGTCACGCCGGCCGCGACCGCGCAGCTCGTCGTCGTCCGGTTCGGCCAGATGATGGTCCTCGGCGCGGTTCTCGCGGCGGCATCGGCCGTCATCGGGCTCTACGCGAGCTTCTACCTCAACCTCGCGTCGGGCGCGTCGATCGTGCTCGTCGAGACGATCTTCTTCCTCGTCGCGCTGGCGCTCGGGCCGAGGTCCGGCCTGATGGCGAGGGCCGCACGACGCGTCGAGGCGGAAGCCGCCTGAGCGACAGGTCGACGCGAATCCGATCGCCGGGCGAAGATGTGGCGATGTCCGACGAACGCGTCCAGGATCCGCAGCAGCAGCCCGTCGTCCAGCGCGTCGTTTCGGCGATCGACGATGCCGTCCACTCTGCAGTCGGGGCGATCGAGGGAGTGGCGGACGTTGCTCGCGACGCGACCAGCAGGGGCTTGGACATGCGACCAGGCGCGCGAGTGCGTGCGGTCCGTCGACTCGGGCACCAGCCCCTCCCGATGCTGTACGAGGACCACCCGGAGGCGCGCCGCGCGTCGCCTCACGAAGTGGGCATCCGGACGATCGACGTCGCCGATATTGCCGGGACGGCCGTCGGTGGCGCCCGGCAGCGAGGCGGGGATTTCCTTCCGCTCAGGCCCTTCCGATCGCACAACTGGAAGGCGCGCTGGCAGCGCCTTCGATCCGCGGCGGACCGGCTGGCCATCCTGCCGCCGATCGACGTCGTCCGGTTCGGCGATCGCTACTGGGTGCTCGACGGCCACAATCGGGTCGCCTCCGCACTGTACGGCGGCCAGCTCGCCATCGATGCGAACGTCACCGACCTTCGCCTTCCCGGCGAGTCGGGATCCGAGCCGGCGGCTTCGCTCGCCGCGCAATTCGCGGACCATCGGGACCTGCGCGCGTCGTTGACCAGGACCTCACGCCGGCCGGCGGGCGACGAGGCCGAGGAGCCACCGCGTCAATCGGCCGAGGACGGATGATCCGGCGCATCATCGTCCCGTGGCCCGATCCGCGGCCATTCGCCGCGCGCGCCGGTCGCCCGATCCGTTTCCTCGCCGCGTCCGACACCGAGGAACCGTCCCTGGAGCACGCGGCAAATCGCGAGTCGCTGGGCTCGATTGACGGCATCCTCGGCTGCGGCGATCTCGATCCGGACTGGCTGTCGTTCCTGGCCGACGCGTTCCACGTACCGCTCGTCTACGTCCGTGGCAACCACGATCGGGGCGGCGAATGGGAGGAACGGCCGCTGCGTGTGCCGGCCTGGCTGGAACCCGGTCGTGTCGATCGCCTGGCCGGCATCCCGATCGTCGGCCTCGGCTGGCCGGGCGTACTCGAGGCCGGCAACCGGCGGAGACCGTGGCTCGCGTGGCGGCAGGCGTTCGCAATCGCAGCGCGTGCCCTGCGAAGGCGACTGGCCCTGCGCGGCGAGCCCTTCGTCGTCATCAGCCACGTTCCGCCCGCCGGCGTCGGCGACGCCCCCGACCTCTACCACCAGGGCTTCGGGGCGTACCGCTGGCTGCTCCGTGTGCTCCGTCCGCCAATCTGGATCCACGGCCACACCACCACCGCGTCCGTCACCAGCCTCCTCGAACAGTCGGGGTCGACGGCGGTCGCGAACGCGACTGGCGCGATGCTCATCGAGCTCTATCCCCCTGGGCCGGGATGACGTTCGCGATCTCCTGCCTCGATTGCGGCGCGACCGTCGCCCCCGACGACGGCCGGGCCCTTTGTGCCGGCTGTGGCGGGCTCCTCGACTACCGCTACGACCTCGCCGGCATCATGTTCGACCACGGCCAGCACTCGATCTGGCGATACCGCGACCTTCTGCCGGTGGCCGCCGGCGTGGACCCGGTGACGCTCGGCGAGGGACTGACGCCGCTGATCCGGGCCCGGCTCAATGTCGGCGCCGAGACCTGGTGGAAGAACGAGGCGGTCAATCCATCTGGTTCGCAGAAGGATCGGGCGATGAGCGTGGCTCTCACGAGGGCCCGCGCGCTCGGGATAGGCACCGTGTTCGTCGCCTCCGCCGGCAGCACCGGACTGGCCGCCGCCGCCTACGCGGCCCGGGCCGGCGTCCGCTGCGTCGTCCTCGTCGGCGAGGACGCGTCAGAGCGCAGGCTCCTGCCCATCGCAGCCTACGGGGCCCGGATCTTCCGGATTCACGGCTCCGTGGATGACGCGCTCGACCTCCTCGACCGGGCGGTTCGCGCGACCGGGCTCCACGACGTCTCGACCCGGCGAGCCGGAAATCCCGCCCAGGCCGAGGGACCGAAGACGATCGCGTACGAGATCTTCGAACACCTCGGCCGCGTGCCGGATTGGGTCGTCGTGCCGGCCGGCGGCGGCGGGACGCTCGCCGCGATTCATCGCGGCTTCGTCGAGCTCCGGGCAATGGGTCGTGCCGACCGGCTGCCGCGGCTCGCCTCGTTCCAGCCCACTGGCTACGACACGTTTCCGCCGGCCCTCGAACACGGCTGGATCACGGACGCCGACCTCCGGACGAACGCCTTCGTCGAACGGCCCTCGACGGTCCAGGTGAAGATCGCGCACACGTATGCGCCCGACGGCGCGGCGGCGCTCGCAGCGATCCGGGACTCTGACGGGACCGCGCTCAGCGTCACCGACGCCCAGGCGATCGCGGGGGTAGGGGAGCTTGCCGCCGTCGAAGGGATCTTCGCCGAGCCGTCGTCGGGTGGCGTCATCGCGGCCGTCCGCAGTCTCACGGCGAACGGCCTCGCCCGACCCGACGAGGTGGTTGTCGGGCTAGTCGGAGGGAATGGTTTCCGCGAGCTGGATGTGCTCGGAGCATCCATGACGAGCGGCGCGCAGGACCTCCCCGAGCCGGACGCCATCGCGTTCCTGGCGTCGCTGGCGTAGACCAGCACACGGCGCGCCATCGAAGGCGCTACCCTCGCCAACGTGCCAGTTCCACCGACCGCGCGATCGCCCATCCCGGAGGAGATCGCCGGCCCGCGGGTCGTGGCGATCGGGCGATCGCTGCCCGCCGAGCAGATCGAACGGATCGCCGAGGGGCTGGTGGCGGGCGGGATCAGCGCGTTCGAAATCACCCTCAACAGCCCCGATGCGTTCGGCGCGATCTCGGCGCTGGCGGAGCGCTGGGGGGAGCGTCTGCTCGTCGGCGCGGGCACGGTCCTCGATGTCGAGGGGGCCGCGCAGGCCGTCGATTCGGGGGCCAGCTTCATCGTCAGTCCCCACACCGAGCCCGCCCTCATCGACTGGGCCGTCGCTCGCGGACTGCCGGTCTTCCCCGGCGCGTTCAGCCCGACGGAGATCCTCACCGCCTGGCGCGCGGGCGCGACCGCGGTCAAGCTCTTTCCCGCGTCCGTCGCGGGACAGGCCTTCATCCGCGAGTTCCGCGGCCCGTTCCGGGACATCCCCCTGATCGCGACCGGCGGGGTGACGATCGAATCGGCGGCGGGCTTCCTTGGCGCGGGGGCAGTTGCCGTGGGGATCGGCAGCTGGCTGACGGGGGACGGTGAACCCGATGGCATCGCCGAACGGGCGGCACGCCTGATCCGGGCGCTCGCCGGCGGGAGCGGCTGATGGGGCAGGCGCCAGAGGTCATCGCCGTCGGCGAGCCGCTTGTTGCGCTGCTGGCCGTCGGCTCTGCGCCGCTCGCCGACGTCGAGTCGTTCAGCCGCCACGTCGCGGGCGCCGAAGCGAACGTCGCGGTCGGGTTGGCGCGGCTCGGCCGGCGGGCGCTGTTTGTCGGGCGGGTCGGAGACGACGGCTTCGGGCGGACGATTACTCGGCGGATGCGCGGCGAGGGGGTCGATGCCTCGGGGATCGTCGTCGATCCTGAGCGCCGGACCGGGCTGCTCGTCCGGGAGCGGCGGGCGCTCGGACCGTCGGAGGTCCTGTACTACCGGCAGGGAAGTGCCGGGTCTGCGCTTGGGCCGCCGGACGTGGATGCCGTCGCAGCCGCCTTCGTCGGCGCCCGGTGGCTGCACCTGACCGGCATCACGCCTGCCCTGTCGGACGGCGCTCACGAGGCGGTGCTCCGGGCGATCGAGCTCGCCCGAGCGAACGACGTCAGGATCAGCTTCGACGTCAATCTCCGGCGTCGTCTCTGGTCGGACGAGGCGGCGGCCGCGCGCCTTAACCCGATCGCGCTCGGAGCCGATGTGGTCTTCGGCGATGCCGACGAGCTGGCGGTGGTGGCCGGGGTGGCGCCGTCGGCGGATGGTCTCGAGGCGGCTCGGACACTGCAGGCCGGAGGCAGCGGTTCTGTCGTCGTCAAGCGAGGCGCTGCGGGTGCGACGCTGGTCGGGCAGGACGTGCCCGTCGAGGCGGCGGCGGTCGCCGTTGCGATGGTCGTCGACCCGGTCGGCGCCGGAGATGCGTTCTGTGCCGGGTACCTGGCCGCGCTGCTCGAGGCCCTTGACGCGCCCACTGCCCTGCGCTGGGGAAACGCCTGCGCCGCAGCGGCGCTCAGCGCGGAAGGCGACCTGATCGGTCTGCCAAGTCGTGTCGAGCTGGAGCGCCTGATCGGCCAAGCCGGAACGGACACGATCCGGTAGGCATGCTCCGACAAGATGCCGCGATCGGCGGTCGCGGTTTACGGGACCCTGAGGCGCGGCCAGCGGAACCACGGGCTCCTCGATGGAGCCGAGTTCCTGGGAACCGGAGTCATCCGCGGCGCCCTCTTCGACGTCCCCAGGACGCCCTACCGGACGTACGCCTACCCGGCCCTCGTCGAGCTGCCCGCCCGGCGCGTCGCGGTCGAGATCTACCGGCTCGCCGACGACGAGATGCTCGCCACGCTCGATGCCCTGGAGCGGTTCGATCCGTCGGACGAGGCCGGCTCGCAATACGTGCGCCGGGTGCTCGAGGTTGCCGACGGCCCGGTCAGCAGTGCTCATGCGTATCTCTACCGCGGGTCGCCGGACGAGCTCGGCGAGCTGATCGCGTCGGGCGACTGGGTTGCTTTCACAGCCGCCAGAGGAAGTCCCGAGGGCTAAGCCGCGAGGAGCGGGGCTTCTACGCGGCAACGGGCCGAAGATCCAGTACGAGCTACAGGAAAGGACCGGCCCGCATGGGCCAGTCCTATCCGGAGTCGAGCTCTGGGGAGCTCGAAGTTGCGAGAGATCCCTACTCAGCCTCGGCTGAGGCCGCCACGGCGACCCGTGACGAGCCTTGCCAAAAAGATGACCGCGACCGCGCCGAGCGTCGCGATAACGATGCTTTCGACGTTGATGCCATCCACGGCGCCGAGCCTGAGACTCATTGCGACGAACCCGCCAAGAAGGCCCCCGACGACGCCGAGGACGATCATTCTCAAGAGCCCCTCACGAGAACCCATGAGCTGACTGGCGATGAAGCCGGCGATCGCGCCGACTACGATCCATGCGACTAAGCCCATCGAACGCGTTCCTTTCCGTGGGGCATCCGGGGAAGCGGGGCATCAAGACCACCGCCGGGCTGCGCTCCGGCCACTGCTGGCTTGCATTGAACCATCGGAGGGTGGTATTGTCAACTGTAGTGTCGATTATCAACTGTAGGAGAGGCACCGTGGGAGCGTCATTTGGAGCGGTTCTGAAGCAGGCGCGCGAGGTGCGCGAACTGTCGGCCATCGACGCGGCCCGCTCCGCGGGCATCTCCCCGGCCTACCTGAGCAAGCTCGAGAACGATTCGGTCAAGAAGCCCTCGCCGCATGTTCTCCACCAGTTGAGCGAGGCCCTAGCGATACCGTATGCGGAGCTCATGCGCCTGAGCGGCTATCGCGTTCCCGGCGGCGACGAGCCGGCCGCCGCGGAGACGGTCGGCGCCGCGCTCTTCGCCGATCTCAGCGACGACGAGCGTGAGGAGCTTCTGGAATACCTCGCCTGGTATCGCGCGCGACGACGATCGAGCCGTGGGGCAATTGGCACGAGCTGACCATCCGAAGCCGTCCGCGCACATGACGACCCACAACACCCGTCTGCCTCTGCTCGTCGTTTAACCGGCCCTCCCCGCCGAGGCCTTCCTCACCGCCGGAGCCGGGGGCGGCGGGAGGAGGGTCCGCCGGCCTGGCGCTGGCCGCAATGAAACCTGTGGTTTGATGTCGGACGAGGCCCTCGCCCCCGGACGTCCGGTCGTCCTCGTGGCCGAAGACGAACCCGCGATCCGCAGCCTGTTTTCGCGGGTCCTCTCCATGGCGGGCTTCGAGGTGGTGGAGGCCGTCGACGGCGAGGATGCCCTGGCCAGGCTGGCAACGATCGAGGTATCGCTCGTCCTCTGGACGCCTCGATGCCACGGCTCGACGGGCCCGCAGTTGTCCGGCGGTTACGAGGCGATCCGGCGACCGCGCGGCTGCCGATCATCCTGGTCACCGGGTCCGTCAACGAGGCGGACCGCGTCCAGGGGCTCCACCTCGGCGCCGACGACTACTTGATCAAACCCGTTCCGATCAATGAGCTCGGTGCGTCCAAGCCCACGCCGCGCCTGAACCGGGGTCCTGGCGCTGAGTCTGGCACGCTTGGCGACGATGAATACGAGGCCCCGAGCAGGCAAGAGCCCGCGCCGCGTGCCGCTCTCGCATCGCCGGGCGATCATCGCTCGCCACACGCGGCTCCAGCCTGTCGAGGGCGTGACCGGAGTTCGACTCCACCTGGCGGACGAGCTGGCGCCGGTCTGGCGCGCCACGGAAACCGCGTTGCGCATCACTGGCGCCCCGATCCCGTTCTGGGCGTTCGCGTGGGCGGGTGGGCTCGCGATCGCGCGCTACCTCGAGGAGCACCCGAACGAGGTGAGCGGCAAGCACGTGATCGACCTGGCGACGGGATCGGGGCTATGCGCGATCGTGGCAATGCGCCTGGGCGCCGCCAGGTCGTCCGGAATCGACATCGACCCGTTCGCCGAGGCGGCCGTGGCACTCAACGCGCGGGCGAATGGGGTCAAGGTTGGCTTCATCGGCCGGGACGTGCTCGACGACGACCCGCCCGATGCGGAGGTGGTCCTGGCCGGCGACACCTGGTATGAGGGCCCGCTCGCGGAGCGTGTTCTGCCGTGGCTTCGTCGAGCGGCAGACCGCGGCACGCGGGTCCTCGTCGGCGACCCCGGCCGGCGGTATCTGCCCGCGGATGGCTTCGTCGCCCTGGCGACGTACGACGTCCACACGACGACCCAGCTGGAGGATCGGGAGATGCTGCCGGCCCGGGTGTTCACCCTCGTCGGCCCCGCCTAGCGTCAGTGCAGCTGGCGCTCCCATCCAGCGGGCACGCGGCCGGCTGGTCCCGGCACCGGCTGATCGAGCGGGTGATGGTCGGGCGGTGTCAGGACCGGACCCTCGAGGAACTGCTGCCTCCCGTAGTCCCAGAACCAGTCCTCGCCGGGCTCGTAGCTCTGGACGACCGCGTGCTGAGTATCGGCGGCGTGGTGGCTGGCGTGCTGCGAGGGCGACGAGTCACAACAACCGACGTGGCCGCACTGCGCGCAGCGGCGGAGGTGGAACCACCAGCCGTTCGTTGCGAGGCACTCGACACAGCCGTCGCCGCTGGGCGGCACCTCGGGGTCGATGTCGAAACCGTCAATCATTTGATCGCCTTTCCCGTGTTTGCCTGCTCTGTGGCCTCGAGCCAAGTGTTGTCATGCAGCCGGTAGAAGTCGGCCATCTCCTCGTCGCTCGGCCGGCCCGATCGGCCGAACTCGGCGAGGCCCTCGAAGTAGCCCTCGCGGGGAGCGCCCGGTGCGAAGTGCAGGAGCATCGTCGCCGGTTCACCGGACTCGTTCCGGAATCCGTGTATCCCGCCGATCGGTACGTGGACGAAGTCACCGGGCCGGGTTTCGATCCAGCGCGCTCCGTCATAGATCCGCACGGTCCCGCTGAGGATGTAGAACGACTCGGTGATCGACCGATGGAAGTGCGGGCCGGGGCCGCTCGGCTCCGGCCCCATGACCCACCGGTACAGCCCGAACAGGCCGTCGGTCGAGGCTCCTGTGGCCAGGTAATGGGCCGTGTTGCCGTTGGCGTACGCCAGCTCGGCCGCCTGGTCGGCGGGGCGGTAGAGGGCGCTGACCTCGCCCGTGTCGCCGAGGTATCGCGGTTCGGGATACGTCATCGCCATGGATCCTTCCGCTGCTGATGTCATGCGGACGAGGATATTCGGTAGGCCCGGGCGACGAGCTCAAACGGTGATCACGAGCTTTCCTCGCGTGTGTCGCGTTTCCAGATATCGGATGGCCTCGGGAACCTCGGGGAGTGGGTACGTCCGGTCGATGACGGGGGTCACCTTGCCCGCCTCGATGAGTCCCTTCAAGATGTCAAGGTCGTCCTTGCTTCGCCTGCCGTACACGGGCACCAGGCGCTGGCTGACGAACGGTGACGAGACGATCGCCGACAGGATCTGTGTCAGAGGGCCGAACCACCGGCCACCTCCGCCGCCGGTCACGACGAGGGTCCCCTTCGGGACCAACGCCCGCCTGAACGCTGCGAGCGAGTGGTTGCCGACCGTGTCAAGGATCAAGTCGTAGCGCTGTGCGGCGTTTGTGAAGTCCTCGCGGGTGTAGTCGATGGCATGGTCGGCACCGATCGAGCGAACGAGGTCCACGTTTCTGGTGCTGCAGACCCCGGTCACCTCGGCGCCGAACGACTTGGCGATCTGGACGGCAAACGTCCCGATTCCGCCCGACGCACCGTTGATCAAGACCTTCTGCCCCGCCTCGATCCGGCCTGGATCGCGCAGGCCTTGAAGGGCCGTCATCGCTGTCATCGGCACGGCCGCCGCTTGCTCGAACGTCAGGTTCGTCGGCTTGTGCGCGAGCAGGTCCTCGGGGAAGCTGATGTATTCGGCAAAGCCGCCCGCATCGACTTCGGCGAATACCTCGTCGCCCGGGCGAAACCGCGTCACGTCCTTGCCAACCGCCTCGACCTGGCCGGCCATATCGCTCCCGAGGACGGCAACTCTTCTCGGCTTGCGCAGGCCGGTTGTCACCCGCATGAGGTACGGATCGCCGCGCATGACGCGCCAGTCAGCGGGATTGGCGGCGGCTGCCCGGATCCGTATCAGTACCTCGTCCGCCTTGACCACCGGCTTGTCGATCTCCTTGAGCTCCAGGACATCCGGTGAGCCGTACCTCGAGAAGACAATCGCCTTCATCGCGTTCATGACTCGTTCTCCGGGTAGTGGAAGACCTCGTCGAGCGGCACGTTGAAGGCTCGCGCGATTTGGAACGCCATCTCGAGAGTGGGTGAGTAGCGGCCCTGCTCGATGGCGATGATGGTCTGGCGCGTAACACCGATCCGATCCGCAAGGTCCGCTTGCGTCATCTCGCCGCTCGAGAACCTGAGAGATCGGATGTCATTGGTGACCCTGGTCGGCTTCCCCATGGCTAGAAGCCCCGGCGATAGGCGACCAGCTTCACGGCCGTCGCGGAGATCGCGGACACGATGAAGGCGAGGTAGATCGCGTTGGCGATCCAGAAGTAGTCGACCTCTGCCATCGCGAGGCCGAACGGCACCAATACGCAGACGGAGAGGACGATGCCGCCGACGTACTCGCCGAGGCGATTGATGTCCTTGTCACGCTGGTCCGCCTTCCCGGCGTCCTTGGGCGAAGAGATCGCGACGACGATGTTGGCCACGATCGCGATCACGATCGCCGCACCAATGGCCGCGAGGAGCGGCACCTGGTAGGCGATCTCGGTGACGGCCGTGTTCTGAACCTGCCCGATGATCGTCGCGAAATAGACAGCCGGTATCGCGACTGCGAGCACGGCGTAAATCCAGGTGCTCTTCTCTTCGAAGGACATCCCTCGCTCCTTGTGTAAAGCATCGTTGACATCGGCAATGTAAAGCGACGCTTACACCATGTCAAGAGTGTTTTACTCACCAACGGACATGAGAATGCCCGACGTCGCCGCTGGTGGACGTCGGGCATTCCACGTCGGTCGTGGACGATGGCGTTTATCAGGCTGAGGCGGGAACCGGTGATCTTCGCGGACTGGCCGCTGTCGTGCCATCGGGCCCGGCGATGACGTAGGCGATCATCGCCAGGACCCCGAGGTTGAAGATCCCGAGCAGCAGCAGGCCGATGAACCACGCCCTGCTGTCGAGCTGCGAGGTGTTCAGCAGTGCTCCGATCCACGACACGAGGCCGCCGATCAGCCCGCCCGTGAACGCGACTCCGCCGACGACTGCGAACCCGAGCAGGAGCCACGCGAGGGCGCTCCCCTGGACCGCGACGATGTCCTGCCCATTCATTACGAAGACGTTGTTGGCGATCGCCAACCAGACGCTGGCGATCGCGATGACGGCGCCCGCGCCGACGGTGATCGCGCTGCCGATGAAGAGTTTCGTGACTGTTGCCTTGGACATGGTGGTTTCCTTTCGGGTCAGCTAGGGGAGGGGATGTGATCGCGGATGAAGGTCAGACGCTGATGACGACCGTGCCCCGGGCATGTCCCGCTGCGACGTGATCGATCGCCTCGGGGGTCTGGGTCAACGGGTACGTCCGGTCGATGACCGGTTTCACCTTCCCGGCTTCGACGAGGCCCTTCAGGGCAACCAGGTCGTCGTGGTTCTGCGTCTTGACTGTTGGGCTCGCCTGCTGGCGCACGACCATCGAGGCGAGCATGGCCCGGACGGTGCGGCCCAGCTTGCCGTCGGCGTGCCCGCCGCCATTCGAGATCAGGGTCCCGGTTGGCGTCAGCGGGCGCCGGGTCCGGGCCATCGAGTTGTTGCCCACGTTGTCGAGGATGAGGTCGTAGCGCTCGGCGCCCTCGGTGAAGTCCTCCTGGGTGTAGTCGACGACGTGGTCGGCACCGATCGAGCGGACCATCTCGACGTTCTTGGTGCTGGTCACACCGGTCACCTCGGCCCCGAAGGCCTTGGCGATCTGCACGGCGAACGTGCCAACGCCGCCGGACGCCCCGTTGATCAGGACCTTCTGCCCGGGCTGGACCTTGCCGTTGTCGCGGAGCAGCTGGAGGGCGGTCGATGCGGACACGCCGACGGCGGCCGCCTGCTCGAATGTCAGATTGGCCGGCTTCTTGACGAACTGGTCCTCAGCTGCCCGAGCGTATTCGGCGAATGCGCCCGAGGCCCAGCCGAAGACCTCGTCGCCCGGCTGCAATTGCGTCACGTCCTTGCCGACCGCCTCGACCGTCCCCGCGACATCCGTTCCGGGAACCCGGTTCTTCGGCCTTCGCAGTCCGGTGGCGAAGCGCATGACGAAAGGCGAGCCCGTCATGAGGATCCAGTCACCGACGTGGATCGACGCGGCATGGACGCGAACCAACACCTCGTTGTCGCCGATCTCCGGCTTGTCGATGTCCCGTGCTTCCAGGACCTCTGCTGAGCCATACCTGTCTTGGACGATTGCCTTCATGATTGGACTCCATCTACTATACGGTGTAAAGTCACCAATGCCGTGACTGTACGGTGTAAAGTAGAACCTGTCAACCCCTGATCTCGGTGGCCATTGGGGCGAAAGGAGTCCCATGTCGACACGCACTCCTCAGCCAGAGCAGCGCCGCATCCCGTTGAGCCGCGAGCGGGTGCTCGAAGCCGCCCTGAAGCTCGCCGATCAGGGCGGACTCGAGGTCACTCAGCATGCGCAAGCTCGGTCAGGCGCTCGGCGTCGAGGCGATGGCGCTCTACTACCACTTCGCGAACAAGGAGCGGGTCCTCGATGGCATCGTGGACCTCGTCTTCGGCGAGATCGAGCTGCCACAGATCGGCGCCGACTGGAAGTCGGCCATGCGCCGGCGGGCGATCTCGGTCCGCGATGCGCTGCTGCGGCATCGATGGGCGATCGGGCTGATGGAGTCGCGGACCAACCCCGGTCCGGCGAACCTTCGACACCACGACGCGGTCATCGGGTGTCTTCGGGCGGCCGGTTTCGACATGGCCGCGACCGCGACCGCCTACTCGCTCCTGGACAGCTATATCTACGGATTCGCCCTGACAAAGATGAACCTCCCGTTCGATGACACGAGCGACATCGTCGAGCTGTCAGAGACCATGCTCGCGCCCTTCGCGCCCGGTGAGTACCAGAACCTGGCCGACTTCATCACCGAGCACGCCATGAAGCCCGGCTACGACTACGCGGACGAGTTCGAGTACGGCCTCGATGTGATCCTGGATGGCCTCGAACGGGCGCGAGGTCCAATCTGAGGGCCGCACATCGCCGCCGGGCGGCGGGGTCGTCGCCGCCGATAGAGTCACGAGCACGATGAGCGGCACGTATCCACGCATCGATGCGCATCACCACTTCTGGGACCCGGCCCGAGCCTCCTATCCGTGGCTGGCCGGCGAAGAGATGGCTCCCATCCGCAGGCCCTTTGGTCCGGAAGACCTCGCGCCGGAGCTCGCGGCTCAGGACATCTCCGGGACGGTGCTCGTCCAGACGATCTCGAGTCTCGACGAGACGCGCGGCTTCCTTGAGCTGGCGACCCAATGGGATTTCATCTGGGGCGTCGTTGGTTGGGTCGATCTCACGTCAGCCGCGGTTGGCGATGATCTCGACGCTCTGATGGACGGCCCCGGCGGTGACCGCCTCGTCGGCGTCCGGCACCAGGTCCACGACGAGATCGACCCGGACTGGCTGCGTCGGGCGGACGTTCGCCGCGGGCTCGGCGCCGTGCAGGCTCGCGGGCTCCGGTACGACCTCCTCGTGCGCCAGCGCGAGCTGCCAGCGGCGGCGGACACGGTTGCGTCAATGCCGAACCTCCAATTCGTGCTCGATCACATTGCCAAGCCGCGGATTGCCGATGGCGAGGATGTCGCATGGCGGGAGCAGATGCCTGCGATGGCCGCGCTCCCGAACGTCGCTGTGAAGCTCTCCGGCTTGGTCACCGAGGCTGGCTGGGCTTCGTGGACGCCAGCCGACCTGCGCCCGTTTGTCCGGTCGGTTGCGGACTGGTTCGGCGTCGAGAGACTCATGTTCGGATCCGATTGGCCGGTCTGCCTGCTCGCCGCGACCTACGCCGGCGTCGTCGGCGGCCTCGAGCAGGCCCTCGGAGAACAGTCAGACCGAGGACAACGCTCGAGTCTTCGGCTTGAACGCCGAGCGCATTTACGGCCTTCGCGAGCGGCCGGCCGTCCGTTAGCGGCAGATGTCGTCCCCGAGAGCGAGGTCGTACGCGCCCAGCCGACCGGCGAGGACGCTGACCGAGCCGTCGGACGCGTCGTAGGCGGTGATCGAGGCGCCGAACTCCGGCCCAGGAACGCCGGCGGCGGGCGTGCGCGCCAGACGCCGCCGCGAAAACGTGTCGGCCGTCCGCGCTGACCGCGATCGAGGTGAAGTCCGCCTGCGCCGCCCAGTGGCCGAGAGGGGCGAGGGTCGAGGCATCGAACGCGTAGACCCCGGCCGAGTCTCGGAGCCGCCCGAATCCGATGACGCGATCCCGAGGGTGTAGACCCGCGTTCCATCGGCGCTGGCGACGATGAGGTCGCCCGGCGGTTCGCCGCGCCGGTACGATCGGATCGCTGGGGCTCGCCAACGCTCAGCTCGCCGTTCCGGAGGTCGAGTCGCGAGAGGACGTTTGAACGGGTTCCAGGCGTAGAAGGCGTCGCCCGAGGGGGCACCATCGTGCCCGTCTCGATCCCACCAAGGCTCTCGAGGAATTCGGTCGTGGTCACGAGCCGGCCGTCGGCGGCAATTCGCTTCACCAGCAGCGAACCGGACGACGACGAGCACGCCGCGTAGTAGACCGCCCCGTCGGCGGGCTCCCCGCCGATCAGTCCTGCATCTAATTCGATGCAGACGTCGGGAGAGGTTGCGCCGGCGTTGGCCAGGGTGCCGATCGATCGTCCGTCGAACGACGCCAGCCAGTGCTCGGTATATGAGCCCGGCCCGCTGCCCGTTTCGTCGACCGACGCCAGGATCGCGAGGAGGATCCGATCGCCGGCGGGCGCCAAGCGCACGATCGGCGCGAACGGCAGGCGCGCTCGGCCGTCAACGACGATCGGTTGATCGAGCAGGAATTGGGTCGAGGCGATGGTCGCGAGGGACTCGAGGTCGATCACGTCGGCCCCGACCTGCCAGCCGGCGGCGCCGTCCCGATAGACCCATCCGACCAGAGCGAGCCGGCCATCCGGCGACGGCGTCACGCTCACGTCGGCGACGTATGGCTGCAGGTCATCCGACTCGTTCGGATCGCGGGTGCCGACGACGTCCCGGATCGGCAGTGACTCGCCGAGGACGCCGTCGGCGCCGACCGCTGTCGCCGACAACGGGATGGCGTTCTGCCCCTCGCCGCAGATGCAGACCCAGCCACCGCCCGGGCGGGGGAGCAGCTCCGTCGGCCCCGTACCCTTCACGATGATGATCGGCGACAGATCGCCCGTCGCGAGGTCGGCGAGGTGGTAGCCGCCGGACGTCTGGACCAGGAGGCGGGACGGGTCCGGCAGGTCGCCGTCGCGGAAGAGCTTCGGCATCGGAGAAGCGGCCGCCACCGCGCTCGCCGCCGGCACAGGACTCGAACTCGTGCCAGGGGAGGGCGACGATCCGAGTGTCCCGTGCTCGCCGCGCTGTGCCGTCAGCCACACTGCGGCGAGCGAGAGCGAGACCGTCGTGACGACCACAACCGCAGCGGCGGCCGCCCCGCGGAGCCCGCGGGGCCATCGCCAACCGGAAGCCCCGCCCGCGCCGCCGGCGCGACGGCCACGGCTGACCCGGTCGCGCCATGTGAGCACGTCGAGGCGCTGGGGCGGCATCGTCCACTCGTCGGTGACATCCCGGACGAGGAGCGCGAGGGCCGCATCATCGAGTGGGGCTCGATCGGTCGTGGTCGGGCGATTGGGATCCATTGGGGTACCTCGGCTCATCGAGCGGCTCGTTTCGGGACGGCTGGGTCGGAGTCGGGAGTCACGCCGTCCGCGGTCAGGCGCGCACGAAGCGCCACATGAGCGCGGCTGAGGATCGAGCCGACGTTCCCCGGACTGGTTCTGAGGAAGCCGGCAATCTCGGCGTAGTCGTAGCCGTAGTAGTGGCGGAGCACGAGCGCGGCGCGGACATCCGGGTTGAGGTCGGCTAGGGCACCTGCGACGAGGTCGCGGTCGCCGATGCCCGTCGACGGGTCCGAGCCCCAGGCGCCACCCGAGACCCGGCCGACCTGCGCCACCGCCGGCGCGGTGAGCCGGCGGACGCGCCGCCGTCGGAGGGCATCGAGCGCCGCGTGGCTGACGATGCCGTGGAGCCACGCCGTCAGTGAGCGGTTGCTGTCGTACTGATCCCAGCGCTCGAATGCGCGAGCGAAGGTGTCCTGTGTCGCATCTACCGCGGCGTCCGTGTCCCGCAGGATCGCGAAGGCCACGCGGTACACATCGTCCGCATGATCCCGGTACGCCCGGTCGACAAAATCGCGCCGCAGGTCTTGTTCGGTCACGACATCTCTACGCGCCGGCTCTGCGGATCCTTGCAATGACCCGATGCCGATCGTCTCACGCGTACAACCAGGCCTCCGAAACGCGTTCGTCTCATCCTTCAGATCCGTTGACATGCCGACGACGAACTCGAGGTGGGAGGGTTCACCCGATATGGCCTTCGATATGTACGTCTGGAAAGCCCCGCGCGACCTCGACGACGACCAAGCCGCTTCGCTCCTCGAGAGCTGGCAGGAGGCAGGCGGCGATCCCACCACGAGCCCGTTTGAGCAGAACACCGACGTCGGGTGGTTCTACCGGGAGCTCTTGAAGGATGTCCCAGGCGTCGTGGCGAAGTCGGATGCCGTGGGGAATCCGAGCTCGGCGCCGATCTGGCTTGCGGCGACGGACGAACCGCCCGCGCGGGTCGTGGGCATCAGCGTGGCCCCGACCGCACCGCGCGACACGCTCGAGGTGATCTTCGGGCTCGCGGCGAAGTACGACCTCATCGTGTTCGACGCCCGGAACCGGCGCGTCCACCTGCCGCTCGACGAGATGGCCGCCCACGCCAGCGCGACGTTCTGGCCCGGCGGCGCGATACAGGGCGCAGTCGCAGGCGGCATCGGTGGCGCGATCGCGGTTGTCGCCTGGCTTCTCGCGATCCCAGTGCTCAGCGGGCTGCTCGTAGTCGTCGGCGGGTTCATGGTCGTGATGGCCGTGTACACGTTCATCCACGAGGGCCGCAAGACCGCGAAGAACGGCCGAACAGGAGGCGACCCGCCTCTGCGCGGATGACAAGCGGGACACGCTGAGCTCGGCGGCGAGGCTGCGCGTCATCGATCGCGGGGGGCCGTTCGGCCCCCCGCCGAGAGTCGAAATTGCCCGTCACTTGGGTCGGCATGGCCCGTAGCCCGGATCCACCTCGTGTCCGACGCTGTCTCCTGACAAGAACCACTAGAGAAACAGTCAGGAAGGGTTGGAACCATGAACGGTCGATTGAAGATCCTGGGCGCCATGATGGCGGTCATCGGCCTCGCGTTCATCGCGGGCGGAGGCTACGCCCTCTACAAGACGAACCAGGGATCACAGGCGCTGCAGGCATTCAGTGCCGCGCAGAACGTCACCCTCAATTACAACGAAGAGGGACAGCTCGTCGACCGCGGCGAGACCGAAGGCGCCGCCGCGATCATGTCGCTTCTGACAAACGACTGGGGCTTCACGGTCGATGCAGCCGAACTCAACCCGAATGACCCGCTGGTCAACACTGCCAGCGAGTACATGTACCAGATGGCGACGATTTCCTACCACACCCTCCACGCGACGACGAGCGTCACCTTTGCCGAGGACGTCGTGGTCGACGGCGCGGTCGTCACCAAGGCCGGAACGTACGAATTCGTGAACACCGGCAAGTATTGGACCGGCTTCGACCGAACCAACCCGATCGAGGGTGCCGCTCGCGAGAAGGTCTGGACAGGCACGGCGCTTGCCCTGATCGGCCAGCTCGGAGTCGGCAGCGTGACCGCCTCGGCTCTCCAGATCGGGCTTGGCATGGCCGCCCTCCTCGCCGGCTTCGGCTTCGCATTCCTGCTCACCGGCCTCGGCCTGGTGTGGGCGACGCGGGCCCAGACCAAGCGGGTCAAGGCCCCGGTCCTCCGACCGGCGACCACCCTCGCCTAACAATCACCACCGGGTCCTCGACCCGGAGTCCCCAGCCACCTCCGACGCGCCGGGTCCCCAGCCCGGCGCTTCGGCTTCGGAGGCCGCCATGTTCCCCACTCCCGACCCGAAGCCCGCGGAAGGTCTGCCGCCCGACATCCGTCGGGTCCTGCTGGGCACGGATCTCGGCCACACGTCTGAGCTGGCCACCGACCGAGCCTTCGACCTGGCTCGGCGCCACGGCGCGGACCTGCTCGTCGTCAGTGTCATCGATCCAGGCGACCTGCGCCAAACGGCCAGTCGTGTCGGCATCCGTTGGGACCAGGTCCGCGACGGCCGTCACGAGGCCGCCCAGGCGCTGGTCGCGCGAGGCCGGGCGATGGGGGTCGCGGTGTCGTTCCTGGTCTGGACGGGAGACCCGGGCGAATCGATCGTGTCGGCCGCCGAAGCGGAGGGCGCCGACCTGGTCGTGGTCGGGACGCACGGGCGCGGAACGATTGGGCGTCTCCTCCTCGGCTCCGTCTCTGACCACGTCGTGCGCAATGCGTCGTGTCCCGTGCTCGTCGTTCGGCCCTCATCGCGTCGGTCGGACCGACCCGCCGCCTGACCTGCCGCCGCACCGGCGCGCTGTACCGTTATCGGCATGGCTGAGTCCCGCGACACCAGTTCTGGCGCGGCGCTCGTCGCGCTGAGCGATGCCGTCGGTGCCGTGGCCGGCGAGCTCGACGTAGAGACAGTGCTCCAGTTGATCGTCGATCGTGTCCGCAGCCTTGTGGGTGCTCATTACGCGGCACTCGGGATCGTGGATGAACAGCGGCGCATCGAGCGCTTCATTACGAGCGGCATCTCGGCGGCGAAACGGGCGGAGCTCGGAGCGCTACCCGAGGGCCACGGGCTCCTAGGGCTGATCATCACCGAAGGCCGCTCGCTCCGGGTTCCGGACATCGGCGCGCATCCGGCCAGCTCCGGCTTTCCGCCGCACCACCCGCCGATGCGATCGCTGCTCGGCGTGCCGGTCAGGATCAAGGGCCGCATCATCGGCAACTTCTATCTGACCGACAAGGACGCCGCGGTCGAGTTCAGCGACGCCGACCAGCGGCTCATCGAGCTGTTCGCGCTGCACGCCGGGATTGCCATCGAGAACGCCCGACTGCACGAGGCCGTAGGGCGCATCGCCGTGATCGACGAGCGGGACCGGATCGGCAAGGACCTGCACGACGGCATCATCCAGAGCATGTATGCCGTGTCGCTCTCGCTCGAGGACATGCCGGAGCTGATGGACGAGGATCCCGCCGAGGCTCGGGCGCGTGTCGATCGCGCGATCGACTCGTTGCACGACACGATCCGGGAGCTCCGCGGATTCATTTTCGGGCTGCGGCCCGAGCTGGTCGATCGGACCGACCTCGTCGGCCTCCTGGTCGCCCTTGCCGAGCAGCTCCGTCAAAACAGCCTGGTGGACGTCGTCCTGGACCTGCCCGACGGTCTCGTCGAGCCTCCGGCACATGTTCGCGCGGAGCTCTTGCAGATCGCCCGCGAATCTCTGTCCAACGTGGCCCGCCACGCCCGAGCGACCAAAACGACCGTGCGGCTTGCGCCCGAAGGGTCGGACCTGGTGCTCGAGATCCACGACAACGGCCGAGGCTTCGAGCCTATGGCGACGCCGCCGCACGGCCACTACGGCCTTGCCAACATGCACGACCGGGCGAAGGCGCTCCATGGCGACCTCGTGGTGGAGAGTGGCCCGGGCTCCGGGACCCGTATCATCGTCCGGATCCCAGTTGCAGGGTACGGAGAGGCCGCCAGAGCCGATGACTGACGAACCTACGTCCCCGGTTGGAAGGCCGACCTCCCTGCGTCTCCTCGTCGTCGATGACCATGAGGTTGTCCGTCAGGGTCTGGTCGCGCTCCTCGACCGGCGCGAGGGCTTCGAGGTCGTCGCCCAGGCCGGCACGGTTGCGGAATCGATCGAACAGGCGCGCGCACATCAGCCCGACATCGTCGTGATGGATGTCCGGCTTCCCGACGGCTCCGGGATCGAGGCGTGTCGCGAGATCCGGGCGGAGCTGCCCGGGACCAGGGTCGTCATGCTCACCTCGTACCCGGACGAGGAGGCGGTCCTCTCGGCGATCATCGCCGGGGCCTCCGGCTACCTGCTCAAGCAGATCCGGGCGCGCGACCTTGTGGCCGCACTCGAGACGGTCGGTCGCGGCGAGTCGCTGCTCGACCCCGGGGTCACGGAGAAGGTCCTCGAGCGGATCCGACGCATGGCATCCGGCGCCGACACGGACGAGTTGTCGAGCCTGACCGCGCAGGAACGCAAGATCCTGATGCTGGTGGCGGAGGGCAAGACCAACAAGGAGATCGCGGCGGACGTCTTCCTGTCGGACAAGACCGTGAAGAACTACGTGAGCTCGATTCTCTCGAAGCTCAACCTTGAGCGCCGGGCGCAGGCCGCGGCTTTCGTGGCGAAGCACCGGAGCGGCCACCAGGGCGACTAACCGCCGACCGGACGAGGCGGGGGGGCCTTCTGGCCCGTTCGGTTCGGGCCACCTGCCCGTGCGCCGTCGCTCCCCCGCGGCGCATGATGCCGGCATGTCGACCAACAGCGCCGCCCCAATCGTCACTCGTGATCCCCATGTCCAGCCGCTCGACCGTCCGGAACCACCCCCAGACCTGACCCGGCGCGGGTTCTTGCGTGCTGCCGCGGTCACCGGGACCGGCCTGGTCGCGGTCGGCGTAGCTGCGTGTGCACCGGCGGCCACGGGCCCTGGCTGGTCGTACCGACCGACCGCCGCTCCCGCCGTCGGCGCGAGCCCATCGTCCGGCGCATCAGCCGCACCCTCGATGGCCCACGGCTCAGCCGCGCCCTCGGCCGCCCCATCGGCTGCTCCGGCAATGGATCACGACGCGAACGCCCTCGCGGTCGTGGAGCGCTTCCTGGGTGGCGAGGGCGCTTCGCTCGAGAGGCAGGGCAATGTCCCGCTCGAGCCGCGGGTCGAGGGCGGCGTCAAGGTCTTCGAGATGACGGTCGAGGAGATGGACCACAAGATCGATGCCGTGAAGGACCCGGTCAAAGCCCTCGGCTTCAACGGCACCTGGCCCGGTCCGCGGCTGACCGTGGTCGAGGGCGACCGCGTTCGGGCCACGTTTACGAACAACATGGGCGAAAGCACCGGCATCCATTTCCACGGTCAGAAGCTGCCGAACAACATGGATGGCGTGCCGCATGTCACGCAGGACCCGATCCAGCCCGGCGACTCCTTCACGTACGAATTCGTGGCTCGGACACCTGGCTCGCACATGTACCACTCACACCACAACGCGACCGACCAGGTGGGGCGCGGGCTGCTTGGCGCCTTCATCGTCCAGCCGGCGGATCCCGCGGACCGTTACGAGCAGCTGTACGGCGCGACCCAGGACATCATCTGGGTGAGCAACGATTCGCTTGGCGGCTTCACGATCAACGGCCGCGGCTTTCCGGCAACGTCGCCGATCGTCGCGACGCTTGGCGACACGATCGTCATCCGGTTCATGAACGAGGGGAACATGATGCACCCGTGGCACCTCCACGGGATGCCGATGCGAGTCGTCGCGCGTGACGGCTACCCGCTCGGGCCGGCGGCGTTCACCTGCGACACGCTGGGCGTCAACCCGGGCGAGCGATGGGACGTGGTGATCCGCTGCGATGAGCCAGGAGCATGGGCCTTCCACTGCCACATCCTTCAGCACGCGGAGGGCCAGGACGGGATGTTCGGGATGGTCACGGCGCTCGTGGTCAAGGAGCCCGGCGCCGCCAGGCTGAGCCCGACGGAGAGCCCGGTCGTCACGGCCGCCCGCGCGACCGGATCGACGGCGCTCGTGTGCCAGGTACCGGCCGCCGGCTGATGCGACTCGTCACCGCCGACGAGGCCGTCGCCGCGATCCGGTCCGGCAATCAGGTCTATGTCCACTGTGCGGCGGCCGCGCCGTCCGTCTTGCTCGACGCCTTGGTCGTGCGAGCGCCCGATCTGCGGGACGTTGGGATCATCCACCTCCATATCGAGGGTCCCGGGCCGCACCTCGCGCCGGCAATGGACGGTCACTTTCGGCACCGGGCGTTGTTCATCGGACCCAACGCCCGTGCGGCGGTGAACGAGGGTCGGGCGGACTACGTGCCGGTGTTCCTGTCCGACGTACCCCGACTCTTCGAATCGGGTGCCCTGCCGCTGGATGCGGTGCTGGTCAACGCAACGCCGCCCGATGTCCATGGTTTCTGCTCGCTCGGCACGTCGGTCGAAGCCATGCACGCGGCCGTCCGGGCCGCAAGGACGGTCATCGTCCAGTTCAACCGGGCGATGCCGCGGACACTCGGCGATAGCTTCATCCACGTGAACGACATCGACTTCGCGGTCGAGGTCGACGTGCCACCGTACGAGCGGCCGATCGGCGAGATCGGGGAGATCGAGCGACAGATCGGCGCCCACGTCGCCGAGCTCGTGCCGGATGAGGCCACCCTGCAATTGGGGATCGGCGCGATCCCGGCCGCCACCGCGCTGTTCCTGCGGGACAAGCGCGACCTCGGTATCCACACCGAGATGTTCACCGACTCGGTGGTCGACCTCGTGGAGGCGGGCGCCATCACCGGGGCTGCAAAGGAACGTAACCGCGGCAAGATCGTGACCGGCTTCGTGATGGGATCGCGCCGTCTCTACGACTTCGTCGACGACAACCCGATGGTCGAGATGCGGCCCGTCGACTTCACGAACGACACCTCGATCATCCGGACGTTTCGCAAGATGGTCGCCATCAATTCGGCCATCGAGATCGACCTGACCGGACAGGTGGTCGCGGACTCGATCGGCTCGCGGCCGTATTCGGGCGTGGGCGGCCAGATGGACTTCATCCGCGGCGCCGCGCTCGCCGACGAGGGCCGGGCGATCATCGCGCTGCCCTCGACGGCGGCCGGCGGCACCGTCTCGCGGATCACTCCCACCCTCAGGGAGGGTGCGGGCGTCGTCACTACCCGAGCACACGTTCGGACCGTCGTGACCGAGTACGGCGTCACGGATCTGCTCGGTCGGAGCCTGCGAGAACGGGCCCAGGCGCTCATCGCGATCGCGCACCCCGACTTCCGTGCTGAACTTCGGGCACACGCGGCGCTCTAGACCACCGTGTGCCGGTGAGGACGGACGCGGAGACTGACGACACCTGACCACACGGATCCACGTAGCGGCCCAGCCCACCACGGGTTCAGGTCATTCGGACGGCCCGTTGTCCCTCGCCGGGCTTCCAGATGGTGATCGTCAACTGGCCATCTACGAACTCAACCGACGAAGCGCCGCTGAGGTCGGCGACGTAGAAGGGATCGAACTTCTGGCCCCGCAGGTCGAGCCCGGCTTCCTGGAATAGATAGTCGGCGAACCGCCGGTGCACGTCCGCGTCCTGCAGGTTCAGGGCATCGCCCCACAACTTGACGTCACCGTCACCAACGTACGGGTCGACGGTGGCCGTGTGAAGAGAGAACCGGGGATCGCGACCCAGATCTCGGAACTTCAGGGTGTTGGGCATGCCAACGAGCACCAACTGACCCTCGAAGATCCGAGGCTCCATGGGGCTGATACGGGGATATCCATCGGAGCGAAGTGTGGCAAGGAGACACAGATTGCCGGTTGCGGTGTGCCGGCGGACGAAGACCTCGGCAATCCGCGGGGCCTCGTCGGCGAGGTCTTTCCAGGCAACCATCGACGAGAATGCTACCGGGCGCGAGCTGGGACACCTTCGGCTGAGGCGACGCCTCGGTGCCCGCCCTGAGAAACTGGTGCCGTGACGAAGCGGATCGTTGTCCTCGGCGGGGGATTTGCCGGCGTCAGCGCCGCGCAGGAGCTGGCGCGGCAGTTGCGCAAAGAGCACCGGCTTGCCGGTGCATCCGGCTCTAGGAGCGACGACGCGATCGAGGTCCTGCTCCTCAACCGCGATAACTATTTCGTCTTCCAGCCGCTCCTCGCCGACATCATCTCGGGCACGATCGAGACGACCCATGTCGTCGTGCCGCTCCGGCGGATGCTGCCCGGATGCGGCGTGGAGGTCGGCTACGTCGACGGCATCGATGTCGAGGCAAAGACGGTTCAGCTCCGGCGGCGGCTGAGCGGCCAGGTCGTCGCGGTTCACTACGATGCGCTGATCCTCGCCCTCGGTGGGGTGACGGACCTCGCGGCCGTACCCGGGATGGCGGAGCACGGCGTCGGCGTCCGCACACTCGGCGATGCGTTCTACCTGCGCAACCGTGCCCTTGACATGCTCGAGGAGGCGCGCATCGAATCGGACGCCGAACGACGCGAGCGGCTGTTGACGTTCGTGGTAGTGGGCGGTGGGTCCACCGGCGTCGAGATCGCCGCCGAGCTCAGGGATCTCGTTGAGCTCGCCGCCCGGAGTTTCGAGGACGTCCATCTCGAGCCACGGGTCGTACTTGTCCACAGCCGCCCGATCGTCCTGTCCGAGCTCGGCGAGCGCCTCGGAAGGTACGCAACGAAGAAGCTGCGTCAGGCGGGGATCGACCTGCGGCTCAGCCGTCGCGTCGCTCGCGTCCAGGTCGATCGGGTCCAGCTCAACGACGGGACAACGATCCCGACCGCGACGGTCGTCAGCACCGTCGGCAACGCGCCGAACCCGGCGCTCGCATCGAATTCCGGCCGCGCGAGACGGCCGGGGATGGCTGACGCCTGACGCCACCTTCGCCCTGCTCGGCGTGGAGAACGTCTGGGCGCTCGGCGATTGCGCCTCGATCATCGATCCCAAGACCGATCGGCCGATGCCGGCGACCGCCCAGCACGCGGTGCGCGAAGGCCCGCATGCCGCGCGTAACGTCCTGGCGGCGCTCGACGGCCGACAGCAGACCCCATTCGACTACGGGCAGCTCGGGATGCTCGTCTCGGTGGGTCGGTTCAAGGCCGTCGGCGATGTCCTGGGAATCAAGGTCAGCGGCCTGCTTGGCTGGTTCTTGTGGCGAAGCTACTACCTGCTCCGACTACCAACCCTCGACCGACGGATCCGGGTCGCCATCGACTGGACGCTCGACCTGATCCTCAAGCACGACATCGTCCAGATCGGGGTGCGGCGGACGAGGGCTCGGCCGGGCGAGTCACCGGGCGAACTGGCAGGTGAGCCGGTCTCGATTGGCGCTCGCCCCGAGGCGCCCGATGAGCTGACCATGTGAGCCGCGCCAGTTGCATGGAGCGCCGAGAAACGACGGGCAACCCATCCTTTCCTTCGGAGCCTGCGGTCGCGACCGTGATCGTCAGCACGCTGGCATCGCGGATCCGAGACGCAGGCGTGCGCGCCGACGTAACCCGGCGCGTCGTCGCGGCGCTCGACGCCCGAGGTCATCGCGACGTAGCGGTCACCGAGGTCGCGTCCACGATCGACGTTCGCACGGCGGCGATGGGCGCCCTTGAGCGACGGTCCTCCATGATCGTCTTGGCCGGCGGGGACGGGACCATCCGCGACGCCGCTGGCGTCCTCGCTGGGACCGGGATCGCTGTTGGGATTCTGCCGTGCGGGACGGGCAACCTGTATGCCTCCTCGATAGGAGTGTCCCGAGACCTTCGTCGTGCCCTGACGACGCTATCGACCGGGTCACCACAGGCATTCGACACGGGTGAGGTGCGGCTTGGCCCACTGCGGCCGACTTGGGAACCCGGTTCACCGCCCGCAATGCCCTTCATCGTCGCCTGCGGGACCGGGTTCGATGCGCGACTCATCGCCGCCACCTCGTTCGAGATGAAGCGAAGGTTCGGCGTGGCTGCCTACTTCCTCGCCGCGGCGCGCCTGCTCGAACACTTCACTGCGAAGCCCACGACGTTGACGATCGACGACGAGAGGACCGAGCTGGAAGCGGTCGTCGTCCTGGTCGCGAATTGCGGCGAAGTCATCCCCAGCCGCCTGCGCCCGCGCCTGGCGATCGACCCAGGCGACGGCCTGCTCCACGTCTTCGTGCTGCCAAAAGGCGGCGTCGTTCGTGGCCTTCGAGGCGCACTTGAACTGATGATGGCGGAGGCCGCCGGCGTTTCGCCCTCGGGTTCAGCCCTGCGTCTTGTCGGCCGGCGAGTCCAAGTTGAGGTCCACCCGGCCCAGCCCAATGAGATCGACGGAGACCCATTTGGTGCGGGGTCGCTTGATGCTCGCATCCGTCCGGGTGCGCTCTCGGTCCTGGTTCGGGCCCCGTGATCTTTCGGCGGCCGACTTCATCGAAGTGGGTGGAGTTCGAAGACAGGTCGGCCCTCGGCCGCCTCAAGCGGACGGTTGAGATCGACCCCATCGACGATTCGAATGAACGAGACGCCGAACGGGATGCTTCGCGCGAACGGGCCGAGGACGTCGCGAAAGAACCCGACGCGCTCCGTCGGGCCCAGCTCGGTCGCACGGACCTCCTCCTTCTTGCCTCGCACGGCGATCGTCGCGACGCCGGCAGCGCGCAGGTTGAGCACCCAATGGACCTCGCCCCAGGGCGCCCAGACCCAACGCCTGCCAGAGGCCTCGAGGACCGCAATGGCCGCGGTGCGCGGCAGGCCGCTCTTCCGGCCGCGAATCGTGACGAGCCGGTTGTAGCCCAGCGGAACACCGAGGACCAACAGGAACTTCAGGATCGGACTGAAGATCGAGACGGACCGTGGGACGCGGGCGGCGCGGTCCACTTGACTGCTCATGTGCGTAGCTCCTTCTTGCGTAGATTCAATCAGGGATCTACACAGGGACCCGCGCGAGGACGCGAACGTGACTGCCAACCGAAGGACGCGTCCCCTCAGTCGGCGACCGTGAGATCCAACTGGCCGAGCCGGTCCGGATCCGCAAGGATGTCGATCGCGACGATCTTCTCGCCCTTGACCGTCAAGGCCACGACCGCAAACGGACTGCCGTCGGGCGCCCAGGCAACGCCGCCGGGTATCCCGTTGACGAGGATCCGCGTCGCCGTCTCGGCGAACCGGCGGAACGTCATCGCCCCCTCGGCAACGGCCTGCGCGCCGCGGAGCAGCGTGACCAGATCCGGACGCGCTGCCCCGCCGTCGGAGCGCAGCACGACCTCGGGGTCGAGGACGGCGAGGAGGCGTTCGAAGTCACCGTCACGCGCCGCAGCAAGGAAGGCGTCGACGACGGCCCATTGCCCATCAAGATCGACGTCGGGCACGGGCGCACCCCGGACGCGGCGACGGGCGCGGCTCGCGAGTTGCCGCGCCGCGGTCGGAGTTCGGCCGACGATCGGTGCGATCTCGTCGAACGGCACGGCGAAGACGTCGTGCAGCACGAAGGCGACCCGTTCCGCGGGCGTCAGGGAGTCGAGGACAACGAGCATTGCGAGTCCGACTGAATCGCCCAGCAAGGCCTCCTGCTCGGGACTGATTCCCGCCTCCGGGCTAAGGATGGGATCCGGAACATGGGTCTCCAGGGACGCTTCGCGGCGCGTCTTGCGCGATCGCAACATGTTGAGGCAGACCCGTCCGACGACCGTCGTCAGCCACGCCCGCAGGTTGTCGACATCGCTCGTGTCGGTGCGGCTCAGGCGGATCCAGGATTCCTGGACGGCGTCGTCCGCCTCGGTCAGGGAACCGAGCATCCGGAAGGCGACGCCGCGCAAGTGGGAGCGGTTTGCCTCGAAGCGGTCGGCGAGCCAGTCCTGGTCGTCCACGGGTCACACTCGTGCGGTTGGTCGGATCATGTCATTGACCCGCGAGCCCGCTTTCATGTGACAAGGACAGCGATCGCACTCTTTCGTTGCGGCCAACCGATCCGGCAGCGCTCATGGCCCTCGCAGGCGTTTCGGTGACTGTCAAGAACACTTGACATCGTGTATGGCTCACTATACATTGGCCGTGTCAAAGAGGCTTTACATGGGAGCTGGGGGTTGGATCCCTGGCCTGAGTCGCAATCGGCCTGCCGGAGCGTTCAACTTGCCCCGGCGAGACAGTCCAGTACGCAGGAGAGAGACCATGAAGGCGGTCCAGGATGACCACGGCTCGACCAACGCCGTCGAACGCGCTGACGTCGACACGCCGATCGTCGGCGACGATGACGCGCTGCTCCGTGAGCCCGAACGACCGCCGCGACTGCCGCCGCGCTGGTTCATCCGCTCCTTCTGGGTGGTCCATCGTGCCCTCTACTCGGTCACCCGGGGCAGGCTCGGCCTCCGGCGAGCGAAGGTCGATCAATGGGGCATGCTTCGAATCAGGACGGTCGGGCGCCGGACGGGAGCGGAGCGGACGGCCATCCTCGGCTACCTCGAGGATGGTCCCAATCTGACCACGCTGGCGATGAACGGGTGGGCCGACCCGGAGCCTGCGTGGTGGCTCAACCTGCAGGCGAACCCCCACGCCAGGATCGACCTAGCAGGTGGATCGCGCAGCGTCGACGCCCGTGCAGCAGAGGGGGAGGAGCGGGCGCGTTTGTGGGCCATGTGGGTTGGCCTGGGCGACGGGACGGACGCTTACGCCGCCAGGCGATCAAGGGAGACGGCGGTCGTCATCCTGGAGCCACGGCCCGAAGCCGAGACGTGAACCCCAGGTGACGTCATTCGTTCAGGTGACCCGTGGCGCCGGATGGGCTCGCGGCTCGGCCGGCCCTTCCGGCCCGGTGTTGCCCACACGCACCGACATTGCAACGCCGCCCGTCGATGCGGTTGAGCGTGATGCGGGCTCGGCTTCGGGCAGTCCGGCGGGCATTGATCATGCGCGGGCGGAGTCAGGTGAACGTCATTCGTCACGGAGCCGGATATTCCCATATCCTCCGTGGACCGCCCGAGGTCAGGATCGGGGTCGAAGGCGCTCGACGGTTTTGCTCGGACGCTTCGATCCAGGTCAGGCCGAGCGCGCAGGGTCGTCCTCGACGGCCGACGGATCCGGCGCCACTGGGGGCGGGGAGGCAAATGAACATCGCCAAGGACGGGTCCATGCGGGCTAGGAGCAGGCGAAGCCTGCTGGGACTCGTGGTCGGCGGAGCCATGTTCGCTGGTGTCCCCGTTGCGAACGCATCGCCATCCATGCAGCCGGCGCCGGCGCCGGCTGCCGACAGCCGGTCGGACCTGCCCGAGCTCCCCGTCGACATGCGCGATTCGGATCGGAAATCCGAGGCGATAACGCGCACCGATCGCGTGGTCGTTCGCTGGTCCGCCCACCCAACAGCGGAGAAGGCCGGCGCTTCCTCGCGGATCGCGGTCCTTTCACGTGCGAGCGGCCGAGAAGCGGCATTCGTTCGTATTACCGGGTCCGGCGCGGCAATCTACGATCTTGGTGCGCCACTCGGCCGTGACGCAGGGCGCATCTTCGAGGCGATTGGTCAGATACCGGATGTGAGTGCCGTTGAGCCTGACCTCTGGCTAACCGCGGACACCCTACCGAACGATCCGCTTTCCGCCTCCTTGTGGGGACTCCTCGGCGCCGCCGACGGGTCCCCGTACGGGATCGATGCGGGCGGCGCGTGGGGGACCACGACTGGCGAAGGAGTTGTCGTCGCGGTGATCGACACCGGGCTCGTCGCCCACGTCGACCTCGGCGGCCAAGCTGTCGCCGGCTACGACATGATCGCGGAGGTCGCGACGGCCAACGACGGCAACGGCCGCGATGGCGATGCGTCCGACCCGGGCGATTGGTGCGGCACCGACCCGTCCTCCTGGCACGGAACGCACGTCGCCGGAACAATCGCCGCGTTGGCCAACAACGGGATCGGCGTCTTCGGCGGGGCGCCGGGTGTCAGGATCCAGCCGGTTCGTGCGCTCGGCACCTGCGGCGGCTACGACTCTGACATTTCCGACGGGATCCGCTGGGCCGCAGGCGGCAGCGTCCCAGGCGTCGCGCCCAACCCGACGCCGGCGCGGGTGCTCAACCTCTCGCTCGGCGGAAGCAGCCCAACCTGCCCGGCCGAGCTGTCATCGGCGATCTCGGATGCGCGGAGTCGTGGGGCTGTCGTCGTCGTATCGGCGGGCAATGACGCGACAAACGCGAGCCTCGCGACACCCGCCAACTGCCCGGGGGTAATCACCGTGGCCGCCACCGGTCAGACCGGGCGACGGGCGTCCTTTTCGAACTACGGAGCCGTCGTTGAGATGGCCGGACCTGGTGTCTCGATCCTGAGCACGATCAATTCTGGCACGACCGTCCCGGCGGGTGCGACGTATGACGACTACGAGGGGACATCGATGGCGGCGCCTCACGTTGCTCTCACCGCGGCACTTGTTGCTGCGGCGGCGCCGACGCTGACGCCAGCGGAGATCGAGGCGGTGCTCGCTGCGACCTCCACGCCTTTCGCCTCCGATGCTTCTGGCACTGGCTGCGCGGCCCTGGGCTGCGGCGTCGGCATCGTGAATGCAGGGAGTGCCGTCGATTCCCTCCCAGCTCAATCGGTCCCCGGTGCCCCGACGGCCGTAGCCGCCACGCCCGCTGACGCCTCGGCGCTCGTCGCCTGGACCGCCCCGGCCTCGGGTAGCAGTCCGATCACCTCATATACCGTCACCAGCGCTCCGGGGGGCAAGACCTGCACGACCAACAACCTCAATTGCATCGTCACCGATCTGACGAACGGGACGCCTTACACGTTCAGGGTCACCGCCACCAACACGGTCGGGACCGGACCATCCTCGCTAGCCTCGACTGCCGTTATCCCGATGGCGCTACACGAACCCGGCGCCGTGTACGTCCCGTTGAGCCCGGTCCGCCTGCTCGACAGCCGGTTCGGCAACGGCCTGACCGGGACGTTCAAGACCGGCATCGTCCGGACGGTCATCGTCGCTGGCCGGGGCGGAGTGCCGGCCCACGCCCTCGCGGTCACCGGCAACCTGACCGTGACCGGTCAGACGAGCGCCGGCTACGTCAGCGTCGGTCCGACGATGGTCCCGAATCCGGCGACCTCGACGCTCAACGCGCCGCGGGCTGACACCCGGGCCAACGGGCTGACCGTCAAGTTGTCGTCGAGCGGCAGGCTGGCCGCCGTCTGGACCGGCAGCCCGGCCTCGACGACCCACCTCATCTTCGACGTCACGGGCTACTTCACCGAGACCGGATCCGGCGCCGTGTACGTCCCGTTGAGCCCGGTCCGCCTGCTCGACAGCCGGTTCGGCAACGGCCTGACCGGGACGTTCAAGACCGGCATCGTCCGGACGGTCATCGTGGCTGGCCGGGGCGGAGTGCCGGCCCACGCCCTCGCGGTCACCGGCAACCTGACCGTGACCGGTCAGACGAGCGCCGGCTACGTCAGCGTCGGTCCGACGATGGTCCCGAATCCGGCGACCTCGACGCTCAACGCGCCGCGGGCTGACACCCGGGCCAACGGGCTGACCGTCAAGTTGTCGTCGAGCGGCAGGCTGGCCGCCGTCTGGACCGGCAGCCCGGCCTCGACGACCCACCTCATCTTCGACGTCACGGGCTACTTCACCGAGACCGGATCCGGCGCCGTGTACGTCCCGTTGAGCCCGGTCCGCCTGCTCGACAGCCGGTTCGGCAACGGCCTGACCGGGACGTTCAAGACCGGCATCGTCCGGACGGTCATCGTGGCTGGCCGGGGCGGAGTGCCGGCCCACGCCCTCGCGGTCACCGGCAACCTGACCGTGACCGGTCAGACGAGCGCCGGCTACGTCAGCGTCGGTCCGACGATGGTCCCGAATCCGGCGACCTCGACGCTCAACGCGCCGCGGGCTGACACCCGGGCCAACGGGCTGACCGTCAAGTTGTCGTCGAGCGGCAGGCTGGCCGCCGTCTGGACCGGCAGCCCGGCCTCGACGACCCACCTCATCTTCGACGTCACGGGCTACTTTCGCTGACAATTCGGGGCCGACATCTCGTTTGTTGGCTGGCGAGGAAGGATTCGGGAAGTCAGGTCAGCGCCGGCACCGCCGCTTGACAGGCGTCGTCACTGCGGCCGGTCGACTCCTTGACGAGCGTGAACGCCAGTTCTGAGTCGTTGCTCGGGTCACCAGGGGTGCCGTTGTGATCGATGAGCATTTCGAATCGGATCTGGCCCGGACTGCGGGCAATGGCGCGCCCGTCCGGCCCGTACAGCGTGAAGTTGCCCGTTGCCAGGACGAGGATGGTGATCGTGCGGTCCCCGGTGTCGGTGACGTGAAGGTCCTTCTGCACCGACCGTTCGTCGTCGGTGAGCGTCCGGCCGTTGGCTAGGTTGGTCAGTTTTGGTGCGGTGGACGTCTTCCATTAAGAGGAGCGCCCGGAGGATCCAGAGGACGAGATTCGCGTCCAAGGCTCAGACGGGCAGGAGCGCGGCGACCACGCCGACGATGACACCGACGGCGAGCGCCCACAGACCGATCTGGCGCGATCGGCGCCGATCCATCGCCATCGCCTCGGGATCCGCGACCGTTGCCGACTCACCCACCGCGCCGAAGTTGAAGATCCCACGTGACCCGAATCCCGCGCAGAACTTCAGCTGTGCCTGGATATAGCCGGAGGCTGATGCGGCCGCGGGCAGGACCATCAGCAGGCGCGTGACCGGCGGGGCGCCGATGACGATAAGGAATGCCAGCAGACCGAGCGTCGCGATCAGCCCGACGTGACCCGCCATGCGACGTCGGGCGATCTCGGCCGGTCCGATGTTGCACACCCCTGGTCGGTATTCGCTGGATGCGTTGCCGGTCTGCAAGGCGAAGGTCGAGATCGTCATTCGTTGCTCCTTGCTGCTTGGGATGCGCGAGGCGCAGGCGTCGTCGGCTGGCGTTTGGGTCTTCTCCGTCCCTCTCCATGAGCTAGGTACCCAACAGTCGTCCGCGTTCGGTTAAGGCTGCGGCGCCCGACGTGGCCGGCGCAACGCTACAGCAAGAGCATTCGCCCTCCGACGTCCGAACAACGGCGCCGGCCGCCTCGCAACACGGGCCGGTCGCCTCCATCACAGGTAACGATCGACGAGGCCGATCGAGGTGGCTTTGTAGCAGGGCCAGCCGAGCGTCGAGGGCCTGCAGGCCAGCAATCCGGTCGGCGATGTCGGCTCGGCGCTCTCCGATCAGGCGAGGCAGTTCGGTGGTCGACTCGGCGCAGTGTCCGGAGTGGCACCAGCCCGCGATCCTGGCGGCATCCTCGAGCGGGACATCGAGCCGACGCAGATCGATGAGCAAGCGCAGGTGCTCGACATCCGGCTGGCTGTACTCGCGGTAGGCGTTGTCTCGTCGGGCGGCCCGGGGCAGCCAGCCCGAGCGTTCGTAGAAGCGGACCGTGTCGGTCGAAACGCCGACCTCTCGTGCCAGTTCGCCGATCTTCATGGACGGAGCAAACCTTGGAGTGGCTCCGATGTCAAGGACGCAACATGACCTCGCTCAGCTCGTAGATGTTGCCCTCGCCGTCAGCGCCCCCATCGGCTCAACGACCGGCAACGCGCCAGCAATGACCGTCACAAGGCGCCCGACGGCAGCCTCCTTGTCGGCGCGGATTCGCCCCACCTCCGCCGCGTCAGCCGGCGGGTCGCCGAGGTAGGCCCAGCGAAGCCGAAGCCGGGTGCCACCGGCAGCCGGATCGAGGTCGGCTGTTGCCGCGACGGGACCGACCCCCGGCACGGCGAGTCGCCAGGCGACCCGGTCGTACGGCTGCCAGTCGACGATTTCCTCGAGAGTGGCAAGCCGACCGGTCACGCACTGCGCGGTCGTGCCCACGCCCCGCCGCCCGCCGGGTGAGACTTCATCGATGACGATCGGACCTTCCCACCGCGTCCGAAGCTGAGGCGAGGTGAGATGGGCCCAGACGACCGAAGGCTCACCGGCCAGCGTCGCCTCGACGTCGAGGATCAAGTCCGTCTCTTGGATCTCGAGTCGACGCGTCGCGGTCTCGGCCTGCCAGAGAGCCTCGAGATCCAATGTGAAGGTGTCGACCGGGCCAAGGTGCTCGATCGTCTCCTGGCCCGCCTGGAGCCCGAGGGAGTCCGCCTCGAGGCCGAGGGCAGCAACCGCGGCGGCCGTGAACAGGGCGAAACCATGCCCACGCGCCTCGCCAGCCCCGGCCCCCTTTAGTAGGCGATGGACGAGGATGACGTCGCTCCCAGCCAGCTCGTCACGACCGGCGATGCGACCGTGGACGAAGGCACCGTGGTGGATGAACATCTTGAGGTCGAGCCGAGGAGCCAGACGACACGAGTTGCAGTCGCAACTCGTCGCTTGGTCGATGCTCCGCAGGCGCCGCCGGAAGGCGATGTACGCCGCCTCGATCGCGTCCAGGAGGAGCGAACCGTCGGCGCGTCCATTCTCGGCGAAGAGGAACGCGGCGTCGCCCTCGAACTTCGAAAGCCGGAAGGGCGGCTCCAGCCGGCCGACGATCGTCTCGAGCAGGTCACCGGCAATGGCCGGCGCGTGCTCGATTTCGCTATCTGATAGGTATGCGGTATAGCCGGTCAGGTCGGCGATGATCAGGAAGCCGGTCTCAGGTGTCACTGCCATGCGCCCAACCTAGACCTTGGAGTCGCTCCAATGTCAATACCTGCCGGTCGACTCCCAGCGGCAGCGCCGGGACGACTACGTCGTCCATCCGCGCGGCCGAAAGCAAGGGCGGCACGAACCGCTCCTCGATGGAGGTCCGCATCCGCTAGTCGACCCGTCCTGCAGTCCGGATTCGAGCTTGTACTTCGGGCCGCGCGAGGGTCTAGAGTGCCGCCAGCGCTGGCAGCGGATCGCGCCATTCTCCGGCCGTCGCGCCGCGCGAGTGGAGGGAGGTCGGCCATGCGCCGCGTCAGTGCAATCGTCGGAGTCGTGCTGCTGCTCGTCCTGATGCTGCCAGCGGCGGCTATCGCTGCAGAACCGGGGGACGAGCCAAACACCGCCATCCCGGTATCAGCCGGCGAGGCCATCTACAACTCCACCGCGATGACCTCAAACGCGGCCGTCGACCCGGCCAGTTGCCGCGAGTTCGAGGACTTCAGCAACACGATGTGGTTCTCGTACCGTCCGGCCAAGTCCGGCCTGACGATGGTCGACATCAACTCATTCGTGTCCGAGGACGGATCGACCGACTTCCTGGCGATCGCCTTCGTCTACCGGGTCGAGTCGAACGGCAGCCTGACCCTGGTCGGCTGCTCGGCCTTCCCGGCGACGGTCATCTTCACGGCCTCAGCCGGGACGACCTACCTGATCGTGTCCGCAGCGCTCGACGCCGAGGACACCGGCGAGCCTGAGTTGTCGGGCCACGGTGGCACCTTCAACCTCGCGGTCATTCCGATTCGCGGGCGGGTCCTGACCTTCCGCGGTCATTTCGAAGACTCCTTCGTCGATGAGTTCCTGAGCGAGGAGTGCGGCACCGAGGTCACGGTCTCGTTCGACGACCGGGTCACCGAGAAGACGTTCTTCGGCGCCGATGGCATCCGAGTGTTCACGTTCTTCATCGTCGGCTCGGTGACCTTCTCGACGGCCGATGGATCCGAGGTCACCTTCGACTACGCCCAGCCATTCCGCGACAGCCTTGACGGGACATTCACGGTCCTCGGGCTACCGCTCAAGGTGATCGTCGATGGTGAGGTGTTCTCGCTCGACGTCGGTCGGCTGGTCTTCGACGAAGAGGGCAACGTCGTGTTCGACGCCGGCTCGCACCAGTTCTTCAACGAAAGCGTCGACATCTGCGGGCTGCTCGCTGGCTAGAGAACACACTCCGCGCAGGCGACGGCCAGCCCCGACCGTCGCCTGAGGTGGCGCGGACCCGAATTCGGTTCGGGGGCGAGCCGACCCGGCCTGGTGACGCGACCTCAGGCTGGCCGCGAAAACCACGCCGTCGTGGTCGCGATCGCCTCGCGATGGGGCGTCACATCGGCGCCAAAAGCTCCGGCGAACTTCGAGTGGTCGACGATCCACGGAGCGTCGCGCTGATACCCCTGCTCGCGGACGGCACGCAGCGTCGGGCTGAACAGTGCGGCGACGGCCACCAGGGCCGGAGGTGTCACTTGGAGCTTGAGTGGCCCCCCGAGCGCCTCGAAGACCAGGGCCGCGAACGCGCGGGACGTGAGCGTCTCGGCGCTCGGTACGTGCCAGACGTGACCGAGCGCCTCCTCGCGGGTGCCGAGCGTCACCAGCGCACGCCCGAAGTCGGGCAGGTAGGTGAGCGTGTGCGGGACGTCCGGGTTGCCGAGCACCTGTGCCGACTTCCCCGCAACGGCCCGCCCAAACAGCCGCTCACCCGCCGTCGATTGGAGACCGCGCGGGCCGAAGTAGTCCGATGCCCGCCCGATGGTCGCCTGGACCGTGCCCGCCGCGTGGGCATCCATCAGATTCTCGGCGAGGATTGCCCGGACGCGGCCGTTTGGGCCGGTCGCGTGCGACGGAAGATCCTCGGTCAGAGGCCCCCCGACCGGTCCGTACGCGTAGAGGTTGTCGGCATAGACGATCCTCGCTCCGCATGCCACCGCGCCGGCCACTATGCCGCGCATCAGCGGGGGCAGGAGCTCAGGCCATCGATCGTACGGCGCCGACGCGGCGTGATAGACGACCGACGCCCCGGCCATGGCCCGGGCGGTGACGTCGGGATCGGTTAGGTCAGCCTCGACCACCTCCACCTCGTCTGGCAGATCGGCGACCTGGCGGCGGACGACGGCGCGGACCGGAAGGCTCCGATCGACGAGTTCGTCAAGGATCGCCCTGCCGACCGGACCGACTCCTGCAACGACGTGGATTCCGGACTCTGGCATCGCGGGCGAACCCTTTCGACAGTCTGGATGTCAACGGTGTGCACTATGCGTCCGACGGCGGTTCGGCGCCAAAACGAACGGCCCTCAGATCGTTTCCGGGGGCCGTGTTACGTTCGGAATCTTGGCTGGCGAGGAAGGATTCGACGCTGATGTCCAAAAGGGTAGTGTCTCAGTTTGGATCTGGTAGAGGGGCGTCATACAGGGCCAGCTCATCGTCTGTCGGCGGCTGGAAGATACCTCGATACCGCTCCATGTGACTCTCGGTGATGGCGATGCCGCCGGCAGCGTGACGAGCCGCGACCCGCCTCACCAACTCGTCGTAGCGCGCATCGAGGAAACGGAGTTCGACCGCTACGCCGAGCATTCGTGCGGCCTCGCGTTTCTCGTCGCGCTCCGAGCGAGCCCAGAAACCCCATTCGAGGACAACCGAGGTTCCCAGCACGAGGAGCCGCTGCGTAAGTTCCCAGAATGCCGCTTCGAGCCTGACTTGGAAGCCCTCGTCGAACGGATCAACGTCCAACGCCGACTCCCACTCATCCGGGTTGAGCCGCACCGCGCCATAGGCGTCCGCAATCTCGCGCGCGAGCGTCGTCTTGCCCGATGCAGGCAAGCCGCACAGCAACACCAGCCTCGGTTGGAGCCGGTTGCCCGCCGTCATCTTGGCGCTCCTCACTCGTGGCCATTGTCGGCGGACGAGCGCACCGCACGGTCGGTCATCGGTGCACTCCGATCGGCACCTGCGGCACGCCGACACCGGCCAGAAGTGCCGCGAACTCAGATACCCGCACGGATGAACGTCACATGCGTCACTCCACTGGGCGAGGAGACGGCCTCGATCTCGTAGTCCTTCTCGAGGCCCTCCAGTCCATCCCAGAGGCGTACGCCCCGGCCCAGCAGGATCGGGACCACCGCGATGTGCATGTGGTCGATGAGCCGCGCAGCAAGGAACTCGCGGATCATGGTGGGACCCCCGCCGAGACGTACGTCCTGGCCGCCGGCGGCCTCGCGCGCCGTCTCGAGCGCCTCGGCCGGCGAAGCATCGATGAAGTGGAAGGTCGTGCCGCCCTCCATCTCGATCGACGGGCGCGGGTGATGGGTGAGGATGAAGGTCGGTGTGTGGAACGGCGGGTTGGGACCCCACCAGCCCGTCCACTCCGGGTCCCCGTGCCATCCGGGCGGGCCGAACTTCCCGGCTCCCATGATCTCGGCGCCGATCCCCGGATCGTGCAGCCGCAGGAAGGTGTCGTCGAGGCCGCCGCTGCCGCCGGGCTCGCCGACCCTCTGGCGCCACCACCGGGTGACGAACATCCATTCGTGGAGCCGTTCGCCGGCGTGGCCGAACGGTGCGTCGCGGCTCAGACCTTCGCCGGTGCCGAAACCGTCGAGCGAGATGGAGAAGAATTGGACGCGGGCGAGTGACATGGCTCGTGCTCCTGTCCTAGTGCGAGGTCAGCTCACGTAGGTGGGGGAAACGGAGGCCTGTCGCGGCACTCGGGTCATCGCCTAACCAGGGTTTCCGCCGCCAGCCCTCCAGCGAGCCCGGCCGGATCCCGGTCGGCCATGCGCCGCTTTCTGCTTCGGTCATCGGACAGCCTCGTAGCCCAGGTACATGGCGCCGGAGGCGAAGGCCCGGGTCTCGGTCAAGCGGAGGTCGAACCGCGAGACGCCGGGCGGGAAGAACGGCGTCCCTGCGCCGAGGACGACCGGGTGAACGACCATGTGGTACTCGTCGACGAGCCCGCGCTCAATGAACTGCGCGGCGAGCGTCGGCCCGCCAACCTCGATCTCGCCGTCGAACTCCTGCTGCAGCTTCGCCAGCTCCTCGCCAACGTCGCCGCGGACGAGCCGTGCGCCGTGCGCGACGGACTCGAGCTCGTGCGAGAAGACCACCTTCGGCGTCGCGTTCCAGATCCGGGCGAACTCGCGCATCGGCTCTGTCGAGGCCGGGTCGGCCTCGCCGGTCGGCCAGTAGGCGGCCATCACCTCCCAGAGTCGCCGGCCGTAGACGGAGACGTCCGACTCGCGCAGGCGATCGTTGAACCACGTGTGAAGCTCGTCGTCGACCTTCGTCCAGTCGAGCGAGTGGTCCGGCGTCTCGACATAGCCGTCGAGTGACACGTTCATCAAGTACACGACCTTGCCCATGCCAACCTCCGAGTGCTGCTGCACTTACCGTAAGACTGCACGAGCGACGCAAAGTCATCGAGGACGTCGCGGAGTCACGATTGCCCCGCGAAAACCTCACGTCGGTGGTCGAGACACGACTACCGGTGTACCGGTGGGGGGATTGCGGGATGGGAACGTGCGTCGGCGACGAGGCGCTCCAGGACATCCGGCGGCGGCGCAGGGCGGCTAGTCATCGGGTATATCGTCCGGGCCCGGCGATTCGGTGGCGGTCGCCACCGACGCGCCTGGCGCCGGCGGTGTGTCCCAGCGGCCGGTCCCGATCGCCTCGGCCGCGAACGCCACCAAAAGACGGCGACGCATCTCGCTGGTCGCCGCGAGACGAAGGTCCGGCGGCACGCGGCGACGGACCGTGATCGCCGCGCCGTCGAGCGTGAGCGCCGTCACCCACGTGTCGATCGGCGACTCGAACAGACGACCGCTCCACGCCGGGTCGTCTCCGAGCTCGCGGCCCACCCGACCGGCGACCGCGATCGCCCTATCGAGGTCCTGCGGCCGCAGGATTTGGACGTCGACCGACGCGATCGAGTAGACGCGGGTCAGGTTCGACGAGGCGCGGATCAGCCCGTTCGAAACCGAGTGGAGCGCGCCCAGCCCATCGCGGAGCGTCGTACGGCGCAGGCCGATCTCATCGACCTCACCTTCGGTGATCATTCCCGGGGCGGCCTGCACAGAGATCCAGTCGCCTTTGTAGAACGGGCCTTCCACGAGGATCAGGATCCCCATCAGGTAGTCGAGCACGATCGCCTGCCCGGCGAGCGTGAGGGCCGCGGCGACCAGCCCGAGACCGGCGAGCAGCGGCCAGAGGTCGAACACGCCAAGGACCAGGATGACCAAGGCGACAATGAAGCCGGCGCGGACCAGTTTCCCGAGGACGACCTCGAGCGTCACCGCCCGTTTCTGTTGCTCTTCGGCAGGGTCGCTCCCCGCCTGGAGCGTCGCGCTCTGGACCTGGAGCATCGTCATGACGACGCGGTGCGTCATGCTCACGGCAAAGCGATAGAGGGCGAACAAGACCAAGCCGCCCACGAGCAGGGCCAGCCCGTGCCAGACGATCCAGCCGAGAAGTTCGTTGAGGCTCATGTAGGCGCGTCGATGATCGGGCCTCCGCCGGTCAGTTGGACGTAGCGGACCGTATCACTGGACACCCCGATCCGCTGGGCCAGCTCGCCGATCCTCATCAGCCCAGCAAACCTTGGAGTCTCTCGGATGTCAAGGCCTGTCAGGAGCGCCGTTCAGCGTGCGCAGTGCTCGCTGTGCTCTGTGACCGACGGCGTCGATTCCTGACGACTTCGCGATACCACGCTATCCTCCGTCGGCCGTGCGACTGCTCATCGTCGAGGACGAGCTCGACCTCGCCACTGCTCTTGCCACCGGGTTGCGCCGCGAAGGCTATGCGACCGACACTGCCACGACCGCCGCCGAGGCGCGCGAGCGCCTCCATGACACACCGTATGACGTCGTGTGCCTGGACCTCGGGCTGCCGGACGGGGACGGTCGCGAGGTCTGCCGCGAGCTTCGCACAGGCGAGCTGGTGCTACCGGACGCCACGCCACCGCGCGTCCTGATGCTGACCGCCCGGGACGGTCTCGACGATCGAGTGGGAGGTCTGGACGACGGTGCCGACGACTACCTAGTCAAGCCGTTCAGCTTCGTGGAGCTCGCGGCACGGGTTCGCGCCCTCGCACGCCGCCCGACGATCAACGGTGGGGCGACGATCCGGCTGGGGAGCCTCGAGCTCGACGCCGCGCGGCACGATGCGCACCGTAATGAACGACGTCTTGACCTTACCGCTAAAGAGTTCGCGCTCCTCCGCTACTTCATGCTCCATCCGAGCGAGGTCCTAACACCGGAGCGCCTGCTCGAGCACGTCTGGGACGATCGCGCCGACCCATTTACGAACACGGTCCGGGTCACGATCAGCAACCTCCGCCGCAAGCTTGCCGAGACGGGCCACGGACAGCCCATCGAGACGGTAGTGGGCGTGGGCTATCGCCTCGTGGAGGGCGAGGAATGAGACGGTCGCCGCTCCGACGCCTCGCTGCGTCCGTTCGATCGATCCGCTTCCGGCTCGCATTGCTGGTGACGACGGCCCTGATCGTGACGGCGGGCGTGCTCGTGCTGGGCATGAACCTGGCCCTGGATACGGTGGCCGCGACGAGCCCGATGGAGCAGCCGACGACCTTCGAGGAGGAGCTGCTGCGAGTGCTCGGCATGAGCCTCGCCGAGCTCGACGGAAGCGGCGACAACCGGGCGACCGATGCACTCCTGAACGTGGAACAGACCATCCGTGAGCAGACGCTCCAGATGGTTCGGGATCTCTCGCTCGTGGCGCTGCTCGTGCTGGTGCCGGTCGGCCTCGCCATCGGTTGGGCCGTCGCAGGCCGGGTCGTGCGGCCCGTTGGCACGATCGCCAGCGTCGCACGGGAGATCGAGGCGACCGATCTCTCGCGTCGGATCCGCCTTGGCGGTCCACACGACGAGATGCGCGATCTCGCCGACACGTTCGACGCAATGCTCGACCGGCTCGATCGAGGCGTGCGGACCCAGCGTCGTTTCGTCGAGGACGCCTCGCACGAGTTGCGGAACCCACTGGCGGTCATCCGGACGACCCTTGATGTCGCTCTTTCGGAGCCAGAGGACGCCGAGGGCCTCCGCCGCGCAGCCGAGGTGGCTCGTCGGACTGCCGACCGGATGTCGACCACGGTCGACGAGCTCCTGGCGTTCGGCAGGACGAGTGTCCAGCCGGAGCGGCTGGTCCCCGTCGATCTGGCGGAGGTCGTATCCGAGGTCGCCCAGGAGTACGACGCGGTGGCCTCAACCCGGGGCATCCGGCTGTCCCGGCTCGCTCCGTCCGGTCTGGTCGTCGACGGCGACCGCTCCGCGCTGAAGCGGGCCCAGGCGAACCTCGTCTCGAACGCGCTCCGCGTGGCTCCCCCTGGCTCGGTGGTCCACTCCCGCGCCGGACGTGTCGGTGGATGGCTGTGGTTCGGAGTCCGCGACGTCGGGCCTGGCATCGCGCCCGATGACCAGGCCCTCGTATTCCGCCGCGCCTGGCGTGATGGCGCTCCCACGGCGGAAGGCGACGGGCAAGGCCTGGGGCTGGCCCTCGTCCGCCAGATCGCCGAGGCACATGGCGGCACGGTCAGCGTGGCCTCGGTCCCCAGGCACGGCGCAAGCTTTGTTGTGTGGCTGCCGGACCGGCGGACGGATGCGGAGCCGGTCCCGGTGGCTGATCTCCGAGCGATGGCCGACCCGCTGTGGACGGTGGACGCTGTGTCCTGACGGACCTTTAGGCCGTCCTTACACCATCCGAACGTCCACGTTATCCCTCATTTTCTAGCCTTCGGATCATTGGCCGGACCGGTATCGGTCTGACCTGCATGCGACCGCTCCCGATCCGGAGGCCCAATCACGTGGACGATCCCTTCGCCGGCGACCAGCGTCAGCACAAGAGCTGGCGCGACCTGCCGTCGACCCCACCTCTCGTCTGGCCCACTACAGCACCGGCATTCGCGACAGCGGCGGTCGGTGCTTCTGCGTCTCCGATGCCCGATACCGAAGCCTCGAGGCGGCCGCGACGCCGGCTCGTCGTCGGCACAGCCCTTCTGGTGGGGGCCATGGTCCTCGTCGGCACCGGTATGCTCGCCACCAGCAACCATCTCGGGGCGCTGCTGGCGCCGCTCGCCACGACCGGTGGCCCGGCTGGGCCGGACAAGGCGGCCGCGGCGATCCCGCCGAGCGATGAGCCGCTTGCGGGCACGGCCTCGAGGCTCCTGCCCTCGGTCGTACAGATCGAGGCCGCCGGCGCGGTCGGCTCCGGGTTCGTGGCGGCCGACGGAGGCCTCATCCTCACCGCATCGCATGTCGTCGGTCGATCGGACGCGGTCACGCTCCGGCTCCACGATGGCACAAGCATCTCCGGCGCTGTGGTCGCGGTCGACAAGTCCATTGACACCGCCGTCATCCGGGCCGAGGAGGGCGCGGCGTCCGATCTGAAGCCATTCGCCCTCGGCGCCCTCGCCGATGTGCAGGTGGGCGAGATGACGATCGCCGTCGGGAGCCCGTTCGGCCTGAGCCAGACGGTGACCACCGGCATCGTGAGCGCGCTCGGCCGCACGGTCCCCACCCCGATGGGCGAGCTGCACGACCTGATCCAGACGGATGCTGCGATCAACTCTGGCAACTCCGGTGGTCCGCTGGCCGACCGGGAGGGTCGGGCGATCGGCATCAACACCGCCATCGCTAGCGCGTCGGGGGGCAGCGACGGCATCGGCTTCGCCGTGCCGGTCGACCAGGCCGCGCGGATCCTGGACAAGGTCAAGGACGGCACGTGGAAGGCCGAGGACAACGACCCCGCCGACAGCATGGACCCGCTTGGTGGGCTGTTCGACCAGTTCCTCGGTCCTGACGGGCTGGACGGCCTGCGCGACCTGTTCGGGCCGGGGCCCGACGGATCTCAGACCCCGGACGGACCCTCCGGCGGACCGGACATGGCCGACCGGCTGCTCCGCCAACTCCTCGACGAGCTCCTGCGTGAGCTCACACCCGGGGCCCCGGCTCCACAGCCGGCACCGGATGTCGCGCCGGGTCCGGACGCGACACCCGAGCCGGACGGTGCGGATGACCCGGCCGCCGATGCCATCGACCGCCTGATGCAGCAGTTCCTGGACGAACTGATGCAGGGGCTGAGCCCGAACGGGATGTCGGATCCATTCACCCCCGATGGGGGCACCGACGGCCAGGGAACATGACCGCGAGCATCGATCTCACCGCCACTCGTCTCGCCCAGGTCCGCCACGAGCTGGGCCGAGTCATCGTCGGCCAGGATCGGGTCGTCGATCGACTCCTCGTCGCCGTGCTGGCAGACGGACACGTCCTTCTCGAAGGCGCGCCCGGCCTCGGCAAGACCCTGCTGCTTGCGACGTTGGCGCGGATCCTCGGTGGCTCCTTCAATCGCATCCAGTTCACACCGGACTTGATCCCGTCCGACATCGTCGGGACCCGGATCTTCCGGCCCTCGTCGGAGGTGTTCGACGTCGAACCGGGGCCGATCATCGCCAACGTGGTCCTGGTCGACGAAATCAACCGCGCGCCCGCGCGCGTTCAGTCGGCGCTGCTCGAGGCCATGGCAGAGCGTCAGGTCACCGTCGGCGGTCGTACCTTCGCGTTGCCGCAGCCGTTCCTGGTCGTGGCAACCCAGAACCCTGTCGAGTCGGAGGGCGTCTACCCGCTCGCCGAGGCGCAACGCGACCGATTCCTGATGCGGGTCCCAGTCGACTACCCGACCCCGGCCGAGGAGTGGGCGATCGTCGCCCGCATGGCGGATCAGCCACCGCAGGCGGCCCGCCTGCTCGATCCTGCCGACGTCGTTGATCTTCAGCTCGCCGCGCGGCGAGTCGCGATCGATGATGCAGCTGTCGACTACGCGGTCCGTTTGGTACTCGCGACGCGCGACCCCGCGGCGCACGGGCTGCAGAAGCTGGTGGGGCTCTTCGAGTACGGCGCGAGCCCGCGAGCATCACTCGGGCTGGTCCGGAGCGCCCGGGCCATGGCGCTCCTGCGCGGACGCATGCGTGCGGTGCCGCAGGACGTCTACGACGTCGCGTACGACATCCTGAACGCGCGCCTCGCGCTGTCCTACCGGGCACTGGCCGAAGGGTTCACGATCGACGACGTCCTCGTCGAGCTGCTCACGACGGTCCCAGCACCCGGTTCGACCGCGTGGCCTCCGCCGGTGCCGGCGGCATCCACGGTCCCGCCACCTCCGGCGTATGCGACGCAGGTGGCGCCGGCCTACGCCGACGCCGCGGCATACGTAACCCCGGCGCCGCAGGCCCAGTCTCCGCAGCCTATGCAGGGACCTGGTACGCCCGTCAGCACGCCCTGGGGCGCGTCCGCACAGACGCCGCCGATCGTCCTGCCGGGCGATCCACCGACCACGAGGTGACCTCCGCACCGCGTGCCGGTCTCGACCTGCCGGCACGGCTCCGCCGTATCGAGCTCGCGGTGGGCCAAAAGGTGGTTGGCCGCCGAGACGGCCGTCATGCCTCGGTCGTGCTCGGCCACGGTGTCGAGCCCGGGGAAGCACGACCGTATGAGCCGGGCGACGACGTCCGCCGGATGGACTGGTCGATCCTTGCCCGGACAGGCGAACCGCACGTCCGGGACGCGATCCAGGAGCGCGACCTCGACGTCGCCGTCCTGGTCGACCGGTCCGGCAGCCTCGACTTCGGGACCGTCGGCTGGCGGAAGGCGGATCTCGCTGTCAGCGTCGCATCGGCCGTGTCGGGGCTCGCCGTCCGTGGCGGCGACCGGATCGGAGCGGTCGTCGCGACCGCCGGCGGGCCAGGTGATCGTGCCGATCCGCGGAGGTCGCCGGCATCTGTCGGGCCTCGTGGGCAGCGTGGCACGGTCACCTCTCGGGGGGCAGGTCGATCTCGGTCGCGCCATCGACGTTCTCCAACGGGTCCTGCGACGGGGTGGACTCGCGATCGTGGTCTCGGACTTCATCGCTGCCCCCGAGACTTGGAGCCCGGCGCTTGCCCGGCTTGGACGCCGGAGCGAGATCATCGCCGTCGAGGTCCTCGATCCGCGCGAGCTCCGACTGCCTGACGTGGGCCTGCTGGTGGTCGAGGATCCCGAGACCGGCCACCAACGGACGATAGACACGAGCGACGAGCGCTTCCGCGTCCGCCTGGCCGAGGGCGCCGATCGTCGACGCGCCGCGAGATCGTCCGCGATAGGGCGAGCAGGGGCCACCCACCTGCGACTGCGGACGGACACGGAGTGGACCGGTCCGCTCGCGGCCTGCCTCGACCGACGCCGTCGCGCCCGAGCGCTGGGTCGGCACGTGGCGTCCCATCCCACCACGGGAGCTGCCCGATGATCCCGGTCGCGCCCGATCTCACGTTCCTTGCGCCCGAGCGGTTCGCACTCCTCCTGGTGCCGCTACTGTTCGCCGCGCTGTACCTCGTCAGGCAGCGCCGACGCCGGGCCTACGTGGTCCGATACACCGATCTGGACCTGATCGACGCGGTGGCCCCACGACGTCCGGGCCTTCGGCGCCATTTCGTCGCCGCCGTCTACCTGGGGGCGACGGCCCTCCTCGTCATCGCGGCCGCCCGCCCCGCCCTCGCGACCGAGGTCGCGAATGAGCCGACGCTCGTGCTCGCGTTCGACACCTCGCTGTCGATGGAGGCGACGGATGTCGCCCCCAGCCGCATCGTGGCTGCCCGTGACGCAGCCCATCGGTTCATCGAAGTCGTCCCGTCGGGTGTCCGGGTGGGCCTGGTCGCGTTCGACCAGACGGCTCGGGTCATCATCCCGCCAACGACGTCGAAGACGGTCCTCGACCGTGCGATCGACCGCCTGTCATTAGGCCAGGGAACGGCGATCGGCGAGGCGATCTACACGTCGCTGGATCTGCTCGAGTCGGATGTGCCCGCCGATGCCGAGGACGCCTCCTCAGGGTCGATCGTGCTGATGTCGGACGGCGACACGACGACAGGACGACCGGAGGGGCAAGCGGCCCGTGAGGCGGAGCGCCGTGGCGTCAAGGTAAGCACCGTCGCCTTCGGCACCGACCATGGATCGGTGGTGGTCGACTTCCTGCCGGTCCCTGTCCCGGTCGACCGCGAGGCGCTGCGAGACATCGCCGAGACCACCGGTGGCAAGGCATTCGAGGCCGACTCGGCCGAGGAGATCGTGTCCGTGTTCGAGGACATCGGCGAGGGGGTCGGTACCCGGACGGAGCCGCGGGAGATCACCGACCGCCTGGCCCTCGCAGCGCTCGTGGCGGCAGCTGTCGCCGCGGCCGGCTCCCTCGCCTGGTTCGCTCGCATCCCGTGAACGCCGGCCCGGCGTCGATGGCGCGCGCAGTCAACGACGAGGTACTCTCCCGCGAGATCCTCGCCTCGGCTGCGGCGGAGCTGAAGGCCCAGCTCGGCTGAGACCAGGTCGGGCACCGGCGCGCTGCTTCCGCGTCCCGAGCAGATCCGGGGTTCCCCGTCGAGCAGGCTGACCGGCAGACGCCCGGGTTCTCGTCCTAAGTGGCTGCGATACCCGCACGGATGAACGTCACATGCGTCACTCCGCTGGGCGAGGAGACGGCCTCGATCTCGTAATCCTTCTCGAGGCCCTCCAGTCCATCCCAGAGGCGTACGCCCCGGCCCAGCAGGATCGGGACCACCGCGATGTGCATGTGGTCGATGAGCCGCGCGGCAAGGAACTCGCGGATCATGGTGGGACCCCCGCCGAGACGTACGTCCTGGCCGCCGGCGGCCTCGCGCGCCGTCTCGAGCGCCTCGGCCGGCGAAGCATCGATGAAGTGGAAGGTCGTGCCGCCCTCCATCTCGATCGACGGGCGCGGGTGATGGGTGAGGATGAAGGTCGGTGTGTGGAACGGCGGGTTGGGACCCCACCAGCCCGTCCACTCCGGGTCCCCGTGCCATCCGGGCGGGCCGAACTTCCCGGCTCCCATGATCTCGGCGCCGATCCCCGGATCGTGCAGCCGCAGGAAGGCGTCGTCGAGGCCGCCGCTGCCGCCGGGCTCGCCGACCCTCTGACGCCACCACCGGGTGACGAACATCCATTCGTGGAGCCGTTCGCCGGCGTGGCCGAACGGTGCGTCGCGGCTCAGACCTTCGCCGGTGCCGAAACCGTCGAGCGAGATGGAGAAGAATTGGACGCGGGCGAGTGACATGGCTCGTGCTCCTGTCCGGTGGTGCAGATCAGTGCGCGAAGTGAGCTTGCTTCAGTGCTAATCCGGATCTCGAACAGATACCGGGATTCCCCCTCGCGCAGGATGACCGGTGGTCGTCGACGACCTGATCGAGTGCAGCCACCGCTGAGCGGAATCCGGTGGACATCGCGATCGGGGCGAATCACGTGAACGTCCAGATCGCTTGAATTTGAAGACTAGTCGCAAGGGCCTGCCGGCGACACAATGGCGGCGGCCTCCAAGCTGACAGGGCCATGGGCGTGACGGCGAAGGCACGACTGCGGCGCGTGCCCGCAACTGCAACCAGAGCATGAGGCCACGGAGGGAAGGAATGCGCGCGTTCGCAATTGAGAAGTTCGGCGAGACCGGGAGCATCCGCGAGGTCCCCGAGCCAGAGGCCGGAGAAGGGGAGGTCATCGTCGCTGTCCAGGTCGCGGGGATGAACCAGACCGACATCGCCGTGATGGCCGGATTCATGAAGGACTACATTGAGCATCGATTCCCCCTGGTGATCGGGATCGACGCGTCCGGGGTCGTCGAGCGCGTCGGCCCTGGGGTCGAGAACTACCGGGAGGGCGACGAGGTCTACGGCTACGTACGCAAGCCCGTGATGGGCGAGGGCACGATGGCCGACCGCGTCGCGCTGCAGGTCGGTGGTCTGACCCACAAGCCGCGCACGATCACCTGGGAGGAGGCCGCCGTCGTCGGGCACTCGGCGCTGACAGCGGCCGCGGCGGTCGAGGACGTGGCACTCACCTCCGGTCAGCGCCTCGTGCTGCTGGGCGGCACGGGCGGGGTCGGCAGCTTCGCCACGCAATTCGCGGCGGAACGGGGGATCGAGGTCATCGCGGTCACCCGCCCGGAATACACGGTGTACGCCCAGTCGATGGGCGCGGCCGGGGTGATCGACTACACGGCCAGCGACCCCTCCGAAGAGCTGAGCGCGCGATTCCCTGATGGCGTCGATGCGGTCATCGACTTGGTCGGTCTGCCGGACCTATTGGCTGGCGTGGCGGCGCACGTCAAGGCTGGTGGCCGCGTCACATCGACGATCCTGCCGCCCGACGTCGAAGCGCTTGCGGCGCGTGGCATCGAGGGCAAATTGACGGTGCGGTACAGCGCCGAACACCGATTTCCTGAGATGGCCGTGCGGGTCGCCGAGGGCAGCCTCCGAATTCCTGCGATCCAGTCGTTCACGTTCGACCAGATTCACGACGCCATTGCGCTCCAGGCGACGCGCCACGTGCGAGGCAAGATCGCCGTGCAGATAGGGTCGACGGCCTCGGCGCGCGCGTAGGAAGCGCAGGTTCCGAGGCCGGGCACCACCTCGGCGATCACCCCCTCGAGAATGCGTCGCGCCGCGGGGTGATTCGCGCATCCGTCGAACCAGGGGAGTTCGACCTTCGGGTTCATGCCGGCTCCTCGGTGGCCAGCACCAGGCACGACGTCAGGGGGGCGACGCGGGTCAGGCCCGGCTGGGCCATGTTGCCGCGTCCCATGGCAGTAGGCCGTCCATTGGGGGAGCGCTACTGATCGCGCATGCCGGACAGGGCGTTGCCCGCCAACTCGCGGCATTCGGCGAGCGTCACGGCGGCGAGGGCGTCCCGGACATCGGCCACGGCGGACGCCGACATCGACAAGCTCGTGACGCCCAATCCAACCAGGACCGGTGCCAGCGCCGGCGAGGCAGCGGCCTCGCCGCACACCCCGACCGGCTTGCCGGCGCCCGCGCCGGCTTCCGCCGTCATCCGGATGAGGTCGAGCAGCGCCGGTTGCCACGGGTCGAGCAGGTCGGCCAGGTCGCCGGCCATCCGGTCGGCCGCCAGCGTGTACTGCGCGAGGTCGTTGGTGCCGATGCTCAGGAAGTCGGCATGCTCGAGCAGGTCGGCGGCGCGAATGGCCGCGGCCGGGATCTCGACCATCACCCCGGCGACGGGCAGGCCGTGCTCGTGCGCGCGGTCCGTGAACCACTTCGCCTCTGCGGCCGTGGCGACCATCGGCGCCATCACCCACACGAGCGCGCCGGTCGCTTGCTGGGCGAGGGTCAGTGCCGCCAGCTGGTCGGTGAGCAGGTCCGGTGAACGGCGGGCCGTTCGGAGGCCGCGGACACCGAGCGCAGGGTTCTCCTCGTGGTCCTGGTTGAGGAACGGCAGGGGCTTGTCCGCCCCGGCGTCGAGCGTCCGGACCACGATCTTGCGGCCGGCCATGGCTCCGAGCACACCGGTATAGAGCGCGACCTGCTCGCCGATCGAGGGTGCGTCATGGCGGTCGAGATAGAGGAACTCGGTGCGGAAGAGCCCAACGCCCTCGGCGTCCACCTCGGCGACGGCGGCCGCCCCGGTGGCATCGCCGATGTTCAGGAGGAGCGCCACCGGGTGCCCGTCCGCCGTCCGCCCCGGTCCGCGGCTCGCCGCTTTAGCGGCACGGCGCCGCTGCTCGCCCCGGTTCGTTTCCGCGGCCTCGTCGGGATCGATCGCGCGGCGGATCCGGCCGGTCCCGCCGTCGACCTCGACGACCTCCCCCTCGCGCAGCAGGCCAGCGTCTGCGACCGCCACGACCGCCGGGATGCCGAGGCTCCTGGCGAGGATCGCGGTGTGGCTGGTCGGTCCACCCTTGAGCGTGACGAGCGCTAGGACCCGCTCGGGCGTCAACGTCACGGTGTCCGCGGGTGCGAGATCCTCGGCGACGAGGATGAATGGGGTCTCGCGCTCAGGCACACCTGGGATCGGCTGTCCCAACAGCCCGGCGACGGTCCGATCGCGCACGTCATCGAGATCCCCGACCCGCTCCGCCATGTAGCCACCGAGATCGAGGAGAAGCGCCCGGAAGCCGTCGAACGCCCGATCGACCGCCCAGGCGGCCGCCTCGCCCTTGGCGATCGCCGCGCGGATCGACTCCTCGAGGGACGGGTCGCGGGCGATCATCGCCGTCGCCTCGAGCACCTCGGCGGCGCCCGGGATCGGAGCCGCCGCCGCGCGACGTTCGAGGTCGTCGGCCGTCGCGGACAGGGCCGCGAGGGCCGCCTCGGCCTCGGCTTCCTTGTCGACCACGACGGGGGGCTCGGCCGGCAATCGTGGCCGCGGCCCCATGAGCGCCACCGGCCCGGCGGCTCGGCCGGGACAGACGGCGATGCCCTGGAGATCCGTGGCGGATGCCCCCGTTGGCGGTAGCGCCCCGTCGACGGTCATCGGGGCGGCCTCACGCCGGGTCGTCGTGGTCCTCGGCGACCACGATCGCAACGGCCTCCAGGGCCTCGGCTGCGCCGTCACCGTCCGCCTCGAGGATGATGGTGTCGCCGTTCTTCGCACCAAGCGCGAGCACCCGCAGGATGCTTCGGGCATCGACGGGAGCGCCGTCGCTCTTGCGGATCGTGATCCGCACGGGCTGCTCCGTGGCTGCTTTGACGAAGAGCGCGGCGGGTCGGGCATGGAGCCCGATCCGCGACCCGACGATGACCTCGCGCTGCGCCATGACGATGTCCTCCAGACCGACTCGCGCCGGATCCCGACCCGTCGGTCAGGGTTCGATCGTGACTTTGATGCCCTCGCCGCGCGAGACGATGTCGATCGCGTCGAGCACGCGATCCAGCGGCAGCCGATGGGTGATGAGGTCCTTGACCGGCACCGCACCGCTGGCGATCAGGGCCAGTGCCTGCTTGTTGTGGTCCGGGCTCGACCCGTTCGCACCGACGATCGTCAACTCACGATAGTGGACGAGATTCGAGTCTAATGTGATCGTCGGCTTGTCCTTGGGCAGGCCACCGAAGAACGAAAGCCGGCCGCGTCGTGCGAGCATCCGAAGGGCATCTTCCTGAGCCTTGCCCGAGGCGGCGGCGGTAATCGCGACATCCACGCCGCGGCCACCGGTCTGCTCGAGCACGGCCTCGACCGGGTCGGTCTCGCTCCCGGCGATCGCGGCGTCGGGGGCAACGACCGCGGCCGACATGTCGAGGCGCTGGCGGTTGAGTTCCACGAGGAGCACGCGCGACGCGCCGCGCGCCCGGGCCAGGCGCACGTGAAGGCACCCGATCGGGCCCGCGCCGATGACCACGACATCGTCGCCAGCTCCGACGCGGGCGAGCTCCTGGGCGTTGATCACGCAGGCGAACGGCTCGGCCACGGACGCCTCGTCGAAACCGACCCCACCTGGGATCCGGTTCAGGCCGTCGACGCGCAGCACCTCGTGCGGGACGATGAGGTACTCGGCGAATCCGCCGTCGTACTGGTATCCGATCGACGTCTGGTTGGGGCAGATCGTCATCCAGCCACGCCGACAGTCGGGGCATTCCCCATCGGGGATCGCCGCGATTACCTGGACGCGATCGCCGACCGTCCACGGCCGACCATCACCGGGCGGACCCACATCGGCGCCGATCTCGACGATCTCGCCGGCGATCTCGTGACCCATGACCCGTGGAGGATCGATGTTCTGGTGCCCTGACCGGTAGATCTTGACGTCCGTGCCGCAGGTCGAGCAGTTGCGGACCCGGATCTTGACCTCGGCCGGGGCGGGCGAGGGTTCCGGGGCGTCCTCGATGCGGATGTCCCCCGGCGCGTAGAAGCGGGCGACCTTCATTCGTGTGGCTCCTCGGCGGCTCGGCCGTCGGGGTTCAGGAGGGCCAGGACCGTCTCGACGTCGGTGGCTGCTCGGAGCGCGGCCGCACTGTCGTCATCGACGAGGATCTCGGCAAGCGCCGACAGAACGCCCACGTGTTCGTCGCCACTGGCCGCGATCGGGATGCAGAGATAGACGGTCTCGCCGTCCCAGTCGACCCCGTCGGGGTACTGGAGAAACCCGAGCGCCGTCCGGCGGACAAAGTCGCGAGCCGCGTCGGTCCCGTGGGGGATCGCCACACCCTCGCCCATGTAGGTCGAGATCTGGCCTTCGCGCTCCAGGATCGCGGCGGCGTAGCCCTCGTCCACCGCGCCGAGCTCCACCAGGAGCGCCCCCGACTGGCGCAGCGCATCCCACTTGTCGTCGGCGTGCTGCGCCAGTCGAACGGCCTCTCGGACGAGGACATCGGTGGCGGGCGGTGGCGCGGAGGACTCAGCCGGCAAGGACGCCACCGTCCCTGATGGCTGCCTCGACCTTCTCGAAGGCAGGGTCGCCCATAAAGATCTGGAACGGGACCACGACCGCTCCCGGGGCCATCGCCTGCGCTCGCTGCGCGAGGCTCGCGTGGGTGACCACCACTTGGGTGTCGGCGGGGATCGAGTTGACGGGGAGGTGCTCGACCGCCACGTCGTACGTCTTCAACCGCTGACGCATCTGGCTGGCGACCATGACGCTGCTGCCCATGCCCGCATCGCAGGCCACCACGACGGTGCGGATATCTCGGCCGTTGACCTCTGGCATGACGTTCACGCTCCCGTCGGGGCCGGGACGGCGTCCTGACGCGGCGCTTCCTCAGTGACCGGTTGCTCCGCGCGCCCGAAGCCGAGCAGCATCGAGGCGACCCCGAACGACACGACCGACGCGACGCCGATGGCCAGCAGCACGCCGAAGTATCCGTCCCTCGGCGTTACCGCCAAGTAGGCGAAGATGCTGCCGGGGGAGGGGGTGGCGACGAGCCCCGCGTTGGTGACGACCGCGATTGCAATCCCGGAAGCGCCGCCGGCGATGGCGGCCAGGATCAGTCGTGGCTTCATCAGCACATAGGGGAAATAGATCTCATGGATGCCGCCGAAGAACTGGATGATGATCGCCGTGGGCACGGTCGGCCGGAGCGCCCGCGGGCCGAAGAAGAAGTAGGCAAGGAGGATCCCTAGGCCCGGTCCTGGATTGGTCTCGATCATGAACAGGATCGACTTGCCTGTCTCGAGCGCCTGGGCGACGCCGAGCGGCGCGAGGACCCCGTGATTGATCGCGTTGTTGAGGAAGAGGACCTTGGCCGGCTCCACGATGATCGACACCAGTGGGAGCAGGCCCGCAGCGACGAGGATGTCGACGCCGTTGCCGGCCCAGTTGGCGAGGGCCTCGACGATCGGCCCCACGGCCAGGACGCCGAGGACCGCGAAGATCAGGCCGAGGATCCCCGCGCTGAAGTTGTCGACCAGCATCTCGAACCCGGAGCGGACCCGCCCGGCGACGAGGGCGTCGAAGCGCTTGAGCGCATACGCGGCCAACGGGCCGACGATCATCGCTCCGAGGAACATTGGGATATCGGTGCCGACCACGACTCCCATGGTCGCCACGGCGCCGATGACGGCGCCCCGCTGACCGTGGACGATGCGTCCACCGGTGTAGCCGATCAGTACCGGCAGCAGGGTCAGGATGATCGGGCCGACGAGCGCGGCCAGTTGCTCGTTCGGCCACCAGCCGGTCGGGATGAACAGGGCCGTGATCAGGCCCCACGCGATGAACGCCGAGATGTTGGGCATGATCATGCCGGCCAGAAAGCCACCGACCCGCTGGATCGTGGCTTGTAAACCTGGCCCTTCGCGGTGCTTAAGATCGGCGGTGGTGGTTGTCATCTGGGTACCTCTCCTTCCCGTCGATGGTTCGTCTCCTCGCGCACGAGTCCCCCGATCGCTGATCCGGACGTCAGGGCGGCATGGCGTACAGGTCCCGACGCGTGGTTTCGTGTCGCTCGAGCCGGACGGACGCTAGGTCGATGTCATCTGGTGACGGCATACCGGAGCCCGGCTGGAGCACCGCGGCGGCACCCCAGGCGAGGCCCTGAGTCAGTGCCTTGGCGCCGGCGCCGCCACCGGCCAGGAACCCCGCAAGCATCGCGTCTCCGGCGCCTACCGAGCTGAGTGGGGAGACCACAGGCGTCTGACCATGAAGGGCGCCGTCGTCGTCGACCAGCACGGCACCATCGGCGCCGAGGCTCGCCAGCACCGCGCCCGCTCCGAGGTCGCGCAGCCGGCTGGCAGCCTCGACGACGTCGGTGATGGTCGACATGGACCGGCCCGTCACCTCGGCAAGCTCATCGCGGTTCGGCTTCACCAGGTTCGGGCCTGCCGCGCAGACCGCCTTCAGCGCTGGACCGCTTGTGTCGACGGCCACGGCGGTGCCCGACCCGGCCAGCCCACGGACGAGGTCGGCATAGACGTCGGCCGGCGTCCCCGGCGGCAGGCTGCCGCTGGCCACGAGCCAATCCGCCGAGTCGACGGCATCCCTCACGGCACGGAAGACGGCTTCGAGTTCATCCGGGCTTAGCTGGGCGCCCGGCTCGTTGATCTTGGTCGTCGTCCCGTCGGGCTCGACGACGGTGATGTTCGACCGGATCGCTCCGCGGATCCAGACCGGCACGATCTCGATCCCCGTGTCGCGCAGCAGAGTCACGAGATGTTCGCCCTCGGCGCCGCCCACAGTGACGACAGCACGGGTCTGCCGGCCATTCGCCGCCAGGGCGCGAGAAACGTTGATCCCTTTGCCGCCCGGATCGACCCGGCCGCCCACGGCTCGCGTCACCGCACCTCGGGCGAGCGTTTCGACCTCGACCGTCCGGTCGACACTCGGGTTAAGGGTCAGCGTGACGATCACGCGAGGAGGACCTTGAGGCCCGGCGAACGGAGCTCGTCGGCGACCTGCGCATCGAGCCCGGCGTCCGTGATCAGCGTGTCGATCTCGTCGAGCCCGGCGAACCGCGACAGATGGTCCTGCCCGACCTTGGTGTGGTCGGCGAGGACCACGGAGCGACGGGCGGCCCGGATCATGGCGCGCTTGACGGTTGACTCGGTCGTGTCGGGGGTTGTAAGCCCTCGCTCCAGGCTGATGCCGTTCGTGCCGATGAACGCCACATCGACGTAGCTGTCGGCAAGAGCCTGGAGGGCCCACGAGTCGACCGCCGCTTGCGTTCGCCCGCGGACCCTGCCGCCGAGCATCAGGACGGTGATGTTCGGCCGCACCGATAGCGACATGGCGATCGGCAGGGCGTTGGTCAGGACGACGAGTTCGCGATCAGCCGGAAGCGCGTCGGCGAGCCGCGCGGTGGTCGTGCCCGCATCGAGCAGGATCGATCCCTCGTCCGGAAGCTCCGCGAGCGCCAACCGCGCGATGCGCTCCTTCTCGGCCGTCAGGACGCTGTCGCGCGCCGCCAGGGCCGGCTCGAAGCCGAGCCGCTCGATCGGGATCGCGCCACCGTGGACACGTCGGAGGAGAGCATGACGCTCCAGCGTCGTCAGATCGCGCCGGACCGTCTCGGTCGTCACCCCGAGTTCCTCCGCGAGTGAGGAAACCTCGACCCGGCCACCGGCTCGAGCGCGCTCGACGATCCAGCGCTGGCGCTCCTCGGCGTACATGTTGGTTAGGTCCTGACTCATCTGTGTTTAGCTTTATATCGCTGTGTTTGATTGGTGTCAAGACACAACGTGACCCACCGTGAAGCCGCACCGGATCAGCGTCCGCCGCCGTCGTGGTGAGGCTGATGTTGGGTGTGCTGACGGGCGGTGTCGCCGGCCGTCAGCTGGGGGCCTGCTCCACGGGCGGGTCGGAGGCGGGTCCGGAAGGACCGCCGGCTCGAGCGCGGCTCGATCCCTCGCGCGGCTAGCGATCGACCGCTCGTGTTTCGACGAGCAGTACCTCGGCACCGTCGTCACGCGCGCGCACCGAGATCTCCGGCTCGTCGACGAGCTTCGCGGCGCCCCCCTCGTCGAGCTCGCCGGCGTCGCCGTCGGTCGAGATGTGGGCGGCGCCATGGACGACGAAGAGGTAGCCGAGGAAGCCCTGCCGAAACCGGTGGATCACGGCTTGACCTGGTTCGAGCAGGGTCGCGAACACAGCTGCGTCCTGGTGCACGGTGACCGCGGCCTGGTCCGCCCGGGCGTGAGTGCCTCCGTACCCCGGCGCCGGCACGAGGATGGGCAACCACCGCCCCCGCCGCGACTCCTCGTCGAAGTTCCGCTGCTCGATCGATGGCTCGAGGCCGCGCTCTCGCGGGATGATCCACATCTGGATGAACCGCATCGGCTCGGCTGGTGAGTGGTTGCCCTCCGAGTGCTCCATCCCCGAACCGAGCGTCGCCCGCTGCACCGAGCCCGGCTGGAGGATCCCTCCGCCACCACGACTGTCAGCATGTTCGAACGTGCCCTCGGCGACGTAGGTGATGCCCTCGATGTCGCGATGGGGATGCATCGGCCACACAGCGCCCGGGATGAGCGTGTCGTCGTTGAACACGCGAAGGTCGCCGAACCGCGTGTTGTCGGGGTCGCTGTACGTGTCGAAGCTGAAATGCCACTTCGCCCTGAACCAGCCGCCGTCGACGTGGTGGAGGGATGCACGCGGGCGGAGGGTGATCACCGGTCGGGCCTCTCGAGTGCGGGCGAGACGTGCCCGAGGCAGGGGCACTAGGAGCAGCGTCGGGCTGATCGAGCCGACCTCGCCGTGGACGGCTCAGGAACGATGCGGTCGGTCACCGTGTCCCGGCCATCTCCCGTTCGGGGGCCGCCGGGGCGCCGGGCTGGACGAATCGCCCGATGAACGCGAGGGCCGTCTCGGCGACCTCCTTCCAGCCGTTGTCGATCGTGAGCGCGTGTCCGCGACCCGCGATCTTGACGATCTCGGTGACGCCCTCGTTCCGCTTCTGGCGGTTGTACGAGGCGTTCGCGATGGCCCACGGGACCGTGTGGTCGAGCTCACCATCGATGATGAGCAGCGGGCCTCGTGCGGGGTTCTTGGTATCGACCTTGGCCTCGGTCCACGGGTTGAAGTTCGCGGCCGCGGCTTGGAAGAGCGGCTCGCCTGGGGCCGGCACCGCGTACGTCTCGTAGAGCCGCTTCGCCTCGTCCTCGCTGACCGCGTTGGCGAAGGCGTAACGGAATTGCTCGTAGGTGAGCGGGACCGCTCGGTTGTGGTTGAGGGGGTTCCGGAGCACCGGCGAGCCAGACCGAAGGGCCGAGATTGGCAGCGGCAGGACCCCCCGGAAGGGGGCCGGGTCGATGGCCACGGACGCGACCGACAGACCACGACCCGCGAGGATCTGGGTCATCAATCCGCCGAACGAATGGCCGATCACGGCCGGCCTCGTCTTCAGCTGGCGGATGACATCGTCGAGGTGATTGGCGACGTCCTTGATCGACTTGCCGGCGAAGACCTCCGGGTGCGCCTTGGCCTCGGCGACCGTCTCGGGATCGTCCGGCCAGCCCGGCGCCAGGGTCGAGTAGCCGCCCGATTCGAAGAGCTCCTGCCAGCGGACCCAGCTGCTCGGGAGCAGCCAGAGTCCGTGGACGAAGACGACCGGCGTCCGACCGGACGCGTTCGCCTTATCGATCTCGGCTCGCTCGTGATCGGTGATGGTGGCCATCGGGACGTCCTCCGAATTGTGTTGCCGAGGCCGGACCTCGGTCGGTTGCCTGATCCATGGGATATTCCATCCGAGCGTTGAGGACGGCTTCTGTCGGATGACTGGTTTCGGCATCGATTCGTCCTGCGGTTCGGGCGCGGCGTGATGCCACAATGAATGCAGGAGGGGCCGGTGCCGCTGTTCGGACGCGACCAGGAACTGCGCGAAGTCCATGCCCTGATCGCCAAAGCAGGGGAGGGCGGGGGCGCGCTCCTCGTCCTCGGCGAGGCGGGGATCGGCAAGTCCTCGATTCTTGCTCGACGCGACCGACCGCGCCCGCGAGCTCGGGATGACGGTCCTGGTGGCGACCGGTATCCAGGCTGAAACTCGGCTCGCCTTCGCCGGGCTTCACCAGCTGCTCCGCCCGATCATCGGTCGGCATGGACGCGTTGCCGCCGCCCCAGCGGAACGCCCTGCTGAGCGGCCTTCGGAATGACGGACGAGGCAGCCCCTGACCTGTTTTTGACGGCGCTCGCAACGCTCGAGCTGCTCTCGGACGTGGCTGCGGAAACCCCGGTGCTTGTCGTTGCCGACGATACGTCAGTGGCTGGACCGGCGCGACCACCGACGTGCTCGCATTCCTGGCGCGACGGCTTGCGTCTGACCCCATCGTGCTGCTCGGCGGCGCTTCGCGAGGGGTTCGACAGTCCACTGCAGGAAGCAGGGCTTGCCGAATTGCGCCTGGTACGGCTCGACCAGAGGCGCGTCCGAACGGGTCCTCGACGCCTACGCTCCGTCGCTCCGGCTGTGGCCGCCAGGGCTCGCGTGCTCCGCGAGGCGATCGGCAATCCCCTCGCGCTCACCGAGTTGACGGAGGCGTTGGCGACGAGCGACGGCGAGCGTGATCGCGCTGCCCGAGATCATCTGCCCGGCTGGCGCTGACCGCTCGCCTTGAGCGGGCGTTCTCGGCGAGAGCGAGGGACCTGCCCGCGGCGACCCAGCGACTCCTGCTCGTCGCCGCGCTCAACGACGGCGACGCCGTGTGCGGAGACCCTCGGTGCGGCGGCGATCCTCGGTGGAAGGTCCGTGCAGACGTCAACGTCGAGGCCGTAGGCCCGGCCGTCGTGGGCCAGCTCATCGCTCTCGAGGGTGATGCGATCCGGTTCCGCCACCCGCTGATCCGATCCGCCATCGCCCAGGCCGCCGGGCTCCCGCAGCGATCGGCCGCGCACGCGGCGCTCGCCGCGATGCTCATCGAGCAGCCAGATCGTCGGATCTGGCATCGGGCGGCGTCGAGTCTCGGGCCAGACGAGGCGATCGCGATCGAGCTCGAGAGCGCGGCCTCGAGGGCGGAGCGCCAGGGCGGGATCGGAGTCGCGATCTCCGCGCTTGAGCGTGCAGCTCGATTGAGCGCGGACCCGGTCCGTCGCGGGGGCCGGCACCTCCGGGCCGCAGAACTGGCCTTCGAGCTCGGCCGCGATGACATCATGGCCCGGGTGCTCGACGAGGCTGGTCCGCTCGATGGAGGACCACTCGAGCAGCGACGTCAGTCGTGGATCCGGGCACTGTCGCTGCGTGGCCCTGTGACCGCGATGGAGGGAGCCAACATCCGCTCGGTGATCGAGGCCGCCGAGCGCGCCCGAGACGTTGGCGATCTCGATCTGGCGATCAAACTACTGGGTATGACCTCGGAGCGGTGCAGGGAGATCGTCGCCAACGACGAGATCTCCAGTCGCGTGGTGGAAGCTGCCGAGCGGCTGGGTCTGCTAGCGAGCGATCCGAGACTGATTCAGATCCAGGCCCTCACAACGCTCGACCGGGGCAGGGTCGTCCTCGAGGAGCTGTCCCGCCACGCCCGTGAAGGGACCGGCGACGCCATCGCGGCGCGCTTCCTCGGCACCGCCGCTCTCTGGGTCGGCGCCCTCGATCTCTCCGCGGGGTTCTTCGCCGCCGCGGTCTCCGGCCTGCGAGCCCAAGGCCGATTGGGCCTCCTCACCCGAGCCCTGGTCTGCCAGGCATGGGTGGCTGTCAATCTCGGGACCTGGAGTGTGGCGGCGCCGGCGGCTGACGAGGGTTCGAGACTCGCCGCCGAGACCGGCCAGCCCTTCTTCGTGGCATGGGCGGACCAGGTCCGAGCCATGGTGGCCGCCGCCCGTGGTGACGCCGAGCAGGCCGAGGCATTGCTCGAAGCGGTCGAGCGGGACGCCGCGGGATTCGGTGCGCCCAGCGTGATGTCCTCCGTCGAGCACGGCCGCGGCCTTGCCTCGCTGGCGGCCGGGCGGTATGCCGACGCGTTCTCGCACCTCAGGCGGATCTTCGAACCGTCCGATCCGGCCTTTCACCCGATCGTCCGCTGCTGGGCGATCGGCGACCTGGTCGAGGCAGCTGTCCACAGTGGTAACGCCGACCAGGCGCGTCCGATCGTCGCGGAACTGGAGAATGTCGCAGCGCGAATGCCTTCGCCTTGGCTCCATCTCGGCCTGCGCTATGCACGGGCACAGCTGCGGTCATGACGAGGAGGCAGAGGACTTGTTCCAGGTCGCACTCGAGGCCGATCTCGACGCGCTGGCCTCTCGCCAGGGCACGGCTCCATCTGGCCTACGGATCGTGGCTTCGGCGACGGCGCCGGGTGGCCGAATCGCGCGTGCCGTTGCGGGCTGCTCGCGACGGATTTGACAGGCTCGGCCTCGTCGCGGAGGGTGAGCGGGCTCGCCTCGAGCTGCGCGCCTCGGGCGAGTCGAGCCGGAGCCGGACCCCAGATGCCGTTCGACCAGCTCACCCCACAGGAGCTCCAGATCGCCCAGCTTGCCGCGAACGGCTTGTCCAACCGCGACATCGGCCAACAGCTCTTCCTCTCGCATCGGACGGTCGGCTTCCACCTGTACCGGATCTTCCCGAAGCTCGGCATCACTTCGCGGGCGCAGCTGGCAGCCGTCCTGGCCCGCGAGCAGCTCGCCGTGGCCGAGGCCTGAGCGCCCCACGCGGACACCCGCCGGCGTCCCGGGCCGAGCCTACGGATCGCAGTCCTACCGCGTCGTCCAGCGTTGCTGTGCGAACCAGCAAGCGGGGAGGGACGCATCGTCATCCGGACTAGTCATTCGACAGAAGACGGCGACGGATCGTCGCAGCCAACCTTCCCTCCTCAAGGTCGCACGGACACGTCCGACCGATCACATGCGAAGGGAAGGCACCAGATGAGAACCCCCGCCGCACGCTCCGACGTTACCGTGCAGGCATCCGGTCATTCGCGGTGGTCCACGATCGTCATGGCCCTGGCCGCCTCGGCCGTGCTCGTCCTGTCCCTGTTGCCGGCGACCGTCCTCGCGACGCATGCCCTTGCCATCGGCACTCGTCCGACAATTGTCCTCGTCCACGGTGCGTGGGCGGGGCCATCCGGCTGGGATCAGGTCGTTGCGGGCCTCCAGAGAGATGGATACTCGACGGTGACGCCGACGCTCGATGAAGTGTCGATCGCACGGAGACGCCGCGATCGTCGACGCGGCCCTCGACGGCATCTCAGGCGACAAGATCCTCGTCGCCCATTCCTATGGCGGGATCGTCGCGTCGAATGCAGCATTCGGCCGGTCGGACGTACTCGGGCTCGTCTTCACCTCGGCGTTCCTGCCCGACTCGGGCGAGTCGATCCTCAGCCTCGGCGCCGGGTTCCAGCCGAGCGACGTCGTCAATCACCTCGTCTTCGATCCGTTCCCGTTCGCGTTCATCGATCCAGCGTTCTTTCCGCAGATCTTTGCTCAGGATCTCAGCCCGAAGAGGGCGGCTGTCCTTAACGCGGGCCAGCGACCGATCAACGTCTTCATCCTCGGGAGTCCCTCCGGCCCGGTGGCCTGGCACACGATCCCGTCGTGGTACGCGGTCTCCGGCGCGGATCGAGTCATCGATCCCGCCGAACAGCGATGGATGGCGGGCCGCGCAGGTTCCACGATCGTCGAGTTCGACGACGCCAGTCATGCCGGCGGGTACACCCACTACGCGACGCGGTTCGTGAAGCTCATCGAGCAGGCTGTTGCAGGGACCAGCAGCTGACGGTCTGCGCTTGGCCGGCTCCGTTCCGCACATCGCTGTTCGGAGCCGGCACTTATCGCCTTGGACAGCGCCGTCGCGCCGACGCCGTTCGATCCGAGCGGAGTCGAACACGACGCCAGGTACTGAGGCCTTACTGGAGAGCAATCATGGACCTGCAGCTGCAGGGTCGCGTCGCCGTCGTCACCGCGGCGAGCAAGGGAATCGGCCTCGCGGTCACGCGAGCGCTCGCGGATGAAGGTGCGTACGTCGTTGCCGGGGCCCGAACGACGGACAGCCTCGACGGTCTTCCCCGGGTCACCAGCGTAGCCCTCGACCTGGCGGCGCCTCACGCGCCGGCGCGACTCGTCCAGCGGGCGCTTGACGAGCACGGCCGGGTCGACACCCTCGTAAACAACATGGGCGCGTTGAGGGTCCGCCTCGACGGCTTCCTCGGCACGAGTGACGAAGAGTTCGAATAGGCGATGCAGATGAACTTCTTCGTAGCTCTACGGGCCACCCGCGCGGCATTGGTGCCGATGCTCGAGCGCGGATCCGGGGCAATCGTCAACGTGGCGTCCGTCAACGCCTTCTACCAACCCGACGCGGCCGTGATCGACTACGGGGCCGCGAAGGCGGCGCTCGTCAACCTGACCAAGGCGCTGGCGCAGGAATTTGGGCCACGAGGCATCCATGTCAACGCGATATCGCCGGGCCCGGTCAGCACCGAGCTGTGGCTCGGTGAGCACGGGGTGGCCCAGACTGTCGCTCATGCGAGCGGGGTGGACGCGGACACCGCTCGGAAGACCATCGTGACCGGAATGGGGGGCATCCCGACCGGTCGCTTCAGCACGCCCGAGGAAGTCGCAACGCTGGTCGTGCTGCTCGCGTCGGACCGCACGGCGAACGTCAACGGTGCCAACTACGTTATCGACGGCGGCCTGATCAAGACGACGTGAACACGTCGATCGGCACCCCGAATGGGGTCCCGGGACCGCGGGGCTGCGACCACGTCGTAGGAACGCGACCGTCAAGGGTTGACAGTCAAGCCCGGCGCCCGCTTAGCCGACGCGACGAAACAGCCTCTGTTACCGAGCCTGGCGCGTCGGTGGCTGACCCCGAGTCAGGTGCTCTACCGTTGAGCCACGCGCCAGTGAATCGTGCTCAGAACGGCCCGCCGACGGTCCGTTCGCGCTCTGTTTTTCGGGTGAATCAGGTGCCCGTCCGAAAGAGAATCAGGTGCCCATCCAAAAAAGCGGATGAGTAAGGTGCCCATTCGGGCGCCGTGCCCCCAGTCTAGCGCTCCCGCCGGACAGGCTCATGCGCGGGTCGTCGCAGCGAGACCTGCCTCGCCGGCAGACGCCATAGGTCGCATGGCCGTCTGGAGTTGAGCGCGCGGATGCCATATACATTCGGATCCCGATCGAAGGGGCAGGAATGTCTCGGGAAGCGACGCCCTTAGCCCGTCCGCGAGGACCTGTTATTTACGAAGTAGATTGGCCTGAGCGTTGTGGCACAAGCGTGGAACGGCGAGCGTAGGGCGCTCAGTTAGCAGGTCTTGGATTCAACCGGTCGCGAATGTCGACGAAGCTCCAGAGAATCCACGGAGACCCGCTGAGGGGAGACACGCGGTCGTCGGGGCCTTCACGCTCGGGGCGCGGTCCTCAGCGCCAAGTCCACGAGCGTCTTGGCGGCTCGCCGGGCATCCGTGATTACCCCCACGTCGTCGCAGGAGGCTGCCAGCGCGTTGGCGCCCTCGAAGATCACGGCGAGTTGCCTGCCGAGGCTCTCCGGGTGGGCTGCTCCGGCCTCGGCGGCGGTGGCCACCAGGCGATCCCGGAAGGCTCGCTTGTGGCGCTGCGCGAGACGCGCGACTTCCGGGAGCTCACCGGCGCCCTCGACGACCGCGTTGTGGAAGGGACAGCCGCGGAAGGGATCCGCCGAGTCCCTCTCCAGGGCGGCGAATATCGCCAACAGTCGCCGAGCCGGGGTCAGATCTCCGCGCTCGAGCTCAGCTTCAGCAGCGAGCGGCCTCTCCGACTCGAACCGGCGAAGGTACTCCTCCACCAGCGCGTTCTTGGTCGGGAAGTGCACGTAGAACGTCCGAGGCGAGACGTGCGCAGCCTCCATGAGCGCTGCGACACCGGTGGCGTGGATGCCCCGGGTGTAGAAGAGCTCCTCCGCCGCCTGCAGGATGCGTTCACGCGCGCCGCGCCCGCCGCGGACCACCTCGGTCGTCGATGTCGGTGTACCCATGCTCGCAAGCATAGCGACCGCTTTACATCCGTCGCCGGGCCGTGTAGCTTTCGAAGCCAAGGTAAAGCGATCGCTTTACTTGGCTGGGTGAGGAGCAGCACAGTGACCATGAGCTCGACCGACACACTCACGCACGACGTTTTCATCAATGATCCGCCGCCGCAGGAAAACGGCGCTCTTCCCAATGGCGAGCCGAGGAGCTTCCCGCCTCTCGCGAGCACCTTGATCTCGGGCGCCGAGGACGCCGTGCTCGTCGACCCGGGCTTCACGACCGACCAGGCGCGCGTGTTGGGCGACTGGGTCGCCAGCAAAGACCGGAACGTAACGGACATCTTCATCACGCACGGCCATGGCGATCACTGGTACGCGAGCGGACAGTTGGCCGAGCGGTTCGGCGCACGCGTCGTGGCGACCGCGGGAACGATCGGCCAGATGCACGCCAGCGTCGCCGCTCGGCCGTTCGTCTGGGACAAGATCTACCGGGGCATTCCGCCGTCCCCAGTGACCGCGGTGACGGTGCCGGACAACCGGTTCACGCTCGAGGGTAAGGATCTCGTGATGGTCGACGTCGGGCACACCGACACCGCCGCGACCAGCGTCCTGCACGTCCCCGATCTCGGACTCGTCGTGGCCGGCGACGTCATCTACAACGGCGCCCACCTGTACCTCAGCGAGACCTCGCTCGCGGGCTTCGACACCTGGCGCCAGGCGATCGACCGTGTCGAGTCACTGGGCGCTCGCTCCATCGTGGCCGGCCACCAGAATTCGAAGCTCGACGACGATTCGGCACGCACGATCGCCGAGACGCGGGAGTATCTCGACGTCGCCGAGCAGCTGCTGAGCACCCAGAAGACCGCCGTCGACTACTTCAACGCGATGGTCCAACGCTACCCGGATCGGCTCGGACGCACGGTCCTCTGGGCGACAGCTCAGGCTGTGTTCGGCATTCGTGAGCACCCCGACGAGGACCCGATCCAGTTCATCGCCGGGGGCTGGCTGTAACCGTCAGCCCGGCCTTGCGCGGAGACGGCGGCCTCCAAGGTTGCCTATTGGCGCTGGGCGACCCCTAGACACGGTTCGCAGTCGCTGACGTTGACGATCCACGCCAGACGGCACGGTACTCCTTCGGTGAGATGCCGATCCGCCGGTGAAAAGCCGCTCGAACAGATACCGGCGCGCCGAGTCCCGTCAGGCGGCCGATGTTCTCGACCGGCTCGGCGGTCGTCTCCAGGATCTCGCGCGCTCGATCGATGCGTGCGTCAGCGAGCCATGCCATCGGAGACACGCCCGTCTCCTCACGGAACCGACGGCTCAACGTTCGTCGAGACATGTGTGCCCGGGCCGCGAGCGTGCCGAGGTCGAGCGGAAGTGCAAGGTTTTCGAGCATCCAATCGCGAAGGGGGCCGAGTTGGTCGCCGCTCGCGTCTGGCATGAGCCGTTCGATGAACTGCGCTTGGCCTCCCTGACGCTGTGGCGGAGCCACAAGGCCGCGGGCTCGTGTGTTGGCGGCTGCGGAGCCGAAGTCACGGCGGATGAGGTGGAGGGACAAGTCGATCCCAGTGGTCACGCCAGCCGACGTGAGGATGTCGCCGTCGTCGACGAAGAGGCGGTTGGGCAACACGTCGATCCTGGGGTAGCGGCCCTGGAGCACAGCGGTCCACCGCCAGTGGGTCGTGGCGGGACGATCATCAAGGACACCAGCCGCGGCGAGGGCAAACGCGGCGGTGCAGATCGATACCAATCGGGCGCCCCGAACGTGTGCCGCACGTATGGCGTCGAGCACCGCGCCCGAGACGGTTGCGTCGACGTCCTCGTATCCCGGGATGATCACCGTCTGCGCGCGCTTGAGTCCCTCCAGCCCTGCGGGGGTGTTGACGGTCAACCCGGAATCAGGGAGCGACGCAGACCGACCTTCAGCGCATACGGTCAGACGGTAGTGCGGGTCGCGACCGAAGATCTCTGCCGCGATCCCGAGCTCCAGCGGGATGACGGCCGGCAGCGCAAGCACGGCAACGCGGTGGGGGCGCGCGGCGATCATGGCCCGATCATAGCGCTACGCGGCCGCCGGGCCACTGTTGGTTCGAGCGCGATGTCCGTACGCTCGAGACACATGAACGACATCCTCGTGCTCCCTACGGGGGCGGTTGCCGACGCCAGCCTCGCAGCCGCGCGCTCCTCGGTGAGCCGGCCGATCGTCGACCACAGCATCCGGAGCTTCCTCTTCGCCCGCTTGCTGGCGGACCATCAGGGCTGTCTGGATGACGCCGACTACGACGAGGACCTGCTCTTCGCCGCCACCGTCATGCACGATCTTGGACTCGGTGAGCGCGCGACAGGCGAGGCTCGTTTCGAGGTCGAGGGCGCCGATCTGGCCGCTGCCGTTCTCCGGGGGCAGGGCGTCGCCGAACGCGACATCGACCGGGTCTGGGAGGCGATCGCACTGCACGCGTCTCTAGGCATCGCTCACCGGCGCGGTCCGCTCACGTCCCTCACGCACAAGGGAGTCTTCGCCGATGCGGGCCGGATCACCGACGGGGTAGCGGACCGACTGCGCCAGGAGGTACTGGACGCCTATCCGAGACCCGCCGGAGACCGCTCCATCGCGGACGCCATCGTGGCCCACGCGACCCGTTCCGATGCGGCCGCGCCTCGCGGTTCGCTCGCGTTCGAACTCCTTCGCCAACACCGAGAAGCCGAGCGCGCGCGAGTGTTGCGCCAGGAATCGACCTGAAAGGAGAGAACCGTCGTGGCCGACGAAACCGTAGAGCGCAATCTCGAACGGATGGATGAGCTCGACTTCGCGGGTTGGAACGAAGCAGATTGGGAGGGTGCCTTCACCCGGTACCACGCTGAGGACGTGCTCGTTGACGTCCATGGGCAGGCTTCGACGCATGGCATTCGTGATCACATCGAGGCAATGAAGGCCTTCGTTGAGAGCACCGGTGGCGCGCCCCTCCAGGTCAAGTCCCATCCGATCCGGTTCGGCTCCCGAGACTGGACGTGCGTGGTGGGCGAGCTCGAGAACGGAAGCCGGATGGTGACGCTGGCGAGGTGGCAGGACGGCGCCATCGCCGAGGAGTACATCTGGCTGTAAGTGGCAACGATCGGCGGTTGCAGGGAGGCCATTCATGACTCAGCCCGACCCGGATCCTTCGCTTTCGTCAGCCCGCAGGCCGCCGTCAATTCACGTGCGCGCCGCGCTCACCTGGCTCGCGATCTTTCCCCTAGTTGCCATCGGCATCACGGTGATGGCCCCGTTCACCGTGGGTTGGGACCCATTGCTCCGCGTGTTCGTACTGACCCTAGTGACGGCAGCGCTGGCGGTGTACCTGGTCGTGCCCTGGCTCATGGGTATGTACGATCACATCTGGCGCTTCGTCGATCGGTTTCAGAGAAGGTCTGCTCGAGGGGCGCCCTAACGACCCGGTCGCGGACCACAAATCGAAAGGATCAATCTCGATGCCGATGATCGACGTCTACGCCGCCACCGGTACGTTCCGCGACCCCCACGGCCTCGCCGAGAAGCTCGCGTCCGAGCTCATGGCGATCGAACAGGTGCCGGACATCCCGATGTTCCGGAAGAACACCGCGGCCTTCGTCCACGAGCTGCCGTTGTCAGGGATATCCAACGTCGACGGCGACAGCACCTACGTCCGGATCCAGGTGCTGACGAACGCGGGGGCGCTCGATCGCGCCAAGCAGCTGGCGGTCGTGTCCCGCTTCTCGACGATCGCGGGGGAAGCGGCCGGCGACGCTGCACTCGCGGAGCGGACGTGGGTCTTGCTCACCGAGGCGATCGAGGGCGGCTGGGGCCTGGCGGGACACGCAAACACGAACGAGGAGCTCGTCGCGGCCGCCCGGGCTCAGATCGCCGAGCTTCAATCCAAGGGGAGGCCCTAAGCCTGACGGCTTCTCGGTTGGGTCAGGATTCGCTCGGCACCAACCGGCCGACAACGGGTCGACGCCGGCGGCCGCGGTCACGGGTGCACGAACGAGCCGACGCCGAGGTCGAGCCGGATCGACTCCATCAGCCAGAAGGCGACGCTTGGCGTGAAGACGTCGGCCGCCGCCAGGACGCCCGTGTACTTCGCAGTCACCGGCGCGGCCCCGGCGTCCGCGACCGCGTCCAGGTAGCCCTTCACCGCGGCCCAGGAGTTCGCGCCGTAGTTCACGAAGTACGGCGTGGGGTCGACCGTCGTCAGGGCAGTCCGGATGCTCGCGTCCAGGTCCGCCATGTACTGCTGGTGCACGACGACGTCGTCGCGCGTGCCGAGCCGGCCAAGGTGGCCGCTGATGAGGGTCTTCCACGGGTAGGTCAGCGCCGTGGCCGGCATCGCCAGGTAGCCCGGGATGTCCTGGGAGAGGTTGACGAGGTAGACCGGCACCCAGCCTGCGTTCACGATGTCCACCATCATCAGGGCGTCATGCTCGGGAAAGTGGATGATGCTGTTGTCGGGCGTGTGATTCGGGCCATGCCACGCGAGCTCGATCCGCTCGCCGCCGATCTCCAGGGTCCGGCGATCGCTGAACGTCTCGGTGGGGGCCGGGCGCGCCGGGTCGTCGTCGCGGAGCAGCAGCCGTCGCGTCTCCTCGTGCCCGATCCGGACCACGTCGCTGCCGAACAGTGAGGACGCGCCGACGTGGTCCGCGTGGTGGTGGGTGTGGACGAGGTAGGTGACCTTGTTGCTCACGCCGTTCGCGTTCGCGATCTCGTCGATCGCGCGCTGAAGGTTGTGACCGATGGTCGGAGGCGCATCGAACAGGACCACCCCGTCCGACGTCGTCAGGAACGCGGCCTGGTAGGTGCCGTCGGTGACCCAGTAGAGGTTCCGCTCGACCCGCCCGACGTGGTAGCCCTGCGCGTTGAGAGCCGGGCCCAACGCCGAGGCTGGGACGGGTGCGTAGACGGGAAATCCCTTGGGCTTCTCCTTGGGGTCCCTGGCAAAGGCTTCAGCAGCCAGCATGGGGCTCAAAGCCGACAGGACGGCCCCCGCTGCTCCGAGCTTGAGGACTTGCCTCCGGGGGATTGAGCGCCTGACGGTACTAGGAAGACGTCGGGACTCGGCGGTATCGACCGGGTGCTGCTTGCTCATGGATCTCTCCTCTCAGGGCGTTCGTGAGTTGCCCCGCCGACCCGCGAGATCGCGTCAGCCTGGCCGAGGATCGCCACAGGGCCTTCGAGCACCGACGGTTCGGTGCTCGCTTCGGATCCTCACCGCGAGTGGGGGCGATCGCATCCCCGATTTCCTTAGTCCGCGGGTCGGGGAAGGCCTCGGGCATACTGCCGAGACGATGAATACGGCAGCGCCGTCAGCGGTGATCGTCGAGCGCGAGCACCTGGTCGGACGCAAGCGCGAGCGTGCCGCGCTCGACCGGCTGCTCGAGACCGCGCGTGGCGGGCACGCCGGCGTCCTGGTGGTGCATGGAGAGCCGGGCGTCGGCAAGACCGCGCTGCTCGAGTACGCGCTCGAGGCAGGGCAGGGGTATCGCGTCGGCCGAACCAGCGGCGTCGAGGCGGAGATGGAGCTCCCATTCGCCGCGCTCCAGCGCCTGTGCTCACCGTTCATCGAGCGCGCGGAGCGACTCCCGCAGCCCCAGCGCGACGCACTGGGCGTCGCGTTCGGCCTGTACGCAGGGCCGTCTCCTAACCCGTTCCTCGTCGGACTGGCGGTCCTGGGGCTCTTGGCGGAGGCCGCGAAGGACCGGCCGCTCTTGACGATCGTCGACGACGCGCAATGGCTCGATGGCGCGTCGGCCCGCGCTCTGACGTTCGTCGCTCGTCGTCTGTTGGCGGAGAGGATCGCTCTCCTGTTCGCCACCCGCGAGTTGGGCGATGCTCTCGCGCGCTTGCCGGAGCTCCGCGTCGATCCCCTGGGACATCGCGATGCGCGGGCCCTGCTCGAGTCCGCCTTGCCGGCGCCGCTGGATGATCGCGTCCTCGAGCGCATCGTCCTTGAGACGCGGCGGCAATCCGCTGGCGCTGCTCGAGCTCCCGCGCGGGCTGACACCGACGCAGCTCGCGGGCGGCTTCGGGCTGCCGGCCGACGTGCCCTTGTCCGCGAGCATCGAGGAGAGCTTCGCGCGACGGCTGGCGAACCTGTCGCATGAGGCGCGCCGCCTCCTGCTCGTCGCGGCGGCCGACCCGGTCGGCGATCCCATGCTGGTCAGACGTGCCGCTGAGGCCCTTGGCATCCGGGACACGACCGTGGGAGCCGTCGAATCGGAGGGCCTGTTGGCGTTCGGCCCCGAGGTCGTCTTCCGTCATCCGCTGGTTCGGTCCGCCGTGTACCGGGCCGCCGGGCTGAAGGACCGGCGCGAGGTCCACCGTGCGCTCGCCGAGGCGACCGATCCGGACATCGACCCGGACCGCCGCGCCTGGCACCGGGCGCAAGCGGCGGCATCCCCCGACGAACAGGTCGCCCTGGAGCTGGAACGCTCCGCAGCCCGGGCGCAGGCGCGGGGCGGCTTCGCGGCCGCGGGCGCATTCCTCGAGCGAGCGGCCGCGCTCACGCCCGAGCCGTCGCGCCGCTCCCAGCGCGCCCTGGCCGCCGCGCAGACGAAGTTCCAGGCCGGCGCTCTGGACGATGCTCGCGCCCTGCTCGACACGGCCGAGACGGGCGCCCCCACCGACCTCGAGCGCGCGCGCGTCGACCTGCTGCGCGCGCAGATCACGTTCGTCGCGACGCACGGCAGCGACGCACCACCGCTGCTGCTTGAGGCGGCGCGAAGGCTGAGCACGCTCGATCCGACCCTGGCCCGGGAGACCTACCTCGACGCGCTGTCAGCGGCCTTGTTCGCGGGGCGCCTTGCCGGGCCAGGCGGAAGCGCGCTCGAAATCGCGCAAGCCGCGCGAACAGCTCCCGCCCCTCTGCGCGCGCCGCGCGGGCCCGACGTGTTGCTCGACGCCTTCACCACCCTGCTCAGCGACAGTTACGCCGCTGCCGTGCCCATGCTGCGCGACGTCGGAGCGCGCCTTCGGCAACGACAGGTCCGCGACCGAGCAGATGCGCTGGATGTGGCTGGCGACCATCGCCACCGTGCAACTCTGGGATGACGCGGGATGGCAGACGTTGTCGGAGCAGCACGTTCGGATCGCCCGCAGGAGCGGGGCGCTCGCTGATCTCCCGCTGGCTCTGACCCAGCGCACCTATCTCCATCTCCTAACGGGGGAGCTCACGGCGGCAGGGTCTCTCGTCGAGGAGATCCAGAGGGCCACCGACACGACCGGGAGCGACCTCGCTCCCTATGGCGCGGTCGGTCTTGCTGCCCACTCGTGGTCGCGAGGCTGAGACAGGCGATCTCATCGAACGCACTCGCATGGCCGTGACCGGACGCGGCGAAGGCATCGGACTCTCGGTGCTCGATTGGGCCGCGGCGGTCCTCTACAACGGTCTCGGCCGCTACCAGGAAGCCTGCTCGGCTGCCCTGCGTGTCGCCGCGCGTCCACACGACCTCAACCCCTCGCTGTGGGTGATGGCCGAGCTGATCGAGGCCGCGGTCCGGGCCGGGAGCCCCGAGGTGGCCGCCGACACCCACCAGCGGCTCGTGTCGATGACGCGCGCCAGCGGCACAAATTGGGCCCTGGGAGTCGCATCTCGCTCGGGGGCGCTCCTGGTCGAAGGTCCGCGGGCCGAGGAGCTGTACGTGGAGGCGATCGACCGGCTCGGTCGGACCCGGATCGCGGTCGACCTCGCGCGTGCCCACCTCCTGTATGGCGAGTGGCTGCGACGTGAGCGCCGCCGCGCAGACGCGCGCGTGGAGCTGCGCGTTGCCCATGAGCTCTTCTCCGACTTCGGAATGGAGGCCTTCGCGGAGCGGGCGAGGATCGAGTTGCTGGCGACAGGCGGGCGTGCCCGCAAGCGGACCGTGGACACGCTCCACCAGCTCACGCCGCAGGAGGCGCAGGTCTCCCGCCTCGCAGCGGAAGGACACACCAATCGCGAGATCGCCGCTCAACTGTTCATCAGCCCGAGCACGGTCGAGTACCACCTGCGCAAGGCGTTTCGGAAGCTCGACGTGAACACGCGCACGCAGCTCGCTCGCCGAGTCGGGTAAGCGTCCTTCAAATCCGGGGAGGTGCGGACCAAGGCGCACCGGGCATCCGACCGGATCGAATTAAGAACGCAACTCGTCTCGAGGGTTCGAGGAGTAAGACCCCGTTCAGAATGGGTAGGAACAACGTGCTATCGCCAAGGTAGCTCGATACGCGGCCGGCGGCCGGACGGTTAACTGACACGGCGGTGCCTCCAATCGGTCCACACCGTGAATCGTGGACGTTAACGGCGCGCAGCCCGACCTCGTCGCCTAGCTCGACCCGCCGGACGGCCTCGTGCGCCGAACGCCGTCTGACAGGCGGCTCAGTCACCGATCTCCTGGCGTAACCCGCCCGGGCTGGAGGAGCGCTCACATGTGTTCCACAGTGTCTCGCGGGATGTAGCTCGCGGCACGACTAAGGATTCCGGGGATGCGATCAGTCGCCGCTCGCCGCCACGATCAAGGCGTATATCGCGACGGAACCATGGGAGCGACGACATGAACGCACCGGCTACCGGGACCCAGACCGCCACCTGCCCTGCCCGATTACGCCCCGATCCCGGCGTCTGCCTTCGGCCCGGCGCCCAACGAGCAGGGCTACTACGTCGGGCGCATCGAGCGGAACCTCCACTGGGTCACCGACGGCGTCTATCAGGCCGCCTTCCTGACGACGCAGGACGGCGTCGTCCTGTTCGACGCCCCGCCGAGCATCGGGCACAACCTCCAGCGCGCGATCGACGAGGTCGCCCGAGCCGACGGCGTGAGCAACACGGTGACCTACCTGGTCCACACCCACCACCACGCCGACCATGCCGGCGCGTCGTCGCTGTTCGGCAAGGACGTCGTGCGGATCGGGCACGAGGAGACCCGGCGGCTGCTGCTCCGCGACGACGACCCGAACCGGCCGGCACCGGACGAGACGTTCAGCGATCGGCGGACCCTGGAGATCGGCGGCGAGCGGATCGAGCTCGCGTGGCACGGCGCCAACCACACGCCCGACAACAGCGTCATCCACTTCCCCGAGCACGACACGCTGATGATGGTCGACATCGTGAACGTGGGCTGGGTGCCCGTGTACGTCGTCAACCTGTCCGACGACATCCCGGGCTACCTGGCGATGCCGGGCACGGCGTTGACCTACCCGTGGACGACGCTCATCAGCGGCCACCTGGGCCGGCTCGGCACGCGCGACGACGTCGCGCTCCACCAGCAGTACATGGCGGACCTCGAGGCCAGCGCGAAGACCGCCCTCGCCACGCGTCGATCCGACGCCCTACTTCGCAGAAGTACGGCGCGGTCGGGAACATGTGGGGCGCCGTCAAGGCCTACCTCGGCGCGGTCGGCGAGGCGACGGCCGCGCCGGTCATCGAGAAGTACACGGGCGTGCTCGCGGCCGCGGACGTGTTCACCCCGGAGGTCGCGTTCTGGCTGATGGAGTCGATGCGACTCAACCGCGGGATCGGCCTGCAGGTGCATCCATGAGCGCCGTCGAGGCACCGGCACGACCGCAGCCGGCTGTTCGTGACCAGCTCGCTGACCACCTGCTCACGCCTCAGAACGCGGCGCTGATCGTGATCGACTATCAGCCGTCGCAGTTCGCGGCGATCCGCTCGATCGATCAGGAACTGCTGACGAAGAACATCGTGTCGACGGTGAAGGTCGCGCAGCTCTTCGGCCTGCCGATCGTCCACTCGACCGTGAACGTCTCGACGGGGCTCCAGGAGCCGACCGTCCAGCCGCTCGCCGAGCTCTTGAGCGGTTATCCGCCGATCGACCGAACCACGATCAACGCGTGGGAGGACCCGAACTTCGTCGCGGCGGTCCGGGCGACCGGCCGACGCAAGCTCGTCATGGCCGCGCTCTGGACCGAGATGTGCCTCGCGTTCCCGACGCTGGATGCGCTTCGCGAGGGCTTCGAGGTCTACCCGGTGACCGACGCGGTCGGCGGCACATCCGCCGAGGCGCATCGGGCAGCCCTGGAGCGCATCGTCCAGGCCGGTGCGCAGCCGGTCACGTGGGTCTCGCTCGCCGGCGAGCTGCAGCGCGACTGGGCTCGACAGGAGACGGTCGCGGGCATCGTTGAAACGGTGCTCAACGAGCGGCTCCTCAAGGAGTGAACCCGATGCCAACCCGACCAACTGGAGACCTCGCGTGAGCACCGAGCAGCAAGCCATGGTCGACGGAATCCTGCGCCAATCGGCCTTCCCCGTCGGCAGCACGGCACAGGAGCAGCGGCAGCTGCTCCGAGCGGCGCTGTCGGCGCAGCCGCTGCCGGCCGATCTGACCGTGACTGCGGGGACACTGGGTGGCGTCCCGACCGCCGAGATCACGATCGCGGGAATCGAACCTCGCCACGTTGTTCTGTACTTCCACGGTGGCGTGTACGTCATCGGGGACGCCTTCCTCGCCGCTGACCTGGCCTCGCAGGTCGGTCGGCGCGTGCGCGCCAAGGTCATCTCCGTCGACTACCGACTCGCCCCCGAGCACCCGTATCCGGCAGCCGTTGACGACGCGCTTGCGGCCTACGAGGCCCTCCTGCAGAGTGGCGTCGACGCTTCGAACATCGTCTTCGCGGGAGAGTCGGCTGGCGGCGGCCTCGCGGTCGCCACGCTGATCAACGCTCGCGATCACGGGTTGCCGTTGCCGGCCGCGGCCTTCGTCATGTCACCGATGACCGATCTCACTCTGGCCGGGACGAGCATGGAAACCCGGCGCGAGGCGGACCCGCTGTTCACCCGGGAACTCCTCCAGGAACGGGTCAACGACTACACGGCCGGCCAGGACGCCGCGCTTCCTCTCATGAGCCCGATCTTCGCCGACCTCGCCGGTCTGCCGCCCTTGATCATCCAGGCCGGAACGTCACGAGCTTCTCCTCGACGACGCCGTCCGTCTCGCGGGTGAGGCTGCCGCCGCCGACGTCGAAGTCACCCTCGAGATCACCCCTGGGGTACCCCACGTCTTCCAAGCCTATTCCGCGATCCTCGACGAAGGGGCCGCGGCGCTGGACAGAGCCGGACAGTTCCTGTCGGCGCATCTCGCCGGCGCAGAACGCGTAGCTGCCTGAGTCGGACAACCCTGACATCCCAATCCACCGGAGGTCCCCCGTGACCATTGACGATCCCCGCGCCTCCTGGGAGGCAGCCCAGGAGGCCATCTTCGACGAGATCCGCACCTATGGCAGGCCGAAGACCGGCTACTTCGCTGGTCAGGACGTCCTGCTCCTGCAGACGAAGGGCGCGAAGTCCGGCGAACATCGCGTCTCTCCGTTGACGTTCACTCGCGATGGCGACCGACTGGTCGTCGTCGCCTCGAAAGGCGGCGCGCCGACGAACCCGGCTTGGTTCGCCAACCTTGTCGCGAACCCGATCGTCACGGTCGAGACTGGCGGCGAGAAATTCGAGGCCCGGGCGACTCCCGTAACCGCTGGGCCGGAGCGCGACCGCCTATACGCCCAGCACGCCTCGACCTTTCCGGGCTTCCTCGAGTACGAGCGACAAACGTCTCGCACCATCCCGGTCGTCCTCCTCGAGCGGAGCCGGTCGGCAATCGGCTGAGCCCGGCTGCCGCAGATCAGATCACGCAACAAGGAGTCACGCACCGATGTCCGCGTTCGCACGATCAAAACGCCCCGCGACACTCAGCCGGCTGCGCCGGGGCGACCGCGTCGTCGCGGTGCTCGCCACGGTCATCGCCCCTGTGCTCGTGTGGCTTGTCGCCACGGTTGGCTTCGGCCAACAGCTGTACCAGCCGGGCTTCGGCGGCAGCGCGCCGCAAGAGCTGAGCATCTGGTTGGTAGCCATAGTTGCCGGCATTGCCGCGCTTGCAGGGACCGGGGTATTGGCTCTCATCGAACGCATCAACCGTCGACCCGCGCAGGTTTGGTTGGTGGTCTCGACGGCGGTGCTGATCCTCTCCCTGGGCGGACCGCTCTCCGGCGAGGGTATCGACACCGCCAACAAGCTGGCGCTTGTGTCCATGCACCTCGCCGCGGGTGCTGTGCTGATCCCGCTCCTTTACCGCAGCGCTCGGCTCCGCCAAGAAGAGAACCAATGAGGGAGTTGCGGAGCAAATGACAACGGCGGGCCGTCCTCCGATCGATCTCGAGGCCCCGCCGAGCGGCGCGGGGTGCGTCGAGTGCCTGGCCGATGATGGTTGGTGGTTCCACCTTCGCCGTTGCGCGCACTGCGGCCACGTCGGCTGCTGTGACTCGTCACCTTCACGGCACGCGAACCGCCACGCCCGCGAGGCTGACCATCCGATCGCCCAGACCTACGAGCCCGGCGAGGACTGGTTCTGGGATTACGCCTCCGGGCAGTACGTCGAGGGCCCAGCCCTTGCTGCGCCGCATCATCACCCGCTCGACCAGCCGGTGCCGGGGCCCGCGGGTCGGGTGCCCCGGGACTGGCAACGTCACCTCCACTGAACATTCGGACGGGAGGCGCCGATGATCATGGTCCTCGATCGCTGGGCGTTCGACGGATGACGACCAGCCCGCGAGCCGTAGGGGCGACGCCCGTCCGGTGGCCCGAGCTCCCGTGGCGCGAGTGGGAGCCGACCCGCTCCACCCTGCACATGTGGCTGCAGATCGTCGGCAAAGTCCGGCTCGCCCTGGCGCCGCCGCTGAACCACTGGTGGCACGTCCCGCTGTACGTGACCTCGCGCGGCCTGACGACATCACCGGTCCCGTACGGCGACCGCGAGTTCCAGGTCGATTTCGACTTCGTCGAGCACCGCCTGCACGTCACCGACGGCGACCCGGGATCCTTCACGATGAGCCTCGAGGCGCGCTCGGTCGCGCGCTTCTACCGCGACTTCCTGGCGGGGCTCCGAAGCCGCGGCATCGACGTCGCCATCTCGCCCCATCCGGTTGAGGTCGCCGACGCCATCCCGTTCGACCTGGACGAGGGGCATGACTCGTACGACCCGCATCATGCGCAGCTGTTGTGGCGGGCGTTGGTCCAGGCCGATCGCGTGTTCAAGGCCTTCCAGACCGGCTTCGTCGGCAAGGCGAGCCCTGTCCAGTTCTTCTGGGGCGGCTTCGATCTCTCGATGACGCGCTACTCGGGGCATCCCGCACCGAGCCATCCTGGTGGCATTCCCAACTGCCCGGACTGGGTCATGGAGGAGGCCGAGTCGCACCAGAACTGGACGGCCGGCTGGTGGCCGCTGGGCGACGCCCCAGGGCCGGCGTTCTACGCTTACGCCTACCCAGAGCCCGAGGGTTTTCGGACGGCCACCCTCCATCCCGCGGAGGCGTTCTTCGCCGACCGGTTCGGCGAGTTCATGCTCCCGTACGACGCCGTCCGGTCGGCCGCCGATCCGGACGCGGCCGTTCTGCAATTCCTGCAGTCGACCTACGAGGCGTCCGCCGACCTGGGCGGCTGGGACCGCCGCGCGCTCGAGCCGGCCGAGCTGCCTGACCGCCCCCCGCGGCGGCCGTGGAGCCTCGGCCGGTGACGGTCGACCTCGAGTTGTCCGCGTCGGTCGACTCGACGGATCACACTCGAGGCGGCGGCGGGCCGCAGCTCGTCGTGTACGGGGACTTCGAGTGTCCGTACACCGCAGCGGCGATGCAGAGTATCGGCGGCCTGCTCGAGTCGGGTGCCGAGTTCCAGCTCGTGTTCCGGCACTTTCCGCTGGGCAGCATCCACCCTCACGCGGAAGCGGCCGCCGTGACATCGGAGGCGGCAGCACGCCAGGGACTGTTCTGGGAGATGCACGACGTGCTCTTTCGAAACCAGCGCCACCTCGAGTCGGTCGACTTGCGCCGCTATGCCGAGCGGCTCGGCATCGACCTGGCTCGCTTCGAATCGGACCTCGTCGATCCGGCCGTCGCGGCTCGAGTCGAACGTGACATCGAGAGCGGCGAGCGCAGCGGGGTGGAAGGGACGCCCAGCCTGTTCATCGATGGCATTCGCTACCGCGGACCGCGTGATCCGGCCGGTCTGGGAGAAGCCTTGAGATGACTGGAGATGCAGGGCGGGGCGGAATCGCCCCGTCTGGCAGTGCCGCTCGGCGAGCGCGACCACGTCCAGGGGCCGGCGGCCGCGTCGGTGACCCTGGTCGAGTACGGCGACTACGAATGTCCGTACTGCCGCGCGGCGGTCGCCACCGTGGAGGAAGCTCCAGCGGGTCCTGCCCGGCGAGCTCCGCTTCGTCTTTCGCCACTTCCCGCTCGAGAACCGGGAGGACCCGCACCAACCCGGGCCTCATGATCTGGGGCTAGTGACGAACCGTCGCCCTCGCCGTCGCCTGCGCTGACGACGACTCACGCCAAACGGCACGGTATTCCTTCGGTGAGATCCCGATCCGCCGATGAAAGGCCGCTCGAACTGAGACGGGCGCGCCGAGTCCCGTCAGACGGCCGATGTTCTCGACCGGCTCGGTGGTCGTCTCCAGGATCTCGCGCGCTCGATCGATGCGTGCGTCAGCGAGCCATGCCATCGGAGACAGGCCAGTCTCCTCACGGAACCGACGGCTCAACGTTCGTCGAGACATGTGTGCCCGCGTCGCGAGCGTGCCGAGGTCGAGCGGGAGGGCGAGGTTTTCGAGCATCCAATCGCGAAGGGGGCCGAGCTGGTCGCCGCTCGCGTCAGGCATGAGCCGCTCGATGAACTGCGCTTGCCCTCCCTGACGCTGTGGCGGAGCTACGAGGCCGCGAGCCCGTGTGTTGGCGGCTGCGGAGCCGAAGTCGCGCCGGATGAGGTGGAGGGACAAGTCGATACCAGTGGTCACGCCAGCCGACGTGAGGATGTCGCCGTCGTCGACGAAGAGGCGGTTGGGCAACACGTCGATCTTGGGGTAGCGATCTTGGAGCTCAGCGGTCCATCGCCAGTGGGTGGTGGCGGGACGGTCGTCGAGGACACCAGCCGCGGCGAGGGCAAAGGCGGCCGTGCAGATCGATACCAGTCGGGCGCCCCGGGCGTGTGCAGCACCTATGGCGTCGAGCACCGCTGGGGAGACCGTTGCGTCGACGTCCTCGTATCCCGGGATGATCACCGTGTCCGCGCGCTTGAGTCCCTCCAGCCCTGCGGGGGTATTGACGGTCAACCCAGAACCAGGGAGCGACGCGGACCGACCTTCAGCGCATACGGTCAGACGGTAGTGCGGGTCACGACCGAAGATCTCCGCCGCGATCCCGAGCTCCAGCGGGATGACGGCTGGTAGCGCAAGGACGGCAACGCGGTGGGGGCGCTCGGAGATCATGGCCCGATCATAGCGGATAGCGGCCATCGGGCCACTGTTTGTTCGAGCGCGATGTCCGTACGCTCAGGGCACATGAACGACATCCTCGTGCTCCCTACCGGGGCACTTGCCGAAGCCAGCCTCGCGACCGTCCGCTCCTCGGTGAGTCGGCCGATCGTCGACCACAGCATCCGCAGCTTCCTCTTCGCCCGCTTGCTGGCCGACCATGAGGGCCGTCTGGATGACGCCGACTACGACGAGGGCCTGCTCTTCGCCGCCACCGTCATGCACGATCTTGGACTCGGTGAGCGCGCGACAGGCGAGGCTCGTTTCGAGGTCGAAGGCGCCGATCTGGCTGCTGCCGTCCTTCGGGGGCACGGCGTCGCCGAACGCGACGTCGACCGGGTCTGGGAGGCGATCGCACTGCACGCGTCTCTCGGCATCGCTCACCGGCGCGGCCTGCTCACGTCCCTCACGCACAGGGGAGTCTTCGCCGACGCGGGCGGAATCACCGACGGGGTAGCGGACCGACTGCGCCAGGAGGTCCTCGAGGTCTTTCCGAGACCCGCTGGAGACCGCTCCATCGCGGACGCCATCGTGGCCCATGCGACCCGTTCCGATGCGGCCGCGCCTCGCGGATCGCTCGCGTTCGAACTCCTCCGCCAACACCGAGAAGCCGAGGTCGCCCGAGTGCGGCGCCAGGAATCGACCTGAAAGGAGACAACCGTCGTGGCCGACGAAACAGTAGAGCGCAATCTTCAACGGATGGACGAGCTCGACTTCGCGGGCTGGAACGAAGCGGACTGGGAGGGTGTCTTCACCCGCAACCACACTGATGACGTTCTGGTGGATGTCCACGGGCAGGCTTCGACGCGTGGCATTCGTGAGCACATCGAGGCAATGAAGGCCTTCGTCGAGAGCGCGGGTGGCGCGCCGCCCCAGGTCAAGTCCCATCCGATCCGGTTCGGCTCCGGAGATTGGACCTGCGTGGTCGGCGTTCTCGAGAACGGTAGCCGCATGGTGACTGTGTCGAAATGGCGCGACGGCGCGATCACCGAGGAGTACGTCTGGCTGTAGCGACCACCGAGTGGCGGTTGCAGGGAGGCCCATCATGACTCGACTCGACCCGGATCCTTCGCTCTCGTCCTTCAGCACGCCGCCGTCGATCCACGTCCGCGCCGCGCTCACCTGGCTCGCGATCTTTCCGATGGTCGCCATCGGCATCACTGCGATGGCCCCGTTCACCGTGGGCTGGGACCCGTTGCTCCGCGTGTTCGTACTGACCCTGGTCACGGTCGTGCTGGCTGTGTACTTGGTCGTGCCCTGGTTCACGAGGATCTACGAGCGATATCTGGCGCCTCGTCGATAGGCCTCAAAGGAGGTCTTCTCGCGAGGCGCCTACCGACCGGTCCCGGGCGCCGATAGAAAGGACCTTGTCCTGGCCACGTTCCTCGACCCGGACGTTCGCACGTTGTTCGGCGACTGGCAGGACATCGCGCTGCGATCTGTGGCCCGCCTGCGCGCCCTGGCCGGCCCCGATGTCGACGATCCGCGCCTGGCCGATCTGGTCGGCGAATTGTCAGTGCGTAGCGAGGCGTTCCGACAGCTCTCGGCGCGTCACGACGACGAAGCGTCCGGCGTGCCCGCGTACACGTTCAACCATCCGGTCGTGGGTGCGTTCGAGCTGCGGGTCGAGCGGTTGGCGGTCGTCGGCGCTGACGGCCAGATCCTCGTCCTCCACTACGCAGAGCCCGGCAGCCCGTCCGAGAATGCGCTGATCAGGCTGGCTGAGATTGCGTCGACGACAGAACGGCCTGGACGGAAGCTGACCTGAGCGACTCGTCGTCAGATCTTGGAGGACTGAGCCATGAGTGAGCTTCTTGGTATCGCACGATTCAAGTTTCACGAGGGCAAGCGCGAGGAGTACCTGCGCTTGTCCGATCAGGCCACGGAGATCGTGCGCGCAAAGGAGCCTGGCACGCTGGGATACGACCTCTACCTCAACGGCGATCAGTCCGAGTGCATGATCATCGAGCGATACCGGGACTCCGAGGCGGCGATCGAGCACGCCGCGAATCTCGGCCACATGTTCGATGCGGTCCTGGCGACGGTCTCCGTGGTTCACGGCGAACTGCTTGGTGAGCCCAGCGAGGAGCTCAGAGCGAAGTTGGCTGGCAGCGAAGTGCCGGTTCTCTTCACTCCCTACCGGTCCATGTAGACATTGCTCGCCGGCTTGGACGGGGAGGCGTGATTGCCCGCCTCGCCAGCCAGCTCCCGACGGGTCGAGCGGCCTTCGGTCGTCCCCGTCTCAGATGCCGTCCGGCACGTTCGGCCCGATCGCCCGATCCGGCCAGTGGCCGCGACGATCCTTGATCAGCTGCTGGAGCTTCAAGAACCCGAAGATGAGGCCCTCTGGTCGTGGCGGGCAGCCCGGGATGTAGATGTCGACGGGCATGATCCGGTCGATGCCCTCGATCGTCGAGTAGCTCCTCTTGTAGCGACCGCCGGAGCAGGTGCAGTCGCCCAGGGCGATGCACCACTTCGGCTCGGGCATCTGGTCCCACAGCCGGATGAGCGGCCCGGCCATCTTGGTCGTACAGGTGCCGGCCACGATCAGGACGTCCGCCTGGCGCGGACTGGCGCGGAACGGGAACCAGCCGAACCGGTCCATGTCGTTCTTGCTCGTCGCCGCCGAGATCATCTCGATGGCACAGCAGGCGAGCCCGGACAGCAACGGCCACAGGCTGTTGAGCCGGATCAGGTCGAGCACGACGTCGGCCTTGGTCGGGATCACCTCGAGGGCTCCCGACCAACGGGCGTCGTCGCGTCGACCGAGGCCGCTCGCCTCGAACTCGGCCAGGTGGGTGATGTCGCTCGGCTGGCCACCGCCGTACGCTTCCGCGTCGGCCGCCTGCCAGAGCGTGTTGGGGACGACGATCGGGACGCCGGCCGCGTCGCGCTTCTCCTGCTCGCCCATCTCGACGCCTGGAAGCACGGTTACCGGCAGGCGACTCATCGGACCGACTCGACCCACCCGAGGCCCAGTATCGGCCTCGGCGAGCCTAGCCTTCCCACTCGTCCACCTTTGGCCGCGTCCGTAGGTCGACGACTTCTGCGACCCAGTCGCGGAGACGGCTGAGATGCTCCCCATAGTGTTCGGCGCCGGCCTTGCGGATCCACTGGTTGGCGGCCTCATCCGGTCCGGCGAGAGCGAACCATGCCTCGAGCATCCAGGCTCTGGCCCCATTGGCGCGAGCCCAGACATCATCCCAAGGCTCGTCTCTCGTGGCGGCCAATGTCTCCGCGTTCTGCCCGTCGACGTCGACTTCGTGCGGCACGTACGAGCGCGCCGCGATGTCGAGCAGCTGCACCCGTGCCTCGGCCATCCACGCCCCGAGGTGGGCGATCAGGTCCTTGACGCTCCAGTCCGGGTCATGGTAGTAGCCGGGCGCGAGCCGCTCGTCAGCCCTGAGCAGCTCCACGAATGCGGTGATCGCCTTCCACCGGGAACGTTCGAGCTCGACCTCCGCGGCATAGGCTTCCGCTACACGCCAGGGCACGCTCTGTGCGGTCGGTTCATCGAGTTCGTTCAGCATGATCGCCTCCCTTCCTGCTAGCGGTCGACGACCGCGCTGGTCCATGCATCGATGCTCTCCAGTGCGGCGGCGAGGTCGGCGTCGAGCTCGTATCGGCGGGCGACCTCGGCCGGTGATGGATAGCTGACCTTCGTCTGGTAGCCGTCCTCCCAGACGACCACTCGCAGCGGCAGGTCGAGAGCCGCCAGCGGTGCCGCCTCGATCACCGGTGCCCAGACCGAGGGGCTGCCGACGATGAACAGCTTCGTTTCACGCAATGCGAGTCCGACTCGTCGCGCTTCGTCGCTATGGTCGATCGCCGCAACGACCTTCAGTCCCCTCGCCGCAACGACGGCGGAGAGGCGAGCCACGGTGTCTGCCATCGACCACGGACTCACCTTCGTGACCACGATCTGGTCGCGGCCGCCGCGTGGATCCGACCCGTTGCCGTGCGCTGATGGTTCCCTCGGCATCGGCACTCCTGTATCGGGATGAGACCGCATGAGACCGCCATCGTTCGCGCCGGGTGGTCCGCCGTCTTGCGTCAGATGACTCCAAACGCAGCAGCGGGTGCGCTTGCCCGCCAGGTGCCGAAGGTCCACACTTTCCTCCCGACGCGCTGCAGTCCGAGTCAACGGCGACGCCCTTTTGATCGAAACTCCAGCTCCACAGCGCGACTACCGGCCAGGCCTCGCTCGACCTGAGGGTCCGCTCGTGGGTCGCGAAGCGGAGGTGGACCGGATCCACGCGTTCCTCGCCGCGGCCCGGACAGATGGCGGTGCCCTGCTCGTGACGGGCGAGCCCGGTGTCGGCAAGACGGAGCTCCTGGACGCCGCAGCCGAGGCGGCGTCGGGGGTGGGCACTCGCATCCTCCGCGCCGCCGGCGTCGAGTTCGAGGCCGAGACAAGCTTCTCCGGTCTGAACCAGGTCCTCCTCCCGCTGCTGGAGGCGTTGCCACAGCTCCCCGCCGTCCATCGAGACGCCCTCAACGTCGCGCTCGGCTTCGGCGAGGGCGCGCCACCGAGCCGGCTCGTCGTGTCGAATGCGACGCTCGCGCTCCTTCGCGCAGGCAGCCACGGCCCGACCCTTGCTCGTCGTCATCGACGACCTGCCCTGGTTGGACCGAGCGAGCGCGGGCGTGCTGAGCTTCGTCGCGCGGCGCCTCGAGGGCAGCCAGGTCGGCCTGCTCGGCGCATCGCGGACGGGAGAGGAGGACTTCTTCGAACGCGCCGGACTTCCCGAGCTGGAGGTCCAGCGGCTCGATGATGTGGCGGCGAGGGAGCTGCTCGACACGCGCTTTCCCGACCTTGCACCGACCGTTCGTGAACGCATCCTGGTCGAGGCACAGGGGAACCCACTCGCGCTGTTGGAGCTTCCCGATCGCGCTCGGCCCGGAGAGGCGCGCATCCGCAACGGCGCTGCCTTCCGCCCTGCCGCTCGGCCGACGGCTCCAGGCGCTCTTCGGATCACGGATCGCCGCGCTCCCGCCTCGTACGCGGCAGCTCCTGCTGATCATGGCGCTCGATGGCACCGGCGACGTGCGCGTGCTCGGAGGCGGGGCAGGCGCCGAATGCCGGTCTTCGCGATCTCGCACCGGCGGAGCAGGCACGACTCGCGTACGTCGACGAGGGGACCCACCGGCTCGCGTTCCACCACCCTCTCATGCGCTCGGCCGTCGTGGAGCTCGCGCAGGCCGCGGGAGCGTCGAGCCGCCCACCGCGTGCTCGCCGACCTGTGGGCGGGTCAGCCGGATCGCCGGGCGTGGCATCTCGCCGAGGCGACCGTCGAGCCGGACGAGTCCGTGGCAGCCGAGCTCGAAGCCGCGGCGGCGCGGATCCTCGCCCGAGGCGACGCCGTCGGTTGCGTCAAGGCATTGACTCGATCGGCCGATCTCACTCCCGGTGATGCAGCAAGGGGACGACGGTTGGCTGCGGCGGCCTACATCGGCGCCGACGTTGCCGGTGACCTGAGCAACGCCTCCCACGTCCTGGCAGAGCTCCGTCGCGGCCATGCCGAGCTCGAGGGCTCCCTGCAGGCGGCCATCGCGGCGTCATCGTTCCTGCTGTGGGCCGACGGCGACGTCGCGACGGCCCATCGTGTGCTCGTGGCTGCGATCGAGGGCCGCGAGGGTGTCCTGGACGCGCGCGATCGCGTCGTCGCCGAGGCGCTCACCTCGCTGATGATGGTCTGCTCGTTCAGCGGTGACGAGGACTTGTGGCGAGTCGTTCGAGGCTGCGATGGCACGCGCCGAGGGGATCCCCCTCGCTCTCGATCTGAGCAGGTGGACGTATGCCGATCCTGCCCGCGCCGCGGCGTCGACGCTCCAGCGCTCGACTCGGCGATCGCGGCACTCGCCGACGAGTCGGATCCGGCCCAGATCATTCGGATCGGGCAGGCGGCCACCTGGGTCGACCGGGTCGAGGGATGCCGAGACGCCCTGTGGCGCGTCGTCCAAGACGCCCGTGAAGGTGGCGCGGTCGCATCAGGCATCATCGCGATGCTCGAGCTTGCGGACGACGATCTCGAGGCGGGCCATTGGGATGACGCTGAGCGACTCGTTGACGAAGCGATCGGAGTCTGCGAGGCCCATGGCTATCAGCCGTTGACGTGGCTGGGCCGCTTCTTCCAGGGGATCATCGCGGCATGGCGGGGTGATGATCAACGCGCCGAGGAGCTCGCGGACGCGATCTTCCAGTGGGGCCGCCCGCGGGGGATGCAGCACCACCTCTGGTGGGCCTGCCAAATCCGTGGCGCGGTCGCGCTCGGGCGTGGTGACTTCGAGGGGGCCTACGAGCAGCTGATCAGGATCAGCCCACCAGGCCTCCTCGCGCCGTATGTTCCGTACGCGCTTCGAGTGCTCATCGAACTCGTCGAGGCGGCGATGCGTACCGGTCGCGAAGCCGAGGCGGCGGCGCACGTCGCCGCGATGCAAGAGGCGAACATCGCCGCTGTTGTCGTCGCGACTCGCGCTCGTGGTCGGCGCTTCGGCCGCGATGGTCGCGCCCGATGATCGGGCGCGCGAGCTGTTCCAGGAGACGCTGGCGCTCCCGGGAGTCGAGCGGTGGCAGTTCGACATCGCCCGGGTGCGGCTGGCCTACGGCGAACGCCTACGGCGCGAACGCGCGATGGTCGAGTCTCGTGTCCAGCTCAACGCCGCGCTGGCGATCTTCGAGCGCCTCGGCGCGCGGCCATGGGTGGACCGCGCAACCGCGGAGCTTCGGGCGACCGGGCAGACCAAGCCGCGTGCCGGTGACAACGTGCTGGACCGGCTCACGCCCCAGGAGTTCGAGATCGTCACCCTCGCGGCGTCGGGTCTGACGAACAAGCAGATCGCGGAACGGCTGTTCCTGTCGCACCGGACCGTCGGCGGTCACCTCCACCGAGCCTTTCCCAAGCTCGGTGTGGCGACCCGAGCGGGCCTTCGCGACGCGCTCGCGTCCCTTCCGGCCGAGCAGCTCCCTCGCAACTAGCGATCCGTCCGAGGAGGCGAATTCGGGTCATTTGACCGAAGAGCGGATCGAAGCTCGGGTCCCAGCATCAACCTCGTCGCGATGCGCGATTTCGCGGCACGGGAAGACAGGTGGAACACGCCAGGAAAGGACTGAGCCTCATGAAGATCGTCGTCATCGGAGGCACCGGGCTGATCGGCTCGAAGGTCGTCGCCGGGCTCACCGAGCACGGTCACGAGGCCGTCCCGGCCTCACCGCGCCTCGGCATCAACACGATCACCGGCGAAGGACTCGCCGCGGCCCTCGACGGCGCATCGGTCGTCGTCGACGTGTCGAATTCGCCCGATTTCAGCTACGCGACGGCGCTCGACTTCTTCGCGACCTCGACCCAGCACCTGCTGATCGCGGAGGCGGCTGCGGGAGTCGGGCATCACGTCGCCTTGTCCGTCGTCGGAACGAAGGCGTTGTCCGAGAGCGGCGACCTCACGAAGACGATCGCGGGGTACTTCCTGGCAAAGCGGGTCGAGGAGGCGCTGATCCGGACGTCCGGCATCCCGTACTCCATCGTCCACGCGACCCAGTTCTTCGAGTTCATCAAGAGCATCGCCGACGACGCCACCGACGGCAGCACGGTCCGGGTGCCATCGGTCGCGTTCCAGCCGATGGCGGCCGCCGACGTCGCCAAGGCCGTCGGTCGCGTCGCGGCCGGGGCGCCGGTCAACGGCATCGTGGAGGTCGGCGGGCCGGAGACGTTCCGGTTCGACGAGGCCGTCCGGCGAGCCCTCGCGGCTACCAACGACCCGCGCACGGTCATCGCCGACCCGTCTGCGACGTACTTCGGCATCCCCGTGGCGCGAACGCTCGCTCGTGCCCGGAGACGGGGCGATGGTCGGCGAGATCCGTCTCGACGACTGGCTCCGCGAGACCACAGCCGTTCCGGCGGCGGCCAGCGCCCGATAGGCGTGCGCCGGTGCTGGTGCGCCCGCGCCAACCCCATCAACGGAAGGAGAGTCGAACGATGAACACGACGTCTGCACAGGCCGAATCGCCCGTGGCCACTCAGGATCGAGAGGCCTCAGCGCGTCGATCTCCGAACGCGAGCGCGAGCAGATCGAGCGCGCGAACGCGACCACCGCGACGCCGGTGATCTTCATCCACGGGCTGTGGCTGCTGCCCTCGAGCTGGGACAACTGGGCCGCGCTGTTCGAGGAGGCCGGGTACGTCGCGCTGACGCCGGACTGGCCTGATGATCCCGAAACGGTTGAGGAGGCCCGTGCGGAGCCCGAGGTCCTCGCCAAGAAGACCCTGAAGCAGGTCGCCGATCACACGACCCAGATCATCACTGCCCTGGACAAGAAGCCAGTGCTCATGGGGCACTCGACCGGCGGTCTTGCTCGCGGAGATGCTCGCGGGGCAGGGGCCTCGCGGCGGTCACCGTGGCGATCGACCCGGGAGTCTTCCGTGGCGTTCTGCCACTGCCGCTGTCGGTGCTCAGGTCGGCGGGCCCGTTCCTGATCAACCCGCGCAATCGCGGCCGCGCGCTCACGCTCACGTTCGACCAGTTCCGATACGCCTGGACGAACAATCTGGACGAGGAGGAGGCGATGGAGCTCTACGACAAGTTCCATGTCGCCGCCTCCGGGATCTCGCTCGCGCAGATGGGCAACGCGAACCTCAACCCGTGGACCGAGGCGAAGGTGGACACGAAGAACCCGGACCGCGGTCCCCTGCTGATCATCGAGGGCGAGAAGGACCACACGGTGCCGTGGGCGATCGCGGACGCCGCCTACAAGCGGCAGAAGCGCAACCCCGGCGTGACGGAGATCGTGAAGATCCCGAACCGAGGCCACTCCCTCACGATCGACCACGGCTGGCGCGAGGTCGCCCAGACCGCGCTCGACTTCGTCAAGCGGTTCGTCTAGTCGGCGCGAAGGCACCGTCGACCTCATGGTGGCGGCTGTCGCAGCGACGGTAGGCTAGCCGGCTAAGCCCGGAGGTCCAGCCAGTCGACGGAACCAGCGAGGTCGATGCCTCGCTGGTTTCGTCGTGCACGTGTCAAGCGCGAGAGACGGCGGTCATGACAGGTCGACCAAGTGTCGAAGGCATCGCAGGAAAATGACCTCGCCGCAGTCGAGCGATCGGGAGAGTCGAAGAAACCGAAGGGAGCGCACATGATGCCCAACTCCACGGAGCCCGTTAGCTTCGAGACCCACGTCAAGCCGATGTTCCGCGAGCGTGACCGGGACTCGATGGAGTTTGCGTTCGACCTCTGGTCGCGCGATGAGGTCAGCGAACATGCCGACGCCATCCTCGCCCGCCTCCAGGCGGGCACTATGCCTTGCGACGGCGCGTGGCCTCAGGCACAGGTCGACCTCTTCGAACGCTGGGTGGCAAGCGGCAAACCGCGCTGACACTCCAGGACGTTGCGGGCAGTGACGGTCTCGCGCTACTCGCGAATCACCGGCGTCATTTGACGGCGAGGGCTCGATCGACCCCGCGCCGACTCCCTGAGGTCAGACGACCCGCGTCTCGCGACCGCCCGTCTCGGCGTCGCTGACCGCGGAGGCGCACGTCGGGCAATACCAGCGCGCTTCGAGGGGCGTCCCGCAGCGATCGTGCCGTAGGGGCTCCCCGAGCTCGTTGCGTCGCGAGCCCCAGTCAGCGAGCAAGCGCAGCGCTGACGCCAGGTCGCGACCGTCGCCGGTCAGCGAGTACTCCATCCGCGGCGGACGCGTGGAGTATGGCGTCGCGATCACGATCCCCTCGCGTTCCAGGCGTCGGAGCCGCTCGATGAGGATGTTCGGGGCGAGGCCGGGCAACTCCTCGCGGAGCTCGCCGAACCGGCGGCCGCCGCCCAGCAGCGCGTCCACGAGCAGCAGGCTCCAGCGATCGCCAACACGCTCCAGCGCCGCCTCGAGGGGGGACCTCGGAGCGGCCGGCGGATCAGGGGCGGTCGCCTCACTCACGCTGGCCATGGTAGGCGATGTCGACGGTTGCACGGTCCTCATCATCGTAGTATGTTGCAAGTCGCAACTGACAACTCACTACGGTATCTGCCCTTACGCGGCGAGGAGATTTCCGTTCATGACCGCTCTCGACGAGCTTTCTCAGGCTCTGACCCGACTTACCGAAACCGCTACGCCCTCGATCGTCGGAATCGGATCGAGACTGCGCGGGTCCGGCGTCGTCTTCGCCGCCGGCCAGGTTCTCACGAACGCGCACAACGTCCGTGGTGATGAGGTCAGCGTGACCTTCGCCGACGGCCGTACCGCGACCGGCCGCCTCGCAGGCATCGACGTCGATGGCGACCTTGCCGTCATCGCCGTGGACACGGCCGGAGCGGCCCCGCTTGCCTGGGCTGACGGCGACGGCCCCTCGGCCGGGTCGATCATCTTCGCCGGCGCGGCGACTCCGGGCGGGGGCGCTCGGGTCACGTTCGGGTCGATCAGCGCGATCGAGCGAGCCTTCCGCGGTCCCGGCGGTCGGCAGATCGGCGGCAGCCTCGAGCACACGGCGCCGCTGGCTCCCGGTTCATCCGGTGGGCCCCTTCTCGACGCGGACGCGCGCCTGATCGGACTGAACACAAATCGGATCGGCGAGGGCTTCTACCTGGCGCTTCCGGCGGACAGCGCGCTCCGATCGCGAGTCGAGGCACTCTCTCGCGGGGAGTCCGTGGAGCGACCCCGCCTGGGAATCGCCGTGGCTCCGGCGCGAGTGGCCCGCCACCTCCGCCGGTCGGTCGGGCTCCCGGAGCGTGACGGCGTTCTCGTCCGTGGCGTCGAGGACGACAGCCCCGCTGCGCGGGCCGGAATCCGCGACGGCGACCTGATCGTCGAGATCGCCGGAACGGTCGTCACGGAAGCGGACCAGCTCCAGGAGATCATCGCGTCAAACCCGATGCCGTTCGAGATCAAGGTGGTCCGCGGTACCGACGAGCGAACGGTGTCGGTCGGCGGGACAGCCAGCGCGTCCGGGGAGGCGTAACCCAGCGATGGTCGCCGAACGATCCGCGATCTCAGCGGACGAGACCCTCAACGACATCGACGAGAGCGATGAGCTCGACGCCTACTCGCTTGCGGTCAGCACCGCGGCCGAGCGCCTGATCCCGTCCGTGGCGAGCCTTCGGGTTCGCCACGACGGCGGCTGGGGTGGGGGCGCCGGCTCGGCCGTGGCGTTCACCCCAGACGGTTACCTCCTGACCTCGGCGCACGTGGTCGCTGGCGCTCGCGGCGGAACTGCCACGTTCGTCGATGGCACGGAGCTCACGTTCGACGTCGTCGGGCGGGATCCGCTGTCGGATCTCGCGGTCGTTCGTGCGGCAGGCGACGGGCTCGCCGCTGCGCCGCTCGGCGATGCCGACCAGCTGAAGGTCGGCCAACTCGTCGTCGCGATCGGCAACCCGCTCGGCTTCGCGGGCAGCGTGACAGCGGGCGTCGTGAGCGCCCTCGGGCGGTCGCTTGCGGCGCGCGACGGCCGGGCGAGCCGGCTCGTCGAGAACGTCATCCAGACCGACGCCGCCCTGAACCCGGGCAACTCCGGTGGCGCCCTGGCCGACAGCCGTGGCCGGGTCGTCGGGATCAACACCGCCGTCGCGGGGATCGGGCTCGGCCTGGCCGTCCCGATCAACTCCGGGACGCGAGCGATCCTCGGGTCACTGATGCACGACGGCCGCGTCAAGCGGGCGTTCCTCGGGGTCGTCGGCGGGACTCGGCCGCTCAGGCCGGCTCTTGCCGAGCGGCTCGGACGCCGCCGCGGGCTCGAGGTCGTCCAACTCCTCGATGGGAGCCCCGCTTTTGCCGCCGGCGTTCGCGCCGGCGACGTGATCGTCGAGCTCGACGGCAAGCCGATCGAGGGCGTCGGCGATCTCCAGCGGGTCATGGTCGGCGAGATGGTCGGCCGGCGCGTGCCGGTCGGCGTGGAGCGAAACGGCTCGATCGTGTCCCTCGAAGTGACACCGGTCGAACTCGACCGATAGCGCGGGGCGGGCGGGCGATCCCCGTCGTGACGCTCGAGCGCCTCGATTAGACGATCGCGTTGGGATGGGGGGTCGAACTCCCCGTCCAGAGAGCGGTCGCTATCGCAACCTGTTCGCCAGCTGCGTTCGCGACGTCACGTCCAGCTTGCGGAACGCCTTGCGCAGGTGGTACTCGACGGTGCTCGGGCTGATGAAGAGTTGCGCCGCGATCTCGCGGTTCGTGTTGCCCTCGGCCGCGAGGCGTGAGATCTGCGCCTCCTGCGGCGTGAGCTGATCGAGCGTGTCGACGGTCCGCTTGCGCGCCTGCTCACCCGTCGCCTCGAGCTCGATCCGCGAGCGCTCTGCGAAGGCCTCCATCCCGAAGTCCGTGAAGAGCTCGTAGGCAGCTCGGAGCTCGTTCCGCGCGTCGATCCGCCGGGCTTCGCGTCGGAGCCACTCCCCGTAGACCAGATGCGCCCGGGCCAGGTCGAGCCGAAGGCGCGTCGGCTCGAGCCGCTCGATCGCCTCGCGGTACAGCGGCTCGGCGGCATCGCCTTCAGCGAGGAGGGCCCGTGATCTGGCCTCGACGCCGAGCGCCCACGGCGTGCCGCTGGCGCTCGTCGATGCGCTCAGGGATCTCGAGGGCTTCGGCGGCTTGCTCCTGGCGACCGGTGCGGGCTCGCCGCTTCGATCAACTCCACCGATGCAGACCTGGCGAACCAGATCTCGCCCGGGATCCTGGTCGCCTCCGCCGCTGCGATGAACGCGTCCTCGTAGCGTCCGAGGCCGTTGTACAGGAGGGCGGTCACCCAGTTCGTTGCCGTCACGCCCAGTCCCTCGCCGCGCGCCACGAAGTCCTCGGTCGCGACTCGGGCCAGCCGCAGGAGCTCGTCCTCACGACCTCGGTGAGCGGCCAGCGCGAGCGCGCCGTAGCGAGGGGCGATGCCACCGCCCGTCGCCCTGGCGAGGGCGTCTGCCTCCTCGATGAGCGCCGCTGCCGCCTGCGTCTCGCCCGCCAAGAGATGGACGCCGACGCGCGTGGTGAGCGCCAGGACCAGCTCCGCGAGCAGCCCCGCCTCGCGGGCTGCCCGGATGTGGTGATCGGTGAGGCGGTCCCATCCCTCGTAGTCCCAGATGAATCCCGCTGCCCGACCGGCCAGCCATCGCCAGCGCAGCGCTTCGGCGGGTTCGACGTCGCGGCGCGCGAAGGCCGCGACAGCGACCCGCACCTTGGGCGTTCCGGCCACCGGCCCGTCGGGCGATGAGCGTCGCGAGCCCATCGAGGAGCAGGTCCGCCGGGCGTGGATCGGGTGCCGGGGGCGCGGCAAGCGCCGCGTCCGCCACCTGCTTCGTGCCGACGGTCGCCTGCCAGGCGCCCGTTGAACAGCGCCGCGGTCAGCGCGTCGAGGTAGGTCTCGCGCGCCAGCGGCACGTCCAGTTGCTCGAGCCGGCGCGCCGCCGCGAGCAGCAGCGGCGGCGCGTCGCTGCCGCGGTTGGTGGCGAATGCGATTCGCGCCCGAAGGACCTCCGCCTGGGCCCGTTGAAAGCTCGTCGAGCGGGCCGACCTCGGCTATCTCGAGCAGCGCGACCGAATCGTCGATCGGCGCCCGCCTGGTGCTTCGCCTGCGCCGCGGCCAACGCCCTGGCGGCGCGCCTCGCGGGCTCGACCGTCAACGCGGCCGAACGTTCGAGGAATGCCGCAGCCGCGGCGAACCCGCCACGTGCCTGGGCGCGCGCGGCGGAACGTTCCAGGTCCGCGGCGACGTCCTCGTCGGGCATGACCGCTGCCTGGGCGCGGTGCCAGGCGCGGCGATCCGGGTCGGTCTCGGGATCGGTCGCCTCGGCGAGCGCGCGATGGACCTCGGTCCGCTCGTCGGCGGCCGGCGGTCCGGTAGACCGCGGAGCGAACGAGCGGATGCCGGAAGGCCACGCTCCGGCCGGAACGCGATCAGGCCGCTCGACTCCGCCGCGATGGGCCGCTGATTCCGGGATCCCGAGCCGCTCGGGCGGCCCGCCACACGAGCGCCGCGTCCCCGGTCGGGTCGCTCGCGGCGATGAGGGCCAGGAGCCGCGCGTCACGCGGCAGGGCCGCCACTCGCCGCTCGAAGCTCTCCTCGATCCCGGCGTGCACCGGCGCTGCCGCCGGCACGCCGAAGCCGCCGGCGAGTCTGCGACGACGCCAGGTCGTGCGGCAACTCCACCAGCGCGAGGGGATTGCCGCCGCGTTTCGACGATCAGCCGCTCGAGCACCTGGTCGTCCAGCGGAGCCGGCAGGACGGACTCGAGGAGCGCGCGGGCGTCGCGATGACCGAGCGGCTCGACATGGACCTCGGGCAGTCCCCGCAGCGCCTCGCCCATCTCCCGCGCGGCGAACACGATCGCGATCCGCTCGACCGCGAGGCGGCGAGCCGCGAACCCGAGGACCTGTGCCGACGCGCGATCGAGCCACTGGGCGTCGTCGATCACGCAGAGGAGGCCGCGCTCCCGGGCGGCCTCCGACAGCAGTCCGAGAACCGCGAGCGCGACGAGGAACGGGTTCGGCGCCGGCCCCGGACTGAGCCCGAAGGCGATATCGAGCGCGTCGCGCTGCGGGCGCGGCAGTCGCTCACCGAGAGCCAGGATCGGCGCGCAGAGCTGCTGAACCGCGGCGAACGGGAGCTCCATCTCGCCCTCGACGCCGGCGGTGCGGACGATTCGCAGCGGTCGCGGCCTTCTCGACCGAGTCGTCGAGGAGCGCCGTCTTGCCGACGCCCGGGCTCGCCATGGACGACGAGTGCGCCGCCGTGCCCGTCGCGAGCGGACTCCACCAGCCGGTCGAGGGCCGCTCGCTCGCGTTCCCGGCCCAGCAACTGCACCCGGCGTGACCTCCTTGCCGATCGACGAGGGATCCCTCGTCGCCGCTCAGCATGCACTGGGGTCGCGAACTACGGAGTTCCGGGATGCGATCGCCGGTCGCTCGACACGACGATGCCGTCGACATCCCCACGAGGAAGGACAACGCACCATGATCGAGTCAGTCACCACGAGTCCAGCGCGAAGCCATTGCGCGGCAGCTACGTCGCCGAAGTCTTCACCGGCGGCAACGCGGAACGCGCCCGCGACTACTTCACGGCCGACATCGCCTGGCACGGCGGCGCACTCGGGACCGTCACGGGCGTCGACAACATCGTCCCCGTCCTCGGCGGCTTCATCGGCGCCCTGTCGGACATCCAGGCAACCGTGCAGGACGCGATCGCGAGCGACGATCTGGTCGCCCTGCGCCTCGTCGTGACGGCGACGCACACCGGCAACCTGCTCGGGGTCCCGGCGACCGGACGCCCGGTCCGATGGGACGCGGTCGACATCTACCGGGTCACCGACGACGGACGGATCAGCGAGCAGTGGGCCTTCGAGGACCTGGCCGCGATCCTCAGCCAGGTGGGCGCGATCGCCCTGCCGTGGGCCGGCTGACCCGACACCAGCACCGAAGCGACGCGTCCGGGACCGTCTCACAGAACGGAGTCAGCGATGAACGCCACGACCGCAACCGAAACCAAGCTCTCGAGCCTGCCCGACTACGCCCCGATCCCGGCGTCTGCCTTCGGCCCGGCGCCCAACGAGCAGGGCTACTACGTCGGGCGGATCGAGCGGAACCTGTACTGGGTCACCGACGGCGTCTACCAGGCCGCCTTCCTGACGACGCAGGACGGCGTCGTCCTGTTCGATGCCCCGCCGAGCATCGGGCACAACCTCCAGCGCGCGATCGACGAGGTCGCCCGAGCCAACGGCGTGAGCAACAAGGTGACGTACCTGGTCCACACCCACCATCACGCCGACCATGCCGGCGCGTCGTCGCTGTTCGGCAAGGACGTCGTGCGGATCGGGCACGAGGAGACCCGCCGGCTGCTGCTCCGCGACGACGACCCGAACCGGCCGGCACCGGACGAGACGTTCAGCGATCGGCGGACCCTGGAGATCGGCGGCGAGCGGATCGAGCTCGCGTGGCACGGCGCCAACCACACGCCCGACAACAGCGTCATCCACTTTCCCGAGCACGACACGCTGATGATGGTCGACATCGTGAACGTGGGCTGGGTGCCCGTGTACGTCGTCAACCTGTCCGACGACATCCCGGGCTACCTGGCGATGCCGGCCACGGCGCTGACCTACCCGTGGACGACGCTCATCAGCGGCCACCTGGGCCGGCTCGGCACGCGCGACGACGTCGCGCTCCACCAGCAGTACATGGCCGACCTCGAGGCCAGCGCGAAGACCGCCCTCGCCACCGTCGATCCGACGCCCTACTTCGCAGAAGTACGGCGCGGTCGGGAACATGTGGGGCGCCGTCAAGGCCTACCTCGACGCGGTCGGCGAGGCGACGGCCGCGCCGGTCATCGAGAAGTACACGGGCGTGCTGGCGGCCGCGGACGTGTTCACCCCGGAGGTCGCGTTCTGGCTGATGGAGTCGATGCGACTCAACCGCGGGATCGGCCTGCAGGTGCACCCGTAGGATGGGCTGATGCAGACGAGGACGACGGAGCCTGCTCTCGCCGATCCCGACGCCCGGGAGTTCCTGCCGTCGAGGCCGATCCTGTCCTCGCACGGATCATCGACGCGCGGCCGGACTTCCGGCCGCGCGCCTGGACGAAGGACCTCCCCGCGCTCGACGCCTTCTCCACCCTGATCTTCCAGGTCATCGGGCAGCAGCTCTCCGTGCGCGCGACCCGAACGATCCTCGGCCGCCTCGAGCAGAACTTCGGTGGCCGACTGCCGACACCCGCCGAGATGCTGGCGGCTGATCCGGAGGCCGTTCGATCGAGCGGAATATCGGCGCGCAAGACGGCAACCTTGCGGGCGGTCGCGCAACGCTTCGTCGATGGTCGCCTGAGCGATGAGGCGCTGTCAGGCATGTCGGACGAGGAGGTCGTCAATGCCCTGACCGACATCCCGGGCATCGGACCGTGGACGGCGCAAGGCTTCCTGCTCGTCGCCCTGGACCGACCCGACGTGTTCCTGACCGGCGACCTCGCCCTCCGACGCGCCATCGAGCGGGAATACGGCTTCGACCATCTCCCGACGGACGACGAGATGCTCCAGCTGGCAGAGCGCTGGCGACCGTATCGGAGCCTGGCAGTCAGCTACCTGTTCGCCTCCGAATACGACGAACCCACGACCTAGAACTCGACGGGCAGGCTCTCGAATAGGCGGTCCGAGGGCGTCGATCCACGCACGGTCGGGCCGATCACCGCATAGTCCGGGATCCGCTTGAGGAGCTCCTCGAAGGCGACCCGCGCCTCGAGCCGGGCGAGCGGCGCGCCGATGCAATGGTGGATCCCTTCGCCGAAGGACACATGGCGGGCCGGCTCCCGCGTGATGTCGAGGCGGTCGGGCTCGTGCCAGCGTCGCTCATCACGGTTGGCTGACGCCCAGACCAGCACCACCCGGGCGCCCTCCGGGATCACCGTGCCATACGCCTCGACATCCCGCGTCGTCGTCCGGGCCAGCGCCTGGAGCGGCGCCTCAAAGCGCAACAGTTCTTCGATCGCGACTGCCATCCGGTCCGGTTCGCGACACAGCAACGCCCTTTGATCGCCGAACCGATCGAGATGGAACAGGGAGTTCGAGATGAGCCCCTGGGTCGTCGTGATCCCGGCCATGAAGAGCAGTACGCAGATCCCGAGCAGTTCGTCGTCGCTGAGTCGTTGCTCGTGCTGCGCGGCGACGATGAGGCTCAGAAGATCATCGCGCGGCGCCGTCCGTCGTTCCGCGGCAGCGATCCGGACATAGGCGTGCATCGAGTCGCGCGCGGCCAGGGCGGTGGCCGGCAACGCCCGCTGGCCGCGGTCACGGGTGAGCATCTTGCCGAACAGATCGGTCAGATACTCGTGATCCTCGCTCGGGAACCCGAGCCAGCTGCAGACCATCTCGGCGGGGAGCGGGCGGGCCAGCTCTCGCGCGAAATCGGCCGAGCCGCGGTCGGCGAATCGGTCGATGAGTCGGATGACGGCCTCGCGAACGACGGGCTCGAAGCGCGCCCTCAGTTCGCCGGGCTTGAACGCGGGATGGAGCACGGCGCGGATGCGCTCGTGCGTGGGCGGATCGACGCCCGCAAGGTCGCCCGCGGGCTGGAACAGCTCGGCGCCGTTGTCCAGGTCATTCCCGCCCGACGCGCCACTCGCGTACGTCTCCCAGTCCCGTGCCGCGCTTTGGACGTCGTCGTACCGGGTGAAGGCCCAGATTTCGCGCTGGGCATCGTGGTAGAGGGGCGCCTCATCCCGCAGCCGCCGGTACGTCGGATACGGGTCTTCGAGGACGACGAGTGGATCCCAGCGCAGCGGGTCGGCGCCTCTCGAAGGGATGCGTGTCCACCAATGGCCTCAGCCGAGCTGCGCCTTCAGCTCCGACGCCGCCGAGGCGAGGATCTCCTGTGAGAGTGCCTCGTCGTTGACCGCTCGGGCCATCGACACCGCGCCAACCAACGTCGAAAGGGCGGTGATCGCCCTTGCCCGACTACTGTCGCTGGTTCCCGATGGGAGCAGTCGCATCAGCATGTCGATGTAGACGCCGACCTGGGCGGTGTACGCGGCTCGCGCGCGTGGATTGCTGCGGGCAACATCCCCGGCGAGCGTCGTGACTGCGCAGCTCGTCCCGAGGTTGTCGCGGTGGGTGACGCTCAGGTACGCATCGATGACTGCCGCCAGTGGATCACGGGGCGACTCGGCGACGGCCGCCATCGCCTCACCGCCGTCGTGGAGCGCGCGCTCGACCGCTTCCGCCACGAGCTGGTCGCGCGACTCGAAGTGGCGATAGAAGCCGCCATGCGTCAGCCCGGCGTCGTGCATCACGTCGGCCACGCCCACCGTTTCGATCCCGTCCTCGCGGAAGCGGGACGCGGCCACGCCGACGATCTCTTCGTGGTGCACGCGTTTGGTGGCTCGAGAATGGCCCATTCGCTGCGCTCTCCCGTGGCTGTTGACAGCGTAGATGATGGTCGTCATCCTGCAGTCTGGATGACGGGCGTCATCTTGGGATATGCGCCCACCCCCAGTGATCGCCGAGGCGCACTTCGCCGATGCAGTCGAGGACGGAGCCTGACACATGCCGATGATCGACGTCTACGCCGCAGCAGGCACGTTCTCCGACACTCATACGCTGGCTCGCGACCTCGCCACCGCTGTGATGACCGTCGAACGGGTGCCCGACATCCCGATGTTTCGCGAGAACACCGCCGCGTTCGTCCACGAGCTTCCAGCCGCTGCGATATCGAACGTCAACGGCGACAGCACCTACGTCCGAGTCCAGGTCCTCACCAATGCCGGCGCGCTCGACCGTGACAAGCAGCTGGCCGTCGTCGCCCAGCTCACATCGATCGTGGCCGACGCGGCCGGCGATCCATCCCTCGCCGACCGCACCTGGGTCCTTCTCGCGGAAGCGCCCGAGGGCGGCTGGGGTCTGCACGGACACGCCAGCACCAACGCCGAACTCGTCGCGGCCGCCCGGGCGCAGATCGCTGAACTAGGGGCGGCGTCGAAGGCCTGAGGAACCCTGCAGCTCCCCGTCGTCAGAATCGGTCGACTCGAACCTCGGGCCGGTTCCGGATCTGCTCCGGGCCGGGTCGGGTGCTCGTCTCCGGGCTCAGGGCGCCAGAGACGCTAGCCCATCCTCAGCGAAGGGTTCGACGCCCGGCCAGAACGAGGGCCACACGTATCGGCACGCCGGCGAGCAGGAACGGCAGCGCGAATCCCGCGCCCAACGCGAGCGCCAGCGGTGTCGTCGCGAGTCCCAGGTTCGCCCCGCGCTGTCGTCCCTGCCATAGCCACACGCCCGCGACCACATCCAGCGCGCAGACGCCCACCAATCCCAATCCAAGCGCCGTGAACTGCTGCGGCTCGAGGCGCTCGAAGGGCCCGCTGAGCGCTCGAAAGCCCCACGGCGTCATCGGAAGTTCGCCGTCGCGCGCGAAGCTTGCAAGCGCGACGAGCGCCCCGACGCCAAACCCCAGCCCAAGGGCGACATACGTCACCCCCGCGACGCGAATGACCGGCGATGGTTGCATCTGACACCTCGGGCTCCTAGGTTCGGAGCCAGAGTGCCACGCCGATCCAGGCGAAACCGAGGCCAGCAGCACCTCCCACGCGAAAGGAGCACGAGCCATGTCGCTTGCCCGCGTCCAATTCTTCTCCATCTCGCTCGATGGTTTCGGCACCGGCGAAGGTCTGAGCCTCGACGCCCCGTTCGGCCACGCCGGCGAACGGCTGCACGAATGGATGTTCGTCACCCGGTGGTGGCGCGAGATGGTCGGCGAGCCCGGCGGCAGCGGCGGCATCGACGATGCCTTCCTGCGGCTGCACGATCCGGGGATCGGCGCCGAGATCATGGGTGCCGGGAAGTTCGGCCCGCCCGGATGGCACGAGGATCCGGAGTGGAAGGGCTGGTGGGGTTCGAACCCACCGTTCCACACGCCGGTCTTCGTCCTCACCCATCACCCGCGCCCGTCGATCGAGATGGAGGGCGGCACGACGTTCCACTTCATCGACGCGTCGCCCGCCGACGCGCTCGAGACGGCCCGCGAGGCTGCGGGCGGCCAGGACGTCCGCATCGGCGGGGGCCCCACGGTGATCCGCGAATTCCTGGCTGCACGGCTCGTCGACCACATGCACATCGCGGTGGTCCCGATCCTGCTCGGCCGGGGCGAACGCCTCTGGGACGGACTGGAGGGCCTCGAGAAGGATTACGCGATCGAGGCCGTCTCCTCGCCCGGTGGAGTAACGCATGTGACGTTCACGCGTGCGGGTGTCCCAGCCGCCTAGGTCGAGAACCCGGGCGTCTGCCGGTCATCGCGCCGCCGGTGGGGCGGGTGCAGGCTGGTATGCCCGTTCAGATCAGAACAGCGTCGGCTTTACCACCATGACGTAGATGATCGCCAAGGTGACGACGACCATGATGGTCAGGAGCGTCATGGCGGATGGCGCCCGCGCTAGACGATCGACCTCGTCCGATGCTCCCGCCTCGGCGGCCGTCTGGACGCGCCCCATCCAGCGCTCCGAGAGCAGTCCGTTTGCGCCGAGGAGGGCGACCAGGGCGTAGGCGGTTAGGAGCCACTTGGCGGTCAGGTCGATGGCGCCGGTCAGCGCAGCCACGATGCCGAAGACGATGCCGAGGCCGTACATTGCGGCGCCGATCCGACCGATCATCGTCGAGAACGAGAAGGCCCGGCGGATCGACGGCAGGTCGCCGGTACGAGCGACGAGGAAGAGCACCACGAACGGGCCGACCGCGAGAGCCGTGGCCATGAACATCGCTCCGATGTGCAGCCATTTCAGCACCAGGAAATCCATGCCGAGGCTCCTTTCAAGTTGGCCGGAGGCCGTTCAGGAGGACGTCGACCAGGGCTGCCTCAAACCCGTCCTGCGGCGCCTGGGCGAGATGCATGGTCACGCAGCGCCCAGAAGAGGGCACGCGCCGGGACCGTTGTGTCGTGCGGCCGGAGGTCACCGGCGGTGACCCGGGCATCGAGGTAGGTCGAGATCAGCTCGGTGCCCTCGTGCATCACTCCACCTAGGGCCGCAGCCACCAATGGGTTGGTCTGTGACTCCCGCGATACCAGGCGAAGGAGATCCGCCCGCTCGTGCAGCAACGCCGAGAAGCGGACCGCGATCTCGGTCAGAACCTCGGCCGCCTCGCCGTCCGGGGAGACATCGAGCAGGCGCCGAAGTTCGGGCAGGAAACTGAAGCGCTCGAGGACCGCCAGCAGGAGTTCGTTCTTGCTGGCGAAGTAGTGGTAAACGAGACCGTGCGCAGTCCCGGTCGCCGTGGCGATGTCCGCGATCGTCGTACCGTCGAAGCCTCGCTCGGCAAAGAGCTTCAGTGCGGTGCGCAGCAGTTCGTCGCGGCGCGCATCAGCCTGCCGAGTCCGGGACGTGGATCGGGCTGTCGCTGGAGTTTTGTTCATTGACTGTTCAGTCAGTGTACTACCGTACCGGAGGGTCGGCCGTCCTGTGATGCGTCAGGGGTTGGTCGCGGAACTTGAAGATCGCGGTCAGTGCCTGCAGACTTCCGCGAGGGACCGTGCCAGTGGGTCAGGCGGGCGCGAGTCGTGGCTCCGGTGAGATCGGATCGCGGCGGAGGCGGAGGCCGCGCAACAGCTGGGCATTGGCGGCGACGATGATCGTGGACGCGCTCATTGCGATCGCCCCGACCGCCATCGGCAGGTCGATCCCCCACGGCACGAGCACCCCCGCGGCGACGGGGATCGCCACGAGGTTGTAGCCGGTCGCCCAGACGAGGTTCTGGACCATCTTGCGATAGGTCGCTCGCGACAGCTCGATCGCGGCCACGACGTCCCGCGGGTCGCTGCGAACGAGCACGATGCCGGCCGATTCGACTGCGACGTCGGTCCCGGCCCCGATCGCGATGCCGACATCGGCCGTCACTAGGGCGGGAGCGTCGTTGACTCCATCGCCGACCATCGCGACCTTCCGGCCGCCCTCTTGGAACCGGCGGACGGAAGCGGCCTTGTCGGCCGGTAGGACCTGGGCGGCAACCTCGTCGATGCCGAGACGTCGGGCGACTGAGTCGGCGACCGACTGGCTGTCGCCGGTGATCATCGCGACCGTCAGGCCGAGAGCGTGGAGGTCAGCGACGGCTTCGTGCGACTCCGGTCGGATCTCGTCCTCGAGAGCAAGGGCGCCGACAACCCGACCGTCGACAACCACATGGAGGACGGTCCGTCCCTCGTGCGCCCATGCCTCGCTCTCGCCGATCGGCTCGAGCCCCAGTTCGGACAGCATCCGCGGGCCGCCAACGGCCACCGAATGACTGTCGACCGAGGCCCTGACGCCGCGACCGGCGTGGCTTTCGAACGCCGTCCCGCCCGAGACGTCGATCCCGCGTCGCTTCGCCTCGTTGACGATCGCACGCGCCAGCGGGTGTTCGGAGTCTGCCTCGACGGCCGCCGCGAACCGCAGGACCTGCTCGTCGTCGCCTGCGACTCCGGTGACGGCGGCCACGACCGGCTGACCCTTCGTCAGCGTACCGGTCTTGTCGAAGATGACGACCTGGAGCTCACGAGCCCGCTCGAGCGCGATCCGGTTCTTGACGAGAAGCCCATTGCGGGCGCCGATCGAGGTGCTGATCGCGATCACCAGCGGGATCGCCAGACCGAGCGCATGCGGGCAGGCGATGACGAGGACCGTCGCAGTTCGTACGAGAGCGCCCTCGGGATCGCCCTGGAGCCACCAGAACAAGAGGGTGATGGTGCCCGCGCCAAGGGCAACGTAGAAGAGGATTGCGGCCGCCCGGTCGGCAAGTGCCTGTGCCCTCGACGCCGATGCCTGGGCTGCGGCGACCAGCCGCATGATCCCCGAGAGCGCGGTCTCGTCCCCGACCGCCGAGACTCGAACCCGGATGCTGCCCCCGGCCGCGACGGTTCCGGCAACGACCTTCTCCCCCGGCTCCTTGGAAACCGCCTTCGACTCGCCGGTGATCATCGACTCGTCGACGTCGGCCTCACCGTCGACCACCACACCATCGGCAGGGACGCGGGCCCCGGGTCGGACGAGGACGATGTCGCCAACCCTGAGCGCCATCAACGCGATCGTCTCGGTGCCGCCGTCCGCGACCCGCTCGGCCGTGTCGGGCAGCAGCTCGGCGAGGGCCGCGAGGGCTCCCTGCGCCTGGGCGATCGAGCGCATCTCGAGCCAGTGGCCGAGCAGCATGACCGTGATCAGGGTCGCGAGCTCCCACCAGATCTCGACCTCGAACAGGCCGAGGGTGCCCGCCCACGACGTCACGAATGCGACGACTATCGCCAACGAGATCAGGGTCATCATCCCCGGCTGACGATCGCGTAGCTCGCCTTCGGCACCGCGGATGAACACCATCCCGCCGTATAGGAAGACGATGGTCCCAAGGATCGCCGGCAGGTACGCCGATCCCGGGAATGTCGGGACGGTGTAGCCGAACCACTCCTGGATGTCGGCGCTCAGCAGAACGACCGGGATCGTCAGTGCGAGGCTCAGCCAGAACTTGTCGCGGAACATCGCCACCGAGTGGCCGGCGTGCCGGTCGTCGCCCGCCGGGTGACCATCGCCGCTGCGTGATGCTCGTCGCCTGTCGCGTGCACCGCGGCGACCTCCCCCTCCCCGATCTCGTCGGCGGTGCCGTTCTGATGACCGTGTCTGCGATCCATGCCCTCAGTCGACGTGCTCGTCTGGAGAATACCCCCTGGGGTATCGTAGCACCCGGTACGGGCAAGGCTTAGGCTCGAGTGAGATGCGCTCTGTCGCCCGCTAACATCGACGCGTGACCCTCTCGACAGGACTCATCCG
>CAVRFC010000006.1:0-120534 GCA_963720315.1 uncultured Chloroflexia bacterium
ACTCACCCTCGCCGCCCTGACGGTGACCGTCCTTGCCGTCGTCTGGGTCGGCACGTATCTTCGCGCTCGGGTTGCCCGACTCGGCGGCGATCCCATTCGCCTACCAGATCGTGTCGATCGCGAGGCCTGGCAGTCTTCGCCCGGACGAAGAACTTCCGCTTCCTTCGATCCAGCCAGCCGGCTCTGATCTTCTTCCTTCCGTTCCTCCTGCAGTGGAGTCTCGGCGGCTTCGCGGCATCGAGCGCGGTCAGCCTGTGGGCGCTCGTCGGAGCGTTCGGAGCGCTGTTCTTCTATGGTTCGCTGACATGCACTTGATCCGCATGTCGGCCTCGGGAGACGCGGTCAGTCAAGTACGACCAGGTCGGTTGTGACCGGGACCGCGCTGGCGAGGATGTCGCGGACCGGTGAGGTGTCTTGGACGTACTGGCAGAGCTCATCGAGCTGGGCGGCGGTGGCATTTGGCGACCGAACCCAGCCCTTGGCCCGGATCGCCGAGAACCCGGCTCGAGAACCGCCCAAACCGAGGAACCGATGGAGATCGAGGTCGCCTTCGATCTCATAGCGGAGCTCATCGATCTCGATGCCCTTTGCCGCCGCGTTGTAGACGAAGCCGACGCCGTAACAGAAGGCGAGGGCCTGCAGGACGAGCTCGACCGCGTTCGGCCCGGCGTTCGTCCCAAGGAGGACCGGCGGTTCGTCGCCGATGAGCTCGAATGCCTGGGTACGTTCCTTCGTCGTAGCGCCTGCATGCTCGAATTCGCGGATCTCGCCCTTGTTGCGACCTCCTGCCTCCCAGGTGCTGCGGGCACGGAACGTGAACTGGGCGAGGTTCGAATCGCCCTTGACCGCTCCGATCGTTGCGACCAGGCGATCGACATCGACGCCGTTGCGGGTCGTGATCGTTGCCATCTCGTCCTCCTTGCCGGCCTGCCGGCTACTGGATTGATGGAGTCGATGGCCAAAGACGAGGCCCGCTCGCAAGTTATTCCGCGTGCCCGACCGGGATTATTCGGGCCGTTCGGAACGTCTGAGAGAGAAGGCCGACCGTAGCTGGGAGCATGCTCGAGCGAGTGGTGGCGAACGCAATGGAGGCGACCGTGACGCGATCGGCCCCCGACCCGTCGACGGTGGATGAGATGGCGACGCGACCGTCATTTGCGGAGTTGGCTCGCGACCACCTCGACCGCCTGTACGGCTACTGCCTCCGCCTGACCGGCAACCTTCCGGATGCCGAGGACCTCGTCCAGGAGACGCTCCTCCACGGAATGCGAGCCTATGACGACCTTCGCGACCCCGCGCGGGCCAAGAGTTGGCTGTTCGCGATTGCGACGAACGCCTGGCGAGACCTCGTCCGATCCCGCGGGCGCGAGCTCCTGACGACCTCGCTCGATGACCTCGATCACGGCGCCGACGAGTTCTCGCTCTTCCAGACGATCGCGATCGAGGATCCCTTTCCCGTACTCGGACGAGCTCCATCTCGACTTCCTGCGGCTCTTCCGGGACGAGGACGTCCGGGACGTCTTCGGTTCGATCACTCCGGTATTCCGGCTGCCGCTCATCCTGACCGTCGTCCACGGCTTCTCATGCAAGGAGGCGGCGGCGATCATCGACATCCCACTTGGCACCCTGCTCTCGCGGCTCCATCGCGGGCGCAAGCAGCTGGAACGCGGACTCTGGGACTACGCCGTCGCGAACGGCCTGGTGACTCCCGCTGACGAGGACCGACCATGATCGACTGCCGCGAAGCCGTCCGCCGGATGTGGGCCTACCTCGAGCTCGAGCTGGCCACAAAGCCGCTGGCGGAGTTCGAAAGCCACCTCGAGACGTGTCAGCGCTGCTGTGGAGAGCTCGAGTTCCACCGGCACATGCGGGAGATGGTCGCCGAGAAGGATGCCGTCCCGGGAATGCCGCCGGAGCTGCGCTCAAGGATCGAATTCCTGCTCGGTGACCCGGAATCACGTCCGGAGGGATCCGTGTGACCGACTTCCACGTCGAGGGCGGCGACCTCCTGTCGCAGGACGCAATCCGCTCGATCGTTCGCGAGATCTACGGCGGCGTGACCCCCACCGATGGACGCGTCGCCGAGCGCTTCTACTCGCCCGAGGAGATCGCATCCCTGCCCGAGGAGACCGTGCGGATCGCGCTCGGTGTCGGCAACCCTGTCCGCCACGCCGATCTCAAGCCCGGCGAGGACGTCGTCGACCTCGGATCTGGCGGTGGCATCGATTGCCTCATCGCGGCCCGCGCGGTAGGCCCCGCCGGCTCGGTCGTCGGTGTCGATTTTCTGGGGGACATGGTTGCGCGAGCCACCCGGGCGGCGACCGAGGCCGGCATAGGGAACGCTCGGTTCGTCGAAGGCCTGATGGAGGACCTTCCGCTGGCCGATGCCTCGGTCGACGTGGTGATCAGCAACGGCGTCATCAACCTCTCGCCGCGCAAGGTTCGCGTCCTGGCCGAGGCCTACCGCATCCTTCGGCCGGGTGGACGGCTGGCGATGGTCGACCTGGCCCTCGAGCACGACCTGCCGCCAGAGATCCAGACGCATCCGGCGGCCTGGGCCGGCTGTCTGTCGGGCGCCCTGTCCGAGGTGGCACTGTATAAGGGCCTGCGGCGCGCCGGCTTTCGCGAGGTGCTGATCGAGCCGCTCGCACCCTTCGGCATCGGCGACGCGATGCTCTATCCGCTCTTCGGCCCAGACATCCTCGCGCTGCTCCGCGACCGCGTTCCGCCCGAACGCCACGAGCGGATCGCGATGCGCGTCCTCGCTCGCGGCCGCAAACCGTCGGCTGGCGAGTGGCTCGCCGGTCGGGCTCGCGATTAGCCCCGGATCGATCGCCGCGGAGGTGGACGTGAGCGCAGACTCGATCCGGAAGTCGATCCGTGCCGCCAGCAGGTACCTCGCCCAACATCCGGATCAGGCGCGATCGACGGACAGCGCCGCCGTGGCGGCGCTGGTCGACGGCCTGGTCGTTCGAGTCACCGGTCCGGCCGGCGCGAGCATCACCACCGACATGGTTCCGTCGGTGGGCGGCACGGCGACCGCGCCGTCTCCCGGCTGGCTCCTGCGCGCCGCCGAGGCGAGCTGTGTCGTGACCCTGATCGCCATGCGCGCCGCGATGCTGGAGATCACGCTCGACACGCTTGAGGTCACCGTCGACTCGGAGTCAGACGATCGGGGGCTCCTCGGCATCGACGATGACGTGCCGGCGGGCCCGCTGAGTGGGCGGGTATCCATCCGATTGACCGCCGACGGGGTCGATCGGGCGACGCTGGCAGAGATCGCGCGTTGGGGCGTGAAGCATTGCCCCGTCTGCGATGCGCTTGAACGAGCGATCCCCGTGTCAACCGAGATCGCGACCGGCTGACTGCACTGGCTTCCCGCTGGTACGGGAATAAGGCGCCCTCCGCGCTCGTCTTCGCTCATGTCGCCGGCGCAAGCGACGACCGCTCAGGAGCAGACCGATGACCGAGACACTGGAGCCCCGTGCCGTCGACATCGATGCGCTTCGGGCATCGATCCGGGCCGAATACGCCGCCGTCGCGACAGAGCCTGAGCGGGGCTTTCACTTCCATACCGGATACCGGCTCGCCGCCATCCTCGGCTACCCGGCCGATTGGATCGAGACCTTGCCGCCCGGTGCTGTGGCGTCGATGGCGGGCACCGGGAACCCGTTCGTTCTCGGTGACATCGCCGCCGGCGAGCACATCGTCGACTGCGGCTCGGGATCCGGCACCGACGCGCTCATCGCGGCCATGCTTGTCGGGCCGACAGGGTGGGTCATCGGCGTCGACATGACGCCCGAGATGCTGGCCAAGGCGCGCCACAACGCGGGCGAGGCGGGGCTGTCGAACGTCGAGTTCCGCGAGGGGGTCCTCGAGCACCTCCCAATCGAATCCGGCTGGGCCGATGTCGTCATCTCGAACGGCGTTCTCAACCTCGTTCCGGACAAGGCCGCCGCCCTGGCCGAGATGCACCGCGTCCTCCGGCCGGGCGGCCGGCTCCAGATCGCTGACATCATCCTCGATCGATCCGTCTCGGAAACCGCCAAGCAGGACATCAGCCTATGGACGGGCTGTATCGCGGGTGGACTCCTCGCGGACGAGCTCCGAGACCTGGTCGCCAGGGCCGGCTTCGCCGACATCGAGCTGCTCGCTGGTGGTGACGTGTTCGCGGACGCGCCACAGGCCTCCAACGCGGCCGCGTACGGCACGCGAGGCGTTGGCATTCGGGCACGACGCTGATCGGGCGTCCTGGAGTGGTCCGTCTACGACGAACGACGCGAGCCCGGTGGCAACCTACCGCGCCACGACCGTGACCCTCGATACGCTCGCTCGCGAACTCGACGACGCCCGCGCATGGCTGATGAGGGTTCAGCCAGATTCGATTCGGTGAGAAAGCACACTATGCTGTGACCCGATGAGCGTCGAATCGCCGCCGCAGAGTTGCCCGCGGTGCGACGCCAGCGTGGCTGCGGACGCGAAGTTCTGTGCCAATTGCGGCCAGGCCCTACCCGACGCGGCTTCCGCTGACGCGCCTGCGATCGACGCGGACGCAACCCACGCCCGCCTGACGGCGGCCGCGCCCACGCCACTCATCACGAAGATGCGGGCGGCCCGCCTGACCGGCGAGCGCAAGCCCGTGACCGCGCTCTTCGTCGACGTCGTGGGCTCGACCAGGCTCGCAGAGCAGATCGACCCGGAGGACTGGACGGCGCTCATCAACGAGGCCTTCGACCTCATGTCCCGCGCTGTCTTTCGCTACGAGGGCACGATCGCCCAGCTCCAAGGCGATGCGCTGCTCGCGTTCTTCGGCGCCCCTGTCGCGCACGAGGACGACCCCGAGCGCGCCATCCTCGCCGCGCTCGACATGCTCGATGCCACCGACGAGTTCGCCCGCCAGCTGAAGGCAACACAAGGCATCGACTTCCGGATCCGCGCCGGCATCAACAGCGGCCCGGTCATGGTCGGCAACGTCGGGTCCGACCTGCGGTACGAGTACACGGCGCTGGGCGACGCGGTGAACGTGGCCGCGCGGATGCAGACCGCCGCAGAGCCCGGCACGATCGTGATCACCGAGATGACGCGCCGCCTTACCGGCGACACGTTCGACCTCGACGATCTCGGCGAGATCGAGGTCAAGGGCAAGACCGAACCGATCCACGCCTTTCGCGTCATCGGCCGAAAGGCTGCGCCGGCCCGCCGGCGCGGGCTGGAATCCGTCGGGCTCGACAGCCCCATGGTCGGGCGCGCCGAGCAGCTGGAGCGCCTGACTTCGCTGCTCGACATCATCGCCGCAGGTCGGGGTCGGGCCGCGTTCATCGTCGGCGAGCCGGGCATCGGCAAGAGCCGCCTTCTCGCCGAGCTCAAGATTGCCGCCCTCGCCCCACCGTCGACCTCCCGCTGGTTCGAGGGCCGCTGCGTCTCGTACGGGCGCAACTTGCCCTACCACCTGCTCATCGACCTGCTCCGGTCGATCCTCGGCTTCTCGTTCGCCGCGACGGAGTCGGAGGCGCGCGCGGCGCTCGACGCCGCCCTCCTCGACGTCCTGGGCGTGGACCAGGCCGAGGCCGAGGACACCGCGGTGTACCTCGCCGACCTGCTCGGGCTGCCGCTGCGGCCGGGGGAGACGATCCAGACCGAGGCGCCCGACGTCCTCCAGAGCCGCTACGTCGCGGCGACCCACCGGCTGCTGCGCGGACTGGCCGCGCGCGGGCCGGTCGTCGTGGTCTGCGAGGACATCCACTGGGCCGACCCGGCGTCGATCGACGTCGCCCGCCAGCTCATGCCGCTCGCGGCCCAGCTGCCGATCCTCTTCGTCGCGGCGATGCGCGCCGAGACGGACGCGCCCGGCTGGGCCCTCATCGGCCACGCGCGGGAGCTGTTCGGCGAGGCGCTCACCGAGATCCGACTCGAGCCCCTCACGGAGGCCGACAGCAGGACCCTCGTGGCCAACCTGCTGGAGATCGAATCGCTGCCCGCGCGCGTGCGAGACCTGATCCTCGCGAGGTCGGAAGGCAACCCGTTCTTCGTCGAAGAGGTCGTCCGAATGCTCATCGAGCGCGGCGCGATCGTGCAGGAAGGCACGCGCTGGGTCGCCACCGCGGACGTCGCCTCGATCGAGATCCCGGAGACGCTGCACGGGCTGCTGCTGGCGAGAATCGACCAGCTGCCCGACGATGCGAAGCGCAGCCTCCGGGTCGCGGCGGTGATCGGCCGCCAGTTCCCGGTGCGAGTGCTGGAGCGCGTGATCGGAGCCGAGCCGTGACCACGACCACCCGGGTGGACGTCCTCGAGGCGAAGGGCCTCATCCGACTCGCATCGATCCGCCCGGAGCTCGAGTACCTGTTCCGGCACGGCCTCGTCCAGGACGCGGCCTACTCGTCGCTGCTCAAGCAGGAGCGTCGCGAACTCCATGGGCGGGTCGGCGCGGCGCTGGAAGCGTTGTACCCGGAGCGCGCGGGCGAGCTCGCTCTCGTGCTGGCCATGCACTTCGAGCAGGCGGGCGACGCCGGGCGCGCGATCGAGTACTACGTGGCGGGTGCCAAGCATGCGCTCGGCCAGTACGCGATCCAGGAGGCATACGGGGCGTTCGATCGGGCGGCGAGCCTGATCGCCGAGGAGGAGGCCGCCCCGGCCGCCGTCGAGCTCTCGGCCGATGAAGCCAATCGGCGCCGCCGCCGCCGTATCGAGGTCGACCTCGGCCGGGCGGAGGCGGGCTACAGCATCCGGACGCCGGAGGAGACATTCGACGCGCTCGAGCGCATCGTCGAGCCCGCCGAACAGCTCGGCGATCTCGAGCTTATCGGACGCGTCCACACGCTCATCGCCCTCCAGCGGCTTCTGAACGGCGAATCGGCCACGGAGCCCATCGTGAAGCGCTCGCTCGATCGGGTCGTGGAGGTCGGCGAATCGATCGGCGATGCTTCCCTGGGCGCGATGCCACTCGCGCTCATCGGGCTGAGCAATGTCTTCGGTGGCGATGTTCGGATGGGCACCACCCAGCTGGAAGAGGCCCTGCCGTTGATGGAGGGCCGCCAGGACACGGTCGGACCTGCCTTCGCCCGGGGTGCGCTCGCGATCGGCTACGCGAACCTCGGCGAGTTCAAGAAGGCCGATGCCGCCGCCGCACAGGCGACGGCACTAGCCGGCGAGAGCGACCTCATTGCGCAGCTCGACGCGCTCATCGCGGAATCCATCGTTCGCTCGATGGAGGGCGACCTCGAGGGCGCCGTTCCGCTCGCCCGGCAGTGCGTCCAGCAATCGGAGGACACCGGGGCGACCGCGTGCATGGTCGCGAGCTCGTGGGTCCTCGGGGACGCGTTCTACCGCCAGGGCAAATACACCGAGGCGCGGGACGTGCTCAAGCGCGGATCGGACGTCTCGGCCGTGGTCGATCGAAGGGTCTGGCGGCCGACGTTGCTCGCGTGGCTCGGCTCGACTATGGCGGCCCTCGGCGCGGCGGACGACGGCGATTGGGAGGAGGCACTGGAGACCGCCCGCTCGATCGGCAACCGGGTCGGCGAAGCCGGGATCCTGGCAAAGCGCGCCGAGGCATTCGTCACGCGCGGCGATATCGACGCGGCGCGACCGGACGCCGAGGCGGCGATCGGCATCACGGCGGAGCTCGGACTGCGACCGAATCTCGCTCGCACGCAGCGGGCCTGGGGCGAGGCGCTCCGCGCCGCCGGACTCGCGACCGAGGCCGAGCCACACCTCCAGAAGGCAGCCACGCTGTTCGATGAGCTTGGCCTCGACGCTGAGGCCAAGGCCGTCCGCGCCGAGCTGGCGATGGGCGAGACGAAGATCGCCTTCGACTGATCTTCACATGTTCTGGTTGGGAGTTGGTACCGCATACCGGATGCCCAGTGAACCGCCTCATGTGTCTCAGCCGCGTTCATCCAGTACCTCCAAGAGACACATGAGACACAAGGCACAGGATCGATAAGGGTTCAGATTAGGGTTCCGAGATCGGTTCTTGCCGACGCTGCTCCGCGGGGGTAGTCGCAGTGGGCCACGCGCCGGTGAGAAGCCGCCGGGATAGACTGGCGACTCGCCGGCGCCGCCAGGAGGCCCCCGTGTCCTACGTGACCAACGGGTTAGATGGCACCCACATCTACTTCGAGGACGATGGAGGTCAGGGCGTCCCGGTCGTCCTGCATGGCGGCTTTCTCGATGGCGTCGCCGATGTCCGCGAGTCCAACCTCGCGCAGTCGCTGCCTAACGGTGAGTTCCGGACGATCTACGTCGATCATCGCGGCCTCGGACGCAGCGACAAGAGTTACGAGCCAGGGGCATGTGCCATGCGGCGACGCGTCACCGATGCGGTGACCGTGCTTGACGAGCTCGCGATCGGGCAGGCCCATTTCATCGGTATGTCGTGGGGCGGTCGGCTGGCCTTCGGGATGGGCCAGCGTGCGCCCGAGCGTGTGCTGTCACTCGTCGTCCTCGGCCAACAACCGTACGGCTGGCCAGACAGCCAGCTCACGCGTGCGGTCACCGAGGGGCTTGTGGTGTCTCGAACGAGAGGCGCTGTCGGCGTGGTCGAAGCGCTCGAGGCGTTCTGGGGTGTGCAGCTTCCGAACCCCCGTCGTGCCCGCTGGCTAGACAACGATCCGGCGGCCCTGGAGGCGGCTTGGACGACAGTCCTCGCCGAGGGGGCCGGTCTCCGACAACCTGCGCGCCTGGCGCGTCCCCTGCCTGATCTGCATCGGGTCAGCGGATACCGATTTCATCGACCAGGCGCGGCAGGCGGCGGCGGAGATCCCGGGGCGCGATTCGTCGCGCTCGCCGCCGCAGACCACTACCAAGCGCACGTCAGTGAGGACGCGGTCCTGCTCGACGCTGTCCTCGACATGCTGCGTGTGAACAGCTGAAAACCCAGCGAGTGAAGGCCGAAGGGCAGTCGCGCACCCGAATCAGACTCCGACTCTTTGTCGCCGGACGGAACGAACCTCAATCCAAGAGTAGGCCGCAGTATCCGTGACAGGCACAGGCCATGGCACCTTGTCATGCGCATTTCCAGCTCAGTACAGACCGGGCACGATCCTGGCAGGGACCCGTCGGCAATATCGAGCCGGGCCGCGGTTCGAAGAAGAACTTCAGATCGAACCCGGTCACCGGCGGTATCCGCGGGTTTAGCGCCGTGCCGAAGAAGTAGTCGATGACCCCATCCGCGTCACCGGCGAAGGCATTGACGGGGACCGGGCCGCCGAGTGAAGGCGGCAGCCTCGACAGCGGCTCCTTGTCGTCGCCGACCGGGTACCAGCCTTCGCGATCATCGCCTGGACCAGCCTCCCACCGAGGGCAACGGCCCCCTGACCGGCGGCGGCCACTGCGTGGGGCGTGTCGCGGGCGGGCCGTGCAGGCGCCCTCCCCTCAGTCGTGCAGCGTTCGCATCAGGAACTGCCAGCGTTCCTCGAAACGACAGATCTGAAATGTGTCGAAGAAGTCCCAGACGGACTGGCCATCGGGTCGCCGGAATGCCCAGTGGCTGGTCACCAGGACGCTGTTACGGCCGAGTCGCAGCAGCGAGGATGTCGAACGCTCCCAGGTGGCTGGACCTTCACGGCGGTTCGTCTCGATCCACTCGAGATCGATCGCCCTTCCTAGGTCGGGGTCTGAGTACACCTCAAGCGAACCCTCCTTGTAACTGAAGAAGGGGTAGTGGTAGTAGCCCTCGATCGCGTCGAGATCCTCGCAATTCCACGCTTCCGTATAGGCACCCATCAGCGTCTCGAAGAATTCAGGGTCAACGTTCTCGTCCGCCCCACACATCCCTGTCGATCCTCCCGCTGCATGCTGGCGCGTGTGGCCCGTCTGAGTTGTCAGTCCAACCGCTTCGGGCGCGCCCATTTCACGGATGCTGAAGCCGGCTTCAGCCGAGCCTCCGAATCTCCTTCCGTGGCCCTCACGTACGTGGCGCCGCGAGCGATGCGGCTGTCTCGCTCCGTCTCCGCGATCGTACGCCGACGCCAAACCGAATCTATCTCGACGCGAGGGGCCTGCGGCCAGTGGGCTCGTCCCGAGCATAGGCGTAGGCTGGCGCGATCCTGGTCCCAATTGGTGTGACGGTGAAGCGACGCTTCGGCATGTACCAGTACCAGCACCTCCCGATCGCAACGTTGCGCGAGCGGTGGCATCGAGCCGAGGAACTGGGGTTCGACGCACTTTGGAACGTGGACACCGTCGTCGATCCTGACGTACCCCGTGGATCGATGTTCGACGGACCGTCGATGCTGGTCGCCATGGCCCTGGAGACCACGCGGATTCGAATCGGCACGCTCGTAACGAGCCAGTACTTCCGACACCCTGTGACAGCCGCTCGCGCCTCGGTCACCGTCGACCACCTGTCGGGTGGCAGGCTCGAGATCGCGCTCGGCGTCGGGGATCCGAACGCCGGGCCGGCGGCCGGCGGGGCCTCGGACTGGCCGGTCGCGGAACGCGTCGCGCGCTTCCGGGAGTTCGTGGAGCTTACCGATCGGCTGCTGACACAGCCGGTCACGACCTATCCCGGGAGTTACTACTCCTGTCGTGACTCGGAGATGATCCCGGGACCCGTCCAGCACCCTCGACCGCCGATCACGATCGCGGCGCACGGACCACGAATGCTCGCGATCGCGGCTGAACGGGCTGATGGCTGGAGCTCGTGGGGTGGGTACGGCATCGACAACGAGGAAGCGTTCTATCGCATGACGGCGGAGCGGAGTCGCCGATTCGACGAGTTGTGCGGTGAGCGCGGTCGAGATCCGCGAGCGATCCGGCACTCCGTCGTGTGCTTCCCGCCTTTGACGCCGTGGGAGTCCGTAGGCTACTTCGAGCAGATGGTCGGCCGGTTCGGTGACATGGGGATCGACGAGTTCGTCCTCTACTGGCCTCGTCGATGGCGTGACGTCGCAAGAGAAGATCGAACATTTGAGCGCGTCGCGACCGACGTCCTGACCCGCCTCCGCGCCTGAAGGCGGGTCGGGTACTTTGCCCTGGTGCGAGAGCAAGACCCTGTGGCGGCGGCGTTGGTACCGCATACCGGATTCCCAGTGAAACGTCTCATGTGTCTCAGCCGCGATCACCCAGCACCAGCAAGAGACGCATGAGACGCATGAGACAGGATCGACAAGGGTTCAGATAAGGGTCCAGCGGGCCTCATGGGTCCCGGCTCGCGCTGCCGCGTGAGAGTCAGCGGCGCCGCCGGCATGGGAGCTCCTTACTCCAGGAGCACGAAGAAGACGACAGCTCTCGTCCTGCACACCGCGCGGTCCCTCGGCGGCCCGAGCTTGCGCGGCGGCTAGCCGCGAGCCATCCGACGATACAGGCGAGCGGACACCGGGATGCCGATCGCGATGAGACCGAGGGCCCACAGCGCTGCCCATATCGGGGCGGCGCCGGCAGGCTGCCCTAGCACGAGCGCCCGAAGCGCGTCCACGAGCTGCGACACCGGCTGGTTCGCCGCGAACGGCTGGAGCCAGCCCGGGGAGCGTCGCCGAGGGGACGAAAGCGCTGCTCAAGAAGGCAAGCGGGAATACCACAACGAACAGGACACCCTGGATCGCGAGCGGGTTGCGCCACAGGAGCAGCGCGACGGCCACGGCGATCCACGAGAGCGCGAACGTGAAGAGCACGAGGAGGGCAAGGGCGAGGAGCCAGTCAAGCGGACTGCCCGCTGGGGCGAACCCGATCAGGACGCCGACGCCGATCAGGACCACGATCGCGATGAGGCTTCGGACGAGGTCCGACACTGCCCGTCCGACCATGACCGACGATCGTCCCATCGGCAGCGAGCGAAACCGATCCATGAGGCCCTTCTGGAGATCCTCGGCGAGACCAAGTCCGGTGGTCATCGAGCCGAAGATGGCGGTCTGGACGAAGATCCCCGCCATCAGGAAGTTGATGTAGTTGCCGCCGGTCGAGGCCTGGATCGCTCCGCCCAGCACGACCCCGAAGATCAAGACGAACACGACCGGTTGCAGGGTGACATCGAGGAGCTGATCCGGGTTTCGCCTGATTGTGCGGAGGTTCCGTTTGGCGATCGTCATCGAATCGATGAACCTCCCAGACGATGGCGTGGGCGCTCGACCGGCAGCGGCCGCGATGTGATCTGCTGGGTCACGCGGACTGCCTCCTTCGGTCCATCCAGAGGGGAACGATGCTCGGCGCGGTGGCCGGTCAGCGTCAGGAACACGTCGTCGAGGGTCGGCCGCCGGACTTCGATGTCGACGACCTCGATGCGCGCGTCGTCGAGGTCGCGCACTACGCGGGCGACCAGGCCCGGCGTGCGGACGACAGGTAGGCCGATCACCCTGGCCTCGCGATCGATGGTGGCGGCCCCGGCTCCGTGCACGCGAAGCGCGCCCGCTGCGACGGTCGGGTCATCGACCGGCCCGACCGTCACGACAAGACGCTCGCCTCCGACCGTGACTTGAGCTCGGCGGCCGTGCCCGAGGCGATGGCTTGACCGCGATCGATCACGACAATCTCGCCGGCGAGCCGGTCAGCCTCATCGAGGTACTGCGTCGTAAGGAGCACGGTCGTGCCGGCCTCGACGAGCTCCTCGATGAGCTCCCAGACGGCGAGGCGACTCCGCGGATCGAGCCCGGTCGTCGGCTCGTCGAGGAACAGGACCTCGGGCTCTGGCAGCAACGCGGCCGCCAGATCGAGTCGCCGGCGCATCCCGCCCGAGTAGGTCTGAGCCGGCCGGCTGGCTGCGTCGGTGAGCTCGAATTGCTCGAGCAGCTCGTTGGTTCGTCGCGTCACGTCCTGACCTCGAAGGTGGGAGAGCGTACCGAACAGCTCGAGGTTCTCGCGACCGCTGAGCCGTTCGTCGATGGCCGCGAACTGGCCCGTCAGCGCGATCCGACGTCGGACCTCGGCTGCCTGCGTCTGGACGTCGTGTCCGGCGACCCTGGCCCGTCCCCGGTCGGCGGCGAGCAGTGTGGCGAGGATCCGGACAGCCGTCGTCTTTCCGGCCCCATTCGGACCGAGGACGCCGAGGACCGTGCCGGCGGGGACAGTGAGGTCGAGCCCGAGGAGGGCCGGGGTCTCGCCATAGTGCTTCTCGAGGCCCTCCGATTCGATAGCATTCGCCATGCCGCCCTCCAGGGTTGAGCGTACGTGGTACGTGTGTCTCGTACGATGTACGTCTCACCCTACTGGTACGCTGTACGAATGTCAACCGCTGACTCGAGACTCCCCATCTGGGTGCGGCCCGAACCAGGCACCCGACGACCGCGCTTCACCCGCGACCAGATCGCTGCCACGGCGCTCGCCATCGCGGACCGCGAGGGCTTTCAGGCCGTCTCGATGCGACGGATCGCAGCCGAGCTGGGCGCCGGGACGATGACCCTCTATCACTACGTCCGGACCAAGGACGACCTCAAGGACCTGCTCGACGACGCGATCGTCGGCGAGGCCCTCGTGCCCGAGGGCGAGCTGCCGTCCGATTGGCGCGGAGCGCTCACCGCGATCGCTCGCCACACCCGCGCGGCGCTTCTGCGTCACCCATGGGCGCTGCACGCCCTCCAGGGGGTCTGGCCCGGCCCGAACGGCCTGCGACACATCGATCAATCCGTCGCCGCTGTGGCCGGCACCGGGCTCGATGAGCGAGGGCGCATGGAGTTGCTCGCCCTCGTCGACGATTACGTCTTCGGCCACGTCCTGCGGCTCAGCGAGGTGCGGGGCATGCCGACGCCCAGTGGGGACGTGGCAGAGGCGGTGATGTCCTGGGCCCAGGCGCAGCTTCGCAGCGGCCGCTACCCGAACCTTGAGCCCCTCGCCGAGCGGGCCGGCCAAGGTGCGTGGGACGAGCTGGCGAGCCAGCTCACCGACGAAGCCCGCTTCGAGCGCGGCCTGCAGGCGCTCCTGGATGGCGCCGCGATCAGGATGGGGCTGCCGGCGGAGGTCTCCTCGTAATCGACTGCATCCATCCGGTCGGCGGCTGGTTCAACTTCGACCGCTACTTGACGGCGCGCACCGCAGCGCGGTGGCGATCAGACGATGGCTCCGTTCCTCTCCCACCTGCTCAGGTGAGCGCTCCTTACCGCCCGCTCGATCGGTATTCGGACATTTGTGGCATCCGCGCGCTCACCTCCGGTCGGGCGGACAAGGTCGGATCCCCTCCGCGCGCCCGATCCTCCTTCGGCGGGCGTCGCTTCCCTTCTGACCGTGGTCGGCCGGGTCAATTCGGTGGTGGACCGCCGATGCACCGAATCCATCTGTGCCCTATCCGGTCTGCTCGCGGCATCCGTGGGTTCGTCCCGCCTCGAGGGTGCTGCGCATCGCCGAATGAGGGTTCAAATAGGGTTCACCAACATTCGATTTGGGAGAAACCACAGGATACTGTGCTTGGCTCGACATCCAACCACTACATGTCGTGGTGTGGTGGTACTGCATACCGGATTCCCCTTAAAACGTCTCATGCGTCTCAGCCGCGTTCACCTAGTACCAACAAGAGACGCATGAGACAGGACCGATAAGGGTCCAGATAAGGGTCCAGCCCCACTCCACGTCCCGCAACAGGCGGCAGCTGCCTCGCCGTCAGGCGTCGAGGCCGCGGAGATCGATGTGGGTCAGACGTTCGGGGTCGGCGATGATGTCGATCTCGGCGATCCGCCCACCCGAGACCGTGAAGGCCATCACCGCGGAGGGCTTGCCACCCCGCGCAGCAACGATGCCCGGCGTCCCGTTGACGACGGCCGGGCGCCCGTATCGGGTGTACTGCGCATAGGGCAGAGTCTGCTCGATGACCGCGCGAGCTCCGCGTACCTCGCTCGATCCGCCGCGCGGCCCGAGATCGACCCGGAACACGACATCGGGATCGAGGACTTCGAGGAGCCGATCCATGTCGCCGCCCTGAGCAGCCGCCAGGAACGCGGCGACGACCTCGCGCTGGCTCCGCAAGTCTCCCTCCGGGATCGGTGCTCCCCGCACTCGCCGGCGTGCTCGACTGGCCAGCTGACGAGCCGCGACCGGAGTCTTGCCCAGGACCGCACCGATCTCTTCGAAGGGCAATCCAAAGACGTCGTGGAGCACGAACGCAAGCCGCTCGGACGGTTCCAGTCGATCGAGCACGACCTGCAGGGCAAGACCGACGGCCTCGCCCAGCATGGCTGCGGCCTCCGGGTCCATCGGCCCATCGCGCACGACGAGGGGTTCAGGCAGGCGGTTCGACTCGTGGGGCCGCGCCCGCCGCGCGCGCAGGAGATCGAGGCACGTCCTGGCGACCGCCGTGATGAGCCAGCCCTCGAGGTCCCGGATCGCCGATGCATCGGCTCGCGCGAGCCGGAACCACGAATCCTGGACCGCGTCCTCGGCCTCGCTGACGGAACCCAGCATTCGGTATGCGACGGCGGCAAGGCGCGGGCGGTAACCCTCGAATCGCTCAGCCAGCTCGGGATTCGTCATGCAGCCGCGTACTCCGGCTACTTCGTGATGTCGACGTTCCAGGCGATCCCGAACCGATCAGTCACCCAGCCGGCGGTTCCCCAAGGGGCCTCGGTCAGCGGCATCCCGATCGACCCGCCGTCGGCCAGCGCCTCGAACGCCCTCGTCAACGCAATTTGGTCCGGTCCAGCGAGGGTGATCGCGACGGTGTCGCCAGGCGTGGCCGGGTAGGCTGGGTTCCCGTCCGAGCCGAAGACCCGAAACCCGTCGGCCTCGAGCCGAGCGTAGCCGATCGGATCCGACGGTTCCGCCTTCTTCATCTTGCCGCTCGCATCGAACGCGAACAGCGAGAGTTGTCCGCCCAGGATCTGGTGGTAGAGCTCCATCGCCTCTCGGGCGCGGCCCTGGAAGTTGATGTACGGCGCGGTGTACTGCTTCGTCATCTCGATCTCCGATCGCTGATCAGGGTGCTCCAAGCTGCACGACCGGCCGGTCACGGGCTTGCTTCGTGACTCGGCGCCTCGCGATGAGCCCCGGAGCGTGAGTCCAACACTTAGTGGTCGACAGGCGAGGCAGACATGTGACAACCCGGCGGCGGCTGAACTAAGTGAGCGGCTCCGGCGGTAGGACTCGAACCTACGACCAATCGGTTAACATCCGTCGGTCTTCTCCCCTTATTCATGCTCAGAAGCGGCCGTCCAGAGCCGGCTGAGAGTCACGCCTAGCCTAGCTGTTGCTCGATGTGAGCCGGTGGTTCCGGGAAAGCGGCAGGCGACCTCGCGTCGCCCACCCCTTCCCACGATCCTGGACTAACCGCAGTGAACGCCCACCTTGTCGAATGTGACCGTGATCACGCCGTTGGCGTTGGTGCTGAAGTGGGCGGTCTCCTGCACGACGATGTGCGACCCGTCGCTGCCCTTCAACCGGAACGTGCTCGTGAAGTGCTGGACGTCGTTCTGGTTGTTGAAGGACTCCCCGAACCACTCGGTGAAGTGGCCGCTGGCGGTTGCACCCTGCGGGTCGTCGGGCGTGAAGGTCGCAACCCCTTCGTCGGTGCCCGTCATCCAGAACTCGGGACCCGTCGTGAAGGAAGTCACGTGGAATACCGCGGTCTTCGCGCGCCCGGTATTCGCGCTGCGGCTCTCACCCCGCGATGCCCGGCGACGTGAGCCTGACCCTGGCGACTCCAGTCGACGCACCCAATGCTCAAGGGCAGCAACCATCGGCGCGCGGTAAAGGGTGAAAGCTCGTCCCGAGCAGAAAATCGGCATCGCGATTGCAGGGACCGCGCAACATCGCCACACTTACCGGCGCATCGCGACGCGAGGATTTTCATGGACGGGACCGACGATCTCTGGACGGCGATCCGCCGCGTGCTGCCAAATGCCGAGGACGTGGCAGCGACGGTGGCGGCCGAGGTCGGCGAGCCGCTCGATGATGTCCGCCCGAGCGTCCTGATCGGCACGATCGCGCTCAACGGGCAGCTGGGACCGGAGGCCGCGGCATCCGCGGCGATCGAGGAGGAGCTCGGCCGGCTCCAGACGGCGAAAGGCACAAGGCCGGCAGGTCGTGCCTTTGCCGTCGACTCGCTCGACGACCTACTGGCCGAGACCCGCGCGCTCGAGGTCGAGGGTTCGCTCGACCTCGAGGAGATCGTGGCGATCCAGCGCGCTTCGGGAGCGATCGCGGCGCGGACCGACCGCCGCCTCGTCGTCATGCTGCATCGGTACGCGGTCACCCGACGCCTGATCTGGGAGCACTGCGTCGCCGCAATGCAGGATGGCCGGCTTGACCCCGGGTTCCTCGCGGCGTTCGGCCGCTTCCTCTTGCTTTGGAACGAACTGACCTCGCTCGCCGTCGCCGACGGCTACCAGACCGCTGACCGCGAGATCCTTGCCCGAGCGGTGGAGGCCCGGCGCGGTGCGCTCCACGAACTCCTCGGCGTGGTCGCGGACGACGCTGTGAGCGAAGCCCGGCTGCGCCGCGCGGCGGCACGACATGGCCTGAACCCCGACCGGGCGTACCGCCTCGTCGCGATCGCACCGCGCCCCGAGAGCGATCCGATCCCCGAACGACCGGGGATCGGCGAGGAGGAGCTCGAAGTGCTCGCAGGACGGATCGGCCACCTGCTCGGGTCGACCGCCCCCGGGGCCGAGGGCATCGGAGCAGGAATCCGGCTGCCGGCCGTGCTGCCGCTGCTGGGGCGGATCGCTGTTCTCGCCCGCGACGACTGGGCCGGGCTGACACGCATACCGGCCGTCCTCGACAGCGTTCTTGGCGGCATCGCCGCCGCCGCGCTGGCCAAGGGCAAGGCACGCAAGAGAGCCTCGCCGGAGGCTGATGAGGCAGCCTGGGTGGCGGTCGGCTCGCCACCGATCGACGGCGTCGGTCCGCTCGCCGCGACCTATGCCGATCTGGTAGACGCCACGCGCACGGCCCAGCGGCTAGGCCGTCGCGGTTGGATCTCAGACCCTGAGCAACTGGCCCTCGAGCGGCTGTTACTCGCGGACCGGCCCCTCGCGGACGCCACCGTGCGGCGCGAGCTCGGCCCGGTGCTCGGCGACGAGCGGTTCGGCACGGAGCTAATCGAGACGCTACAGGCTTATTTCGACGCCGGTGAGAACGTGACCGCGGCCGCCCGACGCCTCCACCTGGCGACGCGGACGGTGGCCTACCGCCTCGAGAAGATCGAGTCGGTTCTCGGCCACCCGCTCGACGGCGAGAACGGTCGGCGCCTATCGACCGCACTGATAGTGCACCGCCTACGCTCGGTCGATTGAGCATTTCCGGGCGAAGTCGACACTCGGAGGGAGACCGAACGCGAGACCTAGTTCAACGTGCTGGAGCTGTGCGCCTGAGGTGCGGGCACCGGCGCCCGACCCTGGTTGGCCGCCGTCGGACATCGCTTACGTTCTTGCATTGACTCCGGCGGCCCCCACGGCGACGGTTCTCGGGCCCGCGAATGTCGCGAGCCGCGCGGCCAAGTGGGCGTTCAGCCGGCGTTGCGCCTGCCAGCGGCGGACGCCGCTCACGCCGATCGAGATGGCCGAAATCACGAGGAGCGTCCCGACGCCTGCGATGGCCTGCAGCCCACCCGGGAAGCCGTTGAAGGACTCCCAAGGCGCTGTCGCCGCGATGGCCGCAGCGGTCGCGGTTGTCACGGCCAGCGTGGCGACCACGGCCGACGCCGGAGCCGGGCTGACGAGCCTGCCCTTGGTGATGGAAATCATGAGACAACGATCCTTCTCGCGGCCTGGCCGCGTGGTGTGGGGTGAGCCTGCCAGGAGTCAACCAAGCAGGCGCACCGAGCCCCGATTTGGGGCGTTGGGCGCTCCGACAATCGTCGGGGTTGGCGTCGGCCAACTCATCACCTCGACCGAGCAGGACGGCGGGATCGGGGCTGCAGCAACCGCGCAACCTGCCGGGTAAGAACGTCGAAACGAAAGGATCGACGGCGAGGAGACGCTTATCGACGGCTGGGCCTCAGCCGGGCTCGGACACCCCCGGAGCGCTCCGGCCCTCCACGATGGTCAGTAGGCGACCCGCCGACTCGACGGTGACGCCGCCCGCCGCTGCGTGGGCGAGGATCAGGTACGAGCCCGGCAGTCGGCCGCGGATCGTCCAGGCGATCGCCGCGCCGTTGTCGGGCTCGATGGCGGGGATGGTCTTTCGGGGCCGGTCCGCGCAGGGCGATGCCACCGGGGTCGAAGCGCAACTCGATCGAGACGGGCCCGAGCACATCCGGACCGAGGTTCGTGACGATGACCCTGGCCTGCACCGGCTGATCGACGAACGCGGTCTGCCTCGACAGCTCCAACGTGACCGCGAGGCCCTGCACGGTTACGGAGGCACGGACGGAGCCCGTGCCTCCGGCGACCGCCGGCGAGGGCGTGACCAGCAGCGCTGACAGGACCGCGACGGCAAGCTGCTTCGCGCGAGCTTCGCTCATTGCCGACGGGCGACACTGATCGTGAACCGACGTCGCATTAAGCGGAGCTCCCAGTGAACCGTCTCATGCGTCTCAGCCGCGTTCACCGAGTACATCCAAGACACGTATGAGACACAAGACACAGGATCGATAAGGGTTCAGATAAGGGTTCAGTTCTGGCGCCGAGGGATGGCTCGGACGAGTCCGGGACGCCGGTGCCATCGGCGATCGAAAGTATCAGCCTTATCGCTGGCGCGATCGGGCGCCGTTCTTACCCTCTGAGTTCGGCCGACGCGCCGACGATCCCTGAAGACGGCCACGCGCACCCACGGCAACGTTGACTGATTAGTCAGTGAGTGACAGACTGCCGCAATGAGCCTCCGGGCCCAGCAGGCCAATCGCCGTCGTGCGGAGCTCCTCGACGTGGCGCTGCGGCTGTTCGCCGAGCGCGGCTTCGAGGCGACCACGATCGCGGACATCTCCGCCGGGGCGGGCACTGCGCACGGCCTCGTCTACCACTACTTTCGGAGCAAGGACGAACTCCTGCTCGCCGTCCTGGAACGGAACAGCTCCTGCCGGCGCTGCGACAGTTGCTAGCGGTCGCTCCTGAGCAGCCTGCGACCGATGTCCTGCCACGGATCGCGAGCGGCTTCTCGGCGATGATCGCCGAACAGGGCCGACTTCATGAGCCTCGTGCTGCGCAAATCGCAGACCAACCCTGCGGTCGCGACGGCGATGGGCCAGCTCATCGGCGAGGGGTTGGAGCTCCTGACGACCTATCTCGACGGCCGGATCGCGGCCGGCGAACTGCGACCGCACGACCCGAGCGTGACCGCCCGGGCGCTGTTTCAGGCGATCGTCGCGGGCCACCTCAACCGCCTCCCGGCGCCGGGGTTCGAGACCGGCCTCGTCGACGTGATCCTCCACGGAGTGCTAGCCCGATGACCTACCTCGTCCTCAAGTTCCTCCACGTCGGCTCGATGTTCCTGGCGACGGCCCTGGCGGTCGGCCCGATCGTCGTCTTCGTCCTGATCCTGCGTTCCGGCGACGCCGCGACAATCCGGCGGGTGTTCCAATTTGCCGAGCCGGTGTCGCGCGCGGGCGGCGTCGCCTATGGCCTCGGGGTCGTGTTCGGAATTCATCACGGCGCTCAACGGGTCGATCAGCCTCACGACCAGTTGGCTACTGGCCGCATATGGGCTGCTCGCGCTGCTGATCGTGACGAACCTCTATGCGGATCGCTGGATGCGGCGGGTCCACTTGGTGGTGGAGGCGTCCGACGGCGGTGAACCATAGCCCGAGCTCCAATCCTGGCGCGGGGTGACCGGGCCGATTTGGTCGCTGGCCGCGGCGATCGCGATCACGCTCGCGCTCGTGTTCGTCATGGTGGTCAAGCCGTCGGTCGGTTGAGCGGCTAGACCGTGCGATCTCGGGATGCTCGTTGATCGCCGACGTCGCGACGCACCGAAGCACCGTGTTCGCCTTTCCTCATGCGAGCGAGGAGCTGCTCGGCCTCATCGGGCGCGAGCCTGCCCTCGGCCACCGCCACGTCCAAGGTCCCCTTGGTGTGTCTCACCCTGACGGATCGGATCGCCTCGTTGAACGTGTTGGGATCGGAGGCACTGCGGATGCGACTGGCTTCGTCCTCGCGCATCCGACCCGATGCGACCATGCGGTCCAGTCGTTCGAGGAGGCGGTCGCGCGGATCCCAATCCTCCGTCAGTCCTTTGCCATCATCCGTGCAGACGCCTTCCCTGGTCCAGAGCCGACCTCGGGGACGAGCTCGCTCCGCTGAGTCAGGCGGAGGCCCGACGGCAACCCATGGGGTCACGTTCACCACGCGCAGCGCAGCGCTCTCCACCTGCGACAGCGGATCCGCCATGTGGTCATGCCGCGGGGCGAACGGGTGCGGGCGAGTGCCGGCTCGGAAGTCCCAGATCAGCGCCCGACCGCCTGGCCTGAGGACGCGTGCGATCTCCGCGAGCCCAGCCGGTACGTCGGCCCAGTGGTGCATCGAAAGCGTACTAATGACGAGATCGAACGATCGGTCGGGGAGCGGCAGCGACGCCGCGTCGCCGACGAGGAATGACTGCGTCGGGTCGGCCGGATCCCTGCCGTGGCTCGCGTTGGCCTCCGCGCGCTCGATCATCGTCGGGTCGAGATCGAGACCGGTAACGTCGAGACCGTAACGCCGCGCCAGCCGCGTCGACAGGTGGCCAGGGCCGCAGCCCACTTCGAGCACCCGCGCACCGGGAGGGGCGACCGCCGCGACATCCGCCGCGACGCCGTTGAAGAACGGCCCAGAGGAAGACGCGAGTCAGCGCGTCATAGACGGGGACGTTGCCGATCAGGAGCCCGCCCGGCGCACTCCTGCGCCAGGCCGGTGCCGCGATGGCGCAGCAGCGCGAACGACGCGATGGCCGCTCCTCCGACGATGGCCAGCGACAACGATCGTGAATTGATGATCTCTCCTCGTTCACTGATCCACCGACGCGCTGGGGTCGGCTGCCGGCGCACTCACCGCGCTGGGGCGCGCTCGTCGGTCTTCCTGCTGCTTGCGCCAGCCATAGGGGGTAAGGCCTGGGGCTTGTAGACGTTGAGGACCTGAACGAGGAACAAGACGACGAGGCCACCGATCGTTGTTGACCCCTTATCTGAACCCTTATCCGGCGATGGCTGCTTTCCGCCAGTCTTCCGGAGTCACGGCCTCGAGCGGATCGAAGTTCTCGGCGAAGTCGGCGCGCCACGGAGCCGCCTCGAAGCCCTCCATTACGTACACTCGCTCGTGAGCAATCTTGTCATCACGGAATAGAAGAATGTAGACAGTGAACATCCAAGGGCCGCCGTCGTAGGAGATGAGGTTTTCCGCGACCCACAGGTCGCCCTGGTGCGAGATGGCTCGAACCCGGAAGTCCAGTTTGGCCGGATACTTCTTCCGCCAAGTGAGGAAGTTCTCCTTGCCGACGAAGCGCTCGCCGGACTGCGGGAGCTCGACGACGGCGTCATCGTGGTAGATCTCGTGCGCTTTGTCGTCGTCAATTTCCGCGAACTGCCAATGGCGCACGAGGGCGTCGCGGATCATCGACTCGTCCGTGTTGAGTACCTTCGCGCTCCCGCCCTCTGAGGCCCTCTCAGCCATCACGGTCACTCTCCTACCGCTCCCTGGGCCAGACGTCGTTTGTTCAGCCTGTCTCGCCGGGGCGGGACGTGTCAACGCATGCGGACAAGGGCCCGATCCGAACTCAGACCGGGCCGAGGAGGGCGGGATTGGTACCGCATAGGGGCTCGCCGACGTGCAATTGGGTGAGAACTACAAGATGCTGTGCCCTGCGCCGCGATGCACCACAAGATATTGTGGTGGCAAGGTGGTACCGCATACCGGATGCTTGTCGACTTGTCGCATGCGGTCCACGGAGGTCACGTTGACCATCCTGGAGCGCCATGGGCAGCATGGATCAATGCTCATAAGGGTTCAGATAAGGGTTCAGACCTCACGGCCCGACCCCGGTGGGGCGCGAAGCAGGGCACCGACGGAGGTTGCTATCCCCAGCCTGGTCGAGGGCGGGGCGCGGGTCGCGGGAACATCAGCCCTGACGCACACTGCTCGAGTAGTGCCAGGGCGTTCTCGACGCCTTGCTCGAGGACCTCGTCGGCGAGCTGCTGGTCGGCCAGGGCGCGGGAGACCTGGAGCGTCCCGACCATGAGGGCGAAGACGCCGAGTGTTTGCACGCGCGCTGACGGGGGATCGTCCGGCGCCAATCGGGCGGCAGCGTCATCGATGATCGCCACCTGACCGTCGGTGTAGGCGCGCTTCACGGCGTCGGATGAGCGCGCGATCTCGTCGAGGAGCGCGGCCGATGGACAGCCGCCCTCGAGGTCATCGCGATGCTGAATCGACAGATACCCGCGAACGATCTGCTCGAGCGACTGCGCGCTGTAGCGTCTCGCGCTGCTCGCGGAGCTGGTCCGCGACCGTGCTCGCGACGAGGTCCTCCTTCGAGTCGAAGTGGGCGTAGAAGGCGCCATTGGTCAGGCCGGCGTCCGCCATGAGCGTCGCGACCCCGGAGCCATCGATGCCGTCTCGCTTGAGCCGACGGCCGGCCGCCTCGATGATCCGCCGCCGCGTCGCCTGCTTGTGCTCTTTCCCGTACCGGGCCATGCGCGACTCCCTCATGTGGGAAGGGTTCGTTGCCTTCCCTCTTGACAGCCATTATATGTCACGCGTAATATTACGACCGTAAGCCAATTAGCGCAAGGAGTCCACGATGACAACAGCCAAGCCAGTAGCGCTCGTGACGGGCGCCTCCTCGGGCATCGGGAAAGCAGCCGCGCTCGCACTGGTCGCTGCCGGGTTCGAGGTGGTCGGCACGAGTCGGAACACCTCGGGCGTCGCCCCACTCGACGGGGTCACGTTCCTCGATCTCGACGTGACGAGTGACGAGTCGGTCAGCATCGGCGGTCGGGCGCGTGATCGAGCGATTCGGGCGGCTCGACGTGCTGGTCAACAACGCGGGCACCGGCGCAGCCGGGGCCGCCGAGGAAAGCTCCGTCGCCCAGGACCAGCGCGTCTTCGATATCAACTTCTTCGGGCTCGTCCGGGTGACGAAGGCGGTCCTCCCGCACATGCGCGCCGCGGGAACGTGGTCGGATCATCAACATCTCCTCGGTGCTCGGGCTCGTCCCCGCGCCGTACATGGCCAGTTACGCCGCGACAAAGCACGCGATCGAGGGCTACTCCGAGTCGGTCGACCACGAGGTTCGGGAGCACGGCATTCGGGTGCTTCTCGTCGAGCCCGCCTACACCAGGACCGGCTTCGACGCCAAAGCCATCCAGCCCGACGCACCGTTGCCGATCTACGCGGTGCAGAGGCACGTCTTCGACGGCGTGATGGCGCGTGCCATGGCGGACGGCGACGACCCGGCCATCGTCGCCAAGGCGATCGTCGCGGCGGCGACCGATCCGAAGCCGAAGCTGCGCTACACCGCCGGCTCGACGGCCGGACGCGTCAGCGCCCTGCGCCGCTTCGTTCCCACGCGGGTCTTCGACCGGCAGATCCGGAAGCTCAACCGCCTGCCCGCCTGAAGCTTCAACCCTCACTCAGCACCACACCCAAGGAGAACCGTCATGAGCACCACTAGCAACGACCCGGTCATCACGTCCTACGCAAAGGCACCGGCCCGCACCATCACCGCCGGCGGCGTGACCTACGCCTATCGCGAGCTCGGCCGAAGGGCGGGATCCCCGTGATCTTCTTCGTCCACCTTGCGGCGAACCTGGACAACTGGGACCCGCGCATCATCGACCCGATCGCCAAGGAGCACCACGTCATCGCGTTCGACAACCGCGGCGTGGGCGCCTCCACCGGCCAGGTTCCCGACAGCATCGAGGCGATGGCCGACGACGCCTATACGTTCATCACCGCGCTCGGCTTCGACAAGGTCGACATCTTTTCCTTCTCGCTCGGCGGTATGGTCGCCCAGGCGCTCGTCGTCAAACACCCGGATCTGGTCCGCAAGCTGATCCTCACCGGGACGGGCCCTGCCGGAGGGAAGGACATCGACAAGGTCGCCGGGATCACCTATTGGGACATCCTGCGCGCGACCCTGACCCGGTCGGACCCGAAGGAATTCCTGTTCTTCAACCGAAACGCCACCGGCAAGCCCGCCGCCCGCGCGTTCGTGAACCGGCTGAAGGAGCGCACGGTCGACCGCGACGCCCCGATCGCGGTGAAGGCGCTCCAGACGCAGCTCAAGGCGATCAAGAAGTGGGGGCGCTCGGCACCTGCTGAGCTGTCGAAGATCACCCAGCCGACCTTGATCGCCAACGGCGACAACGACCGGATGGTGCCCTCCGTGCTCTCTGGGGACTTGCACCGCCGCATCCCCGGGTCCGAGCTGGTCATCTACCCCGACTCCGGCCACGGCGGCATCTTCCAGTTCCACGACAAGTTCGCCCCCGTCGCCGTCGAGTTCCTCGACCGCTGACCGCATCCAGCGAAGGAAGGCAAGAAGATGGCTACGACACGTCCCTCTGCGAAGAAGCCCCTCGTCTCATCGATCCTGCTGTGGATGCGCACCGATCGGCCCCGTCAGCAAGGCATGGACTACTGGAAGGGCCCGCACTCGAAGATCATCTCCGCGACGCCGGGGATGGAGGAGTACCGCCAGATCCATCTGGCGGAGAACAACCCCGGGCTGTGGCCGGCCGTCAGCGGCGTCGAGACGGTCATCCCGGCCGAGCGCCGGATCGACGGCGTCGCCGAGGTCACGTTCACGTCCGTTCTCTCCCCGCTGCGGGGCCGCAAGCAGACCAGGCTCGCGTACAAGGATGAAGTGAACGTGTTCCGGCGCACCCTGCTCTACGCGGGGCCACCGTACTCGGCCCGCTGGTACGACGTGGCCGGTCCGGGGAGAAGGCGGGAGCGCGAAGCCTGATCTACCTCCGCAGGCGGGAAGGCGTCAAGACCGGTGCGTTCCGGAGGTTCCTCACGGACGAGCTTGTTCCCGCTCTCGTCAAGACAGGGGGCGCTGAGGGAACTCCGAACCCAGGTCTTCATGCCCTGGATCGAACGACTCTGGGACACGCCGAACGTCGCGCACGACAACCCCACCGACCAGCGGTTCCACGCCTCACTGATCCTCGGCTTCACCGATACCAACGCCCTGCGGGCGTTCTTCGGTAGCGGAGAGATCGCGACGCTCTCCGGCAAGTTGCCCGAGTTCGTTTCCGCCGTCCACGCCTACGAGGTCACCGAAGCGCTGACCTACGTGAAGGACGGCAAAGTCCTCCCGCACTATCAGACGTAGCGGCACCGCGATCTCGTCGCTCGGTGGACCGCGCGTAAGGGTTCAGATAGGGATTCAGCGAACATGCGAACCGGTGAAGACCACCACATCTGGTCGTTGCGGAGGGCGCGGTGCCACGAGATATGGTGGTGAGTTTTGGTACCGCATAGGTGAGTTGGTACCGCATACCGGATTCCGGTGAACCGTCTCATGCGTCTCAGCCGCGTTCACCTAGTACCAAGAAGAGAAGCATGAGACGTATGAGACAGGATCGATAAGGGTCCTGATAAGGGACCAAGGCCCCGACCGTTTGTGAGAGGAGGCTGCCTACCTGCCAGCTAAGGCGCCGCGCCAAACCGCTGGCTGACCGTTCGCTCATAGACGCTGGCGGCGAGCCACCGCTCCGCAAGCGCGACGTGTGACGAGCAGTCCGACGCGACAATCGCAAGCTCGCATGAAAGGACCCCCGGCGGCATGCCAAGTGAACCAGGAGTTGCGCCTGGCAGGCCACCGCGCAGCCGCTCTGCGGCGCGATTGCCCACCCCGGCAGAATGCGCCCTGATGCGGTCGGCCCTCACGTGGTGGCGTGCATCTGGACGACGCAGAGACCGTTACCCGCCGGATCGGTGAACCAGGCGATGGAGTGGCCCTCACCGCGGTAGATCGCACGCTCATCCTGCTGGTACTCGGGGAGTCGCTGGAACGTGATACCGCGAGCCGTCAGCTCGTCCACGGCCGGCTCGATATTGTCGACCGATAGGTTTAGGACGGTGAAGCTCGCCGGTACGTGCTTGGGCTTCGGGTAGACCAGCACCCCGCGCTAGTCAGCGACCCGGAGCCACAGCGGGCCTGCACCGTTCGGCAGCGCGCTGGAGACCCGGAGGCCGAGTGTAGTGCCATAGAACTCCTGTGCCGCCGCGAGGTCGTCGACGGCGAAGCTGCTGAACGCCTCCGTGACCTGAAGCATCATTGCCTCCTCGCTCCATCCGTGATATGATGACAGTATCCTGTCATAACGACAGAATGCTGTCAATAGGGAAACGAGAGGGTTGGTTTGGAATGACCCGCGATCAGGAGCTGCTGAGCGCACTTGCCAAGACCGCGTTCCGCCTGAACGGACAGTTCCTCGCCATCGGCGAGGAACTCGCCCGGCCGGCGGGCTTGACGGCCGCCTGGTGGCTCGTGCTGAGCACCGTCCTCGACAGACCGCTGACGGTGGCCGAGGTAGCGCGGGAGATCGGAGTTACGCGCCAGAGCGTCCAGCGGATCGCGGAAGTCATCGTCGATCGCGGCCTGGCGGGGTACCGGCCGAAATCCCGCTCATCGCCGAGCTAAGCTCCTGTCGCCCACGACGAATGGACGCGCTGCAATTCGACGGATCGCGCCGACGCACGGAGCGTTCGCCCGGCGATTGGCCGCCGAGCACACCACGAAGGGCCTGGAGCGCGCTCTCGATGCCGCAACACGGCTCTCACAATCGCTCGCCGTGCTCGCGGCAACCGACGACCTCCGCGCCGCAGGCTGACGGATCCGTGACGGGTGCAACCTGGGGTCCGTGCGCCCTCCTCGCCGCCTGAAGAGGCCTGGGGAGCTCGACTCGCTATTCTTCTAATTCGTACCCGATCGCGTGACGTTCTCCGATGTCTTCGTGTCATCGTTGGAGGGATGACCACACGAGCAGGTCAGCACATGAGCAACCAACGCACCCACTACGTGACCACCACCGACGGCGTCACCATCGGTGCGACCGTGCACGGCAGGGTCCCGCTCGTGTTCCTGCAAGGGGCCATGGGCGATGGAGACCTCGACTGGAACCGGGTGGTGGAACACCTGACCGACCGGTTCACCTGCCATGTGCCGAGCATGCGGGGCCGTGGCCTGAGCGGCGATCACCCGGACCTCAGCCTCGGCCGGGTGATCGACGACATGCTCGCCTACGTCAACAGCATCGGGGAACCGACCGGACTGGTGGGCTGGTCCGGTGGCGCCATGTGGGCCCTCGCGGTGGCTGCGCAGTCCGACGCGGTGGACGCGGTGGCCGCCTGTGAGCCGGTGGCGAACAGCCTGATGGACGAGCCGGAGCGGGCGGCTCTCGGCGAGGCCGTCGCTCGCGCGGGCGAGCTGGCCGACGAAGGCAACCTGACGGCTGCCATGCGCGCGTTCGCTGGCTATCCCTTCACCGACGAAGACATCGCGGTGGCCGACGGAGCCGGCTACTTCGAGGCGGCTGGGCGCTACGTCCCGAACCTGTTCAGCTTCTTCAAGCAATTCAGGAAGTACGAAGGCCCCCTGCCTGATGATCCGGCCGTGCTCGGCGCCATCTCAGCTCCGGTGCTGGTGCTGCACGGATCGAACACCAAGCCGTTCCTCGTCACGAGCGCGCGGCACGTGGTGGACCACGTCCACAACGCACGAGTGCAAGAGATCCCCGGCGCCGGGCACGCCTCGCCCCTGACCCATCCTGAGGCGCTCGCCGGAGCACTTACCGAGTTCTTCACGCCAGCTCCGCAGCCGGCCTGAATTCCTCGGCGCCGAAATCACAGAAATCACAACATCTGTGATGTTGATGCCAGTCAACGCCGAGTGGCGCTATGGAACACAAGATATAGCGGTCTCGCTACCTCGGGTCCACTATATATTGTGGTGTGAGCGTGGTACCGCATACCGGATTCGAACCGGTGATCTCCGCCTTGAGAGGGCGGTGTCCTGGGCCTCTAGACGAATGCGGCATCGCAGCGCCCGGCAGAGCCGTCGCGGCCGACCGGGATGATACCAATCACCGGCCATTACCGCCATCTCAGAGGCGATTGGCGTCGAGGAAGCTGCGGATCGTTTCGGCCACTTGCTGGTGGCTCTGTTCGCCGATGACGAGGCCGTAGTGGGAATGCGCCCCGAACGGCTCGTACTCAGCTCCAAGCCACTCGGCGAGGCGCTCCGACCCCTCCTCCGGCACGGTCTGGTCGAGTCCGCCGCCGATTACAAGCCGCGGGACCTCCACGAACGGCCGCCGATCGACCGAGATCCCCTGGAGTACCTGCCGGCGGGCTACGCCGCTCTCATGCGGCTTCTGCCCGAGCAGGTGCTGGATGCGCATGACGTCATCGATGGTCAGGTCGCGATGGTCCCGCTGGAGCTTCTCGGGGAGGGTCTCCCAACCAACGAGCGATCGGCCGAAGACGGCCGGAATCTCGCGCAGCTCGTGTGACCTGGCCGCCACCCGCAGATCGCGCGGCAGCTCCGACGAGATGAGGACGATCCCTGCGATCGGCATCCGTTCGGCTGCCTTGAGTGCCAGCAGCCCGCCCATCCCGTGGCCGATGATCACAGTCGACGGCCCGAGACGCTCGAGCGCCGCGACGACATCCTCCGTATAGGTGTCGAACGACAGCTCGGTCGGATCGGCGGTTCGCGACCAGAAGTGGTTCTGCAGGTTGAGCGCGTGGCCCTCCCAGCCACGGCCGGCAAAGTAGCCGAGGTACCGCTCCCACAACCACGAACCGGTCAGTTCGCCGTGGACGAAGAGGAGGGGCTTGCGGCGCGACCTGCGCTCCGGCAACCAGGATTCGATGTAGAGGCCGCGGTCGAGCAGCTCGATCTCGTCCTTGCGGACAGGTCGCCCGTTTGGGCCCGACGCCTGGGCGCGAGCGAGGATGTGGTCGGGCGTCGTTTCGGTCATCGGCGGGTCACCATCAGAACTGTCTCACCACTCGTGCGGATTGATGACGAGCCCGGTCAGGGCCTTGGGGTAGAAATACGTCGATTTCTGGGGCATCACCTCGCCCGACCCGGCGACGGCGATGATCGATGGCACAGGCGTCGGCTCGAGCAGGAACGCGGCATCTGCCTCCTCCTTGCCTACCCGGGTGACCGCATCACTGACCGATTTCGTGTAAGCGATCCGCTCCCCGCCCGCGACGGCGGCGTCGTCGATCCCGAAGAGGCGCTCGAGGGCGACGCCGAGCAGCCACACGTCGAGCTGCCTGACAGCCGGGGCTACTCCGGCCGAATCCGCCGAAAAGGCTTGGCGGCGGGCCGTCAGGATCGATCCCCCGTCCCGTGTCCAGAGCCCGAAGCGTCCGGCTCCGCCGCTCGCCAGACCATTGCCGAACGTTCGCTCCAGCTCAGCGATCCCCGCCGGCCGCGATTCGAACAGCTCGAGGAGCGGACCTGCCAGGCGGCCCAGCCCGTCCGATCCCAGGCCCCGGACGAGCCGGTGCGTCGGCAGCACCGTCAGCGGATCGGACGTCGTCTCGAGGAACTGCATGAGCAGGTAATCGAAGGCCGGATCCTCCTCGCACGATCGCGACATGCGCCGCTCGTCGCGGTAGCGGAGCGCGGTCTCGTAGCGATGGTGTCCGTCGGCGATAGTCACAGGTCCGGCGCCGGCAGAGGCTATGAGTTCGCCGACGTGCTGGCCGGCGTCGCCCTCCGCTTCGGCGATCCAGAGCCGATGCCGGACATCGTCCGCGTCGCGGAGGTCGATCGTAGCCGGTCTCCCGGCAATGGTGGCGAGGATCGCCGCGCTCGTCCCGGACGCATCCTCGTAGAGGCCGACTACTGGCGAGGTATTGACGCCCGTCGCCCGGAGCAGTCGATACCGATCCTCGCGCGGGCCCTCCAGCGTGCGTTCGTGTGGGAGCACGCCGGACTCAGGACCGAACGACTCGAGTCGCAGCCGGCCGAAGAAGCCACGCTGCGTTCGCTCCGTGTCGGTGCCCGGCACGCGGTACGTCTGCTCGTAGACATATACGGCAGCACGGGGATCCTTGTGGAACGTCCCATCCGAGCGCCAGGCAGCCAGGGTCCGCGCCGCGCGCCGGTACCGTTCGTCAGGCTCGTCGCCGGCGGCGACGCTGGGCAGGTCCAGGCGGACGACGTTCTTCGGGTGGCGGGCCAGAAGGCGCGCGGCCTCCTCTTCGCCGATCACGTCGTAGGGCGGCGCCACCACCGCGCCGAGGTCGCCCACCGACTCGGGGTCGTAGCGCAGGGCACGAAACGGACGGACTTCGGGCACGGCCTCCCTCAGGCGAGCGCGATTGGCGGCGGGACATCGGCCGACCGCTGACGAGCGATTGACCGGGGCCGAACGTACGACTGGCACACCGGCTCTGTGCTGCCGCGTGGCCATCGTACGATAGCGGCGGCGGCACCGCCGTCGATAGCTTCTCCCGGGGCACGCAGGTTCAGCGCACGCAACTTTTCGGGGGAGTCGGGCGTCGATGCTGGGACCGCCTTGCCATCCGCCGCTGGAGTCGCTGTGTCCCGGTCAGCCCGAACCCTCGTTGCCCGTGTGGCGCTCTTCGGCGTCCTCATTGGGGCGATGGCCGGGCCGGCTGCCGCAACGGTGGCCGCCGCAGATGGACCCTCGCTGGAGGCGCGGGTTCTCCTCGAAGGCCATGCCCGGATCGGTTCCTGGCTCGCGATCGAGGTGCGACTCACCAACGAGGGCGTCCCTATCGTCGGAGAGTTGCGGCTGCAGGGCGGGGCGCAGGGTGGCACCCGGTTCTCCCTGCCGGTCGATCTACCCAGCCCGTCCGACAAGACCTATCTCCTGCACGCTCAGCCGCCGTCGTTCGGCCAGCAGCTCGAAGTCCTTCTCGTCGGCGCCAATGACGCGGTCGTCGCTCGCAAGAAGGTCGCCTTCACCGTCCACGACGCCGCTCAGCTGACTGTCGGCGTCGTCGCCGCCCAGGCCCAGGGAATCGTTGCGGGGATCCAGCTTCCGGGCGGTCAGAACCTCAACGGCGGGCAGAACCTCGCGCCGATCATCATCCCGCTCGATCCCACGGACCTGCCCGAGCGGATCGAGGCCTGGTCCGCTCTCGATCGGCTCATCTGGCAGGACGTCGACACCAACACCCTGACGACTCGCCAGATCGCGGCGCTCCGTGGCTGGCTGGCACTCGGGGGCCGGCTGATCATCGTCGGCGGGACGGCCGGGCCTGGCGTGCTATCCGGGTTCCCCGACGAGATTCTTCCCTACCGCCCCTCGACCACGATCGACGTCGCGTCGGAGTCGCTGACGTCACTCCTCGGCCAGCTCCCGGCCTCCGCGAGCGATGTTCAGGCGCTGGCCGGTGAACTGACGCGGGGACGGAGCCTGGCCTCGTCCGGCGACCGGGTGGTGGCGGCGGAGGCCGACTATGGCAGTGGTTCCGTCACGGTTCTCGGGATCGATCCGACGGTCGGCTGGATCGCCGAATCGAAGGTCACAGTGCCACTCTGGCGGACGCTGATTCCGCCGCGAGCCTCTGCTCAGATCGCGATGGGCGACGACAGCCAGATCGTCGGCGCAGTCTCCGAGCTCCCGGCCCTTGCCCTTCCCCCGACTGGCGGTCTGCTGATCCTGTTGCTCGGCTATATCGGCCTGATCGGCCCGGTCAACTACTTGATTCTTCGACGCATCGATCGTCGCGAGTGGGCATGGCTGACCATGCCGGCCCTCATCGCCATCTTCGCCATGGGAGCCTACGGCTACGGGTCCGCCCTCCGCGGCAGCGATGTGATCGTCAACGAGGTCGCCATCGTCCGCGGTGCTCCGGACGCTACCGAAGGTTCGGCCCAGGTGTACCTCGGCGTCTTTTCGCCGACCAGGGGCACGTACCAGCTCTCACTTCCCGGCGGCGCACTCCTGTCGGCACCCATCGTCGGTGACTTCTTCGCTGGCCAGGGGGCCCTGCTCGACGTCGTGCAGGGTGATACGGCACGGGTCCGGAACCTGTCCGTCGGGTTCGGCTCCCTCCGCACGGTGCGAGCGGAATCGCCCGTGGAGGTGCCGAAGATCCACGCGGAGCTGCGCCTCGTCGACGGTGTCATCACCGGCACGATCCGGAACGACTCCGCGGTGGTCCTCGAATTGCCGGCCGTCGTGCTCGGTGGCAACGTCGTGGTCCTGGCGGACATCCCGCCGGGCGCCGAGGGCGCCGTCAGCTTGCGGCTCGCCGCAAGCCAGTTCGGTCTGGGGCTGTCGGACAAGTTGTTTGGCCAGACCTTCTCCCCCGAGAACGCGGCCAGCAACGAGAAACAGCGCCGCGATCAGATCCGCCAGCGGATCATCAGTCAGCTGACCTACGACCGGTTTACTGGCAACCTCGGCGCTCTGCCGTCGGACGGGGCGGTCGTCTTGGCGTGGGGTCGCAACAGCCTGCTCGACATCGAGGTCCAGGGCCAGAAACCGGCCCGCACCGCGAACGTCCTCTACTACATCCCGGTCCCGTTCACCGCAAGCGGAACGATTGCGTTCACCCCGGATCTGATCCGAAGCACGGTTCTCGCCGCGGACGCGGCCATTTTCAACAAGGATCCCTTCAACATGAGCCTGGGCCAGGGCTCGGTCACGATCGCCTATCGGCCAATCCCGTTCAAGGGTTCGTTCGAGGCGACGAAGGTGTTGCTGGCGATGGGATTCGGTCAGACGGTCGGACCGGGCGGTAAGCCGATTGCCCCGGTGCCGGATGTGGAGCCGGTGGTACCGCCCGAGATCTGCGTCGAACCATGCCCCCCAGACGAACCGTTTCCGAACGGCTTCGATGGACTGCCCGAACTCGAGGTCCTCGATCTGACGACCGGCACCTGGATGCGGCTTCCCCACCTCGACCAGGGCGAGACGTACGAGCTGACCGAGCCCGCGACCTATGTCGACGTCGCGACCGGTACGATCCAGGTCCGCTTCGTCAACGAGCACTCGAACGAGGTCGGGATGTCGTTCAGCGTAGCTATCCACGGGGTCATCCGATGACGGCCATCGTTCGAACTGTGGGACTCATCAAGCGATACCCTGGGACGCTCGCCGTGGCCGGTCTCGATCTCGACATCGCGGAAGGAGAGATCTTCGGCCTCGTCGGACCTAACGGGGCCGGTAAGACCACGACGCTCCGGATTCTCGCGACGCTGCTTTCCGCGACGTCCGGCGAGGCCGAGGTAGCCGGCATTTCGGTCCGGCGGAACCCCGACGATGCGCGTCGCGTCCTCGGCTTCATGCCAGACGTGTTCGGCGTCTACGACGACATGAAGGTCTGGGAATACCTCGACTTTTTCGCTCGTTGCTACAACATTCCCGCCGATCGTCGGCGGCGAATGATCGGCGACTTGCTCGATCTCGTCGATCTCGGCGACAAGCGCGATGCCTACGTCCAGAGCCTGTCGCGCGGGATGCAGCAACGGCTTTGCCTCGCCCACACACTGGTCCATGACCCGCAGGTCCTGCTCCTCGACGAGCCCGCGTCCGGCCTCGACCCGCGCGCCCGCGTCGAACTCCGGGAATTGCTCCGAGAGCTCCGCTCGCTCGGGAAGACGATCGTCATCAGCAGCCACATCCTGCCTGAGCTCGAGGAGCTGTGCACGAGCGTCGCGATCGTCGATCACGGCCAGGTCCTTGCGCAGGGACGCGTCGCGGACATCGAGAAACGGCTCCGCTACGGCGCCGTCCTGAGGGTCCGTGTCCTGGGCGACGGGATGGCCATCGAAGCGGCCCGAGAGCACTTTGCAACCGAGGATCGGGTTGCCTCGGCGTCGATCCTGGATGACGGGCAGATCGAGCTCGGCTTCCGGGGCGATGACGACGAATCAGCGGCGCTCCTGTCGCGCGCGATCGGCGCGGGCGTCCGGGTCGCCAGCTTCGCCCGGGCCGCCAGTGACCTCGAGGAGCTGTTCCTTCAGGTCACGTCCGGACAAGCGCCCACCGACGTGCGGGTGGCCTGATGACGGAGATGACCGACGTGCTGCGCGATCCCGACGCCGACGTCGCCGACGCTGATGTCGCACCGGTCAGGCCGCGCGAAGGAGGCCGGGGGCGGCCGCAGCCGCTGCGCTGGCTCCGTTTCGGCCTGAACGGCGTCATTGCGGTCGGTGTCAAGGAGCTTCGGGGCCGGATGCGGGGTCGCCGCGCGTTCGTGATTCTGACCCTGTACCTGCTCTTCCTTGCGGGCTTCGCCTGGGCCTGGGAGCTCATCGCGGAACGCACCTACGCGAACTCCGGGTCCCTCTTCGGAGGCTCGGCGGCGTTCACGTCCTCCCTCATCGGCCAGGAGATCTTCGGTGCCTTGCTGATCATCGAGACGCTCCTCGTCGTCTTCCTCGCCCCGGCATTCACCGCGGGAGCGATCAGCCTGGAGCGCGAGAAGCAGACACTCGACATGCTGGCCGCCACGCCGATCTCCTCGCTGGCAATCGTCATCGGCAAGCTCCTCAGCGCCCTGACCTACGTGTTCATCCTGATCGTCGCCTCGATCCCGCTGACGGCCATGGTGTTCGTGTTCGGCGGCGTCGGGCCCGAGGAGGTCCTGCGCGGATACGTCGTTCTGTTCGCGTCCGCGATCGGGCTCGGCTCTTTGGGCCTCTTCATTTCGGCGCTCATGCAGCGCACCCAGGCGGCGACGGTCGTGACCTTCTTCGGCGTCATGGCCCTGACGATGGGCTCGCTCTTCATCGTCCTGTTCTGGACGAAGATGGCCGGCGTCGCGCCGAACCAGGCGGGCTTCGCTAACCAGGGCATTGGGCCGATCAAGGGCCGCCCGCCCGAGGCGCTCCTGTGGTTCAACCCATTCGCCGCTCAGTACGACGTCATCTGCGGCGCATCTGACGGCTACGGCGGCTGGTGCTCTCGCCTGGCCGAGGTGACGAACGGCGCCATCAGCATCGGAATCGGCGGCGGTGCTACGGGCGGCTCGACGATCCTGCCTTCGGACACAGGCCTCGCGGTTCCGCAAGACAGAGTCATCACGTTGCCGGACAAGGCCGTCATCAACGACGTCGTTCCCGTGCAGCCGTTCGGCATCCGTCGGGACACATTCTGGCCGCGGAGCGTCGCCGCCTGGATCGTGCTTTCGACGGTATTGATCATCGCGTCAGTGCAACTGGTTTCACCCACGCGCCGCTGGCGACACGGGTTCCTTCGGCGATCGTCCCGGAGGAGCACCTGATGCGGTCGCTCAACCTTCGCCCTGGGGGCCGAACCCTCGCGCGGCGGCAAGTGACCGCGGCTGCTGAGCTACCGGACCCGCGAGCGGTCCTGAGCGGTCCACTCGATCCAGCATTGCTTGCCATCCGCGCCGACCTGCAGCCACATCGCCGCCGATTGTGGCTCCGCCGGATCGTTCGCCGGGCCTGGCTCGTGGCGGGGGCGGTCCTGGCCGCGGAGGTCGCCGTCTTCACCCTGGCCCGGATCATTCCGGTCGAACTCCTGCCCACGATCGCCGCGGCCATCCCGGTCCTTGGACTCGTTGGCCTCGTGTGGCTGGCGGGCCGTGCCCGGCCGACCCTAGGCGAGACCGCGCTGGCGATCGACGCGGAGGCGCATCTCGGCGATCGCGTGGCGAGCGCACTCGCACTCGCCGTGAGCTTTCCTGAACTCGCCGCGCCGGCCACGGAAACGCCGTCCCGGGATGATGACCCGGCCGACGAATCCCTTCAGACGGAGCGCTTTGTGCGCCGCCAACGAGCAGACGCCGCTGCGTCAATCCGGCTGGCACCCTCCAACCTCTTCCGGCCGCGCACTTCACGCACTCCGGCGGCGATCGCGTTGGTCGGCGCCCTGCTGCTCGTCCCGCTCGTCCTCCTGCCGAATTCTCAGGATGCCGCCATCGCCCAGGCACAGAACGTCAGAGAAGAGGCCAAGAAGCAGGCCGATCGCATCGACGAGATCGCAAAGGACCTCGAAGCCAAGGGAGCGAACCCGGAAGACCCCCGGACGCGGCTCGCCCAGGAGTTGCGAGACCTTGCCCGGCAGCTGCGCGAGCGGCCGGAGGACCTGAAGCTCAATCTCGCCAAGGTTTCGAGCGCCGAGACGATCGCCCGGTCCCAACTCGATCCTGCAAACGAGCAACGAGCATCCTCGCTCGCTTCCCTCAGCCGATCCCTGTCTCGTGCCGCAACCGGACAGCCGAACGCCAACAAGGACGGCAACCCGAAGGAGGCCGCCGAGGACCTCAAGGAGCTCGGCGACAAGCTGGAGGAGCTAACTCCCGCCGAGCGCAAGGAGCTAGCGGCTGCGCTGGCGGAGCTGCAGTCGGCGGCGAGCCAGGCAAGCGGTGCCGCGGGCACGGCCCTTCGGGACGCCGCCCAGAGCCTCGCTCAGGGAAACAACGCCGCCGCCCGCGAGGCCCTGGATCGGCTCGGTGAGGCCATCCAGGGTGCCGAGCGAAACGTGGACCTCAATCGCGATCTGGCCCGGGCGGCGTCCGAGCTCCAGGACGCGCGCCGCAATCTAGCGAACGCCGGCCAGCAGGGGCAGGGCCAGCAAGGCCAGCAGGGTACCGGCCAGCAGGGTACCGGCCAGCAGGGACAGGGGCAGGGCGGCCAGGGGCAGGGCGGAAGCCCGGCACCGGGGGGAGGCCAGGGCGGTAGTCCGGCGCCATCAGGCCAGGGTCAAGGCCAAGGGCAGGGCCAAGGGCCAGGGCCAGGGCCAGGGCCAGGGTCAAGGGCAGGGCCAGGGCCAGGGTCAAGGGCAGGGCCAGGGCCAGGGTCAAGGGCAGGGCCAGGGCCAGGGTCAAGGGCAGGGCCAGGGCCAGGGCGCCATTGGGGGCGGTGGGTCCAGCGCCAGCCACCTGGGAACAGGGACCAGCAACAGCGGCGCCCCGGCGGGACCGACGAACCCGAACCGGCCCGGAGACCTGGGCGAGGACCTGTCGAGCATCTTCGCGCCGTTCGACCGGCTCGGCAAGCCCGGCGATCCGTCATATGTCGCCGGAACGGGCGGGGACGGGCAGAGCCAGCAGGGCAACCAGACCGGCCAGGGCGACAACAACGGGGCCTTCACGCCGTACCAGCAGGTCTTCGGGGATTTCTACGACTACGCCCTTACGACTCTCGACCGCAACTACGTCCCGCTGTCCGTGAAGGACTTCGTCAGGGACTACTTCAGCTCGCTCGACCCGTCGAATTGAGCTGACGCCCTGCGAACCCACCCGGAGGATCCGATGAACGCATCGACGACGACCGACCTCGCCGCCTCCACCGCCCACATCTCGCCGGAGACGTTCGCCGAACGCGCTCAAGCGATCGAGCGCGAAGTCGGCCGGGTCATCGTCGGTCAGCGTGATCTCGTCCGGCAGACGTTGACGGGTTTGCTCGCCAACAGCCACGTGCTGCTCGAGGGTGTCCCGGGTCTCGGCAAGACGATGCTCGTCCGAACGATCGCCGATGTCATCGACTGCACCTTCAACCGGATCCAGTTCACGCCAGACCTCATGCCGGCCGACATCACCGGTACGAACATCCTGATCGAGGAAGGCGGCGCCCGCGTATTCCGCTTCCAGCCCGGCCCTATCTTTGCCAATCTCGTCCTTGCCGATGAGATCAACCGGGCGACGCCGAAGACCCAGTCGAGCCTGCTCGAAGCCATGCAGGAGCACCAGGTCACCGTCGCGCGGCAGCGCTTCCCCCTCGATGCGCCGTTCTTCGTGCTGGCCACCCAGAACCCACTGGAGATGGAAGGGACGTATCCCCTGCCGGAGGCCCAGCTGGACCGCTTCCTCTTCAAGGTCATGGTCCCCTTTCCGTCCGAGGAGGACCTCATCACGATCATGGACCGCACGACCGGATCGGAGTCCGTGACCGCACAGAAAGTCGCGACCGCGAAGGAGATTGTCGAGATGCAGCGCCTGGCTCGCGCTGTGCCCATCGCTCCGCACATCACGGCGTACGCCGTCAGCGTGCTGGCCGCCAGTCATCCCGACCAGCCGCGGGCGCCGGAGCTCGTGAAGGAATACGTCCGCTACGGCGGCTCGCCGCGGGGAGCGCAGGCGCTCGTCACAGCCGGCAAGATCTTCGCCCTCCTCGACGGCCGTTTCAATGTGTCGGTCGACGACATCCGGGCCGCGGCGCTGCCCTCGCTGCGGCATCGGATGATTCTCAACTTCGAGGGCGAGGCCGAAGGGATCACGACGGAAGCGACGATCCGCGCGATCCTCGACTCGGTCGCTCCGCCGGCGGTCGAATGACCGGCCCCGGTCCTCTGGGCCGAGGCTAGGCATGGCCACCGATCCAGCCGCGATTCGGCGATGACCCAGCCAACAGCCAGCCCGGCCGCGCCCAAGGGAACGCGGACGGCGTTCCTTCCCAACGATCTCGATCCCACGGTGTTCGACGAGGGCTTCCTGCGGCAGCTCGAGCGGCTCCTCCTGCTCCTGCGGTCGCCCGTTCGTGGCGGCCTGAAGGGCGGCCGGCGGAGCGTCAAGCGGGGCCAGAGCGTCGAATTCGCCGACTATCGCGACTACACGCTCGGCGACGACCTGCGGCAGCTCGACTGGAACGTCTACGCCCGCCTCGAGAAGCTCTTCGTGAAGTTGTTCGTCGAGGAGGAGGACGTGACGATCACGATCCTCCTGGATACGTCGGCCTCGATGGCGACCGGCCGCCCGGAGAAACTCGTCTTCGCCAAGCGGGCCGCGGCGGCGATCGGGTACATCGGCCTGGCGTCCGAGGATCGCGTGGCGGTCAGTGCGCTCGGCGGCCGGGCGAGCCGCCGCCAGACGCCACTTCGCGGCTCCGGACGGGTGTTCCGGCTGCTCTCCAACCTGTCGTCGATCCAGCCGGCCCCGGGACCGACCGATCTCGTCGCCGCGGCGCGCCACGCGGCCGCTCAGCTTCGCGGTCGCGGCGTCGTCGTCCTGATGTCCGATCTCCTCGATCCCGCGGCCGACCGCGTGATCCGCGAGCTCGCGGCCACTCGGTCGGAGCTGATCGTGCTGCACATCCTGTCGCCCGACGAGCTCGACCCGCAGCTCGAGGGGGACCTGCGGCTCGTCGATACCGAAACTGGCGACGGCGTGGACATCACGGCCGACCTCGCGACGCTCGACGCGTATCGCTCGCGCCTCGCCGCGTGGAAGGAATCGTTCGCGGACCTCGCGGCCCGACGGCGCGCGAGCTACGTGGACCTGTCCTCGGACGTCCCGCTCAACGACCTCATCTTCGCCGAGCTCCGACGGCGACGGGTGCTCGGCTGAGCCTGCGCTGATGCCTCTGACGACGCCACTCGCGTTGCTCGGGCTCCTCTTCGTGCCAGCCGTCGTGGCGATGTATCTGCTGAAGCTGCGACGCGAGGAGCGGGTCGTCCCTTCGACCCTGCTGTGGCACCGACTCGTGGCGGATGTGGAAGCCAACGCACCGTGGCAGCGGCTCCGGCGGAGTCTCCTGTTCCTGCTCCAACTGCTCCTCGTCCTCATCCTCGTGCTGCTGGCGGCGAGGCCGTTCATCGAGCGGCCGGCCGGGCTGGCCCGGGACATCGTGCTCGTCGTCGACACGTCGGCGAGCATGGGCGCGACCGACCTCTCTCCGAACCGCCTCTCGGCGGCGAAGGACGCGGCGCTCGCCGCCCTGCGCGACCTGCCGGCCGGCGGCAAGGTCAGCGTCGTCGAGGCCGGGCGGACTGCCCGGATCGTCGCCGCGGGCTCGACCGACCTCGGACGAGTCCGGCTGGCGATCGAGTCGATTCGGCCGACCACGGCCGCGGGCGACCTGAGCGACGCCCTGGAGCTCGCCTCGGAGCTAGCCTCGCAGTCGGGTGACGCCGAGGTGCTGATTGCGACCGACGCGGCCCTGACATCGATCCCGACGACGGCGGTCGATGCCAAGGTTCGGGTTCTCCGGGTCGGCAGCGAGCGAGGGAGCCGCAACCAGGCGATCGTCGCCCTCGCCGTCCGGACCGCGCCGTCGGCAGTCACGCGATCGGTCTTCGTGAGCATGGCCAACCTCGATCTCGAGCCAGCCACGCGGCGGCTCGAGGTGTGGGGTGACGGGCGCCTGCTCGAGGCCCGGGACGTGAGGATCGGGGCCCAGCAGCGGGCGGACGTCATCATCGATGATGTGGACCTGGGCGTCGGGGTCGTCGAGGTCCGTCTCGTCGCAGCCGACGCCTCGTCCGACCCTTCGACGCCGCCTGACCAGCTCGCCGCGGACGATCGCGCCTGGGCCATCGTGCCGCCGGATCGACCGCGGGAGATCCTCCTCGTCGGTGACGGGGATCCGTATCTCGAGACCGCGCTCTCGTACCTCCCCAACACGAGCCTGTTCGGCGTCAAACCGGATCGCTATCCGGCCGACGCGCAGCGCCAGGACGGCACGGATTGGGACCTGATCATCTTCGAAGGGTTCGTCCCGGCGACCCTGCCGAGCACGCCCACGCTGGTGGTCGGACCACCGAGGACGAGTCCGATCGGCACGGTCACGGGCAAACTGACGAACCCCGGGATCGGAACACTCTCGCCCGACGAGCCGATTCTCCGTTATGTCGACCTCTCGACGATCCACATCGCCGAGGCGGCGCGGCTCGAGCTGCCGGCCTGGGCGCGATCGGTGATCCCGGGGCCGAGGGGCGCGCCGCTGCTCTACGCGGGCGTCCGGGCCGGCGTCCCGAGCGCCGTGCTCGCGTTCGAGCCGCGCCGGTCGGACCTGCCCCTGCAGGTGGCGTTTCCCATTCTCATCGCGAATCTCACCGGCGAGCTGATGGGCGGCAGCGCCGCGCCGGCCGATGCCGTCAGGCCCGGCGACCCGGTCTCCCTGCCCATCCCGACGGGAGCCACGGGACTCCGGATCGAGCGGCCGGACGGATCGGTCGTCGAGCTCGCTCCGGGGATCGCCGGCGGGAGCAGCGTCACGTTCACCCAGACGGACCTCCTGGGTGTCTACGTGGCGACGGCGATCCGGCCCGCCCCCACGGAGGCATCCGGGAGTCCGCCGCCGACACCGTCGCAGACACCGTTGCCGTCGGCGACCCCGCGCGCATCGGGCGCCACCGCCGGAATGGGACGCGTCGACCCGAACGCCCCTGTCCGATTCGCGGTCGACCTGTTCGATGTTGCCGAATTCGACGATCACGCCCGGATCCGCCGCGGTCCTCGAGCAGCTCGGCCGCGCGGCGGTTCCAGCTGGGTCGGCGGCACCCGGTGCGTCAGCGGCACCCAACGCGGCTGCTGCGTCGCGGCCACCGGCCCGCGACGAGCTCTGGCTCCCGATCGTCCTGATCGTGCTCGTCGGCCTGTGCGTCGAGTGGGCCCTGTATCACCGCGACGTCGTGACCCGGGCGTGGCGCGGCCTGTCGAGCCGGGTCCGGCGGCCCGCGCGAGGGAATGCCTGACGTGGGCATCGCCTTCGACGCGCCGCTCGCGCTGCTCCTTCTCATCCCCGCTCTCGGCCTGACGTTTGCGCTGTATGCCGCCGCGCGGCGACGGACGGGCATCGGCCGGCGGCGCATTGCGCTCGTCGTCCGGACGCTGCTGCTGACCGCACTCGTCTTCGCCATCGCCGGCTTCAGGCTCGTCCTGCCGGTCGATCGCCTGGCCACCGTCTTCGTCGTCGACCTGTCCGATTCGGTCGGTGAGGCGGGCCGCGACGAGGCCCTCGCATTCGTCCGCGAGAGTCTGGCCCTCATGCCCGAAGGGGACGCTGCTGGAATCGTGGGCTTCGGGAAGGGCGCACTCGTCGAGCGCCTTCCGGCCGAGCTCCGCGAGATCGACCGGATCGCGTCGACGCCGGTCCGATCCGCGACCGACATCGGGGCGGCGCTCCGCCTCGCCTCCGCGCTATTCCCGGACGATGCCCAGAAGCGAATCGTTCTGCTCTCCGACGGGAATGACACCACGGGTCAGGGCCAGGCCGAGGCCGCCCTCGCGGCGGCACGCGGGGTCCAGGTCGAGACGAAGGTCATCGGCCTCGGATCGGCGCCGGAGGTCCTTATCGAGCGGCTGACGACACCCTCGACGTCGCGACTGGGTGAGGCAGTCGAGGTGGTAGCGGACATCCACTCGACGGTGGCCCAGCCGGCGACCGTCCGCCTGTTCGCGAACGGCGAGCAGGTCGCCATCGAGCGGGTCGATCTCGAGCCGGGCTCGAACAAGGTCGCCTTCGACAACGTCACGCCCGAGGAGGCGGGCTTCGTCCGTTTCCGCGCCGTCGTCGAGGCGGCCCAGAACACGTTCAGCCAGAACGATCGGGCCGACTCGAACACGATCGTCAAGGGCGAGCCGCGGATCCTCGTGGTCTCGGGCGACGAGGCAGTCGCAGCAGAGCTGGTTTCGGCCCTCGAGGTCGAGCGCCAGGACGTCGACACGGTCGCCGCCGCCGGCCTGTCGGCGGACCCGCTCCAGCTTGCCTCGTACGACTCGATCGTCCTCGTCGATGTGCCGCGGCCGTCACTGACCGAGCGCCAGATGGCGGCCCTCCAGGTCTACGTCCGTGATCTCGGCAAGGGCCTCGTGATGATCGGTGGCCCGCGGAGCTACGGCGCCGGCGGCTACGAGAACACGCCGATCGAGGAGACCCTCCCGGTCGACATGGGCGTCCGCGACCGGCAGAAGCAGCCCGACATCGCGCTCGTGGTCGTCATCGACAAGTCGGGCTCGATGGACGCCTGCCATTGCAACAGCTTCGACGGCGGGATGGGCGGCGGCGGCGGGGGCGGCTCGAACGTCCGGAAGGTCGACATCGGCAAGGAGGCGATCCTTCGGGCGGCCGCGGCGATGACGGCCCGGGACGAGCTCGGCGTGGTGGCGTTCGACGAGTCGGCCCACTGGGTCGTCCGGACCCAGCCGCTTGGCGGGATCAGCGACCTCCAGGGCAGCGTGGCCGGTATCCAGCCGCTTGGCCAGACGAACATCTTCCTCGGCCTCGAGCAGGCGGTCGACTCCCTCGAGGACACCGTCGCCACGCGTCGCCACATCATCCTGCTTGACGGATGGCTGGTCGAGCTCGGGAGAGTACGACGCGATCATCGCCCGGATGAAGGCAGCCGGTATCACCCTTTCGACGGTCGGGGCGGGAGGCGGCTCGAATCCGTTCCTCGAGGGCCTGGCGAAGTCCGGCGGCGGGCGCTTCTACGACGCGGCCAATCCCGCGAGCATCCCGGACATCTTCCTGAAGGAGACCCAGCAGGTTTCAGGCCAGCAGATCGTCGAGGAAACCTTCCACCCGATCATTACCTCCTCGTCGCCGATCCTGCGCGGGCTCGACCAGGGGTTTCCGCAGTTGCTGGGCTACAACGGGACCACGGCCAAGGCTGCCGCCCAGACCGTTCTCGTCACCGCCCGGGACGACCCGCTCCTCGCCCAGTGGCAGTTCGGACTGGGCCGAGCCGTTGCCTGGACGTCCGACTCGACGGGTCGCTGGGCGCGCAGCTGGGTCGGCTGGGACGGGTTCACCAAGTTCTTCAGCCAGCTCGTCGGCTGGACGTTCCCCGGCGAGGAGACCGGCGGCATCGAGGCGTCGCTCGTCACCGAGGGCACCACGACCAAGCTGCGGGTCGAGAGCGTCGCCGAGGACGGCTCACCGCGCGACTTCTACACGACAGGCGTGGCCATCACGGCCCCCGACCTGACATCGAGGGCGGTCGAGCTCGCCCAGATCGCGCCGGGCGTCTACGAGGCGCCGCTCGGCGAGATCGACGCCGGAGCGTACATCGTCCGGGTGTCGCAGACGCGCCCGGGCTCGACGCCGCTCGGGCGCACGCTCGGCCTGGTCGCGCCGACACCGGCCGAGTACCGCCTCCTCGGGTCGAACGAGCCCTTCCTTGCCACGCTCCGGTCAGCAACGGGCGGCCGCGCGATCGAGACCGCGGCTCAGCCGTGGACCCACGACCTCGCGACGACCGACACGTACGCCGACCTGTGGCCGACCCTGCTGATCCTCGCCCTTCTCCTATGGCCGCTCGATATCGCGCTTCGCCGGGTGTCCGTGGGACGGCGAGAGCTGGCCGACGCCCGACGCTGGCTCGCCGGCGGCTGGCGACGGCGCGCCAGCGTCGCCCCGCGGCCGGTCGAGGTAGCCGGGATGCTCGCCGCGCGCGACCGCGCGGCGGGGTCATCGGCTCGGGCCGCAATCCTTCGCGGCGACGTCGCAGCGAGCAGCGACCCGGCAGTCTCGGGACCGGCCGCCGCAGCCCCGGCAGTCGCGGGCGCGGCACCTGCAGCGTCGACAGCCAGAGCGGGCGACACCGAAACGAAACCTCCCATGGCGCCGACTGTGCCGTCCTCGGCGCCCGTCACACCGCCGCCCGCGCCGGTCGACCGCGCGCCAGCTGCGTCGGCGCCCGCGCCGGTCGCCGACGAGCCGGCCGACACGATCGCCAGGCTGCGCGAGGCCAAGCGCCGGGCCCGCGGCGGCTGACCGGAACTCGACGCGGGCGCGGCCGGGCGCCCGATGGTAGCCTCAGATCGATGTCCCCCACCACGCTTCGGCGCCGCTCCCCGGTGTCCGCCGTCAACCGGGGCGCCCTGATGATCGCGCTCCTTCTGGGCATTGCCGGCTGTGGTCTGACGGCCAGCCCACCGGCCCCGACGCCTGCCGACTTCCAGGGACTCGCCGGCGAGGTCGTCAAGCGCGGGATCGAGATCGAACACATCGTGTCCGGCGACGCCGGTTGCGACGACATCACGCTCAAGCAGACGGCGATCGGGCTCGATGCGTACGGCCTGGACCAGGGCCGGCCGACGCGCCTGTACTTCTACATCTTCCGCAACCGCGCGAGCTTCGAACGCCTCCGCCAGACCGTCGACGGCTGCGCGACGTCATACGCGACGGACCCGACGACATTCGAGTCGATCGAGGCGTCGCCATTCGTCGTCGCGAGCGCTGGTCCGTGGGGGCCTGAGTTCAAGGCGGCGCTCCGTGCGGCCATCACAGCGGCAGCCGGGACCGGCGACTGATCCCGGTAGTGACGGTCCGGTGCGAAGCAGGCGCGGTTGAGGAGCGTCTGATGTAGTCCTAAGGACGCAGGACCGGCCCCATCGTCACGTAGCGGTCGGGACGACCGGGCCACGGAGGCGAGCGGGCGAGCGGCCGATCCTCGGGTCATGGCCCTCCGCACGCTCTCCCACCGGCGTCTCCTGCTGCCCCTCGTGCTCGCGCTGGTGCTTGCCGGGGATGCGGCGGGGCTGGCCATCGGGGCGCGCGGGACTCCCGGACGGAGCGACGCTGCGGTCGTCGCGCCCGCACGCGTCAACGCGGGATCGCCCCGGTCCAGCGCCCGCCCGGCAGCTCACCGGACCGGGCAGACTGCCCCGCCGCGGACGCTCCCCGAAGACGACGGCGCCATTTCGAGCCAGGAGCACGTTCGGCCGTCGATGAGCCGTGGCGCTACGGTTCGGCCCGAGCTCACGTCGGCGGCCCGCGAGACGACCGTCATAAAACCGACGGCGCGGCTCTCCTCCTCCTACAGCGGCCGGAACCACGTCTGGATCCCGTCGCTCGGAATCAATCGGTCGGTCAGCGCGTTCCCGTGTTCACGAAGCCGTCCACCGGACAACCTGCTCTACCGCTGGGGCTGTGCCGGACGGAACAACGTCTACCTCATGGGCCACGCCTACAGCGTTTTCAAGCCACTCCATGACGCGTATGTACAGGGGCGCTTGAAAAAGGGCATGCAGGTCGTCTATGCGGACAGCAGCGGGCGCGTCCGGACCTACTCGGTGATTTGGTGGAAGGTCGTCCGTCCGACGACTGCGGCGGCGTGGGCCTGGGCGGCCCAATCCAAGCCGAGCATGACCCTCCAGACCTGCGTGGGTCCGAACGGCAACCTCCGCCTGATGGTCAGGCTCGCCGCGACGGGCTGAGGACGCTCCACGGGAGTTCCCGTTGAGACGGCACGGGAATATCATCGCCCGCATGCCGGGCACCCTATCGAGCCCGATCCTCGTCGGGCGTGCGACCGAACTCGCGGCACTCGACGCTGCTCTGCGGCGAGCCGAGGCGGGCACGCCCACGATCGTCCTCATCGGCGGTGACGCGGGTCTCGGCAAGACGCGCCTGGTCGACGAGTTTGCCGCCGGAGCCCGAGAGTCCGGGGCCCGGGTCCTCATCGGTGGCTGCGTGGATCTTGGCGGCGAAGGCATTCCGTATGGCCCCTTCCTCGAGGCGCTCCGGGCACTCGGTCGAGAGCTGCAGCCCGACGCCCTCGCCGCGCTCCTCGGCGAGGTCGGGCCGGAGCTCGTCGCGGTCGCCCCGGGTTTCGCCCGCTTCCTGACACCACCCGACGAGGGCGCCGCCGCAGCGAGTGTCGCCGCCGATGCCGTCGCTCCGGGCGCCGCTACGCCGACGCCCGGTGGCGCGACCGATCAGGCCCGGCTGTTCGAGCTCACGCTCGCCCTGGTCGATCGCCTGAGCAGCGACCGACCGCTCGTCCTCGTGCTCGAGGATCTGCACTGGAGCGATCCCGCGACCCGCGACCTCCTGGGGTTCCTGGCCCGGAACCTCACGCAAGGGCGCGTCGTGCTCGTGGCGACGTTCCGCTCCGAGGACGTCGAGCGCGGCCACCCGCTCCTCGTCAGGCTGGCCGAGATCGCCCGGAATCCCACCGTGGAGCGGCTGGATCTGCGGCCGCTCGATCTCGGCGAGCAGCGCGAGCAGCTCGCCGCCATCCTCGGTCACCGGCCGGCGCGCGGCGTCGTGGAGCGGATCCACGCGCGTTCGGAGGGCAATCCGTTCTTCGCCGAGGAGATCGTCGCGAGCCGGCTCGGAACTGACGATGTCGACCCGGACCCGGGCGCGATGCCGCGCTCGCTCCGCGACATCCTGATCGGCCGCGTGGCGCGACTGTCGGAGGCCGCTCAGCGCATTCTCGGCGCGGTCGCCGTCGCTGGCTCGCGGGCCGACGAAGAACTCCTCACGACGGTAACGGAGCTGCCGGAAGGCGAGCTTGTCGAGGCGATCCGCGAGGCGGTCGCCCGCCACGTGCTCGAGGTGGACGACCTGGCCGGGACCTACCGTCTCCGCCATGCGCTGCTCGCGGAGGTCGTCTACGCCGACCTGCTGCCCGGCGAGCGGCGACGCCTGCACGACGCCGTCGCCCACTGGCTCGCCGAACCCGCCGCAAGGGACGGAACCGGCGCACGAGAGCCCCGGGGAACGGCCGCCGAGCTCGCCCACCATTGGTTCGCGGCCGACAACCTCGCCGAGTCACTCAGGGCGTCCGTCGAGGCCGCCGACGCGGCAACGGCTGTCCACGCCCACGCCGACGCGCTGCGCCACCTCCGGCGCGCCATCGACCTCTGGGATCGCGTCACCGAGCCGGAGGCACTCGCGGGAGTGGACCGCGCGACCCTCCTCGACCGCGCCTCGCAGGCCGCCGATCGCGACGGTCAGGGCAGCATCGCGGTGGAACTGGCCCGAGAAATGGTCGCCGCCGTGGACGAAAAGGCCGATCCCACTCGAGCAGGGGTGATGCGATCGAAGCTCGCGTTCTTCCTCTGGACCACGGGCCAGACCCAGATCGCGGTCAACGAATATCGGGCCGCCGTCGCCCTGGTCCCGGCTGAACCGCCTTCGGTCGAGCGAGCGCGGGTGCTCGGCGGTCTCGCCGCGACGCTGCCGGCGGCGGGCCGCTACCGAGAGTCCCGCGAGATGACCGAGGAGGCCCTCAGCACGCTGCGTGCCACGGGATCCCACGAGGGCGAGCCGCGGTTGCTCAACCTCCTCGGGATGGACCTCGTGGGCCTCGGCGACGTCGATGCCGGGCTGGATCACCTGCGAGTCGCCGTCAGGATCGCCCGCGAGACAGGGGCGCTCGACGCCCAGCTCGGCGCGCAGCACAACCTCGCGTTCTTCCTCAGCCAGACGGATCGGTTCGAGGAAGGTCTGCGGGTCGCGATGGATGGCCTGACGACAGCCGCGAGGGTCGGCCTCGAACGCCGATACGGGGCGGGCATGCGCGCGAGCGCCGGCGACATTCTCAGGCGCTCGGGACGCTGGGACGAGGCGGACCTCATGACGGCCGTGGGCCGGGATGGCGGCGACGACACTTCCAGCGCGATCTACCTCCGAGCGACGCGCGTCATGTTCCTGACGGCTCGCGGGCAATCCGAGGCGGCCGCCACCGAGCTGGCCAGCGCCGAAGAGTTAGCCACTGGAGACATCGACCCTGACGTCCAGGCCTACCTCCTCCAGGCCACGGCCGAGGCGGCGCTTGCCGACGGGCGGCCAGCCGATGCTCTCCAGGCCGTCGAGGCGGCGCTCGCTCAGTTCGCCGGCAGCGACGAGATCTTGCTCGTCGCCCCGCTGCTCGTTCTCGGACTGACCGCCGCGGCCAACCTCGCCGACCACGGACGCGCCTTCCGGGACCCGCCGGCGGTGGCGGCGGCGCAGGCCGCGGGCGAGGGACTCGTCGACCAGGCGCGGGCGCTCGCGGCTGACAGCCCGATGGGCGCGACGCCAACCCCTTCTGTCACCTCGGCGGTGGCGACCGTTGAAGCAGAGCGAACGCGCCTCGAGGGGCGCTCCGACGCCGCTGCCTGGCTGGCCGCGGCTGAGGCCTGGGATCGGGTTCCGATGCCGTTCGCCGCGGCCCAGGCTCGGGCCCGCGCTGCGGAGGCCATTCTCCTCGCGCGCGGTCCGCGAGACGAGGCCGCCCGGCTGCTACGCGAGGCTCACGTCGCGGCCCACTCCCTCGGGGCGGTTCCGCTCCGAACCGCGATCGAGGCCGTGGCGACGCGGTCCCGGATCCCGCTGGAGGTGGCCGCTTCGGCGGCGTCAGCAGCCGCGGCCGCCGCCGCCGAGGAGCCGGCCGGGGCGACGCCGGCCGCAGCCGATCCGGCCAAGATCCTCGGCCTCTCGGCCCGGGAGTGGGAGGTCCTAGAGCTCGTCGCGGCAGGCCGCTCGAACGCGGAGATCGCCGAGACGCTGTTCATCAGCCCCAAGACGGCGAGCGTCCACGTCACCCACATCCTCGACAAGCTCGGCGTGAGCAACCGCGTGGAGGCGGCGACGATCGCGGTCCGGGTCACCGCCGGCACTGACCCGGTCCGGACCATCGATCACGCCTGAGCTTCACTCCCAGAAGCGCGGGTCGTCCTTCGCGACCGAGTCGTCGTCCCACAGCGGAAGTAGGTTCTCGGTTCGCTCGTCCCAGTCGTTGCCGTCGTCGGGCTCGTCCGGGTGGTGCTGGCGGCTCGCGGTGTAGCCGGCGGCCTCAAGACGACTGAGCGCTTCGTCCGCCTCGGTCGGCCGGAATCCGAGCCCGACCATCGCCCGATTGCCATGCGGCTTGAGCACCAGCACGCAATAGATGTTGATGTCGCCGACGGCCTCGGCCGCCGCGCCCAGCGAGCCAGGGACATCATCCAGCTCGACAGCGACACTGGCGAAGCTCACCCAGGGAACCTTCAGTTGCCGGCAGACGCTGGCGAAGCGACGTCGCTCCTCCTGTCCGTCGTTCTTGATGATCAGACACAGGGGCCCGTCGTGCATCCATTCCGCGCCGCCTATCGTGCCGAGATCGAGCCCCTCATCCCCCAGGGCTTTTCCGAAGCGTGCGAGCTTGCCGGGCGAACCGCCGGCGGAGACCAGAGCGTTGACCTGTCGGTGCATGGCACCACCCTCCTAGCCCGCGCGACCACGTTCCGTGGTCACGGCCCGGACGGCGCGCAGGGCGTGAGCCGATGCTACACCCGCGCTCGCCGCGATTCGTCTTGCGCGGGCAGGCCGGCGCCCGGGTCCTACGACTCGGGTGACCCCTCCGAGTGGGAGGCTGTGTGGAAGTCAAAGTGGGAGTCCGGGTAGACGAAGTAGCCCGCGCCCTCGAGGGCCGTCCGAGCGTCGGGACCGCTGCCGAGCGGAACTCCGATGAGGACGATTGGCCGGTCTCCATGGGCGCCCACGACGAGGATCGACTCGATGTTGATCGTCGCGGCCTGGAGCACGCCGGCAGCGACTCCAAGTGTCCCGGGCTCGTCGTTCAGCTCGAACGTCAGGCCGTCGACGTCGCGCATCTCGAGGTTGTTCGAGGTCGCCAGATCCCGGAGCTGATCGGAACGATCCGCTGCGTCATCGTCGAGTGCGACTGCGAACACGCCGATGCCATTGTTACCCTCGCCGCCACCGATGGCCCGGATGTTGAACGGCGGGTCCGCCTGGCTCAGGATCGTACCGAGGTCGGCCAGATGCCTCGAATTGTCGTTCGACTGGAAGACGAAAAGCGGCGGTCTGTGCATCGTGGCGTCCCTCTCGCGCGGCCGGGCGGCGACGGGGTCGCCCGGACATTCCCAGCCTGCGCCCGTGCAGCCTACAACTCCGGACGCTCAGTGATGTCTCGCGATCCGGATCCAGGAGAGCCGAGGTGATGGCCGGGCGCAGCCGTTGCTCTAGGACGCATCAGACGATTCGAAGGCCGAGGATCTTCCGGGCGATCACGAGACGCTGGACCTGGCTCGTCCCCTCCCCGATCTCGGTCAGCTTGGCGTCGCGCATGAAGCGCTCGACCTTGTACTCCTCGACGTAGCCGTAGCCCCCGTGGATCTGGATTCCATTGTTCGTCGCCCTTGAGCTCACTTCGGATGCAAAGAGCTTCGCCTCGGCGGCCGCGAGGCTGTAGTCGCGATCCTGGTCCTTGAGCCAGGCAGCCCGCCAGACCATCTGCCGCGCCGCCTCGATCTCGGTCGCCATGTCGGCGACCATGAATGCGACGCCCTGGAAGCTGCCGATCGGCCGGCCGAACTGCTCCCGGGTCTGGGCGTACGGGATGGAGGCGTCGAGGGCGGCCTGGGCGAGTCCGACGGCGAGGGCGCCGATCGAGATGCGGCCTCCGTCGAGGATCTTGAGGAAGGTCCGGAAGCCTTCGCCGCGGGCGCCGAGCATGTTGGCGCCGGGCACCCGGGCGCCGGAGAAGATGAGCTCTCCTGTCGCCGACGCGTGAAGGCCGAGTTTCTCCTCGAGCCGGCCGACGCTGAACCCGGGCGTATCGGCGGGGACGATGAAGGCGCTGATCTCCGCGCTGCCTTTCTCCGTCTCACCCGTCCGGGCCGTGATGATGTAGGTCCCCGCATGGCCGGCATTCGTGATGAACCGCTTGCCACCGTCGATGACCCAGGAGCCGCCGTCAGCGCCGTCCTCGTGCCGAGCGGTGGTTCGGGTGCCGCCGGCATCGCTGCCGGCCCCGGGCTCCGTCAGGCCGTAGCCGCCGAGGACCACCCCGGACGCCATCGGAACGAGGAAGCGCTCCTTCTGCTCCGGCGTTCCTGCCAGGTGGAGGGGTCCGCAGCCGAGGCTGGTGTGGGCAGCGACGATCAGACCCAGCGACCCCCAGACTCGGCCGATCTCCTCGATCGCGATCGCGTAAGCCAGGGTATCGAGGCCGGCGCCGCCCTCGTCCTCCGGGATCGGGATGCCCAACCAGCCCATTTCGCCGAGGCGGCGCACGATGTCGACGGGGAAGCGGCGCGCTCGCTCGTGCTCGTCGACGACCGGTGCGACCTCCTTGACCATGAAGTCGCGAATCGTCTGGCGGAGGAGGGTGTGTTCCGCCGAGAGATCGAGGTCCATCGGCCCGAGAGTACCGCAACGGACTTGGCCCCTCCGCGCCAATCCTGCGGTCCTCCTGCCTGAGTGCTAGCCTTGCGGCCATGCCTGCGCAGCAACCCCAGGCCTTCCCGACCCCCCGCTCCGTCCAGAGCGCCCGCGTCCCGGCCCAGCCGGCCGCGTCGGGCCTGCGCCGGGAGATCCTCGTCCAGCTGCGCCGGGACGGCCCCAGCTCGCCGGAGCAGATCGCGACGATTCTGGGCGCCAGCCGGACCGGCATCCTCCAGCAACTCCGATCCCTCGAGGCCGCCGGGCTCGTCGACCGGCGGACCGTCCGTCACGGCGTCGGCCGCCCGCGTCACCTGTACGACGTCACCCCCGACGCCCAGATCGCCTTTCCCTCGAACTACGACTCGCTGGCGGCGGGACTCCTGGCCGCAGTCGGCACCGTCGGCGGCGACGAGCTCGTCGCCCGGGTCTTTGCCGTCCGGCGCCAGCTCATCGCCGAGCAGGTGAAAACGAGGCTCGAGGAACGTCTGCCGGCCGGCGCGACGCTCGAGGCGAAGGTCCGGGAACTCGCCGTGATCCAGGACGAGCAGGGCTACCTGTCAAGTGCGACCGTCAGCGAGGACGGCACGATCCGGCTCCGTGAGTGCAACTGCGCGATCTTCGGGATCGCGTCCCAGAGCTCCTCGCCGTGCGATGCGGAGCTGGACCTGTTCCGTGACGTGTTGGGTGCGGACGTCATTCGGGAGACGCACATCGCATCCGGAGACCGGAGCTGCACCTACCGGATCCAGGAATCGGTCGTCTCCACGCCGTCCCGCTGAGCTAGCCCTCAGGCCTCTTCGCGCTCCACGACATCGCGGGTGGCTGGGGCGACTCGGGCCGCGGGGACATCCGAGACGTTCGGGACGAACGACGAGGCCAGCGACGTCGCCGCCGCCAGCTCCTGGTCCTCGACCGACAGGATCCCAAGTCGCCCGAGCGTCGCCATCTCGTCGCGGATGTACGTCTTGAGCATCTCGGGCCCGTCGGTGTTGATCGTGAACCTGATCTCGTTCCGTCGGAACGTGTCGAAGATCCAGCGGAACTCGTCCCAGCCGGAAACGACGCGGGTGTTGAGATTCGAGGTCGGGCAGATCTCGAGGACGATCCCTCGGTCGCGGATCATCGCCATCGCTCGGGGGTCGTAGGCAGCCTTGACGCCATGGCCGATGCGGTCGGGTTCCAGCAGCTCCACGACCCTGGCGACCTCGTCGACCGACCCCGATTCGCCGGTGTGCACGGTGAGGCCGAGACCGAACTGGCGCGCCCGCCGGAAGAGCCGGCTGTAGTCGGCGACGCGGAACGTCGACGACTCGGGGCCGGCGATGTCGATTCCGACGATCCCCCGATCCCGCCACGCGATCGCCTTCTCCACGATGATCTCGTTGAGCTCGAACGGGAACGCCCGGTCGAGGCAGAAGATCAGGCCTGGCTTGACCGGGTACTCGAGGCTGGCCCGGTCCATCCCGCGGGACGCGGCCGCGATGATGTGGTCGAGATCCTGCTCGCCACCGCGGTTGCGCTTCATCGGGTTGAACCGGAGCTCCATCGTCGTGACGTTGTTCTTGCGGTAGGCGCCGCCGACGACCTCGTAGACGGCCCGTTCGACCGCCAGCGGCGAGCTCTGGATCAACTCCGTCCAGTGGAAGAGCTGGAGATAGCCGTCGAACGAGCGATTGCGCTTGTCCGAGACCGTGATCGTGTCCCGAAACTCCCAGTAATCGCGCGTCGGCAGCTTGATGCCCTGGGCGTGGGCGATGCTCCACATGATCGCCGGCGTCACCGCCCCGCCGAGGTGGCAGTGGAGCTCGGCGAGCGGGATCTTGCGTGAGAGCTGGCGGACCATCGGCCTCAGGATAGCCCCGAAGGGAGGGAGCGGTCAGGCGACCCGCGACGCCCGTGGCTCGTGGCGCTTGGTTGGCTTCGCGACGTCGGGTCCGAGGGCGAGCTCGAGTTGGAGGTCCGGCTCGGCGGCGGGCGATGGCATGAGGCGCACCTGGCGTCGGTCGGCGATGCCGAACCGGTCCTTCAGGTCCGCAACTTCGCGGCGAACTGGCTCGATTTGGCGCTTCGGCAGGTAGGCCCGGCCGGCGTACTGGCGCTCGTACCTCGGCACGAGCTCCGGCCAGTCCCGGGCGAGGTTCTCGAGGAAGTGCTCGCGGGTGCCGGGCCGGAGGTAGAGGACGTTCGTCCAGATCGACGTCGCGCCTGCGTCGCGGGCGGCCTTGACGACGTCAGCGAGCAACTCCGGCCGATCCGACAGGCCCGGCAGGATCGGGGCCATGCCGACACTGGCGTCGATCCCGGCCTCGACGAGGCGGCTCAGCGCTCGCAGTCGCTGTCTCGGCGGCGCGGTCCCCGGTTCGGTCGTTCGCCAGATCTCATGATCGAGTGTCGGGACGGAGAACGTCACCGACGTGCGGGCACGACGCGCCGCTTCGACTAGCACATCGACGTCGCGGATGACCATCGGGCCGCGGGTGATGATCGATAGCGGGTTGCGCGCCTCAGCCAGCGCTTCGATCAGCCCGCGCGTGAGGCGGTACTTGCCTTCCGCCGGTTGGTACGGGTCCGTCGCCGCGCCGATCGCCACGAGCTCGTGCTTCCAGCGTGGCCGCGCCAGTTCGCGGCGGAGTACCTCGACGACGTTGACCTTCACCCGGATCGAGCGGCCGTATCTGTCGTCCGATGGACGATCCGCGCGGCGTTCGAAGGCCCGGACGTAGCAGAACGTGCAGCGATGAGCACAGCCCATGTACGGGTTCAGCGACCAACCAAACATCATGCCGCTGACCCGGTTGAGCGCCGACTGGCAGGGCTCTTCCCGATAGTCGACCGCCATCGGCGAAGAATAGAACACCTGTTCTACGAAGTCCAGCCCCTCAACTCGCCGCTGGGACCACCCGCCCGTCGGCATCGAGCGTGGCCTGCCGGCGGCGGAGCGCACGCAGCTCTGCCCCCGGCACCTGGTCACGGGCGTGGTAGCTCGATCGGACCAGCGGCGCTGACTCGACATGCTTGAAGCCGAGGGCAAGCGCCTCGTCCTTCATCGCGGCGAATTCATCGGGGTGGTAGTAGCGCTCAAGCGGCAAGTGCTTCTCGGACGGCCGCAGATATTGCCCGATCGTCAGGATATCGACGTCGACGTCGCGCAGCGCCACGAAAGCCTCGGTCAGCTCGTCGCGGGCTTCGCCCAGCCCGACCATCAGGCTCGACTTCGTGTGAGCCGGGTAGCCGATCTCGACTGACATCTCCTTCGCCCGGCGCAGGACATAGAGGCTGCGATCCCATCGGGCGCGCTTGCGGACTGGCTTCTGGAGCCGCTTCACGGTCTCGAGGTTGTGGTTGAGGATGTCGGGCCGGGCATCCATGACAGTCCGCAATCGGTCGTCCGAGCCGTCGAAGTCCGGAATGAGGACCTCGATCCCCATCCCCGGGCTCGACGCCCGCATCGCGAGGATCGTCTCGGCGAAGATCCGGGAACCGCCGTCAGGCAGATCGTCCCGGGCAACGCTCGTCACGACGACATGCTCCAGCCCGAGCTGGCTGACCGCCTGGGCGACCCGTCGTGGCTCGTCGTCGTCGAACCACGTCGGACGCCCGGTCTTCACGGCGCAGAAGCCGCACGCCCGGGTGCACGTATCGCCCAGGATCATGATCGTCGCGGTCCGCTGGTCCCAGCACTCGCCGATGTTCGGGCAGTGGGCTTCTTCACAGACCGTGTTGAGGTTGAGTCCCCGCATGAGTCCCTTGAGATCGTGGTAGTTCGGACCCGAGGGCAGCCGCGACCTGATCCAATCGGGGTGGCGGCGGAGCGGCGTTACAGAGCCGCCCATGGCGATCGTCTCTGGCGCCGGCGGGGCGTGATGCGGCGCATCGGGAGGACTGAACATCGGCAGTTCGCGGGCCATCGGATCGAGTGTAGTCACGCCGCCCCGAACGTGTCGCGCAGACCCGGCTCGATCTCGCGTGGCGCGAACCCGAGCTCGCGGGTCGCCCGGTCGTGGTTCGCCCAGTACGTGACCCCCGCCGACGACGTGACGACCTCGACCATGTTCGGCTGGCCGATCAGCCGCCCAATGGGGGCCATTAGGCGGAGCAATCGCGTCGGCAGCCGTAGCCTGGGCGGCCGTTGGCCGCCGATTAGCGCGGCGATCTCGATGGCGTCGCGCAACCGGGTCACGGGCCCGGACAGAACGTACGACTCACCGACCACGCCACCGTCCAGCGCGGCCACGATCCCCGCCGCCAGATCGTCGACGTGGACAAGGCCGACGCCGACGTCGTCGAGGGCTCGATACGGCAGCCGGCCGGTGTTGGCCAGGCGGAGCTGCTCACCGAAGGCGGAGTGGTCGCCCGGGCCGTAGACCTGGCTGGGCAGCACGATGATGACGGGGATACCGGCGGCGATCCGCTGCTCGGCAACCTCGTGGGCGCCGTATTTCGTCTCGTCGTACCAGCTGAGAAACCCATCCGCCAGGTCGCGCCCATAGGTCTCGTCGACCACGCGGCCGCGCGTGTTTCCGAAGACATTGCAGGTGGACACGTAGACGATCCGGGGAACGCGGGCGGCTTCCGCGGCGTCGAGGACGCGCGTCGTCGTCCCCACGTTCGCGTCCCACATCGCTCCGCGCTCGCTCCGCGGGATGCCGACGCGGTAACTGCCGGCAGCGTGGATCGCGGCGTCCGCCTCCGCGAACAGCTCGGCCATCCGGTTGACGTCGGACAGGTCGTCCTCGATGACCTCGACGCCGATCTCGCGAAGCGCGGCTGCACGCTTCTGGTCGCGGACGAGCGCGATCACGTCATCGCCACGCTCCCGCAGGACGCGGGCCACGGCTCCCCCGACGAACCCGGCGCCCCCGGTCAGGACGATTCGCATCAGCCGGGCCGAGTCATCGGCTCAGTAGACCGGCGTCTCCGGACCGACTGCCTCGAGCCATGCCTTGATGTCCCGCAACAGGGCGGCTCCGCCGGCGCCGTCGTTGGCGCGGTGGTCGACGCCGAGAACCATGTTCATGACAGGCCGGATGGCGATCACGTCGCCGTCCGGGAGTCGACACGACGACCGGGCGCTTCGTGATCGCCTCCATCGTGACGATCCCGACCTCGGGGACGTTGAGGATCGGCATGACGAGATTCGTCCCGAGATACCCGGTGTTGTCGACGGTGAACGTGCCGCCACCGAAGTCGTCCAGCTTGAACTTGCCGGCCTTGGCCCGGGCGGCGACGTCGGCGATCGCGACGTTGAGCCCGTGGATCGAGAGTTGATCGGCGTCGCGAATGACGGGCACGATCAATCCCTCGTCGACGGCCACCGCGACCCCGATGTTGACCCTCCGCTTCGCCATGAGACCCTGCTCGGTCCAGTGGGCGTTGAAGGTCGGGTTGCGCTTCAGCGCCTCGGCTGATGCCTTGACCACGAATGGGACGAAGCTCAGGCCGATGCCTTCCTTCGCCTGGTATTCACGCTTCGCCCGTTCGCGGAACGTCACGAGCCGCGTGACGTCGACCTCCATCTGGACGTAGGCGTGAGGCGCGAGGAGGGCCTTCGTCATCTGGGCCGCGATGCCCTTCCGCATCTGGGTCATCGGGCACGAGGAATTCGTCGGCGCCATCGGGGAAAGTGATCGACGTCCCGCCGGACGCGGCGACTCGGGCCGGCGCTGGACTCGCGGCCGATGGGGTCGCGGCCGGCGCGGCGGTGGCCGCCGGCACCGGGGCGGCGGCAGGTGCGGCAGCAGGCGCCGCCGCCGTGGCCGCGGCCGGTTGCGAGGGCGCGGCTGTGCCGTTGACCGACTGACCGCCGACGGGCTGGCCCGTTCGCTGCGACTCGACGTAGTTCGTGACGTCGTCCCGGGTGATCCGACCGCCACCACCCGTCCCGACGATCTGCGCGGCGGTTAGGCCATGCTCTCGGAGCAGGCGCCGAACTGCTGGGGTCATGCGAGCGTCGGGATTGCCGGGTGCGTCGGTGCCAGTCGCGGTCGGAGGCGCGGGCATTGCGGCGACGGCGGTCGCGGTGGGTGCGGCGCGGGCAGGTTCAGTGGCAGGAGCCCCGGGTTCGGTGGCGGGAGCCGCTGGTTCGGCGGCAGGTTTGGCAGGTTCGGCTTGCGCGGGCGCGTCGGCGGCCGGTCGCTCGTCCGAACCGGCTGGGCCTTCGGCCGGCTCTGCGGCGGTCGCGGCTTCCTTCTCGGCGACGGCCGCCGGAGGTGCCTCCGCCTTCGTCGCGCTCGTGCCGTTGCTCTCGTCGGCCGTCTCGATGATGGCGATCTCGGCGTTGTTCGGGACCGTCGCGCCCTCCTCCGCGAGGATCTCCTTCAGGACGCCGGCAAACGGCGAGGGCACCTCGGCGTTGACCTTGTCGGTGATCACCTCGAGGAGCGGCTCGTACTTCTCGACGGTGTCGCCGGGCTGCTTCAGCCACTTGCCGATCGTCCCCTCGGCCACGCTCTCGCCGAGCTGGGGCATCGTCACCTTGGCCACTGGTCATTCCTCCGAGGTTCGCGAATGGCCCCAAGTGTCGCGCATCGCGGCGTCTCGTGCCGCGTTCACGTATCGTCGGGCTATGCCCGCCAAGCCCAAGGCACGCGCCCGAGATCGCCGCGACGTGGCCCCAGGTCGCCGCGCTTCGCCTAGATCGACAGCACCTCATCGACCGCCTGTCCGCCGATCGCCTGCTCGATGTCGTTCGGGAGCACGTCGGGATCCAGGCGCAGGTGATGAGCCTCGCGGAGCTCCAACTGAACGCGAGGATCGATGGCCTGCGCCCCGACGACATCCGCGATGCTCTGTGGGCGCATCGAAGCCTCGTGAAGACATGGGCCATGCGCGGGACGCTCCATCTCATCGCCTCGGACGATCTCCCGTCGTTCGTCGCCGCGGCCCCGACCCGGCGGGTGGCGACCACGGCTGCCTGGCTGAACTACTTCGAGGTGACGAAGGATGAGCTCGACACGATCTTCCGCACGGTCGACGCGACGCTCGACGGCCGGCCGCGCACGAGGGCGGAGCTCATCGATGCCGTCCGCGCCGCGACCGGCCGGCCAGACCTTGCCGCGAAGCTCCAGTCGGGATGGGGCTCGTTCCTCAAGCCTTCGGCGGGTCGTGGGACACTCGTCTTCGGACCCGACCGGGGGAGGAACGTCACGTTCGTCGATCCGGAAGACTGGCTCGGGAAGCCCGTGCGGCCTACGGGGGCGGACGGACCCGACCCGAACGAGGCGCTAGGCAACCTCGTCGAGCGATTCCTTCGTCTCTTTCCGGGTGCCGACCTGCCCGGCATCGGGCGCTGGTGGGGCAGTCGATACACGATGCGGAAGGCGATGGAGGCGGCCGGCCTCGACCTCGTTAACATCGACGTCGAAGGCACCGCCGGCCTCGCCCTCCGGTCGGACATCAAGGGCCTCTCGGCGAGGAAGCCGTTCACCGGCGTTCGCCTGCTGCCCGGCTTCGATGCCTACGTGAACGACCTGCCCCGCAAGGTCGACGCGCTGATGCCGGTCGATCGGCACGCCGATGTCCACCGCGTCGCCGGCTGGGTCTCGCCAGTCGTCGATCGTCGACGGCCGGGTCGCCGGTACATGGGAACTCACGAACGGCAAGCGCGGCGGGATCACTGTCCAGCCGTTCGGCCGATGGCGCGGCGGAGCGCGCAAGGAACTGGCCGCCGAGGCCGACAGAATTGCCGCCTTCCTTGACCGGCCCTTACCGGTGACGATCGCGCCGCGGCCGCTAGCGCCGAGTTGACTGGAGGCGTACGGTTGGGCCGATGCTTTTCGGTGCGATGTTCCTATATCCGGACGGGATCAACCCGAACCTGATTGTGCTTGCCGTCTGCGTTACAGGCATGATCGTCGGATTTGCCTGGATCCGGCGGATTACAGGCCCCGATCCGGACAAGGAGCCGTCTTCCTGGCGCTACCGGCAGTTCGACAAGGTCCGTTGGCCGTCGAACGTCAAGTGGCCGAGGCCAGGCTGGATCGCGACCCGCCTCGCGATGGCCGTGGCCGGCGTCCTCGTGTTCGCTCTCCTCGCTCCGAGGCTCCTCAACGCCTTCGTTTATGCCGTCGCTAATGCGCCGTGGCTCTGGTTTGTCGCAATCGGCCTGGCATCGGCAGGAACGCTATGGATCATCCGCATTGCGCGGGCAGGTACCGAGGCCGATGCCCGCATGGACCTCGACGAATTCATGGCCGAGTCGAACGCCAGAGCCAAGCGTGGCCGCGCGCTCGGCCGCATGATGATTTTTGGCGTCCTGGTCGTTCTCGCCTCTCACGGCGTTCCTCTGGATCGCCGCGCCGAACGGTCCCCAGGGGATGTACCTGGGAGCCGCGGCCGCATGCGCTCGTGGTAGCAGCCCCGATCGTAGCCTTCCTGGGTCTCGTGATCGGGCTCATCTGGATGGTCCGGATCTTGCGCGCCCATCATGAGCCGGAGCCGATGGGCTGGCGCTACCGCGACTTCTGAGGGCTCAGTACGCCGCCAGCTTGCGGATGCTGTCCGCGATCTTCTCCGGGTTGACCATGAACCAGTCCTCGAGGGCGTGGTTGTAGGGAACGCCCGGAACGTCCGGCCCGGCGATCCGGGTGACGGGTCCGTCGAGGTAGTCGAAGGCCTCCTCGGCGACGATCGCCGCGACCTCGGCCCCGTAACCGCCGAAGCGGTTGTCCTCGTAGACGACGAGGCACTTGCCGGTCTTGCGGACCGAGTCGAGGACCGTCTCCTTGTCGAGCGGGCGGAGCGTCCGCAGGTCGACGACCTCGACGCTGATCCCCTCTTCCGCCACGCGATCGGCGGCTTCGAGCGCGTAGTGGGCCATCAGCCCGTAGGCGATGACCGTCACCTGGGTGCCGGGATGAGTCACGGCCGCCTTGCCGAGCGGCACGGCGTACTCGCCGTCGGGAACGTCGCCGCGGACGCTCCGGTACATCTTCTTGTGCTCGAAGAAGAGGACCGGGTCCTCGTCGCGGATCGATGAGCGCAGGAGGCCCTTGGCGTCGTACGGGGTCGAGGGGATCACGACCTTCAGGCCCGGGATGTGGGTGAAGAACGCCTCGACCGACTGGCTGTGGTACAGCGCCCCGTGGACCCCGCCGCCGTACGGCGCCCGGACCGTCATCGGCAGGCCGTAGCCGTTGTTCGAGCGGTAGCGCATCCGGGCCGCTTCGGAGATCGAGCTGGTTGAAGGCCGGGAAGATGAAATCGGCGAACTGGATCTCGGCGACCGGCCGGAGCCCGTTGATCGATGCGCCGATCGACGTGCCGATGATCTGCGACTCGGTCAGCGGCGTGTCGATCACTCGCTCATCGCCGAATTCGCCCCACAGTCCGTCGGTTGCGAGAAAGACGCCACCCTTCTTGCCAACGTCCTCGCCGAGCACGATGACCGACTCGTCGCGGGCCATCTCTTCCCACAACCCTTCGCGGATCGCCTCGATGAACGTCTTCGTCGGCACCTATTCGGCGCTCCGCTCGATGCCCTCGCCACCGGGACCCGGAGGCTCGGGCTCGTGCGGCGGGGGCCCGCCCATGCCCCACGCGGGCGGCGTCTCGCCCGGCCAGTCCTCAGCGAAGACCCACTTCATTGCGGTCGCGGGGTCCGGGTCCGGCTGGGATTCCGAGTACTCGGTCGCGTCGTCGACGGTGGCGGTCACCTCGGCGGCGATCCGGGCCTCCGCCTCCGGCGTCAGGATCCCCGCATCGGCGAGCTGGGCGCGGAACAGCGGCAACGGATCGAGGGCCTTCTCGGCGGCGAGCTCCTCCTCCGACCGGTACTTGGTCTGCTGGTCGTCCGATGAGTGCGCCGTCAATCGCATGACCTTGGCCTCGATGAGGGTTGGGCCATCCCCGGCCCGGGCCCGCTCGACGGCCTGTCGCGCGGCCGCGTAGCAGGCCAGGACGTCCGAGCCGTCGACGAGGACACCCGGGATCCCGTAGCCGGCGGCCCGCTCCCAGACGCTGGTCCCCGCGACCTGGCGGGCCATCGGCACGCTGATCGCATAGCCGTTGTTCTCGACGACGAAGATGAACGGGAGCTTGTGGATGGCGGCGAAGTTGAGACCCTCGTGGACGTCGCCCTGGTTGCTGCTCCCCTCTCCCATCGAGGTCATCGCCACCTGGCCGGTCTTGCGGATCTTGGCGGCCAGGGCGATCCCGACGGCGTGGAGGAGCTGGGTCGCGACAGGCGAGGAGACCGAGACGAGGTTGTGCTCGTGGCTGCCGTAATGGCCGGGCATCTGGCGGCCGCCGGACGAGGGGTCAGTGGCGGTCGCGTACTGCGCGGTCAGGATGTCGCGGGCGCTCATCCCGAACGTCAGGCAGGTCGCGATCGAGCGGTAGAAGGGCGCGATCCAGTCCTTCTTCTTCTCGAGCGCCCAGGCGATCCCGACCTGGGCACCCTCATGGCCCTGGCCGGAGATCACGAACGGGATCCGGCCTGCTCTGTTCAGGATCCACATGCGCTCGTCGACCGCGCGGGCGAGCGCGACGAGGCGGTACATCTCGAGCAGCTGCTCGTCGGACAGCCCGACGGCGTCGCCGAGGTGGGTCGCCTTGGCTGCGCGGGGCGTCACCGCCATCAGGTCCTCCGCTGCCGGATCAGAAGTTGATCGACCGGCCGTCGACGGCCAGCGCCGTCTCGCCCAGGATCTCCGAGTACGTCGGGTGAGCGTGCGTCGCGCCGCCGATCTCCCACGGCGTCGCCTCGAGCTCGAACGCAACGGACGCTTCTGCGATCAAGTCCGTTGCGTGCGGCCCGATGATGTGGACCCCGAGCGTCTCGTCGGTTTCCTTGTGGCCGATGATCTTGGCGAAGCCCTCGTACTCGCCGCCGATGATCGCCTTGGCGATCGCCTGGAACGGGACCTTCCCGATTTTGATCGGCAGGCCCTGTTCCTCGCATTGCTGCTGGGTCAGCCCGATGGAGGCAATCTCGGGCCGGGAGTAGGTCGCCCGTGGCTGCCTGACGTAGTCGATCGGGTGGACGTCCTTCTCGCCCGCGATCACGTGGGCAGCGACGATGCCCTCGTGCGTCGCCGTGTGGGCCAGCATCAGCCCGCCGACAACATCCCCGACCGCATAGACATGAGGCTCCTTCGTCCGCATCCGCCCGTCGATCTTGATGAACCCCCGATCGACCTCGACTTTGGTCGTCTCGAGCCCGATCTCCTCGACGTTCGGCGCCCGCCCCGCCGCGACGAGCATCATCTCGGCCCGCACCTCCTGGGGCTCCTTGCCCTCGGGCCCGACCATGACGCAGATCCCGTTCTTCTCGACGTCGACCTTGCTGGCGTCGAACCGAGCGTTGGTCATCACCGTCATGCCGCGGCGGGTGAAGCTGCGTTCAAGCGCCTGGCTCACCTCGCGGTCCTCGAGCGGCACGATCGCCGGCAGGTACTCGAGGAGTGTGACCTTGACGCCGAGGTCGTGGTACATCGACGCGAACTCGACCCCCACGGCGCCGCCCCCGATGACGACGACGTCCTTCGGGAGTTTGTCCGACCTGAGGACGTCGTCCGACGTGACAATCCGCTCGCCATCCGGAACCAGGCCCGGGAGTGACTTGACCCGGGAGCCGGTCGCGACGATGACGTCCGTTGCTTGGAGGACGCGATCGCCGCCCTTCCCGGGCGTGCCATCCTCGCCGGCCTGGGCGACTCGGATCTTGTTCGGGCCCTCGAGGCGGCCTCGGCCCTGGACCCAGGCGACCTTGTTCTTGTCGACCAGCGTCTTGAGCCCGGTCCACATCCGTTTCACGACCTGATCGCGACGGGCGGCCATCTGGCCATAGTCGATCTCCGGTTCGGCCGACAGCTTCAGGCCCATGTCCTTGGCATGCCGGACCCTCTCGGCGAAGCCGGCCAATTCGAGCAGCGCCTTCGTCGGTATGCAGCCGCGGTGCAGGCACGTGCCGCCGATCTTGTCCTCGTCGACGAGCGCGACTCGGAGCCCGAGCTGCGCGGCTCGGAAGGCAGCCGAGTAGCCGCCGTTTCCGGCGCCGAGCACGACGAGATCGAAGTCATTGGACGAGCCGACGGCCATGAGTCAGGTGCCTTTCGCAGGCCGCGTCCCGCGCTCGCCAAGCGGCCGGGTGGGCGATTGGGTCATCGCTGCGATGGTACGCGTGGCGTCGCGCACCACGCAACCGAGGGGGCAGCTGAGCCGATGTTAGACTCGGCCGGCTTTGGGTGACGCCCGCGCCGAATGGACGGAGCGCGATGGACGGTTCGACGGTTGTTCTTGTCGCCGGCTCCTACCTTTGCGGCTCGATACCGATCGGCGTCGCCGTCGCGAGGCTGACTGGCGGCCCGGACCCAAGGACGGTCGGGTCTGGCCGGACGGGCGCAACGAACGCGTTGCGGGCTTTGGGTCGCGGTCCAGCTGCGGTCGTTGTTGCGGGCGATGCGCTCAAGGGCGCGATTCCGGTTCTCGTCGCGCAGGCGCTCGCTGTGGGGCCCGCGGTTGAGGTCCTGTGCGCCATGGCCGCGGTGGTCGGCGCGACATGGTCGATCTTCCTTCGACTCAGGGGCGGGCGGAGCGTCGTTACCAATGCTGGTGCGATGCTCGTCATTCAGCCGCTCGCCGTCCTCGCGGCTGCTCCGGTGTTCATCGGCGTTGTCCTGGCCACCCGCTACGTATCGCTGGGATCCTTGCTGGGGACAGTGGCGATTGCCGTGGCGACGTGGATCATCTGGGCTGCTGCCAACGGTTCGATCTCAGGCGCTTATCCGCTCTACGCATCTGCTGCCGCTGCCGTCGTGTGGCTGGCCCATGCCGACAACATCGACCGCCTGATCCACGGCACGGAGCGCAAGTTCGACCTCGGGCTGCTGGTCGGGCGGAGCCAGTAAGAGACTCGCGGCCCAGCGCGAACGCGCCGCGAACGTATTCAGACTTACGCCCCGGGGGAACGTGAGCGGCGATCCGGGATCCGCCTCGTCGGCCCCGACTGCGTTCGTCGCGGATGGATGTGCCAGCGCAAGGCGCCCGCGAGCACCGGAGCGAGCGCGCTCAGACGCGCGTGAGCGAGGAGCGCAGCGGGCAACGCGGCGATGGCGCGTCCAGGCGCGACAGCCCAGGAATCGATCGAGCCAGGTCGGCTGACGACCTGGCTCGGGATCACGTTGTTTCGGCGGGCTCTCGATGGCCCGCGCCGAGAGGACTGGATTTAGTAGCTGGATCCGCCGCGCTGGCTGCGGAAGCAGTCCGAGCAGTAGACGGGCTTGCCGCTTGTCGGACGGAAGGGGACCTGGGCCTCGCGGCCGCAGGACGAGCACGTTGCAGCGAACATCTCGCGGGGACCGCGATCGCGGCCGTAACTGCCGCCGCCACCGCCACCGCTGCTGTAGCCGCCCGCGCCGCCGCCGGCACTGTAGCCGCCGCCGGCGCCATAACCGCCGCCGTAGCTGCTACCGCCGCCCTCCGCACCGCGGGCAGCCTTGCGGCTGGCGCGACACGACGGACAACGGCGCGGCTCGGTGAACCCGCGCTGTGCGTAGAAGTCCTGCTCACTTGCGGTGAACACGAACTCCTGGCCGCAATCGGCACAGGTCAGATTCTTGTCGTTGTACACGAAACGAAAACTCCTCTCGGTAGCCGCGCGATCCCTCTGGGTTTTCTCGCGTCAGCCGTGAGAGGAGTCCGAGTCGTCGTTGAGCTACGTCTGTAGCCACGGACGCTTCCGCGGCATTAACGAGCGGGAGTCTACCCGCCTTGGAACGATCTTGTACAGAGGGTAAATCGAGCCAGGGCCCTGTCTCAGGGCACGGAGTACTCGCGCCGGGCCGAAACGAGGAACGCCGCACCCTCCCGATCTCGCCGCGCGGCGTCCCAGCCCAGCTCCCGACCGAGGATCTCGGCGACCCGCGGCACGATCGATCCCGCCCGATCAGGCAGCACGTGAACGAGCCGCATCCGGCGCGCTAGCACGTCGTCGAGACTCAGCGCCATCTCCTCCCGAGCCGCCCAGGCGACTTCCGCCTCGAGCTGGTCGATGCCGGGCCCGAGCGGCGCAAGGAGGTCCTCCGCGGACCCAATTGCCGCAACCGCCACCGCGGCAGTTCCATGCCGATCCACCAAGCGGCTCGAGACGGCCGGCGCGAGCCCGTGGTCATCGGCGAGGCGCGAGGCCAGCCGGTCGAGTGCCTCCCGCTCCGCCGCTCCCACCAGTGCCATGGTGGCGGTCCGGCTCGGCCGGTCTTTGGGCTCGAGACCCAGCTCCCGAACGGCCGCATCAATCGCGTCGCGGGCCATGACCCGATAGGTCGTGTACTTGCCGCCGCCGACGCGGACGAGCCCGTTTGCTTCGACCACGACCCGGTGCTCCCGAGACGCGGTCACCGTCGAGCCGCCCGACGGAGCGATGAGTGGCCGCAGCCCCGCGTACGTCCCGAGGACGTCGTCTCGGTTGAGATCGACGTCGAGCACCCGGTTGATGGCGCCCAGCAGCTCGTCGACCTCGTCGGCGCCGGCCGTGGGCCGGTCGATCGGGCCGTGGTACGGCGCGTCCGTTGTGCCGATCAGCCAGTGGCCGGGCCACGGGACGAGGAACACGACCTTGCCCGGGACCCTGATCGTCAAACCGACGGAGCTCGGGATCCGGTCGCGACGAACCACGAGGTGGGCGCCGCGGCTCGGTACGATGGGGGTGGAACCGCCGGACAGCGGCGCTGACGGATCGGCCGCCCAGACGCCGGTGGCATCGACGACCGTTCGGGCCCGGACCTCGAGCACTTCCCCGCCGATCCCGTCGCGCACGCGCGCCCCGACGACCCGCCCGCCCGCCTCGATCAAGCCTTCGGCCGTAGCGCGCGTAACAACGGTGGCACCCGCCCGCTGGGCCGTCCTGGCCACCGCCAGCGCGTAGCGAGCGTCGTCCTCGACGCCGTCGTGGTAGACGAGCGCCCCGCGCAGCCCCGCCGGGCGAAGGGCGGGCGTCCGCTCGAGCGTCTCGGCCGTCGAGAGATGCCTGTGCCAGCCGCCATCGCGCCTGGCACCGAGGAGGTCGTACAGGGTCATTCCGGACTGGTAGAACGCGCGCGTCACCCCGCGGCGGCCGTACAACGGGAAGAGGAGCGGCTCGATCCGGACGAGATGCGGCGCCAGGCGGAGCAGCCGCGATCGCTCCGCGAGTGCCTCGCGGACGAGCTGGACGCGGAACTGTTCGAGATAGCGCAGGCCGCCGTGAATGAGCCGCGACGACCGGCTCGACGTTCCCACGGCGATGTCCTCGCGCTCCACGAGAGCCGCTCGCAGGCCCCGTGAAGTCGCATCGAGCGCTGCCCCGCAGCCGACGATGCCTCCGCCGACGATCAGGACGTCGAACCGCTCGTTGCTCAGCGCCTCGAGATCGTGGCGCCGCCGATCTCCGGGCGCCTCCGCCATCAGCCCGGTGGCCGCGGCCGAGAGATCCGCCAGAGCGCGGCCGCGGTCCCGATCAGCAGCACGACGATCAGCAGCGGCGTCCTGAACACGATCGCCTGGGCCTCGGTGGGCAGCAGGCTCGTGACGATGGCCGCACCGAGGACGACGACCACGCTGACTGCCGCCGCGGCGAGAACCTCCCGGAGGCCGATCACTCGCTCAGCCACGATCGGCTTCGGGCGGGATCCCGATCGGGGCCACGAGCACCCGCCCGGCGAGGGCCGCTCCAAGCCGGGTGCGCAGGCCGGTCTTCGGTCGGTGGAAGGTGATCGTGAGGTCGGCCCGGACGGCGGGGTCAGACGGCTGGCCGCTGGACAGGTCGACCGCAGTGGGCGTGTCGATCGCGAGAACGGGGACCATTGTCGCCCTCGCCCGGTTGATGAGCTCGACCGCGCTCCGGATCGGCTCGCGCAGCTCACCCCGGACCCCTGTGCCCAGGAGCGCGTCGACGACGATCGATGCCTTTTCGATCCCCTGGCCGAGAATCGCGACGTCTCTGCGGACCGGGGCATGGATGAGCGTGACCCCGTGCTCGCGGACCAGGCGGTCCCAGTTCCGGGCCGCATCCCTGCCTTTCGGCCGGCCGTCGGGGGCCACGAACGCGACGACGACCTGCGCTCCCACTTTGGCGAGCCGGCGTGCGGCCACGAAGCCGTCGCCGCCATTGTTGCCCGGCCCGGCGAAGATCACGATCGGCCCTTTGAGCCAGCGATCCGTTTCGATCGCGAGCGCCCGGGCCGCGGCCGCGGCCGCCGTGCCCGCCTGTTCCATGAGCCGCTCGCCGGGAACGCCCAGCGCCTGCGCCTTGCGATCGGCACCGACCATCGCCTCGGCGCTCATCGGCGGCCGGCCCGCCGTGGCCGCCCAGCGGGCCCGCAGCCCGCGGAGGTCCAGCTCGAACAGACCGGGATCGTCCGCCGGCAGCGGCGACTCGGTCAGCGACGGGGCGCTCGTGCGGGGCGAAGCCATGCTCGCAAGCGTAGCCGCTGCGAACGGGCGACGCTCGAACTCAGCCGACCGGCAGGCGAGCGCTCAGCCGGGACGCGGGATCGAGCTCGACGAGACCCTCCGCGGCCAGCAGCTCCAGCGTGCTTTCGATCGTTGTCCGGTCGTGATCGCCAATGGGTGCGTCGATAACGACCCAACCGGCACCCTCGACCTCCCGGAGGCGGTCCATGATCCGGCCCCGGAGCCAGCGCGACGTCGAGTGGAACGGAGACGCGCGCCGGCCGTCCCGCTTGACGCGGCCATCAACCGGCGCCGCAGCGGCGAAGCGACACCGCGTGCGCGCCGGACACTCGCCACAGAGCGGCCGCGTCGTCCTGCAGAACGTCGCCCCGACATCCATGACGGCATGAGTCCAGTCGGCCGGCCGATCCGTTGGGACGGCGGCATCGGCGACCCGCTGGAGCTCCCGCCCCGGGAACGCATCGATCGCCCCTCCGATCGTCCGACCGAGCACCCGGCGGACATTCGTATCGACCGGACCAACAGGTGCCCCAAAAGCGATCGCCGCGATGGCCCGCGCGGTGTACGGCCCGATTCCGGGCAGCCGCTCGAGCCCCGCGACGTCCGACGGCAGAAGCCCGCCGTGCTCGTCGACCACGACTCGCGCGGCCCGCCACAGGTTCAGCGCCCGGCGGTTGTAGCCCATCCCTCGCCATGCCCGCAGGACGTCGGCCGGCGAGGCGGCGGCGAGATCGCGGATCGTCGGGAACGTCGCCATGAAGGCGGTCCAGGCCGGGGCGACGCGCGAGATCTGCGTCTGCTGGGCCATCACCTCCGACACGAGAACGGCGTAGGGATCGGTCGTGCCCCGGAACGGCAGGCTCCGGCCACTGTCGTCATACCAGGCAAGGATGGAGTCGCGGAGCCCGTCCGGCAGCGCACGACGCGCATCCGCGGCGATGGTGGCCATATATTGTCGAGCGTAGCATCGTTAGGTGACGCGCCGGGCCACGAAGAACGCGTTGCGCGCGACCTCGAAGCGATCAATCGCCTCGAAGGATCAGGGACGATCTGGCTCGCCGGTCCTCTCGTCCTAGACCGGGCGGGTGGCCCGGCTCGTGTGGAACGCCACGGTCTCGACTTCGCGAAGGCGGACCCGGACCGTGTCGCCGATGCGCAGGCGTCGAACACTTGGGCCGGCCTCCGACCAAAGGCGGGCGCCGTCCGGCGCGACGATCTCCAAGAGGATCTCCGAGCCCGTGAAGCGCCGCCTTAGTACTTGCCAGGTGTCGCCCCCGGCCGGTCCATCAGGGCTCTCCTCGAGCTCGAGATGCTCGGGGCGGATCACGACGAGCGCCCGGCCAATGTAGCGCGCCTCCTGGCCGACGAGCCGAACCCGCCCGATCCGGGTCGTCCCCGTCCCGCCCTCGCACTCGGCGGGGAGGAGGTTGGCCGTGCCGACGAAACTCGCTACGAACGGGCTCGACGGCTCGCCGTAAACGAGTTCGGGTGCGTCGCACTGCTCGATCCGGCCGCGGACCATCACCGCCATCCGATCGCCGAGCGTGAGAGCCTCGTCCTGGTCGTGGGTCACAAGGATCGCGCTTGCGTCGGCGCTCCGGAGGATCTCCCTGAGATCACCGCGAAGCTGGGTCCGGAGCGCAGCGTCGAGGCTCGAGAACGGCTCGTCGAGAAGGATTACGTCCGGCCGCGGGGCCAGGGCGCGCGCGATCGCTACCCGCTGTTGCATCCCGCCGGAGAGTTCGTGGGGCATCCGATCGGCGGCATCCGGCATGTTGACGAGGTCGAGGAGCTCGGCGACGCGAACGGCCCTGTCGGGGTCGCGCCGGATCCCATAGCCGGTGTTGCCCGCGACGGTCAGATGCGGGAAGAGGGCATGATCCTGGAACACCATCCCGACCCGCCGTCGCTCGGCCGGAACGGCTCCGCCGGGCCCGGCAACGCGCCGGCCTGCGATCTCAATCGTCCCGTTGTCTGGGACTTCCAGCCCGGCGATCAGCCGAAGCACGGTCGTCTTGCCGCAACCGGACGGACCGAGGACGGTCAGCATCTCCCCGCGGCCGACCTCGAGGTCCACTCCGTCGACTGCAACGGTCCGACCGAAGGCCTTGCGCAGACCGGCAAGGCGCACCGCAACCGAGCCCCCTGGCCCGGCCCGGCCGAGATGCGCTGGACCGGCAAACGCCGCGGCTGCCTCTGGGCGCGACTGCGCGGCGTGCGACGACTCGCCAACTTGGGGCACCGCGTCAGCCTCGGTTGGGCCGGTCCCGGCCAGAGGACGTGGCTCGGTCATTGGCGGTCCTCCCGCAGGACGACAGCCATGGTTGCGGCCGAGAGCACGAGGAGCACGGCGGCCGGACCAGCAGCCCGGCTATAGAAGCCCTCGGACGTCGCGCTCCAGATCTCCGTCGCAAGCGTCTCGAAGCCGATGGGACCGAGGATCAGGGCTATCGGCAGCTCTTTCACGACCGACAGGAAGACGAGTGCGGCGCCCGAGACGATCGCGGGCCGGAGGAGGGGCATCGTCAGCCGGACGAAGGCCCGGACCGGGTCGTCGCCCAGCGTCCGTCCGGCCTCCTCGACGCGCCGCCCGACCCGAAGCAGAGTTGCCCGGACGGGGCCGAAGGCTTCGGCGAGGAAGCGCACGACGTAGGCGATGACGAGCAGGAGGAGGGTCTGGTAGAGGATTGGGACCGCCGAGGTCGTCAGGAACACGAGGGCAAGCGCGACGACGATCCCGGGCAGGGCGAACGCGGCGTAGCTCGAGCGCTCGACGGTCGAGGCCAGACGCGACGGATAACGCGCGAGCAGGAGCGCGACGACCAGCGCGACACCGGCCGCCATGATCGCCGCGGCCGCCGCCGTCCCGAACGAACCGAGCAGTGCCGCCGGCTCGACCTTGGGCGGCTCCCCCACACCAATGCCGCGGAGCAGCCAGACGGCGATCGTGCCGGCCGGGACGATCAGCGCCAGGAAGACCACGGCGCCCAGGAAGCCGGCCGCCGGCCAGCGCCAACGGCCGAGCGGGACCGCCTCGATCGGGCGTCGAGGCGGCCGCCCGGCGAACGCCCTCGCTCGCCGCCGGATGCGGGCTTCGCCGATCGTCACCAAGAGCGTGAGGCCAACCAGCCCCAGCGCCAGAATCGCAGCGAGCGAGCGGTCGAACGTTGCCCGGTACTGGACATAAATCGCGCGGCTGAAGCTGTCGAACTGGAGAAGCGACACTGCGCCGAAGTCAGACAGCGCGTACAGGACCGCGAGCAGGGCCCCGGCGGTGATCGCCGGGATCAGGAGCGGCAACGTCACCCGCCGGAAGATCGTCAGGCGCCCGTCGCCCAACGTGCGCGCCGCTTCCTCGATCGAGCGGTCCTCGCTGCGCAGCCCGGCTCGAACGGCGAGGACGACGTAGGGGTAGGTCGCGAGGATCAGCACGATGGAGGCGCCGGCCAGCCCGTAGATCTCGGGCAGCCTCTGGATCCCAAGTGGCTCGACGAGGCCCTGGAGCGCCCCTCGCGGCCCGAACGCCGCCACGAACGCGAAGGCCGTGACGTACGACGGAATCGCCAGGGGGACGGCGGTCAGGACCGTCCAGAGCCGGCGCCCAGGGAGGTTCGTTCGAGTCGTCAGCCACGCGATCGGGAGTCCCAGGGCGACCGAACCTAGCCCTACGATCGTCGCCAGGCTCAGGCTGGAGATCACGACCGAGACGGTTCGCGGACGGAGGATGAACCCCAGCGCGTCCGCCTCGGTGCCGGACGCCCGGATCACGAGGTAGAGGATCGGCAGGAGCGACAGTACCGCGACCGTCGCACCGACGAGGGCCAACGGCCACGGCACCTTACCCCTGTTGGCGACCCCCAGCAGTGGGCCGGGAGTCAGCGAGATCACAACGCGCCGACCTCCTGCATGAGCGTCAGGGTGCCCTCGAGATCGGCCAGGTCGGACAGGTCGATGTCGGGCGACTCGATGTCGGCAAGCGGGACGAGGCGCTCGTCGGCCGCGACGCCGTCCAGCAGCGGGTACTCGAACGTCTCCTCGGCAAAGTACCGCTGGCTCTCCTCGCTGAGAAGGAAGTCGACGAAGGACTGGGCTGCCGTCGGGTTGGCCGACGAGTTCAGGATTGCCGCCCCCGCGACGTTGACGAGCGCGCCCGGGTCACCGGCCGCGAAGAAGTGATTCTTGACCGGGTAGTCCGCACCGACCTCGGCGAGCTGGCCTAGAAGGTAGTAGTGGTTGATGAGGGCGACCTGGATCTCGCCAGCGGCCACGCCTTCGAGCGCCTGCGCGTTGCCCTCGTAGGTCTTCGGCTCGTTGGCGAGGATGCCCTCCAGCCATGCACGGGCGGCATCCTCACCCTCGAGGACCCGCAGCGCGGTCACAAACGACTGGAGCGATGCGTTTGTCGGCGCCCAGCCGATCTTGCCCTTCCACGCGGGGTCGGCGAAGTCGAGCACGGAGTCGGGCAGATCGTCCTCCCCCAGGACCCGCGAGTCGTAGGCCGCGACCCGCGCGCGACCCGACACCCCGACCCATCGGCCGTCAGGCGAGCGGAACCGCTCGTCAACGAGGCCGAGCGTCGACTCCGGGAGCGTCGTCAGTAGCCCTTCCACGGCCAAGGCGCCGAGGGCACCGCCGTCCTGGGAGAAGAACACGTCGGCGGGCGAGTTCGCGCCTTCCTCGAGGATTGTCGCCGCGAGATCGCTCGTTCCGGCGTAGTTCACCTCGACGTCGATCCCGGTCTGGGTCTCGAACCGGTCGATGAGCGGGCCGACGAGCTCTTCCGAGCGCCCGGAGTAGATCGTCAGGGAGCCACCGAGGCTGGGCGCAACCGACGGAGCGGACGCCGACGGCTCGACCGACGGCTCAAGGGAGGGGGCAGACGGACTCGGGCTGGCTCCGCCGCCGCATGCGGTGACGAGGGCGGTGATTGCGCCGATCAGCGCGATATGAAGGCGGCGGGAACGGACTCGGAGCAAAGGGACACCTCGATTGTCGACGTGGGAACCTGGAAAAACGAACGCATGGTAAGGCCACCTTGGTTGATTGCGCAAGGCCGCCTGTATTCGGTGTTCAAGGTCACTTGAGAGATCGGGACGCGCCGTCACCCCGGTCGGGTCAGCGATGAACGGCGCCGACGTACCGGCTCAATTGGAGGCGTCGCGTCTCCGGCCGAGTCCTCACCCAACCCGACGGACGCAGCGGGCGCGGTCCTCCCTAGTCGTGTGGGCTCTCGACGTCAGACTCCGGTATTGATCATCACGTGCTTGACGAACGTGTAGTCCTCGAGCGCGTACTTGGAGCCGTCCTTGCCATAGCCGGACTGCTTCACGCCGCCGTGGGGCGTCTCGGACGCGAGGGTGAAGTGCTCGTTGATCCAGACGTGTCCGAACTCGAGGGCCTTGGCGACGCGCATCGCCTTGCCGATGTCGCTCGTGAAAACCGAGGACGCGAGACCGTACGGCGTGTCGTTCGCCCAGGCGACAGCCTGGTCCTCGTCGGCGAAGCGCTGAACCGTGACGACGGGGCCGAAGATCTCGTCCTGGATGATCTCGGACTTCTGGTCCGCACCGGCAATGACCGTCGGTTCGTAGTAGGCGCCCGGCCGATCCGGCCGGTTGCCCCCGACGACGACCTCGGCCCCGGAACGGGCGCGGTCGACCATGCCCTGGACCTTGTCGGCCTGGGCCCCGGCAATAAGCGAGCCCATGTCGAGGTCGTCCGCCTCGGCTGGATCGCCCCACTTGATCGAGCGGACCTGGTCGGAAAGCTTCGAGACGAAGTCGTCGTAGACCCCCGGCCCCGCGATGACGCGGGTGGCCGCGGTGCAGTCCTGGCCGCTGTTCCAGTAGCCAGCGGACTTGAGCGTCTCGGCCGCGAGGTCCAGGTCGGCGTCGTCGAAGATGATCACCGGCGCCTTGCCGCCGAGCTCGAGATGGAGACGCTTGACCGTCCCGGCCGCGATCTGGGCGATCCGCTTGCCCGTGGCCGTATCGCCGGTGATCGAGACCATCCTGACCTTCGGATGGCCGACGAGCGTGTCGCCGATCGTCGCACCGGAGCCCGACAGGACGTTGACGACGCCCCCCGGCAGATGCTCGCCGAGGATCTCCGCGAAGCGGAGGGCGGTGAGGGGCGTCCGAATCGACGGCTTGAGGACGACCGTGTTGCCGGTCGCCAGCGCCGGACCCAGCTTCCAGGAGGCCATGTAGAGCGGGTAGTTCCAGGGCGCGATGCTTGCCACGACCCCGATCGGATCGCGCCGGATGATCGAGGTGTGCCCGGCCACGAACTCGTTCGCGGCGAGGCCGTCCATCACCCGGGCCGCGCCGGCGAAGAACCGGAAGAGATCGGCGCAGACGGCGATCTCGTCGATCGCTGCGGCCACCGGCTTGCCCGCATTCGCCGACTCGAGCCGGCCGAGCTCGTCGGCATTGGCATCGAGCGCATCGGCGATCTTGAGGAGGATCAGGCTGCGGTCCTGGGGCGTCGTCTGCTTCCAGCTCTGGAACGCCTTGTCTGCCGCCTCGACCGCCCGGTTCACGTCCTCGTCAGCGGACGCAGGCACTTTCGCGATGACCTGGCCATTGGCCGGATTCTCGACGTCGAGCGTCTCGCCCGACGCGGAGTCGACGAACTCGCCGCCGATGAACTGCTGGTACGTCTTGACGCGGTCGATGACGTCGGTCATGTCGTGGGCCCTCCTGCTGCGGCTGCGCGCGGCGTGGCGCCTGCTCGGCACCGCCTCAATTGTTGCGAGTTGGTCGCGGTCGCGGGGTTGTGACCCCTACGTTACGCCGCTTCAGAACTCCGTTCCGAGAGGCGCACTCCGCGGGACGCCCGGTACCACGGGATCGCCGCCCGCTCGGCTGCGACGACGAGGGCGAAGAGGGCCACGCTGAGCACCGCCGTCAGGAGAATCGCGCCGAACACGAGGTCCGTCCGGAACGATCGCTGCGACAGGACCATCCAGATCCCGAGGCCCTCGGTCGCGCCGACATACTCCGCGATGACGGCGGCGATGACCGCGTAGGTCGCCGAGATCCGGAGACCCGTGAACAGCGCAGGCAGGCCCGACGGCCAGCGCAGCTTTCGGAAGGTCTGGCCGCTCGAGGCGCCGTACGAGCGCAAGAGCTCCGTCGCCTCGGACGACGTCGAGGCGAAGCCGTCGAGAAGGGCGACGGTGATCGGGAAGAACGTGACGAGGACGACGACGAGAATCTTCGGGGCGAACCCGAAGCCGAACCAGACGACGATCAACGGCGCGATCGCCACGATCGGGATCGTCTGGGAGCCGATCATCAGCGGGGCGAGAGCTCGCCGGACGACCGGCAGCCTGTCCATGGCGACCGCCGCGCCGATCGCGGCCACAATCGACAGCCCGAAGCCCATCAGCGTTTCCGCGATTGTCGGAACCGCGTGGCGCAGCGCGTCCTCCCGGAATAGCCACAGCGACTCCAGCACTCGCGATGGCGGTGGGAGGACGAACGGGCTCACGCCGGATGCGCGGGCATAGATCTCCCACGCGACGAGGAACGCCGTGACCAGGACGGCAGGTGGCCCCAGCGCCTGGCGCGTCACGACCGAAGCCTCACGGCAAGAAGTCGTTCGTGAAGAGCGATGCGTAGTCGAGTGGCGCTGTCAGCGGCTTTCCTTCGGCGTCGGCCAGAAGGCCCTCCTCGAACAGAAACTCCGAGTAGGCCTGCCAGCGCACCAGCGTCTGCCTGCCGAACCCGCCCCGGTGGTCGACCAGGTAACCGCCCTCGATGAGGAAATCGAGGCTTGCACGCGGGAGCTCCTTGTTCGCGTCGAACACGCCCGGGTTCTCGGCGATCAGGGCGTCGGCCGCGGCGTCCGGGTCGGCGAGGGCGGCCTCGAAGCCGAGCACAGTCGCTCCGACGAATCGGCGGGCCGCCTCTGGCTCGCGGTCGAGCCACGCTCGATCGCAGGCGAGGATGACCTGATAGAACTCGGGGAAGCCGTAGTCGGCGAAGCGAAAGTAGCGCAAGTCGATCCCACGGAGGTCGGCCTCGACTCCCTCCCAGGCGGTGAACGGGATCGTGAAGTCGGCCCTCTTGTTGTACAGCGCCTCATAGGCGGCGCTGTCGAGCGTGGCAACCTCGAACGTGCCCGTGCCGCCGTCGGACTTGATCACAGCCTTCAGCGTCGGCACCTCGTTCGGGTACCCGAAACCGGCGTACGTCCTGCCATCGAGGTCGCGAGGTCGCTGGATCGGACCGTCCGCAAGCACGCCGATCGCGGAAGCGGTGCGCTGGAGGATCGCGGCGACGCTGACGATGTCGGCACCCTTGGCGACGGCGAATGTCAGCGAGTCCTGGAATGAGATCCCGCACTCGGCCTGGTGGGCCGCGAGCAGAGCTTCCGGCGTGCTGGTCGCATAGGGCAAGATCTCGAGGTCGATCCCGACCGCAGCGAACAGGCCCTTGGATCGCGCCACGTAGAAGCCGACATGGTTGGTGTTGGGCGTCCAATCGAGGGCGAGGCGGACGGTCGACTGCCCCTGCGATGGCGAGGGCGAGGGCGAGGGGGTGGGATTGCCGTCGGACCTGCATCCCCAGAGGAGAGCGACGGCCAGGCAGGCTGCAATGATCTTCACGGAGAGGTCCTTCCGACAACGACGCCGCCCCAGGAAACCGGGACGGCGACGAGTCGGCGGGCCTGCTTCCTTCGCTGGTATGAACCAGATCAGGTTCCGCGGGTCTGTGGTCGAACCACACTCTCAGCGCGCGCTGCGCTCCCCGGAGGCGATGTTCAATTGCCTCAATCCTAGCACCGCGAGTCCGTTCGGTCGCTCAGGCGTCAGGCGCCTTCAGCTCCCTCCTGCTCGTACAACTGGTGCGCCTTCCGGCGAATGGCGAAGCGAGTCTGGGATGCCTCCGGCAGGACTTGCTCGCGGATCCAGCCGACCACGTCGTCGATGATTGACGGACCCTCGGGCTCGTTGTGGAGCTCGTGGCGAATGCCCGGGTATTCGCGCCGCGTCACGCCCGTGAGCTGACCAAGCGGCTCGCTGGATGACGGTGGCACGAGGCCATCGTCGGCGCCGTGGATGACCAGCGTCGGTAGCGCCAGTCGGGCGAGGTTGGCCTGGACGCGGGCCTGCTCCGCGAGCGCCTCCGCCCCGAACCGCGCCGTGGTCACGTGTTCGTTCAGCGGGTCGGCGAGATATCGCTCCGCCACGACCGGATCCCGCGAGAGCACGGCTCCGTCGAAGGCATTCGGGATTGGCGTTCGCGGCGCGACGCGGCTCATGAGCCGGGCCACGTTTCGCTTCCAGCCAGGGACGCTCGCTTCGATGGCCGGCGCCGAGAGCACGAGGAGATCGGGCTTCGACCGATCCGTCAGCACATAGCCCAGGGCGATGAGCCCGCCGAGGGAATGCCCGTAGAGGACGACCGGCCGGCCGGCCGCATCGGACCGGACAATTCGAAGTCGCTCGCCAAGATCGTTGAGCTGCTGATCCCAGCGATCGACGTAGGCCCGCCTCCCACTCGACGCCCCGAAGCCGCGCTGGTCATAGGCTTGAACATCGAGGCCGGCCGCGGCGAAGCGGTTCCCGACCAGCTCGTAGCGCCCGCTGTGCTCGGCGACGCTATGGACGAGCAGCACGTTCGCCCACGCCGGGCCGGGCGGAGCCCATCGCCGGACGAGAAGCTTCGTCCCGTCGGCAGCGGTCGCGGGCTGCGTCGATGACGTCATCGTGGCGATGGTAGGCGCCCAACCGGCTACGCTGCGCGAAATGTCAGATTGGACGGAAGTCGGCGACCGCGTCTATGTCCGGCGATACGCCTTCTACGACCAGAATATCGGCGTCGTCCTCGGCGACGAGGGCGTCCTTCTGGTCGATACGCGAATCAGCCACCGCCAGGCAGCCGAGGTAGTCGGCGATCTCCGGGCGATCACACCCCTGCCCGTCCGGATCGTGGTCAACACCCACGGCCACTCCGACCACTGCTTCGGCAATCACGCCCTCAGGCCGGCCGAGATCTGGGGCCACGAGCGCTGCGTGACGATGATCCAGGCAACGGGCGAGCGGCAGCGAACCGGGGCCGCCACCGCCCTCCCCAACCTGGCCGCGGAACTGGCGGAGGTCGTTCTAGATCCGCCGGACTGTACGTTCGCGGAGACGGCGACGGTCGAGATCGACCCCGGTGGCCGGTCGGTCGAGCTCGCGTATCTCGGCCGCGGCCACACTGACAACGACATCGTCGTAAGCGTTCCCGACGCCGACGTCCTCTTCGCGGGTGACCTCCTGGAGAATGACGCGACGCCGTTCTTCGGCGACGCATTCCCGATCGACTGGCCGGGCACGGTCGAACGCCTCGTCGAGCTCGCAACCGGAGCAGTTGTCCCCGGCCATGGCTCGATCGGAGACCGCGGGTTTGCCGTCCGCCAGATGACCGAGTTCCGGGCCGTCGCCGAGCTGGCGAAGCTCGTCCACGACGGCAGGCTCGATCTCGACGCAGCCGTTCTCCGGACGCCGTATCCGGCCGACACGGCCCTCGAGCCGCTCTCGCGAGCTCTCGCCCAACTCCGTGGCGAGCTCGACTGACCGTTAGGCGGAAGCGCGCACCACCCACCGGCCCCTGGCGGCGCCCGCGAGAATCCCGTCGAGCGCCGGTTCGATGCTCTCGAGGGTCACCTCGGTGACGCCCTCGCCGAGGCCGTTCGGGCGGAGGTCGGACCCGAGCCGAGCCCAGAGCGCGCGGCGAGTCTCGATCGGGACCGCCGAGGAGTCCATGCCCAGGAGGGCGACACCGCGGAGGATGAATGGGAGGACGGTAGTGCTGAGGTTCGGGCCTCCCGCGTTGCCGGACGACGCGACAGCCGCACCCGGCCGAAGGGTCCGAAGCACGTAGGGCAAGGTCGCTCCGCCGACGGCGTCGACGGCTCCCGCCCAGCGCGCCGAGTCGAGCGGACGAGGGCTCGCCGCCGTCACCTCCTCGCGCGGTACGAGGCCGGCCGCGCCGAGCGACCGCAGGCGCGGCTCCTCGTCGGTCTTGCCGGTGGCGGCCCAGACCTCGTGGCCGCGGGCGGCTAGGATCGCCACGGCGCTGCTGCCGACACCACCGCTCGCACCGGTCACGAGCACCGGGCCATCGCCGGGGCGAAGGCCACGGGCCTCCAATGCCTCGACCGACATCGCGGCCGTGAACCCTGCCGTACCGATAGCCATCGCCTCGCGGGCGTCGAGGCCTGGCGGCAGCGGCACGACATAGCCGGCTGGGAGCCTCGTGTATTCGCCGAACCCGCCATGACGGGCGACGCCGAGATCGTAGCCGTGGGCGAGTACCGCCTGACCCGGCGTAATCCCGGGATCCGCCGAGGCGACGACTTCCCCGGCGAGGTCGATCCCGGGGATCAGTGGGCTGATCCGGGCAACCTTTCCAGCCGCGATCGTGGCCAGCGCATCCTTGTAGTTGACGCTGGACCAGTCGACACGGACCTCGACGTCGCCCTCCGGCAGGTCCGCAGCCGCAAACTCGCGGATTCCGCGCTCGACGGCGTCCTCACCACGCCGCTCGGCGACGAACGCCCGGAATGTGTCGGGGATGGCAGCCACGGAACGAAGCCTACGCGAGGCTAGCCAAGGACGGCGCCAGCGTTGCGACTCGTGACTGCGGCCGGCCGGAAAGGACGATCAGCCCTCGACGAGCGGGATGTCCACCACGTGCGACGCGATGAACCACGTCTGGAGCTCATTCGTGCGCAGGACATCGCCCATCAGCAGGTCGTTCGAGCCCCAGTCGCCGCTCTTCTCGGTCCGATCGATTGCGTCCCGGACCTTCTCGATGATGGCCTCGTGGGCGTCGAGCAACCGGTGGATCATCGCCGGCACGTCCTCCGCACCGTTCGGCGGCCGATCGATCGTCGTCAGCTCCGCGGCATGGCGGGGATCGCCGACGGCGACACCGCCCAGGCTCTGGACTCGCTCGGCCAGCAAATCGATGATCTCGCTCTGCTCCTCGGCGTGCTTGTCGAAGAGGAGGTGGAGCTGGTAGAACGTCGGCCCCATGACCAGCCAATGGTGCTTCTTGTAGAGGCCGTAGAGGATCATCGAGTCCGCGAGGATGATGTTCAGCAGCCGGCAGCTCTCCGAGCGCGCAGTCGACTCGAGCGCGATCGGGGCCAGCCGGAGGGACCCGAACCGCTGGATCTCGATACCGAGAGGCGCGAGGCGCGGCTCCGGGGAGCGGCGCCGGCCGTTGGTCGATCGCGCCGAGGACGCCCCGCTTCGAGCTCTACCTTTGGCCGTCTTGGGTGGCATCACTATTCCTCCTTGCTACCTGAGAGGTCGCCCGCGGATTTCACGCGGGCACGAGAAAGACCTGGTCGACGTAGCACCTGACCCAGTCCTCGCCGGGCTCGATCGAGCGGACCAGCGGGTGGCCGGACTCGCGGGCGTGGGCAGATGCATGGCGGTTGGGCGACGAGTCACAACAGCCGACGTGGCTGCAGGTCAGGCCAAGGCGAAGATGAACCCAGGTGCTGCCAATCCGAAGGCAATTCTCGCAGCCCGGCGCGGACGGCACCACGTCGCGAATTATGTCGAGGCCGCTACAGCTGGCCATTCGAGCCTCCCGCGTCCGGTGCGGTGCGCGAGGACGAGCGGGCGGATTGTGACCTCGGCGAACGGGTCCGCCCCGACTGCGAAACCCTGACGCTGGCCCCGCCGCTCTCCTGCCCGAGCCGACGCCGGAGCAACTCGATCTCATCGAGCAATCGGAGCGCAACTTCTATCCCGGCCATGTTCAGGCCGAGGTCGTCGCGCAGGCGTCGGATCCGGCGGAGCTGGGCCATCTCCGCTTCGCCGAAGAAGGGCACGCGGCCCTCGACCCGGGACGGACGGATGAGGCCCACCCGGACGAAGTAGCGCACCCGCGACGGCGGGACGCGCGTCGCCTCCGCAGCTTCCTCAAGGCGCTGCTCCTCGCCTGCCGACGGTTCCTTCATCGCGTCGAGGCTCCTTCCGTCCCGGCGCCGGCTCGCTGGAATTCCTCGATGAGCTCCCGCTCGCGAGCCGACAGGCGCTCAGGCAACCGAGCGTGAACCTCGGCGTGGAGATCGCCGCGGGCCGGCGACTTGCCGAGTCGCGGCATACCCTGGCCGCGCAGCCGGAATGTTCGGCCGTCCTGCGTGCCGGCCGGAATAGTCAGTGCGAGTGTCTTGCCGGCCACGGTCGGGACCCGGGCCTCCCCGCCGAGGAGCATCGCGGTCAGCGGCGCCTGAACCTTCGTGTAGAGATTGTCGCCGCGTCGCTCGAAGCGCGGATCGGGCCGGACCGTGACCACGAGATACAGGTCGCCCGCCTGGCCGCCGCCCTGGCCGGGGTTGCCCTGGTTCTTGACGCGGACGCGCGATCCGGTCGTCACACCGGGCGGGATCTTCACCTCGATCTTGCGGGTCTTCCCGTCCGGGGCTCGGAGCGACAGCTCGATGGCCGTGCCGGAGAATGCTTCCGCGAGGCTGATCTCGACCGGGTGCTCGATGTCTGAGCCCGAGCGCTGCGTTCGCCCTCGCCGGGTCGACCGTTGGGTCGTGCGCCTGCCCGATGCCGGCTCCTCCGACGAGGATCTGAAGAAGGTCTCGAAGAAGTCGGAGAACGGAGCCTCGTCGCCAAACAGGTCGCGAAGATCGTCCTCGCCCACGGATCGGTACTCGTAGCGAACGCCGCCCGGGCCTCCGCCGGCGTACTGCGACCAGTCGAAGGGCTGGCCGCGGTCGGCCGCCCCGTCGGCCCCACCGGCCGCCTGCCACTGGTCGTACTCGCGCCAGCGCGAGCCCAGCTCGTCGTACTTCTTGCGTTTGTCCGCGTCGGACAGGACCTCGTAGGCCTCATTGATCTGCTTGAACTTCTCCTCGGCTTCGTTGTTGCCGGGATTGACGTCCGGGTGGTGCTTTCGGGCGAGCTTGCGGTAGGCGCTCCGAATCTGCTTTTCGGAGGCCGTCTTCGGGACGCCGAGAAGGGCGTAGTAGTCCTGAAAATCCACGCCCTAACCTTGCCGGAAACGGACGATGCCGCCAATACCTTGGCACGCACTGGCCAATCGTCGGGCGGCGTCGTCGTGAACCACCTCCACCTTCGCGCCCTGGTCGAACGCACGACGGACGGCGAGGTCGATGACGTCGTCGTCCGCTCGGACATCGTGCCCGCAAGCCGGACACGAGACTAAGGGCGCGGAGTCCCGTCCGGGACCGCCTCAAGCCGTCTGGGCTCCCGTTCGGGTGCCCGAGATCCCCTGGGCGCGCGAGCGGAGGCGGAACGCGAGCACAAGCAGAATGGCAGTGCGTCGAGCAATGCGGAAACATAGCGGATCCGCCGGCGCGCGTGACGGTCGCCGCGGCCCTCCCGTGCGGCCTGCGGGTGGCTCACGAGGACGGAGAGTAGCAGAGGGCGCCGTCAGGCCGGGGCCGGCTGCTGCGGTATCATCTCGGGCGCGTCACTGGCGAGTGGCCAAGCGGTAAGGCGCCTGACTCTGGATCAGGAGATCGAAGGTTCGAATCCTTCCTCGCCAGCCAGCTCCTCGCCGAACCACAAGATGTTGTGGTCGGCACCAACGAGGGGCCTGCATATCGTGGTTCGAACGCCGACCCGCGGTTCGTCGCAGGAGGCGACGACATGGTACTTGGGCACCTGACTCCCCTGATTTTGTTCACCTGATCTCGGCGACCCCGAATCGATGGGCACCTGATTCTGGCGGGCACCTGACACTCGGCCGGGCGGTCGATCTGTTCCTCGCGGCGAAGGCCGCCGAGGGCGCCGCGGCCAAGACCCTCGAGTGGTACGGGATGATCCTCCGCCGGGCGGTCCGCGGACTCGGCGAGGAGCGCCCGATCGAGCAGCTCGCCGGGCCGGAGCTGCGGGCCTGGATCCTCGAGCTCCGCGTCGACGCTGTCGCCGATCAGCGTCGCCGGCTACGTCCGGACGCTCAAGGTGTTCGGCAACTGGCTGGCGGCCGAGGAGCTCGCCCAGGCCGCGGCGCTGCGGACGCTCCGCAAGCCGCGGGTCCCCGACAAGCTCATCGAGCCGATCAGCGACGATGCGATGCGGCGGCTCCTCGCGCTCGCCGACGTCCGCGACCGGGCGATCCTCCTGCTCCTGCTCGATTGCGGGCTGCGGGTCTCGGAGGCGGCCGGGCTGCGGCTCGGCGACCTGCGGCCCGACGGCACGCTCAAGGTCATGGGCAAGGGCGCCAAGGAGCGGATCGTGCCGATCGGCGGCGACCGCCCGGACGGCGATCGTCCGCTACATGGGTCAGCGCGGTGCCGGCGCGCCCGGCGAGCCGCTCTTCTTCGGTCGACGCGGCGCGCTCGACTGGCGCGGGATGCAGCAGGTCCTCAAGCGCCTCAAGGGCCGGGCCGGGATCACCGGGCGATGCAGCCCGCACTCGCTCCGCCACACGTTCGCCCGGGGCTACCTCGTCAACGGCGGCGACGTGTTCAGCCTCCAGCGGATCCTCGGCCACACGACGCTCGACATGGTCAAGCGCTACGTCAGCGCTGGCCGAGGCCGATCTCGTCGCCCGCCATCGGACGGCGTCGCCGGCGGATCGGCTCATGGGCGGTCGCGCTCCCGGCCAGTGCATCGATCGTGGCGGCCCCGATCGGCCATGGTCCGGCGAGCGCCACGACGACGCCGGCGAAGCCGCCGATCCGGGCCTCGGGATCGAACGCCTCGATTCGGGCGCCGGTCGAGGCGGCGAGCGCCTCGGCTCCGTCGGCCGATCGGTTCGCGACAGCGACGGAAGCTCCGGCGGCGACCGCGGCCCGTGCCGCCAGGCGCCCCATCCTGCCGGCTCCGACGACGAGGACGTCACGACCCCGGATCGCGCCCACCTGCTGCTCGATCGACGCAAGGGCGACATCGGCGAGCGAGCGTCGCTGGCCCCTGACGCCACGACCGGGCCCGACGCCCCGCCTGGAGCGCAAGGGCGAAGAGGCGTTCGAGCGCCGGGTCGAGCGTGCCGGCGGCGCGGGCCGCGTCGACCGAAGCCCGAAGCTGATGAAGGATCTGATCCTCGCCGACGACCACGGAATCGCGCCCGACCGCCACGGTCATCGCGTGGTGCACCGCGTGCTCGCCGGTCAGCGCCCGACCACCGGCCGGGAGCGCGGCTGCGAGGCGCGCGGCGTCGTCGGCGTTCCCGAGATAGGCCTCCACCCGATGGCAGGTCTCCAGCATGAACGCTCGGCCGGCCAACTCCCGGTGAAGTGCCGCGGCGAACCGCTCACGCTCGATGGCTGGGACGTGACGCGCATGGGTCACGAGCGCGACGATCGGCACGGACGGCGCTCCGTTCACGCCTCGCGATCCTCTCCGGTCCGCTCCGCGATCGGGCGGGGTCGACCGCCCTTGCCGGCGGCCCGGGTGTGGCCCGTCATCGTGGCCACCAGCAGCCGGTCCATCGCCCGCTCGGCGGTCTCGAGCAGGTCGGTCGTCTCGGCCGTATCGAACCCGCGCCGGCGGGCCGCGACCGCCAGCTCGTGATGGAACGGCGCGCGGAAACGGAGGAAGCCCTCGACCGTCTGGCTGAGCGACAGTCCGAGTGTCGCCGCGACGGTGCCGTACTCGGCGGCCGAGCCGGACGCCTCCTTCGAGATGGTGGGCCGCCGCCTCGGGCTGCGTCGCGTCGAGGTACTGGAGGAGGCTGGCGGCGAGGACGTGGCCGCGCTCCCGGAAGAGGAGGCGCTGCTCGTCGCTGAGGGTGAGGACCCACGGCAGCTCCGGCGCCGCCTCGCGGCTCGCCCGCCGGTAGGTCCGTGCGATCCGGCTCGGCGACAGGCCGGCGCCACCGATCGATGGGCGCCGCGATCGATCAGCCGGGAGGAGACGCTCGAGGGCCGACCGGGAGAACCGCCGGTGGCCACCGGGCGTCGTGAAGACCCGCAGGCGGCCGGCATCGCTCCAGCGGCGCAGGGTGGCGGGTGAGACGCCGAGCACGCGGCTGGCCTCGGAGAGGCCCACCCAGTCGGGGTCGCGGGACGCCGAGCGAGTCACAAAACCTACTCAAATCTACCAGAACATTACCGACTCGCTCACTGTACCATTTCGGACGCGAGGAGTTCTTGCGCGCGTCGGCGTTTCCCCCACGTCGACAGCAGCGCGAGGCTCCTCGCCTATCACAAGTCGGCGTCGGAATGGTCGTCGCGTCCTTGTGGTGCCCACTTGTCGTTATCTGACTACGTATCAGGCGGTCATCGCGACACCAACCCAAGGGCCCTGACGCTCGACGCTCACGGCCACCCGCGTCCCTGGCTACCCGCTGGCAGGCAACGCGGATTCACGCACGCCGGGAGTGCAGATGGGCACTGACCGCAATGACATACCTCGAGCGGCGGCGCAGCGTGAGTGTGGACTTGGAGTACACAGGAGTTCGTAATGGACCGACCGAACCTGCGGCGATGGGATCGCCATCAATGGGCCAGCGGCGCAGCCGAGACCCGGGGACGTCACCGCCTGGAACCTGATCCAGTGGGTCGGTGATCGGCCTGGTGCCGGGCGCGAGCCGATCGTTGTCGAGGTGGACCAGGATGGGCTCTTCCGCGGCTTCAGCGGATTCGGCGTCAGCGACAGCGGAGGCCAGCGCTGGGCATCCGAATCCGCAACCGCTTCACGGTTGAATGACACCGCGGAGTCGCCCGCCACCCTGGTCAAGGCCGCGTAGCCAGCGGGTCGGCGAGCACATGGCGCACGGCCTCCTCATCCATCTCGAGTACGTCCTCCCGGGCCAGCGCGACAAGCCGACCGGTCTCGGGAAATTCATCGCGTCGACCATCGATGAAAGGGTCCTGGGCGTCAGCGTCATCGGCGAGTCGGCGCCCGAGTATCCACGGGCGGCGATGGCTATGAAGTTTCTGACGACGCTGGCCGACTTCGTCGAGTCTCGTGCACGTCTACCCGGCCATAGCCGAGGCGCTCAAGATCGGCGCCCAGGCCTAAAGCCGCGACGCTCAAACCGTCCTGCTGCGCGGAGTGAGAGGTGAACCAGATCTATGACCTCGTCATCGTCGGACGGAGGCCGAGGCGGGGCTACGACGCTCCCGCTCGGCGGCGTGGCGAGCACGACAGGGAGCTGTTCGGCGGCTCGTGTCCCTATTGGGCCTGCATGCCGTCGAAGGCGCTGCTCCACGCGGCGGCGATCCACCACGCGGGTGGCGACTACCCCTGGCAGCGCGCGTCGGACTTCCAGGGACTGGATGATCGTCCGCGAGCAGCCGCGCGATTGGCCGGACGACGGCGGTCACGTCAAGGATCTGGAGACGGCCGGGGCGGTCGTGATCCGCGGCGATGCCGCATCGCGGGTCGCGGCCGGGTCACCGTCCTAGCGAGGTGGCGAGCGGAGCTCGCGGCCAGGGCGATTTCGCGGTCCGCACGAACCTGACGATCGGCGATGAGATAGAGGGGCTGACCGGATCCATCCCTGGACGAATCGCGAAGGCGACGACGGCCCGGGAGCTGCCCTCGGAGCCTCGTCGTCCTCGGCGCCGGTCCGACCGGCGTCGAGATGTCGCAGGTCTACGCCCGCTATGCCGTCCCGACCGTCCTCGTCTCTCTGCACGAGCGGATCAACCCCAAGGACCAGCCGCGCAGCTCGGCCACGATCGCGCCGCCCAGCGCCGCGACGGCGCGACATCCGGACCGGCGCCGCGCACCGGGTGCGGCGCGCAGGCGGGGCGCGATGGGGCCCACGCGTCGAGCTGTCCGACGGCGCGATGGTGGAGGACCATGAGGACCTCCCGCGATCGGCCGGACCGCTCCGCTCGCGACGGGGCCTGGAGACGATCGGCGTGAGGCTCGATGACGGGAAGCTCCACCGCGGACGACCGTCTCCGCAATCGCCGACGAGCGTCTACGTTGCGGGCGACTCGGCCGGCCCGAGATGTACACCCATCTCGCCGTCTACCAGGGCGAGACGGCCGCCCGGATCGCCCTCGGTGAGCAGGACTCGACCCGACCACCGGGCCATCCCGCGACGCCATCTACACCGACCCGCAGGCGGCAGGGGTGGGGCTCCAGCTCGAGGAGGCCTCGAGCACGGGCCTCGACGCCTTCGAGAGACGCACCGACTATCGCGACCATCGCCCCCGGCTACACGCCGAGGCGGCGGGCCACGTGACGATCGCGGTCGACCGCCGCGAGCTCGATCCTGCTCGGCGCCTTCATCGCCGCACCGGGCGCGGCCGACGCGATCGGCGACGGCGGTCCTGGCGATCAAGACGCGCACCCCGATCGAGGTCTTAGCCGACACGATCCACCCCTTCCCGACCGCGGTTCGGGTCCTCGGCGGCCTGTTCGGCGAAGGCCGCGCAGCGAGTGCGCCAGCGTGCGGAGGCCGAGACGAGCGCGCTCGCGGCATCATCGAACGCTATTGGCCCGCGCTCGACGGGGTGGAAAGCGACCAAGCTCGTGAGCAATGTCCGTCGCTACGCCGGCGGGCCCTGGACTTGGGAGGGCGCCGTGCGGCTCCCGCGAGGGGGAGTTCGTAGTCCGTCGCCACGCCGGCGGACTCCTTGACTGGGAAGGCGCCGGGCTGCCCCTCAAGGGGGAGGTCGTGGACCGGCCATGAGCACGCCAGGATCGACTCCGGCCGCCTCGCCGACCGGCCACCCATATCGCGCCGAGCTCGAGGCCGAGCGCCTGGGCTGGTACGAGCTAGTCACAGTCGTCCGTTCGCTTACGCCGGAGGAGTGCCTCGTGCCCGGCTACTACCGCGACCCGGACTGGACGGTCCGCGACATGGTGGCCCACCTCGGAACGTGGTTGGCGGAGGCGCACGTCCAGTTCGAACGGATAGGCGCCGGAACCTACGACGGCCACGATGTTGATGTCGACGCGCTCAACGTCGCGCTCCTCGACGGCATGGCCGGCCAGCCATGGGACGTGGCCTGGATCCAGGCTCAGGCGGCCCGGACCCTGATGATCGAGCAGTGGTATGAGCTGCGTGAGCCCAGCGACGAGGCTGCCTGGTGGATCCGCAAGGGCGCCGCCGAGCACTTCGCCGAGCACCTCGGCCGCTTGCGAGATTGGACCGCCAACCTGATCGCCCGCCGCCCGAACGAGTCTCGAACTTGATGTCGCCGCCGCAGAGGGGCATCTTCGCCCTCCACACCCCCCGCCAGCAGGTACCAGGAGGTTGCAGCAGGCAAGAACCACAAATGGGTGCTCGTTGGGCAGGCATGCGCGGTGATGAGCCGTATCGTCGTGGCAACACCGCGAAGATTCGAGGAGAGACTAAGAGGTATCTGTGATGGCAATCTCGCGTGGGTTTCGCGGGAAGCACCGCCGCGGGGGCGACCCGGCACGGGTCCCGCCCGGACAATACGTGACCGATGACTTTCCGGTGCTCTCCGCGGGACCGACCCCGCGCACGCCGCTCGGGGAGTGGACGTTCAAGGTCCGGGGCGCTGTCGATGCGCCAGTATCGTGGACGTGGGAGGAGTTCCGAACGTTGCCGAGCGAGACCATCGCCGCCGACATCCACTGCGTGACCAAATGGTCCAAGCTCGACACGGTCTGGACGGGCGTCCCGATCGACACGATGCTGGCGGGCGTTCAGACGAACGGCGGATACGTGCTCGCGTTCTGCGACGGCGGCTATACGACAAACCTGCCCCTCGAGGACCTGACCGGCGGAAAGGCATGGATCGCCTACGAGTACGGAGGCGAGCCGCTCGACCCCGAGCACGGTGGCCCCGCGCGCCTGCTCGTCCCCCACCTGTACTTCTGGAAGAGCGCGAAGTGGATGCGCGGCCTCGACCTGCGCACCAACGACGAGCCCGGCTTCTGGGAGAACTATGGCTATCACAACTATGGCGACCCGTGGAAAGAGCAACGCTACTCAGGCGACTGACTTGGCAGCTCGGAACGGTGGTCGAGCTCGTGACGGAGACGGCTCGAACCCGGAGCATCGCGCTCGAGCTGCCGGAGAGGCTTGGCCATCGGGCCGGTCAGCACGTGGACATCCGATTGACGGCCGAGGACGGCTACGAGGCACAGCGGAGCTACTCGATCGCCTCCGCCCCGGAGGACCGCGGCCTCGTGCTCACAGTCGAGCGGCTCGACGACGGCGAGGTCTCGCCATACCTCGTCGACGAGCTTCGTACCGGGGACGAGCTCGAGCTGCGTGGGCCTGTGGGCGGCTACTTCGTCTGGGAGGGCTCGTTTGGCGGACCTGTTCTGCTCCTCGCCGGCGGGTCCGGCGTAGTGCCCTTCCGCGCGATGCTACGTCACCACCGTGCGCTTCGAAGTGAGGTGCCGATACGGCTGCTCTACTCCGCGCGGTCTCTCGCGGACGTCATCTACCGGGAGGAACTGGTGACGATGCGGGCAGACGGGGTGATTGACATCCGCTTCACTCTCACGCGCGAGCAGCCGGAGGGTTGGGACGGCTACACGGGCCGGATCGACCAAGAAATCATCGACGAAGTCGCGTGGCCGCCGGACGAGCGCCCCCTGATGTACGTATGCGGCCCGACCGCTTTCGTGGAGACCGCGGCGAGCAGCCTGGTCGCCCTCGGTCATGAACCAGGCCGGATCCGCACGGAACGCTTCGGCCCCAGCGGAGGCTAGCTTGGTGGACGCGCTCGACGGGAATGCGATCGCTGGCACGCTTGAGGCCGTTTTCGGCACCGATATGACGACGGCGAGCGGTACCTGCGCGAACTGTGGAACACGCAGCATGGTCGGCGAGCTGGGTGTTTATCTGAGAGCGCCAGGCATCGTCGTCCGGTGCCGTCGCTGCGATAACGTCCTCATGGTCCTGGTCGAGACGCACGGTCTCATGTGCGTCGACCTGGCTGGTCTCGCGGCGCTTGTTCCGGCCGGGGAACCACCGGCATAGAGGCTCGATAGCACCGGTGGGTGGATCAGCTTGGTCCTGGGAGACCGGGATCCGAGCGTCGATCGGTGTTCCATGTCCCGACTGCCTGCAACGTCCGCCGCCCTCTTTGCGCATTCGGAAACCGGAGGTATGCTGGCGACCGCATCGAGTCGTATCGTCACGCTGATCTCCGGCAGGTGAAGCGCTTCACCCGATCCGTCATCGGCGCAAAGGCGTGGTGTGGTGCAGCTGACGTCCGCCACCCAGGAACTGGTCCTTCCCGAGGAGCATGCGGCGCTCCACCGGCTGGCGGTGCTCGTTGGCCAGCAGCCGTCTCCCGACGAGGTCTTCACCGCGGTCACGGCGGAGGTCGGCTCCGTCCTCGAGGCTGACTTCGCTGCAATGCTCACCTTCGCCGACGACCGGGCCGTGACCGTGATCGCCAGTTGGAGCGCGGCCGGTCCTGGGCCGCCGATCGGGACGCGACTGCCGCTCGACGGTGACAGCGTGGCCGTCCGCATCTACGACACGGGCGTGCCCGCCCGCATGGACAGCTACGCCGACGTCGAGGGCGAGACCGCACGGTTCGCGCGCGACCTGGGCGTGCAATCGACGGTCGGCGCGCCGATCCTCGTTGAAGGGAAGCTGTGGGGCGCGCTACTCGCTGCGACTCGGGGGCGGGAACCGCTACCCGAGACGGCGGAGGCACGACTCGCGGCCTTCACGGAGCTTGTGTCCACTACGATCTCGAACGCCGAGGCCAGGCACGAGCTGCAGCGGGTCGGGGCAGAGCAGAAGGCACTCCGCAAGGCGGCTGTACTCGTAGCCTCGGGCGCCTCGCCGACTGAGGTGTTCGCGGTCATCACCGCGTCGGCCGCGGAGGTCTTCGGCGCGCCATTCGCCAGCCTCATTCGTGTTGGCGCAGATGAGACCGCGACGATGGTCGCGGGTTGCGCATCGTGCAGCGCGTATGTGGGAAGGACCTGGACGGTACCGGCAGACGATCCTGGAATCACGAGAACCGTCCTCGACTCTCGCCGGCCGTCACGCATCGAGGACCACAGTCGCGTCCACGGCCCTGTGGGCGAGGCGGCTCGCGCGCTTGGCGTCGGTTCCGTCGCCGGTGCGCCGGTCATCGTCGACGGCACTGTCTGGGGCGTTCTCGCGGTAGGTGCCGCGCGGACCGGGCCTTCGATGGCGCCGGACGCCGCCGACCGAGTGGCCAACTTCGCGGAGCTCGTTTCGACCGCGATCGGGAACAGTGAGGCGCACGATCAGGTTCGCCGCCTCCTCGACGAGCAGGCGGCACTGCGGCGGGTGGCGACGCTGGTCGCACGTGGCGCCAGCCCTGCCGATGTCTTCGCCGCAGTCACCGAGGAGGTCGGAGGGCTGTTCGGTTCCGAGGCTGCCATCGCGCGCTTCGAGCCCGACGGAGCTGAGATGGTCGTCGTCGGACTCACCGAAGGCATCCCGGTCGTATCGATCGGCGATCGTTGGAAGCTCGAGAGCTTCCTGGCATCCAGCGCCGTCTACCGCACCGGTCGCCCCGCGCGAAACGACCACACCGGGCACCGTGACGCCTCGGGCCCGGTCGCTGAGAACCTCCGCCGGATGGACTTCGTCTCGACCGTTGCCGCCCCGATCCTCGTCGGGGGCAACCTCTGGGGCGTCATGACAGTCTCAGACAGGCGCGAACCCCTGCCTCCGAGCACGGAGGAGCGGATCGCAAATTTCACCGAGCTCGTGGCAACGGCGATCGCGAATGCCGAGAGCAGCGCCGAGCTCGCAGCCTCGGAAGCGCGCGCCCGCGAGCTCGCAAGCGAACAGGAGGCGCTGCGACGCGTGGCCACGCTCGTTGCCGAAGGCGCGACGCCGACGCAGGTATTCGACGCGGTCCGACACGAAGTCGCACGGATGTTCGACATTCCGAGCACCGTGTTGATGCGCTTTGACGCCGACGGAATGTCGACGCTGCTCGCAACGTACAGCGACTACCTCGGCCCCGTCGGGACGCGCTGGCCGCTCGAGGGCGACACAAGCGCCGTCGCAAGGGTCTACCAGACCGGCCGCGCGGCACGCGCCGATTACACCCAGCACGTGCACGGGTCGCTCGCCCAAGCTGCGCGGCGCGGTGGGGTTCGCTATCCAGTCGCTGTGCCCGTAGTAGTCGAGGGCGCCCTCTGGGGGGCGATGTCCGCCGGCTCATTCGGACCCGCGCCGCCGCCGCCTGACCTCGAAGACCGTCTCGCGAAGTTCACGGAGCTGCTAGCCACGGCGATCGCGAACGCCGAAGGCCGCGCTGACCTCGCCGCCTCCGAGGCTCGCGCCCAAGAGCTCGCGAATGAACAGGCCGCCCTGCGCCGCGTGGCGACCCTCGTCGCCAAAGGTGTTAGCGCCGACGAGCTCTTTGCCGCCGTTGCCTACGAGGTCGCATCCGTCGTCGGCGTTCCGGTCGTCGGCGTCTGTCGCTATGAGGCTGACGGGACGTTCACCATGCTGGGTATCGCCGGCGAGACGACGTTCACCGTTGGCAGTCGCTGGCCGGTCGAGGACGAGGGCCTGGCGGGAATGATCCTCGCTACCGGTCGCCCAGCCCGGAAGGACGACTACACCACGATGCCGGGCCCGCTCGGCGCCGCCGTCCGAGACGACCGGATGGTCGCCACGGTGGGCGTCCCGATCGTCGTCGACGGCGTCATCTGGGGATTCATGGTCGTCGCCGGTAGACCGGGTGAAACAATCCCCCCTGACACCGAGCAGCGACTCGCACGCTTCACCGAGCTCGTCGCGACGGCGGTGTCGAACGCGACGATGCGCGGGGAGCTCGTCGCATCGCGCGCGCGTGTCATGGCTGCCGCGGACGCAGCCCGTCGCCGCATCGAGCGCGACCTCCACGACGGAGCCCAACAACGACTCGTGACCCTCGCCGTGGAACTCCGGAATGTGGAGGCACAGGTGCCGCCGGGGCAGGACGTACTACGGGCGGAGGTCAGCCGCCTGGCCGGAGGCATCGTCACCGCTCTCGACGAGCTCCGTGAGATGTCGCAGGGCATCCACCCGGCCAACCTCAGCAAGGCCGGTCTTCCGGCAGCGCTAAGGGCGCTGCGTCGTCGCTCGGCCATGGCCGTCGAGCTCGACGTCCGTGTCGAGCGGCGGCTTGCCGATCACCTCGAAATCGCCGCGTACTACATCGTTTCGGAAGCGCTAACCAACGCGTCGAAGCATTCGAGCGCCACGCGTGTTTGGGTCGACGTTGGCGTGGAGGACCGAGCGCTTCGCCTCTCGATCCGCGATGAAGGCGTTGGCGGAGCGGATCCCCGGCGGGGCTCGGGGCTCCTCGGCCTGAGGGATCGGGTCGAGGCACTGGGAGGAACGATCGACATCGACAGTCCTCCAGGAAGTGGAACGCAGCTCCGCGTCGTCATCCCAGTTCCCGCCGATCAACCGATCGACTCGCCGAGGCCGCCGGCAGCCTCGTAGGCCCCAGCGCATCCGGTTGTTATCGACCCGGATCTTCGGACTCTGGCGGCGGCGCGCCCTCGCATTTCCGGCCAGCAGGAACCTCCGATTTGCAGGTGGCGGCGATGGCCTGACGTCGCTCGGCCGCGAGACTCCTTCTGTTCCCGCAACGGCACGAAAGGAGACCCCAATGTCGATGGGCATGGAAACAGAAGGCATGCAGGGCGAGATGTCGCCTCAGACGGCAGGCATGCAGGGCGACAGCATGTCGCCGCGGAACGGCCAGCTCTACACGCAGTCGAACGAGCTCCGCAACTCGATCATCCACTACCGCCGCGCGGCGGACGGGACGATCGAGGAGGTCGACCGCGTCGCCACGGGAGGCGCGGGCTCCGGCGTGTTCAAGCCGACCAGCGGCCAGGAGAGCGCACCGAACGCCTTCGAGGGCGCGGCGAGCATCATCCTGTCGCCGGATCGGCGCTTCTTGTTCACGACCAACGGCGGCGACAACTCGGTCTCGAGCTTCGCAGTCGGCGACGATGGTCGGCTAACGCTGATCGACCGCGCCGCGACGGGCAATCCTGTCGAGGGCCGCAGTGGCACCGCGAAGTCACTCGCCTACTCCGCCGAGACGGGCACGCTCTACGTGCTCCACTCATTCGGTCCCGACCACCTCCGCCTCATCTCGGTGGACGCCGAAGGCAAGCTCACCGGACGCCCGGAGCGGTACACCGTAAACACGCACGACAAGCCCGACCGGATCTCCACGATGGTCGTGCTCGCGCCGAACGGACGCTTCGTCTTCGTCGGCACGACGTTCGACGAGCCGGCGTCGGCGAACCCGGACGGCTCGGCGATCCTCTGGGTCCCGCGCGCCGGACGCGGACCGGGCGGTCCGCTCAAGTCGATCGCTTCGAACGCTCCCGACCCGGACGGTCTCGCCGTCTTCCCCGTCCAGGAGGACGGGTCGCTCGGAACCGCCAAGTTCCACGACGCGAACGGCGGCTCCCCGTTCTACATCGCCTTCCTGCACCACCGGCCGGACACGTTCGTGCTCGGCGAGGCGGTCGGCGATGGCTGCGTGCTCGGCACGATCGACGAGGATGGCCACGTCGAGATCGGACCGCTCGTCAAGATCGACACGAGTGCGGGGCTGCCGTCGGAGCTGTGCTGGCTCTCCGTGTCGCCGGACGACCGGACCGTCTACGCCACGAACTTCGGCTACAGCTACGTCACGAGCTTCCACATCAACGGCAAGGGGCTCGAGGTCGCATCGGATCCCGCCAGCCCGAAGGTTCCGGGCGACGGCACCTTCCGTGCGCTCAACAACACCGTCAGCAGCGGCCCCAGCGACAGCTGGATCTCGCCGGAAGGCACGTACCTGTACCAGATCTACGCCAACGCCTCGCAGCTGGTCGGCTACGCGACCAAGCCTGACGGGTCGCTGGACGAGATCACCAGCGCGACGATCCCCTACAACAGCCCGCAGGGCCTCGTTGGGATCTAGACCGTGTGGTGGTGGGGCGCGCTCCTCCCGCGCCCCCACCCCTTCTCCAGCTGACGATGGACAGGCAGATGAGCACCGACCCTGCAGCAGCGCCCCGGATCGAGACGTGGGTCTCGGCGATGATGCTGAGCCCTCGCGAGACCGAGAAGCTCGTCATCTATCAGGTCGCAGAGCTCGCGCGGCGACGCCGCGACCGCGGGCTGAAGCTGAACTTCCCGGAATCGATCGCGCTGATCACCGAGGCCCTCCTCGAAGCAGCCCGCGACGGCCGCTCCGTGGCCGAGGTCATCGAGCTCGGCAGGACGGTGCTGACCCGCGATGCGGTCATGGCGGGCGTTCCCGAGATGGTCAACCTCGTCCAGGTCGAAGCCACCTTCCGCACGGGCACCCAGCTGGTGTCGGTCACCAACCCGATCCCCTAGGAGCGACTGATAATTCCGGGCGAATGGCTCCTATCGTCTGAGCCGATCGAGATCAACGCCGGCCGGCGAACGGTGCGGCTGTCGGTGCGAAACACCGGGGATCGGCCCATCCAGGTCGGATCCCACTTCCACTTCTTCGAGGTCAACCGCGCGCTCGAATTCGACCGCGCCAGCTCACTCGGGATGAGGCTCGACGTGCCCTCCGGCCAGTCGATCCGCTTCGAGGCAGGCGACGAGCGTGACGTCGATCTCGTCGACCTCGGCGGGAGCCGTCGGGTGATCGGGTTCAACAACCTGGTCGACGGCGGCCTTTCGTCGTATGCGACGAGGCGGCAGGCGCGCGAGCGTGCCGCCGTCCGAGGCTTCGCCGGCTTGGTTCCCCGAGAGGAGCAGTCGAGATGAGCGTCGTTCCGCGGCTCACGTACGCGTCGCTGTACGGGCCGACCGCAGGTGACCGCTTCCGTCTTGCCGACACCTCGCTGATCGCCCAGGTCGAGCGGAGTCTGATCCTGCCCGGAGAGGAAGCGATCTATGGGGGCGGCAAGGCAGTCCGTGACGGGATGGGCCAGATCCCGGGCGTGCGGAACGCCGATGGCGTGCTCGACCTCTTGATCAGCTCGGTCATCGTCATGGACCCGATCCTCGGGATCGTCAAGGCGGACATCGGGGTCAAGGACGGTCGGATCGCCGGGATCGGCCAGGCCGGAAATCCGAACACGCAGGACGGCGTCGACCCAAACCTCGTTGTCGGCGCGGGCACGGAGGTGATCTCGGGCGAGGGCTTGGTGGCGACCGCGGGTGCGGTCGACACGCACGTCCACTTCCTCACGCCGGAACAGGTCCCGCACGCGCTCTCGAACGGCGTCACCACGCTGATAGGCGGTGGGACCGGTCCGGCGGACGGCTCCCGGGGAACGACCTGCACACCCGGACCCTGGAACATCGCACGCATGCTCGAGGCGACGGCCGACCTGCCAGTCAACATCGGCCTCCTCGGCAAGGGCAACAGCAGCCGGCCGGAGGCGCTCGTCGAGCAGATCGAGGCGGGCGCGTGCGGGCTGAAGGTCCACGAGGACTGGGGTTCGACCCCGTCGGCCATCGACTGCGCGCTCAGGCGTTGCCGACGAGCTACGACGTTCAGGTCGCTCTCCATGCCGACACGCTGAACGAATCCGGCTACCTCGCCGACACGATCGCGGCGATCGACGGACGCGCGATCCACAGCTTCCACACCGAAGGCGCCGGCGGTGGCCACGCGCCCGACATGATGGCGATCGCATCGCTTCCGAATGTGCTCCCCTCGTCGACGAACCCGACGCGGCCGTACACGACCGACACGACCGACAACCTCTTTTACATGACGGTGGTCACCCACCACCTCAATCCGCTCAATCCGGAGGACATCGCGTTCGCACAGTCGCGCATCCGGGCCGAGACCGAGGCGGCCGAGGATGTCCTCCACGACCTCGGCGTCCTGAGCATGTACTCGTCGGATTCGCAGGCGATGGGTCGGATCGGCGACACGGTCGCGACCTGCTGGCGGACCGCCGACAAGATGAAGAAGCTGACGGGCAGCCTCGCCGGCGATCCGCCCGAGCATGACAACGAGCGGATCCTGCGCTACCTGGCGAAGCTTACGATCAACCCGGCGGTCACCCACGGCATCGGGCACCTCGTCGGCTCGCTCGAGCCTGGCAAGGTCGCCGACATCGTGCTCTGGCCGACGAACACGTTCGGCGTGAAGCCAAAGATCGTGGTCAAGAGTGGCTTCATCGTCTGGGCGATGATGGGCGACCCGAACGCCTCCATCCCGACCCCCGAGCCGGTGCTGCTGCGACCGATGTTCGCCGCGCGCGGGAGGGCCGTCTCGCGGACCTCGATCACGTTCGTTTCGCAGGCCGCCTTGGCGGCCGGCGTGCCGGGACGCCTCGGGCTCGAGCGGTGGGTCGAGCCCGTACGTGGCTGCCGCACGATCGGCAAGGCGCAGATGGTGCGCAACGACGCCACGCCGGAGATCCGCGTCGATCCCGAGACGTACAAGGTCACCGTGGACGGGCGACCGGCCACAGTGGATGCCACCGACGAGGTGGCGATGGCGCAGCTGTACTACATCGTCTGATGCCCGCCGCACCCGGCCTCGCCGGCTTCCTCGCCGTGCTGCAGCTCAGCAATTCGGCGTTCCCGACCGGGCGCTACACCCTGTCGCACGGGCTCGAGACGTTCGGGCAACAGGGATTGATCACCGCGGCCTCTCCACCGGAGACGCTCCACACGCTGCTGCGCGATGTCATACGCCACGGGGTCGGGCCGTCAGACGGCCTGGCCCTCGCCTGCGCCCATGGCGCGGTGGCTTCCGACGGAACCGCGAACCTAGAGCTCGCGGTCCGCGCTGACGAGCGGCTGAGTGCGGTCAAGCTCGCGCGCGAGGCCCGTGAGGCGTCCACCCGAGCCGGCCGGGCGCTGCTCGGTGTGGCGACGGCCGTCGGCGAGGACGGTCTGCTCGACTACTCACGACTGATCGACGCCGGAAGGGCGCCGGGCAACCACGCGGTCGTTCTTGGCCTGCTCGACGGATTGATCGGCGTCCCGCGGCTCGAGGCCGTCGCCGGTGAGCTGTTCGCTTTTGCCGCCGGCTGGGTGGCGGCTGCTGTGCGGCTGGGCCTGACCGATCACCGGACAGCCCAGTCGCTGCTACGTCAGGTTCGGCCCGTGGTGGTCGAGGCCGCCGAGCGCGCGGTCGTCGCTGATGTCGCCAGGATTTCCAGCTGCACCCCGCTGCCCGACGTCATGGCGATGCGCCACGAGCAGGCCGAGTTGCGGCTGTTCGCCAGTTAGGAGAGCACCATGGGCCACATCCATCCCCACGACCACGCAACGGTCTCGAGTCCATCCCGACCGTTGGGCGTGCCGCGCATCGGCATCGGCGGGCCCGTGGGCTCGGGCAAGACGGCGTTGATCGAGGCACTGGTCCCGCTTCTCCTCGCTGCAGGTCGACGCCCGCTTGTTGTCACCAACGACCTCTTCACGGAAGAGGACGCGAAGCATGTCCGGGCGACCCTGGCCAGCACCCTCGATCCCGAGCGGGTGGTCGGCGTCGAGACAGGCTCATGCCCGCACACGGCGGTGCGCGAGGACCCGAGCATGAACCTCGACGCGATCTCGCGGCTCCAACGACGCTTCCCCGATGGCGACGTGGTGCTCGTCGAGTCGGGCGGCGACAATCTGACGCTCACGTTCAGCCGCGCGCTCGCGGACTTCTTCATCTTCGTCATCGACGTGGCCGAGGGCGACAAGATCCCGCGCAAGCGGGGCCCTGGCGTGACGACTTCCGATCTGCTCGTCATCAACAAGATCGACCTCGCGCCGCACGTTCGCGCAGATCTTCGGGTCATGGAGCGCGACGCGCGGGCGGCTCGCGGACTCCGACCGTTCGTATTCACGAACTGCTTCACTGGCGAGGGCATCCTCGAGGTGGTCCACTACATCGATCCGGTCATCGACCGTCGGGCTGGAGCGGCGTGACGGCGACCGCTCCGCCGCGGCACGACATCGCCTGGTATACGCCCCCACGCCTTCCTGACGAGTTCGTCGCCCTCGGCGAGGCGGTTGAAGGCGGGCTGAGCGTGGGCGCGCCCGGCAAAGTCGGGCTACTGGAGCTCGGGCTCGCGCGCCTCGGCGGGATGACGCGCGTCGAGCACCAGTACCAGCGCGCGCCCCTCCACGTCTACCGGCCGATCCACCTTGATCCAGCGCGGCCCGACATGGCGTTCATCTTCGTCCAGCAGTCCGGTGATGGCTTCGTCGAGGGCGACCGCTGCCGCATCGACGTCGACTGTGGCGCCGACACCGCTGTCCACCTCACGACACAGGCCGCCACCAACCTGTACCGGGCGGAGCGGAACTTCGCCAGTCAGTTCGTGAACCTTTGCGTAGGCCCGGGAGCGATCCTCGAGTACCTGCCCGACGCCGTCGTGCCTTTCCGTGGGTCGAAGTTCTTCCAGCGCACACGCGTCACCGTCGATCCGGACTCGACGGCGATCCTCGGCGAGATGCTCCTTCCCGGCCGGGCGGCTCGCGGGGAGCGCCACGCCTATGACCTGTTTTGGGCCGAGACCGAGGCGCTGAATCCGGACGGAAGGCTCCTCTTCGCCGACGTCTTGCGGATCGCGCCCGGTGAACGATCTCCCTCGTCCATGGGGATCCTCGGCGGCTACGACGTGGTCGCAACGCTCTACGTGCTCACACCCATGCACGCCTCGAGCAACCTCGTCGACCTCCTCCGCCGGGCGCTATCAGGTGTTCCCGATGTGCTCGCCGGCGTCAGCGAGCTGCCGAGCGATTGCGGCGTGGCTGCTCGAATCCTCGGTCCGACCTCGAAGGTGGTGCGAGCGGCCCTCACGAGCGCCTGGGAGACCGCGCGCCTGGCGCTCCTCTCTGCGCCTGCGCCCGATCTGCGGAAGGGAACCCTATGAAGGCGAACCACGCTCCGCGAAATCCGCGGTTGCCCCAGGAGTTGAACCGTGGGACACCGCCACCAGGGCCAGCACCCGATATCCCGGAAGCCGCCGAGGTCGATCTGGAGCAGGCACGATGGGCCGAGATCACGGCCCTCATCGACAGCCTGACCCCCGACGAGCGGCTGGCCCCCGGCTACTTCCGCGACCCCGACTGGAGCGTCAAGGACCTCGTCGCTCATTTCGGGATGTGGCTGGCCGAGGCCGAGACGCAGCTCGTGAACATCGCGGCCCGCTCGTACGTCCCGCATGACTTCGAGGTCGATCGCCGCAACGCGGAGGCGCTGGCGGCGCTCAAGGACGCGCACTGGGACGTCGTCTGGTCACAGGCCATCGGCGCTCGGGCGTGGATGCTCCAGGCCTGGTACGCGCTTCGCGGCCCCTCGGGCACGGCCAGCCAGTGGGTACGCAAGTCTGGCGCCGAGCACTACGGCGAGCACCTGGTGCGCCTGCGGGCCTGGGTCGCCGAGCTCGTCGAGCTGCGAACCCGTCCGCGAGTCGATGAGCGCGACCCGTAAGGGCCGGCTCGACGGGTCGGCCCTACTGCTCGTAGGCCTCGACCGTCTCGGCCGAGCGGAACTTCGAGATCGGTTGGCTGAGATCGCGAGCCTCAACGATGCGCGCGCCTTGAGAATTCGACCGTGGAAGTCCTGACCGTCGTCCTCGTCATCCTCGTGGCGACCGGGATCCTGTTCGAGGTCGCCCGGCGCGTGGGCGTGCCTTATCCCACGCTGTTCGTGCTGGGTGGGCTGGGCCTGGCCTTCGTTCCGGGGCTGCCGCGGATCCAGCTCGAGCCGGAGCTGGTCCTGCTCGTGTTCCTGCCGCCCCTTCTGTTCACCGCAGCGGTGGAGACCCCTACCCGCGAGCTGCGCGCCTACCTCGGCCCGCTCGTTCGCCTCTCGGTGGGGCTGGTGATCTTCACGATGGCCGTGGTCGCGGTCGTGGCCCAGGCGGCGATCCCGACCCTCGGCTGGGCGGCAGCCTTCACGCTCGGGGCGATCGTCGCGCCGACGGACGCGGTCGCCGCCACCAGCGTCTTCCGGCGCCTCGGCGCGCCGCGGCTGGTGGTGTCGATCGTCGAGGGCGAGTCGCTGTTCAACGACGCGACCGCGCTGGTCGCGTATCGGACGGCATTGCTCGCTGTCGGCGGCGGCGTGTTCGTCCTGTCCGAGGCACTTGGCGGTTTTGTCGTCGCCGCCGTAGGCGGCGTCGTCATCGGTGTGTTGGTCGGTCAGGTTGCGGCGGAGATCCTCCGCCGGCTCGACGATCCGCCGGTCGAGGTCGTGATCTCGTTTGTGGCGCCCTTCGCGGCCTACCTCCCGGCGGACCAGCTCGGCCTATCGGGCGTGCTCGCGGCGGTCGTGGCCGGACTGGCGATCGGTAGCCGGCTGGGAACCATCCTATCGCCGAGCAGCCGGCTCTTGTGGCTGACCAGCTGGAAGATGATCGGCTTCGTCCTCAACGGCTTTGTGTTCGTCCTCATCGGCCTCGAGCTGCCCGAGGTGCTGCAAGGGTTAGGGGATCGCTCACCGGTCGAGATCCTCGGCCTCGTCGCCCTGATCGGTGGCGTGGTCGTGGGCACGCGCCTCGTGTGGATCTTCACCACCAGCCTCCTGCCCGGGTCGCCGCGCCGGGTCATCGCCCGGCGAGACCCGCGACTGGCCAGGGCCCTCACGTTCCTCGTCAGCTGGGCGGGTCTTCGCGGCGCCGTCTCGCTCGCCGCCGCGCTCGCCCTGCCGGCGGATTTCCCGGAGCGCAACCTCGTGTTGCTCCTCACCTTCTCGGTCATCCTGATCACGCTCGTCGGCCAGGGCCTGACTCTGCCATTCGTGGTTCGGCTTGTCGGCGCCGACAGCGCCGAGCTCGATGGCGACGAGGCCACGCTCGCCAGGGCAGCCGCGTACCAGGCCGGGCTCGACGAGATCGAGCGCGCCCGTCCGCAGTGGCCAACCCACCAGCCTCTCCTCGATCGGCTCGAGGCGGGCCTCCGGGATCGGACCGACCACCTAGCCACCGAGGATCCCGATGAGACCGCGGAACGACGCCAGGAACGGCTCGAGCACGAGGAGATCCAGCGCGGGGTCATCGCCGCGCAACGCGCCGCCGTCATCGAGCTGCGCGACCGGCGAGAGATCAACGACCAGACGCTGCGAACGATCGAACGCGACCTCGACCTCGAAGAGATCCGGATGGAGGCGTGACGGCCCCTCATCCGGGGGATCGGCCCCGTCCGCCGTCCATGCCGACGAGGTTGTCTGCGCGCAGGCGACCGATGCGGCCCGCGGCCTCAGCTCTCGCCGGGCCTGGCGTTCCCGTTACCGGCCAGCAGCGGGGTGGGGTTGGCCCGAATCGGAATTGGTCGCTGGCCGCGATGACATCGGGCCCCCGGGCAGGCAATCTCGTATTCGATCCATCGACGCCAAAGGACACCGGACGATGAACGCAGCAGGCACCCCAGCCAGGTCGCAACGGACAGTCGAGCACGCGGCCACCTACCGGGGGCTCGTCGCCCGAGGGCTCGCGCCCGAGGAGGCGGCCAACGTGGTCGCGGTCCTCGCCGGCATCCCGATTGTCGACCAGCCGTGGAAGCTGCGCGAGGTGACTCACCTGCGCTTCCTGCGCTGGATTCGCGACCAGGGCGGTTTTGGGCCGAACGACGGCGCCTGAACTTCGTCGGTTCGATCGCCCTAGCGGTGGTCGAGGAACGTGATGACCGCGAGGACACGACGATGGTCGTCCGCCGTCTCTGACACGTCCAGCTTCATGAGGATGCTCCGGACATGCTTCTCGACCGTCCCCTCGGTCACCCATATCTGACGTGCGATGCCCGCGTTCGACCGGCCCTCGGCCATGAGAGCCAGCACCTCGCGCTCGCGAGCGGACAGGGCGTCGAGCGGGTCGTGGGCCCGTCGCACGGCGAACAGCTCCTGGACGAGTCCCGGGTCCACGACCGCGGCGCCCTTCAGGATCCGATTGAGCGTGTCGATGAAGTCCTCGACGTCGATCACGCGGCTCTTCAGTAGATAACCGCTCCGTTGTCCGCTGGCGAGCAGCGCCGTCGCCTCGTCGACCTCGACGTGCGCCGAGAGGATGACGACCGCGGTGTCGGGCAGCTCCTCGCGAATCTGCTGGGCGGCCTCGAGCCCTTCGGTCGTCTGCGTCGGCGGCATCCTGATGTCGACGATGACGAGATCGGGCTTGTGCTCGCGGACGAGCCTGAGCAGTCCGACCGCGTCCCCCGCCTGGCCGACGACCTCGAGTCCTGACCTCTCCAACAGGCTGGCGAGGCCCTCGCGCAGAAGGACGTCGTCGTCGGCAAGGACGACGCGTGGACGCCGTTCGGAATCGGTTGCCTCGGCGGCGGTCAGAGGTCCAGTCATGCGCCGCTCCACGATACCGCGGCGTCCTGCCGCGAGCCTAGCCCCGCGTCCGGCCCTCCTGGCCGGACCCGTCGCCGTTGGACGCGAGCCGGCGTATGGCCTCGGCGGACAGCGCAGACTTCGAGATAAAGCCGATCGCCGGGCTTGCCTCGATCAGCTCGGCGAACTCGTCCCTCGAATGCGTCGAGATGAGAATGACCTTGCCGGCCGCTTGACCGTCGCCTTCGGCGAGCTGTCGCGCCACCTCGAAGCCGTCCTCGCGACCGAGGCCGATGTCGACGAGCGTGACGTCAGGCCGGAGGCTTTCGGCGAGGCCCAAGGCCTCGGCTCCTCGCGAAGCGACGCCCGCGACGTCGATTCCCTCGTTTTGGAGCAGGCGACGCACAGCGTCCAGGAACTCCGGATTGTCGTCCACGATTAGACACCGCAAGCTCTACCAACCTTTGACCTCGGCCCGCCGGATTGCGACAGCACCAATCGGTGCGCGCTCACGGGCACGGCGCTTGAGCATCGCAGACTCCACGGGCTCGGCGCATTGAAGCCAGCAGGAAAACGTGGAGTGCGGGTGGCCGTAACCACGATTTGACGCTAATGCCGATGAATCCGCTCGTCATTGGCGCAAGCATCTTGCTTCCTCCCCGACAGCGCTTGACCGCTCAGGGGACTCGCCTTTCGCACGTAAGGAGACGAACCGATGGCCACAGTCGGGCTCTCGCCCCAGCCCCATCTCGCCCAGCGCGGCAAGGAGGTCCAGCGGTTCGGCAAGCTGCGGCTACTGCCGATCGCCCTCTCCGCCGAGGCGCGCCAGGAGAGCGCGCAGCTGCTCAACGGGATCCTGGCCGACACCACGATCCTCTATGCGATGTACAAGAAGCATCACTGGAACGTCTCGGGGCCGACCTTCTACCAGCTCCACCTGCTCTTCGACAAGCACGCCGACGAGCAGCTCGAGCTCATCGATCTCCTCGCCGAGCGCGTCCAGAGCCTGGGCGGCATCGCGGTGGCGGATCCGCGGCACGCCGCGGAACTGACGAGGATCGAGCGGCCGCCGAACGGCGCCGAGGACGTGCCGGTCATGATCAGCCGCCTGCTCGATGCCCACGAGACGATCATCACAGCGGTCCGCGAGGCGATCGACAGGACCGAGACGAGCAAGGACTGGGGCTCGAACGACCTCCTCATGAGCGACGTCCTGCGCCGTCATGAGCTCCAGGTCTGGTTCCTATCCGAGCACCTCGTCGACGTTCCGCTCGTCGACGGGTAGACGGTGCGGTGGACGAGTCATGCGCCGGAGCTCGTCGTGCACGAGCGGCAACGGGTCGAGGAAAGACTCCGAGACGACAGGCGCGAGGGCGGACCAGGAGAGAATCATGGATGAGCACCGCGAGCGAGCGCTCGTGACACGCGAGCGCCGTCGTATCGAGGCCGCACTTGCACACCTGGCTGACGAGGAGCAGTCTGAAGATGCATCCCACTTCGACCAGACCGGCGAGTCTGCAGAAGACGGCGCCGAACTCCAGCACGAGATGGTCGACGATGCGGTGGAGGTCACCCTACGGAGCGAACTTGCATCCGTCATCCGCGCCGAAGCGCGGATCGCGCAGGGCACCTTCGGTCTGTCGGTCGAAAGCGGCGCACGCATCCCCGACGACCGTCTGGAAGCCGAACCCCTCGCCGAACGCACCGTCGAGGAGCAGTCCCGATACGAACGACTTCACCGGTAACAGACCCGCTCGAATCTGGGTGCGTATTAGCGAGGCGAGCTGGTCATCACCTGAACGTTCAGAGCGAGCGCTTCGTCGACTCTTGGGACAATGATCTGATTTAGCAAGAGGATCGACCCGGTGGATCCGTCAGTTCCGATCGTCCAGCCCGACCTGCTCGCCGCGCGCCTGCAGATGGCCCTGTCGCTCGGCTGGCACATCGTCATCGCGTGCTTCGGGGTCGGGCTTCCGGCCTTGATCCTGCTCGCCGAGTGGCTCGGTTGGCGTCGGGGCGACGGGACGTACAACCGGCTGGCCCGACGCTGGGCGAGGGTCGCCGGGGTGCTGTTCGCTGTCGGCGCGGTCTCGGGGACGATCTTGTCGTTCGAGATGGGGATCCTCTGGCCCGGCCTGATGGGGACGTTCGGCGAGGTCATCGGCTTACCCTTCGCCCTCGAGGGGATCGCCTTCTTCATCGAGGCCATCTTCCTCGGGATCTACCTCTACAGCTGGGACCGACTGCCGACGCGCATCCACCTGCTGACCGGGGTCCCGATCGTGGTGGCGGGCGTGGCCTCTGCCTGGTTCGTCGTCACGGCGAACGCTTGGATAAATCAGCCGGCGGGCTTCACCCTCGTCGACGGTCGCGTCGAGAACGTCGATCCGATCGCCGCCATGCTGAACCCGGCTACCGCTGTCCAGACGACCCATATGATCGTTGCCGCGTTCATGGTCGCAGGCTTCGGCATCGCGAGCCCCTACGCGTTGGCTCTCCTTCGCGGCCGGCGGACCTCGTATGAGCGCGCCGGGTTCCTCCTAGGGTTCTCGCTCGCCGCCCTGCTCACCGGACCCCAGATCCTCGTCGGGGATTGGGCGGCGCAGACGATCGCCCGGCAGCAGCCCGCCAAGTTGGCGGCACTCGAGGCGCTGTACGAGACCCAGCGCGGGGCACCGTTGACGATCGGGGGCATCCCGATCGACGGCAAGGTCGTCCTTGGCATCCAGATCCCGAATGGACTGTCCTGGCTTGCCTTCCGAGACGCCAACGCGGAGGTGATCGGCCTCGATGCCTTCCCCGAGGACGAGCGGCCGCCGGTCCTGCCCGTGCACGTTGCCTTCCAAGTCATGGTCGCGATCGGCTTCGGTCTCTTCGGGCTTTCGGCGTGGCTGGCTTTCTCGTGGTGGCGGCGACGGGACATCCCGTGGTCGAGATGGTTCCTGATCGGGGCGGTTGCAGCGGGACCAGCCGCCGCCGTTGCCCTCGAGGCGGGCTGGATCGTGACTGAGGTCGGGCGGCAGCCGTGGATCGTCTATGAGGTCATGCGGGTGGACGAGGCGGTGTCGGCGGCGCCGGGGCTCCGCTTCGGGCTTTACGCCCTCGTCGTGATCTACGCGGTTATGACCGCGGGCACGATCATCGTCCTGCGTCGGCTCGCGGCGTCACCGCTCGAAGGGGACGATTTGACGCCGCAGATCCCGGCCGGGCGGGCGTCATGACGACCGCGGACGTATTGCTTGTGTTGATGTTCGGCGGGCTTACCGCCTACGCCCTCTTCGGCGGGGCCGACTTCGGTGCGGGGTTCTGGGACCTGGTCGCTCGCCGAGGACCGAGGTCGTCCGAGGAGCGGTCACTGATCGAGGACGTGATCGGTCCCGTGTGGGAAGCGAACCACGTCTGGCTCATCTTCGCGATCGTCGTCGTCTGGACAGCGTTCCCGCCGGTCTTCGCCGCGGTCGCCTCGACGCTGTACATCCCCCTCACCCTAGTTGCGTTCGGCATCATCCTGCGCGGAGCGGGATTTCGCGTTCCGGAAGGCGACTCACGGCCAGCCGAGCGAGGGAGTGTACGGTCGACTGTTTGGGATCTCCTCCATCCTGACGCCGTTCTTCTTGGGCACGATCGCTGGCGGGGTTGCCTCGGGTCGAGTACCGCCTGGCAACGCGACCGGTGACGTGGTGGCGAGCTGGCTCAACCCGACGTCGATCCTCGGCGGCATTCTCGCCGTCGGGATCTGCGCGTACCTCGCGGCTGTCTACCTGACCGCGGATGCCCGGCGCCGGCATCGCGATGCGATAGCGGAAGCATTCCGGCAACGCGCGGTCGTGTCTGGCGTGGTCGTCGGGGCCATCGCAGTGACCGGGATCGGCGTTCTGGCGGTCGACGCACCGCGGCTGGCGTCCGGCCTGGTGGGTCGCGCCCTCCCCCTCGTCGTCGTGTCCGCGGCCGGTGGCATCGCCTCAATCGTGTTGCTCTGGACCCGGCGCTACACGCTGGCCCGCGGGACCGCGGGACTAGCCGTAGGCGGTGTGCTCTGGGGCTGGGCCGTGGCCCAGTATCCCGACCTTCTTGTCGGCCACCTCACGGTCGCGGATGCGGCGGCGGGGGAGGCGACGCTCCTGGTGTTGCTGATCGGTCTCGCGATCGGCGCGGTGCTCGTGATCCCGTCGCTCGTCCTGCTGTATGTCATGTTCCAACGACCTCCACCGGCGGACAGGCGGGCATAGTCTTGCGCCGATCCGTCTAATCGACGGGACACGAGTTGAACCTCAGGCCGGCCGCCAGGTCATTCATCGGCCAAGGAATGGCCCGTGGCCCGGGCCAGGTCCGCGGCCCGGCTAAAATTGCGAATGAGGGCCGACAGCTGCCCTCGCGGTTCCCTTCGCGGTTCGACCGAATCCGACGCCGGTTTCTGCATGGGCACCTGATGCGTTTTCGGACGGGCACCTAATTCGTCCGGAAAACGGGAATGCGGACGGGGCCGGATCCGCCCGGGACGAGCACGAATCACTGGCAAGTGGCCAAGCGGTAAGGCCCGACCCTCGCCAGCCCAGCTGCCCCCACGACTAGCGATCCAGGCCCATCGACCACCAGATCTCGGGCTTCGTTCAAAGCTCAGCGCGGGCTCCACGGGCGAGCCCGAGGATCCTACTTCTGGAGGTTCACCTGATTCGCCGGATCGCCAAGTTCACTGACGCTTTGGCGTCAAACGGCTGTGCCCACGCATCCAACGTTTGTCGGACCGCGGCCCACCCGGGATTTCAATCGACCCGCGACCCTCAGTCGCCCGCCCACACGCCGACTGACTCGAAGTCGAGGGGAACGTCGATGAGGATGAGTTCCGCGCCGATGTCCGTGACCAATTCCAGCTCGATCTCGCCGGCGACCTTCGCTGCGTCGCCAGTCGTCAGCGACTCGCCTCGAGCGACAGCCTGCCGTCGATCACATACAGGTAGCCGCCGCGCCCCGGACCGAAGCTGTGCTCGAGCTTCCCGCGCTCGGTCAGGTGCGAAACCAAGCGCTCGGGCGTCCTGCGCGAGGTCCAGCCCGTCGGTGCCGGCCGGGCCCATGATCTGGAGCCAGCGGTCGGTGCGGTCCTCCAGCCGGTACTGCCGCTGCTGCACGCGCGTCTCGAGCCCCAGGACGCTCGGCAGGATCCAGAACTGGATGAAGCGCATGGCCTCGTCCGGGGAGCCGTTCTTCTCCGAGTGCAGGTCGCCGCGATGCGAGAACGTCATGACCTGGGCGGCACCCGGCTCGAGGTGCCCGTTGTTGCCGAGGGAATCGGCATGGAGGAAGTGGCCCTCGACGACGTAGGTGAGCGACTCGATGTCCTGGTGCGGGTGGAGCGGCCACTCGGCGCCGGCCACGATCCGATCGTCGTTGAAGACGCGGAGCGCACCCACGCCCATCTGCTCGGGATCGCGGTAGCGGTCGAAGCTGAAGTGCCATCGGGCTTCGAACCAGCCGCCCTCTTCGCGCCAGATCGTGTCCGCCTCGCGGATGGTGATGCTCCCGGTCGAAGTGCGCATGTCGACCTCCTTGGTTCGCCCCGCGGGCAACGATCCCACCTTCGTTTCAGATGCCGTCCGGGACCGTCGGGACCGATCGCCCGATCCGGCCAGTGGCCGCGCCGGTCCTTGATGAGCTGCTGGAGCTTCATCATCCCGTAGATCAGGCCCTCGGGACGCGGCGGACAGCCGGGGATGTAGATGTCGACGGGCATGATCCGGTCGATCCCCTCGATCGTCGAATAGCTCCGCTTGTAGCGACCTCCTGAGCAGGTGCAGTCACCGAGCGCGATGCACCACTTCGGCTCCGGCATCTGCTCCCACAGCCGGATCAGTGGACCGGCCATCTTGGTCGTGCACGTTCCGGCGACGATTAGGACGTCGGCCTGGCGCGGGCTGGCCCGGAACGGGAACATGCCCCATCGGTCCATGTCGTTCTTGCTGGTCGCCGCCGAAATCATCTCGATGGCGCAGCAGGCGAGCCCCGACAGCAACGGCCACAGGCTGTTTATGCGGATGAGGTCGAGGACGACGTCGGCCTTCGTCGGGATGACCTCGAGGGCACCCGACCAGCGGGCGTCGTCGCGTCGTCCGAGGCCGCTCGCCTCGAACTCGGCGAGGTGGGTGATGTCGCTTGGTAAGCCGCCGCTGTACGCCACCGGATCAGCCACCGTCCAGAGGGTGTTCGGCACCACGATGGGATCCGCAGCGGAGTCGCGGCTCGCCGTGTCGATCGCGATCTCGCGCTTCATGACCAGCCGCCGTCCCGGTCAGCCGAAGGTGTAGCAATACGCCTCGGCACCGGCGCCGAGGAACTCGATCTCGACGAGGCGCTCGCGGATCGAGCCGGGCTGGCGGATGAGCTGATGGAGACGCTGGTCGGCCAGCGTGCCGTTGCCCGCCTCGTCGATGTCGAACCCATGACTGTCGCCTGGGGCCGCCCCGTCGAGGAGGACGCGGAACTGGACCTTCATCCCGCGCGCTGCCGGCCCCATGACGAGGTTGACATCGCGGGCCTGGAACTGGAACCCGATCCGCGCGCCGGTCTCGTTCGACACCGCGGCGTGCTGCGCGAGCGTCCACGACCCAGACGCGGCCCACTCGTTGAGGAACAGCCGGTCGGGCTTCGGGTAGGTGTGCGGCACGTTGAACCGGGCGGACTCCGGTGATGCGAAGGCGGCGCTCCGGCCGTAGGCGAGGTACGTCTCCGGCGTTCGCAGGGTCCCCCAGTCCGCAGCAACCTCGAAGCCCTCGGGCTCCACGGACACGAGTTCCGGATCGACGCCTTCCGCGCCGGCCTCAAGGAGGAGCTGCTGGACGACCATCTCGGTCATCGCGTACTCGCCCTCGCCGAAGTGGTGATATCGGATGCGGCCCTCGGCGTCCGCGATGTAGGTCGCGGGCCAGAAGTGATTCGCGAAGGCTTCCCAGACGCCGTAATTGCTGTCGACCGCGATGGGGTATTCAACGCCGAAGACGCGCAGTTGCGCGACGACGTTGTCGATGTTCTGCTCGAACCCGAATTCCGGGGTATGGGCGCCGATCACGGTCAGCCCGAGGTCGCGGTACTTCGCATCCCACGCCTTGATGTACGGCGCGGTGCGCAGCCAGTTGATGCACGTATAGGTCAGGAAGTCGACGAGGACGACCCGTCCGCGGAGGCCCTGCGGTGTCAACGGCTCCGAGTTGAGCCAGCCGGTCGCACCTTCGAACGACGGGAGGTGGCCCTCGACCGGAAGGACGTCCGCATCGCCGGCGAGGCGGTGGGCGATGGACCGGAGGAGACCGGGGCGGCTGGCCGGTGATGCCGTCGCCGCGCCGCCGGAGCCGTCGGCATTGTTTCGCTCATCCAACATAGAGGGGGCCTCCCGATCGTTCCCTGATGGGAATAGTGGCGTCCGTGGAACCTACTGGTCGATGCATGGGATCCCCGGTCAGAATCGGTCGACTTCAACTACGGCGTCGGCGAACGCCCGTGGCGCTTCCTGCGGCGGGTTGTGCCCGACGCCCCCGGCGATGACACGGTGCGCGTACGCACCGGAGAAACTTCGCGCGATACGAGGCCGCCTCTGGGTGGGGCGCTCCATTCGCGTCGCCTTCGATCGTGACCGTGGGAACGGTGATCACCGGACCCTGCGCCAGCTTTTCTTCTAGGTCGTCGTATTGCGGCTCGCCCTCGGCGATGCCGATCCGCCAGCGGTAGTTGTGGATGACGATGTCGACATGATCCGCGTTCTCGAAGGAGGCCGCGCTTCGATCGAAGGTGTCGTCGTCGAAGTCCCAATGCGGCGACGCGGTCTGCCAGATCAGCTTGGCGAAGTCGTGCCGGTATTGCGCGTAGCCGGCCCGCCCGCGTTCGGTCGCGAAGTAGAACTGGTACCACCAGGCGAGCTCCGCGCTCGGTGGCAAGCGGCCTCCTGTTGGCTTCTCGACTGCCGATCAGGTAGCCACTGACGGACACGAGCCCCTTGCAGCGCTCGGGCCACAGGGCGGCGACGATGTCAGCCGTCCGCGCTCCCCAGTCGAAGCCGGCCACGATCGCCTTCACGATCTCGAGAGCGTCCATCAGCGAGGTCACGTCGAGGGCGAGCGCGGCCTGTTCGCCGTTTCGAATCGTCGCGTCCGAGAGGAAATGCGTCGTGCCGAAGCCGCGGAGATGCGGGACGATCACCCGGTATCCGGCGGCCGCGAGTATCGGCGTCACCTCAGCGTAGCTGTGGATGTCGTACGGCCAGCCGTGCAGCAGCACGACGGCCGGCCCATCCGGCGGACCTGCGTCGAGGTAGCCGACGTTGAGGACGCCAGCGTCGATCTGGCGGATCGGCCCGAACGCGGTCGCCGACGCCCGCGCGACGCTCATCCCACGGCGACGGCCGACGCCGCCTCGACCGCCTGGACGATGACCTCTGTCACGGCCTCGGGCTGGGAGACCATGACCACGTGCGAGCCCACGACTTCGGTGATCGTTGCGCCCGCGCGCTGGGCCATCGAGCGCGTCAGATCGGCGCCGGCAGCCCGATCGCCGGTCGCGACGACTGCCCACGACGGCCGGTCCTTCCAGGCGGGCGCCGTGGCGGGATCGGAGAACGCCGCGTCGGCGACTGGTCGCTGCGTGGCCGCCATGACCGCGGCCGTATGGGGCGGCAGGTCGGCCGCGAAACGCATCGCGGAACTTCGCCGGATCGACCACGAACTCGACAGCGGGTGCGCCCCGGCCGGTCGCGATATTCGTGCCGGACGAGCGCCGGCATGAGGATGCTGTCCTTCGAGGTTGGCGTGACCTGACCGAGTACCTCGCCCTCATCAGGCGCGAAGGCGGCGACGAAGACGAGGCCCACGACGTTCGAGGCGTGCTTCGCGGCATTGCTGATAACGGCCCCGGCGTACGAATGACCAACCAGGACGACAGGCCCGTCGAGCTGGCCGAGAACGCCCTCGAGATACAAGGAGTCGCCCGAAAGCCCGCGCAGCGGGTTCGCCGGAGCCGTCACGCTGATGCCCTTCGCCTGGAGGCGCTCGATCACGCCGTTCCAGCTGGACGAGTCGGCGAAGGCGCCGTGGACGAGGACGACCGTCGGCCGTCCGGGGATCTCCTTGACGTGACTCATCACAGACTCCTTTCGGGGCGGGGACCGGCAGGCGGCGGACCAATCGCCTGCCGCCCGCCCCTGTCCCCGCGTTCGCGGTCAGCGCACCGAGCGGAACGAGTTGCGCAGCTCCTCGGAGAAGACCTGCGGCTCCTCCCACGCGGCGAAGTGGCCGCCCTTCGGTGCGTCGTTGAAATAGGTGAGGTTCGGGTAGACCTTCTCGGCCCAGCCGCGCGGGGCCTGGAAGAGCTCCTGCGGGAAGACCGTGAACCCGGTCGGCACCTTGATATCCGGCGGCTTCTGCCCCGAGGCGAGGGCAGCCATGATGTTCTGGAAGTTCTCCCAGTAGAGCCGCGCCGCCGACGTCGACGTGTTGGTCAGCCAGTAGAGCGTGATGTTGTCGAGGACGTGGTCTCGGCTGAGGCCTCCGGTCTGCTGGCCATCGAGGAACGCCTTCGAGATCTTCGCGTAGCTGTCGGCGTCGTGGTCGAGCATCCAGGCAGCCATCGCGAGTGGATCCATCGAGCCATAGCCGATCGTCTGCGGCTTGGTGTTCATCTCGGCGATGTACCCGGCCCAGAAGGTTCGCTCGATCCCGGCGAGTGCCTCCTGCTCCTTCTCGGCTCGCGAGGCGATGACGCCGACCACCGCGCGCTTGACGAGGCCCATCGCGAACGTGTCACCGAAGAGCGCCGCGCCGACCTCGGTCGGGAACGCGCTGAGGAAGTTGAGGTGGATCCCGATCAGCCCGGCGGGCGCCTGGCGCGCCATCGCGTCGGTCACGGTCGCACCCTGGTCACCGCCCTGTGCCACATACCGCGCGTAGCCGAGGCGGGTCATCAGCTCGGCCCAGGCCTGCGCGATCTTGTTGCCGCTCCAGCCTAGCTCGGTCGGCTGGTCCGAGAACCCGTAGCCCGGGCAGGGACGGGATCACGACGTCGAACGCATCGGCCTCGGTCCCGCCATGCGCGGTCGGGTCGGTCAGGGGGCCGATGACGTCAAGCATCTCGATCACCGAGCCCGGCCAGCCGTGCGTGATGATCAGTGGCAGAGCGTTCTCGTGTCGTGACTTCACGTGGATGAAGTGGACGTCGAGGCCGTCGATCTTGGTCTTGTACTGCGGCAGCGCGTTGAGCTTCGCCTCGACCTTGCGCCAGTCGTACTCGGTCGCCCAGTAGTTGGCGACCGCCTGGAGCGTCGCCAGCTGCACGCCCTGCGACGCGTCATCCACGAGCTCCTTGGTCGGCAATCGGGCGGCGTTGAGCCTCGCGCGGAGATCGTCGAGTTCCCCTTGCGGGATGTCGATGTGGAACGGGCGGATGTCGACACCCGCCTCGATGGTCATGGTCATTGTGTCCTCCTCTGGCGTGACCGGATGGATTCATCGATGCCGTCGCTCAGCGCAGCGATCGGAATGCAGCGCGCACCTCCTTCGAGAGCAGCTCCGGCTGCTCCCACGCGGCGAAGTGGCCGCCTCGATCGACGACGTTGAAGTAGATGAGATTCGGATATGCCTTCTCTGCCCAGCTCCGGGGAGCCGGATAAAGCTCGTCCGGGAACACGGTCACCCCGACAGGGATGTCGACGCCCTTGACGTCGAAGAAGGCGAGATGGCTCTCCCAGTAGAGGCGTGCCGACGAGACCCCGCTCTTGGTCAGCCAGTAGTGGGTGACGTTGTCGAGGACGTCGTCCCGCGAGACGCCGCCAGGGTTCCCGGCGAACGCGCGCGCGATCAGCTCGTAGCTCGCGACGTCGTGATCGAGCATCCAGGCCGCGAGCCCGACTGGCGAATCCTCGATCGCGTACAGGGTCTGCGGGCGGTTCGCCATCTCGTTCGCGTACCCGACGCCGGTCGCGAAGAAGTGCTTGAGGATGTCGTAGGCGCGGTCCTCTTCGGCCGACAGGCCAGCGGGCTTCGGGCCGCCACTGGCGAGCGCCTTGGAGACGTCCGGTGGCACGGTCGCCGGCATGTTCGTATGGATCCCGAGCAGGCCCTCGGGCTTGAGCAGCGCCATCTGCTCGGTCACGGCGTTTCCCCAGTCGCCGCCCTGGGCGACGTACCGCTCGTACCCGAGGCGCTTCATCAGCACGACCCAGGCCTTTGCGATGCGGATCGGGTCCCAGCCGGTCTCGGTCGGCTTCCCCGAGAAGCCGTGGCCCGGCAGGGATGGAATGACGAGATCGAATGCGTCGGCCGTGCTGGCATCATGCGCCGTGGGATCGGTAAGGGGCCCGATGAGCTTCAGCTGCTCGACCGTCGAGCCGGGCCAGCCATGTGTCACGATCAGGGGCAGCGCATCCTCGTGCTTCGAGCGCACGTGGATGAAGTGGATGTCGACGCCATCGATCTCCGTGACGAAGTGCGGGAACGCCGCGAAGCGCGTCTCGAACCTGCGCCAGTCGTACTCGCTCGCCCAGTAGCGAGCGAGCGCCTGCATCGTCTCGAGCCGTACGCCCTGACTGGGGTCGGTCTCACGGTCGGGCAAGCGGGTGTTGGTGATCCGCTGACGCAGGTCGTCAAGCTCCGCCTGCCGCACGTCGATCTGGAATGGTCGGATCGTCTCGGAGATGGCCGGATCGGCGGATCCCGATCCTGGCAGCGTCAGCGACATGGTCATCTCCTTTCGCCGGGTGCACCTCGGCCGTCGCGATGCGGTGCGTCGGACACGCACAAGGGTCGCGCGGCGCTCGCTCCGATCGCGCCCGGGGGACACACTGGTTGAGTCGCGGGTCAACGGTCGCGTGCCCCGGTCGCTGCGTCGACCAACGGAGGCTTGGGGGAATGCGCCAGGCGCACCGCGGAGACCTCGTGCATGACTGGTCCTATGCTGTCTCGGGAGGTCGGTCATGAGGGAACTCCGGCCAGACATCCGAGGCCGTGCGGCCGAGCGCGCGCGCCTGGGCGAGCTTCTCGACGGCGTTCGCGCCGGGCAAAGCGCCGCGGTCGTCCTCCGAGGAGAGGCGGGGATCGGCAAGACCGCGCTGCTTGAATACGCCGCGGATCGCGCCCGGGGGTGCCGGCTCATGCGCTCGACCGGGGTTGAATCGGAGATGGAGCTGCCCTTCGCGGCGCTGCAGCACTTTTGCTCGCCGCTCCTGGCTGGGCTCGAGCGACTACCACCGCCGCAGCGCGATGCTCTCGGGACGGCGTTCGGCCTGATATCTGGGCCGCCTCCCGACCGCCTCTTCGTCGGCCTCGCTGTCCTCGGGCTCCTGTCGAACGCCGCGGAGCTCCAGCCGCTCGTCTGCCTCGTGGACGACGCGCAGTGGCTGGATCGTTCGTCGGCGCAGGCCCTGTCTTTCGTCGGGCGGAGGATCGACGCCGATTCCGTGCTGCTGGTGTTCGGGCTGCGTGATCATGACGAACCTGACGTCTTCACCAGGCTTCCGGAGATCCGGCTGCGCGGACTGTCCGACGTGGATGCCCTCGAGCTGCTCGCCATGCGGGCGATCGGTCCGATCGATGAGCGCGTCCGCAACCGGGTCATCCAAGAGGCTCGGGGCAATCCGCTGGCGCTTCTCGAGGCGTGGCATACCGTGTCGGTCGAGGGCCTCGCTGGTGGCTTTGGACTGCCGGTCGAGCATCCCGGCGACGTCGAAGCCACGTACAGACGGAGGGTGTCGGAGCTGCCGGCGACGACGCAGCAACTTCTCCTGCTCGCTGCCGCGGAACCGCTCGGTGACCCCGCGCTGCTGTGGCGTGCGGCGACCGCTGCCGCGATCCCGGTGGAGGCGGCCTGGCCGGCGCAGGCCGAGGGCCTCCTCGACATCGGCGTGCGGGTCGCGTTCCGACACCCGCTCCTCCGGTCCGCCATCTATCGGGCAGCGCCAGCGGAAGCGCGCCGTGACGCACATCGTCGTCTTGCGGAGGCGACCGACCCCGACCTCGATCCGGACCGCCGCGCCTGGCATCGAGCGCACGGGACAGTCGGCCTCGACGAGGAGGTAGCTGCCGAGCTCGAGCGCTCGGCGGCGCGAGCGAGGTCTCGAGGAGGCTTCGCAGCCGCTGGCGCATTCCTCGAGCGAGCCTCGGAGCTAACCCCGGATGGCGCGTCCCGTGCTCGCCGTGCTCTTGCCGCCGCCCAGAGCGAGCACCAAGCGGGCGTCCCGGACGCCGCACTCCGACTCCTCGCGGTCGCCCAGGCTGGACCTCTCCTGGACCTGGAGCGGGCAAGGGCGGAGCTCCTCCACGGCCAGATCATGTTCGCGGTCAATCGTGGGCGCGACGCTCCGCCGCTATTGCTGAAGGCCGCGAAGCGGCTGGAGCCGCTCGACCCAGGCCTTGCTCGAGAAACCTACCTCGAAGCGTTCGCCGCGGCGCTGTTTGCCGACCGCCTCGCGCACGGCGGCGGAGTTCGTGAGGTCGCGGAAGCGATCCTCTCTGCCGACTGGACAGCCTCCTCGCGACGAGCGACGCCCGCGTTCGACGATCTTCTCGACGGCATGGCGGTGCTGACGACGCAGGGTTACGCCGCCGGCGCACCCAGGCTCAAGCGTGCCCTTGCCGCGTTCCGCGACGAGCCTATGGCGGATGAGGAAGCGTTGCGCTGGCTGTGGCTCGCGTGCCGCGTCGCACGGGCGATGGGCGACGACGCGGCATGGGACGAACTCACGCGATCGCCACGTCCAGCTTGCCCGTGGCGCGGGTGCACTCTCCCTGTTGCCGATCGCACTGACCGAGAGGTTCAGCGTCCAGCTCTTCCTTGGGGACCTGACCGCCGCGGCGGCGCTGATGGCGGAGACCGAGGCGCTCGTCGAGGCGACGGGCAGTCACCTCGCGCCACAGGGCGCGATCTCGCTGGCCGCCTGGCAGGGGCGTCATGAAGAAGCCACCAGGCTCATGGACGCAAGCCGTGATGCAGTTGAAGATCGCGGCGAGGGATTGTGGCTGACCTCCACGGAGTGGACGAAAGCGGTGCTGTACAACAGCCTCGGCCGGTACGAGGAGGCCCTGTCTGCCGCCGAGAAGGCCGCGGAGCATCCGCATGAACTCGGAGTGTCGACGTGGGTCCCCACCGAGCTGATCGAGGCCGCTGTGCGGACCGGACAAGTCGACCGCGCCCTCGGCGCGCTCGAGCGGCTGCATGAGATCAGCACGGCGAGCGGGACCGACTGGGCGCTGGGAGTAGAGGCCCGCTCGCGAGCGCTCTTGTCCGAGGGTCGCGTGGCCGAGCGCCTTTATCTCGAGGCGATCGAGCGGCTTGGACGGACGAGGGTCCGCGTGGCCCTCGCCCGCGCCCAGCTCCTGTATGGCGAATGGCTGCGACGTGAGAACCGCCGGGTGGACGCGCGGGAGCAACTGCGGGCGGCGCATCGGGCGTACGCGGCCATGCGGATGGAGGCATTCGCGGAGCGTGCGAGGCGCGAGCTCATGGCAACGGGCGAGAAGGTTCGCAAACGAAGTCTGGTCGCCGTAGAGGAATTCACCCCGCAAGAGGTCCAGATCGCGCGGCTCGCCGGCGATGGCCGGACCAACCCCGAAATCGGGGCGCAACTGTTCCTCAGTCCGAGAACCGTCGAGTGGCATCTGCGCAAGGTGTTCACCAAGCTCGACATCAGCTCGCGACGGGAGCTCGCCGGGGCGCTCCAAAGCCGGGGGCGCGGATAGTTCCTGCCTAGGTCACCATCCAGGCGAGAATCGGCGTCGACTGGAGCCAGACGAGCGCCCCCATCAGAAGCGTCAACCCGATGCTCCAGCGAAGCAGCCTCCGGAAGACATCGCCCTCCTTGCCTGACATCCCAACCGCCGCAGCAGCGATCGCCAGATGCTGCACCGAGCACATCTTCCCAAGCACTCCGCCCGAGCTGTTGGCGGCGGCCATCAACGTGGGTGATAGGTGGGCATCCGACGCGGCCTCGATCTGGAGCGCACCGAACAACGCGTTGGACGCAGTGTCCGAACCCGTCACAGTCACGCCGAGCCAGCCGATGATCGGCGAGAGGAACGCGAAGGCGGCACCTGTGGTCGCGAGGAACGAACCTAGCGCCAACGTCTGGCCTGATACGGTCATCACGGAGGCGAGCGCGAGCACGGCGGCTATCGTGACGATGGTCCACCGCATGCCCTGCACGGTGTCTGCGTACGCTGCCAGCGCATTGCGTGGCGCGACCCGGAGGACTGCGACGGTCGCCAGTCCCGCGACCAGCAACATCGTGCCCCCGGCAGAGAGCCAGTCAAAGGTGAAAGTCGACGATCCAGCCGGATCGCTGCGAGCATCGATCGTGGCGAAGGCCGGGCCATGGGATTCGTTGCGTAGGGGCGCCGAGCAGTCCCTTCACGGGGTCCCATTGTGCGAGCGCGAAGACGGCCACGATGATGGCATAGGGCGCGTACGCCCTCGCGATCTGCGCGCGTCCGTGCTCGCCGTCTCCGTCGCGCCGGCGCGGCTCGATCTGAGGTCCGGTAGCAGACGTGGGGACATCGCTCTCCTCGCGCTGGGATTCCCGGCGAACACTGTGCCTGGGTCGCCATACCCGGAGGAAGATCACGGCAGCGAAGAGCGAAATCAACGACGCGGCAATGTCCGTCAGCGCCCAGGGTCCGAAGTTCGAGCAGAGGAACTGTCCGATCGCGAACGAGGCCCCCACGACCAACGCCAGGGGCCAGACCTCACGAACGCCGCGACGGCCATCGATCACGAAGATGAGGATCAGTGGCACGAACAGCGCGAGGACGGGCGTCTGGCGCCCGATGATCGCCGCAAGCTGATCCGGCGGCAGGCCGGTGACGCCGGATAGCGCGACGACGGGAGTGCCGATGGCGCCGAACGGCACCGGGGCCGTGTTCGCCAGCAGCGCGACCGCTGCTGCCTTGATCGGCTCGAAGCCGAGCCCGATCAGCAACGCGCAACAGATCGCGACGGGCGCTCCGAAGCCAGTGAGTGCCTCGAGCATCGCCCCGAACGAGAACGCGATGACGACACCTTGGACGCGGCGGTCGTCGCTGACCGACGCGAACGAATGCCGGAGGACGTCGAAATGGCCCGTCCGTTCGGTCATCCGAAAGATCCACAACGCGTTCACCAGGATCCACACGATCGGGAACAGGCCGAATGCGGCCCCGCGCGTCGCGGCGGCCAGGACGCGCGGCGGCGGCGTCTGCCAGACCGCGACCGCGAGAATCGCTGCCGTTGCCAGTGCGATGAGGCTCGCCCAGTGACCCTTGCTGCGGAACCCGCCGAGCAGCACGAACAACACGACGAGCGGCGCTGCCGCCAAGACCGCCGTCAGCCAGAGCGACCCTCCGACGGGGTCATCGACTTGCCCGTACGTCCGTCCCACCTCGCGGCGCGCGAGACCGGCGAACTGCTCGGCGATCTCCGGAGTCTAGGGTGCCACTGTACCGAGCTCCTCGAGGCCGTCGTCCGCGTGGCGATACGCCGCACCAGCGCGAAGACCCCGAGCGAGCGGGGTCTTCGCGAATGGGTCTGGTCGGCCGCTGGTAGGTGACCGACGAGCCGCGTGGACGGCCGATGGACGGTCGCCCGCGCAGCGTCGGAGGCGTGTGGGCGGTCTCAGGTCCGGGCCGAGTACCCGCCGTAATGCCTTTGCGATCGACCAGGCACTATCCCAGCGCGTGCCCACGTACCTG